>CAVTXC010000006.1:0-662491 GCA_963738525.1 Bryobacterales bacterium
GGTTTTGCCGCTGCGTCTTCCTCGGCTTCATCTCTACGTATTGCTATGTGGTGACGCTGGAGCATCTGCGGGATCCGGGAATCGCTTTGGGCGAGATCGCGCGCGTCTTGAAACCCGGCGGCCGTTTGCTGCTGGTGGCGCCCCTCGAATGGGAGGAGCACCAACAGCCGCACGACTACTTCCGCTACACCCGCTACGGGTTGGAACTGCTGCTCCAGCGCGCGGGTTTCGACCGGATCGAACTCGTTCCAGCAGGCGGCTTCTTCCGCCTCTTGTCACGCCGATTGCTGAACGGACTACAATTCTTCATGAAGGGCCCGCGCTGGATTCTGTTTGCGCCCGCGGCCGCGATCTTCGTGCCTTTATCGCTCCTCCTTCCGCTTTTGGAACCACTCGATAGCCAACGTCACTTCACTCTTGGATACATATGTTCCGCTCGCAAGCAGTCCTGATCGTCTGGTGTGCGCTCGCTGTAGCTGGCGCCGATGCGCGCTCCTTCAGTGGTGAGAAGGCGCTCGCTTATACCCGCGAGGCGGTGGAGAACGGACCGCGTCCGTCCGGTTCGGCGGCGATTCATCATCTGCAAGGCGAGATCGAAACGGCGCTGAAGCGAGCGGGATGCCAGATTTCGTTTGACGACTTCACCGCGACTACTCCGGTGGGCCCGATCAAGATGCGGAACATTCTATGCAAATTCCCGGGTAAATCCGGGAAGGCGATCGTCATCACGGGGCACTACGATACGAAGCGGCTGGCGAACTTCGTCGGGGCAAACGATGCAGGATCATCAACCGGGTTTCTGATGGAGCTAGCCGGTGCGTTAAGCGCGACCCCTCGTTCCGACGACGTGGTGCTGGTGTTCTTCGACGGCGAGGAAGCGGTTCATGATTGGACAGCGACGGACAGCCTGTACGGGAGCCGTCATCTGTCCCAACTCTGGCGAAATGGCGGCACGGCCAGTCACATCAAGGCACTCATCAATGTCGACATGATCGGAGACAAGGACTTGACCCTGGTCTTCGACGCGAACTCCGATAGCCGGCTGCGAGACCTGGTGTGGAGCGCGGCCGGACAATTGGGCTATGCCGCGCACTTCCCGCGTATGCAAACCAGCATGGAGGACGACCACATTCCGTTCGTACGCAGCGGCATACCGGCTCTCGATTTGATCGACTTTGATTTCGGGCCGCATAACAGCTACTGGCACACGCCGCAAGACACGATGGACAAGTTGAGCGCGGCCAGCTTCGAAGTCATTGGAACGGTGGTCCTGGATGTGATCCGGCATCTGGAGGAGATGCCCTGACCTGCGGAGCACCGATCGTCGATAAGCCGCAAGGCTGGACTTTACATGATGTCGTGAACAAGGTTCGAGGGATCGCCGGTCAGCGTTCTGGAGAAGGCGGTCCGGCTTCAGAGGTCGTAGAGATTTCCCCGGATCGAGACACGATCGAGCGCTTGCTCGGTGGCTTTCGCGGCACAAGCCGCCAACCACCGCCGGCCTTTTCGTCCAAGAAGCTACATGCGATCCTTTCGTACAGGTTGAAAAAACCAGTCGGGGTTGCCGCTGTCGACGAGGAGATGCCCTGACCTGCGGAGCACTGATCGTCGATAAGCCGCAAGGCTGGACTTCGCATGATGTCGTAAACAAAGTTCGGGGCATTGCCGGCGAGCGTTCCGTGGGGCATCTCGGGACTTTGGATCCGATGGCCACGGGGGTTCTTCCGCTGTTGATCGGGCCCGCCACGCGACTCGCAAAGTTCTACGGACAAGCCGATAAGATTTACGAGGCGCGAATACGGTTCGGGTTCGCAACGAACACATATGATGCGGAAGGCGAGCCGACTTCAGAGCCGATGGACGTCTCGCTTGACCGCGACGTGATCGAACGAGCGATCGACGGCTTTCGCGGACCGATCAGTCAGATCCCGCCGGCGTTCTCGGCGAAGAAGATACGCGGCGTGCCAGCATACAAGTTGGCCAGGCAAGAGAAAGCGGTCGAGCTTGCAGCTGTGGACGTGGAGATCTTCTCGCTCGATCTTTTGGCTGTTGAGGGAGATGAAGCAGCTTTGCGGGTGCACTGCGGAAGCGGAACCTATATCCGATCATTGGCCCACGACCTAGGTCGGGTCCTAGGTTGCGGAGCGCACCTGGCGCAACTCCGGAGAACGAAATCGGGGGACTTCGGGATAGAGGAGGCTCATACGTTGGAGATCCTATCGAAGTTGAAAGCGGAAGAGCGCCTTGGGGAAGCGATTGTGCCGGCGTCTGAATTACTTCCGCAGTTTCCCCGGGTCAACACGGACGATGAGACCACAGTGCAAATCCGGCACGGAAGAGATTTCCGCCTATCGCCCTTCCGTACGCAACCGGGAGCGCCGTTTGTGAAGGCGGTGACAGACGAAGGAATGCTGGTCGCGATCGGGCAGGCCGTGCTGCCCGATGTTTATCATCCGGTCGTAGTGCTGAGTTGACAGTTTCCTAGGAGGCGATCGCGGGAAGCCGCACGATCTTCTTCTGGTAGGCGTAACGCACCAGATGCGCCTTGTTGTGGATGTCGAGCTTTCGCATGAGATTGAACTTGTGCGCCTCGACCGTTTTGGCGCTCACGTTCAAGATTTCCGCACATTCTTTTACGGAGTTGCCTTCGGCGAGTAGTTTTACAACCTCGCGTTCACGCGCAGTGAGCAGAGAGACCGACGAATCCGCGCTTTCTTTCTTGCGTGCACGCCAGCCATCAAGGAAGCGGGAAAGGGCAGGTTCGGTAAGGTATTTGCCACCTTTTCCGATTTGGCGAAGCGCTTCGACGAGATCCTCCGCCGAAGATTCCCGGGTGAGAAAGCCGGCAGCGCCGGCCTGCATGCATTCAAACAATGCATCTTCATCTTCAAACAAAGAGAGGAACAGAATTTTCGTCGCTGGACGGAGGCGCACGATTTGACGGGCGGCATCTAGCGGACTCGGTCCGGGCATGCCCGCTTCGATCAGAACGAGATTGGGGACTACCTCGTCCACGATACGCGGGGCGTCACCCGCATTGCCCGTTTCACCAACAACGATGAGATCCGCTTCATCGTCGAGCAGCGATTTGAGCGACTGACGAAAGAGAGGGATAGAGTGCACCAGCACGATACGAATACCGACCATGAAAGCTCCTGCCAATTCTTCGGAGGGAGGGAGAAGAAACTTTAGGGAACTTGTGGAGGGAGCGAAGAACGAAGGGCCACTGAGATTGCAGACTGCATCCACGGGGACAGCACGATTTTCTTCAGGAGCCCCGATAACGGCCCGGAATGACTGCTGTCACAAATCGTTGTTGGGAAACGTTGTTGTGTTGTGGACGCATTATGCAAAGGCGTTGAAGAGGTGAGTTCCGACCCACCGGGTTTCGATCTAGAGATTCTCTTTCACGCAGAGTACCCGCGAGTGGTGCGGACGATCGCGCGGGTCACTCGCGATCGTCCGCGCGCGGAGGAACTCGCTGTGGAGGTTTTCCTGCGAATCGCGAAACATCCGAACGCGCAACGCTCGAACGCGCGCGGCTGGCTCTACCGGACCGCGGTGCGGCTGAGTTTGGACGAACTGCGCCGGGCGGCAAGGCGGACTCGGTTTCAGAGTCTGCTCCACGCGGGCGAGCGAGCGTCGACGCCAGAAGATGTACGAGCGGCAAACGAGGAGCAGGGTCAGGTCCGGGCGGTGCTGGCCGCGCTTAGCCGGAGACAGGCCGAGATGCTCGTCCTCCGCAATCAGGGCTTCAGCTACAGCGAACTCGCCGCCACTCTCCAGCTAAACCCAGCGTCGGTGGGAACTCTTCTTAGCCGCGCACAAGAGGCATTTCGAAAGGAGTACGTGAGGCGATATGGAGCGAAGTAGCGAATCTGGAAGCGAGAGTTGGGTGGAGGAACGTATGTCGACACTGACCGAAGGTGAGCAAGAATGTCAGCCCGATAGTTTTCGTGGGCTGGCGCAGTTCCGGGAGCGTCAACGCATGCAGCGCTCCCAGAGGAGGACGTGGACCGTTGGAGTTGCTCTCATCACCGTGAGTTGCGCGCTCTTGGCGGCATTCCCCGTCACGCGCGTGCTTGCGGAGCGCTGCGTCGATGCTTGCCTCGCTGAGACGAGCCAACTTATCTGGTGGCCGAAGGCCGTACCGGAAGGCGGCGTACACACGCGGGTGCAGGATGCGACGTCTCGCAAAGCGGCTCCGGACTTTACACTGACCGATGCGACTGGCAGACCAGTGCGGCTCGCCGAACTGCGAGGCAAGGTGGTGTTGCTGAATTTCTGGGCGACGTGGTGCGGCCCCTGCAGGGTGGAGACTCCGTGGTTTGTGGAGTTCGAGAAAGCTTATCGCGGCGATGGCCTGGAAGTGCTGGGGATCGCACTCGATGACGGAGGGTGGCAGCCGGTGCGGACCTTTATGAGCGAGAACCAAATCAACTACCGGGTGATGCTGGGCGGTGACGCGATCGCTAGGCTATATGGCGGAGTGGAATCGATGCCCACGACGCTGGTTATCGACCGCGCGGGCCGGATTGCAGCGACACATGTGGGATTGACGGCACAAGAGGTATATCGGACCGAGATCGAGGCGACGCTAGCGGAGCAATGAGGCAGTCTCTCGCGAAAGGAGGAGAACGTTCAACGCGCAGCGGGGCGGCCGAGATCGAGTGCGCCATGGGCACGGAGGTACTGGGCAACTTCGGGGAACCCGTTCGCTTCCGCCGCGTGAAGCGGACTCGAACCGGCGCTGTCGGTAAGGTTAACGGCCGCTCTCTCCGCGATGAGGAGTTTGACCACATCGAGGCGCCCTAGCGAAGATGCGTCGTAGAGGGGAGTGGCCCCGGAATCGCGGTCGCGCGCGTCGAGTGAAGCTCCATGGGCGAGCAGGAGTTTCACGATCGCACAGTTTCCCGCAGTGGCCGCGTCATGGAGGGGTGTCGCGCCGTAGCGATTGCGTGCGTCCACACGAGCGCCCTTCTCGAGAAGCAGTTTTACCAGATTTTCGTGTCCTTTGAGCGCAGCGTCATGGAGCGGGGTGGAACCGGATTTTCCCGGCGCGTTCACGTTCGCGCCGGCAGCGATGAGAAGGCTGGTCCATTCGGTCTCTCCTTCCAGAACGGCTTCCTCCAGCAGGACCGGATCGGGAGACGCTTTTGACGCAGCTAATAGAGCGGACGCGGCATCGAGGTGCCGGAAACGTGCCGCAGCCGCGAGAGCGGTAGCTCCCTTTTTATTGCGGAGGGATGGATCAGCCCCGCGAACGAGAAGCAGTTTGACCACGTCAGCGTGTCCTTTCGTCGCGGCTTCGAGGAGAGGCGTCGAACCGGTGACGGGATTGACCGAGTTCAACACGGCGCCGTGATCGAGTAGTAACGCACAGGCATCGGGAAACCCTTTCCACGCGGCTTCTTCCAGGGGTGAGGAGCCGGAAGAGTCGCTGATATTCGGAAGCGCGCCGACATCGAGGAGAACGCGCGCGAACGCTGTGTAGCCACGAGCCGCGGCGAAGTGAAGCGGCGTGGCACCGGCGCGATTCGTGGCACTGACGTTGGCTCCGCGCGCGATCAGGAGAGCGGCGATCTCGAGCTCATTCTTGATGGCCGCGTAATGCAAAGGGGTGGAATCCGCCTCAAGGTGTGGGATGTTGGGATCGGCGCCCGCATCAAGAAGGATACGCACCGCTGTTATTTGTCCGTTCCAAACGGCGTCATGCAGCGGGGCGGCCCCTAGCGTGTCCCGCGTATTTACGTCCACTCCGGAGGCAAGGAGCGCTCGAAGCTCAGATTCGTCGCCCGCGCGAGCGGCTTCATGCAACTGATCCGATGGTGAGGACGCGAATAGAATGGCGGCGAGTGCGGCGTGCCCGAGTAGCGTTCTCGAAATTCGGTACAAGTCTCGCCCTTTCAGAGACCGGGTCAGCGAGTCTGGAAATCGCCGACGTATTGGACTTCTTCTTCGAGAGGAATGGAGAATTGCCCGCTCACCATTTCCTTTAAAAGATTGATTACCGCAATCAGATCGCGCGCGGTCCCCGCACCATCGTTGTAGATCAGATTGGCGTGATAGGTGGCGACCTGGATATCGCCGATCCGGATACCTTTCGCGCCGACCTGCTCCAGGAACCAGGCAGAGGGAACCTTGCCTTCGCGGATGACCGCTTCCGGGAGGATGGACTGCACTTCGGGAGGCAATTCGGCAAAGAGGAAGTTTTTGAAGATGCTTCCCGCGCATTTCATGGTGGGTGGGTATTTCTGGTTGCGGATCGCGAGGATACTATCAGCAGTCTGCTGAAGCTGAGAAGGATCCGCGTGATCCAACTGAAGGGAGCAGTCCAGGATGATCCACTCTTTGTGGCGCTTGAAGATGCTCTCGCGGTAGTGGAATTCGCACTCCTCATTAATGAACTTACG
This sequence comes from Bryobacterales bacterium, assembly GCA_963738525.1. Lineage (GTDB taxonomy): Bacteria > Acidobacteriota > Terriglobia > Bryobacterales > Bryobacteraceae > Bog-113. Next base: position 6,414 of record CAVTXC010000006.1, read on the forward strand.
GGTGTCACGACCGTCGAAAAATGAAACGGAACGGACGCGCTCGGAGATGGAATGGCCATACGCTCCGGCGTTGCCATAGACGGCCGCGCCAACCCAACCGGGAATGCCGGTCATCGTTTCGAGCCCACGCAAACCCGCCGAAGTTGTGTAGTCAACAAGATCCTGAAGCACCGTCCCGGCGTGGACGTTCACCGACCCGTCAGCGGAATGGGACATGGATCGGGCGGCGAACTTGAGGACGACGCCGCGAAAGCCGGAATCGGCGACGACGAGATTGGTTCCACCGCCAATCACAACCCACGGGAGTCCAGTTTCACGGGAGGCCATCAACGCGTGGATAAATGTCTGGGGATCATGGGCGGTGACCAGGAGATCCGCAGGGCCGCCAATGCCGAAACGCGTGTGGGCCGCCAGGGGCTCATTTTGCAGCAATTGCAGCCCGTCGATCGAGCGAAGCTGCTGCTCGAGTTCGCCCATTTTTTCGCTCGTCTCGACCATGTCCCTCATTATAGGAAGCAGAGGTCTATGACGAGTTCTTTCGCGGGGTTTCCACCGGAAGCCCTGAAATTTCTAAAGCAGTTGAAGCGCAACAACGACCGCGAGTGGTTTCAGCCGCGTAAGGAGCAATTCGAGGAGGTGCTGCGGAATCCAATGTTGGAACTGCTGGCGCGCATCAATCTTCAACTAGAGAAGTTTGCGCCGGACTACGTGATGGATCCGGCGAAGTCTATTTTTCGGATCTATCGAGACACACGATTCAGCAAGGACAAAACGCCGTACAAGAACCATTTAGCGGCCGTGTTTAGCCACAGAACAATGCCGCGCAATTACGGAGCGGGATTCTATTTCCAGATTTCGTTGGACAAGGTGGGAATCGGTGGAGGGATCTATCAGCCTCAGCCAGACCTGCTGCGCGTAATACGGGAACACGTGGCGGAAAACTACGAACAGTATGCGGCGGTGATCCGAAAGGTAGAGAAGCGGAAAATTGCCGGTCCGTTTGTCGGACAGGAGTTAACGCGGGTGCCGAAGGCGTGGAGCGCGGAACATAAGGCGGCGGAACTGTTGAAGTGCCGGAGTCTCTTTTTTTACGCGGAACTACCGCCGGAGACCGCGCTGCACCCGGAACTCGAGGGAGAGATAATGAGCCGGTTCCGCGCGATTGCAGAGTTCGTAAAGCTTTTAGACCGCCCTATCACCGGCCATAAGAAATTCAAACTGACCGAGTTCGCCTGAAGCGCTGTTACCCTAAAAGATCAGTCTTTCCAAGATCTCAGATGATTCGTAAGTGGTATGAGCGCCGTATGACGGCGTGGGAAAACAACCTTTGTAATCGAGCGACGAACCGCGTGGTGCGGCCGTTCGAGTGGGGTCTCGACTGGATCGATCGCTGGCCGGAGGCCGGCTCGGCGCCGCGGAACGGGCACGGGCCGGAAGAGTACATCCGGCTGATCAATGAAGTTGCGCTACGAGACAGCGGAGAGTTTTTTCGCTATCGCAAGCCGCACCGGTTCGGATTTGACGGGGAGAACGTCACGTTTGCTTCTCCGATCTCGACGCCGTACCCGGAGAATGACACGGTGCACCTGCGCTATTTTCCGGCGGTTTCGAAAGGTAAGCCGGCGCGCAAAGCGGTGGTTGTGCTGCCGCATTGGAACTCCTCACCGGAGCAGCACGTGGCGCTTTGCCGGGGTTTACAGAAGCTCGGGGTTTCGTCGGTGCGACTTAGCCTGCCGTATCACGACAAGCGTATGCCCCCGGAGCTACAGCGAGCCGACTACGCGGTCTCGTCGAATATTGGCCGAACCCTCGATGCAACGCGGCAAGCGGTGGCTGACGTGCGGGCTTCAATCGATTGGCTGGAGACGCGTGGATACGAGAGCTTTGCAGTGGTGGGCACGAGCCTGGGGAGTTGCTACGCGTTTCTCGCCAGCGCGCACGATGAGCGGATCCGCGTCAACGTGTTTAATCACTGTTCGGCCTACTTCGCCGATGTGGTTTGGACCGGGCTTTCGACCCAGCACATCAAGCAGAGCCTCGAAGACAACATCTCGCTCGAGAGCTTGCGGCGGGTGTGGGACGTGATCAGCCCGGCTCATTATATGGACCGGTTTGCGGCACTCCCGAAGAAGAGCCTGTTCATCTACACGAAGTTTGATACGACATTTCTGCCGGAGTTCTCCAAAGTTGCCGTGGACCATGTTCGGGCGCGCGGCGTGGACCATCGCGTAGTGGTGCTCCCTTGCGGGCACTACACGATGGGCGAAACGCCGTTCAAATTCATCGATGGCTATCACATCTGCTCGTTCGTGAAGCGGAATCTGTGATTAGACGGGAACGTAGTTGCGCAAGTAGCGCAGCCCTACGCGGAAGCCGGATTTATAGTCCTCGGTGAACTCCGGCGTGGGAGGCATTGCGCCGTAGAGATCGTCCTCGTGTTCGATGTTCATGGCTCCCGTGTAGCCGCGGTCTTCCAGAACGGTGAAGAAGGCCGGCCAGTCGATTGAACCGTTGCCGGGAATACGGTAGCGCCACCAATCGACACCGTTGAACGGACGAATGCCTACCTTGTGGAGGATCGGCCAGCGGATCTCCGTGTCCTTCAGATGGACGTCATAGATCTTGTCACCGTAGTCGCGCGCGGTCTGCAGGGTGTCCATGAAGAGGCGCACGAGGTGCGAGGGGTCGTACTGCAGTCCGACATAGGGGGAGTTGCCGAACGCGCTGAACAGGGCGTCATAACCCTGGGGACCGGTAGCCACGTTGGGGCCATCGGGCCAGGGCTCCCATAGAATGCGCACGTTGTGCTGCTGGCAGAGCGGGAAGTATTTCGATTCGTAGATCCGCACGATCTCGGCGACTTGATCCTTCAGCGGCTTGCCGGGCATGGTTCCCGACGCGGTGCCGACAAAGGGCGCCCCGAGTTTGCCGGCCATGGCGATGACCTTTGCAAAATAGTCATTCTCATGCGCGCGCTTGGTCAGGTCGGGTTCGATGTGATTGAGCGTCGAGCCCACTACCGAGAGATAAATTCCGGATTGCTGGAAGGTGTTTCGTACGCCCTCGAGCATTTCGTCGGTGGCTTTGTCGGCCTGGAGCGGGCTCCCATGATGGGACCAGACGCCCATGCTGGTAAAGCCTTCGGCCTTGGCGAAGGCCACGTTGCCGGGCGTGTACTCGCCCAGTATGCCGAGCTTAGGGCGCCATGCCTTTTGTGCTGCGGGCGCCGCTGTGGAGGCTGCAGCGGCGGTGATGCCGGCGAGGAGGGTTCTGCGCGTGAATTCGGTCATGAGGGATGGGAGTGCCAGAATTATATCGTTCGATGGAAACGCGCTCGTTCGATCTGGAGATTATGGACGTCCCGGGGCAACCGTCGCGGGTCGCTGCCGCTTTTCACCGAGATCTTGGCCTGATACATCGGGTGATGGGGAACTGGGAGACGGTGGGCGCCCGATTGGCGGCAGACAAAGGCGTGCGCAGTGTGATGGACATCGGGTGCGGGGATGGGGCGCTGTTGCGCTATCTCCGCGAGAAGCTAGCTTTGGCCGAGGTAACAGGCGTGGATCTGAAGCCACCCGAATGCGTTCAGCCTGACATACCGATTGTGGTGGCCGACGCCACGAGCGATTTGCTTCCCCGTGCGGATGCAGCGATCTGTGTGATGATGCTGCATCACCTGACGGACCAGCAGGTGGTGGCGCTGATCCGCAATGTGGGGCGATCGGTGAAGCGGTTTGTCTGCCTGGATCCGGTGCGCCATTGGTTCCCACTGGCTCTTTACACGGTGTTTCTTTGCCCTGTGCTGAGCCGGGTGGGAGCGCATGATGGGCGCCTGTCGATCCGGCGGTCATTCCGTCCAGAGGAACTGAAGAGATTAGTGGAGCAGGCTCTTGTAGGAACGGGCGGCACCTTTGAACATTGGGTGTCGCCCGTTCAAGCGAAACAAGTGATCGATATCCGCTGGTAGCGGCTACTCTACTCAGCTAGCTCGACTTCGATGCGCTTCTTTTCGGCGTCGAGTTTGGTGATCCGGAAAGTGCGGACCTGACCGGAGCGAACCGACTGGGGCTTGGAGCTTTCTTCGCGCGACGACGACGAGCCCGTAGGTTCAGTGTTACCCCCAGCGCCGCCCTTCCATTTGCTTGTAAGCATGGACGTTAGCGCGCCCAAGTCGACGGAGCTTTGTGGTGCAGATTGAGATTCCTTCTGCTTGCTCTCTGTCCGCTCGGGAAGCAGGCAAGAGGCTTGCACGCCCTCACCAAGTTCGACATTGGCGCGGTTGCGCGTTACGTCGGACACGCGGCCGGTGACGGTGTCGCCTTCTTTGTGTTCGGCAATGTACTCATCGGCGGCGGTGGGGACAAGCTGCTTCATTCCCAGGCGGATTCGCCGGCGGCTTTTGTCGATTTCGAGCACCTGGGCGCGGATCACTTGCCCGACGCGCAACTCGTCTTGCGGATGGTTGAGGCGCTTGGCGCTGATGTCCCCGACGTGAATCATGCCTTCGATGAACTCGTCCAACTGCACGAACGCACCGAATTTGGTGAGGCTGGTAACGGGACCTTCGACAATGGCTCCGACAGCGAACTTCTTTTCCGCATCGTCCCAGGGGTCACCCAGAGCCTGCTTCAGGCCGAGAGAGATGCGCTTGTCGGCGGGGCTGACAGTGAGCACGACGACGTCGACCACATCACCCGGATTCACGATGTCCGAAGGTTTGCGGACCTTCTTCGACCAGGACATCTCCGAGAGGTGGATGAGACCGTCGAGACCGGGCTCAAGTTCGACGAACGCGCCGAAGTCGGCAAGACGGGATACCGTACCCTTCACGCGATCGCCGACATGAAACTTTTCGCTGGCGGTAGTCCAAGGGTCAACCTGGAGTTGCTTCATGCCGAGCGAGATGCGCTTCTTGCGAGGGTCGACTTTGAGGATGCGCACCTCGACTTGCTGGCCAACGGTCAAGACATCGGCGGGCTTATTCACGCGCCCGTAAGAGATCTCTGCGACGTGGAGCATGCCATCGACACCGCCGACGTCGACGAACGCTCCGTAATCGAGAAGATTGCGAACCGTGCCGGTGACGACCATTCCCTCTTGAAGATCGGAGAAGCGCTGCTCTTTGGCTTTAGCGTCCTCTTCCTCGAGGACAGCACGGCGATCGACGACCACGTCGTTATCAGCCTGATCAACTTTGATGACTTTACAGGCGATATCCTGACCGACCAGCTTAGCGAGTTCGGCGGCATCGCGAGCGCCCGAACGTGAAGCGGGCATGAAGGCTCGCATGCCGACATCGACGGTAAGTCCGCCCTTGATCAATCCGGTTACAGTGCCTCGAATGGTTCGTTTCTCCGCCAGAGCGCTCTCGAGAGAAGACCAGTCTTTGGGTTGCTCGACGCGAATCAAAGACAGGCGGTAGTAGCCTTCTTCGTCGCGACCGTTCACAATCACCCGCAGCTTGTCACCGGTTTTCACGCTGACTTCGCCGTCCTTACCGCGGACGTTCGCGACCGGAAGTAGCCCTTCCGTCTTGTAGCCAATGTCCAGGAAGACAGATTCGCCGGAGATCCCGACGACGGTGCCTTCGCGGCCTTCGGCGCCAGCTTCGGGCGGTTCGCGATGGGATTTCTCGAACTGGCTCAGTAACTCGCCGAAAGAAGCGCCGCCTTCAGGGTCGCCGGATTCGGGGTTGTTTGCGGGGGAGTTGGCCGGGGCGGACGCAGTTGCGGCGTCCATCTCGCGGTCCAACTCGGTTTGATTGACCATGGGGAATACAACTTCATTTTTGCATACCGGGATTACCATAGCGTCGTGACCATGGACGCGCGCGCTCCACGATTGCAGGACCTCCTGCTCGCGGTTTTGTTCATTGGAATGGCGGTAATCACACCGGACCACGACCCTTCCGAGGTGATTTTGATTCTGCTCCTGGGGGCGCTGCAGATTACGGAGACACGGTTCATTCCGCTCGAGACGGTGCGCGGGAAGGTGATTTGGAACCTAGCCAAGCTCGTCACCGCTTACCTGCTCATTGGATATACGGGCGGAGTGATTAGTCCTTATTACCTGGTTCTTCTGTTCCCTGTAATTAGTGCGGCCGCGACGCTGGGGGTGATCAGCACGCTGGTGTTTACGGCGTTGGCTTGCGGGGCATACGTTTCGTTTCTGTTGTATGTGGATTGGACGCAGTGGGACATGCACCAGGATCAAAGGATCGAGCTGATCCGCCGGCTGTTATTTCTGGGCACGTCCGGGTTGCTGGTCAATACTCTGGCAGAGGCGTTGCGGGCCCAATCCGTTCGTTATAAGGCGCTAGCGGAACAACTCGCGGAGACAAACCGGAGCTTGCGGGCCGCCGAGAGGCAGGTACGCCGGACGGAGCGGCTGGCGGCGCTCGGGCAACTTACCGCGGGACTGGCGCACGAGTTGCGGAATCCGCTAGGGACGATCAAAGCTTCGTCGGAGATGCTGAATCAAAATTTATCGGGAGGCACGGAGATCACGAGGGAGTTAGCCGGGTACATATCGAGCGAGGTGGACCGGACGAATTCTCTCGTCTCGCGGTTCCTCGACTTCGCAAAGCCGCTAGAACTGCGACGCGAGCCCGCGGATCTGGAGCAGGTGATCGCGAGAGCTGCGGACGCGGCGCGTTTAGACGCGGCCAAGCACCGCGTGCAGGTGCAGTTGGCAACGGAAGGACCAATACCGTTTTCCCTGGATGCCGAATTGATGGAACGGGTTTTCTGGAAATCTCATTCAAAACGCAGTACAAGCGTCTCCAGAAGGCTCACTCGTAACGGTCGGCGCCCGCGTAAATGGAACCGAGGCGGTTGCGGAGGTGAAGGATCAAGGGCGAGGCATCCCGCCGGACAATATGGAATCGATCTTTAATCCGTTCTTCACCACAAAGTCGGAAGGCACGGGACTAGGTTTGGCAATTGTCGCCAAGATAGTGGATGAGCACGGCGGAAAAGTGCACGTACAAAGTAAGCCGGGTGAAGGGACGACGTTTACCGTCACGCTACCGATGAGCGATCACGCATGAAACCGAACATTCTAGTGGTGGAAGACGAAGAGAAGCTGCGTCGCGTTATTCAATTGCGCTTGACCGGCGAGGGATATGAGGTGACGCAGGCGGGATCCGCAGAAGAGGCCCTCCCGTTGGCCGCAAGAGCGAATCTGATCCTGAGCGACTTGCGTTTGCCTGGAATTGACGGGCTCGAGTTGCTGGCTTTACTGCGTAGGCAAAACACGGGGGCGCCCGTGATTCTCATGACTGCGCACGGGTCAGTAGGCGCCGCGGTGGAGGCAATGAAATCTGGCGCGGCGGATTTCCTGGAGAAGCCGTTCGGCTTGGATCATCTGAGCGCGGTCGTGCATAAAGCGCTCGAGATGAGCACGCTTCGCGACGAGAACCGGAAGTTGAAGGAGGAACTCGGGAGGCGATACGAGATCGACAACATCATCGGGCGGAGCCGGGCGATGCAGGAGATCTTCGCGACGGTGATGCGCGTGGCGCCTACACGCTCAACGGTGCTGCTGGCTGGCGAAAGCGGAGTGGGCAAAGATCTAATTGCACGCGCGATACATCACTACTCACCGCGCAAGGACAAGCCGCTGGTGAAGATCAACTGCACGACCCTACCTGAGAATCTGATGGAGAGCGAACTTTTTGGTTATGAAAAGGGCGCTTTCACCGGGGCGACGGTGAGTAAGCCGGGGAAGTTCGAACAGGCCGACCACGGGACCGTTTTTCTGGATGAGATAGGGGACGTGCCCCCGCAGATTCAGGTCAAACTTCTGCGCGTCCTCCAGGAACGGGAGTTCGAGCGGCTGGGAAGTAACAAGACGCTTCACATTGATGTGCGGGTTGTAGCGGCCACGAATCAAGATCTGCGGGCCGCGCTGGAGCAGGGCACGTTTCGCGAAGATTTGTACTACCGATTGAATGTCGTTCCAATCGACATCCCACCGCTACGAGAGCGCCGAGAAGACATTCCTTGGCTGGCTGAACATTTTGTAAAGAAGCTGGCGCCCGACGCGGGTTCGCAGGTGGAAGGTATTACGAACGAGGCGCTGGAACGTTTGGCGGGACACAACTGGCCTGGCAACGTGCGCGAGTTGGAGAATGTCATCGAGCGAAGCTTGGTGATGGCGCGGGGAACGATGCTAGGGGCCGACGATATCCGGTTCGACGTAGGCCGGCAAACGCTAGCTCCGGCCGGAGACTTTTCGCTTCCGTCGGGGATGACGCTCGATCAGTATGAGCAGGAGATCATCCGTCAGGCTCTTAAGAAAGCGGACGGGAACAAGAGTCAGGCGGCTCGCCTTCTTGGTTTGACGCGGAATGCATTACGCTATCGGCTCTCGCAGATGGGGATCGAAAGCTGATCAAAATACAGTAAAGCAGTAGACCAGATCGGAGCCACTGGGGGTGAGTGCGTATTCGCCCGGGGGAAGACTTTCGTTAACCTCCATCCGGACGAACGCCTCGCCGACTTTGCTGATGGTCAGCGTGAATGGCTTGGTGGCGTTCTTGCGAGAGAAGGTGATTTCCCGGCGGCCGTTGCGAATCACAAAGGGGTAAATGGAGAGCCGTTCCGCAGCGAGCGTGTCCTGCTTCAAGGCGAAGATCGGACTGGCCAAGGGAGTTTTCGCGGTGGAATGTTCGCCGGGTACCCAGTAGGTCGTCTCTTCATTTTTCTTGCCTTCGTTCTTCTTCTCAGTTTTGGCTTCGAAGACTTCGGTCGGGGCGATACTGTCCGCCATGACCAGGTAAGGCAAATCGGTTTTCGGCGGTTCCGGGATAGCGGGCGCTTGTGCCTGTAGAAGGGCCGCGAGAGAACACGAGAGCAGAAGCCGCAACATGGTCGCCATTTTACCCGGCTTCCTATTCAGCTTGCGCGTCGTGGAGGAACGCCGTGAGAAATGGCTCTAGTTCGGGGGCGTTGAAGTCGTCGACGGCAAGATCGACGTCTGGGAAAGCGTCGTGGGTGGTGCGAATGCCGACTACTTTCATCCCCGCTGCGCGAGCGGCGTCCACGCCAGTGAAAGAGTCTTCGAAGACGAGGCACCGGGCAGGCGGGATTCCGAGCAGCTCGGCAGCGCGCAAGTAAATATCAGGGAACGGTTTGGGGCGACTTACCTGGTGACCGTTGACGGCCACGCGGAAGAGATTCGAAAGGTTGCCGGCGCGAAGCACGAAGTCCACGTTGGCTTCTTCGGCGTTAGTGGCGCATCCGATCGCGAGATCCTGATGCCTTTCGAGAAACGCGCGGAGGCCGGGGACGAGGACAGCAGGGAACATCGGGGTAATCAACTCTCGAAAGAGCTTCTCTTTCGCGGCGCCGTGATCAAACACTTCCACATCGGAAAGGTGATCGCCGAGGAAATCGCGGATAATGTCGTCATTCCGCTTGCCGTACATGCGCTGCTGCATGGCTTCGGTAGTGTCGATTCCCTGGGATTGGTTATAGCGGAGCCAGGCATCCCGATGGACCGGATTGGAATCGATGATGACGCCGTCCATGTCAAGGAGGAGCGCGGCGCGGGGTTCAGCCACGCAGTTCGTTCCTCATCCAGGCAAGATAATCGTCAGATCCGGCAAGCGCGGGAAACGCCAGGATCTCTGGCACAACGTAGGAATGCATCTCTCTAATCTTCGCTTGTACCTCATCGAAGAGAACACGGGATGTCTTAATCAAGAGGAGATGTTCGGTGGCCACTTCAACGGCCCCTTGCCATCTATAGACGCTCTCCATTTGCGGAAGGATCTGGACGCAGGCAGCGAGTTTCGTATCGACCAGCGCGTAAGCAATGCGTTGAGACTCCTCCTTCGTGCCGCAAGCGTTTAAAACCACGATAAATTCATTCATAAAACAAGCAGAAAATGCTATTATCTGGCAGAGTTCCACCTCCATGACGTTGTCGTTCGGCAAGATTGCAATCGCGATCGTCGCTGTTGCAGTGATCGCATATGGTGTCACCGAGGTACGCGGACCGAACGGTTACACCCAACTTATACAGAAACGCGAGCAGCTGCGTGTTCTTGAGCAGGAAAACAGGCGTTTACACGACGACATCGACCGGCTTGAAAAGAGAGTCGGCAAGTTGAAGAGCGATACGACACTGCAGGAACTCGAAGTGCGCAAGCGGCTCGGACTGGTAAAGCCGGGAGAGACCGTGTATGTGTTGCAGGACAAAGCGGCTAAGCCCGCGAAATGACGCCCGCAAGCCGGACGAAACCGCGCGGCCTTCGTTCATTACAATAGTTCAGAACGGAATGGTCCGTTATCCCCATGCATTCCCTTACTGAAATCGCTGCTCTGATTGACCACACGTTGCTCAGGGCCGATGCAACCCACGACCAGATCGTTGGACTTTGCGCGGAAGCGAGTCGCTTTGGCTTCGCCAGCGTGTGCGTGAACTCGTATTGGGTGCCGCTTGCTTTCCATGAAGTGGGCGACGGCAATGTGGCGGTGTGCACTGTAGTCGGTTTCCCGCTCGGCGCGACGAGCACGGCCGCGAAAGTTGCGGAAGCGGGCGAGGCTGTCGATAACGGCGCACGAGAGATCGATATGGTTTTGAACCTGGGGGCTTTGTGTTCGGGGGATCTACGCTCGGTTCGCCGCGATATCGAGGCCGTGGTGGAAGAAAGTCATCGCGGCGGCGCAATTGTCAAGGTCATTCTGGAGACGGTTCTTCTTACCGACGAGCAGAAGGAGAAAGCCTGCACGATTGCCAAAGACGCCGGCGCTGAATATGTGAAGACTTCCACCGGCTTCGGTGGAGGCGGGGCTACCGTGCATGATGTGGCGTTAATGCGGCGTGTGGTGGGCGAGAGGATGGGCGTTAAGGCGTCGGGTGGAATCCGATCATTGCCCGATGTCGAGAAGATGCTGGCGGCAGGCGCCTCGCGTATTGGCGCAAGCGCAAGCGTCAAGATTGTCGAGGCCGCCGCTGGCTGACGACGTTCTAACGCCCGCGCATTCATCGCCTGCCTTGCCGGACGCCCGTAAAGCAAGCTTTCGGGAGCGTTCGGATCTGCTCGACTTTTTGCTCGAGGTGTCCGCGGTGACTTCGCAGACGCTCGACCTGGACGAGTTGCTGGCGAACGTGGCGGAGATCGTGCGAAAGGTACTCCACACGGATCTGTTTGCGATTCTGCTTTTCAGTGAGAAGACCCAGGATCTGAGCATCCGCTACGCGCGCGGTCATCGGGAAGAAGTCGTGCGTAACGTGAAGATCAAGCTCGGAGAGGGGATCACAGGCACTGCTGCGGCTCGCCGTGAGCCGGTTTTGGTTCCTGACGTTCGCACCGACCCGCGCTATCTAAACGCCATGGACGCGGTACGCGCGGAACTTGCAGTTCCTATGATCGCAAGGCAGAAGCTGGTGGGCGTGATCGACGTGCAATCCACGCGCGAAGGAGCTTACGTCGAGTACGACCGGAGCATGCTGCGTTTGATCGCTTCGCGGGTAGCCGTGGCAATCGACAACGCACGGCTGTACCGGCGGGCTGAGCGCCAGAACCGCACGCTGCGCACGCTCTCGCGCATCTCTCAGGAGTTCACGTCGATCCTGGAGTTGGACGACCTATTAAGCAAGATCGCGTCGCGGGTGCGAGATCTCATCGCATACGACGCGTTCAGTATTCTCCTGGTGGATGAGGACAAGAAGGTTCTGCGCCACCGAGTGAGCATCCGGTACGACAAGCGCGTGAAGGTAGACGTGATCCCGCTCGGGGCAGGCATCGTGGGAGCCGCCGCGCAGTCGCGCGAGATCGTGCGGGTCAACGATGTCAGCAGCGATCCCCGGTACATCGCTTCGCACCCCGACATCCTTTCGGAGATCGCTATTCCGCTGATTGTGCACGACCGAGTGATGGGCGTGATGGATCTGGAGAGCAACAGCCTCAACTTCTTCACCGACGATCATCTGAGAACCTTATCGCTACTTGCGCCGCAGATTGCCAGTTCCGTTGAGAATGCGCGGCTCTATGAAGAGATCGCCGTGCGCGAGCGCAGCATGCAGGAGGACCTCCGGGCTGCGCGCGAACTGCAGTCGGTGCTCCTTCCCGCGACGACGCCGCCGATGCGCGGCTTGGAAACGGCAGTGGGACTGCGGCCTTCGCGCGAGATCAGCGGAGACGTATACGACTTCTTTCAACACTCCGATTCCACCGTGGTCGTTGCATTTGGAGATTCGAGCGGCAAAGGCGCTGCGGCTGCGCTGTACGGAGCGGTGGTAAGTGGTCTACTGCGAACCATGACTTCGCGGTGGCGGAGTCCAGCGCAACTGATGAAGGCGCTAAACGAGAAGTTGCTCGAGCGGCCGGTAGACGCCCGATACGTTACGCTGCTCCTCATGCTTTGGTCGCCGCAGACGATGGAACTGACGCTGGCGAATGCAGGCAACACGGTTCCGATGATTTGCCGGAATGGAGAGATCCAGAAGCTGAAGCTGGAGGGCGTGCCCTTAGGCTTGCTGCCCGATCGCGAGTACGATGAGGTGGTATTCCGAGCGGAGCCGGGCGATACCATCGTGCTCTACTCCGATGGAGTTTCCGACCACCAGAGCCTGAGCAATCAGGAGTTCGGCCGTACGCGCTTGGCGAACATCGTCCGTAAAAACTGTTCAAGCACCCCGCAAGCGTTGATCAATACAATCTTTGCCGAACTCGATCGTTACAACATAGTGCGCTTCGATGACCAGACGGTGATCGTTTTACAGGTTAAAAGCAAGCGTACGCGTAAGGCTTGCTAGCGATGTTCCGCTACGTCGACCGAAAGTTGTATTGCGACGGCGTTGACTTGCGCGTGATAGCCGAACAATCGGGCACCCCCTGCTACGTTTACTCGGCCGTCCACATCCGCGACGCTTATCGGGAATATGATTTTGCCCTGCGCGAGTTGCCGCATACGATCTGCTATGCGGTGAAAGCCAATTCGACACTGGCCATCTTGAAGGTGCTGGCCGATCTCGGTTCCGGGTTCGACATCGTATCGGGTGGCGAACTATATCGTGTGCTGCAGGCCGGAGGGGATCCCGAAAGAGTCGTTTTCTCTGGCGTGGGGAAGACGGCGAGGGAGATCGCATTCGCGCTGCGCACAGGAATCAACAGCTTCAACTGCGAGTCTGAGAGCGAGCTGGAACTGCTGAATGAAATTGCCGGAAGTCTGGAAATGGCAGCGCGTTTTTCGTTGCGGATCAACCCGGATGTGAGCGCCGAAACGCATCCTTATATTTCCACCGGGCTTTCCGAGCACAAATTTGGAATTGAAATGAACCGGGCCGAAAAGGCGTATGAGCGTTCCCGGCGCTTAGTAAACCTCGTTCCTGTGGGAATTAGCTGTCACATCGGATCGCAGATGCTCGATTCCGGACCGGTGGGAGAAGCCGCCACGCGAGTGCTCGAACTGGCGAATCGCTTGCGCACCCGGGGCATAGATTTGGAGCACGTCGATTTAGGTGGCGGACTGGGGATTGCGTACCATTCCGGCGAACAAGCGCCGGATATTCGGACATTTATCGAGGGGTTCCGAGGCCCGTTGCGGGAGAGCGGGTTCACGATCCTGCTGGAACCCGGGCGTTCGATTGTTGGGTCGGCGGGTGTTCTCTTGACACAAGTTCTCTCCCGGAAGAAAAACGGAGCGAAAGAGTTTGTGATCGTGGACGCGGCCATGAACGATCTGATTCGCCCGGCTTTATACCAATCACACCACGAGATTCTACCGGTGGATTATTCGGAGGAGACATCCCTTGTAGATGTGGTTGGACCAGTTTGCGAGAGCGGTGACTTCCTGGCGCGAAACCGCACCATTTCCGGCGCTTATCCGGGAGATTACCTGGCGGTCGCGTCGGCGGGCGCGTACGGGTTTTCGCAGTCTTCCAATTACAATTCGCGGCTGCGCGCGGCGGAAGTGCTGGTAGATCAGGGCCAATGGCGCATCGTGCGGGAACGCGAAACGTATGAAGATCTGGTACGTGGCGAAACCGTGTGACCAAAAGAACAACAGGAAAGACTTTAGTCCAGAAGCCGCATGGCTTCCGCTACAAGAAATAGAGAGCCTGAAATAAACGCCGGGCGGTCGGAGGGAAGGCTGGCCACGGCGGAAGCAAGATCCGGTGCGGTTCGGATATCGCCCCTTTCGGCAAGTGCCAGAAAGCTTTCCGGCGAGAGAGAGCGATCCTGATCCGGTGCGGTAACAATGACCTCACCGAAGAGCGGGAACAATATGCCGGCCATCTCCTCGACCGCTTTATCGCGCATGGCCCCGAAGATCAAAACGGGTTTTGGATCCCGATAGAATTCGCCCACGTACTCGGCGAGGGCACGCGCGCCGGCGGGATTGTGAGCACCATCCACAATGATTTCCGGTTTCGTGCGGAGACGCTGGAGGCGGCCGGGCCATTGGGCCTCACGAAGCCCCCGCATCAGGGCGTCGAGCGGAACTGCCAACTGGTTAAGAGCGGTAGCCGCGGTGAGGGCATTCCCGACCTGGTGCCGCCCCGCCAAACTGCATTCGAATACCACGTGGTGCGTATGAATGCGGTTTCCGTCGCGCAACGCTTCCACGCGATCCGCTTGCCAAGCGTCGATGAGCGGGCAATCGAGTTCGCGGGAGCGTGCGCGAATCACTGCGGCGGAATCGGCGCGCTGCGTTGCCAGGATCGCCGGCACTCCTGACTTCAAAATACCCGCCTTTTCACCGGCGATGGCTTCGATGCTGGTACCGAGGAACCTCTCGTGATCGAAGTCAATCGGGGTGATGACGCAAAGCTCGGGCTCGACAACGTTGGTCGCATCGAGCCGGCCGCCTAGTCCCGTCTCGAGCACCGCGATGTCGACGTTTCTCTCTCGAAATACAAGGAAAGCCATCGCGGTGACTGTCTCGAAATAAGTAGGATGGAAGTCTATTTTGGCGCTCTCGACCAAATTCTCAGCCGTGCAATGAACTTCTTCAAACGCGGAGGTAAATTCCTCCGACGAGACAGGAACTCCATTCAGGCGAATCCTCTCGGTGGGCTCCAGCAGATGGGGAGAGGTATATAGTCCGGTTTTGAGCCCAGTGCAGCGCAGCCCGGATTCGAGCATCGCGCAGACGGAGCCTTTCCCGTTCGTGCCCGCCACATGCACAAACCGAGCGGGCCGGCGCTGCGGGTTGCCAAGCGCGTCCAGCAGGGTCGCTATGCGCTCTAAACCGAATTTCGCGGTCTTGATTTCGTTTCCGAGAGCGTAGAGAAAACGGACCGAATCCGGGTAGTTCATGGCGGCGGATCGCCGCGCCTAGTTAGCCGCCGGGCCGCTAAAGAAACGCAACGCTTCCGAGATAAAAGTCTTCAGTTCCTGGCGGGGAACGACGGCATCAAGCATTCCGTGTTTTAAGAGAAACTCACTGCGTTGAAAACCGTCGGGAAGTTTTTGACGGATCGTCTGTTCGATGACCCGCGGGCCGGCAAAGCCGATCAAAGCGCCCGGTTCCGCGATGTTCAAGTCACCGAGCATAGCCAGGCTGGCGGTCACGCCGCCGGTGGTGGGATCAGTCAAGACGGAGATGTACGGGATCCCGGCTTCATCCAAGCGCATTAGTGCGGCAGATATCTTCGCCATTTGCATGAGGCTGATAGCGCCTTCTTGCATGCGTGCGCCGCCGGATGCGGAAATAACGATCAGAGGCGCGTTCTCCGCTAAAGAGCGCTCGATGGCGCGAGTAATCTTCTCGCCCATCACGGAACCCATGCTGCCGCCGATGAACTTCGGCTCCATGGCGCAAATGTTGACCGTTCTCCCGGTCATACGTCCTCGCGCGGAGATGAGCGCGTCGCTCATATTGGTCGCAGCGCGAGTGGTGCGAAGGCGTTCCCGGTAAGGTTTGAAGTCGACGAATCCCAAAGGATCGTTGGATGCGAGGTCGCGATCAAATTCCTCGAATGCTCCCTCGTCGAAAAGCATGCGAAGACGAGCGGCAGCATCAATGCGGAAGTGAGCGCCGCAACTAGTACACACCTTATGGCTGGATTCGAGATCCTTTTTCCAGATAATCTCCCGGCACTGATGACATTTCTCCCAGAGACCCTCGGTTTTTACCGTTTTCGGAGTTTCGTCGGTCTTAAGCTTCTTATCTGAGTCGCTATCGTTTCGTGAGAACCAGGACATCCATTCTTTCTCAATTGGAGTGAAGTCGGATCTTTAACTTTCTCACACTATCGCGGGTACGGATGCCCGCGCAAGATGGCGAAACCGCGGTAGATCTGTTCCGCAAGCATTGCGCGGGCAAGCTCGTGCGGGAAAGTCATGGGCGAAAGTGACAGGAGCAGATCCGCGCGATCGCGCCAAGCCGACGGAAGCCCATCGGCGCCGCCTACGAGAAAGACCAAGTCGACGCCAGCAATTTCAGCACTTGCGATCAGCTTGGCAAAGCTGTCGGAATCGAATGGGCGGCCCCGTGGATCGAGAAAGATTTTCCGAGCCGTGGGATGTTTTCCGAAAAGATCAAACTTGTCGGGACGCACCTCATTCGTATACGCGGCGGCGTAATGGCCAACTCTGCCGAGGTAGTCGGCCGTTAAGGCGTTCGCGTGCGGATCGCGCGGTTTTCCGATGAAATACAGATAAATTTTCACGCCGCCGGTAAGGCGATCGTTTTGGCGTTTCGCCAAAGCCGCTCGAGCGCATAGTACTCGCGCGACTTGGGGGAAAATACGTGAATCAGGAAATCACCGTAATCGGACAATACCCATTCGGCTTGTTCATAGCCTTCCAGGCTGATCGGGAGTTCACCGCGTTTTTTCAGCTGCCTTCCAATCTCGTCACTGATCGCCTGGACCTGCGGAGTGTTCGCGCCGGTGGCGAGCACAAAGAAGTCCGTGAAGGAACTTACCCCTCGCAGATCGAGCACGACGATGTCTTTGGCCAGCTTGGATTCGGCAGCGCGGACCGCCGTAAGCCACGCCGGTTCTTCGGCTAGATCGGTTGAAGCGTTAGAACCCTGCGGAACGTCTTTAGAAGGGTGGTCGTTGGAAGTTTGAATCTGAGACAGAACCTTCCCTCAGCCCCCATCGTACTATAAAGGGAACCCGCGCTTTAATGAGAGTTTGCCTACTTTTTGTCTGTTTGTGGACCGGAATCACCTCGCTGCACGGTCAAGGTCCGACGGCGGCCGATCAGCCTGCGGTGCGGCACGCCCAAGCGGAACTCGAAAAGGTACGTGGGCTGGTGGAATCCGGAGTGCTTCCTCGTGCACGTCTGGAACAAGCTCAAAACGCCCTCTCCGACGCTCAGGATGATGCTTTGATCCGCGCTTCTCTTTACCAAAAAGACATCACAGTCGAACAGGCGGACGCGCTGGTAGCTTTGACCAGTAATCGAATGGAGCGGCGTCAAAAGTCGTTGAACGAGCGAAACAAGCTCCTGGCCGAAGGGATCATTGCCAAGAGCGAGGTGGGAGATGCGCAGACCGGACTCGATGACGCGAAGCGCGATCTGGACTGGGCGAAAAACCGGGCGCAACTCGCGTGCGAACTGGCCGAGATCGCAAAGAGCGAGCAGGAAATCATGCGCCAGATGGCGCTTGCTGCGAACACTCCCTCCGGCTCAAACGGGATAGTCGAGCACTTTGTGGGAACCAATCAGTTCGACCTTAAGCAGCTTCCCGGGATTGAGAGGGCGTTTGAGGGACGATTCGCGCACACCATGCCGGTAAGCGCGCTGGGCGAAACCTCAGTGCACCGGGCCCTCGGATTCGATCACCGGAACCGTGTTGATATTGCCCTTCAGCCCGATCAGCCGGAAGGGCAATGGCTCCGCAAGTACCTCTCCGCGCACAATATCCCGTATTTCGCGTTTCGGGGCGCAGTAGCCCACAAAGCGACTGGCGCCCACATCCATATCGGGCCACCGAGCCTTCACTACATCGCGCAAACGTCGAGACCTCAGGAGCGCACTCACACGGGCGGGGACTAGGCCGTGAGTGTTGCAAAGAGACCCGACAGTAAAGGTCCAGGCGCGATGATGGACGAGATCGTGGCCGGGCTGAAATCGGAAACGGGCAGAGATCTAAATTCTTGGGTGGCGGTTCTCCGCAAAATGGGCCTTCCGAGTCGTAAAGAACAGGTGGCCTGGCTCATCGCGGAACATAAGCTCGGCCGAACCGTATCGAATCGCATCGCCGCCGTGGCCGCTGGGGCGGCTACGGATTATCACGACCAGGAAGGTCTGTTGGAGGCCATGTATGCGGGTCCCAAAGCGGCGCTTAAGTCCATTTACGAGAAGTTGGTCGCCATCGGACGTGGCTTTGGTCCCGAGTTCTCGCTGTATCAGTGCGCCGGACAAACCACGTTCAAAAGAAATCGCCAATTCGCGTGGATCAAGCCGGCCACGCGAACACGTGTTGACCTGGGATTAGCTCTTCCGGGCATCGAACCTCAAGGTCGGTTGCTGCCGGTGAAAGGGTCGAACGATAAGGACCGCGTCCGATTGCGCATCGAATTGACCGACGTCGAGGCTGTTGACGGTGAAGTGGAGCAGTGGCTCTACCGGGCGTGGCTGGCCGATGCAAGCCGCTGAGCATCGAACAGCCATGGCTATCGAAGTCTAAACCGCATGGTTGGACACATAAGTGTTCGACCTTGATAGCCAAGTTTCCCAAAACCGGACACCCGAAGCCACTGTTTCTTTGATTCTTAGACACTTACGCGCTTTGAATCATGGCAGGGCGCGTGCCATTTCCAGGGGGAACACTTCGACATGGACGTCCCCCGCAGTCCCGCACATAAACGCAAGCGCACAATCCGGCGATGGATCATCATCGGTTTGATTGGTATTACTCTGCCGGTGATTACGCTGGCAGTGCTACGCCTCCAGCCCGCTGCTCCCACAGTGGAGTGGGGCACGATCTGGCCGGGTACCGTGCGGCGCGGGCCCATGATCCGCCAGGTGCGCGGATTGGGAACCCTCGTGCCGCTGGAGGTTTTGTTTATTCCGGCCCGAAGCGACGGCCGCGTCGAGAAGATTTTTATCCGCCCGGGCACGCCGGTGAAGGCAAACAGCATCATCCTGACGCTTACCAATCCCGAGCTGCAGAACGAGCAGGTCGATGCGGAATATAGCCTGAAACAGGCACAAGCAGCGTTCACGGATTTGCGGGTCCAACTGCAGAGCCAGAGTTTTGATAAGCAGGCCGTGGCGGCGCAGGTCAACTCCGATTATCAGCAGGCGCAATTGAAGGCCGACCGCGACAACAAGCTGGCGTCGGCGGGACTGATTCCCGAAGTGGATCTGAAGCTGTCGACCACCCAGGCGGAGGTTCTCAAGCAGCGGAACGGAATCGAAGAGAAGCGGCTGGCAATTATCAGCGAGTCGTCACAGGCGCAGCTTGATTCGCAGAAGGTCAAGATCGAGCAGCTCAAAGCGCAATATGATCTGAAGCGTCAGGAAGTCGAACAACTGAATGTACGGGCCGGCGCTGACGGTGTGCTGGTAGATCTGCCCAACATCGAGGTAGGGCAACAGGTGTCAGCGGGAACGGTGCTGGCCAAGGTCACACAGCCCAGTAAGCTGAAGGCCCAGTTGAAGATTACAGAGACGGAAGCCAAGGATATTCTCCTGGGGCAGAAAGCCGCGATCGACACCCACAACGGCGTTATTCCTGGGCATGTGATGCGCATTGATCCAGCCGCAGTGAACGGAACGGTCACCGTTGACGTAGGTCTCGATGAGGCTCTTCCGCAAGGGGCCCGCCCGGATCAAAGTGTAGATGGCACAGTTGAACTCGAACATCTGGCAGACGTGGTGTATGTGGATCGGCCGACAATCGGCCAGCCAAAAAGCACAGTGACGCTATTTAAAATCTCACCGGATCAAAAAACAGCCACTCGGGCGACTGTCAAATTGGGGGTCGCGTCCGTCAATACCATCGAAGTGCTGGATGGGCTTCATGTGGGGGACCAGGTGGTTCTGTCGGATATGAGCCAGTGGGATTCGCACGACCGCATCCGGTTTAATCATTAATTCAGTAGCGCCAGGAGACTGCATGACTGCCGAAAGCCAAACTCTGATCCACCTCGATGGCGTCACCAAAGTGTTCGTCACGGATGAAGTAGAAACGCACGCCCTTGCGGGCATCCATCTGGATATACGGAAAGGCGAGTACGTATCGATTTCCGGGCCTTCGGGCTGCGGAAAATCGACGCTGCTGGCGATCCTGGGCCTCTTGGATACGCCGAGTTCCGGAACGTACACGCTCAACAATCAGCCGGCCAGCGGCTTGCGCATGCAAGATCGCGCCCGCATTCGCAACCGCGAGATCGGCTTCATTTTCCAGGCGTTCAACCTGATTGGCGACCTGAACGTATACGAGAACGTGGAACTGCCGCTCACCTACCGCGGCATGCCCGGCTCAGAGCGGAAAAAGGCGGTCATGGAAGCGCTCGAAAAGGTGGGGATGTCACACCGGGTCAAGCATTATCCGTCCCAGTTGTCCGGTGGTCAACAGCAACGCGTCGCGGTGGCTCGGGCGCTGGCCGGCAGTCCGAGCGTGCTGCTCGCCGACGAGCCCACGGGGAACCTCGACTCCGCGAACGGCGAAGCAGTAATGGATTTGCTCCGCGGCCTCCATCGCAACGGCGCCACCATCGTCATGGTGACTCACGATCCACGTTACGCGAAGTTCGCTGATCGCACCGTGCACATGTTCGACGGCCGCATTGTGGAAGAAACCACGGCAGCGGCCTAGGCGATTCTTAACGGTTCCCTGGAGGACCACACGTGAATGGTTTCCGCTTTTCGGCGCGCTAGGCGCGTCCTTCGCCGAGGTGTGCCTGGCGAGGGCTGTTTTGGGGCTCCGTTCGTTATACAACAACTAGCTCCTTGTGGGAGATACGGATTATGAGCGACCTCGTTTCGGACCTGCGCTTTACTGCGCGTATGCTGGCCAAGAACCCCGGGTTTACCACGATCGCCGTTACCGCGCTGGCTCTTGGCATTGGCGCGAACACGGCAATATTTAGCGTGGTGAATGCTGTTCTCCTGCGGCCCTTACCCTTCACGACTGCCGACCGGCTAATGTCGGTTGCCTCTACGTCTAGAGGCCTGCCCGACGCACTTAGTTACCCGGACTTCCGCGACTACCGAACGCGAAATCGCTCTTTCGATCACATGGCGGCTTATCACGACGCGTCGTGGTCGCTTACCGGGAATGGAAGAGAGGCGGTCAATCTCAACATGATCGTGGCTTCGGCGGATCTTTTCGCCACGCTCGGCGTTCAGCCGTTCATCGGACGAGCGTTCCGAATGGATGAAGACGACACAGCGAGCGCGTCACCCATGGCTGTCGTTCTCAGCCATGCCGCATGGCAGAAATACTTTCACGGTGATCCTCGCGTGGCGGGTAAATCGATCACTTTGCGGGCTCAGCCCTATACGGTAATCGGCGTGATGCCGGCCGGTTTCAAGTTTCCGATCCGGACTGACCCGGTTGATGCCTGGACGACGTTCGCGTTCTCGGAAGATCTCCGGACGGCGACGGGCGGGAAAGGCATGGCTGAACAACGCGGCGCACACTTTTTGGATGCGGTTGCGACTTTGACGCCGGGCTCCTCAGTCGAGAGGGCGAACGCGGATTTAAAGGTGATTGCGGACGGCTTAGCGAAGCAGTATTCCACGAACAGATACCGGTCGATAAGAATCGAACCACTGCTGAATAGCCTTGTACAAAACATGCGTCCCGTGCTGTTGCTTCTGCTGGCTGCAGTGAGTTGCGTGCTGCTCGTCGCTTGCGCCAACGTAGCCAACCTCCTGTTAGCCCGCGCCAGCAGCCGGCATCGGGAGATCGCGATCCGCACGGCGTTAGGCGCCGGTCGCTTTCGGGTAGCCCGTCAAGTTCTGACGGAGAGCGTTGCTCTATCGCTTTTGGGAGGGCTGGCCGGGATCCTGCTGGCAACTTGGGGGACCGATCTTCTGACCAGGTTCGGCCCGCAAGACGTTCCTCGCCTGGGCAGCGCGGATATCGATTTCCGCGTCTTTCTGTTCGCCCTAGCGATCTCGGTGATCACCGGTGTGGTCTTCGGGGTGTTTCCCGCGTTTCGAGCCTCGGGCACAGATCCCGCTGAGTCGCTCAAAGAAGGTTCGCGGGGTTCCACAGAAGGCATTCGCAGCAACAAGGCCCGCAGCGCGCTCGTCGTGGGAGAAGTGGCGTTGGCGTTGATGCTTCTCGCGTGCGCCGGCCTGTTGATTCGAAGTTTGGATAAGCTGCGACATCTTCAGCCTGGCTTCCGCTCGGAGAATGTACTTTCGGCAATTGTAGCTTTGCCGGAAATTCGGTATCAGGATCCGCAGGTGGACCGCTTTCTGACGGAGCTCGAGACGCGCTTGTCCCAACTTCCCGGCGTGATATCCGCGAGCGATGTGGTGATTCTTCCGCTTGGCGGAAACGATATGAGCACGGGTCTGACGATCGAGGGGCAGGTTGTAAACCCCGCTGAGCGTCCGCTTTCGCGAATCAACATGATTAGCCCGAACTACCTCAAGACGATGGGCATCCCACTACTATCCGGCCGTGACTTCACTCCTCACGACGACTTGCAGGCCAAGGAAGTCGTTCTGGTGAACGCCGCATTTGTGAAAAAGTTCTTCCCCGGGCAAAATCCCTTAGGAAAGCGCGTTAAACCTGGATTTGCTCACGGCGAGTCTGCTCCGTTCCGCGAAATCGTCGGCGTGATCGGGTCGGTAGAACAGGACCGTATAGGCAGGGAACCTCTGCCCGAGGTGTTCTACCCGCGCAGCCAATTTCCAAACAGCTACACCGCAATTGTGGTGCGTACCGGGACGGATCCCAGGCAACTGATTCCAGCGCTTCGTTCCACTATTAGGACCCTCGACCCAGACGTCCCGTTCCAGGACATCTCCACTATGAACGACCGCGTATCGGTGTCGCTGTCGCAGCCCAGATTTCAAGGTTTTCTATTTGTGATCTTTGCGCTTGTGGCCCTGATCTTGACGGCGGTTGGCCTCTACGGCGTGATCTCTTATTCGGTTTCGCAGCGGACCCACGAGATTGGGACCCGCATGGCTTTGGGTGCGAGGGAAGGAAATATTTTTAGACTTGTAGTCGGGCAAGGAGTACTGCTTACCTCGCTGGGGGTTGTCATCGGCTTAGCGGGCGCGCTGTTCTTCGCCGGGGCGCTGAAAAGCATGCTTTACGACGTCACTCCGCTAGATCCACTGACGCTCGGAAGCGTAACGGCGCTGGTGTTTTTGGTAGCAATACTCGCCACTTACATCCCGGCACGACGGGCCGCCCGCGTGGATCCCATGACCGCGCTGAGGTACGAATAAGATGCTCCAGGATATCCGCTATAGCGTTCGCACTCTTTTGAAAACACCCGGGTTTGTGGCTGTGGCAGTGTTGACACTGGCCCTGGGTATTGGCGCAAACACAGCGATGTTCAGCGTGATCAAAGCTGTCCTGCTAGCGCGACTGCCGTATCCCGAACCCGGCCGGCTGGTTCAAATTTGGGAAACGAATAAGAGCGGAAAAACGATGTGGGTTTCTACTCCCAACTTCGCAGATTGGCAGGCCCAGAATGGCTCTCTCGAGACGATGGCCTATGCCGATCATGACGTGGTGACGCTGAGCGGATCCGGCACGCCCGATCGAGTCCGGTTGAGTATTGTTTCACGCAATTTCTTTCGGGTTTTCGGTGTTGCACCCGAACTTGGCCGTTACACCTCGTCTGGCGATCACTCGCTCGGAGCCGCTCCGGTTCTGGTAGTCAGCCATGCGATTTGGGTACGCGACTTGGGCGCAAACCCTGCCGCGATCGGACGAGTGTTGCGGATCAACGGACAGCCGTATACGGTGATCGGCGTCATGCCCACCAGCTTCGATTTCCCGGAGCGTTCGGAGGTGTGGATGCCGCGAGAAATCATGGCCGATCACTCCACGCGATCTGCACACAACCACCAGGTCTTTGCTCGGTTGAAGCCCGGATTGTCTTTAGCGTCAGCGCAAGCGGATATGAACACTGTCGGCGCTCGCCTCGCTCAAAGCTACATCGACGACCACGATCATGGCATCCGAGTGAACAGCCTTTACGAAGAGATTGTAGGTCCGGTCCGCCCGGCGTTGATGATTCTTTTGGGCGCGGTTGGGTTTGTTCTGCTTATCGCGTGTGTGAATCTGGCGAATCTTCAAATGGCCCGCGGTTCGACGAGGGTTCGGGAGATGGCGCTGCGATCCGCGTTGGGTGCTGTCCGGACCCGTCTCATTCGGCAACTCCTCACAGAAAGCACGCTTCTCGCCTTGGCCGGCGGGGTTGCGGGTTTGATTGTGGCGGTTTGGGGAACGCAACTCTTGCGCGCCACGATCCCCTCCAACATTCCGCGTATTGAAAATATACACATGGATTTAGGCGTTCTCGCTTTTACGGTCGCTCTATCCTTCGGCGCGGGACTTCTGTTCGGGGTATTGCCCGCTCTTTCCGCTTCGCAGACGGATGTGACAGAGGCGCTTAAGGAAGGTTCTGGAAAAGCAACCCTGAGCGCCGGCGTGCGCCGTTTGGGCGGGGGACTCGTGATCATCGAGATCGCGGTGGCGATGGTCCTGCTCGTGGGCGCCGGACTTCTGATTCAAACCTTCCGAAACCTGGAGCGTGTCGATCCGGGGTTTGCGACGAAGGGATTGTTGACGGCGGAAGTGGCATGGCCAGTGGGTCCAACCGAAACGGATCAACAGCGGGCCGACTTACTATCCAGCCGCTTGCTCGATCGTGTCCGCGCCCTTTCCGGTGTTGAGAAAGCAGGCGCTATAAACTCATTCCCGATCAAAGAAAGCGGAAGCGACGGAAATTTCGAGATCGCTGGACGTCCACTGCCGGGCGATCCGCACTTAGCCCCTGACGCCTACTACCGGGTAGCGACGACGGGCTACTTCGAAGCAATGGGAATTCCCTTGATTCAGGGCCGCCTCTTCACAGCGGCCGATGAGAACCCGGCGGTTCCGAAAGTAGCACTCGTCAACCAGTCGTTCGTGCAAGAGTTCTTTCCACATGCGAATCCGATCGGGCAGCGTATTCGCTTCTTCGGATTCGACGACCATCCACAGTTTCTGCAAATCGTCGGCGTGGTCCGTGATGTGCATTCGATCAATCTCCGCGACACCATGACTTCCGAGGTTTTTGTCGAGGGCTTCCAGCACCCGGGCGAGCTTTCCAGCCCCACGCTGGTCGTACGCGGGGACCTGAGTTCGATTGCCTCGATTCGCTCTGTTGTCCGTTCGATCGATCCGAACGTCCCGGCAGAATTCCGCAGCGTTCAAGCGATTTTGGGGGAATCCGTTTCCCGGCAGCGCTTTCAAATGTCGCTGCTCTCGATTTTCGCGAGCCTTGCTCTGTTGCTTTCCGCGATTGGCATTTACGGCGTGCAGTCGTATACGGTTACTCGTCGAACCGGCGAACTCGGCATCCGTTTAGCGCTTGGCTCATCTCGCGGTCAGGTTTTGGCGCTGGTGCTGAAAGAGGGTTTGATACTCGCGGGCGCGGGGATCGCCCTGGGCTCGGTGGGTGCCCTCTTACTCACCCGTACGCTTGCCGGCCTGCTCTTCGGGGTCCAGGCTAGCGACTTATTTACATTCCTCAGTATCGGGTTGCTACTCGCTATCACCGCGCTGATCGCCTGTATTCTGCCAGCTCGGCGTGCGGCCGGTACGGACCCCATGACCGCTCTTCGGTACGAATAGGAATTCATGGAAACGTTGTTCCAGGACGTTCGCTACGGGTTCCGTACGCGGCTCAAATCGCCAGCTTTTGCGACGTTTGAGATTCTCTCGCTCGCTCTCGGAATCAGAGCGAACACCGCCATGTTCAGCATCGTCGATGCACTGATGCTGCGGAAGCTTCCGGTAAAGGAACCTGGACAGCTGGTTCTGTTCGGCGAGGGGCGCGACGTAGGGGAAAACCACGATATTCAACGGCGCTTGGACCTCATCTCTGAGCCTGCTTTGCGCGCCATTCGAGCTGAGAAACAGGTCTTCGAAGACGCATGCGGCATGATGAGCATGAGCCTTACTCCGCGTCCCTTTATGGGAGGCACCACTGCGCATGAACCGCTGCACGCCCGCCTAGTAACCGGATACTACTTTTCGTTACTGGGAGTGAGAGCCGCGTTGGGGCGCCTCTTTACGGACGCGGAGGATGCGCCTCGAGGCGCTCATGCGGAAATCGTTCTGAGTCAAACCTATTGGAAGCGGCGGTTCGGGAGCAAGCCGGGCGCCCGCAGCGTGGGCGTGCTTTGGATGATTCTTCTCGAGACGTTCTTCTTGATCGGTTGCGGAGCGATAGCGGGTATTCCCGTAGCAACCTTGTGCTCGCGGTCTATCGAATCGATGTTATACGGCTCGAGAGAGGCCGACATCTTCACCTCAATCAACGCGTATGTGATCCTCGTGGGGATCGGTATGCTCGCGGGCTTGCTGCTTGCGCGCCGGGCGTCCCACGTAGACCCTATGATAGCTTTGCGGTACGAATAGGATTTGATGATCCGCCTAAACAACATTGAGAAGTTCTATCAAGCCGGCGTCAGTAAGAACTTTGTGCTCCGCCGGATCTCGCTCGAGATCAAGGAGGGCGAGTTTGTCACGATTATGGGGCCGTCGGGTTCCGGAAAATCAACGCTGTTGAGCATCTTGGGAATGCTCGACGGTTCGTGGACCGGTGAGTATTGGTTCTACGAACAACCGGTGCACAAGATGAACCCGCGCCAAAGGGCGGACCTTAATAAGCAGTACATCGGCTTTGTTTTTCAGAGTTATCACCTCATCGATAACTTGACTGTTGCCGAAAATTTAGATATGCCGCTGTCGTACCGCGACAAAAAGAAATCGGAACGCGCGGCCACCGTGGCCGATACGCTTGATCGTTTTCATATTGTTGGCAAAAAGGACTTGTTCCCCAACCAGCTCTCCGGGGGACAGCAGCAACTGGTGGCGGTAGCACGTGCCGTGATTGCGAATCCGAAGGTGATCCTCGCCGACGAGCCCACCGGCAATCTCCACTCCAAGCAAGGACAGGAGATTATGGAACTTTTCAAGAAGTTGAATGATGAAGGCGCGACCATCATCCAGGTCACGCACTCGGAGAAGAATGCGGAGTATGGCGACCGCACGATCTTCCTTGAAGACGGGTGGATGGTAAACGCGGCGACAAAGTAGATGCAGCCTCGTATCTTGATTGCGGACGATCAGGCTGACGTTCTCGAGGCACTGCGACTGATTCTGAAGCCTGAGGGATTCCAAGTCGAGACCGCCAGTTCACCAGCCGGTGTCATTGCCGCGATCGAGCGCCGCGAGTTCGACGTTGCGATGGTGGATCTCAACTATACGCGCGACACGACGTCCGGGCGCGAGGGTCTGGATCTGCTCACCCAGATACAGGCGACCGACAGCACGCTCCCGGTAGTTGTGATGACCGCGTGGGGAACCGTCGAGATTGCAGTTGAGGCCATGCGCCGGGGCGCGCGCGATTTCCTCCAAAAGCCATGGGACAACTCGCGCGTGCTGGCCATCGTGCGTAACCAGGTGGCTCTCTCGCGAGCCATCCGCACCGGCCAGCGCCTCGAGGCTGAGAACAAAATTCTCGGTGGCACGGGGAGCGATCGGCCCGCGCTGATTGCCGAATCCTCGGCCATGCAGCCGGTGCTGCGCATGATCCGAGATGTGGGCCCGTCCGATGCCAATATCCTGATCACCGGAGAACCCGGTACGGGTAAGGAACTGGTGGCCCAGGCGCTTCATGGCGTTTCCGTCCGTTCCTCGCGGCGCCTGGTGACGGTCAACACCGGAGGACTGCCCGAAGGCGTTTTCGAGAGCGAGCTGTTTGGCCACGTTCGGGGCGCGTTCACCGACGCTAAGCAGGATCGTATCGGCCGCTTCGAACTGGCGGACGGAGGTACGCTGTTCCTGGACGAGATCGCGAACATTACGCCCACGCAGCAGGCTCGGCTGCTCCGCGTTTTGCAAACAGGCGAGATGGAGCGCGTCGGTTCCTCCCGCACCATTCGCGTCGACGCTCGGGTACTTTCGGCCACTAACGCGGATCTTCACGAAGAGGTGGAAGCTGGGCACTTTCGCGCGGATCTATTGTTTCGCTTGAATGCGATTGAGATCCATTTACCGCCTCTCCGCGATCGCCGGGAGGATATTCCTCTGCTAGCGAATCATTTCCTCGGCTCTTACGCCCATCGCTATCGCAAGAAGCTGGGCGGATTCGATTCGGCTGCGCTGCAGTGCTTAATGGATCATCCCTGGCCAGGCAATATACGGGAATTGGCGCACGCTGTGGAACGCGCCGTGTTGCTCGCACAAGGTGAGCAGATCGGCGCGGCAGATCTCGGCCTGCGGCAGGCGCGCCGGACCGAGGTCCGGCTTGACGAGATGAGCCTGGAACAGGTCGAAGATGCGCTGATCCGCAAAGCATTGGCCCGATACGACGGCAACGTGAGTCAGGCTGCAAAAGCCCTTGGCCTGAGCCGAAGCGCACTCTATCGCCGGCTCGAACGGCAGCGTCCGGCCTGAAGCCATGGGCCAGCGGAAACACCGCGACCGGATTCCTTTTGAGCTGGGCATTCAGCTGTTTGCCCTGCTCACCGGATTACCGGGAACCGCAGTCGCCCTAATCCTGATTTGGACAAACGGCTACTCGGAGCGCCTCGAATGGACTGTAACCATATTCCTCACCTTGTTCTGGATCGGATTCGCCACGGCAGTCCGCGAACGCGTGGTATTTCCGCTCCGCACCATCTCTAATCTGCTTTCCGCATTGCACGAGGGAGATTTCTCATTCCGCGCGCGGCCCTCTCAAACTGACGATGCTCTCAACGACGTCATGGTCCAGGTAAATGCCATCGTAGACACGCTGCGAGATCAACGCTCGAGCGCTCTGGAAGCGACCGCGCTTCTGCGCAAAGTGATGTCTGAAATTGACGTAGCGATCTTCGCTTTCGACGCGCAGCAGATCCTGAAGCTGATTAACCGCGCGGGCGAGAAGCTGTTGGCCCGCCCTGCGGAACGAGTGATGGGACTCAGCGCCGGTGAGCTCGGATTAGCGGACTTCCTTGTAACGGACCAATCCGCGTCTGTGCGCAAGTCGTTCCCCGGACGGGCCGGTGTTTGGGGCATCAGACTCGGAGAATTCCGCGAACATGGTGTACCGCATTCTCTTCTTGTCGTCTCGGATCTCACACGTCCCTTACGCGAAGAAGAGTTGCTCGCCTGGCAACGATTGGTCCGCGTGCTCGGGCACGAGATCAACAACTCTTTGACTCCGGTGAAATCGATCTCCGAGTCACTTAGCCGTCTGGTTTCACGCGAGCCGCTGCCCGAGGACTGGCGGGAGGACACAGTGCATGGCCTTGGCATTATCTCCACACGTGCCGACGCATTGAACCGTTTCACCGGCGCATACGCGCGGCTTGCTCGCCATCCAGCGCCAGTTATCCAGGCCGTACGCGTGAAGGATTGGATCCAGCGTACCGCAGCCCTCGAGATCCGGCTGAAGCTAATCGTAGAGTTGAGCGATGACCTCGTCATCCCCGGCGATCCGGATCAGCTTGACCAATTGCTGATTAACCTGATCCGAAACGCCGTCGACGCCGCGATGACCACGCGTGGTAACGTAACGGTGCGCTGGAAGGTGGGCGCTTCCACCGTTGAAGTCTCTGTCTTAGATGAAGGTCCCGGAATTGCAAATTCGGCAAACTTGTTTGTTCCGTTTTTTACGACAAAGCCGAATGGTTCCGGTATCGGTCTGGTGCTCAGCCGGCAGATCGCTGAAGCGCACGGCGGTTCGTTGACCCTAACCAATCGGCTTGATCGCACCGGCTGCGTTGCTTTGCTTACCCTCCCCCGAAAATAGCTAGTGGGTATGGGCTTCTGCCTTTTCCTCGTGATATTCCGAAATGTGCTCGTACAGTCCGTCAGGAAACTGGAGGTTCTTGTAGACGTTGCACATGTCCGGATCATCCGGGTTAGGGCAGATGGGAAACTCCTGCTTGCCGTTCCACTCCAGAACTCGTTCTCTGCGCGGCGGATTATAATTTCGTTCGCTTACCTGTTCGACGAGTGAACGGGCCTTCGTTTCATCGCAATCGGGTTCTTGCGTGAGTTGCTCAACCAATTCTTCCTCGGAGAGGAAGTGGCGGGCAACCATCACGAAGGTAAGTCGCCCATAATGTCCGATGTTCTGTTTTTGAGCAAGTGCGTCGAGCAAATGCTCCATCATCGGGTCTTTTCGGAGATCTTCAAGAGGCATGCTAAACCTATTGCAATTTGTTCGCCTTTTGTTCGCTACCTGGCCGGGTCGTGATCCCTGTCCTTGAACTCCGCTGGCGGGTGGGTTGCCTCAACGGCTTCGAAATGCTCGAGCACTTCGTAATGGTGTGGTGTTCCCTGGGGAACTACCCAGGAATTCCCGGGTTCGAGTGCGATCTGGTCATCGCCCAGATGCAGACGCGCGCGCCCTTTTATGACAAAACCTACCGTTTCATAATTGCGTGAAACGGGTGGCCGGGATGGACCTGGATCTTCCTGCCAAAGCCGCATCGAGATGCTCTTACCGGTTGCTAGATACTTCTGCCCCATGCTGCCCCGCGGAGAATGGGTGGAATCTACCTTTACCACTGTTGAATCACTCATGCCTATCTACCAAGCAATCTCTTCACCGGAAAGGGATGGGTCACTTGGGCCATGTCCGGTAGAGTTCGTTCAATGCCCGCATTGCATTTCGGGCGGAACTCTTTTCTGTGAGGAATCCCCATACTATTCGAGCCCCCGCGGTCTGGAAGTCAACAAACCCGGCGAAACGGGGACGGACGTACGCGCATTCTAGGGTCGGGAGAATGCTCTCGAAGTACCCGTTGGTCAAAGCATTTGTTTTCGAATCCAGCCACGCATGCCGATTGCCTGGCTGACCTCCGGATTCCACGTAGATTCCGCTCTGACAATCGGCGGAGGCGATCCAACCTGCATAGCGAGCCGCTGCGGGAATATTGGCACACCGCCTCGTGATAGCTAGCCCCGCCCCACCGAGCGTCGCCCCTGAACACCCTTGGCCACCTGCCGGAATGTTGGTGTAAGTCACTCGTGAGCGCCGGTAGCCGTTCCGTGCGTAATTGGAATAGCCAAATGCCAATGGGCAATATACGATCTCATCTGTGGCGCTCATCCGTTCCCAGACGGCAATCGGATTCATCTGAAACGCGCCCTCGATCGCGTGTTCGGCTAACGCTAGCAGACGGCTAAGCGCAAACTCACCAGCTTCGGGATCGACCACCTGATCAGCCCCTTGCATTGCGGGGAACCCCGCGTTTGCACACAGGCTGAAAAAACACATCATGGAGTCCAGAGGAAGCAACGCAGGGGTGACCAAGCCCGGGCGTACTTTGGCCAAGTCCAACACGGCATCCCAGGTCTGCGGAACTGGATGCCCAACTGTTTCCAACAAATCCGGGCGATACCCCGAGACCTGTGAAGCCGCGTCAATCGCTAACGCCCATTGATGCCCACCGTACAAATAGCTCTGATGCGAAGCACCTACGCTCTCCTGCGATAGTTTGGCGAGCAACGGCGCATCCACCAGTTCATCGAGAGGGAGAAGGAAACCATCGCGCGCCACGTCCCCCATAAACGGGTGGTCGATCACGATCATGTCGAACTGATCCGCAACCCCTGCGACCGAAACGTCTCCGAACTCATGGAGACTTCGGGCTTCCCAGTCGATCCGCACGCCCTCCCTCTGTTCAAATTCGTGCGCGGTCGCCAGAAGAGGAGCGACGCCGCGATCATGCTTCCAGGTCAGCCCCTTGAGCGCGCTCAAACCACCAGGTCCTTCCGAAACTCCGCAATCTGTTGCTCACTGTATCCGAGTTCCTGAAGGATCTGGTCACTGTGTTCGCCGACCAGTGGAGGCCGTTGAACTCGCGAAGGAGTACGGCTGAACTGGATCGGCGGTTTGATCGTCCGGAAACGCCCAGCGAGAGGATGTTCAAATTCGGTAATGCTTTGGTTGTGGAGCACCTGAGGATCTTTTTCCACGTCTGGGAAGGTGTTCACGGGTGCCGCCCAAATGTCAGCTTCCATAAAGACCTCGATCAGATCGGCAGTCGTTTTCGCGGCAAAACCGGGCTCGAGCTTGCGCTTGATCTCATCCCGATCCTCGAGGAAATTCCGGGATTCGATCCCTTCAAAACCGGAGATTCCCACCAGTTCCGCTACCTTACCCAATGGCATCATCGCCACCACAATATGACCATCGAGCGTCTTGTACACGCCCATCGGGGCACCTATGTACGGATGCCCCATCCCGGCTTCGCTGCGCTTTGGTTCGTGACCCGTATTGAAGTAAACGCTCAATTCCTGTGTCGCCAGACTCAGCAGAGAATTCAGCAGATTGATGTCGATCCGCTGCCCTTTCCCGGATCGGTTTCGTTCATAAAGAGCGGTCAGGACTCCGATCACAATATGCATAGAAGCCGTTAGATCCGCTACTCCCATCCCCACTGGCGAAGGAGGAGCATCAGCGACCCCTTGCAGCATCAGAACTCCTGAAACCGCCTGAGCAAGCAGATCCTGTCCCGGACGTTCCTCATACGGTCCGGACAAACCCCAACCGCAACTCGCACAGTAGATCAAGCGTGGGAACTTCTTTTGAAGTTCCTCGTAACCAAGACCCAGGCGGTCCATCACGCCCGGACGAAAGTTCTCGATGAGAACATCGCTCGATTCGATGATCTTCAGCGCCGCTTCTTTTCCACGCGGATCTTTGAGGTTCAGAGTAATGCTGCGTTTTGCCCGGTTGAAAACCAGGAACGACAGACTCTCCCCATTGATAAACGAGTCCCGCATCGACCAGTGCCGGTGCCATTCTCCTTTTCGAGGCTCGATCTTGATGATGTCGGCCCCCATGTCTCCCAAAAACTGGGTTGCGTTCGGACCCTGCACCAGCTGCGTGAAATCCGCAACGCGCAACCCTTCGAGCGCTCCGCTCAATGATTTCTCCTCTTCGCAATCTCGTTCACGAGACCACTTTCCGCTTTCAATATGCTTCCAATCAGATTGAGGCGATCGCGTCCGGGAACGAACTCCAGCCTGCGAATGCCGAATGGGTCAATCTCCTCCCGAATGAGGCGCAGTTCCGCGTTCGTGGGTGGCTTTGTTTCACCCAAGCTCGGGGCAACCAGGAAATCGCCCCCGGTTTGCTCGCGAACGGTCTGTAACTCTATGCCGGGATGCACCGACACCAAACGGAACCTTCCTTCTTCGGAATCCATGTGGAAAATCCCCAAATCCGTAATAAGCCGGGTCACACCCGGCTTCAGACCGGCCCGGATCCGGTCCTCGTCGCCCTTCAGCCCTCGCGCGGCCGTGCAAAAAGCAACGCTTTCCACGAATCGATCCCGGGAATGCCTGGTCAGGTACAGGATGAAATGTTGGTGGAGATTCGCGACATCTGCCATTCCACCCTGTCCCGGGAGGCGGACGCGCTTGCTTCCGGTATCTACCCATGCATTGTTCGTTCGCCCCGTCACATCAAGCTGAGCGACAGTAATTACTTCATGGGTGATGCGGCCTTGCTGGTAATACCAGTGGTAAGTTTCATCGGCGCCCCAGATTACTTTCGCGCTGCCCATCTCCAGCGGTTCCGCCAGGGTCAGGGACATGGGATGCGCATCGATGTCGATCAGACCGCCATTGAGCGCGATGATCATCAACTCGGGCGCATGGGTTTTTTTGGCCAGCAGGTACGAAACCATGGCCAACGGCGAAACAGACCCTACGGAGCACACGCTTTCGTTGTCGTACTCCCGGGCAAGACAGACGGCGAGCAACTCATCCACTGTGAACTTTGCGTCGACTTCCACAGGAGCACGGTGGGTGGCAATTGTCTCCGCTTTCAGATCCGCATCGCGAATCTGCGCCGCCTCGCGGAGAAACCGCACGCGCGGCTCCCGGAAGGCGAAGCGATCTACAGTGGACGATGTCTCGCGTACGTACGTCAACAGCTCTTCGTAATCTGTGGAGTAATACGGCAGACAGGAAGTGGGATAGGCGCCTCCTGGAACGCAGGCCAGCGCCGTCACAAATGTGTGGGGAAGAACGAAGGCCAGGGGTGATCCCAGTTGTCCCGTCTCCACGATCTCTTCCACGGTGACCAGCACGTTCTTGCTCGCGCCGAGCAAGCTCAAATCGAGCCCCCGAGCCCCCTGGATTTCTATGTTGCCGGCCCGGTCGGCACGTTGCGCATGAAGCAGGAGGACATCAATGTCCAGACGTCTCGCCTGCCCGATCGGCTCCCGCGTGAACATTGAAGCCGATGCCTTCCAAAAATCGCCGGCCTTCATCAAGTCCGATGCGAGCGGAAGCTGGAATGGCATCTCCGGCAAGTTGAAGTGCGCGGCATGTAGACCCTGGATCATCGCCAGAGCGGACCACTCTTCGACCTGAATCGTGCCGTCCTCGAGTGCTCTTCGAAATCGTGGCGCCAGTCCGAAGATGTCGAGGCTGGAGAAGCAGAATATAAGCTTCCGGATAGCCTGCGCCTCCAGGAGAAGCTCCAAGGCCAATCCGCCGCCCCAGCTCGTGAACACGAGTTCCTTACGCTGCAGCTTTGCGAGTGCCTGGATCAACGCGATCGGCAGGCGCGAAAGATGCACGCCGCCCACTCCCAGGCGCACCCCATCGGGGACAAGCTCCGCCAACTCCTGCAGGTTTACTATCTTTTTCATGAGACCGAAATCAGAGCAGCGCCGACGTTGTCATCCCGCCATCAATCGTCAGACACTGACCGGTCAGCCAGGAGCTCTCGTCGCAAGCGAGATAAAGGGCCCCGTACGCGATGTCGATGGGCCGTCCCAAACGCCCGATGGCATGCATACGCTCCCACCCCGCTCGTAGCGCTGCCGGATCGGGAGCACGTTCGAGGACCTTCACATTCAAAGGCGTTTCTACCGTACCTGGCGCGATGCAGTTGGTGCGAATGTTGTGCGGCGCGTACTCGCGAGACATTTGTCTCGTGAGGCTGATGATGGCGCCCTTGCTCGCCGCATAATGCGGGTAGCCTGGAAACCCGAGAATGCCTTGAACGGAAGCGATGTGCACGATCGAACCATGCCTTCGCTCCAGCATTCCAGGGAGGATTGCTCGCGAGGTCAGGAACATACTGGTTAGGTTGACGCGCAAGATCCGGTCCCATTCTTCCAACTGCATTTCGTGAACAGGGTTTTCGGAAGCGATGCCAACGACGTTCGCCAATACGTCGATGGCGCCAAACTCGCGAGCGCCCGCGTCTACAGATTCGCGAACATCCGCTTCAACGCTCACGTCCGTGCGACGGAACAGGCATCGTCCCCCACGACTGCGGATCCTCTCCGCCACAGCCATGCCGGCATGCTCGTTAATATCTGCGGCAATCACGGCGGCGCCTTCACGTGCAAAGAGTTCGGCGATGGCTTCGCCGATCCCCATCGCGGCTCCGGAAACAAAAGCAACACGGCTCTCGAGGCGCATGGATTCTTTCGGATTAAGGGACAAAACTGCCAGTGTACAAGACTTACTGAAGCCGAGCGGAATAGGCGAGAATGCAGAAAGCGACGATCAGGAGGGCCATCCCTGTTCCCATGACGAGCATGGTTTGGCGACTTGCGCCTCGCCACTCGCCCGTCGCGAGTCCCCAGACATTAGACGTCAAGATGATCGCGGACATGAACAGCGGCCATCCGAGCACCGGACCCATATCCGCCATGGCTGACGATGCGGTTCCGAATAGCGAAATACTGCCCATCCACAGCAGCCCCATCGTTCCGCCCAGCAGCCAGTAGAAAGATGTGCCGGGTGCGGCAAAGAGACGGAAGCTGCGATTCTTCCGCCAAAGGTAGACGCAGTACAGCAAGTACGGAACGAGCGTGGCGCACAGGACCGGAGGCCATATTGCGTTCGATTGCGCCGATACTCTCGCTCCTTGCGCGGCGGCCGTCTTCAGCAAGGGCCCGCCAAACGCGATGCCGAAATTCAAAAGGGGTGATCCAACACCGGCGATCACCGCGAACAGCAGCCCCAACGCGAATGATGGCTTTGACTGATCCAAATCCCCGCGTTGGGAGGACGCCCGCTCCTTCGCTCGCCCAGCAATTGCGCATACGCCGATTCCTGCCAGGGTTAACGCGATCCCGAAAAGCACAACCTGACCTTTATGTGTAAATACCACTTGCCCGTGGAGAGAAAACAAGGGAATGACGGATCCGACAACAGTGGAGAGTCCCAGCGCAATGGCAAAGTTCAGAGCGATGCCGATGGCTGCTACGCCTAGTCCGAAGCAGACAGCCGCGACGCCATACCCAGCGCCAAACAGAAGCAGCATCAACATCGTCCTGACATCTGCCGCCCTGTAGACGCCAATCAAATTCGGGACTGTCAGGAGAGCTATCGTCCATGGCACGATGAAAAACGCTACGACCGCCCAAACTGCCCAGATGTTCTCCCATTTCCACCGAACCGTATACTTCGTAGGAGCTGCGAAGCTGCCGTTCAGAATCCCGGCAAATAGCGTAATTAGAACGCCGCCTAAAATGCTCGGAGCTTCGTTTACCACCGCGCGGTCACCCGGGCCTGATATTCTTGGCGCCCCTGGAATCCAGGCTTCAGATGGTACACAGGTCCGCCCATAAAGACGCCATCCGGGTTAAAACCGGTTGGAGCATGCTGGAGTGAATCCGCGTGAGCCGCCGATGTGACGAACAGGTCGCTCAACTCGGGGCCGCCAAATGCGACTGACGAAGTCTGGGATGCTGGGATTGGCACGCGGCGCTCCTCCTTGCCTTCTGGGTCGTAGCGGATCAAACAGCCGCCAAACCAGTGTGCGCACCACAGGAATCCGTCAGCATCAACAGTGAGCCCGTCCGGAAATCCTTCCTCCATCGGCACCTGAACCAGAACGCGACGTCGGTGTAGGGATCCATCCGCGCGGTTCCAGTCATAAGCGTATATCCGGCGTTGGGCGGAATCCACGAAGTACAAAGTCGAACAGTCGGGTGAGAAAGCCAATCCATTCGACAGCTGAAATCCATCATCGACAACGCGAACCGCGCCATTGTTGTCGACGCAAAAGAGGCTGCCGGCTCCTGATTGAAACTCGCCGGTATCGGGGATCCTCAAGTATGAACCGGAATAGACCCGGCCTTCCGAATCCGCAATGCAGTCGTTCAGGCAACAACGACGTCCTTCCGCTTCGCTAGCGAGCAAGACCGGCTCACTCCGCAAATCCCAGGACCAGATTCCGCGGACGTTTGTGACAATCAGACCGCCGGGATCATTGAATGCGAATGCGGATACCTGCAGACGCTCACTGACTAGTTCAGATTGCGCGGATGGCCAGCGATACCTGTACAGCCGCTGCCTTGCAAGATCCGTCCAATATAACGCCTGCTCGCCTGTGTTCCAGAGAGGACCTTCCCCGCAGAGATCGCCATAATCCGCGATCGCCGAAACCGCCGCCGCCATCACGCCTCCTTGATCGCGTCACCAACTGATTTTGGCAACGCGATCAAGGTTATCAGAGCATGGGCCCGGCTCAGCTATTGCACGTTGGGACCACACGCCGTCGGTGGGTTGGTAGGAACGAGCAGGCAGCTGTTCGGACGTACAACCGGAACTGGTGTCTGCGAAATCTGATCGGCCGTCGGGTAGTCGACGGTTGGAACATAATTCCCCATGAAGCCTCCGACCGGATTGTATTCCGAAGTGAGGTACGGGACATTGAAAGCGGAGCAGCTGAATGACGCGTTGGGTAGAATGTCGCGTAAGGCAATCTGGTCGAAGTCTTTGTACTGCCTGGCCGCCGAGAGATCGAGATACGTATAGTAGTTTGCTGCAGTAACATACGACGGCGGCTTCGTCCCAATTCCGACGATGATGGCAACATTTCCCGAAGGATCTCGGACCATATCGCTGTCTTTCAGCGAGGCCAATGTCTTGACCCCATTCTGGAACGAGAGGCTGCGGTAACGAAGCTGCTCCGACCCGGTTAGATAACAGTTATCATCCGCGCAGGGTGTCGTGGGCATTTGCGGAAGCTGGAACTGAATGCGAATAAACTGATCACCCTTGCGGATCGCTTTATAGATATCGGGAGAGATGTCAAAGCTCAGGTAAGCGGCATCGTCGTTATCGCCGGGAACGTAATCCGAAGAACGGCTCCAGTAAGCTTGGTTCAGCGGGTCGGCCTGGTAGCATTCGTTCGTCTGGATCCCATAGGCAAATTGCTCATGCGCTTTCACCTGGGCCTTATCCGCGTAAGACGCTCCGAAGAGTGGATCCAACGAGATAATCGACTTGTCTTTGGCTTGCTGAACTGTGATCGCGCACCCGTCGGAAGTCTGACGAATCATCACCGTCGGAATTGACTCATCCGACAACGAATCGTAGGTGCGGATGAAGAGTCCTCCCCCTAAACTCGGGCCGGTCAAGTGCACCGGGAAGTTGGCGGGCAAACCGGGATAACCGTTCCAACTGATTCCCTGATGGATCATGGATGCGTCCATAAAGTTCTGATCGATCGTGGTATCGCTCGTGCTGCAACCGGGCGAGGGATTGGTTGGGATCGGATCGCCAAACCCGACCGTGATCCCATACAACTGGTTCGCGGCAAATGGTGTGTTAGGCAAAAACGGATTTGTGAATGAGGAGTTCAGGGGAAGAATCTGGTTGTCCAGCAATTCTGCCGTTCCTAACGCATGAGAATCATACGCCGTGATCGAAAAGTAGCGAGCATTGGGAAAAGTCCCTGCAATCACAAGCTCGTAACCTGGCGTAACGTGGTAGTAAATACGGTCATAACGCGCGTTTAGATCTCCAGCAAGGTCGGATCCGCCTTGCGAGGTCGTAAAAGCGACCGCGTAGCATTTATTGTTGAAGTTCGCAATGAAATCCTTAGTGGGATCGATCTTGGGCTTGTTGAGGCAGCCCAGGAGGTTAGGATCGGTTTGTGCGTTCGCAATCGGGGAGAGCGCGGGTACTACCATGCTGCCGAAAGCAAGGATGCTCAGCAAGTAACTCACGAATTTAGTAGACATACTCATGTAACAGGTCTCCTGACCCAGTTCGCCTCTAACTTACCGTGCAATTGAGTAGAATTCCAGAAAATACTGAATGCATCCGCTATAGATCTTCATACAAGTACCAGCGCAACGGTTGGTAACTATACTCAGCGGCGGCGAGAAAACATACGTAAAGCAGCAAAACACTAGGAGACAACGGGCTGGTTCCAGCGTGAAATTACGCGCTGTTCTCGTTCGTAGCTGAGAATGCTAATTGTCGCGGTGGATAAGGCAAAAAGTCGCCCTGCATCGGCTGGCAGTCCCAGCCAGCAGGAGGTTAGCACGCGCAGGATGTGCCCGTGCGCGAACAGGGCGACATCGCCATCGATGTTCTCAGCCCTCTGCACCACGCGCTGAGCCCTTAGATATACCTGATCGACTGACTCCCCATTGAGCACTCCGTCGTTCCATAAATTCCAGCCGGGGCGCTTCTGTCGGATTTCGGCGGTTGACTTACCTTCGTAATCACCGTAATTCCATTCCCGCAAGTTTTCTTCAACTTCCGCGCAATCGGCATATCCCGCCAGCTTGCACGTTTCCAAGGCCCTTTTGAGAGGACTTACTAAGACCAGTGAAAAGGAACGATGTCCCAGAAAGGCGCTCAGCTCTGCAGCCTGTCTTTCCCCTTCCGTCGTCAGCGGCAGATCTGTACGACTCGTATGAGCGCCGGAGAGACTCCACTCCGTCTCTCCGTGCCGGATCAACCAGATATTGTTGGGTTTCGCCATCCGAACTCCTTGTTCCTCACAGATTGGCAGAGCCTCCTTTCGCGGAGGCCTGCAACTCCGGAGAGGGATAACGAAGCACCGCGCATACTGGCACGCCGTTTGGCATGTCCTTGGGGGAAAGAACCATAACGTCACCGCCGTGCCGAAGCGTTTGCACAATCGCTTCGTTCAGCAAATCGCGCATCGGTTCGCTCCCATCCCCGTGTCGTTTGACGCGACGCCGCACTTCATCAAACGTGCCGCGGTACTCTGCTGTTTCCTGAAAGAAAAGCTTGGACACACGACCGTCGTAAGCAGCTCTCACAATCTCCTGAGTGTGTGAAGACGCATGCCCCGTGCCGGCATGTTTTTCAAAATGCTCAAGCTCCCGCTTTACTGAGAGGCTGGGCTGTGATTGAACCAGCTCTAGTGCCCGACGGTGCATCTCGCCGCCCTTCAAGCCATCTGGAGCGCCGTGCACACCGGGCTCGACAAGGTTCGGGTACGTGTTAATCGATCGATAAAGCGCCAATTCACTTTCCACCGCCACAGCCACAAGGGGAGTCCCGGATTCGTTCAAAACGGTATTCACACCACGATCAATCATTCGGTAAAAGTTCAACAGGTATTCGTATTTGTTGTCTTTGTCGCTGGAGGTTCCGAAGAGCACGCCCTTCATCGAACCGGTAGAAGGACCTCCCGCCGAACGGCCGTCCAATACATGATCGGGCTGCCGCGTTTCCCGGGAAGCTCCATAATTTGTGGGCACATCCGGTGGAAACGCGACTTCACCCGATTCCGACTCTGTACAGTGCAGTAATCGCGTGTGATTCTGGCTCAAAGCGAGCAGATAGAACTCAGCCTTCTGCTTCAGGACAGGGAGCAACGCCCGTAACTGAAACTCGTCATTCACCACAACGCATTCCGGAAGGGGAGACTGCGAGATGAAGCGGAAGTGGAAATCGGGTGAACTCAACAGTAAGAGGGATTCAGAACCTCCTCTTTGACCGGCTGAGGCGATTTCCTCTCGCAAGGGCGTGAGGAGATCCTCCGAAAATTCCAGATGCTGCGCTTTCAACTCCGTCTCAATCTGGCGAATGGCATCCGTTAGCCTGGCTCTCAGATTGCCCCCACTCTGAACGGCCACGGTAATGCACGGCGGATTCGCCCCGGCGAGTTCTTTCAGCAACTTGGGTGTTAAGGACTCATTGACTCGGTTCTGCATGACCCAATGTACGTTGCAATCCGGGTGCACATATGAAGGGCAGCACGTTCTGGCGAGGGGGAACCTGTCGTGCAGTGGATCCGTACAGAACCAGCAGGAGCAAAACTCGATGACACCACAGGAACGCCAGCTACTTGAATCTCTCGCCGCTCGGATCGGGAACACGCCCGCTCCGCAAAAAGATCCGGAAGCAGACGCCCTTATTCAACAAAGAATCGGGAACCGGCCGGACGCTTTGTATCTGCTTACCCAAACCGTGTTGATCCAGGAAATGGCGCTGAATCAAGCCAATTCGCGGTTGCATGATTTACAACAGCAACAGGGTTCGAACCATCCCAGTTTTCTGGGACGTCTTTTTGGCGCCAGTGCGCCACCTCCTCCACCACCCCCGGCGTATGATGCTCCTCAATACCAATCCCCTCAATACCAACAAATGGGCGGCGGGGCGTCGAGCTTTCTTCGGAGCGCCGCGGTCACGGCGACCGGAGTCGCGGCGGGAGCTTTGGCATTCGAAGGGATAGAGTCGCTCTTTCATCACGGCGGGGGTTTCGGCGGATATGGAGGGAATGAATTTCTGTCCGGAGCACCCTCCGAAACTGTGATCAACAACTACTATGATGAACCGCGGGGCGGCGGAGAGCGCGGGGGCAGCAGCTTCCTAAGTCCCGACAACGATTACACTTCGCAGGACGGCAGTTCTTCGGATGTGAGCGACGCAGACTACAGCGATTCTTCCGACTTCTCCAGCAACGACGACACTTCAGCGGACGTTTAGTTCCGGCTTACATGTCCGGCCAATCGAAGTGCGGATCCACATCGACTGGAACATTCCTGATCTTTTGAAGTGTTGAGCGAAGCTGGTCCGGCATCTGGTCATACTTTGCCATCCATTGTTCCGCCCGGGTGCGATTGCCCGTCGCCTCGATCTCCAGCAGTTCTTTGGCTAATTTGGCCATGGCTGCTGGGATTGCGGCTTGATCGACTGCATAGCGTCCCTCGCTGAACGTGATCGCTTTTTGTTCGCTGAGGAAGTTGAATTCCATCATTTCAGCGCGGCCGTGCGCTTCCGCGATCCCGTATCTCACGGTTCGGAAAATGCCCGCCACATACGACGAGTAATACTCCTCGGCCCGTGTCTTCGGAAGGGCGCCGTGATCCATTAGCCACTGGAGCCCGTACATCCCGACGACATCCGCCTTGGCCTCTTCCAGGCCCGCGTAGGTCGGGCCAATAGCCGCGCGTATGTCCTCCTGCTTACCATTAGCGTGCGCGTACGCCGGCCCCAGCCCGTGACAAATCTCGTGGAGCACAACGGCCGCCAGATACCCGTCGCCGGATGCTTCGTTCGCTTGATCCACCCGCATCACCTGCTTCGCCAATGGAAGAACCACGTAGGTGACGCGTGCATCCATGAAATTCTTAAAAAAGATCTTCTTGGTTCCCTTTTCTGCATGGATCCTTGGGTCGTTCGGCAGGTTGTCGGCTACCGCTTGGTATCCGTGCCGCAGATCCCCGGATCGAAACGGTGCATCCACGACTTCCATCGGAGTAGGCTGCCCAGCTTTCGAAGGCTTGTCCCCCGAATCGAGCGGCAGAGCATCCTGAATAGCGGGAACATACTTCTCGTAAAGAGCGAGTTTGGCGCTTTCGGGATCGTTTCGGATCAGCACGGCTGCGCCCCACGAGCCTTTCACTCCCAAAACGTCATCGAGATATGTCTCGTAAGGCGCGAAAATCAAATCGATCTTCGGCCCTTTCAGATCAACCCACGCGGAATCGCTGGGGTAGTAATCGTCGCTGAGCAGAGCGTCCGCACGAAGGCGTAAATACCCGGCGAAAGCGGCGTCATCGGTAAGATCTGCCGCCTTTCGCAATAGCCGGGATGCCGGCTCGAGGTATTCCCGGTAAGCCCCATGATAGGGCACGGTTTCCAGTTTTGCCTTGTTGCCACGAACCACGTTCAAGGGGCTGTAAATCGCCTCTTTTTGTTCCGGGTGCTCGACCACGTAAGCCTCAATGTCCGCGCGACTGAGACCCGGCGGGTAGATATTTCTGCCCGGAAGAAATGGTTCGCTCCCCATGAAAGGCTGGTTGTCATGCAGAAGATCGAAGCGGCTACCGTTGATCAGCAGCATTCTTTTAACATTGGAATCCGCGGTTTTGCGCAGCATCCCCAGTGCCTGGGGGTCGCTCTGCGCCCAATAGATCTTTTCCAGGTATTGGCACGCTTTGACGAGCGTTTGCACCACCTCCTGCTGTTTGCCGGAGAGGCCGGACTTGTCGAAGTGCATCTCCACTGGACGCCATTCCGCCAAACGCTTGCTGAAATCTTCTACGCCCCAAGCCGACAGGCTCGTTAGCGCGATAACTATGGGTAAACGGCTCGATAAGAATTTCATGCGATTCCCTTCCCTTCCGTCACCACTACGACCCGATTCGCTTTGACGTCTTTCACCCGGTCGACCGCCCCGCTAGGCCAGTGCACCTCCAGGTCGGCCTTGGTCGCTTTATTAAGTCCGAAGTGGAGCCGGATATCGCTTTGGGAAAGATAGCTTCCGCCACTTCGCACCTCGTCCATTTGCCGGTGCTCGCCCTCCGGCGTGCAAAAGACTCTTGCTCCGATGCCCGAACGGTTCGACTTCACACCTACCGTTTTCACCTTGAGCCAATTGTTTTTCAAAGTGCTGTCGCACCGAAGAAGTTGGGGAACGTCGTTCACGCAATTCACCGCCACGTCCAAATCTCCGTCGTTGTCGAAATCGCCGATTGCACAGCCGCGCGCCGGCGCTAGTTCGGTGATACCGGGCCCTGCTTCTTCCGAGACGTCCGCAAATTTCCCACCCGTAAGATTGCGGTATAAGACCTTGCGCTCGCGATAGCCCGACTCCACCTTGGTCTCGTTCACTTCCGGGTAAACGTGCCCATTACAGGTCAGAATGTCCGGCCATCCGTCATTATCGAAATCGAAGAATGCCGCCCCCCAGCCAAGAAAGCGCGTGTTTCGCCCCAACCCCGCCTGGAACGTCATGTCTTCGAAGTTTCCGCCCCCCAGATTGCGGTACAGCGTCGATGTATCCCCAGCAAAGTTCGTTTTGAAAATCGCCAGTTTACCGTCCCCATATACGTCCGCCGCCGACACGCCCATTCCTGCCTGAGTCTTTCCGTCCGGCCCGAACGCGACACCCGCTTCCACGCCTAAATCGGTAAACGTACCGTCCCGATTGTTCTTCCACAACGCGGACGCCGCGGAATCGTCCGCGACATAGATGTCCGGCCAGCCATCGTTGTCGAAATCCGATACGAGAACGCCTAGTCCGTAGGTGCCCTGCTTTTTCAGGATCCCGGCCCTCCCGGAAACGTCGGTGAATGTGTCGTTCCCGTTATTGTGGAAGAGGATATCTTTACCGCCCTGCAGTCCTGGCGGACCGCACGCGACCAGGATGTTTTTATACAGGCACGGTCCGCTCTCTGGAAGCGGGGCTGTCTTCGGGTCGAAATCGATATAGTTCGCGACGTACAAATCAAGATGCCCATCGCGGTCATAGTCGAAAAAGGCGCACCCTGTATTCCAGCGTTTCAGCCCGGTTGTGGTGCGAGTCGTCACGCCCGCTTTCGGGGCTACGTCAGTGAACGTCCCGTTCCCGTTATTCCGCCAAAGCGCGCAATCCCCCCAGTAAGTGACGAATAGATCTTCGAAACCGTCGTTGTTGTAATCTCCGGAACAGACCCCTTGACCCCACCCGGTCCGCGCCACTCCGGCCTTGAGGGTCACGTCTGTAAACGTTCCGTCCCGATTATTCTTATATAGGCGGCTAACCGGCTCGCTTCCCGGCGCGTATTGGGTTTCAAAGCGCGTTCCGTTCACGAAGAAAAGATCTAGCCAGCCGTCGTTGTCATA
Organism: Bryobacterales bacterium; assembly: GCA_963738525.1. Classification (GTDB taxonomy): domain Bacteria; phylum Acidobacteriota; class Terriglobia; order Bryobacterales; family Bryobacteraceae; genus Bog-113. The sequence goes on from CAVTXC010000006.1 coordinate 51,386, forward strand.
ATCAATGAAGGCAACGCCGCACCCGGTAGTCTCGAGCAGGTATTTGTTCTTCCTCTCCGCCCCGAAAATCGTTTTGCTGTTGAGGCCCGCCTCGCGTGCCACGTTCACGAACTGAACGCCCAAGGGCATTCCAAACAGAAGCTGGTCAATTGAGAAGACTGGGACCGTCGCGCAAAGCGACTTCACGAAGCAGCGGCGGGATAGCCTCACGAGACATCATTATTATCTCTGTTCCTCATTGCGCTTCCCTTCTTGCCAGGACCTTCTCGGAGTTCGCGAACTTCAGCACAACCTAAAATAGAAATGTAGTGAAATCGCTGCTCGCCATATTCCTTCTGACCATCGCCGCCTTCGGTGAAACAGAACCACTCGATGCCATTCTGCGGCGCGCGGGCGAACTGAAGTCGCAGGGAGATGCTGCCGGGTCGCTCGCCGCTTTCGAAGAGGCCGAAAAGCTTGCGCCCAAGTCTGCCGAAATCCAGGACAGCATCGGATTCCTTCTCGCGGTGCTCAACCATCGGCCGGAAGCGATGACTCGTTTCCAGGCAGCCATCGACCTCGACCCTCAACTCGCGCTTGCGCACTTTCACTTGGGCGTCGCTTACTGGCTGGAAGGAGATGCCGGGCACAGCATCCCACAACTCGAGTCCGCAGTCGCGTTGGACCAAAAGAAGCCGGAGTTCCGGCTTCAATTAGGGGAAGCTTTGAACAGCACCGGACATTTTAACGAAGCCATTCCGCAACTACGGATCGCCACTGAATTAAACCCGAAAGATCCTAAAGCCTGGAACAGCCTAGGGGTGGCTCTCCAGCAAACCAGAGACCTGGCGGGAGCGGTGGAGGCCTACCGCACGGCGGTGGATCTCAATCCATCCGACATGGATGCACGCAATAACTTCGGCAGCATGCTCGTCAGCACTCGACATCCCGACGAAGGGATTGCACAATTCCGCACGATACTCGACAAGCAGCCGGATAACGCGGCCATTCGGGTAAACATCGGATCCGCTCTGATTCAGAAAGGCGATTTCAATGGAGCGATTCAGGAACTCCGGACTGCGATCACTGAGGATCCGAAGCTCGCCAGCGCTCATTACAACTTGGGTGTGGCTCTCAAGAACAAGGACGATCTGGATGCGGCAAAGCTGGAGTTGCAGAAAGCTCTCGATTTGGATTCTGAGCTGACGGAAGCCCGTTACACCCTGGGCATCTCGGCCTGGCAAAGCGGCGAGACCGACGAGGCGATCAAACAGATGAGAGCAGCCCTGGACAAACGGCCCGATTACCCGGAGGCTTGGTTCATGCTCGGAACTGCACTCAAACAGAAAGGCGATGCCGAGGGGGCGGAGTCGGCTCTTCGTTCCGCTATTCGTCTGGATCCCAATAACCCCGGCGCGTACAACACCCTAGGCCAACTGCTCAGGCAGAAAGGCGATGCCGTGGGAAGCAAGGAGGCCTTCGCAACCGGCGCGCGCCTCAAACGGGAAAAAGAATCTGAGCTTGGCCAAGCTCTGCAAAAGAAAACAACGGACGCTCCTTAAACGGGTTAGTCAGCCCAGTTTCTTTTTCAAGATCTCGTTCACCGCCGCCGGATTCGCCTGTCCTCGTGAGGCCTTCATCACCTGCCCGACAAGAAAACCGATTACCCCCGTCTTGCCGCTCCTGTATTGCTCGACTTGCTTGGTATTCACGGCCAAGGTTTCTTCCACGATCTTCTCGAGCGCACTGGAGTCGCTGATCTGCCGCAAGCCTTCCCGCTCCATAATGGCCGAAGCCGAGTCGCCCGTTTCGAACATCTTCGGGAAGATCTCCTTGGCCAACTTGCCGGAAAGTTCTCCCGTCCCGATTAAGCGGACCAATTCGCCTAAATGCTCCGCGGAGACGGGAGACTGTTCAATCTCCTTCCCTGCGGATTTCAAAGCTCCCGCCAAATCGCCCATCACCCAATTGGCTGCCATCTTGGGATCGCCCGAGTTGGCCGCCGCCTTTTCAAAGTAATCGCTCATTGATCGGGTCAGAGTGAGCACTTGCGCATCGTAATCCCGCAGCCCGTAGCGCTCTACGAAGCGCATGCGCCGGAAAGCGGGAAGCTCCGGCATCGAGGCGCGCAGGCGATCCATCCAGCTTGCACTGATCTCCAAGGGAACCAGATCCGGCTCCGGGAAATAGCGGTAGTCATGTGCATGCTCTTTAGAACGCATGCTGACCGTCTCTCCGGAATCGGCGTTATACAAGCGCGTCTCCTGGACAACCTGCCCACCGCTCTCAATCAACGCTATCTGACGATCGATCTCGTAATCCAAGGCAAGCTTCAAGAACCGAAAGGAATTCAGATTCTTGACTTCCGCTTTGGTACCGAATTTTTCAGCACCGCGCGGCCTTACGCGAGACGTTCGCATCACAACGGAGTTGCCCTTTTTCCATGTCGCAGTCGGAAATGCCGACAAACTGCAAGACTTGTTTCAGCTCCGTCAAATAGGCGTAAGCCTCATCCGACGTTCGCATATCTGGCTCGCTCACGATTTCGATCAAAGGCGTGCCGCTGCGGTTGAAATCGACGTAGGTATACTGGTCGGAATCCCTGAATCCATCATGGATGCTCTTGCCCGCATCGTCCTCCATGTGGACCCGCGTGACGCCAATGCGCTTCTTCGCTCACCGTCGATTTGGATCTCGACGACGCCATGCTCGGCAAGCGGCTCGTCGTATTGAGAAATCTGGTAGCCCTTCGGAAGATCCGGGTAGAAGTAGTTCTTGCGCGCAAAGCGGGAGTGCGGATTGACCGTGCATCGCAGAGCCATCGCGGCTTGGATCGCCAGTTCCACAGCCGCTCGGTTCAGAACCGGCAGCGCGCCGGGAAGCCCTAGGCAAACCGGACAGACGTTTGTGTTTGGCGGCGCTCCGAAACTCGTTGGGCAGCCGCAGAAGATCTTGGTGCGCGTCCCAAGCTGCACGTGCACTTCGAGACCAATTACGGGCTCGTATTTAGACCGGATCGCCGCGGAAGGCGGTTCGAGAACAGCGGAGGACATCCCTCCAGTTTAGTAGCGCGCCCGAGCGGATCGCGGCTGACGGTCAAGTGGTCCGTTGATCTGCGAGAGCGTCGAGCGCCGCTTTTTCCATTGCCGCGCGAGGCGCCGATTCCCCGGTCCAAATCTCAAACTGCGCAACGGCCTGTTCGACGAACATCTTTATGCCGGGAATGGTTTGCTTGCCCTGTTTTTTTGCCCGTTTCAGCAGCGTCGTCTCCATCGGGTTGTAGACCATATCGAACACGATGTCTCCGGGAATTTTGCCTTCGAAGAAGCATCCGTCAACGTTTGGATAGGTTCCCAGAGGGGTGGCGTGCACCACTGCATCGAACTGCATTCCTTCCGACTGCTCACGCGGAATTGCTTCGCCACCGGCGAACCTTGCCAGGGTGCGAGCCCGATCTACATTCCGCCCGGTAATGTAGATAGCCGCCCCGGCATCTGCAAGAGCACATGCGGCTGCGCGCGCTGCGCCGCCGGAGCCTGCGATCAGAATGCGGCTGTTCTTGATGGGAAGCAGCGCGGCAACCGGCCGCACTACCGCCGCGGCATCCGTGTTTGCCCCCCGCCACTTACCAGCCTTGCGCCACACCGTATTCACCGCGCCAATCCTCCGCGCCAGGGGCTCGATTTGATCGAGGTAGCGCATCACTTTCTGCTTATGTGGAAGCGTCACGCTGAAGCCGGCGATAGGCAATTCGTCAGCCAGTTTGAAGAAGTCCCGCAGCTGCCCGGTCGGCACTTGCATGGGAACGTAGACCGAATCGATGCGCTTCATCTGAAAAGCACGGTTATGGACTACCGGAGAAAGTGAATGCCGAACCGGATCTGCAACTACGCAAAAGATCTTGGTCTCGCGCGTCAGTCGTTCTACGCGGTACTGTCTGCGCAGTGTCCGCGCGGCTACCTGACCGCTTGCTGTGCCATCTGTCCCCAGAGGCGCAGCGTAGGTGAAAATTCCGTGGCACGCCGGCGACAGCACTCGCGTGAGAAACCCGACTTCACCCATGGCCAGCACGATCAGGGGAATCCGGTGGTTCTCTCTCCCGAGCGACAGAACGCGCCCGGCGTCGGATGGCTTGCGAGCCGTGCTTACTAGCTTGTACGCGTCGGCCGGAATACGTGTCAACCGCTTCAGAACCGGCTCCATGGGCGGAGTGGATTCGAAGTTGTGCCAGGAAACAATCAGCTTGGCATAATCCCGAAGTTCGCCCACTTTCAGCGGAGCAGCCTCAGCCGTCTCAATCTCTACGTCGACTGCACAGGCGCCAGAGCGAGCTGCCAGGGCAAGGATCGCCAGTTCGTGTTCGACGCTTCCGTTAAAACGGCCGTGATTGTGATGCCGCCGGCAGGTAGCAAGAAGTGACACCTCCGGGTGATCATTCAGAAAACTACGAATACCTTCCGCACCCCGCTCGGGGTGCTCCAGGTAGTCGAGTCGCCATTCCAGGAAAGTCTCGCCGTCGTCCACCTCCCGTTTGGATTGCGCAAGCAATTTCTCCACGTGGGAGACGCCCAAAGCGATACAGACCTTAGGAAGTGGAGGGCGCAGGTTCATCCGGAGCTCTAGGTTGATTCTCCATCCTGGCTCACGACAGAGGTCAACTACAACCCTATGTCGTACGTCTTCGACGTGCGGGAGTACCGCCCGGATTGATCCCTAAAACCTTCAGCTGAGCCCGCGCTTGAGGAGCCACGTTGCTGTTGGGGAAGTCTGTAACAACCGCCTGAAATTCCTTTGCAGCGGCCGTGCGCTGCCCTAACTGGAACAACGTCTTACCCTTCATGTAATGCGCGTCCGCTGTCTTGTTGTTGTTGGGGTACGCCTCGAGGACCTTGTCGAACTCCTGAATCGCTTGATCAAACTGCGCCTGCGAGTAACGGATCTGACCGATATAGAACTGAGCGTTGGGCGCCAGCTCGGTATCGTTATAGAACTTAATATAGTCCTGGAATTCGCTGAGGGCCAGATCGGCCTTCCCGCTCTGCATGTCATGTAGCGCATTCTCGTAGAGCGTAGTGGCTTTCACCGGGGGAACCCCGGTCGCCTCGGGCGCTGCACCACCCGCGCCAGTTGTATCCCCACCAGGAACGGCGCTTGCTGTCGAAGGCCCGGGGGGAGGAGCAACCGGCAAATTGGAGACTTTTACGGTGTTGCTCAGATCCGTCAATTGCTGCTGAAGCTTGCTCATGCGAGCCGTCACATCGTTGACGGATTCGCGCATGGCCGAGACATCATTGCTGAGCTGATCCATCTTGGAGTTCAACCCGACCACCGGGCCCACTACCCGCTCGGTGATACCGCGCCCGGATTCCAATAGAGACGCATTCGACTTGTTCGAAGCATCCAGCGTCTGCTGCACCAGGACCTGTAAAGCCGCGAAGCGCTCGTCGAAAGACCGTTGGAGAGTTCGGACCTGATCCTGAAGTTGCGCAACATCGCGCTGCAGTTCAATCATGTCTCGGTTCGCCGCCGGCGCGAACACGGGGCAAAGCGCGAAGATGGCGATCAACAGTCCGATACGTTTCATGCGTGCTCCTCATCAGCGGCGGAGCCCCTGACCTGGGACCCCGCCGCTCCTTTCCCTAATTTACCTACTGTGCCGCCGTAATATGCGCACGCCGATTGCGAGCCCAGCATTCCTCGGTTTGGTCCGTGCATTGCGGCCGCTCTTTTCCATAGCTCACCGTCCGCACTTTATCCGCGGGCACTCCCAATTGAACGAGGAAGTCTTTGGCGGAAGTCGCCCGGCGATCTCCCAAGCCCAGGTTGTACTCGGCCGAACCCCGATCGTCGCAGTGTCCTTCCACCAGCAGAGATGCACTGGGGAAGTCGTGCAGAATCCCGTTGATGGCTTGGGCATCCCGCTGCAGCGTCGCGCGGGCATCTTCCTCGACGTTGTATTCGTTGTACGCGAAGAACACATCCTGCACCTGCTGGCTGAGCCGCTGTTCCAGAGTCAGGTTTCCATTCGGATTTGCAGTTTCGCCGGACGGCGGCTGAGCTGGGTTTCCGGGGTTTACGGTAACCGTCGCCTCCGCGGTTGTTCTCCCGCCCGCCCCGTCGGCGGTGAGGTGGTAAGTCGTCGTCGAATATGGGGTCACACTATGCGTCCCACTCGGCTGCACAGCGCCAAACGTATCGATCGAAATGTAGTTTGCGCCCGTTACATCCCAGCGCAGAAGGGCCGACTGACCGCGATCCACCGTGGAAGGTTCCGCGGTAAAGGTCACCGTCGGCTTACCATTGGCGTTCGTACCGCTCGTGGTAACCGGACCGCGCGGCGGCGGTGGCAGCGGTCGCTTCCCCCCGCAACCCACAGCTAGCGTGGCCAGCAGCACAGTTCCCCAAAGTGTCGCGTTTCTCGTACCCTTCAACATTCCTCTTCTCCCCTCCATTACTGTAAACTCCCCTTGCCCCACACCGGTGAGTAGTTACGGCCCTGCGACGTTAACTTCTGCAGCTGAGTGCCATCGGCCAGCATGGTCCAAATCTGCGATCCGCCGCTGCGGGTCGACACAAAACAAAGGTGCCTCCCATCGGGCGCCCAAGTCGGATTCTCGTTTCGCCCAGCGTTCGAAGTTAGCTGGTCGTAAGCTCGCGTGGCCGTGTCCATCAGAAAGATGTTAAACGCCCCTTGGGCGAAACCACGGGTCCAGGCAAATAAAAGATGCTGCCCGTCCGGACTCCATGCGGGATTGGACGCTTCACCGGTGCCGTCCGACAAACGCTGAACATCAGCCCCGTCGACGGTCATCTGGAAGATCTGCTCCGGTCCGGATCGACCGGAAACAAACACCAACTGGTTCGGATTTTTCGGATTGGCCTTCGGCTCCGCCTCAATGGCCCGCGTGTTCGAAATTCTCCTCATGTTGCGGCCATCGACATCGGAAACGTAAATCTGTGTGTAACCACTCGCTGAGGACGAATAGTAGAGCTTAGACCCGTCCGGCGAGAAGTTCGGCGTCCCGTTCAAAGATGCCTGCTGGTTATAGAACGGCAACGACCGGCCCGTGGCAGTGTCGATAATCATGATGCGCGGCGTTCCGCGCGCGAAGCTTGTGAAAGCGACCTTCGTTCCATCAGGCGAAATAGCAGGTTCAATGTTGATCGAATGGTTGGACGTCAGCTGCTTTTGATTCGCTCCGTCGTAATCCATCGACCAGATTTCCTTCGACCCCGTGCGGTCCGAAACGAAATAGATTTTGCTGCCTGCCAGGGATGCGCCCCCGAATTGCGCGATGATATCCGAGGCAAATTCGTGCGCTACCTTTCGGGCGCCCGCTTCATCGAGGCTCCCAATGTAACGCTTGAAAAGCAGGGGCTGAGAGTTGGGTGTTCGCGTGTCGTTCAGGTACCCGTACAACACCAGCGTTCCACTCTGCTCCGCAGTGTAGCCAAAAGCTAAATCCGATGCTTTCACGGGTGACCCAGCCCAGTCCGCAAGCGCCATACCTTGCCCACTGGTGGGCTTTAGGTCCTCCGGGCGCTGCGGATTCTGTAATGGATAAAGGCTCTTGGGGACCATCCGGAAAATGCCGGATGTGTCCAGATCCGTGAACAGCGTTCCATTCAACGTGCCCATCAGCGGCTGTGCGCCGCCGCCGCCCCGAAAATCAATTACCGCGAGCGCGGGCTTTCCAGTCGCATTTTCAACGACGATGCGCGCGTCTTGGGCGGGCAACAAGCGAAAAAAAACTAACGACCCCAACACTATCGTGCTTGCGAATGTAATGGATTTCTTCATCTTCGTAGTTGGAACAACAAATCGACATCTGCTTGAGAACGAGGGAAGTTGGGCGGCAAAGGCGGCAAGGGGTTAGCGTCCAGCACCGCGCGCTTTGCGGAACTATCCAGCGTGTAGCTCCCACTGGTTTGCACATTCGAGATGTTCACGCTCCCATCTCGCGAGATACGAATACTCACCGTCGCGATTACCTGCGGGGATGCCGAAATACCCGCCGTGTTCCACTTAGAGGCAATCAAATCACGAATCTGCTGTGCATACGCTCCAAATTGATATCCGAACACCGAGTTCGGGGCGATACCGACGCCTCCCGAACCCGTTAATCCGATCTGTGCGCTCTTCAATGCTTCGGGCGTCTTCGTAAACACCTGATTCTTGGCATACTCCTGCTTGGGCCGGTATTGCACGGGATTCGACTGCCGCGGCGGCACAACCTTCGGTGGAGTCTTGGTTGGCAATTCGATGGCCTTTTCCACTTGTTTCGGAGCAGGAGGCCTCTGCTCCCGTAATTTCAGCGGTTCCTGGGGCACGACGGATTCGGTGTTGTTCGCCAAGTGGTTGATCTGCCCGGCCTTCTCCGGAATCGGGATCTTACGAACGGCCGTCACCTCCACGCCGCCGCCCACGTTCGGAGATCCCATAAACGGCTGCTTCGTGACGTGGAGCACCGCGCCGAATAACAAGAGCGCACCCATGGCGGCGTGGAACACCAGCGAAATGGTGAAAGAGCGCCCCAGGCGCTCGGGCTCGTCGAGCGGATCCAGATGCCCTGGCGCAGCCGTGCGCATCTCTTCAGCGCCGCCCCGCTCCCGCCGAGTCTTCGGGCTGGGTTACGAGGCTCACTTGAAACTTTGCGTCGCCTAGCTCGCTGATCACCTGAGCGATTGGGTCGTAGGGTGTCTCCCGGTCCGCCCGCACATACACGGCTTGCTGTCCGGCAAACCGGTTGCGGATATTCTCTCCCAGCAAGTGAATATTGACTTCATCCTTGCCGAGGTAGATGGCGCCCGTTTTTGTGATCGTGACCACGGGCAGTTCCCGCGTCGAGGTCCTCACCGACTTCGTTTGAGGAACGCTCACTTCAAGCCCGTACTCCATCACATGCGCCGTCAGCATGAAGATGATCAGAAGCACCAAAACCACGTCAACGAAGGGCGTGACGTTGATCTCCGCCAACGGAGCCGAAGCCCCGCGACGTCCTCGCCCGATGGTGCCGGAAGATAAGGCCATAGCGAAGCTCGCTACTCCCCGAAGCTCCGCTCGGCCAGGTTCAGAAACTCGAGAGAAAAGTCGTCCATCCGCGCGCCGATTTCGCGCACAATCGCTCCGAAATAGTTGTAGAAGATCGCCGAAGGAATAGCGGCAAACAGCCCCACCGCTGTGGCGATCAGAGACTCCGCAATTCCCGGAGCGACCGCGCGCAAGCTGGTGCTGCCGGCAGCTCCCAAACCTTCGAACGCGCGGATGATGCCCATCACCGTTCCGAGCAAACCAATAAACGGCGAAACGGACGCGGTTGTGGCGAGCCAGTTCATATTACGCTCCAGCTTGGCGAGCCCTTCGCTCGAGCCCAACTGCAACGAACGTTCCACTGACACCCGATTGGTGATGCCGCCCTTTGCTTTCACCTGACGGGCAACTTCTTCGTAACCGAAATCAAACACGGAAACCAACGGCGATGGGCGGAACTGCTCGCTCGCTACCATCACCGCTTCCAATCCGTTCGCTTTGCGAAAAGCGCGGAGAAACCTCCCGTCCGCGTTGCGGGCTTTCTGGAACGTACCCCACTTCGAGAAAATGATTGTCCACGAGAACACGGACGCGATCGCGAGAACCGCAAGGATCGCCAATCCTAAGAGCGGCGTGCCTTGAACAAATTCCCATATGTTGACTTGAAGCAACGCTAAATATGCAGTTCCCGTGGGGTTCAATACCATTATTTGCCTGTCGTTTTCATCATAAGACGCAGCTACTGCAGTACTGACTCCCGATAGTTCTCAAAAAGACGAATCCATGCCCGGAAGGTATCCTGTTTTTAACGAATGCTGCTGGAGTTGACTGTCGAGAACTACGCCGTTGTCGACAAACTACGTGTCCCTTTCTACCCAGGACTGAATCTTTTGACGGGTGAAACCGGCAGCGGCAAGTCGATCCTCGTAGGGGCCCTGGAACTGCTTTTTGGAGGCCGGGCATCTACGGACCTAATCCGATCCGGCGAACAGAAAGCTCGCCTGTCAGGCAGATTCGACGTTGGCGCAAACCACCGCTTGGAACACGTTCTCGCCGCGGCTGGGCTTGAAAGCGAAGACGGTGAACTGCTGATCGAGCGTGAGATTCTCAGCAACGGGAAAAGCCGTATTTATGTCGGCAGCCGGCCCGCAACCGCCGCGCTCCTCAAAGACATCGCTCCCTTTCTCGGTGATATCCATGGCCAGCACGATCAACAGCAGCTCTTTTCCGCCGAAGTGCAGCGCGATATGTTAGACGACTTTGCGCGCGCCGGTGCGCTTCGCGAGAGCGTGCGGGATGCGTTCCGTAAATGGCGCGAGGCGGAGCGCGAGCTCGCCGAACTCCAGGGCAACGAGCAGGACAAGCTGCGGCAACTCGATATGTGGCAGTTTCAGCAGAAAGAGATTCAGGCAGCCGCCCTCCAGCCCGGTGAAGATATCGCGCTCGACGAAGAAAAGCGCGTGCAGCAAAACGTTGGCCGTCTTCTCGAAAACGCCAGCGCTGCTTACACGGCCATCTACGAAGCGCCTGAATCGGCTTACGCGGAACTGCGTACAGCGATTCGCAAGCTGGATGAACTGGCTCGAATTGATGGCGCTCTCGGCGATATCCGCGCAACCCTAGACCCCGCAATCATCGCGGTCCAGGAAGCCTCTTACGCGTTGCGGGATTACCTCGGGAAGCTGGAGGCAGACCCCGCGCGGCTGGAAGAAATCGAATCGCGGCTTGCCACCATCGAGCGCTTGAAGCGGAAATACGGCGGCACCCTCGAAGCCGTGCAGGCGCACCTGAGCGAGGTCGACAAGAAGATCAGCTCCATCGAAAACGCCGACGCCCGCGTAGCCGAACTCCGCGCCCATCACCAAAGCCTGATCCGCACGTTCGAAGAGTTCGCCGCTCAGCTCACCGATTTTCGGAAGCAAGCCGCTACGCGCTTAGCCCGCGCGGTTGAAAAAGAACTCCAGGCGCTGTCCATGGAGCGCACGGTCATTCGCATCCAGATCGAGCCCGGGGAGTGGAGTGAAGCGGGCGCCGATGCGATTCGATTTCTCGTTTCTCCCAATCGCGGTGAAGACCCCAAGCCCATGGAGAAGATTGCCTCAGGCGGAGAGATCTCTCGCATCGCTCTCGCTCTCAAGACCTGCCTCGTTCAGTCGCAGCACGCCGGAACCGAGCGGAGAACTCTTGTGTTTGACGAGGTAGATACCGGCATCGGCGGCAGCGCCGCGGAAGGGGTAGCCCGCCGACTGAAGCGTTTAGCCGCTTCAAGTCAGGTTCTCTGCGTAACCCACCTGGCGCAAGTGGCCAGCTTCGCCGATCACCACTTCCGCGTCGGTAAAGTCGAATCGAACGGCCGCACGACAACTCGCGTTTCGGAGCTCTCCCGCGAGGAACGCCGCGACGAAGTGGCGCGGATGATCTCCGGTCACCAGCTCACGCCCGAAGCGCTGAAGCACGCCGATCAGCTGATCGAATCGGCGAGAACGACCAAATAACCCCAGAAAACGATAAACTGCGAACATGACGCGTGCGCGCTTCCTCGCGATCGCGATTGCCGGCGGCATGCTTTCCGCGTGTCACCGCAAGAGGCCGCCGCTCGCGCAAGCTCCTTCCGCTCCGTCACCTCAGCCGCCGGCCAGAAGCCCTGTTGGTCAGCGTTTACAACCTCAGATCCCGTCCGACCTCGCTCCGGAAACAGGCATCGCCAGCTGGTACGGACATCCGTATCACGGCCGCCAGTCGGCCAGCGGTGAAATCTACGACATGGAACAGATGACCGCAGCTCATCGCACGCTTCCTTTCGGAACCATGGTGCACGTGGAAAACCTCGATAACGGCATGTTCACCGACGTGCGAATCAACGACCGCGGTCCGTTTGTGGGTGGCCGGATCATCGACCTCTCGCACGCCGCGGCTAACGCCATCAACATGGTGGGCCCTGGAGTGGCAAACGTGCGCCTCACCATCACGGCTGCTCCGGCGCGTCCGGAGCCTGCGGTTTTCGCCGTTCAGATTGGCGCTTTCGCTAACCGAGAGAATGCGGATCGCATGCAGACCCGGATGATCGGGCTTTACGGCGCAGCGGCGCTGCGCCGTCGGGCGGGCGCTCCGCCCCTTTGGCGCGTTTTGGTTGGCAAAGCTCCGGATCCAGCCGCTGCCGGAGTTCTCGCTCAGCGTATCCGTGCTGAACAGAGCGTTCCCGAGGCCTTTGTCGTTCGCTTAGATCCGCCAATGGATTCGGGAGCAAACGCGCAGACCGCGGCCGTACCGGTGGTCGGGGCTACCCCCTAGCCCGATCTTGGGCTATTTTCATTAGCTGAAAATCCTAGTACATTCAAGAGGACGGTCCATCATGCATTTTGTAGCAGTCGACTCGCCCCACGGTCTGGTGGGACAGTCGCCCCAGATCCGTCAAATCCGCGGGCAAATCGACAAACTAGAGGGCTCGCGCACCCCTGTATTGCTGCTCGGCGAAAGCGGTACGGGTAAAGAAGTCATTGCACGGGCACTTCACGCATCCGGGGGACGCGGCGCATTTATCCCGATAGACTGCGGATCTCTCGTCGGTCCCTTGATGGAGAGCGAGCTTTTCGGACATACGAAAGGTTCGTTTACGGGAGCCACTGAAAACAAAAAAGGCCTGATCGAAATGGCGAATGGGGGCACGGCTTTTTTCGACGAAATCGGCGATCTGCCGCTTGATCTCCAGGTCAAACTCCTTCGGCTGCTGCAAGAACGTGAATACCGTCCCGTGGGCTCGCTTCACCGCCAAAAAGTGGATCTGCGGATCATTGCTGCCACTCACCGGGATCTCACGAGGGAGGTCGAACGCGGTACGTTTCGCCAGGACCTGTTCTACCGCTTGAATGTAATCAAGATCCGAGTCCCTTCCCTCCGGGAACGTAAGGAAGACATTCCGATGCTGGTGGAGCGATTTCTGGTAAAAACTGGAAACCGCTACACAGTCACCCCGGAAACGATGGAGATGATGCTCAAGCACGATTGGCCCGGCAATGTGCGGGAGCTGCAGAATTCGGTCGAGCGGCTGGTTGCTCTCGCGTCGGATTCGTTACTACATTCATGCGACCTGCCTTCTGCAATTCAAAACTCCACTTCCAACGATCTGTTGAAACTCGCGGCGTCGGTCGGCTATTCGGGGCGCGGACCAGCGCCCGTTGCCACTCCCCGGCAAATCTTGCCTCTCGCCGAAGTAGAGAAACGCGCCATAATCGAAGCTCTGGAGCAGACAAGGGGCGATCGCGCAGTCACGGCAATGCTTCTGGGGATTGGCCGGACCACGTTATATCGAAAGATCAAAGAGTACCGCCTCGAGTCCACTGAAGAGCATTGAAAATTGCGCTGGACGCGACCTACAGTGTGGGGTCCAACCTCTCTGGCGTGGGCGTCTACTCTCGCGAACTTCTGAACGGATTGGCCGCACAGCACCCCGAGGTCGTTTGGCGCTGGCTGTACCGACCCCATCGCTTACTCCGTTCGATTTCCGAGAACAGGCCCCCATCGGTCACCCGTGGCCTTCTTCTGGACCAGGCGCTTTGGCGATCCACGCGACTGTTCCACGGGCTCAATCAGCGTCTACCCGAAAGCCGGTATCCGCTGCAAGTAGTCACGTTTCACGATCTCTTCGTAATGACGGCGGACTACAGCACGCCCGAATTCCGTACGCGCTTTGCCCAACAAGCGCGTCACGCCGCTGATACCGCCGACCATATCATCGCTGTATCCAACTTCACGGCAAAACAGGTGATCGAATTACTGGCCGTCGAAAGTTCTCGTGTGACTGTGATCCCACACGGTGTGCGCTTCCTTAAGCCGGTCGATGTCCCGCGAGAGAAGGTGATTCTGCACGTGGGCGCTATTCAGAAGCGCAAGAACCTAGTGCGGCTGGTGAAGGCTTTCGACACGCTTGAGGGGAATTGGCGTCTAATCTTGGCTGGCTCAGCGGGGTTCGAGGCGGATGCCGTATTGCAGGCCGTCCAGGAAGCGAAAAACCGGGATCGAATTCTAATTACCGGCTACGTTGGAATCGAAGAGCTCGCCAGATGGTACTCGCGCGCAATGATCTTCGCCTTTCCCTCGCTCGACGAAGGATTTGGGATGCCCGTGTTGGAGGCGATGGCGGCAGGTATTCCGGCCCTTACGTCCAACAACTCAGCGCTGATAGAAGTGGCTGGGGAGGCCGCTTTCTTGGTCGACCCCGAATCCATTGACCAGATCCGTGAGGGTTTAAATCTACTTACCCAAGACGATGCTTTGCGCGCCTCGCTTGTTCGGAAAGGCTTAAGCCGTGCACGCTTGTATACGTGGGAGCGGGCGAGTGCTGAAACTTGGAAGGTGTACGCAGGACTCCTGCGAGCTAATCTTCCACGGTAATTTTCAGCATCTTCAGAAATCGTTCGTCTTGCGCGGTGAACTTCACGTTGCCGGTTGCCACGCGTGAGGTTTTTCCGTCTGAGTCTTCAGAGACGTTAGTATCTCCGGATTCAGATTCCTCCCGGCGGTTGAACCCGATAGTCGCTTCCAGAACAAGGAAGACATCGTAGCCATTGCGGCGAATCTCGCCAATAGCTTCAGCAATGCGGTCCGACTCCGACAGAGAGTCGTTGATTGCATTTCCTAAGTCGTGCATTAGCTGCTTCAAGCTATCGTCCACGTTGCGCCCCTTTCTGTCGGGCTCCCTCACCAAATGGATGCACTCCAGGGGCCATGAGTTCCACAATCCCCGGATTGGGCCGTACCGTTTAAACGATTGTATAAGCCAGTGCAGGGAAGCACAACCGCATCCGATGCAGAATCCATGTGTTTCATCGGCCCTTTCAGGGTTGCGCCACATACCTCGACCGGAATATACGGGCGTTTGTTAGCATGATTGATGTGCTAAAGCGCAATCTCGTTCGCGGGTCTGTGTTGTTCGCTCGGCACGTTCTACCTGCTGCAGTACGGCCTGCTCGTACTCTTTGGAACGAGATTATTGGATTTATGTTCGTGGTATTTGCGTTGGGCGCGGGAACGTATTGCGTTCGCGCTGCCCTCGATCCGCTTCACGATCCCGGTAATGTCATGCGCATGATCCTGAGTGGCATATTCTTCATGATTATGTTGTATTACGGGCTGAGCTCGTTCCGGAAAGCCCGTCGGATCTCGCGTTCGTGAACGCGGACGAGAGACCCGGACACTTTCCTTTCACCCGGGGTATTTATCCTGACATGTACCGGGGCCGCCTCTGGACGATGCGGCAATATGCCGGTTTCGGCACTGCTGAGGAGAGCAATCAACGCTACCGGTATCTTCTTGCCCAAGGCACGACGGGGCTCTCCGTCGCGTTTGACCTGCCGACTCAGATGGGGATGGACTCCGACCACGCGCTTGCGGTGGGAGAAGTCGGCCGTGTAGGAGTAGCGATCGATTCGCTCGCGGATATGGAAACGCTCTTCCGCGACATTCCGCTCGATCGTGTGTCGACGTCGATGACGATCAATTCCACCGCGGCCATCCTGCTCGCTTATTACGTTCTCGCCGCGCGCAAGCAGGGCGTTGAGGGACGACGTCTGACCGGCACGATTCAAAACGACATTCTGAAGGAGTACATCGCCCGCGGAACTTACATCTACCCGCCACGTCCCGCAATGCGAATCATCACCGACCTGTTTGCGTGGGCGGCATCGGAACTGCCGGAATGGAACACCATCTCGATCAGCGGCTATCACATTCGAGAGGCTGGATCGACCGCCATTCAGGAAGTCGCGTTCACCTTTGCGAACGCCATTGCTTATATCGAGGCGGCAGTCGCGGCCGGTCTACCCGTCGACAGTTTTGCGCCACGCCTTTCTTTTTTTTTCAACAGCCACAATGACTTCTTAGAAGAAATCGCCAAATTCCGGGCAGCTCGACGCCTTTACGCACACATCATGCGAGACCGCTTCGGCGCGCGGAATCCAAGGTCTCTTGCGCTGCGCTTTCACGCTCAAACCGCGGGATCAACACTTACCGCACAACAACCGGATATAAACGTGGTCCGCACTTCTCTACAAGCGTTAGCTGCCGTTCTGGGCGGCGCTCAGTCCCTGCATACGAACGGCCGCGATGAGGCGCTTTCATTACCTACGGAGACCTCAGCCCAGTTGGCGCTGCGAACACAACAGATTATTGGCTTCGAAACCGGTGTAACGAACACTGCCGATCCGTTCGGCGGAAGCGAAGTGATTGAACGGCTGACCGACGAGATCGAAACGGGCGCACGCCAATATTTGACGGAGATTGATGAAATGGGCGGCACGCTCCGTGCGATTGAGGCGGGCTGGATCCAGCGCCAGATCCAGAACGCCGCATTCGATTTTCAGCGCGACATTGAATCCGGGAAGCGCATCGTCGTCGGTGTGAATCGGTTTCGCTCGGCAGAAGAGAAGCCCCTCCCCGCGTTCCGTTTGAACCCGGAACTCGAAAGCGCGCAGATTGCCCGCGTTCAGGAGTTAAGAAGCACGCGTAGTAGCGACCAGGTATCCGCGGCGCTCGCTCATCTCACCTCGGCGGCGAGTGGAGAAGCGAACCTGATGCCGTTCATCATGGAATGCGCGGCATCGTGGGCCACAGTGGGCGAAATATCCGACGCGCTCCGCACCATTTTTGGAGAGCATTCGGAATCCAACTATTAGCCACGAAAGCCCTGCGGCCTGACCGTTCCGAAATTAGGGTCGCAGGGCTTTGTTTTTAGTTATCAGGAGATAGGGACATCGAGGGTCGCGGCCGCTCCTCGACTGCGCTGTGATGATCCAAGGCGGATAGCGGAAAGATGTAATGCACCTTCGGCTTTCGCAGACCCAGAGCATGCATCAACCGGCCCACGTGGTCCTGATCGTAACGAATACCGAAGCGCCGCTCAATTGCACCCGCTAGTCGCGCGGTGGTCCAGCGATCGTCGGGATAGCCGAACGCTGTTGCGCCTTCGGCGTGAATCGCAACGATCTCGGCTTTCTGAGTTTCGTTAAGGCGGCTAGGGCGACCGGTGGCTCGCCGCTTTCGCAATCCGTCCACGCCTTGATGATCGAGGGCGCGGCGCCAACGCGAGGTCGTCGTCCGGCTAACGCCGAACTTTCGCGCGACTCTTGATTGAGATGAACCATTCGCCAGTTCGCGTGCAGCTTGTAACCGGCGGTATTCCATTTCTTCGCGTGAGAGAGAACTTTGAGTCTCCATCGTGCGCGCGGACTTCAGTTGGCCAGAGCAATTTCAGAATAACGAAAAAACCACAAAAAGGAAACAATGTTTTTCAGCGGATTCTCCCTCGGAGACCCTGCGGATATTCAGTGACAACGCAGGCGTTACATTGAAGTCAATCTCATGCGGCTCCGTTCAGTTTTCCTTACCACTCTGCTAGCGGCGCTCCCGCTGCTCTCCTCGGGAGCCGAAGAACCACCCGGACCGGCGATCAAGATAGTAGATCCGGGAAATGAGCACAAAGCTCCTTCCGACGCCGTCGTTCTGTTTGATGGAAGCGATCTATCGCAATGGACGCACGCCGATGGAAGTCCAGCCAAATGGATGGTTCGGAACGGCGAGATGATTTGCAAAAGCGGAACGGGAGATATCATCAGCAAGCCGAAGTTTAAGGACGCGCAGATTCACCTGGAGTTCGCCACGCCGAACATGCCCAATGCGCACGGACAAGCCCGAGCCAACAGCGGTGTGTATCTGCAGAGCCACTATGAGATCCAGATCCTGGACTCTTATCAGAACCCTACTTACAAGGCGGGTTCCGCGGGCTCGGTCTATCAGCAATACGATCCGCTCGTTAACGTATCCCGTCCTCCGGAGCAGTGGCAGAGCTACGACATCGTCTTCCACTCCGCCAAGTGCTCACCGGACGGCAAGATCTCACAGCCGCCGCGGGTGACGATCCTGCAGAATGGGGTTCTCATTCAGGATGACGCGATCATCTCCGGACCGACTGGCGGGGGGAGGAAAGAGGGCGTCTGCGATCCGGGCCCACTCGAGTTACAGGACCACGGGCACCCGGACGTAAAGGAGACGTTTATGCGTTTCCGTAATATCTGGTTTCGGCCGCTCTAGCGTCTACCGAAATTCGACGGGGCTGGCGGCTACCTGGCCCATTAAAGCCCGGAACGCCTGCGTGCTGCACGTTTTGCAAACCAGGACGCACATCTCTTTCGAACAGGGAAACAGAACCGTGCGCAGGCCGACGGAGCTCAGCCGCTTGTAACCGGCGCCTTCGGAGCTATCTTCGACCCACTGGTTACGACCCGCATGAAAGCGAACCCGGGGAGATGCAATGAAGAGAGCCACCGCGCTTCCCGCGGCAGTCAGGATCAGTTGCTGCACCGGTTCGCCTTTCACTTCCAATACACGGCGCGCGGCTACGGTATACCCACCCACCGAAACGGGTCCGTTTGAGCCTGTGACGGGCTGGAAGTGGGAGGGAGTCTGGTCGATTGCGACGAAATTAGCCGCGTCCGACGGGTTAATGACCGGCTCCATGTAGGCGTCCAGATCGAGCGCTCTCGAGTTCGCGACCGTGTGCTGCAACCAGACACCGGAGACGAGGAGTATCGCTATGGCGCCGGACGCATACACCCAGCTCATTTTGAACCAAGCTCGGAGCACGCGGGTCTGGTTGACTTCGGTCAACGCGGCCTCCACGCGCCACCACATTTCCGGCGGGGCTGGCACGGTCCGTAGTTCCCGCCGCAAAATCTCGTCCACGTCTTGTTCGATCAAATCGTCACTCCCCGAAACCGCTCCAATTTCTTCGCTAAGGTTTTATGCGCCCGGTTGAGCCGAGACGCAATTGTTCCCGGTGATACCTTCAGCACTTCACCGATTTCCTCGTAAGAAAGCCCTTCCATGTACCGCAGCAGAACCGGGACCCGCAAGGTGGGCGATAGTTTTCGGATCGCTTCGTGCACGGCGCTTGCCGCTTGCTTTCGGACCGCATAGTCTTCGGTGATGCCGCGCGTGGTAACTTGCCCCGGGTGCTGGTCCCCAAGCCATGGCAAGAAGCGGCGGTGCTTTCTTTGTTCGTCGATGCAGGCATTGGCGACGACGCGGTAGAGCCAGGTTTCAAACTTGGCAGCGCCGTGATACTCGTGAATGCGGGTGTAAAGCTTAACGAAGACGTCCTGCGCCAGGTCCGCCGCGCGGGCATCATCGCCGAAAAAGCGGAAGGCGAACGAATACACGCGATCCTTATAGGTTTCAAACAAAACTCGGAAGGCTTGTTGATCGCCCCGGCGACAGGCCTCAAACAGGTCGGCTTGCACGAGCGGTTCGGCCATGCTGGAGCTCGCCATGTTCTCCTTGGACGCACGGAGATCGAGAACGCTTCCCTAAAATTCCGTACAGTAGAATGGGATGTTGCGCGACGGCATCCATGCAGCCTGCCTCACTGAAGAAAACTCCGCTAAATCAGACACATAGAGCCACCAAGGCCAAGATGGTCGATTTCGGCGGGTGGGACATGCCGGTGCAGTATTCGGGCTTGGTGGAGGAGCACAACGCGGTGCGCAGTCGGTCGGCCTGTTCGATGTCAGCCATATGGGCGAGATCGAAATTCGCGGCCCGGAGGCGCTCGAACTGGTGGATTACGTCACCACTAACGCGGTCGGCGAAACTGAAGACAGGACAGGCGCACTATTCGGGGCTGCTCTATGAGCACGGCGGGTTTGTGGACGACATTCTGGTGCACAAGGTGGCGGACGATCACTATTTCCTTTGCGTGAACGCTTCGAATCAGGAGAAGGACTTCGAACACATCGAGGCGCAGAACAAGTTCGAATTGCGAGGTGGAGTTTGCGAGCGACAGCTATGCGCAGATTGCGATCCAGGGCCCGAATGCACGGGCCACGCTGCAGAAGCTGACCGCTGACGATTTGAGCGGCATCCGCTATTACTGGTTTACGGATGGCGAGGTGTCCGGGACGTCCGGCGCGGATCGCGCACACCGGATATACAGGCGAAGACGGGTTCGGAGATTTACGTCGCTCCTGCAGAGGCGTGCCGTATCTGGAATGAAATCCTGGCGGCCGGGGCGGAGTTCGGCATCAAGCCTGTGCGGGCTGGGCGCGCGGAACACGCTGCGGCTCGAAGCCAAGATGGCGTTTTACGGGCATGAGATCCACGCGTCCATCAATCCTTTCGAGGCTGATCTGGCCTGGATCGTCAAGATGGACAAGGGCGATTTCGTGGGACGCGCGGCGCTTTCGAAAGGCAGCACGAAGCCGGGCTCACGCGCAAGCTGGTCGGATTCGAGATGCGCGGCCGCGGGATTGGGCGCGACGGCTACGAAGTGCATCTCGACGGCGAGCCGGCGGGCTGGGTGACGAGCGGGTCGCCCTCGCCGACGCTGAACAAGAACATCGGCCTTTGCTATCTGCCGATCGCGCGAAGCGCAGCCCGGCCGGAAGATCGAAGTCATGGTCCGCAACCAGCCGGTGGAGGCCGAGACGGTGGACACCCCTTTCTACAAGAGGCCGAAATGAACTATCCGGAAAATTACCGCTACACCAAAGAACACGAGTGGGCGCTGGCCGAAGGCGATATCGCCACCATCGGGATCACCTACCACGCCCAGCATGAACTGGGCGACATCGTTTATGTCGATCTTCCGAAGGTCGGCGCGCAGGTGGATCAGGGCAAGACGTTCGGGTCGGTGGAATCGGTGAAGGCGGTGTCCGATATTTACTCGCCGGTGTCGGGCGAGGTCTGGAGATCAATGAGACGCTGGCGACCGCGCCCGAGAAGCTGAATGACGATCCGCATGGCGCGGCGTGGCTGGTCAAGGTGCGGATCACGTGCGCCCGGACGAGATTAAAGAATCTTCTATCGGCCGCGGACTATCAAGAATATGTAGGAGCCGAAAGCTAGTTGCGTTATCTTCCGAAGTCTGACTCCGAGCGGCAGGAGATGCTCGCCGCTTGCGGGTTTTCCACAGTCTGAAGAACTTTTCCGCAGCTACCCGAAGAAGCACTGCTCGACCGGCCGCTCGACATCGCGCCGGGCAAATCCGAATACGAGATCATCGATTTCTTCCGCGAGCAGTCGGCGCGCAACGCGAGCGGATTACGCTTCGTTTCTGGGCGCGGGCGTTTACAACCATTACCGTCCGGTGATGGTGGACACGGTGGTTTCGCGCGGCGAGTTTCTCACCTCGTACACGCCTTATCAGGCGGAGATCTCGCAGGGCACGCTGACCGCGATCTTCGAATTCCAGACGATGATCTGCCAGTTGACCGGCATGGACGTGGCCAACGCGTCGATGTACGACGGCTCGACCGCGGTGCCGGAAGCCGCCATGATGGCCGTGCGCGTCACCGGGCGCAGCAAGATTCTGGCGTCGCGCACGGTGCATCCGGAGTATCGCGAAGTGCTGCGAGACTTATGCGAAGCACCAGGGCATGCCGGTCGGCGAGTTCGGTTACGACGGCGAGACCGGGCAGATCGATCTGGCGGATCTGGAATCGAAGCTGGACGACAAGACGGCCGCGGTGATTATCCAGTCGCCGAATTTCTTCGGCATCATCGAGCAGGTGAATGAAGCGGCGGAGCATCGCGCACAAGCGCGGCGCGCTGCTGGTTTTGGTGTTTCACGGAAGCGGTCTCGCTGGGGATTCTGGAGCCGCCGCGCGATGCGGATATCGTCGCGGGCGAATTGCAGTCCTTCGCGATTTCGCCGAGCTACGGCGGACCGTTCGCGGGCATCATCGCGACGAAAGAGAAGTTCATCCGGCAGATGCCCGGCCGGCTGGTGGGCGAGACGCGTGGATACGAACGGGCAATCGGGCGTATCTGCCTGACGCTTTCGACGCGCGAGCAGCATATCCGGCGCGAGAAGGCGACTTCGAACATCTGCACCAATCAGGCGCTGATTGCGCTGATGGCGACGGTGTTCATGGAGCTTTACGGCAAAGCAGGGCTGCGCGAACTGGCGACGCAGAACCTGTCGAAGGCGCACTATCTCGGCGTCGAAGGTGAAGCCGCGTTTCACCGGACCGTTTTTCAACGAGTTCGTGGTCGAGTGCAATGGCACGCCGGCCGGAAGAGATCAATCGCAAGCTGCTGGAGAAGAAGATCATCGGCGGCCTGCCGCTGCGGCGGTTCTATCCGGAGCTGGGGAACGCGATGCTGCTCTGCGCCACCGAGATGACGCAACGCGAGCAGATGGACCAGCTGGCGGAGGCTCTGCAATAATGATTCGAAAAGTTCGCTCAGCACATCACGCAGAACGAAGCCCTGATCTTCGAGCGCAGTTCGCCGGGCAAGATCGGCTATCAGTTGCCCGCACTGGATGTGCCCGCGGTGGATCCGGCAGCGGCGCTGGGCGCGCACAACGTGCGCGACGAGATCGAGGATTTCCCGGAAGTCAGCGAAGTGGAAGTGATCCGCCACTTCACGCGGCTGTCGACGTGGAACTATGCGATCGATCTCGGCATGTATCCGCTGGGTTCGCTGCACGATGAAGTACAACCCGCGCGTCAACGAGCTGGTGGCGCGGCTGGAAGGCCTGGCATGGGCGCATCCTTATCAGCCGGAGAGCTTTCGCAGGGCGCGATGGAAGTGATCGCGCGGCTGGAGCAGGCGCTGCTCGAGATCACAGGCCTGGATGCGGTGACGCTGCAGCCCGCGGCGGGCGCGCATGGCGAACTGACGGGCATCCTGCTGGTGCGCGCGCTGCTGGAAGCGCAGGGCAATCCGCGCAAGAGGATTCTGGTTCCCGATTCCGCGCATGGCACCAATCCGGCCACGGCGGTGATGGCGGGCTACGCGGTGCAGAACATCAAGTCCAACGACCAGGGCATGATGGATCTGGAGCAGCTCGCGCGCCTGGTCGATGACGATGTGGCCGCGCTGATGGTGACGAATCCGAACACGCTGGGCGTGTTCGAAGAGAACATCGTGCAGTGCGCGGAGATTCTGCACGCCAAGGGCGCCATGGTCTACATGGACGGCGCGAATATGAACGCGCTGGTGGGCATCGCGCGGCCGGGCGATTTCGGCGTCGACGTGATGCACATCAATCTGCACAAGACGTTCTCGACGCCGCACGGCGGCGGCGGTCCGGGCGGCGGTCCGGTGGCGGTCGAAGGAGCATCTGGAGCCGTTTCTGCCGGTGCCGCGGCTTGCGAAGCGAACGGGCGATCAGTGGACGTGGAATTACGATCTGCCGCAATCGATCGGCAGGGTGCGGGCGTTCTACGGGAACTTCGGCGTGCTGGTGCGGGCGCTGGCGTACATCCTGGCGCACGGCGGCCCCGGGCTGCGCAACGCGACGGTGGACGCGGTGCTGAACGCGAACTACATCCGGCACAAGCTGGCGCCTTACTTCGATCTGCCCTACGACCGCCCGAACATGCACGAAGTGGTGTTCAGCGACGAGCGGCAGGCGAAGAAGGGCGTGCGCACGGGCGACATGGCCAAGCGGCTGATCGATTACGGCTTCCATCCGTACACGGTGAGCTTCCCGCTGATCGTGCATGGCGCGCTGATGATCGAGCCGACGGAGACGGAGTCGAAGCGCGAGCTCGATCTGTTCATCGACGCGATGATTTCGATCGCGAACGAAGTGGAGAACGATCCGGACAAGATCAAAGCGGCGCCGCATCTGACGCGTACGACGCGGGTGGATGAGACGTTGGCCGCGCGGCGGCCGGTGGTGAAGTGGACGCCACCGCGCACGGAGAGTAAGGCCGCGGACTAAGGCTGGCTCAGAGCCGGCAGATCAGCAGTTCGCGCTCGTAGATCATCTCCGGCGGCAGATGATCGTGCAGGTCGATGAAGAGCTCCTCGTGGCCGATGACTTCGGCGCGCCAGGCCGCGCGGTCGAAGGCTTGGAGCTCGTCGAAGTGCTCCTTCGGGAAGTCGAGGCCGGTCCAGTCGATGTCTTCGTAGTGCGGCATCCAGCCGATGGGCGTTTCCCTGCCCGACGGCGCGGCCGTGGGCGCGGTCGACGATCCACTTGAGCACGCGCATGTTCTCGCTGAAGCCGGGCCAGAGGAACTTGCCGTCGGCGTCCTTGCGGAACCAGTTGACGTGGAAGATGCGCGGGGTTTCGGCTGAGCGTGCGCTGCATCTTGATCCAGTGCCGGAAGTAGTCGCCCATGTGATAGCCGCAGAAGGGCAGCATGGCCATGGGATCGCGGCGGACTTTGCCGACGGCTGCCGGCGGCGGCGGCGGTGGTTTCGGAGCCCATGGTGGCGCCGATGTAGACGCCGCGAGCTCCAGTTGAAGGCCTGGTAGACCAGCGGCATGGTGGTGGCGCGGCGGCCGCCGAAGATGATGGCGCTGATGGGCACGCCGTCGGGATCTTCCCAAGCGGGATCGATGGTGGGGCACTGCGAGGCGGGCGCGGTGAAGCGGGCGTTGGGATGGGCGGCTTTGGCGCCGGTTTCTTTGGCGATCTGCGGGCGTCCACTTGCTTGCCCTGCCAGTCGAGGCATTCGGCGGGCGGCTCGTCGGTCATGCCTTCCCACCAGACGCCGCCTTCGGGGGTGAGCGCGACGTTGGTGAAGATGGTGTTCTTCGCCAGCGTGGCCATGGCGTTGGGGTTGGTCTTGGCGGAGGTGCCGGGCGCGACGCCGAAGAAGCCGGCCTCGGGATTGATGGCGCGGAGGCGGCCGTTCGGCGTCGGGCTTGATCCAGGCGATGTCGTCGCCGACGGTCCAGACCTTCCAGCCTTCGAAGCCGGCGGGCGGGATCAGCATGGCGAAATTGGTCTTGCCGCAGGCGCTGGGGAAGGCGGCGGCGACGTAGGTCTTTTCGCCCTCGGGATTCTCGACGCCGAGGATGAGCATGTGCTCGGCCATCCAGCCTTCGTCGCGCGCGATGTTGGAGGCGATGCGCAGGGCGAAGCACTTCTTGCCCAGCAGCGCGTTGCCGCCGTAGCCGGAGCCGTAGGACCAGATCTCGCGGGTTTCGGGGAAGTGGACGATGTACTTGTTCGTTGTTGCAGGGCCAGGGGACGTCCTTCTGGCCGGGCGCGAGCGGCGCGCCGACGGTGTGCATGCAGGGGACGACGCGCTTCTCGTCCTTGTCGATTTCCGTGAAGACGGGCAGGCCGATGCGGGCCATGATGCGCATGTTGACGACGACGTAGGGCGAGTCGGTCAGCTGGACGCCGATCTGCGACATGGGCGAGCCGATGGGGCCCATGCTGAAGGGCAGCACGTACATGGTGCGGCCGCGCATGCAGCCGCTGGAAGAGCGCCTTCAGCTTCTTGCGCATGTCGAACGGGATCTTCCCAGTTGTTGGTGGGGCCGGCGGCGTCTTTGGAGAGGGAGCAGATGAAGGTGCGGTCTTCGACGCGGGCGACATCGTTGGCGTCGGAGCGGGCGTAGTAGCAGCCGGGCCAGAGGTCCTGATTGAGCTTGATGAAGGTGCCGGCTTCGACCATCTGGGCGCAGAGGCATGTCGTACTCCTCCTGGGAGCCATCGACCCAGTGGATGGCGGCGGGCTTGCGTGAGGTCGGCCATTTTCTCGACCCATTTGAGCAAGTGCTTGTTCTCGCTCAGGGGAGCGGAGGAGGCGGGTGCGTCGAGGGTGGAGATGGTGGAGTTCTTCATGGGTACGCCACCTTCTAGGCTACCCGACGCGCAGGGCGATGTCTGGCCCGTTGCAGAAGCCCGGAATTTACCCCTATTTTGGGTTCATTTTGGGGTGATTTTCCCCCTAAAAACCCCTGATTTCCGGACGGGGTTTCGACTGCGTTTTGTTTGGAATCAACAACTTACTGGGTTCAAATCAACAAAAATCACTGATCCGCCGTTTTGCGGGCCTCGCGGAGCGCCAGCAGCTGGGAGAGATTGCGGGCAAACTGCCGGTCGTAGGAGGCCTCGAGGCGGCTGAGCGCGGCGGTGGAACAGGATTGATCAGCGAGCGTATTGGCATCGCGGACGGAAGGTTCCAAGGCGTTCGCATCGGAATTTTGTTGGGAGGCGGCGTTAACGATGATGGCCTTCTCCATGGTCCAGACACGCAGGAGACGCCACTGCGCGACGGCCATTTTCTCGATGAGCAAGCTTTCAATGGGGCCGGCGGGTTGGAGATCGGTCACGAGGCCGGAGAGCAGGGCGTCGAAGCGTTCGCGCGATTCATCGGGCAGGACGACGGTGCGGGCGAGGAAACCGTGGCGGAGATTCTGTCCGGCGGATTTCCGTTTTCCCGTTTCGGAGGTAGGGCCGCGCGACTTCTTCCCGTTTGCCCGGGCGGCCTCGATCTGTTTCTCAGTAGGTTGGTTGTCAGCCGACATATCACTCAATTCGTTTTGCGCTCCATTCGTAGAGATGGTCCGATTGAAAAACGGAGCTGCACGATCCAGCCGCTGCGGCTCCCGATCAGAGTGTAAAGCCGAGGACGTAAAAATCAGGGGGCCGGTGGGACGGGTTATGCGCGTAACACTTGTGGTTTGTGGAGAGTAGAGGAATTTCAATTCGGCGTTACGGTAGGCAACAGAGGTCATGCCATTGAGACGGCCTCTCTTGTTCACATTTCTCTTGCTGTGCATCTCGGCCGCGAGCGCGTGGGGGGAACCTGGGGCCGTGTTCAGGACGACCTGCAACTCGGTATTCGTTGGGGAGAACCCGAATATTTAGCTGAAGAACGCCGGCGTTCGAAGCCGTGAGATCTCGATCGGGATAGACGGATCTGCAGGCGTCGATTATGACGCGGCGAACTGCATCCATCGCGTTTGGCAGAGTCTGATCTTCTGAAGTTCGCGTATAAGTCGGGGTTGTAGGGCGATGAGCGAGCGGTGGAAATGAGGGGAGAAAGATCGTTTGCAAGCAGTGCAAGCTGCAATTGGGATCAGCGGGATTTTGTGAGGTTCCGGAGGAGAGCATCTGTTTCCCAGTAGGTCGCTTCGCCACGTATGGGCTCCACCTCTCATTGTTGGTTTTAGGAGGATTGAGTGACGCTCAAACTATGCGCGCGCGGTCCATCAACTCGATTAGGTAGCTGCGCGCCAGGCGTGCGTTCAGTGCGTTCTTGTCGAGTACATCCACTTGCTCCGAAAAGGGTCGGCCAACAGTTGCCGGCGCGCGCCGAGTTATCACAGGAACATAGTCGTTTGGGTAATCCAGTAACCGCAGCAGGTCAACAACAGATGCCCGCTCAAGGTCGGTAATGTGTACCGGCTGCTGAAGCATTGCTTCGCCAAACCAGCGTCGCAGCAATTGGGGCGTGAGCTCGACCTTGGCAGAGAACTCTGCCGGTGCGCTAAGCGCAAGTTGCCATTCCGACAGCACCTGATTAATCTCCTGTTTCACATCGTCGAGAATTATCGAGCGTGCTCGTAAGGCCGCCCGGAAATTGTCGAGCACAGGAAGCTTCGGCCCAATGATGGACTGGATCGTAGCAGTCGAAATTTGGCCGATGAATTCTTCCGCGGGCGAGCTACCTTTGACAATCAGAATTCGCCGCACGCGCGTGAGACGCTCCGCAAGAGCGGCGATGAGGTACAGGCGGGTGGACCACCAGACAGTTGCGAGATCAATTTTCAGCGCCTGTTGTTGATTGGCGACCGCCTCTTCAATCGCAACCGACATTCCGCCCGAGGAATCGCTGTCGCCATTACCGGAGTTCGCCGCGAGAGCGGTGGCCGCCTGAAGGTTTAGTTGGCTGGTCACACCGGCCATTGTTACCGCGGCGCTCACGCGAGCTTCCAGGTCGGCGGGCGCAGTGAACCAGGACACTATTTTTTGCTGTTGCAACTCCAACCGGAGCGCACGGACGCGGTCGGCATTTTTGGGCGCTTCCGGATTAGTCGTATCGAAGCCATCGATCAATTGCGGTGGCCAGGCGCAACGCTCGTCGAGCAGGAATGCCATAACGGGCAGCTTGCGTTCCAAGGCACGAAGATACTCGTAGTGAGTGATTGATGTTTCGCCCCACTTTGCGACCTTTACGGGAGGCGCCTGGGTCTGCGGGGCGGGCGAAGGATCGCGTCCGGGCACATAGCCGTACCGCCAAGCGAAGATGCCCACGTAAGCGTCGCTGCGGTCGACCATCTCGAGAACCTTTATCAGCGGTGCGGCGGAAGCGGCTACCAAGTCCTCCATCGCCAACACCTCGTGGCCAAGCTGGCGCAGTACGCGGATGGCGGCGCCGCGGTGCTCTCTCAGATCCTCGAATGTTGATGACACGAAGATGCGCACTTGTCCATCATACGGCGAACCCGCGTTCCGCACTTGGGTACTTGACTTACTGCCGGGTGTCATGCGTCTTCGGTGAAAGTGTCTGGAGCGCACGTGCGAGTTTGTCGAGTGCGAAGCGCAACTGTTCGATTGGAAGTTGAGTGGGGACGTCGAGGAGATTCGCTAGCGAGATTAGTAGCGTCAGTGATTCCGCTTAGAGGCTTTGCCGCGCGTTTTGCAGCCGGGGGAAGGCGCCGGAGCAGCACTCTCTCCCTCTCTCTCCGAGTCGCCGACAATACGCTCATTGGCACAATTCGGTAGCCGGACTTCGAGGGAGTTGTGGCAAGCCGATTTTCATGGAATTCGAACCCACGGCCTTCAGCGGCCCGACTTTGAGCGAGGAGGCGTGACCGAGATGCTGAGCTGGCAAGTGGGCCGGGTGAAGATCACCCGCATCGTCGAGATGGATTTGCCGGTGCCGGCCCTAGTGGTCATGCCGCAGGCCACGCCCGAGGAGCTGCGCAAGTCTGCCGTGGCTCTATCCGCACTTCGTCAGCGAGGACGACGCCACCCTGAAGCTCAGCGTCCACGCGCTGCTGGTCGAGGCGCCGGGGCTGAAGCTGGTCGTCGACACCTGCGTCGGCAACGACCGGCCGCGCGAGATCACCGGCGGCGAGCCGCTTGGCGACGCCGTTCCTGCAGCATCTTGCCGAGGCCGGCTGGTCGCGCGACGGCAGTCGACGCCGTGGTGTGCACGCATCTGCACGTCGACCACGTCGGCTGGAACACCATGCTCGAGAACGGCAAGTGGGCGCCGACCTTCCCCAACGCGCGCTACCTCATCGGCCGGCGCGAATACGAATTCTGGAGCGCCCACGAGGACGAGGAGCAGCAGGCGATGCTCGGCGATAGCGTCCAGCCGATCTTCGACGCCGGCCTCGTCCAGCTGGTGGAGCTGGACCACATCATCTCGCCGGAGATCCGGCTCACGCCTTCCATCGGCCACACGCCGGGCCACGTCAGCGTGATGATCGAGTCCGAGGGCGAGCGGGCGGTGATCACCGGCGACATGGCCCACCATCCCTGCCAGATGGCGCATCCCGACTGGTCGTTCGACGAGCCCGACCGCAAGGCCGCCGCCCTGCTTACCCGCACGCGCCTCTTCGCCGAATGGGCCGACCAGCCGATCCTCGTCATCGGCTCCCACTTCCCCGACCCCACCGCCGGCCACGTCGTCCGCGACGGCGCAGCGTTCAGGTTTGCGGTGTGAGTTCGGCCTCCGTGCGGTCCATTAATCCGGAACAGGTACGAAGCTCTTTACGGCCTGCTTACTCGCAATAGAACAGCGCAGTCTGGGCCCTTACGCCAATCGGATCGCAAAACCCGTCTGGCCGCCGCGCCGCAACATGCCAACGCTTACACTCAAAACGACGTGCTTAACCGGGGCTATTCTTACGCAACAATCATCAGCAGCAAATACCATGGACAGACCCTGCTCTCGCACTTGGCGAGCCTTTACCCCCACTCCACTCCGCAAGCCTGGCAAAAAAAACTAAGCAGCGGCGAGGTCACGCTCGATGGCGACACCGCCACCGGAAGCGAATCGGTCACGGTAGGCCAAACCCTTGTCTGGAACCGCCCACCCTGGGACGAACCAGACGCCCCTCAGCACTTCGAAGTGCTGTTTGAAGATCGGTATCTGCTGGCCGTTAACAAACCGGGCGGGCTCCCGACGCTTCCGGGGGGAGGCTTCATGGAGAACACGCTTCTGCGCCTGGTGCAAAAGCGCATCCCCGATGCAAACCCTGTCCACCGTTTGGGGCGAGCCACCACCGGCATCGTCCTTTTCGCCAAGACAGCGGAGGCGGCTTCGCATCTATTCGCAAACTGGAACACACCTCACATTCAAAAAATCTACCGGGCGCTGGGTCAAGGCATGGCACAGCACGACACTTACGAAATCCTCACACCCATCGGCCTCGTACCGCACCCACTCATCGGTTCCGTGTGGGCCGCCAGTGCAAGCGGCAAACCGTCAAAGTCATTGGCCAGAGTAATCTCCCGCAGCAACAGCACCACAACCTTTGAGGTAAGCCTTCATTCGGGCCGCCCGCATCAAATCAGAATCCATCTGGCATCGATCGGCCATCCGCTGGCAGGCGATCCTCTATACGGCTCAACCGGCCGGCCTCTGGAGAATCTTCCCGGCCTCCCGGGCGATGGTGGCTATTTTCTGCACGCCGAATATTTGAAATTCAACCACCCCATCACCGGAGAACAGATCCATCTGGAGGCGGCGTTGCCGCCTGGATTCCCCTTGCACGAATAAGTTTCGCGAGGCGAATCGCCAGACTCGCCCGGGAGACCGGCCGCGCGCTTCGTTGATTGATCGGCGCACCGCGTTATTTTGTTACGGAGCTGGATTCCAGGCTGGCGAGAAGCTCGTCGAGCTGGTCGAGCGCCTCGGGCATCGCGCCCGTCGATCCGGAGTCAACCGCTTCCTTCGAGGGATAGCGATCGTGCACGACCAACAACGTCTTGCCTGCTTTTTCATCGAAGGTCACCGTGGTGACGGTCTTGCCGTTGTCCCCTTCCTCGTTGGTCCAGACGAGGCGCGAGTGCGGTGTCACTTCGAGATACGTGCCGAAGAACTCCATGGTCGAATCTTCGTGGCGAAATACCAAACGATACTGCCCTCCCACACGAACATCCATATCGCAGGCAAGCAGGGTCAGACCATAGGACTTGGGTACCCACCACCTCCTGAACAGTTCTGCCTTGGTCCACGCCTCAAACACCAGGCGGGCAGGGCCGTTCACGGTTCGCGTGACGACGACCTCGCACTCGGACTTCCGTTCCACCACCGTATCGTTCTTCGTGGCAGTGGCCTCACTTCCACTTCTTTCGTCCATCGACGTTCTCCTTTCGTTTCAATTCTTCGACAATCTTGTCCAACTCGTCGAAGCGTGCGCTCCAGAGCTGGCGGTACTTCTCGATCCATGCTGCTTCTTCTTGTAGTCCGCGCGGGCCGAGCTTGCAGGTCCGCACGCGCCCGACCTTTTCGGTGGTGACGAGCCCTGCCTGCTCCAACACGCCTACATGCTTCTTCATGCCCGTGAGGGTCATGTGGAACTTCTCAGCAAGGGCCGTGATCGAAGCGTCGGCACGCCCGAGCTGCTCTAGAACGCCGCGTCGGGTCGCGTCCGAAAGTGCGCCGAACGAGGCATCGAAGCGGGCCGGCTGATACTGAACCATCTGGTTCAGTATACGACAACGGTTCGAGACCAACAAGAGATAAATCTACACATTGCGGGAGATCGCGGGTGTACCAGCGGACCACCAGGGCGGGTAATCAGCCTGCCGCTCAGACGGATCTGGATTCCCCTTACAAGCAGGTTCACGGCGGGAATCAATTCGGGTGTACGTGGCTTCGCAGGCACGGGTCCGGCATGATGGATAAGACCCACGAGAGACGGCGTGTGAAGATTCAGTCGGCGATGCTGAGATCGTTCACCGGCAACTTATGCGAAAAGGCTTTACGAGAAAACCGAAAGCAGACGACCCCGCTGCGCGAGGCAAGAACTACATCACGCCAAGCGGCCTGCAGCGCCTCAAAGAAGAGCACCGGTTTCTGCTCACCAGGGAGCGCCCGGCCGTAACGGAGGTGGTGGCGTGGGCTGCGGCCAACGGGGATCGTAGTGAAAACGCTGATTATCAGTACGGCAAGCGGCGGCTGCGTCAGATCGATTCGCGAATTCGCTTTCTCACGAAGCGCATCGAAGCCGCGGAAGTGGTGGACCCGGAGAGTCCGCGAGCGGGGCAGGCGGCGAGGCGAGCTTTCTTCGGAGCGACCGTCCGGTTTGCCAATGCCGCAGGGAGTGAACGAGTGGTGAGCATCGTAGGCACCGACGAGGTCGACCTCCAGCGCAGCCATATCAGTTGGGTGTCACCTTTGGGGCGCGCGTTGCTGCGGTCGGAAGCAGGAGACCGCGTCGCTCTCGAAGCCCCGGGAGGTAGAGAATACCTGACAGTTCTGGAAGTGAGTTACGAGCGCATTCCTGTGGAACCCTTCCGTGAACCACCGGGGGCCGAGGCATCGGCAAAGGAACGCCATCGGGGACAGCAACCTTCAGCGGGCTAGAAGAGCGATGATCGTCGAGAGCGTCCTCGTCGGAGTCGTCACTTTCACGGGGCCGGTTGTCGCACTGGCGGGAACCGTTGCCGCCGCGACCGACTGATTATCCCGCTTCGCGCAACGCGGGCTTCGATCCGGAGAGGCAAATAGCTGTACGAAACGAAGCCGCTTGCATCCCACGGAGCGGCCAGTCACGGAAAGGAAATATTTATCGATTCAGCTGGGAAGTGATTCGTTTTGTTTGTCTTTCGTTTGAGCGAGTGGCAACGGGAGAGTTGGATCGAGGGCTTGCGGCGGGAGCGGCGGAGTTAGATAGGGGTAGTGGCGGGCACATACAACGATGTGACGCCGCGCGCGAAGAAGTTGGCGGCTCCTCAGAGTTCCGATGTGGTGGAGTTCTGCCGGAAGCGGCTGCAATTCGAACCCGATGAGAAGCAACAGGAGGTGCTGCGTTGGGACGGTAAGCGGGGAATTTTGAATTGCACGAGGCAATGGGGCAAGTCGACGATCGCGGCGGCGAAGGCGGTACACCGGGCATATACGAGGCCTAATAGCCTGGTGCTGATGGCGAGTCCGTCAGACCGGCAGAGCGCGGAGTTTCTGCGCAAAGCAGCGGGGATGGTGAGGCGATTGGGCATCACGC
This sequence comes from Bryobacterales bacterium, assembly GCA_963738525.1. Classification (GTDB taxonomy): domain Bacteria; phylum Acidobacteriota; class Terriglobia; order Bryobacterales; family Bryobacteraceae; genus Bog-113. Next base: position 84,331 of record CAVTXC010000006.1, read on the forward strand.
CCCGAGGGGATGGAGACAATGCGACGTCGCTGTTGTTCCCGAACGGAAGCCGCATTGTGGGGCTGCCGGGGCGCGAAGCAACGGTACGCGGCTTTTCGGCGGTGTCGCTGCTGCTGATCGATGAGGCGGCGCGGGTGGATGATGCGATGTACAAAGCTTTGCGACCGATGCTGGCCGTAGGAGCAGGGGACCTGTGGCTGATGAGCACGCCTTGCGGGCGGCGCGGATTCTTTTTCCAGGAGTGGGAGTTTGGAGGCGAGAAGTGGAAGCGGGTGAGCGTGAAAGCGCTGGACTGTCCGCGAATCGATCGGGATTTTCTGGAAGACGAGCGGGAGAGACTGGGGTCGGCGTGGTTCGACCAGGAGTACTCGTGCGAATTTGTGGAGAGCGAAGGGCAACTGTTCGATTGGAAGTTGATTGAGGATGCGCTGGATTCGTCGTTTGAGCCGCTGAAGTTGTGAAGGGGGATGCTGAAACGCATGGCTGTTTTGGCCGAGAGACGAGCGCGTCATTCGAAATGCAGAGTTCTGGCAATTTCGAGCTGGAACGCGCGGCGAATGGGCAGCAACGCGGCTGCGGCCAGGATGGCGATCAGGATGGTGATTGCGCTCATGTAGCTGATCGGATCCAGACCGCTGATCCCGTACAGCGCGCGGCGCAGGATCTGGGAAAGGGAGGCCGTGGTCTGCCACTCCGGCAACCAGACCAATCAGAACGGGCCACGTAAACCGCCGCAACACGGTAGTGAGTATCTCCGCGCGATTGGCTCCGAGCGCGAGCCGGATGGCGATCTCTTTGGTCTGTTGCGAAACGGCGTAACTGACGAGACCAAGAAGGCCGACGACTGCGAGGAAGATGGCAATGCTGCCCAGCAAGCTGACGATGGTGGCGATTTGCTCGACCTGGGAGACATTCTTGCGGAAGCCGGCGGTGAGCGGAGTGATCGTTGGATAAAGTCCGGTGTCGATGCCGCCGGCAATCGCCTTGATGGTTGGGTTGAGAGTCTTCGGATCGCCGGCAGCCCTGACCAGGACTGACATTCGGGCGAGATCATCCGCGGCGGGCGGATAGTAAATCTCCGTCGCATCCGTGTTGTTGAATTCCATGGCGCGCGTGTTGCCGACAACGCCGATCACAACGTCGTCTGCTCTTTTCCCATTGCTTTCCGATTGGGTCTTCGTTGGGCCAGCGCTTGCGGGCCAGCGACTCGCTGACGATGACCGCATTCTTCTCGCCTTTGCGGAATGTGCGGCCGCGCAGCAACGGTATCCGCATTGTCTGGAAAAACTCAGGGCTGACCCAGTTGGGATAGATCAGGATGCGGCGTCCGGCGACATCGATGCTGGTGAGCATCACCATTTTGTTGACCAGTGGAGGAATCCTCGCGATGGAGACGGATATCACGCCGGGAACCGTCCGCAGCCGACTTTCCAACTGCTCAAGGTACGCTTGGGCTTTGGCAGGCGCGAACCCATGCTCGCTCATTCCCGGATCGATGGACAACACTTGCTCATACCCAAATCCAGGATCGGAATACAGGGTGTGCAGGGTTGCGCGCACCAGCAGTCCCGCCAGGATGAGCAGCATACAACTGGCGCCCACCTGCGCGCAGACGACGAACTGATGCCAGAGGGAGCGATTCGTTTTTCTGACGAACCATCCGCAGCGTCGGCAGCAATCCGAACAGGAGTGCTGCGACAAAACCCATGGCGGATGTAAATAGGAAAACGCGCCAGTCCGGCAGCGCGCTCATCCACGCCGGGGCATTGGAATACACCAGCACGAGGCGTAGAACGCCGTAGCTGAGCGGCAATGCGGCAATGGAGCCGAGTAAGCCCAGCAGAAGATTTTCAGTAAGCAGTTGGCGAAAGACGCGCAACTTGCGGGCGCCAAGGTCGAATCGCAGCTGGATTTCCCGCTGCCCTGCCGGCTCCGCGCGCCAACAGCAAGCCGCCGAGATTGGCGCAGGCGATCGCGAGAATCAGGAACACCAATAGCCCGACCAGCGCGAGCACCGGCGGTCCGCCCTCGAACGAGAGGAAATGAGCGCCGGGGGTGACGACAATGTATTCGTGGTCCCAGATTACGGTTGGGTAAATCTTCCGCAACTGGTTGGTGAGTGAAAGCAGTTCCTGTTCCGCACTCGAGATGCTGACGCCCGGGGCCAGGCGCCCCCACATCGCGATCAATCCGTCGAACTTGGATCGGCGAGAGGCTTGCTGCCTTCCACAAAATAGGAGTGCTGCAAAAGAGGGAGCCAGATGTCGGGATTGTCCGTGCCGAGGCTGGCGAATGCCTCGGAAGCAACGCCGATTACCGTGGCTGGCTTTCCGCCGAGATGGATGGCTTTGCCGACGATCGACGGATCGCCTTCGAATTCTTCTTTGCCAGAGGCGGAAACTCAAAACGCAAACCGGGGCGGAGGCGGCGCCGTCACGCGCGGCATCGAACAGACGTCCCGATCGCGCCCGCGCCGCCAAGCTCACTAAAGTAGTTGGAACTGACAAACGTAGCGGTAACGCGCTTCTTCATCCTGATTGAGCACCATGGGTGCGGCGCTCATGGTCGCCATCACGGCGGAGAGCGACTTTGCGTTGTCGCGATAATAGGCGATCGACGCATAAGGCACGCCGGGGGTAATGTTCTCAGGAGATCGCCGCTGAATGCGGACCACGGTTGCCGGGTCGCGCAAGGGAAGGTATTGGAGCGCGGCGATGTTATAGAGGCTGAATGCCAGCGTGCTGACGCCGATGCCGAGCGCCAGGACGACGATGGCCGTCACCGAAAAGCCCGGTGACCGTGCCAGGATGCGCGCGCCGAAGCGCAGGTCCTGCACGATCGACACAAGCCAGAGCGTTCCACGGCTTTCGCGGCACTCTTGCTTGATCTGCGCGAGACCGCCGAACTCCAGGCGGCCGCGCGGCGCGCTTCGGCTTCGGTTAATCCCGCTCGCATCTTGTCCGCTACCTGCGATTCGAAATGAAAGCGAAGCTCCGCGTCGAGTTGCTTTTCCATCTCGATCCGATTTGCAAGCCGCTGAAACCAGTTCATGAGGGGTCTCCTAGCGGGTGCTTCAGAATCAGCGCCACTACTTCCGTCAGACGCTTCCAGCTCTCGGTTTCCGTTTTGAGTTGGGTTCTTCCCTTCGCGGTCAGCTTGTAGAACTTCGCCTCGCGGCCGGTCTCGGTCGGCCCCCATTCAGCGGCAAGAAAATTCTTGTTTTCCAGTCGATGGAGCGCGGGATATAGCGAGCCTTGCTGGATCTGCAGCGCCTCTTTGGAGATCATCTGGATGCGCTGCGCAATCGCATAGCCGTGCACCGGCCCGAGCGCCACGACTGCGGAGGATGAGCAGGTCAAGGGTGCCTTGAGGAAGATCGAATTTGGATGCGGGGTCGTCATGCCTATGGCTTCTACATATACAGACGTACATGTAGAAGCGCAAGGTGTCCAAGAAGAACGTTGTTACGGAACGGAAGCCAGATTAGAGCGGGCGGATGACGCGATGTAAATGGCTCTGCAACCGATGCTGGCGGTGGAGGCAGGGGATTTGTGGTTGATGCGGACGCCTTATGGGCGGCGCCGGCTTTTTTACGAAGAGCGGGGACGGTGAACGTGAGTCCCTTGGAATGTCCGCGGATCGTCAAGAACGGTCAAGGCATTTTCTCAAAAGGCATGGACCAATAGAAGGCCGACAAATAGCATCGCCACGCAGGTTACGCCGTGAATTGACCATGCGTGCGACTTCGACCCGCCGGACCTCAGGACGATCGACATGTCGCCGAGCGGGATGATGGCGAAGGCGAGCAGAACGATGCCTACCGGCCGCCTGTCCGCGGCGAGCATCATGGTCAGCACCACCAATCCGCTTGCGACGTCGCGAACTCCTTTCAACCGCAGCCAAGCAAGAGTGTCCGCATCGAGTGACGGGGGTTTAAGACCGAATGATTTTGAGATTCGTTCCGGAGATACAAGGTAGAAACAACCAATAACAATTACCGCGGCCGCAATGAGGGCAGCTAGAACAAGGGGGATAGCATTGTACATGCATTATTTTATGCATATAAAATCTAGCATTGCTAGGTATATCAGACGATTCGCGAGGATTTTGCGGTTGTCCAAGGATTAAAGATAGCGGCGCTATACTTTCTATCGATGGCGATCACGCCTGCAGCTAACCGGATCGCGGAACGAAAACGGCGTGACAGGCAGGCCCGGCGCGCACAGATTATCAGCGCCGCACGACGAATCGCGGAACTGGAAGGCTGGTCCAACGTAACCGTTCGGCGGCTATCCGACGAAATTTCATACAGCCAGCCCGTTTTATACGCTCATTTTGGAAGCCGCGAAGGAATTCTCGCCGCAGTTGCTATCGAGGGCTTCCAGGAGATCGGCCTGGCTTTGGAGAAGGCGCGGAAACGGGTTAAGCGTGGAAGCCCAGTCGAATCCGTCGCGGTGGCCTATCTGGACTTCGCCGCGTTTTCACCAGCACTGTATGAAGTAATGTTTTCGCTCAGGCTGAACGTACCCTTCGGCGAGGCGGCCACTCCTCCGGAACTGCGATTCGCGTTTTCCCAACTCCTGGAGTTGTTTCCGGGGCAGGACTCGAAGTCAGAAGTTATATCGGAATTGTTTTGGGCGAGCCTCCATGGAATCGCCGAGTTAAGCAGGACCAAGCGCTTTCCGCCCAGCCGTCAGAAAGAGCGCGTAAAGGCGCTTGTCGAACTCTTCACTTCCCAAGATGAAACGGCGCAGGCGGTGAAACCGCGATGACCGAAATAGGCGCTCTCGTCTTTTCGCGAGCTAAGCGAGATAGGTCCGCATTGGTTTACTCCTGCCGCAGAGCCGCCAGCGGATCAATTCGGGACGCTCGCCTGGCCGGCGCATAGCCAGCGAGAATCGCGGCGCTCAGGAGGACGACACCGGCCAGCGCCAGGGTTCCCGGATCATTGGGCTGGGTCTCGAACAGAAACGATTTGACCAGCCGGGACGCGATCAACGCGGCAGGCACGCTGATCGCGAGTCCCACCGCCGCCAGTAGTAGAACGCGGCGCAGAACCATCCACACCACGGCGCCGCGCTGCGCGCCCAGAGCCATACGGATTCCAATCTCGCCGACCTGCCGCGCGACGTTGTACGACATCGTTCCGTAGAGTCCCACGCACGCGATCAGGAGAGCGAGAACCGCGAAACCCGTGCACAGTTTCGCGAACGTGAGTTCCCGGCTGATCGTCCGATCGATTTCCGCAGCCTGTGTGACCACGTTTGTGACGGGTATGCGGGAATCCGCCTCCCGCACGATCTCATGCACACTCCTGACATACCTCAGCGGATCACCCGCGGTGCGCAGCGCGTAGGTCACCCGGTCCGGAGAAAACTGGCTGGCCGCTACGAACACGGTCATGGCACTCTCCTCTTCATTTTTCAGACCACCGTACCGCAGGTTACGCCGACACGCCGACGATTTCGAGATCGCGCTTCTCGTCCGGCGAGCGTGATGCGCCGGCCCACCGGATTCTCGTTCCCGAAGTAAGTCCGCGCCAGCCGCTCGCTGATCACCGCAACCGGCGTGGAGCCCGGTTGGTCGCGGTCGTCAATCTCACGCCCGGCCAGGATCGGAATCTGCATCGTCGTGAGGAAACGCGGTCCGGCGGCCAGGACGCGCGCGCCTTCGATGGTAACAGCGCCGATCTTCATGGTCCCCCTGATGGCCTGCCCGGCGCGGCCGGCGTTGATGATCGAGGATTGCGAAAGCGTCGCGCTGCTCACGCCGGGGATCGATTCGAAGCGCTTGCGCAGGTCCGCGTAAAAAGTGGCGATCTCCGGGTCGCGATGCCCGGCCTGGCGCGCATTCAACGAGAACAGAAGGATGTTCTCGCGGGCGTATCCCAGTTGGACGGAGTGCAGCTTGTTGAGTGTCCGGACAAACAGACCGGCGGCGACCAGGATGAGAAAAGAGATCGCGATTTGGGCGACCACCAGAACGTGCTGCGCGCGGCGGCGCGGTCCGCCTCCGCGGCCATTCTTGAGCGCGGGCATGACGTCCGGACGCGTCGACTGAATCGCCGGAGCGAGGCCAAATAACAGGCCGCAAACCACCGAGAGCGCCGCCGTCACGCCCAGCACGTTCCAGTTCAATTCCGCGTGCAGCGTAAAGTTCTCCTGCCCGTTGGAGAGCAGAAGCGTCAGCGATCGCACGCCCCAGATCGCAAACAAGACCCCGAATGCTCCGCCGAGCGACGCCAGCATCACACTCTCGGTAAGCAACTGCCGCACGACGCGGAACCGTCCCGCTCCCAGGCTGAGCCGGACAGCCATTTCGCGGCGTCGCGCGGCGGCCCTTGCCAGCAGCAGATTGGCGATGTTCGCGCACGCGATCGCCAGGATCAATCCCACCATCGTCAGGAGCACGTACAGAGGCTTGGAATACTGGCGGCGCAAGCTACCCAGACCGGCGGCGCCGGGATTCAGCATCAGCGCGGGCAGTTTGGCGCGCTCACCGTCGGTCGTCGCGGTGGTGGCAACCCATTGATGGAAACGAGGAGCCAGCGCTGCCTGCGCCTGGGCCATGCTGACGCCGGGACGCAGACGGCCCATCATTTCGATCCAGTAGAAGTTTCCGTCGGGATACATACGAGCCGCCCGGGCACCGTCCACGAGCAGATTCGTGTGCAACGGAAGGTAGAGGTCCGGCGCCGCCGCGGGATCGACTCCGAAGAATTCCGGCGGCGCCACGCCGATCACCGTGAAGGGCACGTTATCGACGAGAATCGGTTGTCCAATCGCATTCGACGGTCCTCCAAAGCGATTTTGGCTGGTAGCAAAACTGATTACGGCGACCGGCGCTGCGCCTGGACGGTCGTCTTCGGAGTCGATCAGACGTCCCGCGGCCGGCGACACTGCCAGGCCGCGAAAATACTCGCCGGTGACGTACTCCGTGCTGGCGCTCGTGGCCTGCCCGCGGATGGCCAGGTTATGGTGTAGTCCGTTGAAGTATCCGAAGAGCGTGGAAAAGACGGGATTCTCCTCGCGAAGCGTCTCGAACGCGCCGTACGGGAACATGCCGCTGACCATGGCGCCTTTGTCGCCCGGCCACGCCATGCCCTGTACCCCGTGCATGACGTGGACCGATTCCTTGCTGCCGTCCTGGGGCGGCCGGCTATGCCAATTCAAGACCACCAGCGACTCGGGATCGGCCACCGGCAGCGAGCGCAACAGAATCGACTCCATGAAGCTGTAGATCGCAGTATTGGCCCCGATGCCGAGCGCCAGCGACAAGACCGCCAGGGCGCTGAATGCCTTGTTGGCGATCATGGTGCGACAGCCATAGCGGACATCCTGGCCAAGTTCCGACAAAAACCGTGTCATCCAAATCTCCCGTGACTCTTCGTGCTTCAGTCCGACGTTGCCAAATCGCCGGCGCGCTTCAGCCCGGGCGCGCTCCGGCGTCATACCGTCTGCTTCGAGTTCCGCGGCTTTTTCCGCAAGGTGGAGTTCCATTTCCTCACGCAGCGCCTCGCTGCGCCTGGCGCTCTCCATCCAATACCTCAGCCGTCGTATCAACATGTCCGTCACTCCGCTCCCATCACGCGCGCGATCGCCAGCGTGAGTTTCGCGTACTTCCGGGTTTCAACCGCCAGTTGTTTGCGGCCAGCCGCCGTGATCTTGTAGATCCTCGCCCGCCGGTTGTTCGACGTCACGCCCCAGACACCGTCGATCCAGCCGTTTAGCTCCAGCCGCTGGAGAGCGGGGTACAGCGAGCCCTCCTCGACGAGGAGCTCATTGTCGGACGATTGTTGAATGAACTGGACGATGCCGTATCCATGGAGGTCGCGCCGCGACAGCGTCCGCAGAATCAACATGTCCAGTGAACCGGGCAACGAATCGTTCTTTTGCGGCTTGCGTCCCATACCAAGAATTCTTAGCTTACGGCGGCAAGATGTCGAACGTCAAGTTCAGATTGGCGGGCCTGGGACTCGCGTGGCCGTGCCGCGGTGAGGGAAATCGCGTCGCGACAGCTCCGCAGGCGGGAACGCCTGAGCCGTTACCTCACGGAGTTATTCGATTACGGTACTCGAAATCTTGGCAACTCTTTATGACCCGAACCGCCGCTGTATCAACCATTCCGCGACCAGAAGGTTGGGAACCCAGCACAGCCACGCGACCGTAATGTACGATGGCCGGAACGACCAGTGCAGCATAAAAATCATCAAGGGTAGATAAAATCGCAAAGTCACGGCTGCCACGCTCAACGCGAAATTGCGAATCATCCAATTGCGGTGCGCCGGGATGTCTCGTTTTCTCGCCATGCGGTAAGCCTGCAAGCCGCTGAAAAACAACAAAACGCCAATACTCCAAACCCAAGGTGAGTGGCCATGCCTTCCTCGGAAACAGTTGCCATCGACGAAACCGGCAATCGAACCTAAGCCCACCTCCACCAGGTAAAACCGTCCCAGCCACCGGTGGAAATTCAGCGCGCGCGCCCGCAGCTTGATCCGAGAACTGCCACGGACCCGCTAGTAATGCGCCCATGCCACCGGCGATGTGTCAATCGCAGCGGAACAATGTATCGCGAGAAATGGTCGTCGCGGTGGCGTCGAGAAGAAGTAACTGGGTCGCGTAAATTGAGACGCCCACACAGGACAGCAGCATGAACCACCAAAGCACTCTCGTAAGTTGACCAGAGCCAGTCTTGGTCGTTGGCAGGAAATGCGAGGATTGAACCCGTTCGGCGCATCGATTGATCGCGTTTAAGCTGCCAGCTGTGAATACGGACGGGGCGCCACGTGCGCTCCCACCGTTGATGATCTGATCGAGACCAAGTGGAGAACTACGGTCCGATATACCGTGAAGGGGATGCACATGAACGCACGCGCAAGCCGTCGTGAAGTAACGCGGTGGATGTTCTCCGCCTCGCTCGGCAGCGTGATAGCAGGGAAGCTGAGCGCCGGCGCCGCCGTCTTCCCTGGTGAAGCGAGCAAGGTACGCTTCGACCCGGTACGCAGTCGAATTCTGGAGGCGATTGCGCGAGGTGAAGCGACCGGAGTAGCTGTTGCGGTGGTGCACGGCGGCCGCATCGTTTGGGAGGAGGGTTTTGGCTGGGCGAATCAGCAAGCGGGCATGAAGACGACACCGCGCACCCCGTTCAGCTTGGCCTCCCTCACAAAGCCGTTCACGGCGACCACGATCATGACCTTGGCGGCCGAAGGTAAGCTCTCCCTGGATGAGCCCGCGAATCGGTTTCTCGGAGGATGCAAACTCGTCGGCGCACCCGGCTATGCGAACGCGGACGCGGTGACTATCCGTCTACTCGGTGCTCACGCCAGCGGTCTGCCGGGCATCTATGAATCGTATGAAGCGAGTGAGGCGAGACTTGTCCGAGTCCAAATGGTCTTCTTCAAGCATATGGCCGGCTGGCGTACCCCCCGGCAGCCTGCTACGAGTACAGCAACATCGGATTTGCGGCGCTGAACGCGATCGCTTCCGCGCTTACGCAAGCGGAGTTTGGAGCACTTATGCGTCAAAGGGTGCTTGCGCCTTTAGGTCTGAACGACAGCTTTTTCGGTGGTGATGGTGTTCGGGTGCAAGGCGGCGCCACGCGTTACGACGCGCATGGCCGTCTGATCCCGCACTACACCACATCCACGCCCGCTTCCGGCGAGCTGTACGCGAGTGTTCACGATCTCGCTCTTTTCGCCCTTTTCAATATGCGCCGTCGAGCCAAGGGCCACGCGGCGATTCTGAGCGAGCAGAACATCCATGAACTGCAGCGACCTGTCTTCACTGGTCCATCCGGTGTCGCGACCACCTTTGGCTGGTTCACGAGCCGAACCACATCCGGTGTTCCCTTCTTCTTTAAAAGCGGCGGCGACCCAGGTGTCGCTAACAGGATGTGCTTTGTTCCATCGAAGGACTTAGCCTGCATCGTTGTCACAAATCGGTCTAACACAGGGGAGTTAGCGTACAGCGTATGCGATGAAGTGCTCGCAAGATACCTGCCGGATTGGCGCCGCCCCGAGGAAGACTGCGGCTTTCCAAGCAAACCGTTCGACGCGACTCCGGCATGGAGAGGACGATGGCAGGGAGAGCTTGTGGGCGGGGGCGCGAACATGCCCGTTGCAATCAATATTCAGTCAAATGAAGCCGGGAGTCTGACTATCGGGAGCAGCCCAGCGGAAGAGATCACTGGGATGCGGTCGGAGGGCGAAGCGTTTACAGCCCTGTCCACCGGGAAGATCGATGCACCTGATGCAGTAAGAACCGGAGCCAAGACGCTTCAATTGAAACTGCTTCCGCATGGCGATCGACTCCGCGGCAGAGTGTTCGCTGTGGCCGGTGACCCGAACGTGAAAAATGTGAGACTGCCTTTTGTGCTCACCTTGTCGCGCAGTTAGGTTGCCGAAAATTCGTCAGGTCAAGTTCATCTGCTCAACAGCGAGGGTGTCGGTTGCGGGGACACCCTCGCGTCGTTGCCACCGGAGAACGAACTTACTTGCTCGTGTTTTCGACGACCGAGAAGGTGCCGACGAGAGCGTTGGCAAATGTCAGGCCGGGTTTGCCGTCGCCCAGAAAATCACCGTGGACCAGATTCGTCCAAGCACCCACACCGGCGCCGTAAATCGGGCCTGGAGAAAGATTTCCCGCGCCGTCCCCGGTGAAGATCACCAACTGCGGGTCGATAGGAATAACCGCGACGTCAGGATTGCCGTCGCCATTTAGGTCGGCCACAGTGATTGCACCCGTCCAGTAGGGCGAGCTACGGAAGGTCTCCGGGTGGAATGTTCCGTCGCCATTTGAAAGAAGAACGCCGGTAGAGGTTTGGATATTGATATCTTCGACACCGCTGAGGACGAGGTCCATACGGCCATCCCGATTCATATCCGCGGCTGCGATGGAGCCGTTCACGGGAACCAGGGTTTTGATGCTGCTTCCAAGGGTTCCGTCAGTTTTGCCGGGGAACAGCTCGATGTAGTTGTTGAGAGTGTTGTAGTCGACCGTGGAGACCGCGAGATCCGGCAGGCCGTCGCCATTGAACTCGCCAATAGCAACCGCTTGGGTCGCTTGCGCCGGGGCATACGAGGTTATTAGTAGTGGTCCTCGGACCAATGCACCCGTTGCGGAACCCCACAGGATCTGCACGCCGTTCGAGAAGATGGCGCTTAGGGCGACATCCGCGTACCCGTCGCCGTTGAGGTCGCCGACAGCGAAGCCGTAAGCCAGGTAGCCGGGATAAGAGGCCGCTGCTCCGAACGTTCCATCGCCGTGACCGAGTGCAACCGCGAGGTTCCCGTTTTCGAGGAAAGCCACTAGGTCGAGCTTATGGTCACCGTTGACGTCCGCGACCGCGAGGTTGGCGACGCCTCCTCCGGAAACAGGGACGACAGTCCCGGGTGTAAACCCGCCTTCTCCATTGCCGAAGTAGGGCGTGATGCCGGTCGTCGTCCCCACCAGAACATCCACATGGCCATCACCATTGATATCCGCGGCGTCGACGGCCAGTGCTCCAGACGCTCGGATCTCCTGCACTTCGGCCAGAGAAACTGTACCCCGGCCGACAATCACCGTGACATAGCCTTGTCCGGAGTAAACATCGGGACCGCATCCCACAACCACATCGAGCTTCCCGTCGTGATTCAGGTCGACCGCGGCGAGCGCGCCCGGGTTCTCCGCGGTTCCTTCCAACTCCGGTGAGGCGAACGTACCCGAGCCCTTATTGATCAACACGGCGAGCGCATTGATGTTGTTGATGCCGACCTCGTTGATCAGCGTTGCAAGGAGATCCGGATGGCCATCTCCATTGACGTCTCCCGCAGCAATCACCGGAGAATACTGGGGCAGCGCGAGGAAGGTAGGCGCCTGAAACGTGCCGTCGCCATTGCCTTGGCAGAGATAGACCACGCCGGTGCTTTGGCTGTTGAGGTTCCCTTCCGCAACGGCGATGTCGGGGAAGCCATCCCCGTTGAAGTCGGCAGCCGCCAGCGAGATGCTGGAGTTGGCTCCGGAGGAAGCGACGTGAGATTTCGGGAAGCCGCCTTTTCCGTCGCCGAGCAGGACGGTGACCGCTCCTCCGGCGCTTGCAACCGTGGCGACATCCAGAAAGCCGTCCCGGTTGAAGTCGGATAGGGTGAGGGCCGATGGCGACGATCCGGCGGAGAACGCGACGGGCGCCTGGAAGGTGCCGTCTCCTTTCCCGAGGAGAACGGAGACTTGTCCGCTTCCTTCATCGGCGACGATCAAATCGGTGCGTCCGTCGCGGTTGAGGTCGACCACGGCAATCGCGGACGGGCTTGAGCCCGCGGCGATGTGGACGGGGCTGCCCAGGGTTCCGTCGCCCGCGCCGAATAGAATCGTGACGTCATTTCCGGCGGCGTTGGCCGTCACGACATCGGCTTGGCCGTCGCGGTTAAAGTCGCCGACCGCGAGCGCCACCGGAGTCGCTCCGGCAGGATAGACCACCGGGCTGCCGTAGTTGACCGTTCCATTTACGGACAGCATGACTACGACGCCGGCAGCAGTAAGGGACACGACGTCGCTCACGCCGTCTCCGTTGAGGTCAACGGCTGCTACCTTGACGGCCGCCTGCTCTTTGGGCAGGGCGTAGTCGCGTCGGTAGTCGCGAAGCAGAGACGGGGGACGCGGCGAAAGCGAGTCCAGGGATCACTAAGAAGAAAAGGGCTGCACAGATGAGGCGGTTGGGACACATAGCGATATCTCGTGAATCGTTTACTGAACCGTGAACGTTCCGGTGCTGGCCACCGTTCCGCCGGCCGTGGTGACGGCCACGGGACCCGTCATCGCCGCTGGGGTGATGGCGAACTTGATGAATCCGGACGCGACGGTGGTGAACGGAACCGGTACTCCGCCCACAGTGACGGAGGTGGCGCCCACAAAGTGCGAGCCCCACAGGGTCACTACCGTTTTGGGCGAGCCGATAGTAGGTTGGAAGAACGAGATCCCCGGGCTGGGAGCGGGGCTGCCGAAGTTCACCGAGACGATGCTGCCCAGTCCATTCGGGCCGCCGCTTTGCGCCGCACTGTAGATGGTTCCGGACGCGGTTTGCAGCGGATTTCCGACCAGCGTGGAACCGAGCGTAGGAATTACACCGGCGAACTGCGTGTTGTTTCCGGGAATGTCGATGCGGGCGATCACGTAAGGGTTCACCGGCGGGGGGAACGTGACGATAGATGCACCGTTCAAATAAAGCGCGCCATCGCCGCCGGCAGCCAATCCGCCGACCAGGTTCACGAAATCGGGTCCGAAATATTGCGGCAACTGGTAAACGACGTGTTTGTTGTCGCCGGCCGATACGGTCTCGACAGTTTCGCCAGCCCCGATACCCAATGTCGGCTGACAGATGGTCTCGACCGCATTCGTCGCAGTCAGGACAGGACTTTGCCCGAACGGGGCGGCGTAGAAGTTGCCGAGAACGTTCAAGCCGCCCGCGGGGTTGACCTGATAGCCGGAGCCCTCGAAGCTGTTATCGTCATAGCCCGAGATCCCGTAGAGATTCTGGTCGGAGCCTAGAGTGAGGCCGCCCAGAGGATCCCACGCACCGGATTTCTTGACGAAGGTGTAGAGGACAGAGACCGTACCGTTGGGGGTCATCTTGAAAACAGTCGAACTCGTCACACCGTAGAGGTTTCCGTCGGAACCTTCCACCAGCGGGCCCAGGGGATGCGACCCATCCGTTCCGTTGAAGCTATGCAGGAGTTTCGCGTTCTGGCCCGACTTGGAGACGACGTACACACTGCCGTACCCGCTCTGGCCGCCGCCGTAACAGACGCCGTAGACGAGTCCGTTGCTGGCCTGGAACAGACCGCTGTCGGTAATCGCGTTCGCCCTCCCCGCGCAGAAGGACGACGGAAAGGTGTAGGTGGTGGTCAGGACGGCGTTTGAGTCCAACGTGTAGATTGTTCCCTTTGCTGTTTGCGAATTCCAAGTGGTCCCCATGAGGTTTCCATTGGGCAACTCAATCAAACTCGATGAAGGATTCGCGCCATCGGTACCGGTAAAACCATGAACGAGGGTGGCTTGCTGCGCGCGCAAAGCCCAGGAAAAGGAAACGCTAAGGAAGAGGAGAAAGATTCGTGAATTGGAAGTAGTGCTCATCGGGAAAGACTCTAGCGCAATCCGCATGGCTCTTTACATGATTTCCGTCTGACCGTTCGCTGCGCGTGTAAGTAACGGAAAGCGAAAGAGATAGAAGCGCTCCTGCTTAAGCGGGGGCACGGCGCGGAGTTCGCGCGCACCCCGACATTAGCCGCTGGACGGCGTTGCAGTCTCAGCGAAGCCTCTCAGCAGCAGCCATGCGAGCACGCTGCAAACGGCTCGGATTCCGCGAGACTGTCCTGTAGAAGTCCAGGCGAAAAAATCATGGTGGCCGCGAGGCCCCACTTCGATTCCCGCATTCGAAAAGCAGAGCCCCAAGAGGCAATGCGCACAAGGGCGTGGAAGCCGGGGACGATCGCCTCGTCCCAAAGACGGAGTCGAACAATGAGCAAGGCTTCGCCCCCGAGCAATGTTATTGTTCCGGCTAGTGGGAGGAGCAAACCGACGCCGAGGGCGAGAAAAATTCGCACGAGCATGCCGCTGTGCTGGCTGTAATCGCTGTGCTGGCTGTAATAATGACGTGCGTCGCCGGGACCGCGCTGCCCGTAGGAGTCGAGGGGAATGGGATGGGGTGCCTTCGCCCAAGGCTCCAGCGTCGCGGAAACAAGGAGCGCGAGCGGCAAAGCCGAGAATCAGGCGCTCCCAGGATGCACCGTTCGAATGGTTTCGCACGAACGCCCATACAATGTCATTGCGGTTAAAAGGTAACTAAGCGCCGACAGGTCTGTCAGCAGTAAAAGAAGGAGCTGCTGATGCTGATATTCAAACCTAGTCGCCCTCACGTCTGTGCTGAACGCCCACCGTCAAAGAAAGAGATGGAGAACTTAATAAGGAGACAAACATTAAAAGTAGAGTTCGTTAGAACGCATTTACCTCAGATAAGTGAGGGATTGTACACGCGCGTCCCTCATTCGAGACTGCACGAAGTCAAGTTTTGTAGCGGCTTTGGGTAAAGGGATCTTCATGCTATACACTTTGCCCGTGAAGTACAAGATGATGCTCAGAACAGTAGCCGCTCTTTTTCTATTGGCGCCCGCTTCCGTTTGGGTGGCGCGAGCGCAAACGCCCGGGGAGACGGTGCTCCATGTGTTCAATGGTCCTAGGGACGGCATCTATCCGGCATCCGGAGTCTTCATGGATGGTTCCGGAAATCTGTTTGGAACGACATCCTACGGGGGCGTCTATAACAACGGCTTCGTCTATAAATTGTCTCCGCCCGCCGCGGGCCAGACGGCATGGACGGAAACGGCTCTGTACTCGTTCCCAACAGCCCATGGCGGTATCCGTGGTTCGCTGCCGGAATCACCGCTCTTGTTGAACGCGTCCGGTGAAGTCTTTGGGACGACCCTGCTAGGCGGTGGCGCGGGCGACGGCTTTAGCCCTGGCGATGGTACCCTTTTCAAGCTCACGCCTCCGGGGGATGGAGTGAGTCCGTGGACGGAGAATGTCCTCTACAGCTTTGCCAGTGTGGACGGCTCCTTCAATCAATCGGGACCCTTGGGTACACTGCTCGTGGACGGAAGCGGCAATGTCTTTGGGGTTACGGAGACGCTCGGCACGTCGAAGTGCGGCACGGTGTTCGAGATAGTGAAAGGTTCGGCTACCGTTGAAACCCTTTATAACTTCACGTGCGGCGCCGATGGCGGCTATCCGGCTGCCGGCCTGATTTCCGACGCGACAGGAAATCTCTACGGGTCGACATTCAAGTACGGGTCCGGCGGGAACGGGGTGGTTTTCGAGCTCTCTCCGACCATCGGTGGTTCCTGGACGGAGACGCCGATTTACAGCTTCACGGGTGGGGCGGACGGGGCCGCGCCGGAAGCGAAATTGATCTTCGATGCGAGCGGCAATCTGTATGGCACGGCTTACTCCGGCGGATCGTTGGGAGCGGGCGTTGTTTTTGAGCTGACTCCACCGGCGAGCGGGTCCGTTTGGGCGGAAACGGTGATCCACACGTTCACGGAAGGAGCGGATGGAGCACTCCCGCATTCGGCTTTGATCTCGGACGGCGGGCATGGCTTTTATGGGACGGCATCCGGGGGCGGGGTGGGACTTCACAAGGGCGGAGTCGTGTTTCACCTGCAACCGCCGGTGTCAGCAGGGGGCGCGTGGACGCTAATGACGCTCCATCAGTTTCAAGGCGGGCCGGATGGCTATATCCCGCTGGGCGATCTGATTCGAGTGAACGGTGTTCTTTATGGCGTGACACAAGGGCTGGGAACCGATGGGAGTTCACCAGGGACGGTGTATCAGGTGGTGCCGTAAGAGAGCGGTCTTTGTCTTTCCGGATGATTCGTTTAATCTTTTGTGGGGATACTGTCCAAAACGACTGCACTTCGGCGGCGCTTATTTGTAAATACCGAAAATGAACGGATTTTCTGACGCCTTGGTAGGGAGCTTGCGCAGTTCATTGTAGAGGTATCACGGAGCGGGAAAGGGAAAACCGGACGAAGTTCACGGCCGCTTCCATGTTAAATCCCCGGTCAAGATGATGTTATGTGATTGCCCGGCCTGGGTAGACCAGAACCTATCGCGAGCGGAAGAACTGATCGGAGTTTACCCAAAACACATAAATGGTGAGCAGTGGGAGTCAGCCCGGCAGAGATGTTTGCCTCTATCTAACCGCTCCAGGTGATAACACACCTCTTCGTCGAGTTCCTGCTCAACCTTCCTTCTTAAGAAGAGAGAGCGTAGCCGCAGGCGCAGGATATCGGTGAGGCGCATTCTCATTTCCCATCTTGCTCCTCTCAGTAACTGACAACAGAGTAGCGCCGCGTTTGGCAGAAAGCAAGCCCGTCGCGCAAACCGCGACCCTGTTATTCTGGTCCCTTCACTCCACCCGTCACCGATGTCCGCATTTCCTCCGGTTCCAGTCGAATCCAAGTCAGCTCCATTAGCCGTTGCCGCCTGCCGGGCCATTTTGCGGGGGATCAGCGCGCTTTCGCTTTTGACCTTCCTGATGGGAATGGTCTATATGCTACTCGGGCCGGGCCCTTTCTGGGCTATTTGGGAAGACTCTTTCATGTTGGTGAGGTACGCGGACAACCTAATCGGGGGGCACGGCTTGATTTGGAATCCGGGTGGTCCACCCACTTATGGACTTACATCCGTCTTCTATGTCATTCCGGTCGCGGTCATCCAGGCGATCGTCCCGAACAAGCCGATCCTGTCTCTCGCGTTGACCAGCTTCCTCTGCGGATGCCTTTTCCTCGTGCTGATGGCCGGGCTTCTTTGGCCACTGGTTCGAAATCATCGAGCTGCGGCGACGGCAGCGGGGATCTTGATTCTGGTCAGCTTTGCGCGCGCGTCCTATGGGCTTTCCATTCACTTCTGGAGCGGCATGGACACGATGTTCGACCTCGCCATGGTGGCGGTTTACCTGTTGATTGCAACATGGCAGAGCCGAAAGGAAAGCTGGACGGCAACGGTCGTTATGGGAATCGCAGGCGGATCGATGTACGGCGTTCGTCCCGACCTAATGCTGTACACCTTACTAATTCCCGCTGTCATCGCTGTTTTCAGCAAGAGCCGTTCTCAACGCGTAAAAGGGGCCGTGGCTCTTGGGATCACCGTGGCAACTTTAGGCGTTTTGATGCTTGGCCTATACATCTACTTCGGCTCCGCGCTGCCGCTCTCTTTCTATGCGAAGGGACTAAAGCATTACGGCGATTTCGAATATGAGAAATATCAGCGAGTCCCCTATGAGCAGCTGGGCGACTATCTCGGATGTTATTGCCTGCTCGTTGCGGTGATCGGGTTCGACGCGCTGAGCTATCTGGAACATAGAGGGCGGGACTCGCATTCGCCGCTGTATATTGCTCTGCTCTGCGGCACAGTTCTCTATATCCTCTACTTTCTTTTTTTCGTGCTTCAGATCATGCCCTTCTTCTCGCGATTCTATTACCCGACACTGCCGGCAATTCTCTGGCTTGCGGTGGTTAGTACGCGCCGCTTAGTCGCGAGGTATGGTGAGTGGTTCTTAACCGTGTTCCGGAGCGGGTCGGGCTGGGGTTGGGCAGCTGGTCTGTTCGGATGCGGTCTCGCGATGATCGTTTACTCGTTCGCCAACAATGCCACGCACGTGATTCGGAACGGACGTGAGGGCTTTCACAATTGGAGCCTGGCTGAGGAATATGCGATCTACTATGGCACTTATTGGTTTCGTCTGGACCGGTTTTCCGCATTGCCCGCCGACTTGAAGATCGCGTGCACCGAAATCGGTCACGTTGCTGCCATGAACCCGGGTAAGACGATCATCGACATGGCGGGATTGAATGACATCGATTTCGCCAAGCACCCTTTTTCGGCAAAGGTTCTGTTTGCAAAGTTCGCGCCGGATCTGGTTTTCATGCCGCATCCGGGCTATCGCGCGATGGTGCGCGAAACACTCGCAGACCCCACGTTCAAAGGAGATTACGATTACTTCCCTCCGTCCGAACTGGGTCCTCGCTTCATTATGGGCATTGCGATTCGACGCGACAGCAAGTACTACAAACAGATGCGGGAAATTACCACGGCGGCAAGATAGAAGTTGCGCTCCCTTGGCGCTTGCTTTTTAAACAGTTGTCGTAAGAGCCTCGCAACCTGCGGATTCCAAGTGGTTGTGCAACCCTGGGTCAGGTATGTCCGTTGCCAAGCAAATTGAGGCGACCGAGAACAGGCTTTGGCCGATCGTGGGCCACTGTCTCTTTGTTGGAAATATCTTCGCTTTCGTCTATGTATGCGTTCTTTACTACTCGTTGCCTCGACTGACGAGGCGTACCACATTGGTCTTCTTTACGTTCTGCTTGATTCCGTTTGCGCAACTAGCCTGCCCTGTTCGTCGTAGCGAAGGGAGATGTTCTTTGCGAGGTCGTTTGGGGTCCTCCCTTGACTGTCGAGCATCACTCGCGGCACGCGCTCTTGGCTATCCAGGATGCGCGTGTCTTGGTCAATGAGGGCGCTTTCGGCGTTACTGACGGTCTCGATGATCGTCTTCCCATCATCCGAGTAGCTGATTGCGACACGCTGAAATAAATGGTCACCCGCGCCCTGCCGATATTCATAGCTGAGGAGACGTCCTCTATCGTCGTAGCGGAAACATGCTGCGTAAGCCCGCAGTTCGGCGTCTTAGTCCCTGCGAGAGTCCACGAGCCCGCCCTCGACATTGTAGGTCCAGTAACTCCAAAACTTAAGGTGTTATTTCTGCAAAGATTTAGAGCTTGTCTCCATACTCACCAACCGGCCTTCCTGATAGCCGTAGTAAGTAATGGATTTATTCCCCAGCCGATTTTCTATCTTTTCAACCACGTGACCCTGGGGATCGAAGGTTCCCCGTTCACTTAGCTCGACCTCGCCGCCCCGGAGTTCCGGGCGGGATGATCCCGACGGTTACCACTACTTGCGCCCTGATCCGCGGCGTGAGTCCCGCGGCGAGCATAAGGACGAAAGCCCAACGGAACTCCATCGGAGCTTCTTATCCTATACAAAGCCGTATGGCTTGCACGAAACCTGTTGTAGCCGGTTGGTGACTCCGCCCTTAGTGCACGTGGGCGATGTCGTCGTTCATCGAAAAGATATTCTTGAAATCCTTTTCATAGGGGAACACGTGAATCATCCACGTGAACATGAAGGGATAGAAGTTACCGCCCTCCGCGTCGCAAGCCTCTTTGGTCTTGACCGAGCCGAACATCCCGAACGTCGGGTGAGCCCCGAAGTATTCACGGGAGCGACCTTCCGGAGCCGCACAAAAGTTAGTGTGCTCATGCCAGCGCGCGATGCTCAGCGGAATGCGCGCGTTCAACTCGTCTTCGGTGGCATGCTGAGCCGCCGTGTACATCACGCCCTCCAACATGAATTGCTTGTGCGGGGTTTTGCGGTACAGAAGAGCGGTCGGCTTCGTCGGATCAAAGCGAGTGTTAGCCGCCTCGCCATTCGCGTCGTTCATGTAGTGGTATTGATTTTGTTTTGCTTTCGGATGTTCGAAGACATATCCGTCGGCAAGGGCATTGCGGTAATCCTTATAGCGCTCCATCGTCGCTTTAGCCGCGGCTATTACGGCCTGTGCTTTCTCTTCATCCCCAGGCTGGATGGGCCGTGACGTTGTCATAATCATGTGGCCGGCCATCGCGGCCATGCTCGGCCCCATGTCGCCCATGCCTTTTGTGCCGCTCATGTCCATTCCCGGCATATCACCCATCTGATGATCGTGAGAAGCGGTGCGGCCACAGTCCGGAAACAGAACGATTGCATAAAGCAACATCAGGGGCGTTGCAAAGCGATGCTTCAGCGCAGCAGTCACATCTGATGTTCCCCGGAAAAGTGGCCGGCGGCAATGGCCAAATCCCGGCGAATCGATATGACCACTACAATGGCGGTATGGCGAAGAGGCCCGGCGGATATTCGCCACTCATTGCACTCGACCGCGAGGCCGCCAAGCCCTTGCACCGGCAGATCTGCGACGCGTTTCGCGATATGATCCTCGGGAAAGGTCTCCAGCCCGGCCAGCAGATTCCGTCCAGCAGGGCCCTGGCCGTGGAACTCGGGATCTCGCGTATTCCGGTACTCAACGCTTACGCACAGTTGATCGCCGAAGGTTATTTAGAAGGCCGAGGCGGCGGCGGTACCTTTGTCTCCACTTCGCTACCGGATAAGATGACTTCCTGCGAGTATTCGGAAGCGGGAACGAATAGCGTCCCCGCAACTCCTCGCAAAGTTTCATCCCGATCCTCACTTCCCCCCGGCCGGGAAAGTTCTCCTTGGATCTTCGGCTCCGGAGCGTTTAGTGTTGGCCAATTGACCTTTGATCACTTTCCATTTCAAACGTGGTCGAACCTGGTTGCCAGGCATGCACGCAAGGTTCGGGCGAGTTCGATGAACTATGGCGACCCGATGGGTTCGATGGTGTTCCGCGAGACGATTGCGAACTACTTGCGAGCTTCGCGGGCCGTTCACTGTGACGCGCGGCAGATTATGATCGTGAGCGGCTCGCAGCAGGCTGTTGATCTTTCGGCGAGAGTCTTACTCGATCCCGGAAGCGCAGTCTGGGTGGAGGAACCGGGCTATGAGATGACCCGTTCCGCACTGCGCTTGGCCGACTGCCGTCTGATAGCTGTTCCCGTCGACGGCGAAGGTTTGGACGTAGCCGCGGGAATCGAGCTATGCGGGAATGCAGCCGCGGCATGTGTCACGCCGTCACATCAACTACCCCTTGGGGTGACGATGAGCGCTTCGCGCCGCCTGCAGCTGCTGGATTGGGCAAACGATTCAGGGTCGTGGGTCATTGAAGACGACTACGATAGCGAGTACCGGTATGAGAGTATGCCGGTCGGCTCGCTGCAAGGGCTGGATCGGGGATCGCGCGTCATCTATATCGGGACATTCAGCAAGACTCTTTTTCCGGCCCTTCGCCTGGGATACATGGTGATTCCGCCGGATCTGGTGGATCGCTTCGCCGCAGTGCGTCGTGCCATCGATCTTTGCCCGCCGCACTTGAACCAGGCCGTAGTAGCGGACTTTATCCGTGAAGGCCATTACGCCCGACATATTCGGAAGACGCGCCTGATCTACAAAGAGCGGCGAAATATACTTGCGGACGCGATCGCGCAGGAGTTCGGTTCGGAACTGCAGATTCTGGGCGGCGAGGCCGGTATGCACCTCGTGGTCACACTTGCGCAAGGCTTATCCGATGAACAGATTTCAGCGGACGCTGCCCGTAAGAAGCTGTGGTTATGGCCTCTGTCGCCTTCGTACCTGCAGCAGCCGTCGCATCAGGGATTGATCCTTGGATTCGGCAGCACGACAACTACCGACATCCCGAAGGCTGTTTGCCGACTTGCAGAAGTGATTCGATCGCAATGAGAAGGTAAGTGAACAGATCAACCTCGCGCTTGCAGTAACATCTAGATCGAACAGGATTCGAGCCTTAGGCCATGTTAAGGATCACCAGGCGCGGCTTTCTACGAGCCGCGGCAGCATTTAGCGCAACGGCTGCGTGGAGCACGGGGCGAGCTGCGCCATCGCGTGTTCCGTGGCGGGAACGGCGCGACATTTTCTCCGAGGGCGTAGCGTCCGGCGATCCTGACCCCTCCAGCATTCTGCTGTGGACGCGCCGCGACGGGAGCAAGCACCCCGTGGATACGCTCCACGTAGAAGTAGCCGAGGACTCTCACTTCGAGCGAGTGGTCGCGGTGACGAAGGCGCCTCTCTCGGCTGCTTCCGATTGGACCTGTCGCGTGTTGGTCGGCGGATTGCAGCCCGCATCGGTCTACTGGTACCGCTTCACCGATCCGGATGGCAACGGGAGTCGCATCGGCCGCACGATCACAGCTCCAACCGACCACGACACGCGCTCCGTCCGATTCGCGTTCATCAGTTGCCAAAACGCCAACCAGGGCGCGCAAAATGCGTATCGCCGCATGATCTACGAGGATGAGCGAGCGCCGGAAACCGAGCGTCTGAACTTCGTGCTGCATCTCGGCGACTTCATCTATGAGCTTGTCTGGTATCCCGAAGATCGGCCGCAAGGCATGTACGACCGGCGGTTACGCGACATTGTGCGATACGAGCACGGCGAAAAGATTCACGACTTCAACATCCCAACAGACCTGAACGACTACCGCGCTGTATATCGCGCTTATCTGCACGATCCCGATCTGCAGGATGCGCGAGCCCGTTGGCCCTTTGTGAACATGTGGGATAACCATGAGTTCAGCTGGCAGGGCTGGCAGTCGCTGCAAAAGTTCGATGGCCAGACGCGGCCGGCGCAAACGCGCAAAGTGGCCGCGAATCAGGCGTTTTTTGAATACCAGCCGGCACGGATGGCGAGGCCCGGAGATGCGGGGCTGGATCGCTTCAACCCACCCGCGGTGGTGAACGCTCCGATCACCCGTTTTGACGACCACGGCATGGGCGATGAACCGAATAACCGTGCCGCCATCAATAGCCTCAGAGGCTATCGAGCATTGCGCTTCGGCCGTCATGTCGAATTGATCGTAACGGACCAGCGCAGCTATCGATCGGAAGATCCACTGGATCGCGACGAGGCCAAGGCGTTCGTGTCACCGGATTTTCCCGAGTTTGTCCCCGAAGAAGCAATGGAGATTCTGGATGCGGGGCGTTCTTTCAACGGCGGCGATCCGCCGGCTGCAATTCCTTACGGCGGCACCACCGTTCCGAACTTTCAACGGCACGCGCCTGCTCAGACGATTTTGGGTGTTGAGCAAAAGCAGTGGTTCCTTGAGCAGCTTCAGCGGTCGCAAGCAACGTGGAAGATTTGGGGGAACACGACCGCGACGCTGGATATGCGAGCCGACCCGCAAAATCTCCCATCCAGCAGTTCGAAGCCCTGGCCAGGCGCCGGCTATGCAGGCTTTGGCGGCGGAGATCATAGCAGCGCGTTTGTGGAGCGTGCCGAGATCTACGACTTCGTGCGCAATCATGGCATCACCGGATTTGCGACCGTGGCCGGCGACCGCCACAGCTTCTGGGCGGGTCTTGCCGCGAAGGCGTTGCCGCCTAAAGCTTTCGAGCCCGTAGGCATTGCTTTCGTCACCGGCTCAATCTCCGCGCCGGGGATGGTCGAAGCCATTGAGCATGGCTTTCCCCAGCAGCATCCCATGCGACCGCTCTTTCTGGGCCAAGCGCCCGCTGACTCCGCGCCGCAGCCTACCGTCAACCTGCTGCTACGTCATGGCGTGCGTTCCTGCCTGGAGTATGCACGCAGCGGCGACTTGGAAAAGGCGCGGCAGTTGTCCAACCGCAGCCTATCGCCGCACCTTTCTTTCGTCGACATGGGCGGGCACGGGTACTCTGTGGTGCATTGCACGAGCGATCGCATGGAGGTGGAGTTTGTCTGCATTCCGCGTCCGCTGGAACGAAGCGACCGTGCCGATGGAGGTCCGCTCCGCTACCGTGCCCGTTTTCGAACTGGTCTCTGGAAGAAGGGCGAAGTTCCGCGGATGTTGGCGGAGGTGCTCGAAGGCGATCCGCGATTCTCCATTGGATAGTCGCGCACATTCGCTCATGAGCCGTTATCTTGCCGCCGCGCTTGTTGTTCTCCACGTAACCTCCGGAGTCGCCGGAGAGTCGACGGCTACCGCGCTCGAAACTTTCACGCAACTGCGTCAGAAAGCAAGTGCGGCTCACAAGTCGGGTGATCGAGCAGTGTATCTTGATGCGGTCCTGCAAATTCGGAGCTTGCTGAACGATGCGCCCGATGCCGTTGAGCTTTCGGGACGCGCCTATGCGGAGACGGGAGATCAGTCGCATGCCTTAGACGCGCTGAATCTGTTCGCCACCCTAGGGCAGGCCGACGATCAATTGCTGGCGGGAGTCCCCGGCGACTTTAACAGAATCAGCAAGTTACCCGAGTACGGGCGCATCCTGGACCGCTTCGCTCACAACAAAAAGCCGGTGACGAAATCAGTGACAGCTTTCATTCTTTCCGACCCGGACCTTCTCCCGGAAGATCTCGATTACGATCCGGGGTCGAAGTCATTCCTCATCACCAGCGTGCTGAAGAACAAGATCGTCCGTCTCGCCCCGAGCGGAAAGATGACGGACTTCGCTTATTCTCCAAGCCACTGGCCAATCCTGGCGATCAAAGTCGATGTCCATCACGGTAGGGTGTGGGCAACCGAAGTCGCGATCGATGGGTTCAAGGTTGCACCGAAAGCAGATTGGGGACGATCCGCTGTACTTTGCTTCGCACTCAGCAGCGGTGCGCTTCTGCGCCGCATGGAAGGGCCGGCACACTCCGCTTTGGGCGACATGGTGCTCGACGCAGAGGGATTTCCGATTGTCACGGACGGAGACCGGGGAGGCGTCTACCGAGTTTCCGGAGATCGATTGACTGTCCTCAACGACCGGGATTTCATCTCGCCTCAAACCCCAGCCATGCTCCCCGACGGACGGCATCTGCTCGTCCCCGATTATGCCCGCGGCATTGGCCTGCTGCGCATCGATAGCGGGCACGTAACATGGCTCAATGCTCAGGCCGGCGCGAAGACTGCATTGAACGGGGTCGATGGGCTTTATTTCGATCGCGGAAGTCTGATTCTGACGCAAAACGGCACGGCCCCCGAGCGCGTGGTTCGCGTGAGTCTGGACGAAACCTACACTCGGACGGGTTCGGAGGAGGTTATCGAAAAAGCCACTGAGACGCTGGGCGATCCGACCCATGGAGCGATCGTCGATGATGTGTTCTTCTACATCGCCAATTCCGGATGGAACGTGCTCGATGAACACGCGAATGTGAGACAGGGAAAGGTTCCGACCCCCGCTCGCATCATGCGCTTCCGTCTACGGTGATCCATCCGATCGCTGATCCGGTCCGGCTGGCTATAGGAAATGAGCGCGAAGTGGCTATAGCGCGCCGTGGGAAACGGTGGCTAACATTGGCAGCATACAAGGGAGTCTTTTCCAATGCTGCTACTTAGCCTGTTAGATGATTACAGAGGCAGTGGTTTCTCGCCTCTAAATACGGGGAGGCACAGGACGCGTGCTTCTTGGTTTCACGCCATCGTGGTCGCGACCATTGCTGCGTGCGCAAGCCACGCGCAAATGACCAGTGGCAGTCTCACCGGAAGCGTAATGGATTCTTCGGGAGCCGCAATCCCCAGCGCCACTGTCGAAGCCGTAAACAGCGCAACCGGAATCAAAGCTACGGGTGCAACCAATGCGGCCGGAGAGTATCGGTTTGCGAATCTGGCAGTCGGATCTTACAACCTCCGGGCTGCCGCGGCTGGATTTACCACGTCGGAGTTAACTGGGGTAGCCGTCGACCTGAACAAGGAAGCAACGGCCAACGTGGTTCTGCAGGTAGGCTCCACATCCAGCACTGTGGAAGTGGTCGCGGCGGCATCCACCATCGATACATCCACCGCCCAGATTACAACCGACTTCGGTCAAAGACTAGCGAGCGATCTTCCCAGTTCCAGTGTTGGTTCCGGTGTCCTCAACCTGTCGCTGTTGGCCGCCGGTGTTTCCACGTCGGGAGGTCTTGGAGCCGGAATGGGACCTTCCGTCGGAGGACAGCGCCCCCGGAACAATAACTTCACGGTCGAGGGTATCGACGAAAACAACAAGACAGTCACCGGCGCGTTGATGACCATCCCCAACGACGACGTTGGGCAGTTCACGCTGATTCAAAATCAGTACACGGCAGAGTATGGGCACTCATCGGGCGGGCAATTTAACACCAACATCAAAAGCGGAACGAATGACTTTCATGGAACGCTCTATGATTATCTGCAGAACCGCAACCTGAACGCCGTCAACAATGTCGCGCATAACAACGGTATCAGCGATAACCCGCGGTTTGACTCCAACCGGCTAGGCGCCAACTTAGGCGGACCGATCATTCGGAACAAGTGGTTCTTCTTCGGCGCCGCCGAGTACAATCCGATCGGGCAGGACCTGTCCCTTGCCGGGATCGAAACGCCCACTGCGGCCGGATACGCAACTCTGGCCAACCTCGCTTCCAGCGGAGCGATCTCTAACACGAACTACAGCGTGCTCAAGCAATATGCTCCGGTTGCTCTTTCCCAGGCCGGCAGCGACTCGGTGTCTGTCTTAGGTCAAAATATCCCCATCGGCTATCCGACATTGGTCGCCCCGACATTCAGCAACCAATATGTCGCGATTGCTTCGTCTGATTACAACTTTTCGGATAAAGACCAATTACGAGGCCGGTACATCTTCAACAATTTCGAGGGGCAAGATACCAGCGCGCAATTTGCGACCTTCTTTACGCCATTGCCTGTCAAGAACTATCTCGTTACCGTCACGGAATATCACACGTTCACGCCTTCTCTTCTGAATGAGTTGAGGCTCGGATATAACCGCCTCAATCAGAACTTTACGGTGGGGGGCCTAAAATTCCCCGGCCTTGATGTCTTTCCGAATCTTGAGGTCGACGATTTGGCGCTCAATCTGGGACCTGATACTAGCGCGCCTCAGTTCACCATACAAAACACGTATCAGATCACTGATAACATCTCCTGGACATACGGAAATCATGCGTTTAAATTCGGGTTTGATGGCCGGAAGTACATCTCGCCGCAAGGTTTCACCCAACGTTCCCGTGGCGAATACGAGTACAGCACGCTCGAGAACTACCTGCGGGACTTGCAGCCGGATGAGTTCGCTGCTCGAGGCGTCGGAAACTACACCTATTATGGCGACCAGATCGCCTTATATGGGTACGCGCAAGATACGTGGAAAGCTACACCGAACCTAAGCGTGAATCTCGGAGTTCGCTATGAATTCACGAGCGTCCCTTATAGTGAGCGGTTGCAAAGCCTGAACTCGATAGCGAGCGTCCCCGGATTGATTGACTTTCACGCGCCCACGCCGCAGTACCTGAACTTCGCGCCGCGCATTGGATTGGCCTATTCGCCTGGACATAGCGGAACCACTTCGATCCGCGCAGGCTTCGGGATCAACTATGACGTTCTCTACGACAACATCGGAATTTTGGAGACACCTCCCGAGGTGGGCACACAATACTGTGACGTATTAGACGGGTGTGCCGTTCCGGCTAACCCCTCCGCATTTCTGGCGACGGGTGCGATCCCTGGAACCGTGGCCGTTAGCGGTACATCACTAACCGCGGCGGAGGCCCGAGCGAACACCACCAACCTGATTGCCGACCAGAAGCTTCCGTACTCGATTCAGTGGAATCTGGGTATCCAGCATGTCTTTTTCAATGACTATGTGTTTCAAGTACGGTACGTAGGCACGCGCGGTGTTCATCTCGATGTGCAGGACCGTCTGAACAACGTCAGCCCCGTTACGCCGACGAGCTATCTGCCGACTTATTTAACGCAACCGAGTCAGGCAACACTGGATTCACTTCCGCTTACGTTGGCCGATCTCCAGGCCAAGCCGACTACACTCCCGGCCTTTGACGCGGCGGGATTCCCGGGATCAATCACCACCTACCTACCCGTGGGTAGCTCAACTTATCACTCGTTGCAGGTGCAGCTCGAAAAGCGTCTATCAAAAGGACTGAGTTTTACCTCTGCTTATACCTGGAGTCACAACATCGACAACAGTACGGCGGACTTCTTCAGTACCTATCTAACGCCGCGGAGGCCGCAAGACTTCAACAATCTCACCGCAGAGAAAGGCACATCGGCCCTGGATCGGCGACAGAGGTTTACAATTGCTCTCATTTACGACGCGCCCTGGTTTGCAAGCCGGAGTAATTATTTTTTGAAGAACGTGGTCGGAAATTGGGAGATCGCTCCAATCTATACATACGAGTCACCGGAGTATTATACGGTCCAGTCCGGCCTCGACTCGAACCTGAACACCGATTCCGCACCGGATCGCACCATCATCAACCCGTCTGGTGCGGCTAATACCGGCTCAGGTGTTACTGCGCTGACAAACTCCGCGGGCGATGTAGTCGGGTATCTGGCCAACGATCCATCGGCGCGCTACATTGTGGCCGGCAAAGGAGCGTTGTCCAACGGCGGCAGAAATACGCTCGCGGGGAACCCGATCAACAACTGGGATTTGACCGCCCTCAAGCGCTTTTCGGTAACGGAACGCTTCAAGATAGAGTTCCAGGTGCAGGCGCTCAACGTCTTCAATCACTCTCAGTTCATTCCGGGATCAATCGATGATGTGGCCAGCATCGGGCAAGCGGGTAGCGCGATTCGAAGCTTTTTGACACCCGGGAGTGCCCTGTTCAACCGGCCAGACCAGGTATTTTCCAGCCAACCACGAACCGTGCAACTGACTGCCAAAGTTACATTCTGATTCGACGCGGGCGGAAAGAGGCAGGGACATGCAGGGGCTTACAAATCGGGAGGAGGTCGCAAATTCACGAGAACCGGCGCCGATCTCCGGACTCATTTTCGGAGGTTTGTGCGCCGGCACCTTGGATATCATCTCCGCATTTCTGATGTATGCTCCTGCCGTGTCGCCATCTCGCATTCTGAGGTTTATTGCAAGCGGTCTTCTGGGGAGGCGGGCTTTTGAAGGAGGAAGTGCCGTTGTCTTGCTCGGCTTGCTGCTCCAGTTCATCATCGCTCTCTCGGCTTCCGCCGTTTTCCTCCTACTCAGTCGCCGGGCAGGCGTTCTATCGCGACGTCCGTGGTTCTCGGGAATCCTGTACGGATTCGCTGTGTTCGCCTTCATGTCCTTCGTTGTTGTCCCGTTATCATTGGCCCGTAGCGCGCCCCAGACGCTGCGGTCCGTTCTCTCGGGGCTAACCATCCATGCGTTATGCGTAGGCCTTCCGATCTCGCTGACCGCGCGCGCGTTTTCCGGACGGAGAACCATAGTGTTAGGGCTATCCGCTTTTGTTCTAATCGCGCCTATGGTCGCGGCTGAACTCGCGCCGCATCAGCCCCCTAACCCGGTTCCCATCGTGGTCGAGTTGTTTACGTCCGACGGTTGCTCGAGCTGCCCTCCCGCGGACACACTCCTATCGAACTTGGATCAGAAGCAACCACTATCCGGAGCGAGATTGCTGGTCGTCAGCGAGCATGTGGATTATTGGAACCGGCCCGAATGGACGGATCCGAATTCTTCGCCAGTCTATAGCGGCCGGCAATCTGCGTATGCCAAGCGTTTGCACGGCGGTCCGGTTTACACGCCGCAAATGGTCGTGGACGGCAGCGTTGAGTTCGTGGGCAACGATGTGGAAAGAGTCTCCCAAGCTCTACGCACAGCGGTGACGCGGCCGAAAATTCCGGTGGCGATCACTGTGACAAAGAAGACGTCACATTCGGTCACATTCCAGGTCAGCACCTCTCAAGAGATTACGGCGAATCTGGTCGCGATCGCGGCATTGGACCACGTCACGGAAGCGGTGCGTGGCGGCGAGAATGGCGGCCGAACCTTGAACCATGTCGCGGTTGCGTTCTCAGTCAAAGAAACGAGAAATTGGCGCTCTCAGCAGGATCGGGAAAAGGAAATTACGCTTCCCCTGCGCGACTCAGAGGCGACGGGCGTTACCCGGGTGATGGTGCTGCTACAGGAAGACGGAGCCGGAAGCATTCTCGGTGCTGCTGAACTCCAGCTGTGAGTCGCCTCTACTCCGTCGGCAAGTCCTCCGGGAACATTCAATAATTTAGGTCGACCCTCGCTTTCGAATCGTATTCTGATTCGATGCGCATCGTACTCACTCTCGTCGCCCTAAGCAAACTGTTGTCCCAGGAAGTTGCACCCGTGTCGCTCAAAGTCGACGTCAACCTTGTCAATTTGGCGTTTGTGGCCCACGGTTCCTCCGGCGCGCTCGCACGAGATCTCACCGCGGACGATATCGAAATCTACGAGGATGGCGTAAAGCAAAAAGTCAAATTCTTCAGCCGCTCGGCGGAGGTTCCCCTTCTACTCGGAATTGTCGTGGACGCAAGCGAAAGCCAGGGAAAGTTTTTGAAGGCGCACCACCGCGATCTCCAGTCCTTTATCGCTACCTCTCTCGCTCCGCGCGATCGCGCTCTTCTGATTTGTTTCGGCGATCACGTTCGACTCGTGAGCGATTTCACCTCGTCCGCTGAAGAACTGATGGCTTCGCTGGATGAATACCAAAAGAGGACCGGCGGGTTCCCCGAACTGGACCCCGACAAAACGCGCGAGGGCGGTACGGCGCTGTTCGACGCGCTCTACGCCACTGCCGATCAAAAGATGAGACCAGCTTCGGGCGAGCGGAAGGCGATAATCCTGTTTAGCGACGGGGAAGACAACTCGAGCGCTCACGATCTTGTAGACGCGATCGGGGCTGCGCAAGCCGCCGATTCCTTTATCTACTCGATCCGATACACCGAGACGAAGCACGGGCGCCTCACCGCGCGGAACCATTACGGGACGCGGGAGATGAACCGGTTCGCGGAGGAGACGGGCGGCTTGGCGTTTGACGCTTCGCACGGCCACGTCGAAGAGACGCTCGCGCAGATCGCGGCGGAACTCAGGGCGATCTACGAAGTCGGTTACACGAGCAGCAATCCAGCGCGAGACGGCGAGTTCCGCAAGGTAGTCGTGAAGTCCGTACGCGACGGCGTCGTCATTCGCGCGAAGCCTGGATATTACGCGCGGTAAGGCACGTCACGCCCGGCTACTAAGGTTAAATTCAAAGTGACCAGACAGCTGATGGGAGGGATGTAATCCATGATCAAATCGACGACGCTGGTAGCCACATGGGGCGATGGGCTGTTCGCACTGACTGACGATAAACGGACCCACGAGATCGCGCAGGAGCCCGTCCGAGGGCTGGCACCGGATGGACACGGAGGCGCGCTGGCCATTGTCGGCCGCGATACGCTGCGCAGGCGCACGGCGAACGGCAAATGGTCCACTGTGGCCAGGAGCGATTTCGAGCTTTCGTGCTGTGTGACCGTTCAGGACATCATCTACGTCGGGACGGATGATGCGCGCGTACTGCGGCTCCGGCCTGAGAGCGGCCTCGATCTGCTCGATGGCTTCGATAACGTCGCGGGACGGGATACCTGGTTCGCAGGTTCGGCAATTGTGAATGGGCAGCGAATGGGGCCGCCACTGGGCGTTCGCTCTATGGCCGCGAACTCTAACGGGAGCAAGCTCTTTGCCAACGTTCACGTGGGCGGCATTCCACGATCAACGGATGGGGGGAAAACCTGGCAACCCACCATCGATATCCGCACCGATGTTCACGAGGTGCGAGCGCATCCGGTGAATCCGGACATGGTTGCCGCGGCGGCCGCTGTAGGTCTTTGCCTCAGCCGCGATGGCGGCGTAACGTGGACCGTCGAGCGCGAGGGCCTCCACGCAACGCACTGCTCGGCGGTCGCGTTCTCGGGGGACGACGTTTTCGTTTCAGCGGCGACGGACCAGTTCGCAGCTCAGGGCAGGATCTATCGGCGAACAGTTACGGCGAATGGCGACTTGGTGCCGGTCGAAGGCGGTCTGCCTAAGTGGATCGACGGTATCGTCGACACCGGTTGCATTGCCACAAACGGTTCCACCACGGCGTTTGCTGATCGAGGCGGCAACTTATACGTTTCAAGCGATTTCGGACGGTCCTGGTCATGCAAGAGCACCGGACTTCCGGCCCCGAGCGGCGTACTGATCTGCTAATCGGGGGAAAGCGGGTTTACTGACAAGGCTAAGTGCGAGACAATGGGCAGCGCGAAGGAGCTATGCATGACGATCGAGATCAAACGATGCTTCTTGTGAGGCGAAATCAAAGTTGAGGCCGTGAGCCTCAAAAGTGATATTGAACGGGAGTTACGGGTGCCCGTTCGGTTACGTATCGGCGCGCCTGGCGCGTTGGACGTGTTCGTCGATGGCGAGCAGATCTACTCCAAGAAGAAGAGTGGGCGTCTTCCGCGAGCAGATGAGCTGATCGACTTGATTCGTTCCAGAGGCGCCCGGGGATAAAGACTCTAAGTGGATGACAAAAGAGCGCCCTGTTGGCGCAACCAATCCTGGAGTGCCTGGTGTCCGCTGTGGACCGCTTCGTCGAGCGGTGTTTTGCCGTCGTGGCCAAGCCAATTCAGTTCCGCACCATGGCTCAGCAGATACTGCGCGGCTTTCAGTTGACCTCCACGGCAGGCATTCCAAAAAGCGTTGGTGACTTCAGCCGGGGAAGGTGTCGGGTTTTCTGTGAAGTATCCCGAAGGCGATCCATCATCCCCAGCGCCGCGCCATGCCAGACCAAAGCGTGAGCGCCTCGCTCGACAAGCCTGCGCGCGGCGCGCCACTGTCGAAAGGCAACGGCGTCCGATAGCGGGGTTCCTCCATCGATCACAGATCCTGGAGTTTCACTGTTCGCGCCGAGATCGAGCAACGCGTCGAGCGCAATCAGGTCGTCGGAACTGGCTGCCCAATGAAGAGGAGTTTCCGCATGGGGGCCGTGAAACGGCGCATCCAATTCCGCCCCGTGAGCGGCCAGGAGTTCGATGGTGCGCCGGGCGTTGGGAAAGTGGCCTGGCCAGTCGGTCGCGACGTGGAGCAAAGTCCTTTGACCGTCTATTCGAGCGAGAGCCGCGCCGGGATGGTTGACGAGAAACTGCTGGAGTACGGGCACATCGCCGCGTCGAATCGCTTCCGCTACATCAATCTGCATTGCGCAACCAAAGGATAGCTCTGATCAAGACAGCTTCCCGTCGGCAATCGCCGGCGTCGAAGCGAGAACTTTTGTCCTCCGCGGAGATATGCGAAGAAACACACGACGAAATCTCGTGAGCTTTGTCGTGTCCACCCTAGTCGGTGTAGGTTCTCTTTTGGGCTGCGATTGCATGGCCCCGCTTATCCCGAAGCACTGCGGAATGCAGCTGCGGTTTTCGTCGGGAACGTCATGAAGCGGAAGAGAGTACCGAATACGAATTCGTTCGTGCGCCGGGCATTGGGAAAGCGGCCTGTGCAGTCTTTGACCGTCTATCCGCGCGAGAGCCGCGCCGGGATGGATAACTCTGAGCAAGACAGCTTCGCGTCGGTGGCCCCGCTTATCCCGAAGCACTGCGGAATGCAGATGCGGTTTTGCCGGGAACGTCGTGAAGCAGAAGAGAGTACCGAATACGAATCGATCGTGCGCCGGGCGTGGGGAAGGTGCCCGGCCAGTCTTTGACCATCTATCCGAGCGAGAGCCGCGCCGGGATGGATAACTCTGAGCAAGAAAGCTTCGCGTCGGCAATCGCCGGCGTCGCAAGCGAAAATGTTTTGTCATCCGCGGAGATATGCAAACAAACCTACATACGACGGAATCTCGTGAGGTTAATCGTGTCCACCCTAGTCGGTGTAGGTTCTCTTTTGGGTTGCGATTATGTGGTCCCGCCCATTACCGAAGCACTGCGGAATGCAGATGCGGTTTTCGTCGGGAACGTCATGAAGCAGAAGATACTACCGAATACGAAGCGGAGGCGCCCGAGATATGAGATGCACTTTTCCGTGAGCGAGCAGTGGAAGGGTGTGAAGGCGCCGGAATAGATTATCTACGATGCGGCGTCGAGGGGTGATTGCGCGAGGGATTTGGATTTCAGACCGGCAAAGCCTATCTCGTCTTCGCCGGAGAGCGGGCAGTCGTGACAGACGAAACGCTAAACGTCAATGGACGAGAACTCATCTTCGCGGACTTTTGGAGAGGCGCTGTTCCGGCTGGTACGAAGATCCTCCTCAGCAAGATCTGCACCCGCACTGGCGAGTTCACGTTACCCGCGGCACGCGAGACCATCCGCCAACTCGGCCGGCCCGTTTCCTAGCAGACTCACGAAGCCCAGGTCTACTGAATCACCAGTCCGTTCGGTAGAACCGCTTCCTGAGGCTCGGTCTGTTCGTAGATCGAGACAGGTTGCTGAGGCGCGGTTGGAGAAACAGTCAGGCTCACCTGCATCGTGGTTGGGCTGGTGACGGTGATCGAGTTGACTGTGATGCCGGAGGTGGGCGGGAACACGAGCTGGGTGATCCCCTGCTGGAATGCCGTGTTCACGCCGAGGATGGTGAATGTGGATGTGGATCCCAGCGCAAGGGATGCCGGGCTGATCGAGGTGATGACCGGTTCGGTTGGGGGCAGAAGTTGGTTGAAAGCCCCGCGCATCATAAAGATGGCCATGTCGCCCCGCGTGACCGGGTTTGAGGGGCAATAGGTAGTGGTGGTGCACCCGGAAGTGATGGCGTCCTCCTTCATGCGCTGCACATAAGAGAAGGCGAATTCAGAGGGAGGAACGTCCGTGAAGTATGGCGTCGAGGGATACGGGACGGACAGGCTCGCGCCGTAGCGCATGCGGATGATGAAGGCCGCCATCTGGTCGCGGGCAACCTGGTCGGTTGGGCAGAACAGGGAGGGTCCGCAACCGGTGGTGATGCCCAGTTCGTAGAGCTTCTGGATCCACGCAAAGCCGAACGAATCGGCAGGCACATCGGTGAAGTAAGGCATCGGGTTGTAAGTGAAATTGTCGCCGCCGTAGACGGCGCGCACCAGGAACACGGCCATCTGCGACCGGGGGATGTTCTGGGTGGGGCAATAATCGTCGGCGGTGCAGCCCGAGGTGATGCCTTTGGCTTTCAGTTCGTTGACCGCATCGAAGTAGTAGTCCGAAGGCGGCACGTCGGCGAACGCCTGCGCCGTGCTCCAGAGCGTCACGGGAACCGAAAGGCCGGCAATCTGGATGGTTCCGGTTAGCGCAGTGGTTCCGTTATTGGGCGGCAGTGTCACGGAGATGGAACCGTTTCCCGCTCCGCTCGTTTGACTCAGTTGGATGAATGAGTCGCTGGCAGTCGCGGTCCACCCGCAGCCGGCCCCGGTGGATTTCACGGCGAGGTTGAAAGTCCCCCCGTTTTTATCGAAGGCGATGGACGCTGTGTTAAGGCTGTAAACGCAGGCGACAGGGATACCGAGAAAGATCTGGATATTGTTTTCGAGGCCATTCACGGCAGCGACATCGACGACGCCGTCCCCGTTGAAGTCGCCGATTGCAACCGCTTCCGCAGAGGTCGTGGCATATAACACGGGAGCTTGGAATGTGCCGTCTCCATTGCCGGTGTACACACTCAACCCGTCGTAGCTGATTGCAGCGATGTCGTTGCTGCCATCGCCGTTGATATCGCCGGCGGCTATAGCGAAGAAGCTGCTGTTCGAGAAGTAGGTGCTTACAAGAGGAGCAGCACAGCTACCGGAGATTTTGCCTGGGCTCAGGACGACGGAGATGGAGCCTCTCACGCCTTCGTAGGGATCGCCGTAGTTGGCGGTTGCAATATCCGGGAACCCGTCACCGTTGAAATCAGCGAGGGCGATTCCAAAGGCGTACTGACCACTGCCAGAAGCGCAAATGCCTGTACTTGGCGCGTCGTAACGATTGAAGAATGCCTCCAAGTACGAACCGGTCAAATCGTCGAGCACTCCGGCGACAAAATCGGGACGACCATCTTCGTCCAAATCGCTTGCGGCGATGGAGTAGCTGAAATCAGACAACCCGCCCGAAGCGAAAGGGCTGAACGTCCCGTCACCATTCCCGCGAAAGACTTGCAGGACGCCCTCGAAGCCGACCGCGACGAGGTCGGTTATGCCGTCGACATCGTAATCCATGGCAATAACAACCTGAATGTCGGTAGGGCCAGGGAGGTTCTGGTTCAGGCGGAAGGTGGACCCAGAGCCGTTGAGGAGGATGGAAATGGAATTATCCCCGGCGTTGGCGACGGCCAGATCGGGAAAGCCATCGCCGTTGAAATCGGCGGCAACGACGGAGATGGGGTTGGGTCCGCTGTAGACCGGAGTGCTGGGATAAGCGCCGGTGCGGCTCCCGGTGAGGATGGTGACGGTCGAATCATTGATGTTGGCGGTTGCAAGATCGGTGATTCCATCGCGATTGAAGTCGGCGGCCACCATGGCATATGGGTAAGCACCGGTGGGGACGAGCGCACTGGACCGCAGGCCGCCGCTCGGAAGAGGGACGTTGCTTCGGGAAGTGATAGCGGACGCGCCTGGGCCGTAAAGGCCGCCCGGGACATAGTGCGCATACAATTCCTGCGGACCAGGCGGCAAGCTGGTGACCGATAGGGTGGCGACGCCGTTAACAACCTGGGCATATCCGATGACGACGGCTCCGTCGTAAAAGGCGATAGTTCCAGCTGCGCCCGGCGTATCGACAGTTGCAGTCAAGGCGATGGGGTGTTCGTAAAGGCCAGCGCCCGAACCCGCGTTGAGCGTAACGTGAACGGCAAGCACGGCGAGAGTCACGTAGACGTGCGGGTCCGAGGGCAAGGAGTACACAAAGTCGGTTGCGTGTAAGCCGCTAAGAGGTGCTCCGAGAGCAAGCGGAGCTCCGTTAGGGACTTTCGGAATCGGATAAATCTCGGGGCCGCCAACCGGGCAGAAATCCGTCACGCTGCTGGGTTGATTTACCGGACCAAGATACGTGGCAGAGTACTCGCCGAAAAGAGCAATGTCGATGATGCCATCGTTGTTCCAATCCGAGTAAATGGCACTTCGAGGGTTATCGCCCTCGGTACAGAGTGTTTGGTCGGTGAATGATCCAGCGCCATCTCCAATCAGGTATCTGTTGAAGATCCCGATTATTATGACATCCGCAGCTCCGTCGCTATTCACGTCGGCCGAAGCGAGGAACGTGGGTGCCAAGCCGGTCAGCAGCGCGGTTGTCTTGACGGGCTGGAAGGTGGAATCGCCGTTACTGAGAAAGCAGAGTAGGGAATCATTCTGTAGCGCGAGGATGTCGGGAATGCCATCGTTGTTGAAGTCGCCGGCGATGAGGCTGGTCAAAGGAGCAGTGGTGAGCGAGGGACCGGCGGAAAACCCGCCATGCCCATCGCCGAAGAGCACAAGACCGGATGAAAAGATGAGGTCGGCATTGCCATCGAGGTTGAGATCGGTGGCCACAAGCTGAGCGGACTGGGTGCCGGAAAGAACATTGAGAGGCGTCTGAAAGGTGCCGTCTCCATTTCCGAGAAAGACAAACGCACCGTTGTTTACGGACGTTTCGACAACAAGGTCGGGGATGCCGTCGTTGTTGAAATCAGCGGTAGCTACGGCAACGGCGGCGGCGGACAGCGTCTGGGTCCAGCCGGGCTGCATGGCTCCCGCGCCGTCGTTGAGGAGCACGGCCACGCTGTTCGCACCGGCGGCAACGACGTCGAGAGCGCCATCTCGGTTAAAATCGGCGACGGCCAGAGCGGCGGGCTGGAAAGAAACCGCGTACGCGGAGAAGGTCTGCCAGGAGCTCACGGCGGATGCGGCCACGGGCACGGACATTGCCGGAGATTGGCTCTTTGCGAACTGCGGTGAACCGAGATAACGCGCCAAAGGATGATGAGCGCCGGGTTGACTCCAAATTGTCGCCAGCGAGGCGGTCCCGTTCGAGACTGCGCGAGAGCCGAGATAGTCTCCACCGTCATAGAAGGCGACTGCGCCCGTCGCAGATGGCTCCGAAACGGTAGCGGATAAGGTGACACTTTGACCTATCGCAGGCGAGTTAGTGACAGATAAGGTTGTGGTGGTGGCAACCTGCGAGAACGCGAGAGACGCGGCGCAAAAGAGACCTGTCACGGTTAATGTACGAATCATGAGGAATTGAGTATTGTAGCCGCAGTTAGGCGAGTTCTAATAATCAATCCGTACCAGTCATCTGTATGCACTTTGTCTTTCAGTCGGGCGTCCAAAGCCGTCTTGGTGAGCGCTGCAGAGCTGGGAAATTTGTCTCTTCCTGTTAGACTCCCTCCATGTTCACCGACCCGGTTCGCGGGGTCTTCCGGTACTCCACGAAGAATTGGGTCCGCGAAATGCCCAAATCTAAGCGCATCATTACCTGGGTCGGAATTCTGCTGCAGGGCTTCGCGATTTATTGTCTTTGGTCGCGATCTCTGGCATGGCCCCTCATGTGGCCAGCGGATCAGACCGTTGTGTTTCTGATTGCGCTCGTCTTTTATGCCGCCGGCAGTTCACTCGTGAACGCGATGTTGACTTCCGAGCTTGCCCGCAAGACCGAACTGGAAGCCGATCAGCTGGCGGCGCGCCAGATCCAGCAGACGCTGATTCCGGCTAAAGTCGACGCATTGCCGGGCTATGAGGTGGAGACATTTTATAAGCCTTTGCGCGACGTAGGCGGAGATTACTTCGACGTCATCGAGTTGGGCAGTGGGCGGACGCTTTTCGCTGTAGCGGACGTTTCGGGGAAAGGCATGCCGGCGGCATTGCTAGCGGCAAACATACAGGCTCTGGTTCGAAGCGTCGCGGGTGTCAGCCCCGATTTTCTGGCAATGACGGGGCAGATAAACAGACATCTGTGCCGAGCTACGCCCACCGACCGTTACGACGGCGGTGTTTGTCGTGTTGACTCGGAATACGGGCGAACTGGACTACGTAAACGCCGGCCATAATGCGCCCATCGTTTTCGGCGCGGGATCGTTCAAATCGCTGGAGGCGACCGGCATGCCGCTTGGGCTCTTCCCGGAGGCGGCGTATACAGCGGGCAAAGCTCTTCTTCCACGCGGCGGCGCGCTTCTGCTGTTCACCGACGGACTGACCGATTCGATTTCCGGGGAGAATCCCGAGGACCGGCTGCGCGAGGCCATGGCCACTGATTCGGGGGAGACAATGTCTCTTCTGAAATCGTTGGTCGACCCTCAATTCAACGAGGATGATGTCACCATCCTGCTGGTGAAACGCAACGGTATGGGTTGAAGTTCGAGCGGGAGATCCGCGTTCAGCCCCGGTATTTCCGCGTTGGGACGTCGTTACTCGACAAATCGCCACCGACTGGCATACTGCTCAAAGCAAGCGTGCTCTCGACACCCTTCATTTCGGACCCGTCGTTTGCCGCAGACATTACGGGCTTTACTACGGGCCTGCTGATCACCGGGTTACTCCTGGTGCTGACGCTGCGGGCGTCGAAACTGCCGGGTAATCCGCTCACCAATATTGTCTTCGCTATTTGCGGGCTGCTGTGGAGTGCGGGCGGACTTGCCGAAACAGTGCTGGTGGCGATGGGGATGCATCACTCCTCGCGTCCGGTAATGGTGAGCCGTGCGATTCATTATGCGGGAGCGATATCGGCAACCATCCCGATCCTGGGAATATGGCGGCCATACGCGAACCGCGATTGGCAAAAAACGGCCGCGCGCATCTTGAACGTCGTGGTGTACACCGTAACCGGACCGGTGATTGCGGTGCTGATCTCGCGCGCGCTGTTCGACTATCCGAACGTATCGCTCTTGCAACTGGCGCACTTCGGAGGAATGTCTTGCACAGCGGTTCTGGTGCTTGCCGCAGTGATGTTGTTGCGGCCGAGTTCGACGCCGCGCGAGGTCTACGCGCCATCGCTGGTCGTGGTCAGTCTGGGCGGAACGGGCGCGCTGGCGATCGCCGTGGCGCAGCACTTGTACGCCTCTTCGAGGGAGCTGGCCTCGACGCTTATCGGGATCGGCATGCACTTGCTGCTGGTGCTCTGTTTTTGCGTGCTCTTTCTGTTCGCGCGGTTTCGTTATGCCGACATCTTCATCCGTTATAGCGTCCGGATCTTTCTGGCGGGGGGCTTCGCCGCGTTTGTAGGGTTTACGGCAGTCCTGCAGTTTGCGCCAGCGTCGCCTGCAGAACACGTGCTGGTTTTGACCTTGATTCTGTATGGACTGCTGTTGTCGTTCACGTCCATTGATCAACGAATCGCCAGCGCGGTTAACCGCTGGCTTTTCCATCCGCCGGACTTCGGCGCCGCGACGCATGAACTCGGTGTCGCGCTCCGCCACCTGGATACCGAGAGCGAGATCGGGAGCGCCGTGGAACGATCGGTCAAAGCCACTTTGCAGTTGAATGAGGCGCATTTCATCACGCTCGACGAACGGCCTGCATCGTTCCCCGACGGGGAGCCGAGGGAGATGGACTTCGAGTGGCGTGTTCCGGTTTCCATCGCGGGACAGATCGCGTACGTGCTTTGGACTCGGCCCGGAGCGGTACGTCCCGCATTCGTGACGCATGACATCAACTACCTGCGTGCGGTTGCCGCGTTGTGCGGGAATCGCCTGGACCTGCTGCGGCGCGAGCGCGAAGCCGGGGAGCAGCGGAGCCGCGAGGCGCTGCTGCTGCAACAGATCACGGAAGCGGAGTTGCGCGCACTGCGGGCGCAGGTCAATCCGCACTTTCTCTTCAACTCTCTGAACACCATTGCCGACCTGATCGTGCGCGATCCGCCGCGCGCGGAGACGATGACGCTGCGACTCGCTGCTGTCTTCCGGCATGTGCTGCGGCAATCGGCGCGTCCGTTGACTTCGGTCCATGAGGAGATGGAGTTTCTGCGCACCTATCTGCATATCGAGGAGGCGCGCTTTGGAGATCGGCTCACGTTCGAGATCAAGGTGGAGCCGGACGCGGCGGAGGTTGAGATTCCCTCCCTGATCCTGCAGCCGCTGGTGGAAAATGCGCTCAAGCACGGGCTTGGATTGAAGACGGGTCCGGGGCGCTTGTGGATCTCCGCGGAACTGGAGGCCGGTGAGGTGTGTTTGCGCGTGGAAGACGATGGACCGGGTTGGCAGCCCAGCGTCGCGGGAGTGGGGTTAACCAACGTGGACGAACGGCTGCGGACTTTGTATGGCGATCGCGCCAGCCTCCTTTTCGAAGCGCGCGAAGGCGGCGGAACTCGCGTAACGGTGCGGATTCCTCGCGCGGCAGATGACAACCGGCAAGCATGAGAGCGATCCTCATTGACGACGAAGAATCCGCACGCGAGCGGCTGCGGCGGATGCTTCGCGCGCATCCGGAGGTCGCGATCGCCGGTGAAGCGCGCGACGGCTTGGAGGCGGTACAGAAGATCGAAGAGCTGAGGCCCGACCTTGTTTTTCTCGACATCGAGATGCCGGGACTCAACGGCTTTCAAGTGTTGCGGTCGCTGCCGCGCGGCATGATGCCGTTGGTGATCTTCGCCACCGGCTATGATCAGCATGCGCTGGCTGCTTTCGATGCGAACGCGCTGGCGTATCTGCTGAAGCCGGTGGAAGCGGATCGGCTTGCGGCGGCAATGGAGCGCGCGCAGAAGCTGAGCGCATCCGGAGGTGGCAAGGAGCGCGAGCACATTCTCGACGTGGTTCGCGGCACGCCAGCAATGCTTCGGCAGATTGTGTGCCGCAAGCGGGATCGCATGTTGCTAGTGCAGCCCGAACAGATTCTCTGGTTCCAGGTGGAGGACGGCATTGTGAAGGCGCACACGGCAACGGAAACGTACTGGGTGAACCATGCGCTGAGTGAGTTGGAGACAAGTCTGCCGGGCGACGTGTTCTTTCGAGCGAGGCGCGAGGCGCTGGTGAATATGGGCAAAGTGAAAGAGATCCGGCCGTATTTCAAGAGCGCGTTCCTGTTGATCATGGATGACGCAAGCGGTACACAGATTGCGGTCAGCGAACGACAGGCGCGTTTGCTGCGGCTCAGAATTCCCGGTCTGTAAGTGAAGTGCCGGGCAGCGCTGACATGCCCCGTTTCCGCGCTCACCTGAAACTCCCCGCGCCTGCCAGCTTGTCTTTGGGTTCTTCGGGCTGGCGACGATACCGTCGATGCTGAGGAGAAACACTCATGCAACTCAAGCCGCTCTACTTTACTGCCGCTCTGCTGGCATCCGTCACTTTCCAAAGCGTTCCAGCCAACGCCCAAACCGCGCAACCCTCCGCCAAGGTCTCCGATTGGGAGAAGCGCGGCGTGTGGGGAACCGTTTCCGGCGAGTCCGGCAACGAGATAACCGCCGACCTGCCGGGATATGCGAAGTCCACGATCATCGTCACCCCGCAGACCAAGTTCCGGCGCTATGCTCCCGATTCGGTGACGCTCGCGCAAGCGACGCCGAGCGCTCTTGCGGAGATTGCGACCGGCGATCAGATCCGTGCGCGGGGCACGAAGAGCGCGGACGGGCTGACGGTGACGGCCGAGGAA
Organism: Bryobacterales bacterium; assembly: GCA_963738525.1. Lineage (GTDB taxonomy): Bacteria > Acidobacteriota > Terriglobia > Bryobacterales > Bryobacteraceae > Bog-113. The sequence goes on from CAVTXC010000006.1 coordinate 126,769, forward strand.
GTCGTGTTCGGGACGTTCCAAACCAAGGCTGGGACGATTACGGCGGTGGATCCGCAAACGCGCGAGATCACCGTTCAAGAAGTAGGGACGAACAAGCCGCTGGTGGTGAAAGTTCCCGCGCAATCGCAGTTGAAGTTGCTTCCCAACATGCATGGGCCGGAGAACGGAGAGGCGCCTTCCCACGACGGGCCGCCGCACCATGTTCCGACGACGCAAGGCGGAGCGGTGGACATGGGGAAGATCCTCGACATGATGCCGGCGGGAACAATGGGCGACCTGAAGGTGGGTGGCGCGGTTCTGGTGAGCGGCACCAAGGGCACGGCCGCGGACAAGATGACCGCGATCTCGCTGCTGGCGAACGCGGGGATGATCGTTCAGCTGATGCAGCAGCAAGCAGACGGAAACGCGGCCGGGATGGAGCAGTTCCTGGCGGGCCATGGCTGGAATCCGGCACAGGGCCTGAGCCTGCCGGCGATTCTTCCCTAAGGCGCGGGAAGGTGGGGTCCGGTGCGAAGACCGGACCCACCCACTTGCTGTTTAAGAGGCAAAGTAGTGCTGGGAAGTTTCGAGGTCGGCGAGCAGGCCGGGGTGAGTGGGCTTCCATCCGAGCCGCTGTTGGGTGAGGTGGCTGGTGGCAGGACAGTCGAGGCCGGCGAAGGTGGCGAACCAGCCGAAATGATCGCGGGCTTCCTCGACGGTTTTGGAGACGACGGGAAGGCCGAGGCGTTTTCCAATAAGTTCTGCAATGTCACGGAAGGGGATGGCTTCTTCGGCGACGCCGTGATAGTAAGCCCCCGGGGAACCTCCCTCAAGCACGAGGCGGTAGAGATGCCCGGCGTCCAGCCGGTGCACGGCGGTCCAACGATTCTGCCCATCGCCCACATAAGCGGCGACGCCCTTTTCGCGCGCGATGCCGATGAGAATGGGGACGAAGCCGTGATCGCGGTCGCCGTGGACGGAGGGGGAGAGACGGACGACCGTGGCGCGGACTCCACGGGCCGCCGCGGCAACTGCCATCTCTTCCGAGACGCGCGGAAAGTTGGGCATACGGACGCGAACATCTTCTTCCGTAGCGGGGCGGCCCTGGGTGAGGAGAGCGGTCCCGGAGGTGACGATCAAGGGACGATCCGAACCGGCAAGCTCGTCGCCGAGAGCTTCGATGGCTTTGCGGTCGACCTCGCAGACACGGCGGGAAGTTGGAGAAGTCGTGAATGAAGCCGGTATGGATGACGGCGTCCGCAGCGGCGGCTCCTTTCCGAAGGCTATCGAGATCTTCCAGATCACCGCGGTGCACCTGAGCACCGGCAGCGGTAACGGATTGAGCACCGGCCTCCGAGCGAGCGAGCCCGAGCACCTGATGACCTGCTTGGATGAGTTCCTGTACAACGGCAGAGCCAACGAAACCGGTGGCGCCTGTGACGAAAACACGCATTCCTTAGTTCTCCTTTTCGATTGTTCTTTCACGGTACGGGATAGGAGCAAGTACAATCTATGTTCAGAAGTCCGTAAGATCTTCGCGATCGTCCTGACCAGCCAATGGATCCACTGTCCGATGTTTTGTCGTTGCTGAAGCCGCGCAGCTATTCGTGCGGTGGGTTTGACATGGGTGGGGAATGGTCCGTGCGGTTCCCCGAGCATGCAGGCATCAAGTGTTATGCCCTTGTTTCGGGCGAGTGCTGGCTGGCGGTGGACGGGCGTGGAAGAGGCGGTGCGGGTGGAGATGGGGGATTGTTTCGTGCTGCCGCGCGGGCGGGCTTTTCGGCTGACGAACGATCTGGGGCTGACGCCCGCGGATGCATTTCAGATGTTTCCGTTTCCGCTGAACGGCGGCATCGCGACGTGGCAGGGAGGCGGCGCTTGTTTCGGCGTGGGCGGGCATTTCCTGTTGAGCGGGAAGCACGCCGATGTGCTGCTGGGAATGCTGCCACCGATTGTGCATATCCGAAAGGAAGCGGATCGGGCGGCGATGCAGTGGGCGCTGGACCGGATGCGACAGGAGCTGCGCGATGCACAACCGGGCAGCGTGCTGGTGGCGCAACAACTGGCCTATACGATTTTGGTGCAGGCTCTGCGGCTGCATTTGGCGGAGGGGTTGAGCGGGGGCGTGGGGTGGCTGTTCGCCCTGGCGGATCCGCAGATGAGCGCGGCAATTCACGCGATTCACCACGATCCGGCGCGCGACTGGAAGTTGCAGGAACTGGCGGAGCGAGCGGGAATGTCGCGGTCGGTATTCGCTTTGAAGTTCAAACAGACGGTGGGAGCGTCGCCGATCGAATACCTGACGCGCTGGCGGATGCTGCTGGCCGGGGACAAGCTGGTGAACTCGAGCGATTCGATTGCGAGCGTTGCGCTGTCGCTCGGGTATGAATCGGAGAGCGCTTTCAGCACAGCGTTCAAGAGAGTGATGGGGTGTTCGCCGCGGCAGTATAGCCGCGACCGCGATGGGGCTGTTCCGCGTCGAGGTGAAGAGCAGCGGCCGGCGGCGCATCCGCTGCAGCGCGTGGCGAGTTGATTCCCTGTCGCCCGTGAGTTCGAAAACGATCGCAATGTTGCCGGTGATGCTGCCCCTCCTGCTGCAGATGGGCATCTTCCTGCTGCTCCATACACCGCTGGGCCAGTGGCTTGTTATTCCAATTCGGCGGTTCCCCTTGGCTTCGGCGGAGCGAGCCACATTGGTGGAACGGCTCCGCCTTTCGAAGGACTTTTCGGTGATGTGGAGTTCCGTCACCTGTTCGTGGGGCATGCGGACGAAGGGATTGTACCGGTTCACGCTTTTACGCCGCCTCGGGTACAGGAATAGTTTCCAGCCGGTCATGCTGGTTGAGGTGAGGGACGGCGCGACCGAAGCGACTGTGTCGGTGAAGGCTTGCATTGCGGCGTGGCTTTTACCGGTCCAGTTCCTCATGCTGGCAGTGGCAACTCCAGCGGCGCGATACGCGATCGTCGCGGCGACGATGCTTCTGACGTGCGGAATCTATTTAAACGCCCGGTACGCCTCCGAGAAGGCGTACCGGCTGGTGCTACGGCACATCGAGGCCGAGAGCAGAGGATAAAGCGAGCGGGAAGCGCGGAGGTCACATGACCTCTTTGCTGGGTTTGGGTTTCGGTATTGGTTCTGAGACAGGGGACCATTCGGCCGGCTGCCAGCCGGTGAAGAGTTCGGGGTCGAGAGGTTCGAGCGTCCGTTCGAAGGAGAGGTCGACGGTTCTCTGGACGGAGTTGCGCGGATTTTTGGAATCGGCCGGCGGCTGGAGTTCGTGATCCTCGAGGACGGAGGGGAGCATGTCGCGATTCATGTCCGGCTGCCGGGGATGGGGCTTGCTCATCTGCTGCACGAGGGTGACGGACGCCCTGAGGCGCACGTTCGGATTGCCGCCGCGATTGACGATGAGCTGTACGAGGGTATCGACGCCGAGGTGGGCGATGGCCTGGACCTCGTCGCGCCAATACATGGACTGCTCATATTGCATATCGGTCCAACCGAGGCGGAAGTTCGGGCTGGTGCGCCGCCAGTGGGCGATGGTGTTGCGGTGGATGCCCATGAGCTCGGCGGCTTTGGTGATGGTGACGCCAGCGGCCAGGAAGGCGAGCACCTGTTTTTGAGGGAGAGTTAGCGCTTCGTAGTAAGTGGGTATGTAAGTGGCCATATAAGTAGTCGTGTCAGTAACCGTGATTTTTCCTTCAGTGTGCGTGCAGTTAGAGGGCGACGGCGCAGTCTGGCGCGGTTGGGGGCGCGGGTAGCGGCGCGGATGCGAAGTCGGAGGGCGGGAGCGTTGCGGCTTCGGCGAAGGGCGCGTGGTTTACGGGAGCGGCATGGTGGAGCGGGGAAACCGTTTCGGCCATTTTGCAAAACGAAGCCATTTCGGGGTTAACCCGTTTGATTGGCGCGGCTTGGCTGGCAGCGGCGGCGGCCTGGGCGTGGCGCAGGTTCTCGAGGATGGCATCGGCTTTGCGGTGATCCTGGAGGCGTTCGAGCTCGTGCTGGAAACGGAAAAGGTCCTTGGAGATGCGCGTGGTGTGCCGGCCGAACTGCTCGAATGATTTCTCGTTGGCAAGCCAGGCGCGGTTTTGAGCGGCCATGGTCTCGGTGGCATCATCATGGGGCGCATCGGTAGCGTGCTCGATGGTGGCGAAGGAGAACATATTGTTTTCGAGCGCGGCGGCGCGGTTGAGCTTCAGCATGCAATGGATGATCTGCTGGACGAGCTGGCGCTCGGTTTCGGTTTGGGGGTTATGGTCGGCGTGGATGTTGCGGGAGAGGCGATCGTAGGCTTCCTGCTCGTCGGCCTGGACCATGAGGTTGAGGCCGGTGAGCCCGTGTTTGAACGCATTCATGGCGGAACGCTGTTTGCCCTCAGGCGTGAGGGGGCCGGTGGAGTGCTGGGCGTTCGCCTGGTTGATTTTGTCGCGAGTGCGTTGAGTCATTTTGTAAGTGCCCCTTTTGGTGGCTTACCAAGTTCTGTGTCGAATCCGTTTGTGTTAGTGCGTTCGTTCGTTGATTTGAAAAATCGCAGGACGTTCTTCCTGCGATTTGACGCTAGCAGGGGGTGGAAGGGATGGACGGGTGGGTTGGAAGGGAAGTTGTTGAGCGGGTGGGAGATAGAGGTTTGGGATTTTGGTGATGGGGCGGAGGGTGAGGGCGCCGGCTGCGGTTAGCCCACATTGAAAAAGGGGGTCAACTATTCGCACAGGGGCCACTGGAAACACGACGAAGAAGTACCGCGGCCCCAGTTCGGTATCACGGAACGTACCGCGCCACTAGGGGCTCCCTCGCGTGCCACGCCTCAGCGGGAAGAAGCGGTACCCGACTGCTGAAACTTAAATTCTGAGCCCCCGCTCACGCCCGAGAGTGCCGAGGTTCGCGTTGACGTAGGCCACGAATTGACGGGAGAATTCCGTCTCGCGTTTCGGAAGCAGTTCGCGTACTAGTGACTGAAGCTCGTGGGGTGACTTCGAAATGTTGGCCCAGGTTGCGTCCAGCATCTTCGTTGGAGGGACAGGAATCCCTTGATTGAGCAGGAGCAACCGTTGAGCCTCGCGCCTAACCTTTATAGAATATTTTACCTTAAATATGCGATCTAGCCCATGCCACGAATGCGGTAGATGCCGCATAAATGCCTCGACTCTCCGGCGCTTTTCGCGAACGATGTCTTCACCTATTTCGACACGTTCGATCCAGTTTGGACTACCCTTGACCCATACCCCGTACCTGGCGATATGGGTAGTCAATTCGCTTTGGAGCCATGCGGACCGCCGCGTTTCCGCGCGTGGAACCGCAATGAAATCGAGCGACTGAGTCTTCAGCCTCGCCGAGGGCCCGCCAATGCACATCACGTCAACGTCAGAATCCGGCCGATCGAGCCCAACGGCTACGGAGCCGAATACAATGATCTCCTCTGCGTGACGAATAAACTCATCGGGCTTTTGGTTAGCCGCTAAAATTCGCCTCGAAATGATCTCCAGCAATTTGGATTCTGTACTAGACACGTTGTTTCTCGATTGCTTTCGCGACGAGGTCTCGAATTTTCATCAACTCCCCGTAGGCGGCTTTCATGTTCTCATAATCAATCCATCCGAAGTAACCGGTTATGTGATCCTCGAAGCTGAGCGCGAGGCCAGTTGCGGGATGTTTCTCTCCGAAGATGCTTTCAAATACTCCAGAGAATGACGGGAGATTGCCTTTCTTTTTTTTCTGAATTATCCCCAGCTTTAGCAGATGTGTCAGGAATACATCTATCGCAACCTCGACCTCCTCCCTATCAAATGTTTCGATTGGAAGGTCCTCATCGTACTCTTCAGTATCTTCCTCTTCGTCACCTTTTTTGTTGTTCTTTTCGGGTGCATTCTCCTCATCTTCTTCGCTGAACGTCAGCGAGGTGTGCGAAACTTCGGGTCTAAAACGCGCCATGAACTGTTCCCAGACGAAGTGGTCACTGATTCTCTCGAGGCAAGCCGCGAGATCTTGCAGTTTTTTAAGCGTGGGCTGCGCTGAGTGAATCGACCGTTTCATCTGACTTTCTTCGTCGTAGTTGGCCCCGCCTGGGACAATGTAGGCCAAAGTTGCAATGTGCGCCATCGTCTACCAATGTCGGAGTGATGCACGAGTAAAGGCGTGAACGAAAGACAGAAAAGGATCGCGTAATACCAGATATCGCTCGCGCGCCAAAGGATCCATCGGTTTCTGCGGTGAGCCGCGTCGAGAATTCTCTGGCTCCTGCTGTTGTGCTCGAGTTCGGTCGCCAAATACGGCACAGCTATTAAAGGCGTTACCTTCGCCCCAGATTTTCTGCTTAGCCTAACGAAGGCTTTTTCAAGCTTCTTCGCGCGATAGACCAAAAACGTTCGCAGCCGGACCTGTTCAAATTCCATTCGGAAGAAGAAAACCATCAGACCTGCTAGCCCGAAACTAATAGCGAAAAGAGTGATTAAACTGGTCACACTGTTCGATGCTGCCGAGAGAGCAATAACCGCAGTCACGGACCACCCTTTGATTGTGAATCTGAATGCGCCGATTTTATCGACCTTATCTTGCAGGATCTTATATTCTTCGGTCAGTCGCTTATCGAAACCATCGGAAGGGGCGGGCACCGTTGGCGTGTTTGGTTGGTTGGGCGGCAAACGCATAAACCGGCAGCATCTCGGTCCTACGGATGGAGTGTAGCATTGGACCTGCCATCCAGACCTAAGCGGCTGACCAGCAACGGCGTTCCGGGATTGCGCACTTCTAGGTTTGCGAATGCCGCGACATCTATTCCCTTCCTGAGCGCAGGCTGATCCATCACTGGCAAGGTGAGCGATGCGACCTGCGGTCTTAGTGTACTGACGATCTGGGAACGTAGTTCGCACTCTTCCGAGCGGATCGTGGGCAATCCAGAGGTAGGAAATCGAAAACAGTCCTAGTGAAACAAACTGAGCTTCTATACATAGCTGTAATTGCCGGGAGCTACCGCATGGGGGGACATGCAGAATTTGAATCAGATAATGTGATCAAACCCAGACGAACGTGCAGGCGTGCATCCGGGGGATGCGGGTCGCCGTGCCGCGGTTCATGGAAGTTGTTGTGGTTTAATTCGGATTAAGGCGACCTCCCCGGATCTATCCCGAACCCGACGCCGGGTACCATCGGCAAGTACTGGCTTAAGCGCGGCTAGTCTCGAGAAATCGGTAGACCGAATGGACTGCAGGTTAAAGCACAATTCAGCGGCAGCAGCGCACGTTTCACGCAAGGGTGAGCGGAAGCAGCGAGAAAAGCTATTTCCAACTCAAATTCAAAACCGCTATAACAAAACCTAGCCATGCCTTCTGCGCGTACCTGGACCCGCTGTGGCTATTTCTGCCTGACATGGTTGCACTTTGCGCGGAGATGCTTTCGATAGCGAGGATATGCCCACGCGAGATCTTTAAGGTGTTGCGGCGTCATGCTGGCCTTTAGGTCGCCAAGCCACTTGCTGAACTGTCCTCGATTTGAACTGCTGAACACTTTGCAGCCCCATTCCTTTTCGACGGCGACACGCTTATCTTTCATGATATTCGCCATAGCATTATCCGCGAAGAATGCGTCACAGTATGGAGCATAAGTTGCTGCGTGCTGAACGTCAAAGATCAGCCCGGAATACTTTTCTGCCCTCGCCTCCTTCGAAGTGGGGAGTTGGTCGGCTCTTTTGCGTAAGCGTTCCTTGAACGCGCTGTAGATCCGCGCTGATAACTGCTGCATCGGAGTCGCGCGGAAATGCGCCGACGAAAAGAATGTCAAGATTGAGTTAACATCGACTTTCAAAGACGCTGCGATATCAGCGAGGTTTTCGACCACAGAAGCAGCTATTGGCCCGTTAGTTAGGACTGAGAAATCGCCGGCGTAAAGGCGCTCCGTCATTTCGATATAGGCTTTGCGAAAGATACCTGCGGAATCGCGGAACTCCAGTTCCATATCTTCCTCGAACGTTCGGCTGGTGGTCTGCCAGCCATCTAAAGCACCCAGTAGGTCGTCGACAGATCTCTGCTTGCACACCCTTTTCCGGTCGAAGCCGGATTCCGGCGTAAAAGCACTGACTGAATATAGATCGTCCCAGTTGTGAACTTCCCGACTAATAGCATCGCTCTCTTGCTTGGCGTACTCTGGTGGACAACCAGCCAGAAACGCCTCAAACGATCTCGCGATTTGGGTCTCCTCGATGCTGTAGTAAGGCTCAAATAGATGCCCCCGAGCGAACTGTTGGATAAAGCTAACAAGCTCGTCTCGCCTTTTAAAAAGATCCGCTTCTGCGATGTGGGTAGAGGAGTAAGGCACGGCGAGCAACTGCAAGTCCAGCAGTTCCGTAATCTGCCCGATGGCTACGTCCACCCATGGCGCACGGGATTCGCGAAAGGATAAAGACAAAAAACTCTGGTCGAGGTAGAGCAGGCTCTTTCGTGTTGTGTTGCCGAGCATTTCCTTTGTCACGCGAACAGGGATCTGAGCATCAAGTTGCTCCGTAGAGACGGTTTGTCCCGCTCGGCGCATCATCGTTGCCGCGATAGTTACGCTAACCTTCTCGGCCGGGAGATGCTTTTCGGGCGCCTTCGTCGATGGTCTGGTCGAGGCTGTCAATCAGTGAATCGATGAGCGAGGCGCGGGCTTCCGGCCGCAGGGCAAGAGCGTCTCGGAGCAGTTCCGCAGGATGTTTCTCCATTGCTCGATCTTATCGCGCGGTGACGGGCGTTATGGGTGAATTGCGGCGGGCAGGCGAACGCGCCGGACACGGAATTTCTTTCTCGCGCTTAACCGAGCTCAACAGCATGGCTCTTGCTAAACGCCGCAGGTATTCCCCGGCGCGACGGCCCACGGCAGCATCTAGGGGGGACGCTAAGCAGCGCATCTAACAGAGCATCGAGTGCGGCGTGTTCCGACGGCGAGCGCCAGCTCACAGTTCGGCAGCGCTGACGCCGGGAGTAGAGGATCAACGCGTCCCCCTAACCGGGTTCCAGCCATTGCGAAACCAAAGTCTTATCCCGGCCCCGGGACACTTCGATCATGATGTCTGAATCGGTCAGGACGGTCATTGGGGGCGCAGGCGGTCGAGCCGCGAACCCCGGCGAAGTGCCTTGACTTCCTCGCTACTGTCCGTCGCTATCGCGCGGGATTTCCGGATTCCCAGGAGGCTCTGCATCGCCGCCATACGCGCGTCTTGGGGACCGAGGTATCGGTCCCGCGCGGCCTGGCGGACCAGCTCGGAGATGGTCGTCTTCTCGCTGCGGGTGCCGCATGGAGGGCTTCCCAGAGCTGGTCGTTAGCCGGGCGACCGGCGAGCGCCGATCTCCGGCGGTGTCTTGCGGTCTTTGTAGATCGGTTAGTCGGGTGCGGGGGCGAAGAAGATCTCGCGGATCTCGACTTGCCCGCGCGTGGCGGCGACGCCTTTGCGGGCCCATGCGACGGCCTCGTCCATGTCCGCGCATTCGAGGATCCAGAAACCGCCGATGTGTTCTTTGGCCTCCAGATAGGGCCCGTCGGTGATGAGGACGCCGCCATCGGGCTGGGAGCGCAGCGACTTCGCGGATCCGAGCCCGCAAGCGAATTTGCGGACGCCGGCCGCGATCATCTCTTTGTTGAGGGCGTGGATCTCGCGGCCCGTCGCTTCGTCCATTTGGGAGGGGTCGAAGTCGTCGGGGAGGTAACCGGCAACCAAGTATTGGGGCATTGTCTTCTCCTGGGGTTATTTTCCGACGGGCTCGTGCCCCGCCTGCACTATCCCGCCCTGCACTCTAGAGACGAACGGGGGGAATGGATTTCTACAAGGGCTTCGGAAAAGTTCCGGACGCCGCAGGTCATTGGGATTCGATGTAGGGACGGCGCCGGGGAGTTCTCCACAGGAACGGGCAGGGTGCGAGACGCGCGCGGGAACTCGCAGGGTCAGGAGCGCGGATCGGTTTCGACGAAGGCTTTCAGGCGGGCCAGGGCGGCGTCCCACTGCTGCGAGACGGTTTGGAGGTAGGCCGCTAGTTCCTGGAGGGGTTGGGGGTCGAGCTGGAAGAGGTTCTCGCGGCCGGCGCGCTTGGGGCGGACGACGCGCGCGCGCTCGAGGACGCGCAGGTGCTTGGTGACGGCTTGCCGGGTGAGCGTTGTGCCCGCCGTGAGGTCGGAGATGGAGTAGCGCTCGCCGGTGGAGAGGCGGGCGATTAAGGCGAGACGAGTTCCGTCCCCGAGCGCGGCAAAGAGCGAGGCTTTGGCCGCGAGATTCTTACGCCGGGTGGCCGACATAAGCGCTCATGTTCTCGAGTTGCTGTTCCCAGCCGCGGGAGTTCATGCGGAACGCGTCGGCGTAGCGTTCGGGAGGGAGCTGGTCGAAGCCCGATTCGGTGACGGTGAGCAGAGTACCGCCGGAATCCTCTTGCAGACGGAACTCGACGAGGGTGGGGACTTCCTGGGTGTAATCGGCTTGGGGGTCGATCGCGTAGGGGTGCCAGGTGTAGGAGAAGTACGAGGTCGGCTGGATGGTTTTGACGACCACGTCCATGCGCAGGTGCTCATAGCCGGGGAAGGTGATGTGGCCGCTCAGAGAGTGTCCGGCGATGAAGGGTGCTTCGAACTTGACGCGGAACCATGCGCCGAACTCCCGGGAATCGGTGAGGGCTTTCCAGACGCGTGGGACGGGTGCGGAGAGGTGGATGCGTTTCTCGATGACGTTTTCCATGGAGCAACCTCCGGGTTGCGTATTTGGAAGTGTAACGCCCCATGCGCGTGAAACGCAACCCTGGAGTTGCGCTTTGCGGGGTGATGGGAATCGCGTATGGCGTGGAGAACTTTAGGCGGCTTGCAGCCGGGAGGCGGCCACGTTTGCAAACTGGCGGGCGGCTCCGGAGAGGGCTTGGCTTACATGCGGATCGAAGGCCTGGCGGGCGGCCTTGGCGAACTCCGCGCCGATTACCAACAGGTCGGCACCGTTGAGTTCCTGGCGGAACCAGGGATGAGGCACGGGGTCGAGATGGGGAATGTGCAGGGTGTAGCCGTTGCCGCAGAAGTCGTCGGCGAAGCGACTGATGTAGCCGCCGATGACGATGATGCCGCGCTGCTCACCGGCGTTGGCGACGTCCGCAACTTCCTGGAGGAGTTCGGCCCGGTTGATGGCCTCGAGCGCCAGGGCGGACAAGAAGCGGTAGCGGGGCGGAAGCGGTTGGGGATTGATCGCGACGCGGGAGAGGCCGTCGGCGAGCCACGGCAGCGGGGGTGGATCAAGGGCGCGTTCGGCGATGCGCCAAGGGTCCGGGGACGGGCCGAAGACGCGTTCGAAGGCAACGCGAACCAGACGGTCCCAACGGCGGGGCGGGGGCAAGGGGAGGGTGGGTGAATCGGACTCGAGGAGCGAGCTGACGAGGTTTAAGAGCTGTTCCGGGTTGAGACCGGGAAGAGGCTGCGTTTGAGAGGCGGCCATGGTGTGTTGACTCCTGGTGGGCTCCCGTGTAAGTAGTGGGGCCACGAGTAATGGTGAAGCGGCGGGGAGTAGCGTTTCACCGGGGGGCGCGCGGGTTCGATTTTAGAGTCCGAAGCAGATGATGTTGGGTCCGGCGGCGACGGCGACGAATTGTTGGCCGCCCGCGGTGAACGTCATGGGCGAGGCTTTCATGCGGACGTTGGTCGGGAACTGCCAGAGTGTGTTGCCGTGGCGTTGGTCTACGGCGGCGAAGCCTCCGTTGGGCTGGCCGTAGAAGATGAGGCCGCCGGCGGTGGCGAGGACGCCGGTCCAGGTTTTGGCGCGCGCGGCGCCGGGCTGCGGGAATTTCCCACGCGATTTTGCCGGTATCGATGTCGAGGGCGCGGAGGAAGCGCTGGCCGGTCTGATCGGGGTAGCCGCCGGGTTTGTCTCCGACGCATTCTTCGAGGGCCATGAAGTAGTAGAGGCGGGTGTCGGGGGAGAAGGCGGTGGAGTCCCAATTGGCGGCGTCGCTGGGGCAGCCGCGGGGATCTTTGACGACGGGACGTCCGTCGGCGGCGATGCGCGAGGCCCAATCGACGCGGTGGAGGAAGGGCTTGGCGAGGAGGAGTTGGCCGGCGGTCCGGTCGAGGACGTAGAAGAAGCCGTTGCGATCGGCATGGAGCAGGAGTTTCGAGGGCTTGCCTTGGTAAGTGGTGTCGACCAGGACGTTGGGTTCGGTGGCGTCGCGGTCTTTCAGGTCGTGAGGGGTGAACTGGTAGTGCCACTTGAGGGCGCCGGTTTGGGGATCGAGCGCGAGGACGCAGTTGGTGTAGAGGTTGTCGCCGGGGCGGTCGCGGTCGTCGGAGTCGGGCCAGGGATTGCCGGTGGCCCAGAAGAGCGTGTCGGAGGCGGGATCGTAGGAGCCGGTGAGCCACGTGGAGCCGCCGCCGGTGACGGGTTCTTTGTCGCCCCAGGTGGCGATCTCGTTTTCGCCGCGTTGGGGGACGGTCCAGCGACGCCAGAGGAGCGCGCCGGTATCGGGGTGGAAGGCGGCGACGAACCCGCGAATGCCCTCGTCGGCTCCGGCAACACCGACGAAGATGGTGTTGTTGACGACGAGCGGCGCCATGGTGCCGCCGTAATGCGGATCGCCGGGGGAGGCGCGAGGGGAATGTCCCAGAGGAGTTTACCGTCGGCGCGGTGGAGGGCGAGCAGGTGGGCATTGTCGGTGACGAAGAAGACCTTCTCGCGGAGGAGGGCGACGCCGCGATTGGTGCCGAGCCGGGCATCGCCGAACATGCCTGAGCTGGCGGGGCGGGCGTAGTGCCACACGAGCGCTCCGGTGAGGGCATTGATGGCGAAGACTTGATTGGGGCCGGTGACGTAGAGGATTCCATCGGCGGCCAGGGGCGTGGTTTCGAGGCCGAAGTAGGAGATGGGGAAGACCCACTTCACTTTGAGCGAGGAGACGTTCGCGGTGTCGATTTGTTTGAGGGGGCTGTAGCGATTGGCGGAGAGGTCGCCGTTGTAGGTGATCCAGTCGCCGGGTTGGGGCGCGGGGAAGGCGGTCTTTCGAGTTGCGTCGGGGACGGGGGCGGGTCCGATGATGGTTTCGATGTTGAGGTGGTGTAGGTAGGCGACGAGGACGGAGTGATCTTCCGGAGAGAGGTCGGCGAAGGAAGGCATGCCGGCCGCGATGTTGCCGCGATCGAGGAAGGCGCTGAGCTGCGTTCGGGACTGCTCGGCGACGCGGGGGTTGAAGGCGAGGCCGGGGCCTTTCGCGGTGCCGCCGCCGGATTGGCCGTGGCAGCCGGCGCAGTTTTTGGTGAAGGCGGGAGGGGCGGCTTGTTGCGGCCAGAGTGGCAGGGGCGACGCGCAGAGGAGGAGAGCGAACAGCGTCCGGGATTTCGCCGACATGTGACTTCGAATCTTCGAAGGTTAGCGCAGATCCGCGGGCGTGCGACCCTTCACGAACAGATCGAGGCCGAAGGGAGTGGGATGGTAGTCGCCGACGAGCGAAACGTTGGCGTTGGCCTTGATCTCCTGTTCGAGGCCGAGCGCCCAGTAGCAGGCATTGACGAGCAATCTGCGATTCGCTTCGGTAAGCAGGTCTTGTGAAGTGCCTAGGGTGGTTGTGAAGACGCGAGCGGTTTTGCCGCTGGGGCCGGTGTAGCTTTTCACCCAAGCAATCGGCATCATTGGATCGTTGACGGGGCCTTTCACAGGAGGGTCTTGCGGAGACATACCCGAGAGCACTTGACCGAAGACGAGGACCTGGCTGTCGCCGGGCAATGGAGTGCGCGTTTCGTAGACATCGGTCTTGCTCCACAAGTCGCCATCGTGGATGCCCTTCAGGATGGGGTGATGGACTTGGGCGGGGTTGAGAATGCCGGCGGTGCTTTGTTTGCCATGTTCGCCGTGGTGCTTGATCCAGGTCTCGCCGAGGACTTTGCGGCCGAATCCGCCGTCCGGACTGTTCCAGCTGTAATCGGCGAAGCGGGAGGTGGGATCGAATCGGAAGGCGTGGGTGGCGGTCCTGATTCCGATGACCGGTTTGCCCGAATGCAAGTAGTTGACGATGTGGGTCATTTGATCGTCGGGGAGGTTACGGAAGCGGGTGAGGATGACCATCAGGTCGGCGGAATCGAGCGCTTGCAGGCCGGGTATGTTGTCGAGTTGGGCGGGGTTGATGGAACCGTCTTTCTTATCGATCGCGAAGAGGATGGTACATCGGAATCCGTGGAAGGCGGAGAGGATTTTGGCGAGTTCCGGGAGGGTTTCCTCGGAGCGGTATTCTTCATCGCCGCTGATGAGGACGATGTTTTTGTGCTGAGAGGTTCCGTGCGGTTCGAGGATGAGGAAGGGATCAGCTGCCGGAGAAGCGGGAGCCAGGCAGAATAGGAACGGGATCAGCAGAAACAACCGAGACATCGCGCGGCTTCGCCGGCCTCCTTGGTGATCTCAATGGTAAGCGAGAAGCGGAGGCCGGCGATACGAAGTTACGGGGGTGCTTACCAGCGGAAGCCGAACGTCACCGGAAGAAAATCGGTGTGGCTGTTGCTGCCGGTGAAGATGCGATTGTAGCGAGCTTCGGCGAAGAACTTGCCGTGCCACTTACTGCCGAACGCGACACCGAGGCCACCGTCAACACCGGGCTTGTTGATGGAGTAGGTGGAGCCGACGAGGGAAGGACCGCCGACGGTGTTGGCACCGAAGAAGGCGTTGGTGCCCGCCGGGACGACGCCGGTGTTGACGCTGCTGAAGGACTGTTCCTGCCGGTAGTAGCCGCCGCCGGTTACGACGTAGAAATCGGCATGACGATACGCGCCCACGTGGAAGGTGGGATCGAGGCGCGCGGAGAAGATGCGCGTGGTGCCGCCATTGAGGCCGAGGCTGGTGAGTGCTCCGTTGTCGACGCCGAAGGAATTGAAGTCGGTGTTGACCATGAGAGCGATGTGCGAGTTGAGGTTGATTCCGGCTCCGCCCTTGACGTTCCAACCGTAGTTGAGATTGTCACCGGTGGTGCCGAGCGGGTTGGTAAAGCCGGCTCCGACCGAGAAGGCGAGGCGTGTTGTTTCCTGTGCATGCAGTGACGCGGAAGCGAGCAGAAGCGCACCGATGCAAGACATCCAAACTGTTTTCATATGGGTTTCCTGTTGATTCCTGAAGTTGAACTACGTGCCGCGAAGAGGTGCATGCTCCCTTCCAACGTGAAGATTCCACCGGGCTGGCGGGCGTGGCAGGGAGAAACCAGCAATTTGGGCGGCAATTGGGCAACTTTTTGGGATTTCGGGGCGTCTATTCACCACACGAAAATACGGGCGTTTCACACAAGAAATAGTGTGAAAGAAGTGGTGGCCACGGTTTCACAATGGGCAGAATTCGCCTAGTGGCTTAAGAGTATTGATCTGCTTTTTAAGCGCGCGGGGCGCTGATTCCAAGCATCCGGAGATAAGGCGAATGTGGCACATACTTAAGGGTGGAGTTGGCGTGGCGATCGTGGGGCTTCTGTGCGCGTGTTCTGTGTATCCGCAGACCATTCCGATATGGCCGGGGGTCGCTCCGGGTTCGGAGAACTGGAAGCAGCAGGAGAGAAGCGAAACGAACACGCCAATCGGAACGGTGGTGTTCAACGTGGTGACGCCGACTTTGACGGCTTATCTGCCGGAGAAGAGAAACGCGACAGGGACGGGTGTGATCGTTGCGCCAGGTGGAGCGTTTGTCGCGCTGGCGATGGACCTGGAAGGCGTCAAGGTGGCGCAGTGGCTGCAACAGAGGGGCATCGCGGCGTTCGTGCTTAAGTACCGGATCGTGGAAAGGCGCCAAGAGGGAATCCCCCAGATGGACATGGATGTGTCCGGCCAATACGGCATCGCTGACGGGATTCAGGCACTGAAGGTGGTCCGGCAACATGCGACGGAGTGGGGAGTTGCCGCGGACCGAGTTGGATTTCTGGGTTTCTCGGCGGGCGCGATGGTGACAACGGGAGCGTTGCTGCAAGAAGATGCGGCCGCACGTCCCAACTTTGCGGCTCCAATATACGGGGGACCCTTCGGGGTGATGCCGGCGATACCCGCGGCGCTGCCGCCGATCTTCATGGCTTGGGCACAGGATGACACTTTGGCGCTCAAGCCGGTGGTGAGGTTCTATGAAGCTCTGCTCGCGGCCGGCATTCAGCCCGAGGCGCACATCTTTAGCAGCGGCGGGCATGGCTTTGGGATGCGCAAGCAGGGGACCAGCAGCGATCACTGGATTGACGAATTCTATTACTGGATGGAAGCTCGCGGACTGACGAAGCCGATAGCTTAGTAAGTCACTCACGTCACCCGCGTGCGTTGTAACCCAAGATCTTAGGAGAGAAGATGAGCGCGGCTTTTGTGGATGAGTGCGTGGCAGTGTTGGAGCGGACTCCTGTAGCCCTTGACGCGTTGTTGCGCGATTTGCCCGAGGCGTGGACGACTGCCGACGAGGGCACCGGGACGTGGAGTCCTTATACAGTGGTCGGCCATTTGATTCATGGCGAGAAGACGGACTGGATGGTGCGGCTGAAGATCATTCTCGAAGAGGGGCCGAAGCGGCCATTCGATGCGTTCGATCGAGAGGCTCAGTTTCGGGAGAGCGGTGAGCGGTCACTACCCACATTGCTCGATGAATTTCAGGCGCTGCGCGCGGGCAATTTGGAGCGCTTGCGGTTGATCGATTTGCAGCCTGGGGATTTGGAGATGGAGGGTACGCATCCGGCGCTGGGACGAGTGACGGCGCGGCAGCTTCTGGCTACGTGGACGGCACATGATCTGGCGCATATTTTGCAGATCAGCCGGGTGATGGCCAAGCGCTATAAGCAGGAAGTGGGGCCGTGGGCGGAGTATTTGTCGGTGATGAAATAGCAGCTGACTTAAACAAACGGCTCCCAAATCGCGGCGGTTTCAATCTACTTTATGTACTAAAGATTCGTCCGTATTCCTCACACTGAAGTGACGGACGCAATGGCGGCTGGCGTGACGGATGGAGTTTGGAATGCCCGAGAAGCCTAGCGACTATGTCCAACACGTGCCAAAAGCGATAATTTAGCCGCGCCGCCGTCGCGTGTCTTTTCGTTGAACCGGTTTTTCGCGAAGAACGGCGGATAGCCGAATTCAGAGGAGAATTCAGCCGTGTTGAGAGTGAATGTTTTTTGGGGCTTTTTACTCTTTCGCTTGCGTTTGCGCAGTCCGTTTTCGTGATTAACCCGGACTTTGGGAACGTTCCGGTCCAATGCACCCCGGGTTACGCCGTGCAATCTTCAGACGGAGGGACGTGCGAAGATTACTTTCCACAGCAGCCCTTCGACGCCACTCCCGGGATGGGATGGGAATTCACCAGAAACCTTCCTCCACTCAACAGCGCCGGGGTGACCGGGCCAAATACCGGCTTTAACCCGCCTTCGTTCGAGCGGTTACCGTTTGGCCAGGCGGCCTCTTTGCAGAGCGCGAACTGCGTAATGTCGCAGGTGCTTTTCGGTCTTATTCCTGGAGTTGATTACCACTTATATTTCTATTTAGGCTTCCGCTATCCAGTTATCGACAGTAACGATGGAATCCAAACCGTGGAAGCGCGCATGACCACAAAACAACTGGAATCTGGCGACTAAGAAGTTATACGCCCTTCATCTTGCGCCACGCGTTATTCGAGGTTACGGACGGAGAGACGCACATGCTCGCATTCGTGGGCCGAGCCCCCGGCGATCACACGGCCTTTTTCTCCGGAGTCAGTATCATCGCTGCGGGCAACTAACGCCGGGAATTCACTAGTGGGGCGCTCAAGGCTGGATAAGGGGAGCGTCCCGGCCCAGGCGGGTTCCACCTCTCCTCTTAGGAAAAAGAAGCTCAACCGGGTCACCATCTCCAGCCTCACCACTTGACATCCAAGTGAGGTAGCCCGCATACTCCATCCAGGAGGTTTACTTGATTGCCAAGTGAAGAGCCGGACCGGATGGCCGTTCTGCAGGGAACGCTCGATCTGATTGTGCTTCGCATTCTGGAGACGATGGGGCGGCAACATGCGTACGGGATCGCCAATCGTCTCCAGCAAGTTTCGGAGGACCTGCTGCATTTGAATCAGGGGACCTTGTATCCAGCTTTGGTGCGGCTGGAGCAGCAGGGTTGGATTAAGGGCGCGTGGGGCAAGACGGAGGGAAACCGGGAAGCGAAATTCTACGCGATCACGAAATCCGGCGAGAAGGCTTTGGCGCAGGAGACGCTACGGTGGCGGCGAATGGCCGGGCTCATGGATAAACTGCTGGCGGAAGGAGCATAAGAGATGCGGCGCTTCTTTTCCAAGGCGGTAAACCTGTTTCGCGTGCGCGGCGCAGAGCGCGAACTGACGCGCGAGATCGATTCGCACTTGGCGATGCTGCAAGAGGACTTCGAGCGGCGAGGACTCGCCCCGGACGAAGCGAAGAGAGCGGCGCACCGGGCGTACGGCGGCGTGGAGCAAGCCAAGGAGCTGCACCGCGAGGCGCGATCCTTTCTCTCCTTCGAGCATTTTCTGAAAGACATTCGGCACGGGAGCCGCGACCTGCTACGGTATCCCGGCTTTACGGCCGTGGCGGTGGTTACGTTGGCCCTGGGCATTGGAGCCAACACAGCGATCTTCAGCGTCGTGAACGCGGTGTTGTTCCGTCCTCTCGCGTATAGGGATGCGGACCGCCTAGTGACGGTTCTCCATTACGGGAATGGTCCGGTGGCGACGGCGAATTATGTGGATTGGCGCGATCAGAACCGTTCGTTCGAGGCGATGGGAGCGGCAGATTTTTGGAGCCCGAACCTGGGGAGCAGCGGCCCGTCGGACGGGAATGGGGCTGAGCATCTTTACGGGCTGAAGGTAACGCAGAACCTGCTTCCTTTATTGGGGATCGATCCGTTGTTAGGCCGGCTCTTCGCGGGTGGCGAAGATCAGAGGGGGAGCGGACCACGAAGCCATTCTGAGCTACGGATTGTGGCAGCGGCGATTCAGCGGGGATCGCGGCGTGCTGGGGAAGATCATCACTCTGAACGGGGAGGCGTACACGGTGGTGGGCGTGATGCCGGAGCAGTTCCGATTCGCGCCATTTTGGGCGACACGCACGGAGCTGTGGGTGCCGGGCGCACTGGAGGAGACGCTGCATCAAAGGGGCGGCAATCATCTCCGGGTCTTCGCGCGCTTGAAGCCGGGCGTGAGCCTGGCACAGGCTCGAGCCGATATGGCAGTCGTAACGGGACGGCTGGAAAAGCTCTATCCGGCAACGAACCGGGGCGTGGCGGTGACGCCGCTGAAAGAGAACGTCGTGGGAAGGATCGAGTCGCCGCTGATCATGATGCTGGGCGCGGTGGGTTTTGTGCTGTTGATGGCGTGCGGGAATGTGGCTCATATGCTGCTGGCACGAACATCGGACCGGCAAAAAGAGATTGCGGTGCGGGTTGCGCTGGGCGCGGGCAAGGGCCGGCTTGTGGCTCAATTGCTCACGGAGAATCTGCTACTCGCGGCGGCGGGCGGTGGAGTGGGGTTGCTGCTGGCGCTGGCGGGAACAAGACTCCTGGTCCTGCTGAGCCCGGAGTACATTCCCCGGGTGGAGTCGGTGTCGATCGATGCGCATGCGGTGATTTTCATGATCGGCATTACGGCGTTCACGGTGCTGGCGTTCGGGCTGGCTCCGGCTCTGCGCGCCGCGAGCGGGAATCTGAGCGATGCGTTGAAAGAGGGCGGACGAGGGGATAGCGATGGAGTGCGCCGCAGCCGATTACGAGGCATTCTCGTGGCGTCTGAGTTTGCGCTGGCGTTCATGCTTTTGATGGGCGCGGGATTGATGGTGCGCAGCTTCTACGCTCTCCAGTCGATCGACGCGGGGTTCAATCCGCACCAGGTGCTCTCGATGGTGGTGTCGGTAGCGGGGACGAAGGAAGCCCAACCGGGACAGCGCAAGATGTTTTATCGGGATCTGATGCAATCGGTGCGCAGCCTGCCGGGGGTGACTGCCGCGGGCGCGATCAACCATTTGCCGCTTGCCGGAGACCAATGGGATCGGTCGTTTGAGATTGACGGACGCCCCAAGTCGAAACCGGGTGAAGCGCCGGATGCGGTTTACCGGATCGTGATGCCGGGGTATTTCGAAACGATGCAGATCCCGCTCCGGGCAGGGCGTGCGATTACCGAGCGGGATGCGGGCAGCACGCCGAAGGTGGTGGTGCTGAACGAGCAAGCGGCGCGCCAGTACTGGCCGGGAGAATCGCCGATTGGAAAGCGAATCGCGATTGGCGGACGGGACACCGCGGCGCCTGACTGGCTAACGGTGATTGGCGTGGTGGGAGACGCAAAGCAGGCAGATTGGCCTTCGAAGCCAGATCCCGAGATGTATCTGGCAGCGTTACAGGATCCGGATTTTCTGGGGGACGGCACCGATCCGATCGGCGCGCACGAGACTTACCTCACGCTGGTGCTGCGGACGGCGGGAAAGCCGGCAGCGGTAGCGTCCGCGGTGAAGAGAACCGTGCAGCAATTTGACCGGAATCTGCCGGTATCGCAAGTGATCACGATGGACGAAGCGGTGGCAATGGCGACGGCGCAGCCACGGTTTGAGATGCTGCTGCTCGGATTGTTTGGCGCACTCGCGCTGATTCTGGCCGGGGTCGGGATTTACGGCGTGATGAATTACTCGGTAGCGAGGCGTACGCGGGAGATTGGAATCCGGATGTCGCTGGGGGCCAGCCGCTCGGACGTGTGGCGAATGGTTTTAGTGCAGGCGATGACACAGACCTTGGCGGGAACGGTTGTGGGCGTCGCCGGCGCCGCGCTGTTGTCGAAGGCGATGGCCACGATGGTATACGGTGTACGGCCGACGGATCCACCGACGTTCGTGGGGGTGACGATCCTGCTGGCGTGCGCCGCTTTGCTGGCTACCGGAATTCCGGCGCGACGTGCTGCCCAGATTGAGCCGATGACGGCGTTGCGGAGCGATTAGCCTTCGTCGCCGATCCCGATCACCGAGGGAATCTCGCCGGGTGAGTAGAAGGTGTAGCCATCGTAGTCGGGATAGGGCCGGCCATCGGAGCCGGATGCGGCAATCATCCAGAGGAGAGCGCCGGCTCCGTTGCCGGAGGTCACTTGGTCAAGCCAAAGCTGGAAGGTTGCGTCGCGGGAGATTGCGGGGTTGGTGTTTTTCAAGCCGTACTCTTCGAGCAGCATGGGCTTGTCCGCGCGCGCTCCGGCTGCGAGGTGTTCGCGGATCCAACGGACGCCGAAGTCCGCAGGCGGCTCATCCGGGGACATGGCCGGATAGAGGTGGCATGTGCCGAAGTCGATGTGGGGAATAGCCAGGATGCGCTCACAATCGACGCCCGGGGATCCGTTGTAAAGACCGCGCCTGAAGGCGAAGGGCTGCTTGAAGTAACCTTCATCGCCTGCCGCGATCAGATGGTTGGGATCGAGGCTTTTGATGAAGGCGCTCATCTCGGCGATCCATTCGAGGAGCATGTCGACGCCGTGGCGCAAGGGAGTTCCGGACGTGGTCACGCAGCGCGGCTCATTGGCCAGTTCCCAAGCCAGAATGGACGGCTCGTCGCGGTACTGTCTGCCGGTTCTTGTGTTGACGCGCAGGAGCAGGTGTTCGACATAGTTTCGGTAGGCATCTTTCAGCGACGCCTCGCGATAGAACAGGGCGCGATCGCTGAGGCCGAACCATTGCAGGTATTGGTTGACGCCGCCGAAGTCATCCCAGTAATTGACTAGGGGAAGGATGAGGCGAATGCCGTGTTGTTCCGCGAGAGCGATGGTGCGGTCCAGACGTTCGAGACCGGTGGGGCCGTCGTTGAAGTCCGGTTTTCCGGTGGTCTCATTCCAGTAGTGAAAAAAGACGCCGTTTTGCGCGTTGGCGGGAGCGTAGCCCTGTGGGGCAGAGCCGCAGTCGAGGAAGGCCCAGGTACGCAGCGTATTGAATCGCATTTGCCTGGCGAGATCGAAGACGGGCTGAACCATGGCATCGGATGCGAAGCCGAGGTAGTAGTTGTTCGCTCCCCTGATGTGAAAGGGCTGTTGGCCAAGGGTGAATTGGGTTCCAGCGGTGCGGATGAATTCCGTATCGGGGGTCCCGTCGATCGGCATCTGTCGGCACTGCCGATTCTAGCCAAAGGGGCGCGTTCGATAGACTAACCCGGGTAATATGCGATCCATTCCCGTTCTGTTCTTGGTTGGTTTATTGGTGGCGACCTCCGCTTCGGCGCAGAGGCCGAGCGATGCGCAGACTCACTGGGTGGGCACCTGGGGCGCCAGTCCGTCTCCGCAGTTCGCCGATGCCGCGCAGATGAACAAGGCATCGCTTCTGTTTGCGAATCAAACCGTGCGCGAGATCGTGCATGTGAGCGTCGGAGGCTCACTGGTGCGCGTGCGGTTATCGAATGCATACGGCAAGCAGCCGGTGGAGATTGGCGGGGCGCGGATTGCGATCCGGCAGCAAGGGAGCGCGATTATCCCGGGTTCGGATCATGCGCTCACGTTCAGCGGCCAATCTACAGTGATCATTCCACCCGATGCGTTGGTGCTGAGCGATGCGGTTGAGGTGAACGTACTTCCCGCGTCCGATTTGGCGATCAGTCTTTTTCTGCCGAAGTCTACGACCGGCGCGGGAATTCACTACGCGGCGCAACAGACGAATTATGTGGCGACGGGCGATGTTACGCAGGCACCCACTTTGCCCAGCGCTGCTTCGTTTGGCTCGTGGGTGTTTCTTACGGGAGTGGATGTAGCGGCTTCGCCATCTGCTTCTACGCTAGTTGCGTTTGGGGACTCTATCACGGATGGGGCACTTTCGACGAATGACACCAATCACCGGTGGCCGAACTTTCTGGCCGATCGCCTGCTGGCGCGGCGTGGTGGAGCTGCGCCGATTGGAGTGCTCGATGAAGGAATCGGGGGAAACCGGATTCTGCACGATCCCAATTCGACGATCGCGTTCGGGATGAATGCGCTGGCTCGTTTCGATCGGGATGTTCTGGCGCAGCCGGGCGTGAAGTACGTGATTGTTCTGGAGGGGATCAACGATCTGGGACACGCGGGGCCGAACGTATTCCCGCAGGAACAGGTCACGGCGAAGGACATCATCGCGGGGTTGAAGCAGATGATCGAGCGGGCTCACGAGAAGGGGATCAAGATTTATGGCGGGACGCTGACGCCGTTTGCCGGGGTTCCGTATCCCGGATACTTTTCCGATCAGAAGGAAGTGGAGAGAAAAGCGGTGAACGAGTGGATCCGCAGCAGCCGTGCGTTTGACGGCGTGATCGACTTTGAGAAGGCGGTGCAAGATCCGGCGAACCGCGATCACATGGCCGCGGCGTACGACAGCGGCGACCATTTGCATCCCAAAGATGAAGGTTATCGAGCGATGGGGGAAGCGGTGGATTTGTCGTTGTTTCAGTAAGCGTAATTAGCGGACGCGGACTTAGCCTACCTTTAGTGTGAAGTCGCGGTAGCCGTGACGGTTTTGACCGCAGGTACGGCGCGGCGCTGGAACAGTAGATTATGCGCCGCTTTGCCAGAGCCGGCGGTGATGGCAAGTGCGGAGTTGCGAGCTTCCGCGGCCGTGGTAGCCAGCCCGATCAACTGATCGAAGACGGCGAACTCGGGCGAGACGGCAGCACCTCCGATGGAAGCGTTTTTTTCGATGGTGTTCAGCGCGTGGCCGAAGGCGTTCAGGCGTTTCTCCAGATCCGTGAGGGAGCCCCGATTCCGAAGAACGTTCTGCAGTTGGGCGAACGCGGTGATCATGTCGTTTTCCATGGAGAAGAAGGACACCAGCGCGTTGCGAGTGGTCTGATCGGCGCTTAAGAGGGGCGGCGAGGTAATGCCGTCGATCGGTACGTCCATGGTGATCTGCTTGGCATTGAGGGCGTCCTTCAACAGCGTTTCCGATTGCAGGAAAGCGGGCAGGACGGACATTGCGCGGACCTGGTCGCTGCAGTAGAGCCACGCAGCTGACGAGAGGTTGGGGTCATTGCTGTAGTTGTTGACGATGATGGCGCGCAGGATCGTCCGGATCTGATCCGCACTTACAGGAGTTTGGAAAAGGCGACTCAGTCCCCCCTCGGTGTATCTGACCGAGTAGTCAAAGCGCAAAGGACCGTAGTTTCCCGCTTTCAGCTGCAGGAAGGGTGCAAGGCTGTTCTTCGTGGCGCCTTCGCGATCGAGCTGCAGGTACTTGGCAAACGACAGGGCGCCCGTAAGCTTCGCGTCTGTGGTCGCGGAATCGGAGAAAGAGGATGTGTAAATGGCGGCTTGCCCGGTGATTACGTCGAGCAGGTAGCGGGAATGGGCGCGATCAAAGGAAGCGCCGTTGACGGCGTTGTGCGTTTCGGCAAGAAAACGGAGAGTGAAGTTGGAGTGCATTTCCTGCTCGGCGTGACTCGTCTTGCGCTTGGAGCCGTGCTCGGCGGACATGTCGACGGTGGTGAAGACGTTCAGCATGCCGGAAGGCGTAGAGCGGATCTGCTGGTCGGAGTTCACCACCACCTTGTACATTTCCTGGTAATGGAAGTTTGTGTGCCAACCGGCGATGTTGATCTGGACGCCCGTGCTGCTGGCGAGTTGATGAGTGAGGGCGCCGGAGTGGAGGCGGATGAGATCGGGACGGTAGTCCTTGAGGATGCCGGAGAAGTCGCCGCGTCCGGCCAGTTGCATGAAGCGCTGTCCTACAACGGAGGCGGTCCTGTCGTCATTTTGCAGACGAATGTCGAGATCGATTAGAGCCGTGGACTCGTCGGCTTGGTGGTAAGCGGCGGCTATGTCCAGGCTGAAGGATTGACTGGCGGCTTCTTGCAGGATCTGGTCGAACTTCTTGAAGAAGACGCCGGACTTGTCTTGGATTTGTTGAGCGAAGTTGGTGAGGGCGGTGAAAGCGTTTTTCAATGGCGTGCCCTGGAGGTTCTTCACGGCCGCGCCGATAATGCGCTCGGCGATGTGCTGGGAGGCGTCGGATAATTTGGCGGCGAGTTTATCGGGGCTGTCTACCTGGTTGAGTTCACTGGCGAAGTGGTCGAGGCCGAGTTCGCCTTTGGCCAGGGCGATGTACTTCCGGATTTCGGAGTGAGCATTGTCCTGGATGAGGCTCAAGGCGTCGGTGACGCGTTGCTGGAATAGCGTCATCGTTTGACCGAGCATCCAAGTGAGTGGATCGCCGTCGGTCAGTTGCTGCACGATATTCCATAGAGGCGCGCCGATGTCGCCCTTGAGCTGATCCCAACTGGTGAGCGCTTGCAGCTGCTGGAGGAAGCCGGTGAGTTTCGCGGAGCCGCCATCGAAGTAGCGGTCGAAGAGAGTGACCGCGGACTGGTCGAGGTTGTTGTAGCTGTTGACCACGTGCTGCAACTTGGCCATGAGATCGACAACTTCGTTCGGCAGGAGATCGCTGACCGCACGATTGACGTAACGGGAGATGTAGATGTCGGCGAGGCCGTCGAGCCTGGTGGTCAGGTCTTGCGCGGTGTGGATGGAGGCAGATTGGGAGACGATCTGGTCGGCGAGGTTCAGCCAATTCTTGGCGCGGAGCCCGAGCAGCGCTTCGAGGAATTCCTTTCCCGAGGCGGGGAGGTCTTGGGTGTCAATGGAGGCGCCCACATTGAGATCGCCGGCGATGGACAGGTCGCGTGAGCGGCGACGGCGTACGATGACGCGGGCCCAGTGCGGATCGGTGGCAGGGCGCACCTCGACGGAGAAGCGGCCAGCGAGACTAGCGTCGACGCTGAGTTTGCCGGTGACACTGAGGGTGTAGTGCTCGGAGAGAGCGATCTGGCTGAACTGAAACGACGGGGTGCCCTGTATTTGGTAGCCAGCCGCGGCATTGACTCCGAACTTCAGATAGCCGCCGAATTCGAGGGAACTGAGGGAGTTCGCGGGCGGCGGTTCGGTGATAGCGCCGGGAAGCGCCAGTTTGCCGAAGAAGTCGTCGAGGATCGTTTGCGCGGTGGCATCTCTCGGATACGAGCGAACCGCGACAAAGCGGGCGTCTGCACCGGCGTTCAGGTTGGCGCCCACGGTAAGAGCCCCGTATTGGAACGAGCCTGCGCCCGAAACGGCGGCGTTCCCACCGAGGTCCATGGCGAGGAGAAGATTTTCTTTGGTGAGCGCGGGAGCAAGGTCAAAGTCCGTGACGAGGGTGGGATCCGCGCCTTGTTGTTCAAACCAGAGGGGAGCTAAGCGGAAAGAGGTCTGCGCGGCGACTCCAATGGAGACGGTTTGCGCGGTGGTCAGGCCGATGGTCTGGTTGACGTTGAACTCCGCATCGGCGATGGCGGTGGGGGAGACGGGAAGCTTGTCATTCGGGGAGGGAATGTCGGCGTGAATGGAGATGCTGCCAGGAGCGCCTTTCCATAGAGGGATGGAGGTGCTGAGGACTTCGAGGGGAGTTGACATTTGTGATCGATCCGGAGTGAGTTAATCACAATTTCGGATCTCCGGCAAGGAGAAAGTTTCGTTTTAAGGCGTCATTTGAGGTGGCGCGCACCACGGCCTGAATAGCGTTCGCAGGTAAATCCTGGTACGTAACAAACGATTCCGGCAGTGCTTCGCTGACGCGCCGAGATAGGTAACCTCGAGCGCCTAAGAGGTCCAGCGGTTTGGCGGTGTCGCGATATCTGATGATGTGAGGTGGCGACTTGTATTGCTCGTTCAGCGGTGGCGGGATTTCCAGAGGGGACGGGCATTAGCCTGAGCTAAATCGATTTGCCGGATCCCATTGCTCTCGCGAGGCAGCGATAAAACATGGGCTTGGTTGTTGATCTCACAGGTTATTTGAGGGCTGTGTTATTTTGGGTTTGGACGTCAAATTGGTGGGCGTTCAAACAACCCTTCAAACGGGCGCGTAGCTCAATTGGCAGAGCAAGAGACTCTTAATCTCTAGGTTATAGGTTCGATTCCTATCGCGCTCACCATCCTCTTTACTCCGCTTCATACTTTTTGAGCAGTTCGGGCCAGTGGCCTTGGGCCATTAGGAGGAGTTCGGCGATTTCGCGAACCGCGCCGCGACCGCCTTCCGCCGCGGTGATGTAGTGCGCCTTGGCTTTCACTTCCTTGCGCGCGTTCGAGACGGCGACGGCAAAACCAACACGGTTCATCACGACGATGTCGGTCATGTCGTCGCCGATGTAGGCCACTTCATCCGAGTGGATTTGCGCATCGGCGAGGATCTCCTCCAGGATGGGGATCTTCTCGATGTGGCCCTGGTAGACGTAGGTCATCTTGCATTGACGGGCGCGCTCCACAGTGGCGGGCGAGTTGCGTCCGCTGATTAGCCCGGTGCGGATGCCGTGCCAGGAGAGCCACTGGAGCGAGATTCCGTCCTGGGAATCGAAGCCCTTGGTTTCGGCCAGGTTCCCGTGGCCGTCGGGCACGTTGAAGAGGCGGCCGTCGGTCATCACGCCGTCGACGTCCATCAGAAGCAATTTGATGCGGGCGGCGCGGGCGTTTATGTCTCCGTCTTTTACCACTGTTCCTCCAAAAGTTTTTGATACAGGCGCTGTTGGCGAGTCAGCATTTTTTCATAGGCCGCGTGACGCTCGGGATCGCAGGCGAAGGAACTGCCGAGACCGGGTGGGAGATCGCCCACATCGTGAATGACGCCGAGGCGTTCGAGAGCAAGGAGCGCGGCGCCGCGGCTGGTAGCTTCTTTTTCGACGCAGGAAGTAACGGGTCTGCCGACGGCATCGGCCATCATGCGGGTCCAGACGGGCGAGTGAAGCAGAGCGCCGCCTGAAGCGTAGATCTCTTTGGGCTGGCCGAGGCTCGCCAGCATCAGGTCGTAGATGTTGCGGAAGGTGAGGGCGACGGATTCGAGAGCGGCGCGGACGAGTTCGGCCGGGCTGGTGTGGGCGCTGATGCCGGTGAACGCCGCGCGCGCATCGGGACGCCAGCCGGGAGAACGTTCGCCGGCGAAAAGCGGGAGCACGGTGAGGCCGTGCGCGCCGGGAGCCATGTCATTGAGCTGCTTCTCGAGATCGGCATCGGAGGGAAGCTGGAGAGTGTTCCGCAGCCACGCATAGACGGAACCGCCGTTGGACAGGGCACCGCCGAGGACGAAGCGGCGCGGGTCGACGCGGTAACACCAGATGCCGGGCGGGATGGTGACGTGATCCGCGGGCATGACGGCGCGCATGGCTCCGCTGGTACCAACCATGAGAGCAAAGCGTTCCGGAGTGATGCAGCCGCTGCCGATGTTGTTGCATGCGCCGTCGCCCAGGGCGGGATACCAGGGAATGCCGTCGAGCTCGGGCCAGCGGCTGCGGAACTCGGGGCGCAGCGCGGTGCGCGGCTGGTCCATGTCCTGTTTGCGGGCGAACTGTTCGGGACGGACCGGGAGGGCGGCTAGTATTTCCGCGTCGTAATCGTTGGCGTTCTGGTTCCAGAGACCCGTTCCGGAGACCATGGAGGTGGAGGTCACCGCTTCGCCGAAGAGGCGCAGAAAGAGGTACTCGCCGAAGGAGGCCCAGAGCGTGACGCGGGCGAAATCGGCTGGACGAGCTTCGGACAGCCACTGCAACTTAGCGGGGTAGTAGCTGGGGTGGAGGACGCAGCCGGTGCGCGCGTGCTGCGCGTTGTTGTCGATTTTGGCAGCCAGTTCGCGGGCGGCTGCCGCACTGCGGGTATCGAACAGGTGCAGGATCGGTGTGACCGGCTTTCCCGCGGCATCGATTCCGGTGACGCTGTGCCAGAAGGTGTCGATGGCGACCGCGGCCGGCTTCAGTTTGGCGTTGCGCAATTGGGCGCAGAGTTGGTCGAGCGCTTGGGAGGTGAAGTCGACCAGGGCGTCGGCATCGATCTCGAAGCCCCCATCGGAGGTGGTGGTGACGTGATAGGTGATCTGGCTACCGAGGTTGTCGGTTTCGTGACCGTCCGCGCTGAAGAGGAGCGCGCGGACGGAGGAGGTGCCGATGTCGAG
Organism: Bryobacterales bacterium; assembly: GCA_963738525.1. Lineage (GTDB taxonomy): Bacteria > Acidobacteriota > Terriglobia > Bryobacterales > Bryobacteraceae > Bog-113. The sequence continues at coordinate 155,590 of CAVTXC010000006.1, forward strand.
CGTGACGACACTGGGGGAATCGGGAGCGTGGGGAGCCAAACTGCCGTTATAGCAGTTTGGAAATGCGGCTTTCGTGAGGGTTGAGGTCACCGGTGGCGGCGCACGCATCGATCCTGCGGTCATGCTGCGAAATCAATAGGATCCGCGGACTGCCGCTTAACTCCCGGATTGGGAGCGCAGTGCGATTCGATCAGCGCCCTTGCCCCGGCTGCATCAGATCTCGCTTGTAGCTATATTCCGACCCGAACTCGAACCAAACTTTTTTCAGGCGTGTGCGTATGAGTTTCCATGGAAACTCTCCGGGCCGATCTACGGCAGGCTTTGCGCGGGATGCGGGGCAACCCAGGATTTACATTGACGGCGGTGGCCGCGCTGGCGCTGGGGATCGGGGCGAACACGGCCATTTTTTCCGTGGTGAATGCGGTGATCCTCCGGCCTTTGCCGTATGCCCAGCCGGATCGACTAGTCGCGATTAATCGAAGCTTCAAGGAAAATGACGCGACCGCTGTCTCCATTCCCAAGTTCATTTTTTGGAAGGAGAACGCCAGCGCGTTCGAGTCCATGGCCGCGTATGATGGCGGCGGTCCCGGTCTGAACCTTTCGTCGGGATCGACGCCGGAGCAGGTGCAGGGCGCGCATGCTTCGCTCGAATTCTTCCGGGTTTTCGGCGCGTCACCGGCATTGGGGCGTACGTTTAGCGCCGCAGAGGATCAGCCGCATGGTCCGAGAGTCGCGGTCCTGAGTTACCACTTGTGGAGTCACCGGTTCGGATCGGAGCCGAAGATTCTGGGCAGTTCGATCGACCTGAGCGGGCAGCCGTACACGGTAATCGGGGTGATGCCCAGCAGCTTTGCCGGACCGACCGAAGCGGATGTGTGGCTGCCGCTGCAAGCCGACCCGGCGAGCAACAACCAAGCGCATTATCTGCGGGTTGCCGCGCGTTTAAAACCGGGAATGACCGTAACGGCCGCCAACGAGCAGCTGAAGGCGGTCGCGCAGGCGTTCCGGGGAACGCACAGTAAGGCAATCATGGAGGCTGACGAGGGAATCCGCTCGAAGCTTCTGCAGGAGCAGATCGTCGGGGATGTGCGGCCGGCGCTGCTGGTGCTGGTGGCGGCCGTGTGCTTTGTGCTGCTGATCGCGTGCGCGAACATGGCGAACCTTTTGTTGGCGCGAGCGGCGACGAGGCAGCGCGAGCTGGCAATCCGGTCGGCGATCGGCGCCAGCCGTATGCGCCTGGTGCGACAGATGCTCACGGAGAGTGTTTTCCTGTCCCTGATCGGGTCGCTTTTTGGATTGCTGCTGGGGGTGTGGGGCGTGCGCGCACTGCTTCAGGTAAGCCCCGGGCAGATTCCGCGCGTGAAGCAACTGATCGAGGCGTCACCTTTAGCGTTCCTGGATTGGAGGGTGTTTCTGTATGCGCTCGGGGTGGCGCTTTTGACAGGGGTGGTGTTTGGACTCTTCCCGGCGCTGCGATTTTCCAATCCGGATCTGAACGGAACGCTGAAGGAAGCGAGCAGCCGTTCCGGAACCGGACTCCGGCAGAACCGCGTGCGCAGCGTGCTGGTGGTGGCGGAGGTCGCACTCGCCATCGTGCTGCTGATGGGCGCGGGCTTGTTGATCCGTACGTTTAGCGGGCTCCGAACGGTGTCGACGGGACTGGACGTTCACAACGTGCTGACGTTTCAGACCTCGATGGTGGACCAGCGCTACCAGAACACCGCCGCAATCGCTTCGCTGGAGCGCAGGGTGATCGAAAAGCTGGAGACCACACCCGGCATTACCGCGGCATCGGCGACCTGGATGCTTCCGCTCAATAGCAATCTGGACCTTCCGTTCAACATTCTGGGCCGTACGCCGTCGAAGGACAATCCCTACGACGGTAGTTCTTACTGGAGGCCGGTGGAACCTCATTTCTTCGCGGTGTTCCGGATTCCTCTCTTAAGAGGGAGAACTCTGCAAGAGAGCGACACGGCGACTTCTCAACCGGTGGTGGTGATCAACGAGGTTCTCGCGAAGCAATTCTGGCCGAAGGATAACCCGGTAGGCAAACAGATTGTGATTGGGAAGGGGATCGGACCGCAGTTCGAAGACCCACCACGGACTATCGTGGGCGTGGTGGGCGGCCAGCGCGAGGACGGGTTGAGCCGCCCCATGGCGGGAGTGATCTACCTGCCGTTCCCGCAGGTGAGCGACGCAATTGTGCAGTTCGCGAACCCGCTCACGCCGCGCATATGGGTGGTGCGCGCGGCGGGAAATGCGGCGACTTACGGGAATGCGGTGCGGGAGGCTCTGCGGTCGGTTGACGCGAAGTTGCCGATTTCTAAGATGCGAACGATGGATGAGGTTCTCGGGGAGTATACGGAGCGGGAGAACTTCAACATGCTGCTTCTCTCCATCTTCGCGGGAATCGCTTTGGCGCTCGCTGCGGTGGGGATCTTCGGGCTGATTTCCTACACAGTGGAACAGCGGACGCAGGAGATCGGAATCCGGGTCGCGCTGGGAGCGAGGCAGATGGACACGTTGCAGATGGTCGGGCGACAGATGGGGGTGCTGCTCGGCGTCGGTATCGTGGTTGGTTCCGGAATCGCTTTCGCTGTGACGCGCTATATGGGGAGCCTGCTGTTCGAGGTGAAGCCGTGGGATCCGGTGACTCTCAGCGTAGTGGTGGGAACGCTGAGTGTCGTGGCTCTCCTGGCGACAGCACTCCCGGCGAGGCGCGCTATGCGGGTCGATCCGGTGATCGCGCTGCGCTATGAATGAAATTCCGGGAAAGTGACCTATGCCCGCTGCGAAAATCGAGTGGCAAACGGCGCTAAGTAATTGTTTTTACTTGGGGTTCCGGGAATTGAGCATGTGATGCTGAAGCCTTGTGCAATCTGTTACGAAATGATTGCTGGGCAGCATTTTCGAGGTTTGCAGCGGAAAGATTCCCACAGACTTTTCCACCGAGCTGTAGAATTTCGGTAACTGTACTCACCCGCAGCCCCCGAACCGTCCCTAAGAGTGGTAGATTACCTCGCTAGGATGACGCTGGCCGGATTTTTGATTGCGTTGCTTTTTGCTCTGCCTGGAGGACCCGGCGGGGAGCGTTTGGCGCCCGTTTACCCGACGCCGCAAACGATTGTGGAGAAGATGCTGCAATTGGGCAAGCTCGAGGCCGGTGAGAAACTGTGCGATCTGGGCAGCGGCGACGGGCGGATCGTGATTACCGCCGCTCAAGAGTTTCACGCCAAGGCTACGGGCATCGAGATCGATTCGATTCAATACCGGGAGAGCACGGAGCGGATTCGCCGCCTCGGTTTGGACAAGAGCGCGCGGATTATCCACGGCGATTTACAGAAACAACATTATTCGTCTTACGATTTGATTACGGTTTTCCTTCTGCCGGAGTCGAACAACCTGATTCAGCCGATGCTCGACCGGGAGTTGAAGAAGGGAGCGCGCGTGGTGTCCCACGATTTCGCGTTCGAGGGCTGGCGTCCGACCAAGATCGAGACCATCGATGACGATGGGTCGGGGCGAAGCCATATACTTTACCTCTACCAACATTGATGCTCATTCCAACCTTTCTGGCCCTGGCTGCTCTCGCCGGGCAGACACCGTCTTCTGTGGCGAGCGCTCCTCCGGATCTGGCCGAACGAACGGTGATGTACCCGGAGACGGCGATTTCGCCGGATGGCAAGCATGTGGCGTGGGTGGAGGCGCTACGCAACGCGGACGGATCGGAATCCCGGCGTACAGCGCTGATGCTCGACGGGAAGCGGATTACCGCTGGCGATGGAAAGGCTGATTGCGACGAACACGGCTTGGCGTGGAGCCCGCGGAGCGAGCGGTTGGCGTTCCTTTCGGATTGCGAGAAGGCGAAAGAGCTCCAACTTTATACTGTGCAGGTTTCCGGGGGAAAGGCCCGGAGGTTGACGAGTGCAACGGGGTTCTTGACGGATGCACGCTGGTCGCCGGACGGGAAGACGATCGGAGTTTTGTTTACCGAGAATGCCAAGCGGGCGGCCGGGCCGCTGGAGCCCTCGTTGAAGGACGAAGGCGTGGTGGAGGAGAAATTTTTCGAGCAGCGGCTGGCGCTGGTGGATGCCGATTCGGGGGCGATGCGGCAGATTACACCGGCCGATACGTACGTTTACGAGTACGACTGGGCGCCGGACGGACATCGCGTCGCGTTTACATCGGCCAAGGGAAACGGGGACAACAACTGGTGGGTGGCCGAGCTGTGGACCGCGGACACCGCTGGTGGTGCGATGCGTCATGTGTTGAAGCCACCGGCGCAGATCGCGACGCCGCGCTACACCCGCGACGGGAAACAGATCTGCTTTATCAGCGGCATCATGAGCGACGAAGGTTCCACGGGCGGCGACATTTACGCGGTGAACGCCAAGGGCGGAGAAGCCACGAATCTGACGCCGAAACGCCACGCTTCGCCGAGCTCCGTCATGCCGCTCCAGAATGGACGGATTTTGTTTACGGAGACGGTGGACGGAAGCACGGCGGTCGGGCTATTGAATCCGGCAAACGGGGTGGCGGAGACGCTGTGGCGGGGAGATGAATCGCTGCGCGCGGGAATGGATGTGTTGTCCGTGGCGAGCGATGGCCGGACCGTCGCGACGGTGCGGACATCGTGGCAATCGCCACCCGAGGTTTGGGCTGGGCGGTTGGGTGACTGGAGCGCGCGTACCCATGGAAACGATGGATTGAGACCGGCGTGGGGGCGCACGGAGAAGATCCACTGGACGAGCGATGGAGCGGCGGTGGAAGGCTGGCTGATGTACCCGGCGAACTACAATCCCGCGGAACACTACCCGATGGTGGTATCGGTGCATGGGGGCCCGGCGGCGGCGAACAAGCCGCATTGGCCGGGTTGGTTTGACATGTCGTGGCTATCCCCGAAGGGATACTTTGTGCTGTTCCCCAACCCGCGTGGCAGCTATGGAGCCGGCGAGGATTTTACGCGTGGCAATGTTGCGGATTTCGGCTACGGGGATCTGCGGGATATCAACGCGGGCGTGGATTATGTGCTCGGGTCGTTTCCGGTGGACGCACGAACGCGTCGGAATTGCCGGTTGGAGTTACGGCGGCTATATGACGATGTGGACGGTGACGCAGACTACGCGATATCGAGCGGCGGTAGCGGGAGCGGGCGTTGCGGATTGGCAGAGCTACTACGGGGAAAATCTGATTGACCAGTGGATGATTCCTTATTTCGGGGCCTCGGTTTACGACAAACCAGAGGTGTACGCGAAAAGCTCGCCGATCACTTACATCAAGAACGTGAAGACTCCGACGCTGATCGTGGTGGGGGATAGCGATGCGGAGTGTCCGGCGCCGCAGTCGTACGAGTTCTGGCACGCGTTGAAGACTTTGGGAGTGAAGACGCAGTTCGTGGTTTATCCCAATGAGGGGCACCGGTTCCATGTGCCGGAGCATCAGCGGGACGTGATGCGCCGCGCGATGAACTGGTTTGCGGAGAATATGCCGGCAGAGAGCGGGCACGGGCCACAGTAGTTCTTTTGTTTTCTTCGGGAGCCCGCAGCGAGGCGGCGAAACGCAACTCAGGGGGTTCGACCCGCGTTTAAAGATTCAGGACCTTCCGTCCGATAAGGCAGTAATCCCGCTATGAAGCTGAACCGGAGCGCCGCAGTTCTTATGACCCTGGCGCTGACCCTCGCCCCTGCTTTTGCCCGCAAGAAGAAGATTCCGCCAGCACCTTCCAGGAGACAGCAGGTACAGCAGATGTCTCCGGACGAAGAGATTCTGCATGCGTTGAACCGTCTGGGCTTTGGCCCGCGGCCGGGGGACGTGGAACGGATCCGGGCGATAGGGTTAAACAAGTGGATTGAAGCGCAGCTGCACCCGGAGAGCATTCCCGAGAATCCGGAACTCGCCGCGCGGCTCGCGCCACTCGACACCTTGGCGATGACACCGGTGGAGATGGCGCGGAAGTATCCGTCGAACCTTCTTTTGAAGCAGATGATTGCGGGAAAGTTGCCGTGGCCTACGGATCCGGACACGCGGGTGATCGTCCAGCGGATTGCCGCGCGGTACGAGGAGAAGACCGCGGGCGCGGCGAACGGGGCGGAACCGACGTTTGAGTCGAGCCTGGCGAAACTTCCTCCCGAACAGAAATCCGTGATGGAAAGCGGTGGGCCGGTGCAGCAGCTCGCGGTGTTCGACGCGCTTCCGATCTCCGATCAGTTCGATCTGATCGCTACGATGCCGCAGAAACAGCGGCAAAAGTTCTACGCGATCGCTTCACCTGTTGACAGGCGGCGGATTTTGTCGTTTGGCGGGGCGCAGAAGGTGGTGATTCAGGATCTGCCGGATGCCAAGATCTTCCGCGCCGTTTATAGCAATCGCCAATTGGAAGAGGTGCTTGACGGACTTCTGGTACAACCACTTCAACGTCTATCTGGATAAAGGCGCGGACCGTTACATGGTGACATCGTACGAGCGCGACGCGATCCGTCCGTATGTTCTGGGCAAGTTTCAAGACCTGCTGCTGGCTACCGCGCAAAGTCCCGGCCATGCTGTTTTACCTCGACAATTTCCAGTCGGTCCGCGCCAGATATTGATGCCGGGAAGGGTCGCGGTCAAGCGCGCCAAACGCGGGCTGAACGAGAACTACGGACGCGAACTGATGGAGCTGCATACGCTGGGCGTGGACGGCGGCTACACGCAGAAGGACGTCACCGAAGTGGCGCGCTGCTTCACGGGTTGGACCATTCGGGAACCGCGCCAAGGCGGCGGGCTTCGAGTTCAACGAGAAGCAGCATGACCCGGGTGAGAAGGTTGTGCTCGGCGTGCGCATTCCGGCCGGGCGGCGGCATTGAAGACGGGTACCAGGTAATCGACATTCTGGTGCGGCATCCGTCCACCGCGCGATTTCATTTCGCGATCCTTGGCGATGCGCTTCGTCTCCGACGATCCTCCGCAGGCGCTGGTGGATCGCATGGCGGAGACGTTTCTCGCGAGCGGATGGCGACTTGCGAGGAAGTGATGCGGACCATGATGGAATCGCCGGAGTTCTGGGCGGAGAGCGCTTATCGGGCCAAGATCAAATCGCCGTTTGAGATGGTGGTGAGCGCGCTGCGGGCGACGAATGCGAACATCGACTTCACCAATGCGCTGGCGAATCAGTTGAACCATCTGGGCGAGCCGCTGTACCGCAAGGTAGAACCGACCGGGTATTCGAACCGGAATGCGGAGTGGATGAACTCCGCGGCGCTGCTGGGGCGGATGAATTTCGCATTGAGCCTGGCCGCGAACAAGTTGGCGGGCGTGAAGTTGACGTCTGCCGGTGACGAGCGATGCCGGACGCGATGGCGCGGGATTCTGATCGGTTCGCGACTTGACGCGCGGATTCGCGGCAATTCGTGGAGAAGGGTGTCAACCGACTCCGCCGGCGCAAGGCGCCCAAACAGCATGCCGGCGCTTGATGGCGGGGTTGACTCTGGGTTCCCCGGATTTTCAACGCCGTTAGCAGGGAGACTAAGTTATGGCAAGCAGCCGCCGCATTTTTCTACGCAATTCCGCCCTTGCAATGGTGGGGATGGGCGCCGCGCCTCTGTGGCTGCAGCGCGCGGTCTACGCCAAGGGCGATGCAACCGGCGAACAAGAAGACACTGGTCGCCATCTTTCAACGCGGCGCGGCGGACGGCTTGAATATCGTGGTGCCGCATGGGGATAAGAATTACTATGCGATGCGGCCCACCATCGCGATTCCCCGGCCCGCTGCGAATATCGCAAAAGAAGATGCGGTGGTGGATCTGGACGGCTACTTCGGGCTTCATCCGATGCTGGCCCCGCTGCAGCCTTTGTGGGACGGGAATCATCTGGCAATTGTTCAAGCCGTGGGATCGCCGGACCCGACGCGCTCGCATTTCGATGCGCAGGATTACATGGAGTCCGGAACGCCGGGCGTGAAGGCGACGAGCGACGGGTGGTTGAACCGGGCGTTAGTGCGCGAGCCGGGGAAGACGGCGCCGCTGCGGGCGGTGGCGCTCGGGCCCACGCTGCCGCGCATCTTTGCGGGGAATGAACGAAGCCGTGGCGGTGGACTCGGTGAATAACTTCAAGGTGGGGGATGCGAGCGCGTCGGCCATTCTGCAATCGCATCTATTCCGGGACACACGATCAGATCTTGAACGGCACCGGGCGAGAGACGTTCGAGGCGATGTCGATCCTGCAGGGGCTGCAGAAGACAGCCCTATCAACCGGCCGCGGGCGCGAACTATCCGAAGGGGAAGTTTTCGGATAATATGCGGCAGATTGCGCAGTTGATCAAAGCCAACGTCGGAGTGGAAGTTGCGTTCGCGGACATTGGCGGGTGGGACCATCACGTGAACGAAGTGGGACCGCGGGCGTCGTCGGGGCCACTGGCTAACCTGCTGAATGAGTTCGGGCAAACCCTGGCGGCGTTCTATCAGGACTTGGGCGATCGCATGGGCGATGTGGTGGTGGTGACGATGTCGGAGTTCGGGCGCACCGCTCACGAGAACGGAAACCGGGGCACCGACCACGGTCATGCGAACTGCATGTTTGTGATGGGTGGGGATGTGAGAGGCGGCAAAGTGCTGGGCGAGTGGCCGGGGCTGGCGCCGGAACAGCTCAACGAGGGGCGCGATTTGCGGTTGACGACGGATTACCGCGCGGTGTTGGGCGAGGTGGTCGGGAATCATCTCGGGAACCGGAACATCCAGGCCGTGTTTCCCGGATACGATGCGACGCCGAAGTCTTTTCGGGGAGTGCTGCGGGCTTAACTACTCAAGCGATGATCATGTACGTGGCGAGCGCCACGGCCACGAGTTTCTGTTGATCGTCCGTCAGGTCGACGCGGCCGGTGATCAGCGTCTTTCCAACACGGACCAAATAGCAGCGCGCCCACAGTTTTCCTTCGGTGACGGGCTTCAGGTAGTTCACTTTCAGGTCGATTGTGGTCGCGGTCTTCGGCATAATGCGGGGCTTGAGGGCGACGCCGACCGCTACATCGGCGAGAGTCGCGATTACGCCTCCGTGCAGTACCCCGTGACCGTTGCGCATTTCGGGGCGCATCTCGAGAGAGATCGTCATCCCGTCTTCGTGAGCCGCAACAACTTCAATCCCTAGATGTGCGTTGAAGGGAATTTCACGCATAAATGCGCGCATGCTTTCGAGGTCGTTCATGAGAAGAGGAATGCTTCGGTTGCTGCCCAGAGTTCGGGAAGCACGTTGGTGAGTTCGTGTCCGGATGGAAAGAGATGGAATTCGGCTTGGGGATGCAGCCGGCAGAAATGACGGGGAACGATTGTGGTCGCCGTCTTTGGCGTGACGCGCGGCTTGAGGACGACGCCAAGCGCTACATCGGCGAGAGTCGCGATTACGCCTCCGTGCAGCACCCCGTGACCGTTGCGCATTTCGGGGCGCATCTCGAGAGAGATCGTCATCCCGTCTTCGTGAGCCGCAACAACTTCAATCCCTAGATGTGCGTTGAAGGGAATTTCACGCATAAATGCGCGCATGCTTTCGAGGTCGTTCATGAGAAGAGGAATGCTTCGGTTGCTGCCCAGAGTTCGGGAAGCACGTTGGTGAGTTCGTGTCCGGATGGAAAGAGATGGAATTCGGCTTGGGGATGCAGCCGGCAGAAATGACGGGGAACGTCGGGCACGACCACATCGTCGTCCGCGCCTTGGAGGATCAAAGTGGGCTGCGAGACGTCCGGGTAGGACGGGTAATTGGAGGCGTCTTCGAAAAGGTCGTAAGCCAGGTCCAGTTGAACGCCGCGTCCGTAATGGAAGACCGGAATGACGCCGTTGCTGCGCCAGGCGGCCATTTGGGCCTCTCCAAGCCGCAGGGCCCAGCGATTCTGGAAGTCGAAGGCGGGCGCCAGAAGTACAAGCCGCTCGACTTCCGCATGATGTTCCGCATACAATGCCGCCAAGTACCCGCCCATGCTCGAACCCAGCAATACGATCGGGTCGCCGGGGGGAGCGGCCTGGCCGATTACGGACAACTGGCCGGACAACGTGAGATGCTCGAAGTCCCCGCCATCGAGTTCGGGAATCGCGAGCGCGATGCCTCGTTCCGCAAAGCGGGCTTTGAAGTATTGGGCTTTGGACGAAGCGGGCGAGGATGCGAATCCGTGAAGATAGACGTAACTTGTCATCCGATGTCGACGAATACCAGTATGACGAAACAGGAGCACCGATGAAGCGGCTTGAGCGCAAGCACCTGATGGCCATCCGATGGTTCCATTGGGTGAACTTCCCTATTTTGTTCGGGATGATCTACACCGGATTGATGATTTATTGGGCCTACACACCGTATCGCGTGGGTTGGGGGAACGTGACCCTGTTCCATTTCTTTCCAAACTGGTTTTATGACTTGCTGGGCTTGCCGCATCGTCTCTCCGAGGGGATGGCGTGGCACTTCCTGCTGATGTGGATTTTTGCCGTGAATGGATTGTTGTATGTGGGGTACACGATTGTCTCGGGGGAGTGGAGGTACATCGTTCCGGAAAGGAACTCCTTCCGCGAAGCCTGGCTGGTGACGCTGCATGACTTGGGGTTGCGCAAAGGATGTCCGCCGGCGATCAAGTACAACGGGGCGCAGCGAATCGCGTATACCGGGATCGTGCTGATGGGGCTGGGGAGCCTGGTCACCGGGTTGGCGATCTACAAGGCGGTGCAGGTGGGTTGGTTGACGCGGATGCTCGGTGGCTACCAGGCCGCGCGCTTCGAGCACTTCCTGTTAACTCTGGGGTTTCTGGGGTTCTTTGTTGTTCACGTCGCACAGGTGCTGCGCGCCGGCTGGAACAACCTGCGTTCCATGATTACGGGTTACGAGATCAAAGAAGAGGAAGATGCGCATGCCGGACGAGCAGAAGCCTGAGCACGACGAACGTGAGGCGGAACGCAAGGCAAGTCGTGAGGCGGAGCGCGAGGTCGAGCGCGAGATGGGACGGCGGACACGGCGGAGTCTGCTCATTGGCGGAGTAGCGGCGCTGGGCAGTCTAGGGGTGTGGGAGTGGATTAACACGCGGAGAACGGATCAAGGGATTGCCTGGCCGCTCCGCCGTGTTCTCGACACCAACGAAGAGCTCGCGCGGGATTTCTTCCGCTCGCGGCGACGCCCGACGGAGTTTCCGGTTTCGAAGGCTGTTCAGAACGTACGGATCAACGACCACATCGGCATGGACGATCCGTCCGATTTACAGGATTGGAAGCTGGTGATTCAGGGCGCGGATGTGGACGACGACGAAGTCGAGCTTCATATGGAGGATATTCGCAAGCTGCCGCATGTGGAGCAGGTGACGGAGCTCAACTGCATCGAGGGTTGGACGCAGGAGGTGCATTGGGGAGGCGCGCGGTTTGCGGATCTCGCGCAGCTTTATCCGCCGCCCGAGGATTACCCGTATGTCGGTCTGGAGACGCCGGACGGCGAGTATTATGTCGGACTGGATCTGGAGAGCGCGATGCAGCCGCAGACGCTGCTCGCGTACGAGATGAATCGCGAGCCTTTATCGGTGGCCCATGGAGCGCCGTTGCGGCTGGCCATTCCGACGAAGTATGGAATCAAGAATCTGAAGCGGATCGGGAAGATCTTCTACTCGCAAGAACGTCCACGGGATTATTGGGGCGAGCAGGGTTACGACTGGTACGCAGGGCTTTAACGCCAGGCGCCTGTTACCACAGCATTTGGCGAAGCCGCAGAGCGTTGTGCGCGGCGAATCCGGAATCGTCGTTATCGAAGTAGAGGTAGATGGCGCTCAGGTGCTGACGCCAGTCGCGGATGCGTTCGGCCCATTGTGCAAGCGCCGCGTCATCGTACGAGCCCTGGTATTTCCCTCCGGGGCCGTGCAGCCGGACGTAGGCCAAATCGGTGGTGATTTCGATGGGCGATTGGAAGCCGTCGAGGTGGTAAGCGCAATAGGCCGCGTTGTGGGAGCGGAGCAGTTGCAGCACCTCGCCGTTGTTCCAGGACGCGTTGCGGAACTCGAAGACATGCCGGTGCCAATTGGGGAGAGCGCCGAGGAAGTGAGACAGCCGCTCGAGGTTCAGGTCCCATTGTGGAGGCAGTTGCCAGAGGATAGGCCCGAGCTTGGGGCCGAGCAGGTCCGCACGCGAGAAGAACTTCTCGAGACCCGGCTCGGGGTCTTTGAGCTTCTTCATGTGGGTGAGAAAGCGGCTTCCTTTTACCGCGAATTGGAAGTAGTCGGGGGTGGAGTCGCGCCATTGGTGAAGCGCTTTCTCAGAAGGAAGCCGATAGAAGCTGTTGTTGATCTCGACGGAATCAAACCGCTCCTGATAAAAGCCGAGCATCTTGTGAAGCGGGAAACCGTTCCGGGTAGAACGTGCCGAGCCAATGCTTGTAATGCCAGCCGGAGGTTCCGATGCGGATGTCGGCACTCAACGGCGATCTCGCGTCTTGAATTCGAAGGCGGCGAGCGCGGCGAAACCGGCGGAGATGAGCACGCGAATGGCGACGCCCCAGAATCCATCGCCCAGCAGGGCTTGCGTGATGGCGAGGAGGAGAAAGCCGACGGCGATCGCAGCGTACCACCAGGCAAACCAACGGGACCGGAGCGGCCAGAATTTTGCCATGACCGTTGCTCAGCGCGGTTTGCGCGCGACGATTTCCGCTACGGCACGGCGGTGCGCGGGATCGCGCGGCTGGCCTTCGTAGTGGTGCAGGATCTGCCAATCCGCGAAGAATTGCGCGAGTTCGCCGGGGTTCAGGCGGTTTGGAGTGGGCTGCTCATTGCCTTGGGTGGTATGAACGATGGCGAGCAGGAGCCCGCCGGGGGCGACACCGCGCTTGGCGGGCTCGAACAGATCGCGCTGGAGGTAATAGCAGATGGAGATGAGATCCCACTTGTCGTCGTCGATTCGGTATTCGTGACGGGTGAGATCGGCGATATGCGCATCGATCGTGAGGTGATCGTTCGCGGCACGTTGCCGGACGGCATCAATGGCTGCGGCGGCGCCATCGACCGCAGTGACGGCCCACCCCTGGGCGGCGAGCCAAAGGGCATTGCGACCCGCGCCACAGGCCAGGTCAAGAGCACGGCCCGGGGCTACGGATTGCGCGGTCGTCATGAGCAGGGGAGTTGGCGCGGCATCCGCATCCTCCCGCGGATGCGTCCCTGCGCGGTAACGCTCTTCCCAGCCAGCGATCTCCATGGCGACGCCCTATTTCATCTTGGCCCAGAGCAGATATCCGATGAGCGTCTTGCCGTCTTCGAGTCTTGCCGGCGCGAATGAGATCTTCGATCTCTTTGCGCGTGAACCAGCGCTTCTCGATGCGCTCGTCATCCATGGGCGTGGCTTCGCCTTCGGTGAGGTCGGTGGCGAGGAAGATGGTCATCTTTTCTTCGACGTAGCCGGGCGAGGGGAAATAGCTGGTCAGTTTCTTCCAGGATTTGGCGCGATAGCCGGTCTCTTCAATGAGCTCGCGCTTGGCGGCCTGGAGCACGGTCTCGCCTTCATCGACTTTCCCGGCGGGCAATTCCCACAATTTCTTTAGCGCGGGGAGGCGGTACTGCTGGACGAGCAGAATGCGCTTCTTGGGATCGACCGCCATCATCACCGCGGAGCCGCGATGCCGCACCACGGAGCGGCTGATTTGGAAGTCTCCGTCGTCTGCTTCGTCTTCCGTCACCCAAAACAGCTTGCATCGATAGACTTCTTTGGAAGCGGTCAGTTTCATCTACAGCGATTTTTACACCCGGCGAATGGCGTTCTGGAACTCGGCGAGGGGCAGTGTGTTCAGAACGTCACCGCGCTCAAGCCAGCCTCGCCGCGCGGTGAGCACTCCGTAGCGTAGATTTCCGAAGTGCTTGGGGTGGTGCGCGTCGGTGTTGATGCAGAATTTCGCGCCCTTGGCTTTGGCGGTGCGAACGAGGTTGCCGTTCAGATCCAGCCGCTCCGGGCTCGCGTTGATTTCGAGCGCCACGCCGCGCTGGACGGCTTCGGTGACGACGCGATCGAAGTCGAATGGGAACGGATCGCGATGCAGCAAGAGGCGGCCGGTGGGGTGACCGAGCAGGCGGAGATGGGGACATTCGAGCGCGCGCAGAAGGCGATCGGTCATCTCCTCGGAATCCATGTTCATCGAGCTATGGACGCTGCCGATCACGAAGTCGAGTTGGGCGAGAGCGTCCCAGGCGAGGTCGAGCGTTCCGTCGCGCAGGATGTCGCACTCGATTCCGGAGAAGACGCGGATGCCCAGGTGGCCCGATTGCGTTGATGTCGCGTACTTGGGCGGCGAAGGCCTCGACGCGCGCTTCGTCAAGCCCGAAGGACATGGCGATGGCTTTGGAATGATCGGTGATGGCGATGTACTCGTATCCGCGGGCGCGAGCGGCTTCGGCCATTTCTTCGAGCGTGGCGCGGCCGTCCGTAGCGGTGGTGTGCATGTGGAGATCGCCGCGGATGTCGCTCGATTTCGATCAGCCGGGGTAGTTCCACCGGCTTCCGCCAGTTCGAGTTCGCCGCAGTTTTCGCGCATCTCGGGCGGCATCCATTGGAGGCCGAGCGCCTGGTAAACGCCCTCTTCGGTGTCGCCCGCTACGCGCGAATCGTCCTCATTGCGAAACAGGCCATATTCGCTGAGCTTGAGACCCATGCGAACGGCGCGGATGCGAACGGCGACGTTATGATCTTTGCTGCCCGTGAAGTACTGCATGGCGGCGCCGCGGCTCTCGTCGGCAAGCGCGCGTATATCGACCTGCAGGCCTTCGCGGCCGATGTTGACGCTGAGCTTGTTCACACCGCGCCCGAGCACTTCATGGATGCGTGGAAACGTGGCGGCGTGATCGAGAGCGGCCCCGGCTCCTGGCCCGGTGACAAGCAGATCGAGATCGCCGATGGTTTCCTTGCCACGGCGCAGACTGCCGGCCGGGAGGATGGATGTGATGCCTTCGAGCGGACTGAGGAACTCCATGAACTCGGAGGCGATGCGTTCGCCGAAGCTCAGCAGGAATCGGCCGGTGCGCAGCCGGTACTGCTCGATGGATTGCAGAATTTTCTCTTCGGTCTTGGCGCCCAGGCGAGGGAGTTCACGGATCTTTTCTTCGCGGCATAGGCGCTCGAGCTCGTCCATGGTGGTGACGCGGAAATGCTCGAACAGGAGAGCGATGGTTTTGGGTCCGAGGCCTTGGATTTTGAGGAACTCGAGCGCGGTGGGCGGATATTTGGCGAGCAGCTCTTCCCGAATTTTGAAGGAGCCGGAGCGGCGAATCTCAACGAGAACGGCGGCCAAGCCTTTTCCGATTCCCGGGATGTCGGTGATCTTGCGCTGCGGGTTGGCCAGGATCTCTTCAATGCGTTCGGGGTGGCCTTCGATGACGGTGGCTCCATTGCGATAGCTTCGGATGCGGAAGCTGTCTTCGGCAGCAATCTCCATGAGGTCGGCCGTTTCGGCTAGAATGCGCGCGTAATCGCGATTTTCGAGAGGCAGGCCCGGAGCGGACATGCCTCATTTTAGGCTGGCTTGTTACTATCGGCTTGAGTGGCAGAACAAGACGTTTACGACATGATTGGGGACGACGGGTTCACCCGCCTGATCGCTGCCTTCTACCGCCAGATTCCGACGGATGATGTGCTCGGACCCATGTATCGGGGCAGAGATTTGGCTGCGGCGGAACAACGACTGCGGGACTTTCTGATCTTCCGGTTTGGCGGACCGATGCAGTATCTGGAGCGCCGCGGGCATCCTCGCCTGGGCATGCGCCATGCGCCGTTCGCGATTGACGGGGTGGCGCGCGACCGGTGGATCGCTTTGATGAATCGCGCGTTTGCGGAGGCTGCTTTGCCGGCGCAAGCGGAGACCACCTTGCGGGAGTTCTTTGAAGGCACGGCGACGTTCTTGAAGAATCAGCCGGACGCTTGACCCAGGGGCGCCGGCCGGTTAGTGGGCTTTCGCTGCGCGGAGCGCCTGTTCGATCGCTGTGTACGCGGGCTTGGGCTGGTAGGCCGCGTCGAAGGGAAGCGCGGCACCAAGGTGGTGAAACTCTTGCGGGATCCACGAGTATTTGTCCGTGATGCCCCACACCTGGATCGCGGTGCATAGCGGGTATTTCAAGCAGAGCGAAACCACATCCCCATAGATACGGGCTTCGGCCGCGAGATCGGCTGGAGAAGCGTGGCCGTCAGCGTCGACAGGTACGCGCACATCGAACTCGGTGATCTGAACCTGGAGACCTAGGCCCGTAAGGCGGGCGATGTTGGCTTCCATGCTCTCCATCGAGGGCGGATGAAGGGTGAGGTGCATCTGCAACCCGATGCCGCCGATGGGGACGCCTTTGGCTTTGAGGTCTTTTGCCAGACGGTAGATCGCGTCCGATTTCGCATTGATGCCTTCGGCATCGTAGTCGTTGTAGAAGAGCAGGGCTTTGGGATCGGCTTCGTGAGCCCAGCGAAATGCCTGTTCGATGTACGCCGTTCCGGCGAGTCCGATTCCAGGAGAATTCGACCAAATGGTAGGCCGAAGCGAGCCGTCGTCGACGAACGCTTCGTTGACCACGTCCCACGCATAAACCTGGCCCGCGAAGTGGCCGATGACGGAGCTGATGTGGTGATGGAGAATGGCCGCGAGTTTAGCGGGATCCTTCTCGGCCAGCACCCACGCGGGGTTCTGACGGTGCCACACCATGGTGTGGCCGCGGACGGCCATGTGATGTTCGTCGGCGAAGCTGACCAGGCGGTCGGCGGGCGCGAAGTTAAACGTGTCGGTGCCGGGCTGAACGGGTCCGAACTTCATGGCGTTCTCGGGTTCGACCTGGTTGAACTGCCGGCTCAGCGTACGGGCGTAATCGGGATCATCGAGGTGACTCGGGTTTACAGCCGCGCCGAAACGAATACCCCGCGCCGCAGAGAGTTCGCCGAGAGATTGAGCGTTTACCGCGACCGTCGAAGCGGCGAATAACAGTGCTATCCGGGTGGCAGTCCGAAGGAGGAACATACTGGTTTCCAGTATGAAGCTAAAGCTGGTCGTTCTTTGCGCGGTTGTCTGCTTGTCGGGTCTTGCGCAAGGTCCCTACTCCATTCAGGTAGAAGCGGATCGTAGTCTGGGCCCGTCGCGGCCGCTTTGGGCGTATTTCGGATACGACGAGCCGAATTACACATACGCAAAGAACGGCGTGAAGCTCATTGGCGAATTGGGCGCGCTGCGGCAGCCCGTCTACATCCGGGTGCATAATCTGCTGACCACGGGGGACGGCACGCCGGCGCTGAAATGGGGATCGACCAACGCGTATACGGAAGACGCCAGCGGCCGGCCGGTTTACAACTGGACGATTGTGGATCGCATCTTCGACACCATGATTCAGGCCAAGGCAAAGCCGTTTGTAGAAATCGGTTTCATGCCGCAAGCGCTCTCCGTGAAGCCGGAGCCGTATCAACACTCGTGGCCCAAGACCAAGATCGCCGCAGGCTGGGCTTACCCGCCAAACGATTACGGCAAGTGGAGCGAGTTAGTGTTTCAGTGGGTCCGGCATTCCGTTGCACGCTATGGCCGAGCGGAAGTGAGCAGTTGGTATTGGGAGGTGTGGAACGAACCCGATATCGAGTATTGGCAGGGCACGTCGGAAGAGTACGACAAGCTATACGACTATGCCGTGGATGCGGTGAAGCGAGCGCTGCCCGAAGCGCGAGTCGGCGGGCCGGCGAGCACAGGACCGGCGGGGGAAAAGGCCGCGAGCTTTCTTCGCCAGTTTCTGCAGCATTGCGAGCGGGGGACGAACGGAGCGACTGGGTCAGCGGGAGCTCCGCTCGACTTCATCGCGTTTCACGCGAAGGGAAGGCCGTCCATGGCAGATCAGCACGTGGTGATGGGTTTGAAGGCGCAGCTGACCGATGTGGCGCGAGGACTGGAGATCGTGACATCGTTTCCGAAATTTCGGGCGCTTCCTATCATTCTGAGCGAGTCGGATCCGGAAGGCTGTGCAGCGTGTTCGGCCCGCACGGCGCCGCAGAACGCGTACCGCAACGGAGCGCTTTATCCGTGCTACACGGCTGACGCGATGAGCCGGTTGCTGGAACTGGCGGATCAATACCACGCGAACCTGGAGGGCATGTTGACGTGGGCGTTCGAGTTTGAAGGACAGCCGCCGTTTGAAGGCTTTCGCACGCTTGCTACTGACGGGATCGATAAGCCGATCTTGAATGTGTTCCGCATGGCTGCGCTGATGGACGGCGACCGGCTTCCCGCGCAGAGCAGTGGGGCTTTGAAGCTGGGCGAGATCCTTCAGGGAGGAGTACGTGGAAATCCGGATATAGGGGCCATGGCGGCACGCGCGGGAAGAAAAGTGTCCGTCCTGATTTGGAATTATCATGACGTCGACATAGCTGGGCCGGATGCTGCGGTGAACGTCACGATTGAGGGGCTGCCCACTGGAGTGAGACGGGCGACGATGCGCCACTTCCGTATCGACCGAGACCATAGCAACGCGTTCACCGTATGGCAGAGGTTGGGCTCACCCGCGAGCCCGAGCGCGGCCCAGTTTGCGGAGCTCGAGGCGGCGGGACAGCTGCAAATGTTAGCGGCGCCAGCGCGTGTGTCGTTGGTGAAGGGCAAGGTTGCCCTACCGTTCACTCTGCCGCGGCAAGGCATATCTCTGGTGCAGGTCGAGTGGTGAGGTTCTTATAAGCCCGGATCGAATCCGAGATCGAAGTCTTCTCCGGGGTCGATTAGATCACGAAGGAGTACGTCGACGGTACGCTCGGCTTTGCCGTTCGGGGTGAAGTGGATGCCGCATTCCTTTTCGGCATCGGTCGCGACTCCCACCACCAACGACCGGCACGTTCATCCTCATCGGGCAGAGGGGCTCGCGTGCAAGGTCCGCAGCCAATGCTGGGATAGCCCTGGCCGTACAGGGGGTGAATGGGGACCTGATGACGGGCGATGTACTCTTCGACGTCGGCCTTGGACCAGTCGATTAGAGGGCTGATTTTCACGAGCGCAGAACTGTTGTCTACCTGCGGAATAGAGGCGCGACTTGGGTTCTGGCCACGGCGCAACCCCACCATGTAAGCCCGAAAGCCTTTCAGCTTGCGTCCGAGCGGGCGCACTTTACGGATTTTGCAGCAGAGCATCCGCTCCGGCACGCCTTTGCGAAAGAGGTTGGGGCCATGCTTGGTGACCATGGCCTCCACTTCATTGGTTTCGGGCGAGACGGTTTCGACGCGAACGCCGTAGTGATCGCGGATCATCTCGATCATTTCGTACGTTTCATCGGGCAGGCGACCGGTATCAAGCGTGAAGATGCGGACAGATGGGTCCACGCGCACAGCCATGTCGAGGATCACAGCGCCCGCCTTCTGGAAGCTGGTACAGATAGCGAGGTCGCGACCGTACTCCTGGATGGACCATTCAATCGTCTCCTGTGCGGAGCGAGTCTCGCTCATGCCTTGTGAGATGTTCTTTTGGTGGCGGGGGATTCCAGCTTAGGAATTGGAGCGGGAGACGGGATTCGAACCCGCGACATCGACCTTGGCAAGGTCGCACTCTACCAGCTGAGTTACTCCCGCGCGCACTGGAATTCCTATTTTGTACCGCGGGAGGCGTGCGTGTCAAACGTATCATTTTGGGGAAGTTATGTTTCAGCCAAGTTGGTGTGAATACAGCACTTAGAATTTCCTTGCGACCCCGAATTCTTGTGCTACAGTGAGTGCTGCTGTTTCGCACCCGATGGCAAACCCCTTACGAATCGCCATGCTGAGCGTCACCGGAATTCTTACGGTTTGCCTCTCTCGAATCTGATTTGAGTCCGGAGGCTTTTCGGAGGAGAGGCCCGTGGATTCATGCTGCCGCGCTGGTTCGCGAGGGTTGGCGCGCCTGGGGGCGCGAAATGGTATTGGCGAGAAAGCATGAACGCTTGGGATCAAGTCAAACAACAGCTATCTACATCGCTCAGCACGGAAAGCTTCGAAAACTGGGTCAGTCGAACGGCGTTGGACCACGTCGACGGAGAGACGGTCCATGTACGGGTTCCCGACCAGGAGACGAGGCAGTGGCTGGAGGCGGAGTACGGCGACTTGGTTCACACTGTGGTGCGCAATTTGGAAGGCGCCTGTTACCGCATGGTGATTTATCACGCACCTGAAGAAGCGAGGCGCGAATCTCCGGCGATGGCGAATATCGCTCTGGAATCGTCGGCCCAAACGAGCGCGCTGAACCCGCGCTTTACGTTTGACAATTTCGTGGTGGGCGCCTGTAATCAGTTCGCGCATGCCGCCGCGCGATCGGTGGCCACGAATCCTTCGCGCAGCTACAATCCGCTGTTCATCTATGGCGGGGCGGGCATGGGCAAGACGCATCTGATGCATGCGATCGGTCGGATGCTGATCGGGTCGAACAAGATGCGCGTGATCTATACCTCGAGCGAGCGTTTCATGAATGAGGTGATCTCCGGGATTCGATTTGATCAGATGGCCGCGCTGCGGCAGCGGTACCGCTCGGCAGACGTGTTGCTAATCGATGATATACAGCTGCTCGGTAACAAGGAGCGCACGCAGGACGAGTTCTTTCACACCTTCAATGAGCTTCACGATCACCAGAAGCAGATCGTGATCTCGAGTGATGCTCCACCGAAAGAGATCCCGGGATTGGTGGATCGGCTACGTTCCCGTTTTGAGTGGGGACTGCTGGCGGATATACAAGCGCCGGATCTCGAGACGAAGATGGCGATCCTCGATAAGAAGTCGGAGGCCGAGGGAGTGACTCTGCCGGAGGATGTGCGCACGTTTGTGGCCTCGAAGACAAAGTCCAGCGTGCGCGAGCTGGAAGGGGCGTTGAACAAGCTGTTAGCGTATTCCTCGCTCACCGGCACGCCTATCACGCTGCCGATGGCGCATCAATGCCTGAAGCACCTGGTACACGCCCAAGAGCGTCGCGTGACCATCGATGCCATCCAGAAAGCGGTGGCAGAGAAGTTCGGTGTCAAGCAGGCCCAACTGCGGGAAAAGAGCAACACGCGGACGGTGGTCTATCCGCGCCAGGTGGCGATGTACCTGGTGAAGGAGCTAACTACGGCATCGCTGCCGGAGATTGGCAGGGCGTTCGGAGGGAAGCATCACACGACAGTTATTCACTCGATTGGAGTGATTGCCCGCCGAAGGCCGGATGATCCTGAATTGAACAGGATGTTGCACAGTTTAACTGATTCATTACAAACGTCTTAGAGATTTTATGCACAGGTGGCTTCGCGAGGGTGTGCGGAATTCTGTGTAAATTGAGTGACAAATGCCGAATCTCACTCGGATGCACGGCGTTTTCCGCCGTGGTTAGAGACAAGAACCGGTTTAATTTTGTATAATTTAGAGACAAATCAACATTTCGACAGGGCCTACTGATACGGGTTATTTCTCTATCAGGAAAGAACAGTCAGAAGGAATAGGGAAGAGCCATGGAATTCACGGTCGGAAAGAGTGATCTCGTCCGGGAGCTAAGTTTGTCCCAGGGCGTTGTCGAAAAGAAAACGACCATTCCGATTCTCTCGAATGTGTTGATCGAGGCGCAGGGTGATCGGGTCACGCTTACCGCTACGGATCTGGAATTAGGGATCCGGTGTTCCTGTCCGGCTCGAATCAAGAAAGAAGGGGCGGGAACGATCCCGGCTCGTAAGCTGCTGGATTACGTTCGTCTCTTGCCGGACGCGGACATCACGTTCAAGTTCCTCGAAAATCATTGGGCCTCGATTACCTGCGGGCGTTCGAAGACTAAGATCGCCGGAATGAGCCGGGAGAGTTTTCCGGAGCTTCCAGAGATGCCGGAACAGATCGGGGAAGTGCCGTATGGCCTGCTTGCCGGGCTGATCTCCCGGACGAGCTTTGCAATTTCGATGGAGGAGTCGCGGTTCACATTGAACGGGGCGCTCCTGCTGCTTAAGCCTGACGGGGTGACCATGGTTTCGACGGACGGGCACCGGCTGGCTTTTGCGGATCAGGAGACGGAGAACGGGCATAACCGGAACTTCCGTGCGTTGGTGCCTCGGAAGGCCATGACGGAGATCGCCAAGTTAGCGGCGGAGGGTGATCCCGCCCAGATGGTGAAGCTGGCCGGCGATGACAATCACTTGTTTTTTGAGTTTGGTGAGCGCCTCCTGATCACGCGCAAGCTGACGGGCAATTTCCCGGATTACGAACGGGTGTTACCGAAGGAGAATCAGCACATCGCGCTGACAGCGAAGAGCGAGATCCGGTCGGCGATTGAGCGTGTGGCGCAGTTCGCCGACGAGCGTTCGCGGGCCATACGGGTAAAGTTTGAGCCGGGAGAGATCCGCGTATTCTCGTCTTCGGTCGAGACTGGGGAAAGCGAAGAGAGCGTTCCTTCCGATTACCAGGGGCCGGCGCTCGAGATTGGTTTTAACGCGCAATACCTGCTCGATTTCATGCGCGCGATTCCGCAGGAGCAGGTCTCGTTCTCGTTGAAGGATGAGCGCAGTGCCGGGGAGTTACAGCCTCACATCGTGGATGGGGCCGGGCTTCATCAGAAATATCGCTATGTCGTGATGCCAATGCGCATCTGACCTTTGCACGCCGGGTCGAAGGAAAGGCGTGCCAGAAACGAAGTTTCCATGCCGAATGAAGTAAACATGCCGTCTGACAATTACGATTCAAATAGTATCCGTGTGCTCGAGGGGCTGGAAGCCGTGCGGCTGCGCCCTGCGATGTACATCGGCTCAACCGGAGAGATGGGTCTTCATCACCTGGTGTACGAGGTGGTCGACAACTCCGTGGACGAGGCTTTGGCAGGGTACTGCCACAACATCGAGGTGACCATTCACATCGATGATTCCGTAACCGTGGTCGACGACGGCCGCGGCATTCCGGTCGATATCAAACCTGAGTTTGGAATTTCGGCCGCTGAAGTGGTTTTGACGAAGCTCCACGCGGGTGGCAAGTTCGACTCTAACAGCTACAAAGTCTCCGGTGGGTTGCACGGGGTTGGCGTGAGCTGCGTGAACGCGCTGAGCGATCGTTTCGACATCGAGATCTGGCGCGACAAAGGGACCTATCAGCAGGAGTACTCGAAAGGCGTTCCCAAGGGACCGCTCCAAAAAACGGGTAAAGCGAACAAGACCGGGACCAAGATCACGTTCAAGCCGGACGCCACGATCATGGACGCCACCAAGTTCAACTATGACACGCTGGCGCAGCGTCTACGTGAACTTGCGTTCCTCAACAAGGGCCTGAAGATTACGCTAACGGATGAGCGCGTCGATCCGGTGAAGACGCACGAGTTTCTGTACGAAGGCGGAATCGCGGAGTTCATCAAGCATCTGAACCGCGGCAAGACGGTACTGCACGACAAGCCGATTCATTTCGAGTCGACGGCCAAGCTTCCGAACGGCAGCACCATTGCGATGGAAGTGGCGCTGCAGTATAACGACGCGTACTCGGATACCGTATTCAGCTTCGCGAACAACATCAACACGGTCGACGGGGGAACGCATCTCTCCGGCTTCCGCAGCGCTCTTACGCGCACGATCAATGCGTTTGGACAACAGGCCGGGCTGTTCAAGGACGTGAAGGAGAATCTTTCGGGCGACGACGTCCGCGAGGGTCTTACCGCGGTGGTGAGCGTCAAGGTACCGCAGCCTCAGTTCGAAGGGCAGACCAAGGGCAAGTTGAATAGCGATATTCAAGGTCCGATGACGCAATTCGTCAACGATAAGCTGGGCGAGTTCTTCGAGAAGAATCCCACGGTGATGAAGAAGATCGTGTCGAAGGCGATCGATGCGGCGCGGGCGCGGGAAGCGGCTCGCAAAGCACGGGATTTGACACGGCGCAAAGGGGCTTTGGACTCGGGCGGGTTGCCGGGTAAACTCGCCGATTGCCAGGAACGGGATCCAGAGCGCTGCGAGGTGTTTCTGGTTGAAGGTGAGTCCGCCGGCGGCACTGCCAAGCAGGGGCGCGACCGGCGTTTTCAGGCTATTTTGCCGCTGAAGGGCAAGATCTTAAACGTCGAAAAGGCGCGCTACGACAAGATGCTGGGCCACGAGGAAATCCGTGCGCTGATTACGGCTCTTGGAACCGGGATCGGTAAAGACGATTTCAACGCGGCCAAGCTGCGGTATCACAAGATCATCATCATGACGGATGCGGACGTCGACGGTTCGCATATTCGTACGCTGCTACTCACCTTCTTCTTCCGGCACATGCAGGAGCTGATCAACCGGGGTTATGTGTATATTGCGCAACCCCCGCTGTACCGGATCAAGAAGGGCAAGCACGAGAAGTACATCAAGGACGAGAAAGAGTTCACGCGCGAGATCATGCGGCGGGCGACGGAGAATCTGGTGATCGAGACCGCTCCGAATGGACTTCCTGCCGAGAAGCTCGAGACGGGTGAGCTGCGGGCCTTCCTTCTCAATCTCGACGAATTTGACCAGATGTCGTTCAAACTCGAACGACGGTTGAGAGATTCGCGGGTGGTGGAAGTGCTGGGCAACGTGGAGTTCGCGGTAGACAGCAAAGCGGACTTTTCGGAGAAGAGCAATATCGAGAAGTTGGTCGAGGGGCTCAAGGCTGCCCAGGTGCATACGGCGCAGATACGGCCGGATGAAGAACACGCGGCGTGGATGGCGGTCTACAACGACTCCACGAACGCCGAGCGGTTCATCAACATCGAGCTCGCGTCCCAGCCGGAGTACAAGCGCTACCGCCTCTTAGGCAAACAAACCGCCCGACACAATCACGCACCGTTCAAAGTGATCAAGAACGAACGCAGTGAAGTGCAGAATAGCTGGCGCGCATTGCTAGCGCATGTCAAAGAAGAGGGTAAGCGCGATTCGAGCGTCCAGCGCTACAAGGGATTGGGCGAGATGAACGCCGAGCAGTTGGGCGAAACGACAATGAACCCGGAGAAGCGCGTTCTGCTCAAAGTGCGTCTGGAGGATTTGGTGGAAAGCGATCTGATCTTCACGACGTTGATGGGTGAGGATGTGGAGAGCCGCCGCAAGTTCATTGAGGACAATGCCCTAGAAGTGAAGAACCTGGACGT
This sequence comes from Bryobacterales bacterium, assembly GCA_963738525.1. Taxonomy (GTDB): domain Bacteria; phylum Acidobacteriota; class Terriglobia; order Bryobacterales; family Bryobacteraceae; genus Bog-113. Next base: position 180,583 of record CAVTXC010000006.1, read on the forward strand.
GTAATGGCGGGTGGGCGCCCAGGGGACTGGGATCCGGAACGTTACGAAGGCGGACACTCATTCGTTTGGGAGTACGGCAACGACCTTCTGACGGTTCTGGCCGCGCAACCTGGAGAGCGGGTGCTCGACATAGGCTGCGGAACCGGTCATTTGACAGCGAAACTCGCGGCAACCGGAGCGGATGTCGTGGGGCTGGATAGCAGTCCCGCGATGATCGCTCAGGCCCGCCAAAACTACCCGCGATTGAAGTTCCTGCTGGCTGATGTGTCTCAGTATCGCGGAGAGGCGAGCTTCGATGCTCTGTTTTCCAATGCCGCTCTCCACTGGGTGCGCGATCAGGAAGGCGCGGCGGAATCGATGGCGCTCACCCTGCGCTCGGGCGGGAGATTGGTGCTGGAGATGGGTGGACGCGGCAACATCGCGCAGATCGAACGAGCGATCGATAGCGAGATCCAGAACTATTTCCCGTCTGTTGGAGAGTATGCGTCGCTGTTGGAGCGGCACCATTTCGAGGTGCTGAATGCCGTGCTGTTTGATCGCCCGACACCGCTAGAGGGTGGGGAGAGCGCGCTGCGGGAGTGGATCGCTACTTTTCGGCCGGACAACAAACGCCCGCTCGAGGAAGTGGAAGCGGAGCTCCGTCCGAAGCTGCTACGGGATGGGAAGTGGATCGCCGACTACCGGCGCTTGCGGATCGTGGCTCGCAAGGTTGACGACTAGTGCGGGACGGGCTCGTCGCGTTCTACTTTGCCGTCGCGAACACTGATGACGCGGTGAGCATGGAGCGCAATGTCGTGTTCGTGGGTGACCAGGATGATGGTGTTTCCCTGCTGGTATAACCGTTCGAACAAAGCCATGATCTCAACGCCGGTGGCGCTGTCTAAGTTACCGGTGGGCTCGTCGGCCAGCAAGATGGAGGGGTTGTTCACCAGCGCACGGGCAATGGCGACACGCTGGCGCTGACCACCCGACAACTCGTTCGGCTTGTGGTTCATGCGTTTTTCGAGATCGACCTGGGAGAGCGCACGCTTGGCACGCTCGATGCGCTCCGCGGCAGGAGTGCCGCTGTATACCAGGGGCAGTTCGACATTGTGCAGCGATGTGGCGCGCGGCAGAAGATTGAAGGTTTGAAAGACAAAGCCAATCTCTTTGTTGCGGATGCGTGCCAGTTCGTCATCCGTCATGGAGCTGACCAGCCCGCCGTTGATGTAATACTCGCCGCGAGTGGGCGTATCCAGGCAGCCGATCAGGTTCATGAGCGTCGATTTGCCTGACCCCGACGGCCCCATGATGGCGACGTATTCGCCGCGTCGAATCTCAATGTCAACGCCCGAGACGGCGTTGATCACCTGATCGCCCATCACGTACGTCTTCCAGAGATCGTAGGTCCGGATTACGATGTTCTGCGCTTTGAGCTGTTCGCCGCGATCTTCCGCCAAACCGACTGCTTGTGCCATTGTTGTGTGGAGCTCCTCTTAGGTGGCGGGCTTGATCGCCGGCGGCTTGTTGTTTACCTTCACCTGGGCGCCATTCCGAATGGTGCGAATTACCTGGAAGCTTCCGGTGACGAGTTCGTCGCCCTCTTTCAGGCCACTGGTGACCTGAATGTCGGTTGCTCCCGTGATGCCCGTCTCCACCTTCTGGAAGTTAGCCTTGCCGCCGGAAACGAGAAACACGCCCTGTACTTCTTCCTTGTTGGCTTTCTCTTGCGCGGGTGTCAACTTGGGAGGAGTCGCACTGCCTTTCGGTTTCGGCTCAAGATCGCCCTTGGTGCGGGTGGTCAGAGCCTGGATCGGAATGGCGATCGTGTTCTTCGAGGTAGCGGTAGTGACTTTGGCCGTGCACGACAGCCCCGGGCGAATGCTGGCCGGTGGATTTTCCATCGCGATCACGACTTTGAAGTCCTTTGCTTCGTTGGTGGAGGTGGTGCTTTGAGACGCAGCCACACCGGTAGATCGCAGAATCGCGGTGTCGCCGATTTCGGTGACGTGCCCTTTGAAGACTTTGTTGGGGATGGCGTCGATGGTGATGTCGGCCGTCTGCCCTTCCTTGACATTGACGATATCGGCTTCGTCGACGCGGATTTCGGCCGTAATCACGCTCATATCGGCGATGGTCATGATGGTGCTCGAAGTCGCGCCCTGAATACCCGGCACAACGGTCTCGCCGACTTTCATCGGTAGATTGGTGACGACTCCCTCCAGGGGCGAATAGGAGTCGTACTTCTTCAAGACGTCGCTGCTGCGAACCAGGGTCGCGCGCTGGAGGGCGATGCGCCGTTGGGATGAGGAGTTCTGGGCGGCGGCCTGAGCGAGCTGCGACCGGGATTGCACCAGTTTGGATTGTGACTCCGCGAGAGTCGCAACGGCGGAATCGTAAGCCGCCTTCTTAACTTCGAAATCCTGACGCGCGATGAGCTTTTGGTCGAAGAGCTGTTTGGAGCGATCGTAATCGAGCTTCGACTTATCGAGATCGGACTTGGCACGGTCAATGCCGGCCTGCATGGTGGCCAGGTTGTCCTGGGCGGCCTTGTACCCGGCTTCGCTGGCTGCCGCATCGGCTTCCGCGGAGCTAACGGACGCACGTTGGGCGTTCACATCCGCCGAAGGCTGCGTGTTCTCGATGCGGGCAAGGAACTGACCTTTGCGGACGTGGTCGCCTTCCTTGACAGTGATCTCGGTCAATTGGCCGATCGCATTGGCGCCGATGTCGATGTAGTTCTTGGGCTTCACTTCGCCGGAAGCGGTGACGATGCTGGTGAGATCTTCCCGCGCCACTTTGGACGTCTGGACCTCAACGACGCCGCTTTGGCTGATTTTCACGCTCCAAAGGACGCCGCCGACCGCCACTACCAAGACGAGAACGCCGATCAGAACTTTCCACTTAGTCTTCAATGTGCAGAGGCTCCTTAGGCTTTAACGAACCAAAACGTTCTTTCGTTCACGGATATTTTTATCTTTTCATACCCGAGCGGGCCGCTCAATCCCTTAATGGGGGAGCCACCGGACTGAAACGGGCGGGGCGCCGGTACAGGCCATGGTAGCGGTCACTCCGGAGACGATCTGGGCGCATGCGTTGTCGGTGGCGGAGCGAAGCGCGGCTTCACGGGTGGCGGCCGAGGCGATGCGGCAGGCGTTGCGGCCTTCATAGGTTACGCAGACCTGGCAGCGGACTTTCCGGTTGCCAAAACTGGTAAAGATGAGGAACCCGACGACCGCGATGGCGAAGGCGACGCCCAGAAGAACCGGCAGCTTCATGGGGTTAGTCGAAGAAGTTGCCCATCTTGCGGAACTTGTCGTAGCGCTGGTTGACCAATTCTTCACCGTTCAACGGCTTGAGTTCGGACAGTGCCTTGGAGAGGGCGTCGCGCAGCAGCGCCGCAGAGGCGTCCACATCCTCATGGGCTCCGCCGGGAGGTTCGGGGATGATCCCGTCGATCAGGCCGAAATGAAGGAGATCTTCGGCGGTCAGGCGGAGAGCGGCGGCGGCAAGGGACGCCTTAGCGGAATCCCGCCAGATGATGGCTGCGCAGCTCTCGGGGGAGATCACGCTGTAGACAGCGTTCTCGAACATGTATACCCGGTTGGCGACGCCTAATGCCAAGGCGCCACCGCTGCCGCCCTCACCGATACAAACAGTGATGACGGGGACGGCGAGGCGCGCCATCTCGCGAAGATTCCAGGCAATGGCTTCCGCCTGTCCGCGCTCCTCGGCGTCGATTCCCGGGTAAGCGCCGGGCGTGTCGAGGAAGGCGAGGATAGGACGGTGGAACTTGTCGGCCATCTCCATAACGCGCATGGCTTTGCGGTAGCCTTCCGGTTTCGGCATGCCGAAATTACGGCGGAGCTTGTCTTTGGTGTCGCGGCCCTTCTCTTCGGCCACTACCATGACCGGCTCGTTCTCGAAGAAGCCCATTCCGCAGACGATCGCGGCATCGTCTCCGAAGAGGCGGTCACCGTGGATCTCCTGGAATCCGGTAATCAGGCGCTCGATGTAGTCGACGGAGTGAGGACGCTTGGCGTGTCGTGCCTTCTGAACTCGGTCCCACGCGATGGTGTCAGGAGCGGCAGCTCCCGGAGTGTCAGCAGAGGACATGTCCATCCAGGATACCCGAACAGAATTGTGCAGAATTGTGCACGCGTTTTCGCGTTATGCACAATCTAGCTGGACAACGCCTCGAGCGCGTCGGAGCCGCAGATGCGCTCCAGTTCCGCCCGGAAGGTGCGGTCGGGGCGGACTTTGGCCGGAATGTCGAGGAGAACAGTGAAGTCGCCGGCCGATTCCAGACGGAGGCGTACGTGGGTGTCTCCGGGCTTTGCTCCGAAGAGCTTCGATAGCTCGCTCGCGCGGTCGATTCCATTACGTCCGAGCCGCACTTTGACGGACACCAAAGCGGGCATGGGTACGCGGGCTACGTCGAGCGGAATGATGTCCTGGATGGAGATCTTGGTGGGCGAGCCTTCTTCCGGAAGGGCGGTCCCTCGAATCAGCACCGCGCGGTCTTCTTCCAGCATGGACTGGAGGCGGTCATATTGGGTGGTGAACAGCAGGGCTTCGATTGCCCCTTCGCGATCCTCGATTTGCACCGCTGCCCAAGGCTTCGCTTCGCGGTTGCGCTTCCGCTGAATGCCGGTCAGCACGCCGCAGACAGACACTTCCGCGCCTTTGGTCAGCCCTTCGAGCGTGGTGCTGGTGTGGGTGGAGAGTTCGCAGATCTTCTCCTCGTGCTGTTCAAGGGGATGGCCGGTGACGTAGAAGCCGAGCATCTCCTTTTCGCCCTGGAGCTTGTCGCGCGGGGTCCACTCGGCGGCTTGGGGAAGCGGCGGTTCGGGAGCGTCTTCGGCGCCGACCATCATGCCAAACAGCGCTTCCTGACCGGAGGCGCGATCGCGCCAGCTACGCAAGCCGGTTTCCATCGCGCTATCGATGGCCAGCATGAGTTGGGCGCGCGAACCGCCCAAGCCGTCCATCGCGCCGCCGCGGATCAGGCTTTCGATCATGCGGCGATTGATGGCGCTGAGGTCGATCTTTTCGCAGAAATGGTACAGGGAGCGGAACTGGCCAACTTCCGCGCGGGCTTTGACGAGAGCTTCGACGGCCGAGCCGCCCACATTCTTGATGGCGCCGAGTCCGAAGCGGATCGCTTCGCCATCGGGAGTGAAGTTGCAATCGCTGGCATTGACGTCGGGCGGGAGGACTTGGATCTTCATCTCCCGACACTCGTTGATGTACTTCACGACCTTGGCGACGTTTCCGGTTTCCGACGTGAGTAGGGCAGCCATGAAATCGACGCGGTAGTGCGCTTTCAGGTAGGCGGTGACGAAGGCGAGATAGGCATAGGCGGCGGAGTGCGACTTATTGAACCCGTATCCGGCGAACTGCTCCATCAACTCAAAGAGGCGCTCCACCTTCTTGGGGGGATGACCTTTTTCCGCCGCGCCGGCAACGAAGCGCTCGCGCTGCTTGGCCATCTCGTCGGCTTTCTTCTTGCCCATGGCGCGGCGGAGCAGATCGGCCTCACCGAGCGAGTAGCCGGCGATCTTGCTCGAGATCTGCATCACTTGTTCCTGGTACAGGATTACGCCGTAGGTTTCCTCGAGGATCTCTTTGAGACCGGGAAGGTCGTAAGTGATGGGTCTCCGGCCATGTTTGCGCTCGATAAAGTCGTCGAGCATACCTCCTTGAATCGGGCCGGGGCGATAGAGGGCGTTCAGCGCGGTGAGATCTTCGATACGGGAAGGCTGGTAGCGCCGGAGGATGTCGCGCATGCCGGGCGACTCGAACTGGAAGACGCCGCTGGTGAATCCTTTGCAGAAGATCTCGTAGCTGGCGGGATCGTCGAGGGGGAGATCTTCGAGCACGAGCGTGACACCATGACGCTTCTCGATGTTGCGGAGCGCATCCTCAATCAGCGTGAGCGTGGTGAGCCCGAGAAAGTCCATCTTGAGAAGGGAGAGCTTCTCGAGACCGGACATATCGTATTGGGTGACGATTTCCTCTTTGTTCGTGCGATAGAGAGGGACCAGATTTTTGAGCGGCTCGGGGGAAATGACCACGCCCGCGGCGTGCACCGAGGAGTTGCGCGCGAGCCCCTCGATGCGCAGGCTGGTATCGAGCACGTCGCGGACGCGCGGGTCTTTGCGCGCGGAGTCCTCAAAGCCAGGCTCCATCGACATGGCCTCTTTGAGCTTGATGTTCAAGGGCATTCCCGGCACGAGCTTGGTGACGCGATCGACATCGCCGAAGCTCATATCGAGCACGCGGCCAACGTCTTTGATGGCGGCGCGAGCGCCGAGCGTGTTGAACGTGATGATCTGGGCGACTTGCTCCCGGCCGTATTTGCGGGTGACATATTGGATCACTTCGCCGCGCCGGTTCATGCAGAAATCGATGTCGATATCGGGCATCGACACGCGCTCGGGGTTGAGGAAGCGTTCGAAGAGCAGGCCGTATTGGAGCGGGTCGATGTCCGTAATCTCCATGACGTAGCTGACGAGGCTGCCCGCTGCCGATCCGCGGCCTGGGCCGACGGCGATGCGCGAGTCTTTCGCGTACCGGATGAAGTCCCAAACGATGAGGAAGTAGCCCGAGAACTTCATCTGCTGGATCATGCGGATCTCGAATTCGAGGCGCTCGAGATATTCGGGAATCGCGCAGCGAAGCTTCCCTGCCGCGGCCAGGGCTTCCAAACGCGGACGCCGCTTATCGAAGCCCTGCCGCGCCACGTACTCGAAGTAGGTGTCGATGGAGTGTTCCTGCGGGACGTCGAACTTGGGGAACGGCTCTTTGACCTTTTCGAGCTTGACCTGGCAGCGTTGGGCGATCTCCCATGGGCGATCCACCGCTTCGGGGATTTCTCCGAAGAGCTGCAGCATTTCGTCTTTGGTTTTCAGGTAGAACTCGGCGTGATCGAATCGCATGCGATTCGGGTCGCTCATGGTCTTGCCCGTTTGGATGCACATGAGGATCTCATGGGCGCGGGCGTCGTCTTTGCGGAGGTAGTGCGCGTCGTTGGTGGCGACTAATGGGATCCCGGTGTCCTGCGACATGCGGGCGAGACCGGGGGTAACGACCTTGTCGTGGTCGATTCCGTGATCCTGCACTTCGAGGAAGAAGTTGCCCTTGCCGAACAGGTCCTGATATTCGTAGGCGAGGCGCCGGGCGTCGTCGTAGCGGTTGGCGACGATGGTTTCGTTGATATCGCCGCGCAGGCACGCCGACAGGCCGATCAGGCCTTTCGAATGGCGGTTGAGCAGCTCCTTATCGATACGCGGCTTGTAGTAAAAGCCATCGAGGTATGCGGTGGAGACAAGATTGATGAGGTTGCGATAACCATCCTGGTTCTCGCAAAGCAGCACCAGGTGGTTGTAGCGATCAGTGTCGGAACGGGTCTTGTGGCCTTGCTGTGAAACGTAGACTTCGCAGCCGAGGACGGGGTGAATACCCGCGGCATTCGCCGCGTTATAGAATTGCACGGCGCCGAACATATTGCCGTGATCGGTCATCGCGATGGCCGGCATTTTCTGTTCGCCGGCGACTTTCATGAGCTGATTGATTTCGCAGGCGCCGTCCAATAGGGAGTAGTCGGTGTGGCAATGCAGATGAACGAATGGAACGTCGGACATTCTTCGGGAGCGGCTTCCTGGGGAGGTGATTCTATTCTTTCATAAGCGGGATGCGGTGATACGATGTCTTGTGTCGATGCCCGAAGATGCGATTCCGCTCGACACGACCGAGATCCCAGACAAGCTGTTTTTCCGCATTGGCGAAGTTAGCCGGCTGCTTGCGGTAGAGCCGTATGTGCTGCGGTACTGGGAGACGGAATTTCCTTCGCTCTCGCCGAAGAAGTCCGATACAGGTCACCGGTTGTACCGCCGGAAAGATGTAGAGCAGCTGCTGCAGATCAAGGAGCTGTTGTATGCACGTCGCTTCACTATCGAGGGCGCGCGGCAAACTCTGGCATCACGACATAAAGGCGCGAAGGAGAGCAAGCCGGAGAGCCCTCGCGAACAGGCTCTGCTGTTTGGGGATAGCCGCCTTCCCGAGATCCGGAAAGAGCTGGCAGAGATCTTAGAAATGCTGCGGTAACGCTGGCTTCGATCTATTCCTGAACGATTGCGGCGTAGATGCGGTCCAGGTCCTCGGGCGAGTAGTAGTCGATCTCTACCTTGCCTTTTCCGCGTCCCCGATCCACAATGCGGACCCTCGTGCCCAATACGCGCTCGAGCTCCGAAACAGCGGCTTTGACGTTTGGATCCAATGGTTTAGGCGGTTCAGGGGCACCCGGTGGTTGTGCAGAATTGTGCAAGGTTGTGAAGAGCTCCATTTGGCGCACGGACCAGCCACTGGCCACTGATCTGTGCGCAAACGTACTTATTTCGGCAGGGTCACTCAACTTAAGCAGGGCTCGGCCATGCCCCGGTGACAGTTTGCCGTCGCGAATGAGCTCACGAACGTCTTCGGGAAGCTGAAGGAGCCGAATGGAGTTGGAGACGGTAGCGCGATCTTTGCCGGTGCGCTGTCCGATCTCCTCGTGGGAAAACCCGAGATCTTCGCTCATGCGTTGAAAGGCCATGGCCGACTCGATGGGATTGAGGTCTTCGCGCTGGATGTTCTCGACGAGCGCGACTTCGAGCATGCGGTCATCCGGCATGTCTTGCACGTGTACGGGGACGGTCGGGAGACCGGCAATTTGGGCGGCGCGCCAGCGTCGTTCGCCTGCGATTAGCTGGTAGTGTTTGCCACCGGGCCTTACGACTAGAGGTTGGATGATGCCGTCGGTGCGTATGGATTGGGCGAGTTCTTCAAGCGCTTTCTGATCGAAGTGGCTGCGGGGCTGAAAAGGATTGGGGACGATCTGATCGATGGGAAGTTCGTTGAGGGGAGCCGGAACGGTTGGCTTCTCGGGCCCGGGGAGAGACCGGACGGGAAGAAGGGTGTTCAGTCCTCTACCGAGCGCTCTTTTGCTCATGCTGGAGAATCTCCTTTGCAAGTTGGATGTAGCTTTCCGCGCCTTTCGATTTGGGGTCGTAGAGCAGTATGGGTTTGCCGAAGCTGGGGGCTTCCGCGAGCCGGATGCTGCGGGGGATGATCGTTTTGCATACGTCGGTACCGAAGAATTCCCGAAGGTCGGCGACTACTTGGCGCGTGAGATTGGTTCGCTCGTCATACATGGTGAGGAGTATTCCTTCGAGCGCAAGTTTGTGATGGAATGACTCGCGCACACGATCGATGGTGTCGAGAAGCTCGGAAACGCCTTCAAGGGCAAAGAATTCGCACTGGATAGGGACGAGGACGGAGTCGGAAGCCAGGAAGGCGTTGAGGGTGAGGAGATCGAGGGCTGGCGGACAGTCGATTAGGACGAAGCGGTAGTTTTGTTTGATTGTCGCGAGCTTTTTGCGGAGCTTGGTTTCGCGTTCGGCGAGCGGGACGAGCTCGATGTTGGCTCCGACGAGGTTCTTATCGGATGGGACGAGATCGAGGCCTTCGATTTCCGTTTTGGAGATTGCCTCCGGGATTTCGGTGTCACCGAGGAGAACGTCGAAGAGGGTAGCCTTTTCTGGATCTTTTTTGATGCCTAGGCCTGTGGTGGAGTTCCCTTGGGGATCGGCATCGATGAGGAGAACGGGTATGTCGTTTACGGCCAGGGAGGCAGCAAGGTTAATAGCGGTCGTGGTTTTGCCAACTCCGCCTTTTTGATTAGCAATCGAGATGACTCGGCCCAATCCGCAAGGCTAGCATGTGGGAACGTTTCACGTGAAACGTTGGCGAGTTCGAGGTAATGGCCTTCGTGGACAGGGCTTGGACCAAGGCTGCATCCCGACATGACTGGTCATTCCGCGTGCGAAAGGCCCGCGAATATCTTCAGTGCGTGGATGCGCATGTTCTTCGCAGCTGGGAAGTTCTGCTCTCCGTGCGCGGTTTCTGACAACCGTTGACTTATTGCTTTATCCGCGTGCCTTGTCTAGCGTATGGGAGAGTGGCTTCGCCCACACCATTCAGGCGACAAATGAGGCACTTACGGCTGAGTACTAATGAGTGGTGACCGGATTGTTTCACGTGAAACAATCGTTGCGTCAAGCGAGTGTTAGATGCGCATCCAGGATGGCGAGGGCCGGTGGTTGCGTCCAAACTGCACATCGAGGCGTGCCCATTGGAGGATGGGGCCGAGTAAGTGAGGGATATTCGTTTATTCCTTTCGATGCCGCTCCTCTGGAATTGCGCTAACGCAGCTTCCGCTTAGACAGGCTGACCCATCGACGATCAGTCGCTTGACTAGCCCAGGGGAGAGTTCACGGCCCGCAGCGGCAGTGGAAGCACTTAGGGCCAACGAGTCGCTATTACTAGATCTAACGTTTCACGTGAAACATCAGTTCCGCGCGTTAAGGGTCAGATACACGTCTAAGATAGCGATGGCAGCCGGGGTCACACCGGGTATCCGGCCTGCTTGTCCCAAGGTGTCGGGCCGAACGCGCTCTAGCTTGTCCTGCACTTCGCGTGAAAGACCCGGGATTGCGTTGAACGAGAATTCACGGGGGATGATTCGTCCCTCCGACTGGCGCATTTTCTCGATGTGCCGCCGTTGCTGGGTGATGTAGCCTGCGTATTTCGTCTCTGTTTCGACTGAGGTGAGAACGCCGGGAGCGATGTCTGGCCCTAGAACCTCGGCGGTCCAGTCGCAGAGCTCTGCAAGCCGCGCTTCGGGCCGTTTGATCCAATTGCCGTGCCGGCTGTTCTCCAGAGCCGCTAACAGCGCTGTTTTCTGGACCAGGCCCCGCTGGAAGAGCTCCCAACGCTCATCGGAGACCAGACCGGCGTTGCGGCCTAACGGCGTCAATCGCTGATCCGCGTTGTCGATTCGGAGGTGGAGGCGGAACTCGGCCCGCGAGGTAAACATTCGATAGGGCTCGTCGGCTCCTTTCGTCACAAGATCATCGATCATGATCCCGAGATAAGCCTCGGTTCGCGGAATCACGAGCGGTTGGCGGCGCTGCAGTTCGAGCGCGGCGTTCAGGCCGGCCATAAGTCCCTGCCCGGCGGCCTCCTCATAACCCGAGGTTCCGTTGATTTGACCAGCCAGGAAGAGACCCGAGATCTTCTTGACCGCCAATCGATGATCCAATTCGCGGGGGTCGATGGCATCGTATTCAATTGCGTAGCCAGGCCGGATCATCTCCGCCTGTTCCAGCCCCGGGATGGAAGCTACCACGGCCGTCTGGACGTCCAAAGGCATGCTGGTCGACATGCCGTTCACGTAGATCTCGTTTGTATCGAGTCCTTCCGGCTCCAGGAAGATCTGGTGGCTGGTTTTGTCCGGGAATTTAACGAACTTATCTTCGATTGAAGGGCAATAACGGGGGCCAACGCCTTCGATTTGCCCGCTGTACAAAGGGGAGCGATCAATGCTTTCCCGGATGATTCGCGCGGTTTCCGCAGTTGTATGCCCCAGGTGACACTGAATTTGCTGTCGTTCGATGCGGCCGGTCAGAAAAGAGAATGGAGTGGGCTCGGCATCTCCGTTCTGGGGCTGAAATTGAGACCAGTCGATGGTGCGTCCGTCTAAGCGGGGCGGCGTGCCGGTCTTTAAGCGTGTCCACTGCAGGCCCAGGCTGCGAAGCTGGTCGCCCAGCACATTGGAGGGCGCTTCCCCGTTACGGCCGCAGGCGTAGCGTTGTTCGCCCACATGCGCCAAACCGTTGAGGAAGGTGCCGGTCGTAATTACAACAGCACCGGCGTCGACCTCGCGCCCGTCCCGCAGCACGACTCCTGTGACACGATTTTCGCGAATCTGAAGAGCGGCAACCTCCGCTTGTTTGATTCGAAGATTCGGCTGCTGTTCGAGCCGCTTCTTCATCTCCTGCCGATAAAGCTTCTTGTCGCATTGGGCGCGCGGGCTCCACACGGCGGGACCGCGGCTGGTGTTCAGCAAGCGGAATTGAATTCCGGTAGCGTCGGCGACCTCGCCCATGATGCCGCCGAGAGCGTCGATTTCCCGAACCAGATGCCCTTTCGCAATTCCGCCAATGGCAGGGTTGCAGGACATTTGCGCTATCAGGTCGCTATTCATGGTGACCATGGCGGTACGGAGCCCGAGCTGGGCACACGCCCGCGCGGCCTCGCAACCTGCGTGGCCGGCGCCAATCACAACGACATCAAATCGCTCCCGCATCCCTCTTCATTTTAGGCTTGTTATGGTGTAAAGCAGTGAAAGCCTTGGTGATTGGATCGGGCGGCCGGGAACACGCGCTGGCTTGGAAGCTGGCCCGGAGCGAATCCGTAACGTCGGTATATGCTACTCCGGGAAATCCCGGAATAGCCCAAGTCGCTACCTGCCTCCCTCACCTTGATCAAACCCCGCAGGCGTGGTTGGCTGCAGCCAACGATCTGGATATCGACCTCACTGTGGTGGGTCCGGAAGCTCCGTTGGTGGCTGGAATCGTAGACGTTTTTCGCGCTAGCGGCAGGAAGATTGTGGGTCCGACGCAAGCCAATGCCCAGTTGGAGGGAAGCAAGGTTTTTGCGAAGCGCTTTTTCGCGGAACACTCGATTCCGACCGCACGATTCCGGACGGCTGTTTCGATCGAAGAAGCGAGAGGTCTTCTGAGCACGTCCGACTTCCCTATCGTATTGAAAACAGACGGTCTAGCTGCTGGTAAAGGGGTGGTTGTCGCGCGCGATTCCGGTCAAGCCGAAGAGGCGCTGAGCGTCCTTGATTTTCCTCTGGTGATCGAGGAGTTTCTGGAAGGCGAAGAGGTTAGTTTTATCGTTTTGAGCGATGGCATGAATGTGGTGCCATTCGAGCCTTGCCAGGATCACAAGCGTGCGTTCGATGGCGATCAGGGACCGAACACCGGGGGTATGGGCGCGTATTGCGACAGCCGGATTCTTCAGGCTGCAGAGCGCGAGGAGATTTTGAACCAAATTATCCGGCCCACGGTTCAGGCGACTAAGTTTACTGGATTTCTCTACGCTGGGGTGATGATGACGGCGAGCGGGCCCAAACTTCTGGAATATAACGTTCGGCTTGGAGATCCGGAGACGCAGCCGATCATGCATCGTGTTGAGGGGGATTTAGGGCAGGTGCTGCTGGCGACGGCGGATTCGCGATTGAACGAGGTCAAACTCAGTTGGCGGCCAGAACCATCTGTGTGTATCGTGATGGCGTCAGAAGGCTATCCGGGAGTCGTGCGATCGGGGCGACCCATATTCGGGATTGATTCCGCCGAACGGACCGGGGCAACTGTGTTCCAAGCCGGGACGAAGGTGGGCGAAGCAGGGTTGGAGACGAACGGCGGTCGGGTGCTCGGCGTAACCGCGCGGGGTGAGAATCTGGAATGGGCAATTCAACGAGCGTACGACGCGGTTTACCACATCGCCTTCGCGGGGATGCATTTCCGGCACGATATTGGCAGCAAGGGGCTTTCCCGGTGGGTGGACACCTCTTACAATGAGGAAGTTGAGGGCACGTAGCTCAGATGGATAGAGCGGCCGCCTCCTAAGCGGCAGGTCAGCAGTTCGAATCTGCTCGTGCCCACTTTGTAAAACATTTGTAATTACTAATCCGGCATACGGATTGCTGACGAGGAGTTGATGCCCACGAGCGCCCTCTACCAATGGAGTGTCGCGGGAAGTCCGGTTAACGTCTTAATCGATCTTCAGGCTGTCGACAAGCTTCGTCAGGCTGCGGAAGCTCTGACCATTGAGGTGGGAGGGCTGCTGCTCGGATACTTCGATGGCGCGTACACAGTCATCACCGACTTCGAGACAGTGGACTCTGAGCATCGCCGCGGCGCGGCTTATACGCTTTCCACGCGAGACCAAGCGAAGCTTGGCGCGCGGATCGAGAACCTGCGGAAGCGAAATTCGGTAGTCGGCTTTTTCCGAAGCCATCGGCGAGCCGGCTTGTATTTGGACGAGGGGGATAACCAGATCATCTCGTCGCTGTTCAGCAACTCCAACCAGGTGGTTTTGCTCGTGAAGCCAACGACGGACCGACGCGCTGTGGGGGGTTTCTTCTTCTGGGAAGAGGGAGAGATGAACCGGAAACAGACGTATCTCCAGTTCCCCATGAGCTCGCGCGAGTTGGAGTTGGGTGACTTCCCTCTCGTAGAACCGGTGGAAACTCAGAGCGCTGCGGCGATGGCAGCGGCCGTTGCTCCGGCTGTTACCGCCATTCCGGTTGCGGATTTTGAGCACGCGGAGACGCTGGATGAGATTCGCCCGGGGTCGGAGCCGAGCGAAGTTCCCCGCGCGGAGGCGCCGATTATTTTGCCGAATCGACCGGTACGCGATTTGGATGAACCGCGGCGGGCGAAGACCAAATTGACTGGGCCGGTTATTGGGTTGATTGCCGCGGCGGCAGCAATCGGTGGATATGTGATCGGGACGTCCGGCAGTCATAGGGATCGCTTTGGCGCTCGTCCGGGAGACATGTCCCTCAGCACTGCACCGGAACCGCCGCCTCCGGCGATCGATAAGCCGTCGCCGTCACCATTGCCCGCGGCTAAAGACGCGACGCCAGCTGACGCCTCTTCCGCGAACGCGCCGGTTACCGCTGCGCCCGAAACGCCACCAGCCGCGGCGAGTTCGGAGGCGGCGTCGAAGTCTAGCAGTACCCCGATTGCCGCCGCGCCTCCCTTGCCGGCGAAGCCTACCCGACCTGCGCCGACGGTCCGACCGAATCGGGTTCTCGCAAGCCCTCCGTCGGACACGGTCGCGTCGAATAATCCGCCGCAAGCGCCAATATCGTCCCCTGAAACTGCTAATCCCGAGGCTTCTGGTGGTGCCGGGGCGGCATCGCCGGGTTCGGCTGAGTGGCAGCATTTCCATCCGCAGCCGGCGGCTGTGGCACCGGCAGTGGTTACGCCGCCGCCTGTGACTCCGCTACCAGTTGCCGAAGCGTCTGTCTTTCTGGAGGCGGTGGAAGCGGGCGGCGTCAGTCGCGCAATGGGCAAGATCCCGTTGTTTGGAGCTTTACATCATCCCAAGGGTGGAGACAACTTTGTCCCCGCTCAGGCGGTGCATAGCGGGGCTCCGCGGGTTCCCAAGGATTTGGCACGAGAGCTTACGGGCCCTCTGCCGGTGGATTTGAAGCTGCGAGTAGATAGCACGGGCAGGGTTAGCAGCATCGAGTTGCTTTCTCGTCAAACCGCGGAAGAGTTCGTACGGCTTGCGGGAGATGCCGCATACAACTGGCGTTTCGAGCCGGCCCGCATTAAGGACAAGCCTGTGTCGAGCGACGTGATCGCGCATTTTCGATTCCGGCCGGTTCTGTAAGAGTCTGCTTTTACGGCATCCGGTGCATCTTCGCCCGGCTGAGAAAACTGCGGGTCTCAGTTTTGCCGCCATGCCTGGAGGAGAGAATGATTGCAGGCACGGCTTATAGGAGCGGCGACGAGGCCTCAGGCTAGCTGCTTCTAACTGGCGGTTCGAGCCGGCTCGCCATCAAAGACAACCCGCTTCCAGCGACGTCATCGCGCATTTCCGCTTCCGCCCGGTTTTGTAGAAATAGGCAGCTTATTTAGCTGCGGATGCACGTTGTGTCATCCGGGAACCACTACCGAAGGGCACGCCCATTACGGTTACCGTGCTGCCACTTTGAACGGCGCTCACCAGTTGCGCGTGCGTGAACGGACCCACTCCGGCAGTGGTTGAGGAGTAAGAGGCCGACGTTGGGCTGAAGAGGAGTGACGCTGTCTGGCCGTTGATGGCGCCTTCGGCGAGCAGATCGCAATTGACAGCAGCCTGAGATTCGAGCGTGGCCCAATTGGCGACGTACGTTGAGTTGCTTACCGTTTTCGAGGTCAGCGTTTCGGAATAGCCCACCGCCGGGGCGGTGCCTGTGTCGATCGACAAATTGAACGCGGCTATATCGTTTTGTGCCGTGGTGTTGGGCTGTAGCAGCGGGAACAACGGGCCAGCGAGGAAGGTGTGAATGTCGACCTCACTCCCGTCATGGAACATTCCGAAGCCGTCGATGGTTTGCCCGGTTCTGCTGAACAGCTGCTTTTGATAAGTCATTCGGAGCAGCGTGTTCTTCATCGGCTGGTTCTCCTGGCCGAGGATGACCAGTTGGAGGTTGGAGCCGAAGTTCGTACTCAAGTGGCAGCTGTTACAAGTGGTTTTAGGACTGGTGAGGACAAAAGTGGAGAAATCCGTTTGCCCGGTCTGCGCGTTTCCGCCTTCGAGACTCGTGGGGTACGTGCGGTCAAGATTCTGGTACGGATTGGGCATAAACGCAATCGTGTTGACGAAGTTGGTATACGCCGTCATGTTGTTGGTGGACAGCTGGTTGCCCCCCATCAGGAGCTGGAAGGCTTCGTTGAAATTAGAGAAAGCGATCTTATCGCCGCGCCAATGGTAGGGCGCTTCCTTGACCAGCCCGCGCATGGTCATCGTCATCATGGGACCCTTCATGGGGTGCTCGTCGACGGCTGCACCCGTATTCAGCGTGACCGGGAACAAGGAGCCGGTGGGGTCGCCGAGATCCCAGGCCAGGTGGTCGACCTCGCCATCGACATGGCACGATGCGCAGGAGCCCGTTCCATTCCCGGAGAGCTTCGCGTCGTAGAGGAATCCGCGACCACTGCGAATGACGGCTGGGGTAGGATCTTTGGACCCGGTTCGAAGTTCCTTTTTAGTCGTTCCCGCGGTGGTGTCGATGACCGAGATGGTGTTGGAGATCCGGTTCATGACGTAGAGGAAGTTGGTGTTGTTGTTGATGGCGAGTCCACGCGGTCCGCGCTTGGCGCCGGGGTTGACGGTCGCGCCGGTTGCTTGCGGGTTGATTTCGATGCGGCTGAGGACATTGCCGTTCGTGTCCACTTTCGCCACGCGGTCTGTTCCGAAAGCAGCCACATACATGTTCTGCCCCGTTCCGTCGAAGACTACGCCAGATGGCTGGGCGAGCGCTACTTCGAGCGATGCGGGGTCGGGGACACCCGTGTACGCCACAGTCGGATTGAGATCGTACGCCGTTACGGTTCCGGATGGGGTGATCTTGGTGACGCGGTTGGTTACGAAATGGCCGTTCAGATTGGTTTGGAAGCGGGTCAGATTCAGAGCGTCGGTGTTGGTGACGAAGAGGTCGCCCGTCGATGGCTGGACCGTAAGGCCGAGATTGACGGTTCCTACGCCGGAGAAGTAGCCGTTTATGGTGAGACTGGACGCGTTGATAGAGACGACGTCGTTATCCGGCATTGTGTACTTGATAAACGAGGACCAGGACGGATCGTTGTACTGGACGATGATGCCTTGGGCAGGAGCGGGTGGAAGTGCGGGATTCACCGGGGGCGGTGGTGCGGGCGCCAAGCCTACCGGAATCAGCGTCGTCGCATTGCCCGACATGGCAAAGGCGGCGTACACTGTGGATCCATCGGGGCTGACCGTCATCTGGCGGGGACTACCCCCGAAGACGGAGATGGTCTTCACGAGCGCATGAGTGGTCGCGTTATAGACGTAGATCAGGTTGTTTCGGGCGGCTGTGATGAAAGCGTAGCTTCCGGCAAACGCGATATCCGACGGCTCGTCTTTGGCTTTCAGGGTGTCGGTGACGATGCCTTTGGAGACTGAGATGACGCTGACCGTGTCCGATTCTTCGTTCGCGACCCAGGCTTCGTCGTCGCTTCGAGGGTTGACGGAGACCGGGTCCATGCCTACTGGGATTTCTGCGATCAGCGCGGGACTGGCCGGGTTCGAACTGACGTCGAACACGGAGACGGTGGCGTTGGGGTTGTTGACGCAGAAAAGCCGCGTGCCGTCCGGTGATAGACGAATGGGGCTCGTGAGGGCGGTCTCGAAGTTGACGAACCCGCCGCCTCCGCCATTCTGGGTGAGTGAAGGGAAAACGAAACAGCAGGACAGGATAAAAATGCGGACAGCGGGACGCGGAACGAGCATGCTTCCTCCAAGCAAAACTGAAAGGGACCGGGTAAAGTATACGCCAGTAACCTGCCGGCTTTACGCGGAGGAACGTGTAGAACGAACGCTATCGCACGGCGACTGGTACTAATGGATGGTGCTGGCGCCTTCGACGCCCAAATCGGTCGGCAGCACGTTGCGGTTGATGTAGTCGTCGAGGTTGATGACGTAGGTTTCCGGCGAGTCGAGCAGAACCGGCGGAATGGGTGGCGCAGATGATCCGGAAGTGTTTCTCGTCCACCAGTTCCTGAAGCATTTTCAGGATGCGGCGCTGGTTGGAGACGGAGAGCGCCATCTCCGGCTCATCCAGCAGCAGAATGGTGCCGTCCGGCAGCTTGGGGAAGGTTTCGCGGAACAGCGAGAGCATCACCTGGCCGTGGCTGGCCGACTGCAGAAACTCCTGCATCTGCGGTGTCCTTGAAGTGATCCATCTGCATGCGCGGGTTGTGCTGCTCGGCGTCGAACAGGAAGATGGACTTTCGATCGACGTCATCCGCGGCTTGCCAGCGGTAGGCGAAGCCGTCGGCCTTCTCGTTCTTGAGCGCGTAGTAGATGGAATGCAGCAGGGTGCTCTTGCCCGATCCGTTCTCGCCCGTGAGCATGATCAGCGGATGCGACAGATCCACGATCATCGGCATGTGGAAGTTCAGATTGACGAGAACCGGGTGCGCGAGGATGCGGAGAAACATTTAGGAGACCGTGGTCAATTCTTCGAGATTGGCGAGACCTGTGCGGACCAAGAGAGCGTTCGGATCGGGATCGCGGCCCATGAAATCGCGATACAGATCCGCCGGGTCTTTGCTATCGCCCTTCGAGAGAATGTTGTCGCGGAAGTCGCCGCCCACTTTGCGGCTGAAGATGCCTTCATTGCGGAAACGCGTGAAGGCGTCGGCGTCCAGCACTTCGGCCCACTTGTACGAGTAGTAGCCGGCGCCGTAGCCGACCGGGCTCGAGAACAGGTGCGTGAAGCTGCAGATGAAGGCGTGATCTCCGGCGGAAGCTGCGCGGCAGTAAAACGCTGCAGGAGATCGCGGGCGTAGGCGACGACGTCGCCATCGCGCTCCGGTGAGTATTCGATATGGAGTAGCAGATCGGTGATGCCGAAGCCGAGCTGCCGCATCTGACCGTTGGCGCCGCGGAACGTGCGCGCTCTGCGCATCTTCTGGAAGAGCTCTTCCGGGATGCGCTCGCCGGTCTCCCAGTGCCGCGCGAAGAGGTCGAGCGCCTCGCGCTCCCAGCACCAGTTCTCCATGATCTGCGAAGGCAGCTCGACGAAATCCCAGGCGACGCTGGTGCCGGCCAGGCTGCGCACTTCGACGTGGCTCAGCAGGTGATGCAGCAGGTGCCCGAACTCATGGAAGATGGTCTCCACCTCGCGGTGGGTGAGCAGCGCGGGCTTGTCGCCGAGCGGCGGGGTCATGTTGCCGCAGATGGTGCCGACGTGCGGGACTGGGATCGCCGGTGATGAAGGCGTCCATCCAGGCGCCGCCGCGTTTGGTCTCGCGCGGAAACCAGTCGGCGTAGAACGCGCCGAGCAGCGTGCCGTCGGCATCGCGGACTTCGTAGAACTTTACGTCGGGATGCCAGACCGGCACGCCGGCCTTCTCGTGACCTGGATGCCGTAGAGCCGGTGCACGATGTCGAACATGCCGTTCGACGACGCGGTCGGCGGGAAGTAAGGGCGCAGGGCTTCTTCATCGAAATCGTAGAGCGCCTGACGCTGTTTTTCGGCGTAGATAGCCGACGTCCCAGGCGGCAAGTTCGCGGCCGGCAAAGCTGCGGAGCTGCTCGTTCTCGCGTTCGAAGCCGGCCACCGTTTTGCGTTCGAGATCCCGCAGGAATTCGAGGGCGTGAGCGCCAGTGTGGGCCATGCGTTCTTCCAGGACCAGGTCGGCGAAGTTCTGGTAGCCGAGAAGCCGTGCCTTCTCCTGGCGCAGTGCCAGAATGCGCGTCACCAGCTCCCGATTGTCGAAGGGTTCAGCCGTGGCGCGCGACTGATAGGCGCGATAGGCCTGCTCGCGAATGGCGCGATCGTCCAGATACGTCATCAGGGCGATGTAGCTGGGCCCTTGCAGGGTGAAGCGGTATCCGTCGCGGCCTTTTTGAGCGGCGCGAATCGCGCGCCACGGCGACTGCGGAAGGCGGCAAGTCCCGCCAGCTTCGCTTCGTCTTCGATCACCAGTTCCCAGGCGTTAGTCGCATCGAGCGTATTCTCTCCGAACTTGGTGGTGATGATGGTGAGCTCAACGTCGATTTCGCTCAGCCGCTTCTTGCCGGCCGCATCCAATTCCGCGCCATGGCGGCGGAAGGAATCCATGGTCTTGGTCAGGAAACGGCGTTTCGCACCGGTGAGCTGCGGCGGCTTCTTCGGTCTGCGAAAAGTCTTTCAAGGCCTTCCAGATGCCCTCATTCAGCGGGATCGAGGAGTAAAAAGCGCTGACTTCGGGCTGCACGGCGTTGAACACAGCGCGCAGTTCGGGCGAGGTAGCACGGATTCGAGATGGCGCACGACGGTCATCGCGTAATCGAGCCGTTCGGTCGCCTGTTCCATGGCGAGCAGCGTGTTCTGGTAGGTACGCGGGCCGGTCGCGGCCGCGATTGCATCAATATTCTGCTGGCATCGGCAAGCAGTTCCCCGATGGCAGGTTCCACGTGTTCCGCGCGTATGCGGTCGAACGGGATTTGAAAAGCGATCTGAAGGAACGGGTTCTCTGGTTCCATCTCCCTCTAGTTTGGCAAATTCCAAGAGGGCGAGATGCTGAAGCGTTTGACTGTTAGTGGGTTAGGGCGTACCACGCGCTGATTCGCACATCGTTGAAATTCGGACGGCGCGGGTTGTCCTTGGTTGATCAGGTAGATCCCCCGTAGCGCGCTGACGGAGAAGGTTAACGCGTGCGGCGTGCCGGTCCAGTGGAAGCGGACGCCCGGCCCGGTCTCGGCGAAATTGGCCCACGTTTGATGTTCGACGTCGGTGGTGACGTTGAAATTCCAGAACAACTGGGTTTGCAGCGGCAGCGTGGCGGGCGTATAGCCGACGCGATTTTGCGTGTAGCCGAGCGTGTCGCGGTCGAACCGGCTGACGAAGACCAGATCGTCGTTGGTCTCCCAGAAGAAACCGCGCTCTTCCGAGAAGATGTTCGCGCCGTGGGTGCGTGCCCAGGTTACTCCGCCGCGATAATCGGGAACGACGTGATGGGAGAGATAACCGATCGATGAGCCGGCCTCGGCCCACGCCATGGCCCCGTAAAACGTCCGCGTGGCGAGACCGCCGCCTACGATGAATGCGCTTTCGGATAGATACAGAGGCGAAGGGCCTTCACTGGGTAAAGTGCCGCGAGTGTCGCCTACAAAGCGGACTGAAAAGTAGGGGCGGAACAGAGACGTGCTTTTGAGCTTCCTGTCGGTCTTCCACTGCGCGTAGGAGAACAGGTCTTTCCATCGCGTGGAGAACATGGGAAACGACCACATGGTCGAACGATAAGGCTCAATGGAGGGCTGGAGAGCGCGGAGGCTCGTGCCAGCTTTGTCAGCGACGGCGTCGTCATCGCTTTGTTTCGCCAGCTGAAACCATCGAACGGCGGTGGCGTCGTCGTGGAGCATGTTGTACACGCTGCCAAGCTTCAACATTAGAGAGAAATCGACCGGATCGGCGTCATGGGCCACTTTGAGGTACTTCAAAGCATCCTTGAGATATCCGGCGTCCAAACTTCGATCCGCCATGATGCGCGCCTCGGCGGCGGCTTCTTCGGGAGTGCCGGTTTTCTTGAGTTTCAGAGGAAGGCGGAGCGACGCGCGAACGCGGTTGGCCAGATCTTCGTCGGCGCCATCGAGCACGCGCTGGAGATAAGGCATGGCGCGATCGAGATCCTTCCGCCCGAGGAAGAGGAAGCCGAGTTGGGCAGCTGAAAGGAGGTCAGCGGGCTGGGTTTCGACATATTATCCGGAACTCATTTTCGGCGTCGCTGGTCGATGTTTCGCCGCGTTCGGACATGCGCAGTAGCAGATAGGCCAGTTCACGGTGGAGATCGACGTTTCCGGGGTCGATTTCGATGGCTTTTCTGAATTCATAGACAAACGGGTAGCGAGCGGGGAGCATGCGCTCGCGCGAGTTCTGCCGCGCGCGGTTCACCCCCCCGTGAGGCCGCGAGGAGAATGGCGGTGGCTTCGTCGACGCGATTCAGGTGAAGCAGCACTCGACCGACGTCCAACATGACACCTTTGCGTTGGGGTAGCATTTTCCAAGCTTTTCGATACTCTTCGGCAGCGAGTTCGAGTTGGTCGCGCTGCTCGGCTAGTTCGGCTAGCTCAAAATGCGCGGAGAACGATTCGGGTCCGATGGCGAGCGCTTTCTGCCAGCGGTCGATTCCAGACGCCAGCGGACCGTCGATATTCTGGAACGCCTTCTCCGCCGTGGCGCGGGATTGATCGTCTCCCGATGCGCGAATGCGATCGAAGATGCGGCGGGCGGTGGCTTTCGAGGTGATCGCTTCCCCGTGACTGGTGCGGTCCTGGGCTTCGTAACAGAGGAATGCGTATTCGAGCGCGACATGCGTGTCGGTCGGGCGTTAAGCGCATGGCTTCGCCGAACTGCTCGCGTGCCAGATCGGTTTCGCCGATCTTGAGGTAGGTATAGGCCAAGTCTTTGCGGATGTCGGCACGGTGGGGTGAGAGATGGACGCCGGCTTCGAATTCGTGGACGGCGCGGTCGAACTCTTTCGCGCGGAGCGATTCGTACGCTCGCGTGAGAACTCGTAAGCCGGATCTTTGCCGGAGTCGCCGACGCCCAGATCCTTCGGGGCGCTATTTTGAGCCAGGAGAGTTGCGGCGAGGGCCAGGATGATCGAGATTTCCCGCATTTGTACGAAGATGTAGTACAAACGGGATGCGCGAGACTCTCATCCGTTTTCGTGGATCAGTTCGAGCGCGCGGGGAGGACGTGGTCAATCGAGATCATGCGCTCATATTCCGCGTTGAACTCGCAGCCCAGAATGGCGATGGCACAGAGGAGATACATCCAGACCAGCAGCGCGATTCCGGTCCCGATACTTCCGTAGAGGACGTTGTAGTTGGAGACGTTGCGGACATACCATCCGAACCCCAGGGTCGCGAGCATCCACAGAACAGTAGCGAAGATGGCACCTGGGATGACAAGCCGGAAGCGCTGGCGTCGATAGGGCGCGAAGTAATAAAGGATGGTGGTCAGGCTGATCGTGGCGAGGATCGCCACGGCGTAGCGCGCGATGCGCGAGAGGAACTCCCACAGGATTGCGAGCGGATTCAGCATCGGATCGACGCGAAACCATTGGAGCACCTGTCCTTCGGTTTCCTGACCGAAGAGCACCAGCGTGGAAGCGGCCGCAAAGGGGAGACCTGCGGCGATGACCAGCAGCATAGCGACGCCGCTGCTGTGAAAGAAGTCGCGGTTGCGGGGAACGCGGTAGGCGGCGTGAAAGCCCTCGATCAGACTTTTGATCACGCTCGATGCGGCCCAGAGTGCCAGGATGTTGGCGAAGATCAACAATCCAATGGGTTTACCACCCTTATTCGAGAACTGGAGCAGAACGGCCTGTTCGGTGCCCGGCGGTAACACCTCTGAAAGGAATCCTGTGATTTGGGCGGCTACATATTCACCCGCGCCTGCACCAGCACGGTGGCCGCTGAACTGAGCACGGGGAAGAAGGAGAGAAGCGATGAGTACGCGGCGCCTTTGGCCGTGCTGAAGCAACCATCTTCGGCCGCTGAGACGATGGTGCGCCGAAGCAGGAAAGGCAGATTGCGCCATAGTCCCGCCATCGATTCTAAACTAAGCCGCGGAGGTGCTGCGGCGACGCATGAACTGGAGGAGAACCGGGATCAAAGAGACAAAAGCGATACCTAGGACCACGATCTCGATGTTCTTCTGGATCAAGGGCACGCCGCCCAGTTTGTAGCCCAGGAAAGACATAGCAGTGATCCAGCCGATGCCGCTGAAGATGCTGAAGGTCAGAAAGCGGGCATATGGCATTTCGGCGACTCCTGCCATAAAAGGCATCGCGGTGCGGATTACGGGGACAAAGCGGGCGTAGACAATCGCGCGGCCGCCGTGCTTCTCGTAGAACAGTTTGGCGCGATGCACATGCTCGGGGTTGAAAAACCGCGACTTCGGCCGGTTAAAAACGTGCGGCCCGGCGCTGCGTCCCAGCAGATAGCCGACGTTGTCCCCGATCATCGCCGCGCAACTTAGAAACAAGACGATGAAGGGCAGCTTCAAATAACCGAAGCCACAGACCACGCCGACGGAAAACAACAGCGAATCACCCGGAAGAAAGAAGCCCGCTAACAACCCCGTCTCCGCAAAGATGATCAAAGACAGCAGCCCGTAACCAATCCACCCAGCGAACTGACCGGATAGGAGAGCGGCAAGCCGCTGGGGGTCAGTAAGGGTCTTTAGGAAATCGAGAAGCTGGTGAATCAAGCGCTACCTTTCATGCTCTGCAGGAAGCGGTTCAACACGTCCTGCTGCACGTTGACTTTGTGTTCATCCTCGAGCTTCTTACGAACGCCGTCTTCGAAGACACCCATGCGCTCGCGCGAGATCTTATCTTTGATCTCGTTGCGGAGTGCCGTTTCCTGCGTCGCGAAGCCGGACATGTCGGCGGGGGTGTGGGAGAGAACTTTCACAACGGCCTTTCCGTCGGCGGCGTTCAGCGGGCCGACAATGGCTCCGTCTTTGGCGGTGAATGCGTCGCTCAAAGCTGGACGCTGACCCAAAACCTTCCACTGCGCCCTGCCGGTCGAAGTCCGTGGACTCTTTTACTTCCAGACCCGAGTTCGCTGGCAGCCTTGGCCAGATCGTTTCCATCAGCCTTGGTTTTGGCCAGCGAGATCGTTGACACGCTTGGTGACCATTCATCAACCTTCTGGTGGCGGACGGCTGCTTCGACTTGGGGACGAACTTCATCTAGCGTGGCGGGATGCGCCGGGGTAAGCGAGGTCACTAAGGCTACCGCCAGTTTGTTCACCGGGACGGTTACTGCCGGTGAGACGCCGCCCTGCTTCAGGCTTGCCAGCGCAGTATTTAGCTCCGGGCTCGACTCCAATCTGCGGAATCGGATCGCCGGGCTTGATGTTATCGGCACGCACCAGCTCGCCTTTGGTGTCTTCGGCGGCTTTCTCCGGGATGCGCGGGATCTTTCTTCAGGTCCGCGGCGGCACGGTCGGCAAGCTGCTGCATGGTCTCGTTGGCGCTGGCGCTTCCGGTACTCGGAGGCAAGCGTTTCTTTTACTTCGGCGAACGGCTTCACGCGAGCGTCTTCGCGAGCCTCACCTGCACGATGTGGTAGCCGTAGGTGGTCTTGACCAGACCGCTGGTCTCGCCCGGTTTGAGCGAGAAGGCCGCGTCCTCGAACGGCTTCACCATCTGACCGCGCGAGACGAACTCGAGATCACCGCCCTTGCGCCGCAGACCCGGGATCCTTCGAGTTCTTCTTGGCGAGATCGGCGAAATCGGCACCGCCCTTGATTTGTTTCAGGAGGTCGGCAGCCTTGGCCTGGGCCTGCGCGTCGGTGGTCTTGGCATCCGTCGTAATCAGGATGTGACGGACCTTCACACGCTCGGGGGTCCGGAACCGGTCCAGGCTCGAGTTGTAGACGCCTTGGAGGTCGTTATCCGAAGGATTGATCGTCTGCTCCACCTTGGCGGGATCTAGAACAACAATGGCCAGACTGCGCTTTTCGGGTGTCTGGTACTGCTGCTTGTGCCCGTTAAAGTAAGCCTGAACATCCGCCGGCGAGGGCTGAACCTGTTGTTCGAACATCGCGGGTTTCACGAGCACGTAGGCCACTTTGACCTTCTCGCCACGATGCTTGAACTCTTGTTCGAGATCCGCCTTGGTTACCACCACGCTCGAATCGACCAGAGCCCGGAGCCGTTGCGTCATCATCGACTGGCGCGTGTCGTCGACAAACTGCGGGATGGTCATGTTCTGCTGGGACAGCGCCTGGGATAGCAGGTCCTGATTCACCTTTCCGTCCTTATCGAAGAACTGCGGCGGCAACTGCTGGCGAATGTTAGCGGCCACATCGTCATCGGAAACGCTAATCCCAAGTCTCTTTGCTTCGTAGGCCATGGCGCGATCGTTGATCATGCCCTGGACGACCTGGGGTGCAAAGAAGCCCGTCATGGACGGGGGAATCTGCCGGCCTTTCATGACCATGGCTAGCGCCTGTTGGGCACCGATGGTGGTTACTTTCTGATCGCCGATCTTGGCGATCACGGTGTCGTCATTTGCCGAGAAGCCGCTGCCGCCGCTTCCCGGAATGAGATAGGTGACCATCGAGATGCCAACCAGGCCAAGGATGACACCGAGCAGAATACGCACAGCCTTGTCCCGGCTGCGGAACAGATCGAACATGAAATGGAAATCCTTTCAGAACTTCGGAACCTACTATTGTAACTTGGCGGAAAGCGTGTTGGAGGGCTTGGGTGTTAGAGGTGGCACTCGGCATGAACGGCCCGGACGGCCTTTTCGAGACCGGCCCGGCGTACAACGATTGCGATGGTGAGCTCGCTCGAACCTTGGGCGATGGCAATGATGTTCACATCTTCGCGAGAGATTGCCGTGAAGATGCGGCCGGCCAAGCCGGGGGTGCCGCGCATGCCTTCGCCGACGACGGCAAGGAGTCCGACGTTTTCGTCCACATCAATCGGGCGCACATACCCGTGTGCGATCTCGAGCGCGAGCCCGGCCTCCAGCGATTCCAGAGCCTTTTGCAACTCGCCCGACCGGACCAGGAAACAGAAGCTTTGCCGGTAGCTGGAGCCGGAGATAGCGAGCACTTCGATGTTGGCGCGCGCCACGGCATCGAGGGCTCGGGCCATCACTTGTACTCCACTCAGGGCGACACTCGCCGTTTCCAGGGAAATGAGAGCTACGTTGCTCATTGACGTGACGGCCCGGGCGCCCTCCTGCGTGGACAGCTGGCCAACGATCCGGGTGCCCGGCTTCGAGGGATCGAAGCTGTTCTTGCTCCAGACCGGGATCGCTTTGTCGACCAGAGGGGCAAGTGTGCGCGGATGCAGCACTTTGGCTCCGTTGTAAGCGAGCTCCGCCGCTTCCTGGAAGCTCACTTCGCGCAGCACCTTGGCGTCGGGCACAAGTCGTGGATCGGCAGTCATGATCCCGTCGACATCGGTCCAGATCCAGAGTTCGGCGGCCCCGGTGGCCGCTGCCAATATTGAAGCGGAGAAGTCCGAGCCGCCGCGCCCGAGCGTGGTCGGTCTACCGTCTAAAGTTGCGCCATTGAAGCCGGTCACTACCGGCACGGCGCCCCGCTCAAGCACCGGTCCCAGCACGGCAGCGGCGCACTCCTGGGTGCGCTCCATCACGGGAGATGCGTTGCCGAAGACTGCGTCGGTGACAATGACTTCGGCGGCGTTGATCGCTTCGGCAGGAGTGCCCTCGGCCCGGAGATATGCGGCGACGAGGACACTCGAAAGCCTTTCCCCGATGGCGACGGCTTCGTCGACGGATTTCGCCGGCCGATCGCCGAGCATGAGCATTCCGCCTACGATTCGCTCAAACTCTCCGATGAGCTCGTCGATCTTTGCCTGGGCTTGCGGGCGAGCGGCTTCGGGCAAAAGCTCCCGGCAGACTGCGCGATGGCGTTCGGCGAGCTGCGCGAGATTCGCTGTCAAACCCGGCTGATCGCCTCCTTCGGCGTGCTTCATCGTGTCGAGGAGCAGGTCGGTGACCTTCGACATTGCCGAGACTACGGCGATCACCGGCCGTTGGTTCTGCGCTTCAACGATTAGCCGAGCGGCCGCCCGGATCCGCTCGGCCGAACCTACGCTGGTCCCGCCGAACTTCATGACCAGCAGATTGTTCAATGATGCTCCTTGCCGTTGGTGGTTCGAGCGCGCAACAGACGAAGAATTTCCTCTTCCACCTCTTCGAGCGAGAGACGTGTAGTGTCGAGGTAGATGGCGTCGGGGGCCTGCGCGAGAGGCGAATCGCTTCTGGACTGGTCGCGCCGGTCGCGGTCGGAGATCTGCCGCGCGGTGGTCTTCGTATCTTCGCCCGCCTCGGTGGCACGACGCCGGACTCTTTCTTCCGTGTCGGCGTCCAGGAAGATTTTCAGCTTTGCGTCGGGGAAGACGACGGTGCCGATGTCGCGCCCTTCCATGACGACGTTCTGCCGTTCGGCGAACGCCCTCTGCTTGGCGACCAGGGCCCGGCGCACGGCCGGAACCGCCGCCACTTGGGATGCCGCGTTGCCGATTTCCAAAGTACGAATGGCATCGGTGACGTCTTCCGCGTTCAGAAGTACACGTTCCTGGTCGGATTCCAGCTCAATTTGGGCAGCTTGCGCGAGCTGATCGAGACGGTGCATGTCCGCGAGGTCGACGGAGCTGCGAATGGCCCAGAGTGCGACTGCGCGGTACATAGCGCCTGTATCGATATAGGTGTAGCCGAGGCGCTTGGCCACCCGGCGCGCGATCGTGCTCTTGCCCGCGCCCGCCGGGCCGTCAATCGCGATCACGATCGCCATAACAGTGTTAAATGAACAGGATAGCGTACGGTGCGGCTCGCTACTGCGGCGGGGTAGCGGGATCGTCGGCCGGGGCCGGTACGGGCGCGGGATCCCCGTTCGCGGGATCAGGAATCGGATTATCCGGTACGGGGGTCGGCTCAGGCGCCTCCGGGGGCGCCACGGGAGGCGCTACCTGCGTGGGAACAGGTTGCGGCATCACGGGAGTGGGGGGCGACGTCTGCTGGAAGGGAAGCCGCGGTGTCGGATTTTGACCCGGAACGGCGGTGACGGGTTGGGCCACGTTGGTTGTATCGGGAGTCTGGACGGCGGCATTCGCAGCTCCCACCGCCGTATTCTTTTGGGCGTTCAGCATATTCTGCTGTGCCTGGTTGACCCCCATGGACGTGTCTTTATTGGGGTCGTAGATAAATTCCCACTGTTTGTACTTCTGGTAGTCCTTATAGATTTTGATACCTTGGCGCTCGTCTTTGCTGGCGAATCCGGCGATGCCGCCTCCCACGGTGAGGCCGCCGGCCGCCGAATTTCCCAGACTTTGCCCCATTCCCCGCCCGTTTACGCTTTGGATATTGGTTCCCGCCGAGTTGTTCGTGTTGTTGCTGAAGGGGGAGGAGCTATCAGTCGTCGTGCCGGTTTGACTGCCGTTGTTGTCGAAGATTCCAGATGGCGCACCGCCCGGCCGGGGCGAGGTTAGCAGGTTCTGGATCATGGCGGCGCTCGATGAGTTTTGGGCAGAGGCCCCGTTGGGATTGACTCCCGCCGGGTTGCCGTTCTGGCCGGCTGTGGAGTTGATCGAGTTCGACATTGGGTCAGGCCCGCCCGCAATGACGCTGGGGGGTAGACCGGCCACGGAATTTGGGTTGCTCGGATCGTACGTAGCACCACCTTGCGGGAGGCTGGCGTCCGCCCCGCCGGGCTGGTCGCTGGGACGCCGCCGCATGCCCACGCCTGTTTGCACGGCGGCCGGGGCGCTCGCGTCATTGACGCCCTGCAGCTCCGTAATGAAGTTGTTCACGCTGGCCGGGTCGGTCTTCTTCTTGTCGTTCTTCTGGGTAAGAGAGTCGGTTAACTGCCCTGCCCCGCCCACGTGAATCAGCCGCCATTCGCTCTTGCCGGTCATCGGATCCGCATAACGCTGGCGCAGAAAGCGCTGCCCGTTTGTGTCTTCGAGATCCTCCACTTTACCGGGGTATTTCTTGAATTTTCGGAAGTATAGCTGCAGCGCTCGCTTGTACTGCTCTCCGCGATCAATCAGGAGCTGCTCCTGATCCCGCTGCGCTTCGAACGCGACACGGGGCATCGCGGCGTACATCGCGATGCCAATGATCGCGATCATCAGGAACACGAACAGGAGCGCGTATCCAGAGTCGCGCCTATGCACCGGGCGAGGCATGTTACCCGTTCGCGGCCTCTTCGGCCAGGGGAAGTACCTGCTCTGTGTTGTTGAACTGGGTGTCTTCCACGGTCACTGAGTTGATGCCGATTTTCAGCAGCCGATAACGCTTTTTCATCAAGTCGCCCTCACCCGCAACAATGATCTCGTCACCGTCCAGGAAGAACGCCTTTTTGCGCGGGCTGGATCGCGGATTGGAGTAGCCGTAATATTTCAGTGTGATGGGCGGCGGAAGCGCCTTGGGCGGAGGTCCAGAGGCCACAATCGGCTGTGGCCCGGGCCCTTTCAGATTGATCTTCTTGACCGCCGGCAGCGGACCGCCCGCGGCGGGCGCCACTGGCGCAGACTCGCCGAACTGGAACAGATTGCGCTGCGCACTACTCAGACCGACCTGCTGCACCTTGGCGAGAAGATCCAACCGCAGAGTCGGATCTACTTTCAGCGGATCGAGAGGCTTGCCATCGATGCCGGGGCTCCACTCGGTCGGACGGCTCTGCCCTTTGCGTCTTGTCGAGACCCGCGAGGTATCGGCAGGGCTGGAGATTACCGGGGCCGGCGCCGCCGCTGTACGGACGGTGTTGTCGCTCGAACTACTGCTGTCTGAAAAGAAACTGCTCCAAATGACGTATCCGCCAATGAGAACCAACCCGCCGAGCGTGGCGATCCGTTTCCGATCTGCGCCTAGCTTCAAATTGCACCTTCCGTATCACCGCGAACAAAAGCATTCACCTTCAGCGTCACCGAAAGCGTGTGGCCGTTGGGTTGAGGTGTGGCCGCGAGCTGGTTGATGATCAGGAAGCGCGGGCTCCGATCCAACAGGTTGATGAACTTCAACAGATTGGGGTACGTTCCCTCGAAGCTCGCATTGATCGTCATCATGCTGAGATCGGCCGAACCTTTCACGGGATCGAGCGGCGCGATGGTTCCTTCTTTCCACGTCAAGCTGGACGACTCCGCCGCCTGCTGCAGCTCGGAAACGACTGTCGAGTACGTCGTCCGGCGCGGCGTCATATAAGTGGCCAGGAACTGGTTCCCTTCACCGCTGGCCTTCTCTACTTTTCCCACGATCTGACGGGTGCGAGTGAGTTGGTTCCGCTGGGCGTTCACGCTGTTTTGGGTGGCCGCCAGTTCGTCGGCGACCTGTTGGGGGGATCGTCCGAACACGTGAAAGGCGAAGGCCGCCGTTACTAAATTCAGCACAACGAGGACACCGAGCCCGACGCGGACGAAAACGCGCGGGTCCCGCCAATCCGCATTGCGGGCCGAATCGGTCCATCCGGCAAGGTCAAAGTTTCTGGGCATAGCTCACCGTCAATCGATAACGAAACAAGGGGTCGGTTTGGGAAGGCGGAATGATTCCGGAGACCGCCGTCGAGCCGAATAAATCCGAAGATTCGAAGCGGGTTAGCAGATCGATCACCGGCTTCTGAGTCTGCGAGCCCACTGTCATGTCGAGGAATATGTGGTCTTGTGAATCCACCTGGGGGCGCACCGAGATGATACGGACGTCAGACGGCACCACCTTCTCGAGGTCGCCGAAGAGCCTCGTCCAGCTGATGCCTTTGCGATAGAGAAGGATGTTGATGAACTGGCTTCTCTCGAGTACATCGGCGTTGGTGGTTTGGCGTAGCTCGGTGTCGAGCCTGCGCTGCTCACGATTCATGCGGGCGAGTTCCCGGTTCAGTGCGTCCAGAGACACGACGCTGGCGCGCATCTTCTGGCGGTCGTTCACCGTGATTCCCAGCAGCAAAAAGAGCAGCACCACGAGGCCGCCCGCGATTGCGGCGGATGAGATCAGGAAGACGCGACTCCGGCGGAAGGGCTCAGTCGCGAGGTTGATCTGCGCTCTCATCCCACAACTCCCCGAAGATATCCGCGAATGCCGGTGTCGGGCCCGCCAAGGATTCCTACCGGCACTCCAAACTCTTCCGGAAACAAACGTAGCGCCTCCGCTTCCAGCGTGCCGAAGCCGGCCAGCAGAAGTTCCTGCGCAGGTGCGCCTAGATTGTCCTCGGTATAGACGAAGGTTTGGTGCAGGTGGCCTGCGACTTCCGCGGCGGACAGCTCTGCCAAGTGAATTGAGCGAATGACTTTCAAGGTTCCGTCCTGCAGTACCACGATGGTCACGATGGCGCCACTTAGCCTGACAATCGCCACGATGCCTTGCGCGTCCACCAGGTCGATGCAGGCGAGGGGGGCCAAGGAAACCAAACCCGGCTCGAAACCCGCTGCTACCAGGGGAGCTTCATAACGGGCTATGATTTCCCGAGCCGTCACGGCTACCACGACCTCGCGATGCCCTTTTGCGCTCGCCGACTGATCCTGCACCCAGTAGCTCAAAGCGGCCGAATCCACATCGAAAGGCACGCTGCGCTTCAGGCGGAAGTTGATCAGCGACCGCTGTTCGTCCGCATTTTCCGGCAGCTTGTCGAAGTCGAGAACGGCCACGTGCGCACAATGATCCGGCAGCAGCAGGGCCGCGGAGCGTTGTTTGCCGCGCGTGGCCAGGGGAGCTAGCCGCGCCACGGCCTCGGTCAGCGCTTCCGGAGAGGCCACGTTGTCGTGCAAGGGCGAGGGAGAGATTACGCCTGGCGCTAACGACTCGACGCGAATGCCCTGAGGCTCAGCCACGCGCGCCATACGGACCGCATCCGGAGAGATCTCAAACACCAATTCCGGCGGCGGATCCTTTAAGAAACGGGTAAGCGAAGAGAGTGCAGACATGGACGCGATAGGAACGGGTTAGCCTTCGATGAAGGTGACCTTGTTGATCTCTTTCAGCGTAGTGATTCCCGCCCGAATCTTCTCGACGGCGGACTCGCGCAGGAAGGTCATCCCGGATTCGCGCGCGGCGCGCTTAATCTCGGAAGTGGACCGCCGGTCGAGAATCATCTCGCGGATTTTATCGCTTAGATCCAGCAGTTCGTGAATGGCGCTACGACCCCGGAACCCGGTACCGCCGCACTCGAAACAACCCGCGCCTTCGTAGAGCGGGATGTCGCGCCATTCCTTCGGATCGAGTCCGCTTTCGATCAGCTGTGCATCGGTGTGCTGCACCGGGCGTTTGCAGTAATCGCAGATGATGCGAACCAGCCGCTGCGCCAGAATGCAGTTCAAAGCCGAAACGAAGTTATAAGGCTCTACGCCGATATTGAGGAAGCGGCCGAGCACATCCAGCACGTTGTTGGCGTGCACGGTGGTGAACACAAGGTGGCCGGTGAGCGCGGAGTTGATCGCGATGTCGGCCGTCTCTTTGTCACGGATTTCGCCAACCATGATCTTGTCGGGATCGTGGCGGAGAATCGAACGCAAACCACGCGCAAACGTGAGGCCCTTTTTGTCATTGACGGGGATCTGGGTGATTCCCTTCAACTGGTACTCCACCGGATCTTCGATCGTGATGATCTTGTCTTCGTCGTTCTTGATTTCGCTCAGCGCGGCGTAGAGCGTGGTCGTTTTACCTGAACCGGTCGGGCCGGTAACCAGCACCATTCCATACGGTTCCATGATGTATCGGCGGAACTTCACGAGATCGTGCTCCGAGAAGCCCACGACGTCGAGCGAGAGCTTGGCGAACTTCTCGCTCATGGACTCCTTATCGAGCACGCGGAGCACGGCGTCCTCGCCGTGAATGGTGGGCATCACCGACACGCGGAAGTCGATTAGCCGGCCCTTATAGCGAACGCGAAAACGGCCGTCTTGCGGGACGCGGCGCTCGGCGATGTCGAGCTCGCTCATGACCTTGATGCGGGAGATGATGGTACTGTGCCAGTCCTTCGCGATCGGCGGCATGGCGTAGTGGAGCACGCCGTCAATGCGGTATTTGATCGCCACTTCCTGGTCCCGCGATTCGATGTGGACGTCGCTCGCCCGCCGCTCGAGAGCGTTGAAAATCGTGGTATCCACCAGCTTGATGACGGGTGCGATGTTGTTATCGGCGGCCGTGAGCTTGTCGATGGACAGCGTTTCTTCCGAGTTTTGCTCGTCTCGGACAACGTCGAGGGTGAATCCCTCGGTGACTTCTTCGAGAACGCGCTGGCTTTGTTCGGTCTTTTTCAGCAGCTCCGAAATTTGCGAAAGGGTCGCCACCTTGACGCGGAGTTTCTTGTTGAGGAGCAGGCCAAGTTCGTCGATTGTGTTGAGGTTGCGCGGGTCGGCCAGGGCGATGTCGAGCGTCCCGTTGTTCCCCTGTAACGGAACGAAGTTGTAGCGGAACATCAAGTCGACAGGAATATGCCGGAACAGATCGTGATCGATAGAGGTTTCGCGTAAATCTACGTACTCACAGCGATAGCGAGCGGCGATGGTTTGCGCCGCCGCGCTTTCGCCAGACGGGTCAATCATGCGAATACGATCTGTGGCCATAAGGGGGGAAGTGGAATTCGGAACCTAACTAGTTAGACGCCGGGGGGCCCCGGAACGTTGAGGCAAACAGCCGCGAGACAAAAAATGGGCGGAACTCCCGTAGGGAAGCCCCGCCCCAGATCATTCTGAAATTCGTTTTTGAACGCCGTTTGTTACTGCGCCGTAGGGCTCGGGCACGTTCCGAAGTAGTGCGTAGGGTCCGAGACTTCAATCATCGGCAGCACCGGCGTCCCGTCGCTCCACACTCCCATGTCGGTTTGGGTGGTTGCGCCGTAAGAATTGACAGGTCCGTTGCCGTACAGATAATCGCAGTAGTTTGCAGCCGTAAGACATTGAATCATCGCCACGCTCATTTTGTAGGTGACGTTCCAATCGCGGTCATCCACGGTTACCGGCGGCGGAACCGTATCTTTGGCCGTCTCCGTTAAGGGGAACCAGTGATTTCCCAACTGCGCTGGGGTTCCGTGGCTGTCGCTGCGCATCAAAAGAAATGGCTTGTAGAACGGACTCGTCTGGCTCAATCCAGTCCAAACAGTGACGCCATCGCAGATGCGGTCGGTTTTGTCCTGGTCGCCTACCACGGTGACTACTACGGTGTTCGCGTTGATCGTGCTCGGGTCTACGACTGGAATTTTCCCTTGGCCCGGCTCGACCGCTAGAACCCCTAACGGAACGGGTAGGTTGTTGGCCGCCCCTTCTGCCGCGATTTTGTACGAAAGGTAGGCCCCCGACGAGTGGCCCACGATGAAGGTGATGGGTGAACCCTTGGGTCCGACGCTCGGAGGAACCAGGCCTGGCGTGGCCAGCGTCTTGAGAGCGGCTTGGTAGTCCTTGATGATGATCTTGTCAAAGGTAAAAGCCGCACCCGTGTCATACAGGATCCAAACAACCGTATTTCCCATCTGGGTCATATGAAGCATCCAGAAGTAGTAAGGGTCGAGCGTGTCGCCGTCGTATCCGTGGATGAACAAAACAACCGGAGCGGACGCCGGAGTGGGGAGCGGGTTCGGATTACTTGGTGAAGGTGTAAGGCCTACCGGAGTGAAGATGTAGTAGTTGTAAGACGTGTTTTGAAGCTGAGGTTGCGCGTTGTAGGGACCGTTCTGGACGGCACCGTACAGGTACTGATCGCTCCCTGGTCCACTAATAGGTTGCGGTGGTGCGGTAATTGTTTGCGCAACTGCACACACCGCAAACAACGCCGAAAGTATGAGAGCTCGAGCCGATTTCATGAATGCATATCCTTAAGATGGAAATCGCGGGAAGCTTCCGGCGGGCCAGAAGGTAAAAGGAAACGCCGGTGGCCAAAAAGAGCGAAGACGGATGCGATTTGGTTGTGAGGTTAACACACACCACCCCGTCCATCAACCGCCTAAAAAGTACTGGAGAGTGTCCGTTTAGCCGAAATTCCCGGCGTCGCTAGCGAATTGTATCGGCGAGCGAAAAGATTGGAAGATATAGAGCGATAAGGACAAACGCTACGAACGCGCCCATAAAAATCATAATCGCGGGCTCGATGAGCGAGAGCGTGGCGGCCATTTTGGTCGCCACGTCATCTTCGTAAAATTCTGCAACGCTGTTGAGCATTGCCGGTAAAGCTCCGGTCGATTCTCCTACTTCGACCATGTCGATTGCGAGCGGCGGAAACAATTTAGCTGCCTGGAGAGACGAGGACAGAGTTTGCCCTTCGCGCACCATGCGTCCGGCCCGCTCCAGCGTCTTACGAAGCAGAATCGTCCCCAGTGAGTCCGCCGCGGTTTCCAAGCCCTGCATTAAGGGGATTCCGCCGGTGAGCAAGGTGCTCAAAACTCGCGAGAATTGAGCCACTTGAAATTTGACCCAAATCTCTCCGAAGATGGGCGTCCGCAGTTTGACATAGTCGAATTTCTCTTGGCCAGCCGGTGTTTTGGACCAGAAGAACAATCCCACCCCGATGGCGATCACCGCGACGAGCCCCAGCAGAATGTAGGAGCGCGCGGTGGTGCCGATGGCGATCAGCATCATCGTGATCGCCGGAAGCTTGGCGGACATGCTGCTATACAGTTCCGCAAAGTTCGGGACCACATAGGTGACCAGGAACAGGATCAATCCCACGGTCAAAATGACGAGAACCGCCGGATACAGCAGCGATAGCAGCACCTTTTTGCGGACGGCGAGCGAGAGCCGTTGGTAGGTGATGTACCGGTCGAGCGTTTCCGTGAGGCTGCCGCTCTTCTCACCAGCCATCACTGAGGTCACGAAAATCTTCGGGAAGATGGACTGCATTCGGAAAGCCTCGGACAGGAGCGTGCCGCGCCGAACTTCATCGCGTACCGCTTTGATGTGCGGCCCCAACTTGGCATCGGTAAGCCGGTCCGCAAGCAGATCCAGGGACTTCAGAATGGGGAGGCCCGCCCGGATAAGCGTGACGAACTGCTGATTGAAGATGAGGAAGTTCTCTATGTTCAGTTTGCGGCGGCGTTTTCCGGTAACAGCCAAGCCGGCGACCCCGCCTCGGGGCTTCACGGAGTAAACCAGAAAACCCTGCTGGGCATACCGCTCCCGCAGTTCCGCTTCGGAAGCTGCCTGGGTCACCAACTGGCGCACCTCGCCGCGCGCGTCTGCATATTTCAAAACGAATTCAGACATAGGCCCCTATCGCGAATTGTCTTCAATCTCCGCTCCATGCGGCAGGTGGAAGACGAACATATCCAGCCCCAGGGCGGGATTGATCTTCTCGTCGCTGAATGTAAAATCCAAAATCGACAAATCGTCTTCTGTGATGCGCATGCGCTTGATGCGCGACTCCGGGGTGATCAGAAACTCCACTTGCGAATAAGGCAAATTTGGGGAATTGGGTTCGGCCGCAATCCACAAATCGTCTGCTTCGCCGTGCAGTTCAAAACCACTGAACTCCTTGTAGAAGTTTAGATGGCCAAGGAGGAAAGCGAGCGGGGCATGGAGGTCTTCGCTATCCCGGACGGACGTCACCTCCACGCGCTGCGTGCCAGGGGTGTACAGATAGAAGCGCTTTCCGTCGGAGAGAAACATTTTCCCCTCTGGTTCCGTGTAATCCCATCGCATTTTGCCGGGTTTTCGCAGCTGGAGTGTGCCTGACTCGGTTTGGCGCGTCCGCTTACCGGAAACGTAGCTCTCCGAGAAGTGAACGGAGAGCGTCTTCGCATGGTTATAGCGCTGCTCCACGCCATGAAGGATTGTGTCCAGTTTCGGGTTTTTTGACTTTGGTACGGCAGAGCCCCAAAGGGTTGGCAAAAAAAGCGACACACCTATGGCTATAGCCCTAAACACAACAAGTTAGACGCCGCGGATCGGTAAAACGTGCAATTTGACGTTTTGGTGAACGTTCGCTATTCTGAGTTCGCGGGGTGGAGCAGTCTGGTAGCTCGTTGGGCTCATAACCCAAAGGTCGTAGGTTCAAATCCTACCCCCGCAACCAAACGAACGCATTTCCTTCCTCAGTAAGTCCGATGTGGTAGTCTTAGTTGTTACTTCGCCACTCCTTCAGAGCGTTCCCGCCTATATCGGCCGCAATCCTACTCTATCGCGAGTGCCAACGATCAACCCGAAAAGGGGAACGTATGGCCGAGACAAAAGTAGAGTTGCTAGGAACCATCCTCGTCGTTGATGATTATGAAGCGGTTTTGTCCCTGGTCACGTCCGTTCTTGAAAGAGCCCGTTTTCTTGTTTTGCCAGCGAAAAGTGGTTCTGCCGCGATAGAGCTTGCCGCAAAATTCGAAGGGAAAATCGATCTCCTTCTCTCCGATGTGAAGATGAGACTAATGTCCGGACCGGACCTTGCTGAAGCACTTCTTAAAGTTCGACCGGGTCTTCACGTTATGTTCATGTCGGGTTTTCCGGGAGGGGAGCTGGTTCTCAACTACGGTTGGGCTTTCATTGAGAAGCCATTTATTCCGCAGAAGCTTGTGGAGATGATTCAGGTGGTTCTGAACACCCCGAACAAGTCCCAAGGCTCGCGAAATTACGATACGCGCCAGGGTCCAAGGGGGCCTCTGGGTGAGTGAACACCTAAGTCTGTTTGGAGCGCAACATCTCGTTCACTTTGAGAGTCAGAGATTCGCAGGTGAAGGGTTTCGGAAAGATGTCGAATCCGGTTTGTCCGGTCCACTCGGAAATTACGTCGTGATCCGGCAGGCCTGACACCATTAAGACCGGCAGCTCCGGGTAGCTGTTCTTGATTTTGTACATTGCGTCGTGTCCGGAAATACCTCGTAGGAAGACATTCGTCACAACGAGATCGGGTTGGGATTCGCGGAGCATCCGGAGCGCCTCCTCGAAATCTCCGGTCGCCCGAACTGAGTAGCCGGTTTTCTCTAAAATGCGTGAGACCACGCTTCGGACTCTTGGTTCGGAATCAATTACGACAATGGCCGCCAAACCAGCAGGCTAGCACGGCGGAGCGCCCAGCTGTTTACGTGCTTTGCGTCTCCCTAACCTCAATGTGCTAAATTGATTAGTTCAACCGCGAAACTCCCGCTTTTCGCCCACACAAATTAGATGGATAAGACGCTTCACGATCTAGGCCGAATACTGTTAAACGCGGTCCCGACTTTCCTGATCGTCCTTTTCCTAATTCTCTATTTGCGGTCGATGTTTTTCGGACCGCTCGCACGGATTCTCCGCCGGCGCTACGAGGAAACGGAAGGGGCGGAAAAGGCTGCTGATGAAAGCATGCGTCAAGCCGAGCTGAGGATTGCCGAGTACGAAGAAAAGCTTCGGGCCGCGCGCGGCGAAATTTACGCCCAGCAGGATGCCGTTTATAAGCAGCTGGAGCGCGAGCACGCAGGTCGACTAGAAGCCGCCCGTCGTGAAACCGAAGCGCACGTGGCCCGCGCTACCGCAGATCTGCTTGGCGAGGCGGAGCGGGCCCGGCAAACGCTCGAGCAGCAAAGCGGGAGCCTCGCCGACGCAATCGTTTCCAGAGTTCTCCATGGACGTGCGGCATGAGGCGGCTCGCTCTTTGGGTGATCGCGTGTGGTTTGTTCGCCGTGCCGTTCCTTTCCGCTCAGAGCGGTGAGGCGGAGAAGAAGGGCGAGCAGGCCAGGCAGGAGACTTCGTCCGAAGAGGGAATGGATGGCTGGAAGTGGGCGAACTTTATTCTTCTGGTTGGAGTTCTCGCCTATTTCGGAGTCAAGCTAGGACGCCCCTATTTCCTGGGGCAAGCGGAATCGATCAACAAAGGCTTGACAGAGGCGCGCCGGCGGCGCGATGAGGCGGATCGGCGTTCTGCCGAGGTACAGAGGCGGCTCGCCAATCTTGGCGCGGATATCGAGGCATTTCGCAACACAGCCTTGGCTGAGCAGGCCGCGCATGCAGAAGAGGTTCGCCGCCAAGCAGAGCGAGAGATGGAGCGTATCCGCGCTAACGCCGAACAGCAAATTGAAACAGTCGGTAAACGTGCCCGGGTGGATCTTCAGCGGCATGCGTCGCGGTTGGCTTTGGATCTGGCCGAACAACGTGTTCGGGACGAAATGAATCCGGAGATGCAGCGCTCGCTCACCGGTCAGTTCGTGGACAGCCTAAAGGCGTGATTCTTCCATGACAGATACCGGTGTTGCCTCTCGTTATGCACAAGCTTTGGTTGACGCGCTCACCTCGCCGCACGCCGGCGTGGACGCGCGCCAGGCACTCGGGAGCCTGGCTGAATTCGTAGAAACCATGGACCGTGCGCGAGATTTGGATCTGATCCTCTCCTCACCTTCCATCAACCCAAAGCGGAAGCGCGCGGTGATTGAGAAAGTGTCGGACCGCATGGAGCTCCCGCGGTTTGTGCGCAACTTCCTCTTTGTCCTGAGCGATCATCGGCGCTTGCCGCTCGTTCGCGAGGTCTCCGACATTGCTTTCTCAGTGCTCGATGAGAGGCTCGGCTTTCTGCGGGCGGATCTTACTTCCGCCGCTCCGCTTTCCGACGAGGAGCAGCGGCAAATCGCCGAGAAGCTCCAGGGGATGACAGGCAAACAGATCCGAATCGAAGTGAAAGTCGATCCCGATCTGATCGGCGGAATCGTAGCGCGTGTTGGGTCGACGGTTTATGACGGATCAGTGCGAGGCCGGCTCGACGCCCTCGATGAGCGGCTGAGCTCAGGCGAGAGCGCCGGTTCGAGATAGAATCGCTTCGCGGGGTGCGGGGCTTAGAGGAGCCGGTACAGAGTGCCGGCGGTCGCAGGGAAACGAAATTATGGCTCACTTAGGGGCAGACGAGATCACAAAATTTCTCCGTGAGGAGATCGAGAATTACGGGCAAGCGGTTGAGGTGAACGAGGTTGGTTCGGTCATCTCGCTGGGCGACGGCATCGCTCGGATTCACGGTTTGGAAAAGGTAATGGCCGGGGAAATGATCGAATTTCCGCACGGCGTGACAGGCATTGCGATGAATCTGGAAGAAGACCAGGTTGGCGCGGTGCTCTTGGGCGAGTACAACGAGATTCGCGAAGGCGACGACGTGAAGCGGACCGGAAAGATCATGTCGGTTCCGGTGGGCGATGCGCTTATCGGACGCGTGGTTGATGCCATTGGGCGTCCCATCGACGGCAAGGGCCCGATCAACTCAACTGAAACCAGTCCGATCGAGAAGATTGCTCCGGGTGTGATTGACCGTCAGCCCGTGAAGCAGCCCATGCAGACCGGCATCAAGGCTATTGATGCCATGATTCCCATCGGCCGCGGCCAGCGCGAGTTGATTATTGGAGACCGTCAGACCGGGAAGACCGCGATCGCGCTCGACACCATCATCAATCAAAAGGGCGGCGACGTAATTTGCATTTACGTTGCGATTGGGCAGAAGCGTTCCACAGTGGCGCAGGTCGTGCGCACGCTCGAAGAGAACGGCGCGATGGATTATTCCATCGTGGTTTCAGCGAGCGCGTCGGACCCTACACCGATGCAATACCTGGCGCCGTACTCGGGCTGCTCGATCGGGGAGTTCTTCCGCGATAGCGGCCGGCATGCGCTGGTGGTGTTCGACGATCTTTCCAAGCATGCCGCGTCGTATCGCGAGATTTCTCTGCTTCTGCGCCGTCCCCCAGGGCGCGAAGCTTATCCGGGCGACGTTTTCTTTCTTCACAGCCGATTGCTCGAGCGCGCGGCCAAACTTTCCGACGAACTTGGCGGCGGCTCACTGACCGCGCTGCCGTTCATCGAGACCCAAGCGGGCGACGTTTCGGCTTATATTCCGACCAACGTCATCTCGATCACGGATGGGCAGATCTATCTCGAAGCGGACTTGTTCAACTCCAACATCCGGCCGGCCATCAACGTGGGTATCTCGGTGAGTCGTGTCGGTGGAAGCGCGCAGATTAAGGCCATGCGTTCGGTAGCGGGTACTCTCCGCCTGGATATGGCGCAATACCGTTCACTCGCCGCATTTGCCCAGTTCGGCTCGGATCTCGATAAAGCGTCGCAGGCTCAGTTGAACCGCGGCCAGCGCATGGTTGAAGTCCTGAAGCAGAAGCAATTTTCGCCGGTACCGGTCGAAAAGCAGATCGCCATCATTTTTGCGGGCGGGCAGGGCTTTCTAGACGACTTGCGGGTGGATCAAGTGCGTCCTTTCGAACTGGAGCTGTATAAGTTCCTCGACACCTCCAAACCGGGCGTCCTGCAGATGATCCGCGAAAAGAAGGTTCTCGACGACACCGTGAAGGGGGATTTGACAGCGGCCCTCAAGGAATTTAAGGAGCGCTTCGTCTCCGATCAGAAGGCTCAGCAGGCGCAGCCGGCCCATGCCTAGCCTGATCGACATCCGACGCCGGATTCGCTCGGTCAAAAATACCCAGCAGATCACGCGCGCGTTGAAGATGGTGTCCGCGGCTAAACTGCGCCGGGCGCAAGAGCGAGCTGTCGCGGGGCGTCCATACGCGCAGTCGATGAGGGAGCTCCTGGAGAATGTCGCTGCGGCTGCTGCGGGCGATCCCGATTTGGGCGCGAATCCGCTGCTCGCGCGCCGGGAAGAAAAGCGGGTACAGGTCATTCTGATGACCAGCGATACGGGTCGAGCCGGTTCGTTCAATGCCAGCCTGACTCGCGCGTCGGATCGATTTTTTGGCGAGCGCGGGGGCGCCGAGCTGGAGGTAGTCACTGTCGGCAAGAAGGGCCGCGATTACTATCGGCGTAAGTCGTTCAACATTCGAGGGGAGTATATTGGCGTTCTTCAGCCGCCGGCC
The DNA here is from genome assembly GCA_963738525.1 of Bryobacterales bacterium. Classification (GTDB taxonomy): domain Bacteria; phylum Acidobacteriota; class Terriglobia; order Bryobacterales; family Bryobacteraceae; genus Bog-113. Next base: position 222,967 of record CAVTXC010000006.1, read on the forward strand.
TATGGCACTGCCGCGGAGATCGCGCGGGAGACCATCCGACGTTTTCGGGATCAGGAGATCGACGCAGTTTACCTGGTCTACAACGAGTTCAAGTCGGTGCTGACCCAGACTGTTTCCGTCTCCAAGATTTTGCCGGTGGAACTGCCGGAGCGCCAGGATCGGCCGGATTACATCTATGAGCAGCCGCCGCTTGAAATGCTCGAGCGCTTGTTACCGCGTTATGTGGAAGTTTCTCTGTATCGCGGGATGCTCGAAACCTCGGCCGCCGAACATGCCGCGCGCATGACGGCGATGGATGCGGCTACGACGAACGCCGGCAAGGTGATCGACACGCTGACGTTGAATATGAACCGCGCACGCCAAGCAGCCATTACCAAAGAAATCATCGAAGTGGTCAGCGGAGCGGCGGCGCAGGATTAAAGGGATTCACGAGTTCAAAAGGCATCTTCAAGAGGCACTATGGCAACAGCAGCAGCACAGGAAGTAGTCGGAAGAGTGGTACAGGTCTCGGGACCGGCAGTCGACTGCCAGTTTCCGGAAGGTCAGATTCCCGAGCTCCATTTTGCGATCCGGATCACCAGCGAAGGCTTTGACGTTCCCGCGCCGATCGACATCATCTGTGAGACACAGCAGCATTTGGGCGAAGGCCGCATCCGCACTATTGCGCTGCAGGTGACTGAAGGCTTGGTTCGTGGAATGAAGGCGATCAGTCTGGGCGGACCCGTTATGGTTCCGGTGGGCAAGGAGACTCTCGGACGGGTGCTGAACGTGATTGGCGAGCCGGTCGACAAGTTAGGCCCCGTCAACACAACCCTTCGGCATCCGATTCATCGGCAAGCACCTTCGTTTGAAGACCAGTCGACCCGCCTCGAGATGTTTGAGACGGGCATTAAGGTTATCGATCTTCTGGAGCCCTACCTTCGGGGCGGAAAGATCGGACTGTTTGGCGGCGCGGGTGTAGGCAAGACGGTTCTCATTCAGGAGCTCATTAACAACGTAGCGCTGAAGCATGGCGGCGTTTCGGTGTTTGCGGGTGTTGGCGAGCGAACCCGTGAAGGGAACGACCTGTGGCTCGAGATGCAGGAATCGGGGACGATCGTGCTGGGAGATTCGGCCAAGAGCAAAGTCGCGCTGGTCTATGGCCAGATGACTGAGCCGCCCGGGGCGCGTTTACGCGTGGGTTTAACCGCTCTCACGCTGGCGGAATATTTCCGCGACGACGAAGGGCAGGACGTGCTCCTGTTCATCGACAACATCTTCCGTTTCACCCAAGCTGGTTCGGAAGTATCGGCGCTTCTCGGCCGCATGCCCAGCGCGGTCGGCTACCAGCCCAACCTTGCAAGCGAGATGGGCGAGTTGCAGGAGCGCATCACCTCGACGAACAAGGGATCGATCACTTCGGTACAGGCTATTTACGTGCCTGCCGACGATTACACCGATCCGGCACCGGCCACGGCGTTTGCGCACCTCGACGCCACGACCCAGCTCTCACGTTCGATCTCGGAGATGGGTATTTACCCCGCTGTCGACCCGCTCACGTCCACGTCGCGCATCCTGGACGCGCGTATTCTGGGCGATGACCACTATAATGTTGCGCAGGCCGTCAAGGGCGTGCTGCAGCGCTATAAGGATCTCCAGGACATCATCGCGATCCTCGGAATCGACGAGTTGTCGGAAGATGACAAGCTGACGGTCGCCCGTGCCCGTAAGATTCAGCGCTTTCTCTCTCAGCCATTCCACGTGGCCGAGCAGTTTACCGGCATTCCGGGCAAGTATGTGAAGCTCGAAGATTCCGTCCGGAGCTTCCGCGAGATCGTCGATGGCAAACATGACGAGATTCCCGAACAGGCTTTCTACATGCAGGGAACGATTGAAGACGTGCTCGCCCGCAACGAGCAGATGAAGCAGGGCAAGTAACATGGCGGATTTCGCTCTCAGCGTTGCCACGCCGGAGCGGCAGTTGGTGGACGAACGCGCGTCGGAGGCAACCATTCCGGCGCGCAATGGCTTCATTGGAGTGCTTCCCGGTCATGCTCCGCTTCTTTCTGAGCTGACGAGCGGCCCCATGACTTGGGTCAGTGGCGGACAGACGAAGACGTTGGTCATCATGGGCGGCTTCGTCGAAGTATTGGGAGATCGCGTACGCGTTCTGGCCGATGCGGCCAAGCGGAAAGAAGAGATCGACACCGCTCAAGCCAAGGCTCGGCTGGACCAGGCTCAGCAGGCGCTTTCTAAACCACCGGACAACGCCACTCCCGAAACTTGGGACGAGTTGCTCGACAACGTCAAAAAGGCTCAGGCTGAAGTGGATACCGCAGCGCGTTAGCTAACGTTCCAAAACCCGGGCGGGGTTGCCCACCGCGATTACATTCGAGGGAACCGGTTTCAACACAACGGCTCCCGCGCCGATGGTGCTGCCGTCTCCGACATCGGCGAGGATGATGGCGGAAGCGCCGATCCAGCAGCCGGTTCCAATCTTTACTTCGGATTTGCTCGAGCCGACGAGGTTACCCTCCACATCGCGCTCATGTTGGTGACGTCCGCTGGTGATTTCGACATGAGAAGCGATTTGCGTTCGTGCGCCGATGCGAGCTCGCCCGATAACGCAGTAGCTGCCGATTGAAACGCCCTCGGCGACGGATGCTTCCGGGTGCACGAAAAATGTCCCGAACGAGATTGTGGTGTCGAGCGACGTACTCTGCAGTGTCCACCAGTAAAATGCCGCGCGAAGGAAGTTTCCAGGCAATCCCGGGAAGCTTGAGAACTGGTGTGCCGACATCGTGTATATCCATTGGATTCGGCCAAACAGACAGAACAGAGCAGCGGGGAACGCGAGCACGATCGCGACGCACTGCACGGAGCGTTTCAAAACGAGCCGAAGCGTCATACGGGCTTCTTGAAGACTAGCAATCCGACTGCAGCAGCGGACAGGAGGAAAAATAACTGGCCGGCACGAATCTCCCATGGAGTGACAAAGCGCAGATGCAGCGAATGATGGCCGGGCGGAAGGTCAATTCGCATGAAACCTAAGACGGGCTCACGGCGGACCGCGAAACGGACACCTTTCTCAGAAGCGCGCCAAAACGGATCGTAGGTCTCCTGGAGCAAGACGGACTGCCCGGGCTGTACGTTGGCTTGCACATCGATTTCGTCGAAGCCGTGCCATTCGACGTTCGTTTCCGGCTGCTTCGGATCTTCCACCAACGATACGTATCTGGTGAGAGTGCTTGCATCGTCTCCTCCTCGAATGGGCCCGACCGCCGCCAGTTCTGAGGCGTTTATAAGGCGGCCGATTCCCGGCCGTACTCGGGGGACGGAATAAATCACGGTGCCCCGCCGGTCGTCATAGAGGACTGGGAGAACATCACGGAACTTTTCCGGGTGCTGATAGTCGTGGTAGGGCTCGGGTGAGGTTTTATCAGGGACCACTACAGCGTCAGTGCCCAGGGCTTTCAACCAGAGAATCGCCAGGTTGGGCTGGTCGCCCTCGATGATTTGCCAAGTGGCGACCATCATCATCTGATTTTCGATCCCCTGCATGGAGCCGCCATCGGGCTGAGCGTTGTCCGCCCATGCGTCGTACCAGAACCGAACGGTTCCGGACGGAAGGACCCGCTGTCCGCGCAGATGTTCCTGGACCCAGCGCGTCACTTGATACTCGTAGCCCTCAGTTACCGGCTTGTATTCCGGAAATGGCCACCAGGCATGTCGGATGTATCGGGCTGCGGGGGCGAAGGCAACCAGCGTCACCAATGCCACGGCGACTCTCCACTTGGGAAGCGTCCATGCTTGTCGCAATAGCTCAACGACGAGGAGAATCAGCGCGAGATCGAGCTCAGGTACTAGACGGGCCGTGTTTCCAGCAACGCGCAGGCCCAAGTAGTAGTATCCGAGGACGTTGAAGCTCAGCAGGAGTGCAGCTCCAAATACAAAAATCGTCCACTCCCGACCCTTGGCTCCCAGCCGGAAGCTTACCGCGCAAAAGACGATGACGATTAACACCTCGGCTGACGCGGACCAACTGTTCCCGGGCTCCGCGACAAGACGCAGATTCCCGAAGGTAGTCCGCACAAACGAGGGTGTCAGCCAGAACGCCGACAAACCCCAGGCTAAAACCACGATGTAAAAGGCCCGCAGCCAAACCTGGCGTGTTCGTTCCGCGACCCAAACGGACCATACCAAAACCGGGAACAGCAGGGCGAGCGCGGTTGCGCCGTAGAAGTTGTTGGCAACTACTAACGCACACAGAACCCCGGCCGCGGCGAGTGCTTTTGGCCGGTTGGCTTTCAGCGCTAAGTACGCGGCGGCCAATGCTGCGGGCAAAATGCAGAATGAGGAGATGTGAGGTCCTTCGCCGTACTCCATCAGCACATGTAGCCGCTGCGGTATCCGGTAGGAGCTGTCGTGCCGGAGGACTGGCAAGAAGAGGAACGATGGTGAGAGAAGCGCGGCACCCGCGGCAGCAACTGCGGCCGCCATTCGCGACGCCGAGCCGACGCGAACCAGCCAGTACACAGCTACGATTCCGAAAACATAGAAGCATGCGGTGTAGAGGTGGTAAGCCCGTGCGGTAGAGACACGGCCCGCTACTGCAATCAGTGCTGTGCCGTAGCGAAGCGCGGGGGGATAGATGTAGTCGAAACGGGTACCGCAATACCAAAGGGGCTGCCAACCGGGATGAGGAAGGTGAGCAGCCAGCATACGGGCGTCCGAGATGAACGTGCTTTCAATCGACGGCCAGTTCGCAAGGTATTCGAGGCCGAACAGCGGAGCGATCAAAAAGGATATTAGACAGATCAGGATGAAGCTATCGAGAAGAAGAGTTCGCTTCATATTCGACGGCTTCGATCCGCTTCGCGCGGTCCCGCGAATGCTGTTGCGTCGACGTGAGCAGGGTGTCGAGCGAGGGCCGCGGCTTGATGCGCAGGAAAATCTGGTAGGAGAACAAACCACGCGAAAGATGAATCAGCAGCCGATTGACTCCCAGCAAGACGCGGCTAAACCGGTTGTCACCTAAAGCCAGCGGCGCCGGTCCGGGAACCCCGACTCTTTCGAGAATCTCGAAACCGGCTTGACGCGCGAGCCGCTCGAAGGAGCCGAAGGTGAACAGGCGTGTGTGAGTCAAATCGAGAATGCCGCGCCGTCCGTAGTTGAACTGGCCCAGCATGAGCATGATGCGAGTGACGAAGAACGCAACGTTCGCTGTGCTAATGATGACCTCGGCTGAGGGATTCATCCTTAAAGCAAACCGGAGTTTCTCGAGAAATGCTTCCGGCCGGGCAAGATGCTCGATGACGTCGAGCATCACAACGAAGCGGTATCTCTGAAAATCGAGATTTGGCAGCCCCTCATTGAGGTCGTGAAGATAGAAGGCGCTCAGCGAGGAATCGACTACCGGACAGGCGTCGATCGCATCCACTCTGCAGTTCTTTAACTCAATTAATCGCGCGCCAAGATGCCCGCTCGCGCAACCAATATCGAGGACGCACGAGCCGCTAGGAATCCGATCAAACGCCATCGTGTGAGGGCTCATGAAATTCAGCTTGGGTTGGTAGCGCGAAGTATCGGCCGGACCGCAATCAAACTTCCGGTCGTAGAATAATCCCGCCTCCTGAAGCCGGGCTTGTAATGCGGCGCCTACGACATTGAACGCGTACTTGGTGCCGTTGACATAGCAGATCTCGTCACCGTAGTACGTGGGTATCGGCAGTTCTTTAATGGTCAGCTTGGCGATTAGAAATTGAATGATGATTTCCGTATCGAAGTGGAAGTCGTTCGAATTGCGGTCGAACGGCACCTGCTTCAGAGCGCCCGTCGCGTAGATGCGGTAGCCGGAGTGAAATTCGCTGAGGTGTGATTTAAGGAGCTTATTCTCGACCCAGGTCAGAATCTTGTTCCCGACGAACTTGTATTTGGGCATTCCTCCGCGCAGAGCATCAGCGGGATTCAGCATTCTCGATCCAAAGACAGCGGAGGCTTCGCCGGTTCGTAGCGGCTCCAGGAGATCCGCGAGACACTCCGGGGCGTATTGGCCGTCGCCGTGGATTAGCGCGACGAAATCGTACCCATTCTCTATTGCATAGTGATACCCGAGCTTCTGGTTTCCTCCATATCCTTGATTGACAGGGTTGACCAGAACGGTAACCGGAAAAGGCAGGGCGTTGTCTCTGCTGACGGTACGGCTCCGGGCGAAAGTAGAATCGCTCGACGAATCGTCAATGATGAGAACGTCCACTTCGTAGGTGGCCAACAGCGTGGCTGGGATTCTAGAGACGACCTTCGCGATTGTCTTTTCGGCGTTGTACGCGACGATAAATACGAGAACGCGCGATCGGTCCATCATGTCGCCAGTTTTTGCAGAATAACACCAGGGTACCTAATAGCGCAGGATTCGCCTCGGTCGGTAAGCAACCGTACATTTCCAGGGCTCAAGTAGCCCAGATTCTGGAACACTCGTTCGTCGGTCCTGTCGCCTTTGCGCTTTTTCGGACGTCCCTTCTGTTTGAAACAGGCGGGTGCCGCTTGAAAATCTACAAAACATGATTGAAGAAACAAGGCAAAGAGGAGCCAAGCATCGTTGGTGGCTGTGGCTTCTGATCCTGGTCGTCGCCGTAGGCGGGGCTTATCTGCTATTCCCACGGGCGAGCCAGGGGCAATCGACAGGTGGTGGGAAGGCGGGCGGCAACCCGGGCGGGGCCTCGAGTACGAACGGCAACGGAAAGAACTCCGGCAAAGGCGGGGGCCGCGCAGGAGCAGCCAGGGCGGTCCCGGTATCCGCAGCAAGCGCCAAGGTCGGCGATCTCAATATCTACGTCATCGGGCTCGGAAACGTCACGGCGTACAACACGGTAACAGTGCGGACCCGCGTGGATGGGGAGCTGATGAAGGTTTACTTCCGCGAAGGTCAGATGGTGAAGGAAGGCCAGCCCATCGTGGAGATCGACCCTAGACCCTACCAAGTCCAGCTCACGCAGGCTGAGGGAGCAATGGCGCGTGATCAAGCTACGCTCGAAAACGCGAGAGTGGATCTTCAGCGGTACCAAGTGCTCATTCAAAGGAGCGCCGTTACTCAGCAGCAGCTCGACACGCAAGCGGCTACGGTGCGGCAGCAGGAAGGTACCGTGAAGAGTGACCAGGGGGCCATCGACAACGCCCGGCTCAACTTGGTTTACTGCCATATCACCGCTCCAATCTCGGGACGAATCGGTCTGCGTGGAGTCGATCGCGGCAATATCGTCCATGCCGCCGATGCGGGTGGTCTGGCAACCATCACACAGATTCAGCCCATTGCGGTGATCTTTAACATGCCAGAGGATAACCTTCCGGAGGTTCAGAAGGCGATGCGCAGCAAGGGGCGGCTCGCGGCCGAGGCGTATGACCGCGATCTTAAGATCAAGCTGGGAACGGGGCGGCTTCTTACGTTGGATAACCAGATCGATCAATCGACCGGCACAGTTCGGGTGAAGCTCGAATTCGCCAATCGTGAGACCACGCTGTTTCCCAATCAATTCGTGAATGCCAAGCTGCTGATCGATGTCCACAAAGGCGTGGTGATGGTACCCAATGCCGCTATTCAGCGCAGTCCCCAATCCACGTTCGTGTACCTCATCAAGCCCGATAAGACGGTCGAGATGCGTAATGTCACGCTCGGCGCGACCGAAGCCGATCAGATTGAAATCGATAGAGGACTTAAGGCGGGCGACCAAGTGGTGACCGAGGGCGCCGATAAGCTCCAAAGCGGGTCCAAAGTGGTGGTTCACGGTGGACAGGGTGCGGGTGGGAAGAACAGCAGCGATCAGGGGGTAGAACCTAAGGGATCCAATACGTGAGCCCATCACGCCCGTTCATCTTGCGGCCGGTAGCAACGTCGCTGCTGATGGTTGGCATTTTACTAGCGGGTATTGTCGGCTTTAAGCTGCTGCCTGTTTCAGCCCTTCCGGAGGTCGATTACCCGACAATTCAGGTGCTTACTTTCTACCCGGGCGCGAGTCCGGACGTGATGGCGTCCTCCGTCACGGCACCTTTAGAGCGCCAGTTCGGCGAGATTCCCGGACTGAATCAAATGACGTCGAACAGCTCCATGGGAAGTTCCGTCATCACGCTTCAATTCACTCTCAGCCTGGACATCGATGTCGCGGAGCAACAGGTGCAAGCGGCGATCAACGCGGCCTCTACGTACCTGCCCACGAATCTTCCTAATCCACCAATCTATACGAAGACCAACCCGGCCGACACGCCGGTGCTTACGCTGGCGCTGACTTCGCAAGCCATGCCGTTGTCCCAAGTAGAGGATCTCGCCGATACCCGGCTGGCGCTGAAGATCTCGCAGCTCCCCGGCGTCGGGCTCGTTAGCATCAGCGGCGGCCAAAAACCGGCGGTTCGCGTTCAAGCGAACCCGACCAAGCTGTCGTCATTGGGGCTCAATCTGGAAGACCTGCGCACGGCGATTGCCGCTTCGAACGTGAATCAAGCCAAGGGCAACTTTGATGGGCAACATCAGGCGTACACCGTGGAGGCGAACGATCAACTGTTAGCGGCGGGAGCCTACCGTCTGTTGATCGTGGCGTACCGCAATGGGGCGCCCGTACAGCTCGATCAAGTTGCCACGATTGTGGATAGCGCAGAGAACATCAAGCAGGCCGCGTGGATGAATAACACGCCTGCCGTCATCCTCAATATTCAGCGGCAACCCGGAGCGAACATTATCCAGGTAGTGGATCGAATCCACACGCTGCTCCCTCAACTTGAAGCGGTACTTCCGTCGTCCATCAAGGTTGAGGTGCTCACGGATCGAACGAATACGATTCGCGCCTCCGTTAAGGATGTGGAGTTCGAGTTGATGCTCACCATCGCGCTGGTGGTGATGGTGATTTTTCTGTTTTTGCGCAACCTGGCTGCGACTGTGATCCCGAGCGTCGCCGTTCCGCTCTCTCTTGTCGGTACGTTCGGCGTGATGTACCTGCTGGGCTACAGCTTGAACAACCTCACGCTGATGGCGTTGACGATCTCTACGGGGTTTGTGGTGGATGACGCGATCGTGATGATCGAGAACATCACCCGTTACTTGGAGGAGGGCGACAAGCCTCTCGAAGCTGCTCTTAAAGGAGCGGAGCAGATTGGGTTCACGATTGTCTCGTTAACGATTTCGCTGATTGCGGTTTTGATTCCGCTGCTGTTCATGGGCGATATCGTGGGCCGGCTATTCCGGGAATTCGCCATTACGCTTAGCACCACCATTCTGGTTTCGGCCGTGGTGTCGCTCACGCTGACGCCCATGATGTGCGCGAAGCTCCTTAAGCACAAACCGGAATCGGAGCAAGGCCGGTTCTATAAGGTTTCCGAGAACGCGTTTAACAAGGTCATTGAGTATTACGGCAAGACGCTGAAGTGGGTGCTTGACCATGATGTGCTGACGCTCGTGATTGCCGGGGCAACGTTCGCGTTGACGGTGATTCTGTTTCTTTTAATTCCCAAAGGGTTTTTCCCCGTGCAGGATACAGGCGTGATTCTGGGGATCTCAGACGCGCCACAAGATGTCTCGTTTCCGGAGATGTCCCGCCGGCAGCGAGCCCTGGCGGATGTGATTCTCAAGGATCCGGCAGTCGAGAGTCTTTCGTCGTTCATTGGCATTGACGGAACTAACACGACGCTCAATAACGGGCGAATCCAAATCAATCTGAAGCCTTTAGACGAACGGAAGATCAATGCAAGCGATGTGATCCGGCGGCTGGAACCGAAGCTGGCCAACGTGGAAGCCATTACGTTGTATATGCAGCCGGTGCAAGATCTCACGGTGGAAGATCGCGTCAGCCGCACGCAGTATCAATACACTTTGGAAGATCCGGACGTAAATGAATTGAACACGTGGGTCCCGCGCTTCGTTGAGAAGCTGCAACAGATTCCCAAGCTGGAAGATGTAGCAACCGATCAGCAGAACCTCGGTCTGCAAACGCGGCTGGTGATCGACCGCAACACGGCTTCTCGTCTGGGAATCACGCCGCAGATGATCGATGACACGCTTTACGACGCGTTCGGACAGCGACAGATCTCGATCATGTTTACTCAGCTGAATCAGTATCGGGTGGTGCTCGAGACCTCACCCGATTTTCAGCGAAATCCCTTCGACCTCAAAGACATTTATATCCGTTCGTCGACCGGCGGCCAGGTTCCGCTAAGTGCTTTTACCACCGCAGAGACAAATACGATGCCGCTGACGGTGAACCATCAGGGGCAGTTCCCGGTGGTGACAGTGTCATTCAACCTTGCTCCGGGTGCATCGCTGGGAGAAGCCGTAACGGAAGTGAATAAGGTGGCGAAGGATTTAAACATGCCGGAGAGTGTCGACTTCGGCTTTCAGGGAACGGCGAAATCCTTCGTGGCGTCTTTGGCGAATGAGCCACTGCTAATTTTGGCTGCCTTGGTGACGGTCTACATCGTTCTTGGCGTGCTTTACGAGAGTTATATCCACCCGGTGACGATCTTATCGACTCTGCCATCGGCGGGCGTCGGGGCGTTGCTTGCGTTGATGATTACGCGTAACGACTTCAGTGTGATCGCACTGATCGGGATTATCCTGCTGATCGGCATCGTGAAGAAGAACGCGATCATGATGATCGACTTCGCGCTCGAAGCTGAACGTAAGGAGGGCAAGCAACCTTACGACGCGATCTTCCAGGCGAGTTTGCTACGCTTCCGGCCCATCATGATGACTACGATGGCCGCTCTCCTGGGAGGTCTTCCGCTCGCGTTGGGCTCTGGCACGGGAGCCGAATTGCGGCGGCCGCTCGGAATCACCATCGTGGGTGGTTTGATCTTCAGCCAACTTCTTACGCTGTACACAACGCCTGTTATTTACCTGACGTTCGACCGGATGGCGGAGAAGGTGCGCGCGTGGCGCCAGAAGCGTAAGCCCGGTCTGCCGCCTGAACCGGAGCCACCGGGAGACATTCCGCTCGCACCACAAGCTCCGCCGGAACCAGCATGAATCTTTCGGCACCATTCATTAGAAGACCGGTCGCGACGACGCTGCTGACGGTCGCGATTGCGATTGCGGGGGCCGTTGGATATTCGATTCTTCCGGTTTCGCCTCTGCCTCAGATCGACTTCCCGACAATCCAGGTTTCGGCCGCACTTCCGGGCGCGAGTCCCGAGACGATGGCTTCGTCGGTCGCGACACCTCTGGAGCGTCAGTTCGGGCATATCGCGGGCGTGACGGAGATGACCTCGACGAGTTATCTCGGAACCTGCTCCGTCGTGCTCCAATTTGACTTGAACCGCAACATCGATGCGGCCGCTCGCGATGTGCAGGCCGCGATCAACGCCGCGCGCGGTCAACTTCCATCGAATTTGCCGAGCAACCCGACGTGGCGCAAGGTGAACCCGGCGGACGCGCCGGTGCTGATCGTGGCGCTTACCTCTCAGATCGCGAGCACCGGAAAGATGTACGACGCGGCTTCGTCCATCTTGCAGCAGAAGGTCTCTCAAATTCCCGGCGTGGGGCAGGTGTTTGTGGGAGGAAGCGCGCTACCCGCAGTGCGCGTGGATGTTAACCCCACGCTGCTGAATCGAATGGGACTCGGGTTGGAGGATGTGCGAACCGCCCTGGCGAATGCGAATGCCAACGTGGCGAAGGGGGAGATCACGGGAAGCGAACGAGCCTATTCCCTGGCCACCACGGATCAACTGCTCACGGCCGAGGAATATAAGCCGCTGATCATCCGGTATCGTAACGGCGGCGCCGTTCGCGTGCAAGACATTGCAGACGTGACGGATTCGGTTGAGGATCTTCGCACCGCTGGTCTCGCTAACAATAAGCCCGCGGTTCTCCTGGTGATCTTTCGCCAGCCGGGCGCCAACATCATTCAGACGGTCGATAACGTATACGCGGCGCTGCCTCGTTTAGGAGCCGACATTTCGCCTTCGATTCACATGAGTGTGGTGCTGGACCGAACCCTTACTATTCGTGCGTCGGTGAAAGATGTCCAGATTACGCTGATCATCTCCATTGTTTTGGTGATTGCAGTGGTGTTTGTTTTCCTGCGCAACTGGCGCACAACGCTGATTCCGAGCGTTGCGGTGCCGGTGTCGCTGATCGGCACATTCGGAGTGATGTACCTGCTGGGCTATAGCCTCGACAACTTGTCGTTGATGGCGCTCACCATCTCCACGGGATTTGTGGTGGACGACGCAATTGTGGTGATCGAGAATATCACCCGATTTTTGGAGCAGGGTGTTCCTCCGATGGAAGCGGCGCTGAAGGGAGCGGCCCAGATCGGCTCCACGGTGGTGTCGATTACGATCTCGCTGATCGCTGTGTTCCTGCCGATTCTGTTGATGGGAGGCATTGTTGGCCGTCTTTTCCGGGAGTTTGCAGTGACGATGTCGGTGGCCATCGCGATCTCGCTGGCGATTTCTCTGACCACCACTCCGATGATGTGTGCCGTTCTGCTTCGAAAAGACGACGAAGAATCGCACGGGCGCGTTTACCGCGCAAGCGAGTGGTTTTTCGATCGTATTCTGGCCGCATATAAATTCGTATTGAGCGGAGTGTTGCGGGCCCAAGCTCTCACTATGCTGGTGCTGCTGGCGACCATCGCTCTTACGGTTTACCTGTACATCAAGGTGCCAAAAGGATTTTTCCCTCAGCAGGACACCGGTCGGTTGCAAGGGGCTATTCAGGCCGATCAGGCCATTTCCTTCCAGGCGATGAAAGCGAAGCTCACCGAGATCTCGGACGCGGTGCGGAAGGATCCGGCGGTCGATATTGTCGTCGCATTTAGCGGCGGCACCGGTGGCGGCGGGAGTGCGGTAAACACCGGGCGCATGTTCGTCACCCTGAAGCCGCTTGAACAGCGGCAACACTTGACCGCCGATCAGGTGATCGGCAGGATCCGCCGGAAGCTAGCGGGCTTCCCGGGCGCGACGCTGTTCCTGCAGGCGACTCAAGATCTGCGTATTGGCGGACGGCAGAGCAACGCGCAATATCAATACACGCTGCAGGATTCCAATCTCCCTGAACTAAACGATTGGGGCGTCAAGATGCTAGCCAAGCTTCAGGCGATCGCCGGACTAGTGGACGTGAACAGCGACCTGCAAAATCACGGGTTGTCGGCGTCGCTACAGATCGATCGCCTCACGGCAGCGCGGCTCGGGATCTCACCCCAGACACTCGACAACTCACTTTACGATTCATTCGGCCAACGGCAGGTTTCGATCATGTACACGCCGTTGAATCAATATCACGTCGTGATGGAATTAGCGCCGGAGTTCTGGCAAAACCCGAGCGGACTTCGTTATCTTTATGTCGGTGCAGCGAACGGGACGCAAGTGCCGCTCAGCACGGTCACGCATTATGCGGTGTCGACCACACCTCTTGCCGTAAACCACCAGGGGCAGATTCCCTCCGTTACGTTGTCGTTCAATCTGGCCCCGGGAACTCCACTGAGCGATGCTGTCGAACGAATTGCCGACGCCGAGAGGCAGGCGGGTCTACCGGTGAATGTGCAAACCAGCTACCAGGGAACCGCACAGGCTTACCAAGCGTCCTTATCCACCGAGCCCCTGTTAATCGCCGCGGCGTTGATCACCGTTTACATCGTGCTCGGGATTTTGTATGAAAGCTTGATTCATCCCATTACGATTCTCTCGACGATTCCGTCCGCGGGAGTGGGAGCGCTGCTTGCGTTGCTCCTCACCCACACGGAGCTCACCGTTATTTCACTAATCGGCATCATCCTGTTAATTGGGATTGTGAAAAAGAACGCGATCCTGATGATCGATTTCGCGCTGGAGCTGGAGCGCAATGAGCATAAGAAGCCAGTGGACGCCATCTTCGAAGCCTGCTTGCTCCGGTTTCGTCCAATCACGATGACTACTATGGCGGCGCTGCTGGGAGCGGTCCCGCTGGCAACGGGCATCGGCACGGGTTCGGAGCTGCGCAAGCCACTGGGCATCGCAATTATCGGCGGCTTGATCTTCAGCCAATTATTGACGTTATTTACGACGCCTGTCGTTTACCTGTACCTCGATCGCTTGCGCTTATGGAGACAGAAGCGGCGCGGCGAGAGTGCACCGGGTGAACCGATAGGCGCAGAGGCATAGGCGTTCATGCATAAAGTTCTTCTGATTGGTATTGCCGTTCTGTTGACGGGTTGTTCCGTCGGGCCCAAGTATCAACGACCGCAGGTGCAAGTCCCTACCGCTTTTAAGGAGCCGCCGCCCGAGGCGTTCAAGGAGCAGAACGGGTGGAAGCCAGGACAGCCGCAAGACGACAAGATCCGAGGTAAGTGGTGGGAGCTATTCGGCGATTCCCAATTGGACAGTCTTGAAGACCAGGTGAACATCAATAACCAGAACATCGCACAGGCGGAAGCGCAGTTCCGAGAAGCTCGGGCAGCGATACGCATTGCCCGGTCTAGTTTGTTTCCGACAGTGACCACCAGTCCGAGCGTGACGCGATCGCATCAGTCGGCAAACAGCAGCTTCGGCGTCGGCTCGTTGAACGGCGTAACAACCGCCGCTTCAGGTACTTCAGGAACCAGCACCGGAACGACGGGCGGCACTACCACCGGCGGCACCAGCACGGGAACATCAGGTTCGACCACCTCGGGCACGAGCACCAGCACCGGGAATGTCGTGAGCGGGGTTCGAGGCGGCAGTTACACGGCCTTCGAGATTCCGTTCGATCTCTCGTATGAGTTTGACGCGTGGGGGCGAATCCGGCACCAAATTGAGGCCAACGTTGAGAGCGCTCAAGCGAGCGCTGCCGATATCGAAACGGCGCGGCTGAGCGCTCACGCGGAGTTGGCGACCGATTACTTCGAGCTTCGTGGGAGCGACCAGCGACGGCAACTGCTCGAGCGAACCGTCAACGATTACCAGGAACAGCTAAAGCTGACGATCGATCGGCGCAACGAAGGGATTGCGACAGACCTTGACGTGGAACAAGCTCGCACCCAACTTGAGACCACGCGCGCGCAGCTCACAGATCTCGGGGTGTCGCGCGCGCAATATGAGCACGCGATTGCGGTGCTGATCGGAAAACCTCCCGCTGCGCTTAGCCTTCCGAACGGGCCGATTACAGTGAAACCGCCCGTGATTCCTGTCGCGCTTCCTTCGGAGTTGCTGGAGCGACGGCCAGATATTGCCTCGGCGGAGCGTCGTGTGGCGTCGCTCAATGCGCAAATTGGGGTCACGATTGCGGCGTTCTATCCCGAGATCTCGCTTTCCGCGGCGGCTGGATTGGCCAGTTCATCGTTAGGCAATTTGTTCACTTGGCCGAGCCGGATCTGGTCGGTGGGCCCTGCGCTTGCGCAGACTCTGTTTGATGGTGGTTATCGGCGCGGGGTGACGCAGCAAGCGGAGGCCGCATACGAAGCGCAAGTCGCGGTTTACCGGCAATCCGTGCTGGCCGCGTTCCAGGATGTGGAAGACAACTTGGCCGCCGTGCGTGTGCTGGATCAGGAGTCCACGCAGGAAGACCTGGCGGTTCAGGCGGCTGAACGCTCGCTCGACCTAGCCCGCTTCCGTTACCGCGGGGGCGTTGCGAACTACCTGGACGTGATCACCGCCGAAGGAGTGGCGCTCACGAATGAGAGTACGGCCATCGACATTCTGACGCGGCGCATGACATCGAGCGTCGCGCTGGTGAAGGCGCTAGGGGGCGGATGGAACGTAACGGCCATCCCGGGCGCGAAGGACCTCGTTTCCAAGAAAGCTTTGCCAACTACCCAGAGCACTTCGGGAGCCCCGGCTTCCAACAACTGATTCCGCGCGCCTGGTTAAACTTGTTCCGACGATGCAGCCGCCACTCGCAGGGTAACTTCTTTCGAGCCAAGAAACGGATGTCGGGCGGTAATCTTGAGTGAGCCTGCTGCTGGTTTGGAGCGAATCCAGACCGCACCCGCGCCGCCCACCAGGCCGAAGGGGTTTTCGCCGATGATCTCGCCAGGGCCCTCTATCGAGAGTTGCACGACCCCGCTGGAAAACTGCTGAGTGTTGCCATAGTCGTCGGTGACGCGGAACACCACCCGAGTGGCGTCCATCCCGTCTCCCATGAGTTCGGTATCATCCGGCTCGAGAACCAGCTGGGCGTCGATTCCTTTGCCGGAGAAGTTTTTTGTGATCGCGAGCTTTCCCCCGAGGTAGCCTTCGATTCGCAGGTCACCCCAGGGATTCAGCGGGAGGTCGGTCAGTTCCACGAGAAACGGTGGATGTTCGAGGCTTCCAAACGTCTTTCTGTCGGGATCGGCCTCGGTGTGCAGCTTGCCATCGATGTAGAGCTTCAAGTGATCGCAGTTGGAGCAGACGGGCACGATTCCCGGACCGCCGGCTTCGGAATGATCGCCCGAGGACCAGGAAAAAGCGGGCTCAAGAACGACCTCTTCCGCCGGATCGCACTGCGACTTGTAGAAGCCGGCGGCCGCTTTCGGGATGCGGAAGATATCGGAGACTCCGTGATAGCAAATATGGTCACCGGAACCGAAGTTTCCATGCGTGTTGTAGTCGAAGGCGCACCAGCCGATACCGCCGGCGTAGCGCTTGTCGGAGGCCAGCTGGTTATGCACGCGCGCGTGGCGGAGCGTATGTTCCGCGACGCGTTCCACCTGGTCGAAACGTTTGGTGGAGTACGTGTGGCCGCAGAATTCTGTATTCAGGTAAAGCGGATGGTTAGGCGGCTTTAGGGGGAACCCGAAATCGTTCATCGTGAAAACGTCTTCGAGGATTTCGGAGTTGTAGAGGAATCGAATGCCTCCGGTCTGACGAGAGGGGTCGAGTTGGTGCGCGGCTTGATTCGTCCGCGCATAGAAATCGTGATTGTCCTGCGATTCGTTGATGCGGACACCCCAGAGAATGACGGAGGGATGATTCCAGTCGCGCCGCACCATGGCTTCGACGTTGCGGACGGATAGATCCTGCCAGGCGTTTTCGCCAATGTGCTGCCAACCGGGGATCTCTTCGAGAACCAAGAGCCCCAGATCGTCGCAGGCATCGAGGAAATGCCGGGATTGCGGGTAATGAGACGTGCGAACCAGGTTTAGTTTCAGTTCGTTCTTCAGGATTTGCGCGTCGCGGCGCTGTACCCGCGCGGGCATGGCGCCACCAACATAAGGGTAAGTCTGATGCCGGTTCAGGCCACGCAGCTTGAGATGCTCACCATTTACATAGAAACCCTCCGGCGTGAAACGCGCTTCGCGGAAGCCGGTGCGAACGGTGTATTCGTCGCGCACACCGTCGGAGGACTGGTATTGCACGGCTACCGTGTAGAGCTTCGGCTTACGCAGACTCCAAAGCTCGATTTCACTCAGATGGTCGACTGTGAGTTCGAACGGCCCAGATCCGCTGAGATCCGGCTTTTCGGCACGCCGCACTACCTTATTGCCGTCCCGAATATCGACCGTTAGTCTGCTTGCGGGCCCTAAGTCCCCCGCGAGATCACATCGAACCACGAGGCGCCGATCCGGAGCGAGAACGGCGACCGGCATGGCGAATACGTTCTCGATGAACGTCTTGGAAACGATACGAAGGGCGACCTCACGATAAATGCCACCAAAGGTTAGATAGTCAATGTTTCCACCGAAAGGAGGAATGTCGGCGCGCTCGGTGGAGTCCACTTTCACGGCGACCAGATTCGTGCCGGTGGCGTTGAGGTGGTTCGTGATCTCGACCGAAAACGGCGTATAACCGCCGCGATGCTCTTCAAATTGGTGACCGTTCACCGTGACGGTACCTGCT
Source organism: Bryobacterales bacterium (assembly GCA_963738525.1). Lineage (GTDB taxonomy): Bacteria > Acidobacteriota > Terriglobia > Bryobacterales > Bryobacteraceae > Bog-113. Next base: position 240,700 of record CAVTXC010000006.1, read on the forward strand.
GTCATCACGCCTTCGAAATCCAGGAACACGCGCTTATTGTGAAGATCGCCCGGTACATGGAAGTGCCGCCGGTAGACGGAGACGAATTGATAGAAGTGCTCGTCGAAGCTGTGCCAGGGAAGAAGCTTGTTCGAATGGGGCAGGTTCACCGCTATCATTCCGCTTTCGTCAAAGCCGGGCTGGGTGGCTTCCGGTTGGAAGCGTGGACTGAACAACCATCCACGATTCATCGGAAGCACTTGGCGCGGACCCGAGTTCGAGGTGGCGGCAGCTAACTTACTAGCGTTGTCAGCCGCTAGCGGCCCAAGTCCAGCAACGACGGCACTAAGAAAATCGCGTCTATCCATAACGCACTCACTGTATCGAAACTGCACGGGCGGTTGCTCAACCCGCCATTTATATGCGGCAAACTGCTATGCTGGCCCAACGCGTACTGAAGAGGAGGAGATATTTGGCTTACATTTTGCCGTTCCTGATTGGCGTGATCGCTGGGCTTCGCGCGCTGACCCCGGTGGCGGTCGTGAGTTGGGCCGCGCGTCTGGGCACATTGAACTTAGGAGGCACGTGGCTCGCGTTCATGGGTTACGCGGTGACTCCTTACATTTTGACCGCGCTTGCCGCGGTTGAACTGGTGACGGATAAGTTACCGAAGACCCCGAACCGCACGGTTCCACCGCAGTTCGGCGCCCGGATCCTGATGGGGTCTGTAAGTGGGGCGGCGCTGGGTATGGCGGGGCCTGGATGGATCGTTGGTCTGATTCTCGGAGCCGTTGGCGCGGTGGCTGGGACGCTGGGAGGATCCGCCATGCGTGGCGCGCTGGCGCGAGCCATCAGGAAAGATCTTCCGGCCGCTTTGATCGAGGACGTGATCGCGGTTGCCGGAGCCATTCTGATCGTCTCCCGCGTCTGACACGGGGCGTTCGATTCCGACCTGATAACATCTTGTGCTTCAGGCGGAAGGGCGGCTGCAAATGATCGGATTTAAAGGGAAGTTGCTGTCAGGCGCTGTTTGGATCGCGCTTGGGGCTGGGCTGATTCGCGCGCAGGTTCCGTGCGATTCTCCGCAGACGGACAGCAGCAGGATCGGCTCAGATGGGACAGCGTACGTGACTCGCGTTGTGCCTGTTCCAAAGACAATCAGTCCGGAAGCCCAGAAGGTGTTGGCACGTGTGGTAACGGATGCCGCCGCGCCGCAGACCTTGGAACAGCGCCGGCCGGCACGGATCGCTGGCAGGCGGGCGCAGGGGAATCCTCCAAGAAGCTGTATCCGGTGGAGGTCGCTTCGGATACGATCGCCGGTGTTCCGGTACGGATAGTCAAGCCGCTGAACATCGCGCCGGATAAGCAGGGACGCGTGCTGATAAATTTGCATGGAGGTGGGTTCAATTCGGACTCGGGGTCATTAACGGAGTCGATTCCCATCGCCAACCTGACGGGGACTAAGGTCATCGCTGTGTTGTACCGGCTGGCGCCCGAACATCCTTTCCCCGCAGGGCTAGACGACGCTGTGGCGGTGTATAAAGAACTGATTAAAAAGTACAAGCCTGAGCACATCGCAATCTACGGGACCTCGGCAGGCGCAATTCTGACCGCCGAGGTGACAGTGAAGTTAAAGCAACTGAAACTTCCGATGCCTGGAGCCACTGGAATCTTCTCAGGGATGGGCGACTTTTCCGGTAGCAGCGGAGACTCAATTGCTCTCTTTTCCCTCAATGGATTCTCCGGGCACTTGGATCCACCAAAGAATGGTGAGCGCAATGTGGAATACGCGGGCTCTACCGATCCGGAAGATCCGGTTCTCTCTCCTTTGTATGCGGACTTGAAAGGATTTCCGCCGACGCTCTTTGTCACGAGCGGGCGCGATCTGCTGCTAAGCGGAACGACGCTTCTGCACCGGGCGTATTTACGCGCGGGAGTCGACGCCGAACTGGTGGTCTTCGAGGCGCTGCCGCATGCATTTTGGAATAATCCGTCGCTGCCCGAATCGAAAGAGGCCGACCAGATTATGGCTGGCTTTCTGGACAAGCATTTGGGCAGGTAGCAGATGTTAATTCTTTGTAATGGCTTTGAGGAAACGGTAGTAGAAATCCACGCCGGCATAAAACGATTCGACGCGCAGACGCTCGTCTTTTCCGTGGGCGCGAATGTCATCGGCGTCGATCGCCACGCCGTTAATCCCGTAACTGGGGATTCCCGCGGCTATGGTGTAGATGCTGTCTGAGGCGCCTGTTTCCATCTCCGGGACGACGGGTGACCCAGGCCACATCTGGCCGGAAATCGCGCGCAGCGAATTCATCACGTCCGCACGCAACGGCGGAGGCAGGAAGGCTTTGGTGTCCGGAGCTTTGTCCACATACTCCCCGGTTGCCGGGTCTTTGAAGCGGAGTGTGATCTTGGGATCGGCGAAGATGCGCTGCAGTTCGAGGCGGACCTCCTCTTTCGAATGCCCGGGGAGGATTCGGCAATTGACCAGCGCCTGCGCGAGCTGCGGTAGCGCGTTATCGGCGTGTCCGCCACTGATGCGAGTCGCCACACAAGTTGTACGAATGGTGGAATTGAAACGCGGATTCGTAGATATACGAGCCAACGCGGCGCCATCGGGAGGAGTTTGCAGCATTCCGCCGATGGCCGCCGCAGTGGAGGCGCCTTCAGACGGTGCGACCTGCTCGAACCATGCGCGCGTGACATTGTTCAACTCGAAGGGAAAGGGCGATCTCTCCAGCTTCGTCAAAGCATTCGCAATCCGGTAGATCGCGTTGTCCGCAGTCGGCAAGGAACTGTGACCGCCGGGGTTGGTGGCCGTCAATTGGAAATCGGCGTAGAGCTTCTCGGTTGCTTCGACCTCGACATCGATCGGCTTGCCGCGATCAGTGGTGACTCCGCCTGCATCGGGATTGAGAACATACTCGGCCTCGATCAGATCGCGATGATTCTTGAGAAGCCAGTCGACACCGTTGAAATTGCCACCTTCTTCGTCCGCGGTAAGTGCGAGGATGATATCGCGGTTGGGCTTATAGCCCTCTTTCAGAAAGCGGATGAACGTCGTGACGGCGATGGCGTCACTATCCTTCATATCCTGCGTGCCACGACCGTAGAAGAACCCTTCCTTCTCAAGGAAATGAAAGGGATCGGTGGTCCAGTTCGACCGATTTGCCTCGACGACATCGAGATGCGCGATGATCAGCACCGGCGCGTGTTTGCCAGTGCCCCTCAAGCGGGCAACCATATTGCCTTTACGTTCATTCGGTCCAAGGATGGTGACGTCACCTCCCGGGAGCCCGGCATTGAGCAACCGCTTCCGCATGGCTTGGGCCGCGGTAGTCGTATTTCCGACTGAATCAGTCGTGTTGATTTCGATCAGCTCCTGGAAAATGTCGCGGGAGAGTTGCTTGGTCTGATCGTCCAAGACGGCCGCGTTCGCGGCGGACGAAATTAGGTTGAGCACCACGAGCGATCGCAAAATCACAGTCGTCATTGCTTCCCAGTATGGCTTGTGACCAAATGCTGAGGGACTTCCCTGGCGACAGGCGATAATGCGGGTTGGAGGCCGGTGCACTAGAGAATTTCCCGCTTGGGAATAAGGCGACGCCCCTGCGGATTCTGATCCTGAGTACTCCCAAAACGGGGAATACGTGGCTGATGAATCTGCTATCTGCCGTGTACGAGCTTCCCAAACTAGCTCTGGCCTATCCATTCGATTCCGACCAGGCGGCGAGGATGGGCGAGCGTTGGATCGCTTTTCATCACTTGATGCCGTCACCGGAGATACTCAAGTGGATCAATGAAACGCGGCCGTTCCTGTTGACGACCGTGCGGCATCCCGGCGATGTCCTCATCTCGCTGTATCATCATATCCATCAATTTCCCGCGGCTCCGATCAATCTGCAGGAGTTGCTAGATATGCTGAACAAGCCCTTCGAGCGGTTCGCGATCGAACCGCCGGCTGTGCACACGTTCCGTGATGAACTTGAGTGCTCTCTTGCCTGGAAACGTACGGGAGCGGCGCGCATCGTCCGCTATGAGGACCTGCGTATAGAGACGCTTCGCACCGTTACTTCGCTGACCGCCTGGATTCAGCCGGTGGAGCAACCGCGAATCGAGCAGGCCATCGAGAAATGCGAGATCAATCTGATGCGAAGCCTGAGTGGAAAGCATAAAAGCTTTTTCCGGTCCGGGCTGGTTGGCGAATGGATAGACACGCTGTCTCCAGAAATCCTCGAAGTTTTCGAGGCGGAACCATACGCCAGTCAAATCGCCGAGTTAGGATACACGCTGGAGCGTAACGCAAAAGCGCGGTTGGCGCCAGTGCCGAGCGGCGTGCGCAACCCGTTTCGCAAAGTCCACTCCTTCGAGAATGGCGTGTCAGTTTCGCCGATCATTGAGGATTTGCACCTATCTCTTGACCCCGCTGTGAACGCGACATGGCCGGAGATCAGCACTTGTGGCCCGCGATCATTCTTTGCGTGGATGAATAGCGCTTGCGAGGTTCCAGGGCTGGGGCGGTACGCAGATATTTTCCTGTCGAATCTTGCGCATTATATTTACCGGAGTCGGGACGATCTGAAGAACAACTTTCCCGATCTCAACGGACCGAACCGCGCGAAGTACGCGGAATGGTTCATCCAATATGCGCGGGAGGTCGACGACGAGATTGACTCCTTCTTCCCTTCAACGGTACGGAACGCGTTTGTGCGTTGGGGAAACGCGCGCGCCAAAGAAGACCGAGTACGACGCCCATGGTGGCCGCGACTCACGTGCTTCGCGATGTACGTTTACGAAACGAAGCCGGAGGTGCAAACGGCGTTCCCGAGTCCTTTCTCAATTGATCGGTGGAATTTCTTGAAGTGGCTGAGCGATGGTGATCACGGGTTGGAGGTCTTTCCGGAACTGGTAGACAGTGTCCGCGCGGACCTCAAGCGTTGTGCCCGGCTTCGTTCTGCGATCCACGTGTTTTGGCGACGCTAAGTTACCACGCGGCGCCCAAAGGTTCGTGTTCCGAGCACGAATACGACAACGACAGACGTTATGAGCATTCCGAGTATCCACGGCAGCGGCAGAGTGGGAAACTCTCTGCCCGATATGGGCGGAACCATCGCATGCCGAAGCCCTTCCGCCGCGTAGGTGAGCGGGTTGATCAGCGTGAAGAACTGGAACCATCGAACATTCCCGAGAGCTCCCCAAGGATAGTAAGTACAGCCGGTGAATAGCAGGGGTGTGAAGATCAACGTGAACATGAGGCTGATCTGGTCCGGTTTGATGAGGGTACCGATGAGCAAACCGACCGTGGATCCGACGAGGGCGGTCAAGAGAACCATCGCCACCAAGGTGAGAAGCCGGTCCGTCCTCACCGCGAAACCACTTCCCAAAATGAGCCAACCCAACGGGAAGATAACAGAACTGGCGATAGCTCCGCGAACAGCGCCGAATAAGACCTTTTCGAGCGCTACGAACCAGACGGGCATGGGCGCCAGCAACCGGTCGTCGATTTCCCGCGCAAAGCCGAGGTCTAGCACCAGCGGGAGGGTCACGCCCTGCATAGCCGCGATCATCCCTGTTAGAGCAACGATCCCCGGCAGCATCAAAGCAGCAAAGTTGGGGGCAGCGAGCCCAATGCCGGGCAGAATTTTCCCGAAAATAAACAGAAAGAACAAGGGCTGCATGAGTGCTTGCAGTAGGAAAGGTATGAACTCGCGCCCAGTTACTACCAAATCCCGATGAAATGTAGCAAGAAATGCTTTCAGCGCGAGTGAGTTTCGGGAGTCGGATTGCGGATCGCTAGTCATTAACGTAGATGCCTTCCGGTAAGGGACAGAAAAACTTCTTCCAACGACGGCTTTTTCACACTCACGTTGCGAACCTCGGCACCGCCTTCAGTGATCACCTGGGCCGCCCTGCCGATCAACGCATGCACATTTTCGCCAAAGAGCTTGTGAGTGTACGAGCCTGGTTCTTGTGAGCCCGGATCACCCGACGCCACGTCCACTCTTACAGTTCCCGGCAAGCCACCTAATGAAAGCGAAATACGTCGATTGATCTCGGCATGCTCACTGCTTGTTGTGAACGTCTGGACTTCGAGGGCGCTGCTGCCGGGCAAGGTTCGTTTCAACTCCTCCGGCGAGTCGTTCACGAGGATTTTCCCGTGATCCATTACGGCGATGCGCCCGCAGAGCTGGTCGGCTTCCTCCATGTCGTGGGTGGTGAGGAGAATGGTGAGACCGCGTGCGTGCAGCTCCCGGATCTTTTCCCAGAGAAACAGACGCGACTGCGGGTCGAGATTATTGGTCGGTTCATCGAGGAACAGCACTTCCGGTTCGTGCATCAGGGCGCGAGCGATCATTAAGCGCTGCACCATACCTCCGGAATACTGGCTAACTTTATCGTTCTTGCGGTCTCCCAGCCCCAGCTGATCGAGCAAACTGTCAGCCAACCGGTCGCGTTCACGACGGCCAATCCCGTGGTACGCCGCATGGAAGGTGAGGATCTCTCGGACCCTCAAGCTCCGGTCGAGATTACTCTGCTGCGGAACAACCGCGATGCGCCGCTTCACGCCGATCGGATCTTGCGCGACATCGATTCCGCAGATTCCAGCCGAACCCGACGTCGGCACGATTGAGGTAATCAGAATGCCGATGGTTGTGGTTTTACCCGCACCGTTCGGCCCTAACAAGCCGAAGATCTCACCCCGGCGAACGGAAAACGACACATCGTCCACGGCGTTTGTTTTCGCCTTGAGATAGCGTTTGACGAGGTTCGTCACGGTGACGGCGGGGGTACCAGCGACGCCTGAGTTTTCGAATCGATCGGCCATACCGGTCATGCGGGTAGAAACCATTATGCAAGCTCACTTCACCTTCCGCAAAGTCTTTGAACTTTAGGCGTTTTCAAAACTAGGTTAGTGGCTGCCCCGCGTGCGAGCCTAGCAAGGATAGAATGAATCCGCCGTTCACGGAAGTGAGAAGGGCGCGGATATGAGATTGCTCGTCTGGTTTTGGCTCATCGGCACATTCATTGGTCTGGGATCTGCAAATGTACCATCCGTGAATTCTTCGGGGGTGGTCAATGCAGCCAGTTACGACATCACGGTGTCGCCGGGCAGCATCGCCGCGGTATTTGGAGACCTGCTGGTGCCCGCGCCCGCCGCATCCACGACGACGCCGCTGCCAACCTCACTGGCATTCCTCTCTTTTGGCTTTAACGCTCAATACCTCGCGCCGCTCTTCTACATCTCGCCCGACCAGGCCAACGTGCAAGTCCCGTGGGAACTCACCGGGCAGAGCGAAGCCACGATTATCGCCACATGGAACGGCCAATCCGGTACGTCTCAGGCCGTCAAAATTGCGCCATTCGCCCCTGGAGTGTTTAGTCTAAACGGGCGAGGCGACGGGCAAGGGGCGATTCAAGATAGTTCCTACCGTCTTCTGGATTCCTCCAATCCAGCCGCCGCTGGCACGACGATCGGCGTGATTTACTGCACAGGATTGGGCGCGGTCACGAATACACCGCCCACGGGCATGCCAGCCTCGGCTTCCCCTGTTGCTATGACGATTGCTCAGCCGCAGGTTACCGTGGGCGGCGTGCTGTCGAAGGTGCTCTTTTCAGGCCTTGCGCCCGGCACCGTTGGCGAATATCAGGTGAACGTGATCGTTCCTTCCGCCGCGCAGATTGGCGAGAGTGTTCCGGTCTCGATATCCATCGGAGGCATTCCTTCAAACACCGTGTCGATTGCAATAGCTCCACCAACCCCCGCTCAGAGAGCTGCCGCACTCGTTTCGGAGATGACCCAGGATGAAAAGATCCTGCTTATCCACGGGGCGGCCGCGTCCGGAACTGTTGTTCCACGGGGTGGCGCGGGATGGGTACCTGGAACCTCGCGGCTCGGGATCCCGGATCTGTATCTTGCCGATGGGAGCGTCGGCGTTGGCAACGGAGTCGGTCCGGCCACAGAACTGCCCTCGTCTTTGGCGAGCGCTGCGTCTTGGGATATCAACGAAGCCTACAAGTATGGGGGCGTGATTGGAGCCGAGATGCGCGCGTACGGACTCAACGTGAACCTGGGAGGAAACGTAAATCTGATTGGTCGCGAGCCGCGCGACGGACGATCATTCGAAACAAAGGGTGAGGATCTGGTATTGGCAGGAAAGATAACAGCCGCGCACCTACGCGCCATCCAAGACCAGCACGTTCTGGCTTGCGTGAAACACTTTGCACTAAACGATCAGGAAACAGGTCGTTTTACCGCTGACGCCAAGATCGACGAAAGATCCGCACGCGAGAGTGACTTGCTCGCGTTCGAGATTGCCGTGAAAGACTCGAATGTTCAATCGGTCATGTGCGCTTACAATCTCGTAAACGACATTTACTCCTGCGAGAACTCCTTTCTCCTGACGCAGGTACTCCGAAACGATTGGGGTTTCTCGGGCTTCGTGATGTCGGACTGGGGCGCCACACACAGCACAGCTGCGTCGGCTCTCGCCGGACTCGATCAGGAACAACCGGACGGATCGTACTTCTCTGGCCTAGCGACCGCTGTTCAGACCGGTCAGTTACCCCAGTCGCGAATCGATGAGATGGTTGGACGCATCCTGACGGCCATGTTCACTGCGGGATTGTTCGACTTTCCGACCGTAACGGGTTCAATCGACACAATCGCCGATTCCGCGGTGGCGCAAGAAGCTGAAGAGCAAGGCGCCGTGTGTTGAAGAACATGAACGGGGAACTGCCCTTGCAGGCTTCGGGACTCAAGAGCATAGCGATCGTTGGATCCCATGCCGATATTGCGGTGCTCTCGGGGGAAGGTTCGGCGCAGGTTGCGCCAATCGGGGGAGCAGCGCTAACGCAACCGCCTCCCTGTCCGCCGTGTTGGGCTCCAGTGATCTGGGATCCATCCTCGCCGCTTCGATCGATTCAGGCGCTGGTTCCAGATGCCAAAGTCGACTTCTTGGCGGACTTCATGCTGCTACTGGATCGCTCAAGAAGTCTTCAAAGGCGCACGCTTGTAGCCTTGCAATCCCACCCGCAGTTGTTCTCAAATTTGCTATCGATGCATGTCGGGCAAATGGAACCGGCACGCTTTCTGACTACCGCGGCCTCTCTTGGCTGGCAGTTCGTGGCCTCGTGAGACCGTTACTGCTCGGGATCATTGGGGTGACATGCTGCATGGCCCAGCATGTTGGCGTGGATCTCGATCCGAACGCAACCATGATCAGCTTCCGTCTGGGTGACGTACTCCACACGGTTCACGGCACGTTTAAGCTGACCAACGGGGAGCTCTGGTTCGACTCGTCGACAAGCAAGGCGGGGGGTCGGCTCATTGTAGCGGCAGGCAGCGGCGATACCGGCAGTCATGCCCGTGACAGCCGGATGAACAAGAACGTCCTGAAGTCGGATCGATTCACCGATATCACGTTCTCCCCAGACCGGATCGACGGCAAAGTAGACTTGACGGGGGATTCGGCATTTCAACTTCATGGGCTCTTTGGAATCCACGGCGTCACGCATGAGTTGACCATGAGCGTTAAAAGCCATTTTGCTGGAAACCGGCTCAATGCTTCCAGCACTTTTGACGTTCCCTATGTGAAGTGGGGTCTCAAGGACCCGAGCACACTTTTTCTCAAAGTGAATAACACGGTCCAAATTCAAATAGAAACCGCTGGTTCCGTGAGCGGCCGCTAAGCGTGTCACCTGCGGTTCCTGAGGATGTGTCTCGCGCGGGGTGTCGTGCTGCCTCATTTGGGAACTCGATATCCTGGAAAAAGGCACCTACGCCGAAATCAAATGCAGGACATCCCGGACATGAATACCTGGACTGATCGGCTAGGAAGATCAAGCCTCCGCACCTTCACAGATCGGGAGAACCATTTCTGGCTGGAGCAGAATGCATCTAAGCCCTCGAGGTGGGGGAAACTTGCCAAAGCAGGCCACAGAGTCGCATGGGAATTCGACAGTCCCGGTGGCAAATACACCGGCCGATTGCTGATCGACGGAGAAATCTATTCGACTTCGAACGCCACCAAGAAGTTCCTTAGCGAAAGCGCACCGCCAGTGAAGGGCAAAGGAAACTAATGCTTGTGGTGTTTAAGGGCTTCGCGAATCTTGCTGACTTGAGTGCCGTGTACCCGAATCGCCTCATGCAGCTGCTGGCCGGTGACGTGAAGTTCCTCTGCCCAATAGTGAATGTCTGAGGCCATCTTCGGATTGACCTCATTTGGATGATGCGGTCCCTTTGTTTTGGGGTGTTCCTGATCCTGCGGATCTGCTTTGAGGTCTGCCATATATTCTTTTCTGCCGAGTCGCTAACTTTGAGATTGGAATTTCCCGGCGCTCGGCTAAGACGTACTTCTTCCAACCCCGTGCATTCAGTTGAGGCTAATTCAAAAATGGTCAGGCCGCCGGGACTTGAACCCGGGACATCTTGCACTCCAAACAACGAATATCAATCATACATCGGAGGGGCGGTCGTTGCGTACACCCTCCGGGACCAAGACGGAAACTACGTGAGAGCAGATGCTTGCGTTTGGTTTACGCAATACGATATGGCGCGCATCCTCGCTCTAAAAGAAAGACCAGGGCGACGCAAGTCTGGGGGGATATTACTGACAATACAGGGAGTTGGAAACCCTCTTTTTTGAGCACGTCATTTTCGAGCTTTAGATCGTGTCTGCTTGAAAATCGGGCTCCTTGAGCTTGCTACCGATCACGGTCGCGGTCTCCGATATCGAATCCCAGGTCACCAAAATTGGAACGACTATATGCTTGCGCCAGAGTAACTCGGTGCTGGAAGCTGGCCGGCCGCGAACCGCTTCACTTCATGCGGACTGTAGCGAATGCTGAGATCCCATTCAGCAGTTCGTGGACGACGACCGGGCAGCCGGCCAATGTGTTGCGCCACTTCGTGTTCTGAGTCTGCCACACCCGATTCCTCAGCGTCACGGAGTTGTCGCGGTTGAAAGCCGCGTTTCGATCATCTCAGCCGCCGATGTTAGCCGGCAGCGGCCCATCGCGTTACGGATGGACACTCTTAAAGGTGCGGTGGACTGGCAATACCAGAAGTCCCTCGGCGAGTTGCCAGCCAAGAAGCTGAAGAGCTTTGGGGAGCCTCGAACAACATCGAGTTGAAGACGCACTTTGCGGCGGCGGAAGCAAAGAGCGAAATTGAGGACGCACTGAAGCGGAACGCCGGACTCGACGCCCGCGGAAACAGGATGGACGTTCGCAGGCGGCACGGTGAAGCTCTACAGGAGCGCGCGGTCGCGGTCTGAAAAGGATGAAGCTGCCCGGGCCGCTCTTGTCCGCAGCGGGAACCGCGAAGTGGCTAACCACATCAGCGTCACTCCGAAGATCTTCCCCGCCCGGTTTGGCCCCGCTGGATAAAACGATTGGGGCGCAACCACAAAAGTCGTCATTACTATGCGACGTCCGCAGCCGAGCTAGCCGGCAGAATCGCTTGGACATGCCCAAGCAGATCTGATGGAAGAAACGGTTTGGCCAAAAAGCGCCATTCCGGCTTCATCACGAAAGTCCCGGGACTGCTGCCGGACATCAGCAGGACGTGGATCTCCGGCCGTGAGACTGAAAGGCGTTCGGCCAGATCTAGCTCCTGAAATTCCACCCGGCATCATGACGTCGGAGAGCAACAGCTCGATGGTCCCATCGTATTTGGACGCCGTGTCGATCGCCTCACTTCCGCTCGAGGCTTGGAGTATATGCAGCCGCCGCGTTCTGGCCAGAACATCGGCGCAGAGATGAAGGATAAGCTCGTCGTCATCTACGAAAAGAACGGTATACATGATCTGCTCCCCGTGAATCACCCGATGACGAACGCCTGATTACAGGACTGCTTTTGTTCGCGCGCCGAGCTGATGCCCAGCCGCCGCATCTTGTAGAACAACGTCGAGCGCGGCAACCCAAGGCGCTGGGCGGCGGTTGCAATCACGCCCTCCGCTTCGTTCAGAACCTTGCGAATATGCGCCCGCTCGGCATCCCTCAGCGTCATCGGGGCCTGGCGCAGCCTCCTCGTGCGGAAGCGCCAGTTCGTGCAATGGCGCCTCGAGCGATGTGCCTCTGGAAAGAATCACTGATCGCTCCATGAAGTTCTCGAGCTCGCGGATATTTCCGGGCCAGTGATACCGGGAAAGACCGTCAACGATGTAGTTCGGAATAACCTCGATTCGCCTATTCATCCGCTTCGCGAAAACATCCACGAAATGCCTGGCCAGCTGCGGTATATCTTCGGCACGTTCACGCAACGGAGGAATGGTGACTGGAAAAACGTTGAGCCGATAAAACAGGTCTTCCCTGAACTTGCCTTCCGCAACCATCTTCCGCAGGTTATGGTGGGTGGCGGCGATCAACCGCACATCAGTTTTGATTGTTTGTGTGCTCCCTAGCCGCTCGAACTCACGTTCCTGCAACACCCGCAGAAGCTTTGGTTGCAGTTCGGCTGGTATATCGCCGATCTCATCCAGAAATAAGCTTCCGCGATTCGCCAGTTCAAAACGTCCGCGCCGTTGAGCGATGGCGCCGGTAAACGCGCCTCTTTCGTGTCCAAAGAGCTCGCTTTCGAGCAATCCGAGCGGGATTGCGGCGCAATTCACCTTCACGAAGGGATGCTCGCGCCTGGCGCTCATTTCATGTACGGACTCCGCTAACCTGCCCTTGCCCGTGCCGGTTTCGCCCAGGATCAGCACCGTCGAGTCGGTCGGGCCGACGATTGCGGCCTGTTGCATTACCTTTTTCAACTTCTGACTTTCACCAACCAGGTGGACCTCGCTAAAGAGACCTGCGGTGCGAGCGGCAATTGGGTACATACTTTCTCCCTTTCACAAACGAGGACAAATCTCCTCAGGCTTCTCTTGGACTCATTTGGCTTAAAGCCACACGTCTAGCAGGGAACAGGGTTTCCATAGGCGCAGAAACGTCACTGCCCCATCGACTGCCCTCCTTTGCCCCTCATCGCCGTAACCGGCGGCGAACAATCAGGAGGCGCCACGCCCTCTCTCTAGGCGTGTTTGCAGGTTGAGTGCGGGTATCCCGGCACCCGTAGATCCAGAATCAGACAGGCCGCTGGCTCTCAGCGGAAAGATAGCCCTCACAGAGGAATGATACGGCGGCCCGTACTCCCGCCGACCGAACCAGGATGCTGATCGATTCCCGGACGCCCGAGTCGGGATCCACGCTCCCGATCCATGAGGCCTTCACTTTCCAGGCTGCCCTCATGCAACCAAAGTAAGTTAGAGGGGTTCCGGCGTGCTATCAGACCTTCGTATAAACACGCGATACCAAACGATGAATTGCATTACCACCTATTGGGGATTTCCCGGCGTGCTATGCCCATTCCCGTCCAACCCCTTGATAACCCCACGAATGACATTCAGCAAATCTTCGGCTTCGAACGTTTTGCTGAGGAAGGCTGCCGCACCTTGGGATAGAGCCCGCTCGCGTGAGCCGCCATCATGCGTCGCTGTCACATAGATCACCGGAGCCGGATGGTTCATTCGGGTCAGTAACAGGTGGAGGTCGAGTCCGCTCATCCCAGGCATGCGGATATCCAGCAAAATGCAACTGATCTCGCCGCGCTGCCGGAGGCGAGAAAAACCTCTGCGGAATCGAAGGTGGCGCATCGGTATCCCGCCGAGCGCAGAAGGCTGCTGATCGCCTCGCACACCGCTGCGTCATCATCTACCACCGCGACCAACGCGCCGCATAGGGTGGCCATGGTGATGAGACGATATCACGGCGTCCTGGACTTAAAAAATTATACGTTGGTATAATGCAGCCGCTTGCCGCTCGAAGGTTTCAGCCGGCGCGCTCGGTCTTACCCATCGGACCGAGCCTGTCAGCCATGCGCACCAGGTCCGCCACCGACTCTGCGCCCATTTTGTGCATCACGTGGCCTCCGCTGGAGTTTCACGGTGACCTCACTCGTGCCTAGCTCCGCGGCGATTTGCTTGTTTAACATCCCCGTGGCAACGAGGTGCATGACCTCACGTTCGCGCGGTGTAAGCGAGCCGTACCGCGCGCGCAACGCGGCTACTTCCGCCCTGTGCTGGCGTGCAGCCCGATCATGCTCCGCCGCAGAGTGAACCGCGTCCAACAGATCCTGGTCGCGGAACGGCTTGGTCAGAAACTCGACCGCGCCGGCCTTCATCGCCTGGACGCTCATGGGAACATCGGCGTGGCCGGTAATAAAGATGATCGGGATTTGAATACCGCGATCCGCCAGTTCCTGCTGCAAGTCCAGACCGCTCAGCCCCGGCAGCCGGACGTCCAGCACCAGGCAGGACGGCGCATCCGCGAGCCGGGCGTTCAGAAACTCGACGCGCCGAGCCAAATGTCCCCGCGCCGAGGCCAACCGACTGGAAGAGGCTCGACAACGCCTGGCGCACGCCCTCGTCATCCTCGACGACGTAAATGACTGGCGCCAGTTCAGCCATCGTCAACCCAGTCGCCGTTGCGGGATGGAAAACCGAAACGTGGCACCCGGTACCTTGATTCCGCGTAGCCCATAGCCGGCCGCCGTGCGATTCGATAATCGTGCGGCTGATCGACAGGCCCATGCCCATCCCCGCAGGCTTCGTAGTATAGAACGGTTTGAAGATCTGGTCGCGATCATGCGCATCAATGCCCATACCCGAATCGCGCACGGCCACCGAGACCTCAGCCGTCGGCAGGGTTTCGGTCTGAAGCACGATTTCGCGGTGGCCAAGCCCGCCTGCAGTGGCCTCGATTGCATTCACGATCAGGTTCAGAAGAACCTGTTGGAGTTGAATCGTGTCACCCTGGATCTCGGGGAGGTCAGTGGTCAAGTCCAGCCGAAGCGAAATGCCATGGCGGGAGATTTGCGAGCGGACCAGATCGAGTGTTTGCCGGACGACGTCGTTCAGGTCGACCGGCCCGAGAGCCGGCGTTCCTTTCTTCATCAAGGTCCGGATTCTGTCGAGCACGTCACTCGCACGTTTGCCTTGCAGCGACGATGCGCAAGGCTGCGGCACTTGCCTCTTCCAGATCGGGAGTGCTTAGCGCCAGCCAACGGACGCACGCATTCGCATTCGTCACCACGGCCGCGAGCGGCTGTTTGACGTCATGCGCGATGGCTGCGGCCAACTCGCCCATCGTCGTCACGCGCGCCATGTGGGCCAGTTGAGACTGCGCCGCGTCAATCCTCTCCAGAGCCTCTTTGCGCTCAGACAAGTCTGCGACTGACCGTGCCTATAGCGATCGGCTCGCCGACTTCGCCGGTGATGAAGAAGACGTGCTGCCACATCGGAACCACATTGCCGGTTTGAAAATTCCGGAACAGGACTTCGCCTTCCCAATGGCCGTGCCGCCAGAGCTCCGGAAGGATATCGTCACGTAGTCTGTCTCGTTCGGATTCGGCAAGGAAATCGGAGATCGTGAGGTGCGTCAGGCATTGCTCCGGCTCTACGCCGACGACTCTGCGCCCCGCCTGATTGACAAATCCAACCTGGCCTTCGGGGGAAGCGATGCCGATGAAATCGGTGCTGTTTTCGACCAGCGACACCACTTTCTTCTGCTCGTCTTCGGCCTGTTTGCGGGCGGTGATGTCGTCGAAAACCCCGACCAGCATGCGCGGCGCAAGGTCAGACCCGGGAACTACCGAGACACTCACACGCGCCCAGCCGGAGCTTCCATCGCAGCGGCGATACCGTCGCTCCCTGCCGGTATCCCTTGGCGATACCGTTCCGGAGTTCGGCGAGGCTGGCTCTCACGGTCTCGCGGTCTTCCTCCTCGGCAGTATCGGCGAGTGATATGCGCGACAGCGCTTCATGGCCATCGCCGCTCATGCTTTGTCAGACGCGGGTTGGTTTCGAGAAATCTTCCCTCGAGATCGAGCACTCCGATTCCGACGGCCGAGCTGTCGAATACCGCACGCCAGAGCCGGGCGGATTCCCGTTGCGCCTCCAGGCTGCGCTTCAGCGCCGCCCGGCTTTCGTGTAGTTGCCGGCTCAACTCAGCTACGTCGGTGCTCTGGCTTTCCAACTCCAATTTCAGCAAATCGCGCATGCGCTTCAGCGACACTCTGGTTGCGTACGCGGGCACGCAATTCCTGGGCTGAGAACGGCTTGACGACATAGTCCTGCACCGATTCGCTCAACAGCTTGACGCGCAGATCCTCGTCCGCTTTGGCGGAGAGCACGATCACCGGCACTTGGGCCAGCGAAGGTCGTACGCGCATCTCCGCGACCAGACGGTCACCGCCCATTTTGGGCATCATGAGATCGGTCACCACGAGGTCCGGCACTTCGGCTTCGGCCCTGGCGATGGCCTCTTCGCCGTCGGCAGCGACGATGATGTGGTACTCGTTGCCAAGTATACGGATAATGAGTCGCCGCATCTCGGCGTTGTCTTCGACTACCATGATTCGCGGACGCCCCGGCTCGTCATCAACGCTTCTCCTGGGTTACGTCTAGTCGCGCGAAGTCTTCCACAACCTCCGGAACGCCCGGGACTGCGCCGCTGGAGGGTTCCGGCCCCGCTTTGCACACGTACATCCCCTCCGGCGCGTAGCGCGGCAATTCCACCTGAAACAATGCTCCGCCGGCGGGGGCGTCCGACACCGAGATACTGCCGCCGTGCAGAACCGCGAAATCTTTTGCGATCGCAAGGCCCAGCCCGGTGCCGCCGAATTCCCGGGTGGTGCCGGTCTGCCCCTGACGGAAGCGCTCGAAGATCGTGGCCCGCATCTCCGGCTTCACGCCCGGCCCGCTATCCTGCACGCTTAGCAGCACGCGATCTGGAGCGATAGCTTCCAGGCCGCACCGGATCCTTCCACCTGTCGGAGTGAACTTAAAAGCATTGGAAAGCAGATTCAACAGGATGCGATCGAACTTATCGGGATCTACCTCTGCCTGAAGCGTATCCGGCGTGGTTATCACGTACGACAGAGAACGCTGCGGTGCCAGCGCGTCGAAGTGCGCAGCGCCCGCGCGCACCTGCCGCGCCAGATCGAACCGCGCGTACTCCACCGTGTGCACGCCCGCATCAAGCTTCGAGAGATCGAGCAAATCGTTGACGTGCTTGAGCAGTGTCGTGGCATTGCGCTGGATCACTGCCAGAGTCGTGACGCTGAAGGTCCGTCAGGTTATTGCCCGAGGAGAGGATGGATTGCGCGGGCCCGTTGATCAGCGCCAGCGGTGTTCGCAGCTCATGGCTGACATTGGCGAAGAAATCGCTCTTCAACCGGTCCAGTTCCCGTACTCTGTCCAACAAGTGTCCGCAGTTCTTCGTTCTTCCGGGCGATCTCCGATTCCGCGCGCTTCTTTTCGGTGATGTTGCGGCCCTCCGCAAGAAGGAAAACGATGTTCCCGCCACGGTCTCGAACGGGCTCCAGCGAGAAGTCGATGATGATGGTTTCTTCGCCCGCCGCATCCCCGTATATCTCGATGTCTCTGCGGACGAATTCTCCGGAACGCGCCTGCTGTACGAGCGCACACTGTAGTTCCTGAGTCTCTCTGGAAACGAGCCACCAGCGAGCCTCCCAAAATGGTTTCCCCTGGATCTCGTCCAGCCGAATGCCGGCGCCCTCAAGCGCCACCCGATTGATATCGAGCACGTTGCCATCGGCGTCCAGTAGCCCCACGAACTGAAACATTTCGTCGAGGATGGTGCGCGCGAGCTTTTGACGGTGCGTCTGCAGGTCATCGGCCGCCAGCAACGTAACATCCCGTACATGAAGAGCTGGCGAGTTGGTGAATAGCAGCGTATTGACGGCGGGCAAGGCCCCTCCTCTTCACGGCGACTTACGACTTCGTACTCTCACCAGGTACGATTTCGGTGTTGTCGCCGCATCCTCAAAAGAATACTGAATCCGGAGAGGAGCATCTACTGGACTTTGGGTAAGCAGAGTCAGATCTTGGTATTAACCCCCAAATCAATGGCCATCTTCACCAGCGCCGCCAACGACCCGGCGATCATTTTCTCCATGATGTGAGCTCGATGAAACTTGACGGTCTTTTCCCCGATATTCAGCGCGAAGGCTATCTGTTTGTTGGGCATGCCCGCTACGACATACTTCATCACCTCACGTTCACGCGGCGTAAGCGAGTTATAACGTTCCCGTAGTGCGGCTCGTTCTCCTTCCCCGTGGCGCCTCGCATGGTCAAGCCGGAGTGCCTCGGCAACTGCGGTAAGCAGTTCACGCTCCTGAAAGGGCTTCGTAAGAAACTCGATAGCACCCGCTTTCATGGCGCGAACCGAAGTGGGGACGCCGCCGTGGCCGGTAACGAAGATGAGTGGAATTTCCCAGCCGGCAGCTCGCCAATACACTCTGGAGTTCGAGCCCATTCATTCCGGGCATCCGCAGATCGGTCACCAGACATGCCGGGATATCCGGCGGCGGGCCTCGCTGCAAAAATTGCTGCGCAGAGGGAAAGGATTCCACCCGGTAACCCGCCATGCTCAGGAGACGCTCGCAGGAGCGCCGGAACGACGGATCGTCGTCTACAAGGAATACGACTGAGTCCTGCTCACCCATTAGCCAGGACTCCTTTTGGTTCCTGGGGAGGCCCCGATTATACTCCCGAACCGGATTATTGGGCCGTTGTTCTCATATCTTGTACCCTGCTTCGCCGAGTTCTCTCTCCTCCATTAACCGGCTGGCATGGAACCGGGCAAAGCAACGAAGAATGTCGCGCCTGCATCGGGGTTCGCCTCAGCCCATAGATGACCGCCGTGAGCTTCAACGATCGAGTGGCTGATACGCAAGCCCATGCCAAGACCCTTCGGCTTGGTCGTGTAAAACGCCTCGAACAGGCGCTCGGAATCCTCCGTCCAGAATCCGCAGCCAACGTCGTGCACTGTGATCAGAGCCGCGAGTTGCCCGTTCCTTTGCCACAACCTTCCGCCGATGGTCAGGATCCGGCGCTCGTCCGGTACCGCGCTCATCGCCTCGGCGGCGTTCATCACCAGATTGAGGATCACTTGCTGTAATTGGACCTGGTCTCCCAACACTCGCGGCAGGTCTCCGCGGATTTCAAGACGGACGGTGACCCGCCGTTCCGTCAACTCGCGTTGAGCGAGCGCCAAAACCCCGCTCACGAGGTCATTGAGCTGCAACGGCTCCCTGGACGGCGCAACCCGCTGCACCAGTTCTCGCAGGCGCGCGATGATAGCACTTGCGCGGCTGGCGTCATCGATGATGTCGGAGAGCACGTCGCGCATTACCTCATCGACGGCAGCTTCTTGCGTCCCGGCGATCCGCAACGCGACATTGGCGTTGTTGACAATGGCTCCAAGCGGCTGGTTGATTTCGTGCGCGATGGATGCCGCCAGTTCGCCCATGGTCGTCAAGCGTGTGATGTCCGCAAGTTCCAGGCGTGCCTTGTGCAAGTCTTCCTCCGTCAGCCTGCGGTCTTCAACATCTGTGCAAGTGCCAAACCACTCCACCATTTGGCCGTACGAGTCCGCAACCGGCTCCCCGCGGCAGACAAAACGCCTATAGCTCCCGTCGTGGCGGCGCATGCGGTACTCCATCTCGATTGGCGCGTCATGCGCCCACGCGCTGCGCCACGCTTGCTGAAATTTCGGTGCATCATCCGGGTGGACGGCGCTCCACGCACCCTGCTTCAATTCCTCTTCAGCGAGCCCCGTATAGTCGGCGAAGCGCTGGTTCCAATACGCTAGTGTGCCGTTCGTCCGGAAACTCCAGACCAGGTGAGGTATGGATTCGATAAGGAGATGAAAACGACGCTCACTCTCCTGTATCCTCTCCTCCGCACGTTTCCTCCTTGTGATGTCCTGGAGCAATCCCACGAAGTAGTCGACCGAACCGTCGGAGCGTCGGACGCAAGTGGCGGAGGCGATACTATCGACGATCTGGGCATCCTTGCGAAGCCAACGTTTGTCCAGAGTGTAGCCATCGATTTCACCGGCAACCGCACGATTGAACTGCGCAGCATCGGCTGCGAGATCGTCGGGATATGTCAACTCCGGCCAGGTTTTTTGCAGCAACTCGCTCCGTTCATAACCGAGAATGCGGCACAACTCATCATTAACTTCCAGAATTCCTTTTTCGGGGGATGTCATCAACATGCCGACCAGCCCTAGTTCAAAATGGCGACGGAAAAGGGCCTCGCTCCGTTCCAGCGCCTGTTGGGCAGATTTGAATTTCGTTATGTCCAGGACAATGTTGACAGCCCCAGATACCACCCCGGAAAAGTCCCGGATAGCTTCGGGAAAGGCGATCACATTCCGGCATGTTCCGTCGGGTCGCTCGAATATCAACTCCTCGCCCGAGGCCATCGGTTCTCCTTTCAAAGCCAACGCCATCGGGCACGTCTCCAGAGCTACTGGCGTCCCGTCCGGCCGATGAATTCGAAGCGATCCGCACCATTGTTCGCGGCCGATTTCGGGCGTGCGGCCCCATAGAGCCGCTGCCGATTGGTTGAAGTACGTGATATAGCCCGCGGCATCGCAGGTGTAGACGCCCGCGGCTAAATCGCGGACGAGCGAGCGGAAGCGGCGTTCGCCCGCGCGGACCGCCTCTTCGGCTTCTTCGCCTTGTCTCAGCTTAGGCGACTGAGTCTTGATCCGGTATTCGCGCGCGGCCCGCAGGGCGGCCTCCACGTGACGGGCCACCAGATCGAAGAACGTCCGGTAAGAGGAATCCAAGGGCCTGCGCGGGTTCGTGCCGAATACCAGAATTCCGGAGAGGCTGTTGTGCGCCCCAGTGAACGGTAACACAAGGGCGGTTCGGATGAGGTCGGGCCAGCCGCGTCCGGATAGCTGAAGGCCCAGGCTGTCCAACTCCACAACTGCGGGCGCCGGGTTGGCAAGTACGCTCGCCAACGGCCATGTTGAGCCGTCGTTTGTCAACGGTGACTCTTGACGGAAGCCGGTGATCGCCAACTGGGTACACCGCCGCTTCGAGGTTGGCTGCGGCACCTGGTTCGTCAGCGAGGTAGATGGCTGCGAACGCAATGTCCTCAGGGTTTTCGGCGAACACTTGTGCCGTCGTGCTGCATGCGGCCCGAATACTGCGCGCTCCGTTGGACAGCGCACTCAGCTTCTTCAACGTCTCCAGCCGCCTGGCGCCGATAATCTCCTCAGTCACATCCGCACACAGCGAGAATATTCCGTCTACCGTCCGCCCGTCGGTGGCGAGAATCGGATCACAGGTGAACCGTAGGTACGCCTCTTCACGCGGAAGCGTGCGCGCAACAAAGAAAGGAAATGGCGTCAGACCGGACGCCTTTCCCCGTGGCTCGCACGCTTTCGAGTGTCGGGCCGAGTAATTCCCAGAGCTCTTCCCAACATCTCGCCCGGGCGCTCCGAGGCACCGCGGATGCCTGGACTCACCCAGGAACGGAACGCATGCGTCGTTGTATAGGAGGGCAAACTTCGGACCGCACCACAGCAGGATGGGAGAGCAGGACGCGAGGCAGAGACTGACGACTCCACGAAGGTTCGGCGGCCACGACTCCGGTTGTCCCAGGTCCGTCCTGGTCCAATCGAACGTGCGCATGCAACGCGCGAGTTCACTGTCCCCCGGAAAGAACAATTGCCGCTCCCGAGGGCCCGGATCGTCGCCGTGCATCATGGAGTGCCCCGCCAATTGGGCCTGCTTCCAGTCTAGGGCGGAGGAAGCTGCGAAACAAATATCGGAGCGCCGGATCGGTGGCTTTTAAATTACAGTCGGAAGCAACCCGCTTTTGCCTATGTAAGAATGCGCATTGTCGAGCAGGCCGCCGCACTCCCGCTCCAGCTATCGCGGGCTGTTAACAAGCTCCTGCGGCGCGCGCGAGTTTGGATCGAATCGTCAGGGGGCCCCCGCTCGGCACGAGAAAGCTCGCTGAGCACGTCCGTGCCGCAGCACCGCAACTCTTCGGTTCCGACGATTTCGTCCGGCGAGGGACGCGTTTATGTCGTAATCCGAAGGATCGTGAATACATTCTTTACAACCAACGGCAGCTAGTACGAGCACCTAGCCCTTCGATTTGGGCGGGAAGTCCTTGAACATGTCGGCAATCGCCTTTTCAAGTTTCTTCTCGTCTTTGTCAGGTTTGCCGGACAGGGTATCTGTTGCCACTCCTCGCCAAGTCAGCCTCTTGGCTGAGCTGTCGAAGATATCCACCATCAGAGTTCCGACGGCCGTGTCCTGCACAGTGGTTGTAGCCATGCCGTTGCCAAAGCCTCTCCAATACCACCCTCCTCCGAACCCGTCGTACCAAGTTTGCAGGGTCTTCTTCGTATTTGTGGAACCGTAACCCGCAACGGATGCGTCACCGCCGGATGCTACCTTCGTCCAGCCTTTTGCGGACAGTTGTGAATCAACGGCGTTAGATATCCGATCCTGCCAAAGAGGGTCCTCCACTGAAACTCTGATCCACGAGTAAGTCTTATAGTGGCTGAAATCCACTGAGTGGTTGTAATCAGTTGTTACTCCTGCGAACGCCAGACAAGCGGCAGCTAAAAGCAAGGTGAGCTTGCCCGAATAGTTTTTCATACAAAGCACCTCGGCCCTAATTTGTGCACTCAGTGTGCCACGTCCGCTGCCACCCAACATATGCGCATAAAAGCTTGTGCGGAGGGTCGTTTATGCTTCTGAGTCGCCGAAGAAATTCGCATGCTCAGTCCAACATTTGAATCTGTTCGTCTACCGGTAGACGCCGGTATTTACTTCTCGTCATCTCGTCTGGCTCGCGCACGCGAACTTAAGAGCTTCGCCACGAGACAAGTTTTTGTCGAGGGGCGTCATTCGCGACAATCTGGCCTCCCCAGTCTTGGTCAGATGCAGTCGATCGTTCGACCGCTGCATACAGGGCGCACACTGACCCGGTCCCGTGCGCTCGTCGTGGTTCCTTCCTGCATGCAGGTCGCAAGAACGCAAGGGTGAGCACACGCGACACTAACAGCGGCAAACTATTGAAGAGTCTGACGGCTCCCGGGCAGATCGACTTTCAGGGAACCGACTATCTACCTCGTAATCGTGCCATTAGCGAAGAGGATTTGACCGGGCGTCGCCCCTTCGAACACGCGTGCCGCCCACACAACTGGGTATCGAACCGGCACGATATTCCATGGGAAGGATGACTTACGATCTGCACCTTTCCTTTAACTCCAAGGATTATAGACCGCATTGACCCAACCCGTGCCATCAGAACTTTCGATCACTTGGCACACCGGTTGCACTAGTCGGGCAACGGCAGACTTCATTTAGGAAAGGAATCGTTTCATGAAAGCACTTGTCTATCACGGTCCGCGGAAGGTATCGGTGGAGAGAGTTGCGGACGCTCAAATCGAGAAGCATACGGACGTACTCGTCCGCATAACTACTACAAACATCTGTGGCTCTGATCTGCACATGTACGAGGGGCGCACGGACATGCCTCCTGATTCGGTGCTGGGTCACGAGAATCTTGGCGAGGTGATTGAAGTTGGCAACGCCGTGGACCGCGTCAAAGTCGGTGACTTTGTCGCGATTCCCTTCAACATCGGCTGTGGCTATTGCGCAAATTGCGAGCGCGGCCTTTCGGCATATTGTCTTACAACGGCGGATCGCTCGATCATACCCAATATGGCGGGTGCGGCTTATGGTTTTGCGGACATGGGTCCATATCGCGGCGGACAGGCCGACCTTCTTCGTGTTCCATACGGCGACTATAACTGTCTGGTACTTCCAGAAGACGCTCAAGAAAAAGAGCGAGACTACGTCATGCTCTCGGACATATTTCCCACCGGGTGGCACTCTACGCGCTTGGCTAATCTTGCGCCCGGCGACTCAGTCGTGATTTATGGCGCTGGCCCAGTGGGTTTAATGGCCACTATCTCAGCAAGCATTCAGGGCGCTTGCCAAATTTTCGTCGTAGATCACAATACTGATCGACTCAAGGTAGCCACAAGCCTTGGGGCCATTCCGATCGTTGAGGATGAAGGTCGTGAGGTCAGTCAAATCCTGGAGGCCACGGGCGGTGAGGGCACGGACTGCGGATGTGAGTGCATTGGTTACCAATGCACTGCGCCCAAAGGTCGCGAAATTCCGAACCTGGTCATGAACTCACTGGTGAACGCAGTGAAATTTACCGGAGGGATCGGCGTTATTGGCGTATTCATTCCTGAGGACCCTGGGGCCCCGGACGATCTCGCCAAAAAAGGAAAGATCGCCTTCGATTTCGGGAAATTCTGGTTCAAGGGCCAAAGAATTGGAACGGGCCAGTGCAATGTGAAAGCTTACAACCGAAATCTAATGGACCTTATCCACCATAACAAGGCCAAGCCGTCCTCTATTATCTCCCACGATCTACCGCTTACAGAGGCGCCCACGGGTTACAAGAACTTTGCTCAACGCCTGGATGGTTGGCACAAAGTTGTCCTCCATCCGCAAGCAGCCTAGGCAGATCTGAACGATCATTCAGCATCGAAGAATTATTGGAACATCAGTAGACAAATGCTTCCCGGATCGGGAAGCATTTGTTTTACTATGTGGCTTCCCATAGAGTTGCGCAAATGCGCGTGTTACTCCGAATAGCGGAACGGATAACTCGTATGGAAGTGCGCCGGAGGCGGCGGTGATCTCCGTTTCACGAATCCGGCGCGATCCCGCCTAGCCGTTAATCGACAGGCCTATAAGTCGACCTATCATTTGCGGGTCCCCAAAAGATGCTGTGGCGGAAGCTTGGCCGCGAGGGGCTTCACCATAGTCAGGTCTGTGGACCGGGGAAATAGATCTCCAGCACTGTTTCTGTGCCGCGCCGTCGAATTGGCCCTGACACTTGGTGGCGCGGAAAGTTTGTATTTACATCCTGGGAGCGGAGTGCCATATTACGGCGAAAAAGGCCGCGGCAAGAGTAATCCAACTACTATCCGAAATGTGATCAGAGTAGCTATTCAAAAAACCGAATAAGTGCATTGAAGATGGCCGAAGTCCGACGACACCCCTTAAAGACATGCCGCCGATCGAATAGCGGGCAACTCGAGGCGAAGGGAGAAAGTAGCTACTAAAAATTGTGGCTTACTACCAAGTTGTGCTGTGCTGATGGTCACGTTGATACGCAGGTTCCAAGTGACAGCTACATGGGAAAGTGCGCCTAATAAAGCAGCCGCAGACACGTCGGTTCCGGGCGGCGTTGTTTCTGCTCGCTGCGCGGTAAGTGTTCCACTCGGCTGCGTCATATTACGCAGTCTGGCGCTGCCGCTATCTGTCGTCGCGCCGTGCTCTGGTTCGCTGTGTTCCCGGTGTAAAGGAGGATGCAATGGCATCTCAAACGTTAAACGGAAATTACTCTATCGGACCAGACCCCGACCAGCGACTCGCCAGGAATCTCGGCTGGTTCAGTATCGGGCTGGGCGCCGCGGAGATTCTCGCGCCAGGTTTGGTCGCGAAAATCAGCGGCGCACCGGACAGCAAACGGTCGCGTGCGGTGATTCGCACCTACGGAGGACGAGAGATCGCGCAAGGGATCGCGATCTTATCGTCGATGCCTCGCCCGGCGGGCTGGATTTGGGGGCGCGTGGCCGGCGACGTTCTCGATATCGGGTCCGTCGCCGTCGGCATGCTCTCAAAAGACGGCAACTTCCCGCGGGGAGTTATGGCGATAACATCGCTGCTCGGGGTCACCGCGATCGACTACTATTGTGCCGACAAATTGAGCAGCAAAACGCCGGCGACCGGCACCACCGCAGGAGGGCCGCATCCGGATCGCGCAGTCGATCATCGTTGGCCGCCGGCCGGAGGAGGTGTACGGCTTCTGGCGCACGCTTCGAGAACCTGCCGCGGTTTATGAGCCACCTCGAATCCGTGAAGGAGACAGGTGACCGGCGAACGCACTGGAAGACGCGAGCACCGGGCGGAAGCTCGGTCGAGTGGGACGCAGAGATCACGGCCGACGAGCCGAACCGGCGCATCTCGTGGCGGTCGCTGCCGGGCTCGACGGTCGAGAACTCCGGGACCGTCTGGTTTGAGCGGGCGACGGGCGACCGCGGCACGCTGATCCGGGTGGAGCTGGAGTACCGGCCTCCGTTCGGAAAGATCGGATCCGTAGTGGCGAGCCTCTTCCGCGAAGAATCCGAAGCAGCAGATGTACGACGATCTCCGGGCGATGAAGCAGGTCCTCGAAGTCGGCGAGAAGGCGCACTCGGACGCCAGCATCTTCCCGGCAATGCACGCCGCACAGCCGCCCTCGAGCAGTTCCGGAGATGGCGCTTCACGCTAGGCCGGAAAGCGAGCGAAGCAGCGGTTCATTCGGTTGCAGAGACACAGGAAAGGAGTCTTTATGCGAGCCAATTGCTGGCACGGCAAAAACGATGTGCGAGTCGAGACGGTTCCCGACCCGAAAATACTGAACCAGACGGACGCGATCATCCGCATCACCTCAAGCGCGATCTGCGGCTCCGATCTGCATCTGTACGGCGGCTTCGTCCCCACGATGGAAAGCGGCGACATCCTCGGCCATGAGTTCATGGGCGAGGTGGTCGAGACCGGTCGCGAGGTCAAAAACATGAAGAAAGGGAGACCGCGTGGTTGTTCCCTTTCCAATCGCGTGCGGGCAGTGTTTCTTTTGCCAAAAGGGCCTGACCTCCGTATGCGAGAACTCGAATCCGAACGCCTGGGTCGCGGAAACAATGCTGGGCCACCCAATCTCGGGCGTGTTCGGGTATTCGCATATGCTGGGCGGCTATGCCGGAGGGCAGGCGGAATACGCTCGAGTGCCCTTCGCGGACGTGAACCCGCTGAAAGTGCCCGACCACCTGACCGATGAGCAGGTGCTGTTCCTGTCCGATATTTACCCGACGGGCTACATGGGCGCGGACATGTGCAACATCCAGCCCGGCGACACCATCGCCGTATGGGGCTGCGGCCCGGTAGGGCAGTTCGCGATGAAGAGCGCATTCCTGCTGGGAGCGGAGCGCGTGATCGGCATCGACCGGTTCGACTACCGGCTGCAGATGGCGCGGGAGAAGGTGGGTGCCGAGACGATCAACTACGAAGAGACGAGCGTCCTTGAGGCCCTCAAGGAGATGACGGGCGGGCGTGGGCCGGACGCATGCATCGACGCAGTCGGGATGGAGTCGCACGCGCCCGGACCGATGTACGTCTACGACCGCGCGAAGCAGGCTGTGATGTCGGAGACGGACCGCCCGATTGCGCTGCGCGAGGCCATCCTGGCATGCCGCAACGGCGGAACCGTGTCGGTCATCGGCGTTTATGCGGGGTTCGTCGACAAGTTCCCGATGGGCTCGCTCATGAACCGGTCGATATCCATCCGCACAGGACAGTGTCACGTCCATCGCTACATGAAACCGCTGCTCGAGCGCGTGGAGAAGGGCGAAATCGACCCGAGTTTCGTCATCACGCATCGCATGCCGCTCGAAGACGCTGCGAAAGGCTACAGCATGTTCCGCAACAAGCAGGACAACTGCGAGAAGATCGTGCTCAAACCGCAGCAGCGTCAAATCCACTAGAGCAGTTCACGGGCGGGCAGTCATGCCCGCCCCGCTAAAACAATGGCGCTGATGGAACAAATTGCGGGAGCAGTGGTGACGGTCGTCATGCTGCTCGATATCTTCCTGACTGTGCTGTACGCCCGGGCGGGAACTGCGCTGTTCTCGCCTGTTGTATCGCGCGCGATCTGGCTCGTGTTTCGTCTCGTGTCGCGTCCATTCGGCCGCAATCGCGGCAGAGTGCTGTCATTCTGCGGGCCGGTGATTCTGGTCGCGTTGATCTTTCGTCTGGGCCGCCGGACTCGCGCTCGGGTCCGCGCTGATCATGCATCCGCATCTCGGTGGGGGCATCCGCGCAGAGCGAAGGCTCCACGCCGCGCGATTTTATGTCGGCGCTGTATGCCGCGGCGAGTAGCCTGTCCTTCGTCGGCTCCAGCGACTTCAAGCCTCAATCGGCCGTGTTTCAGGCACTCTACATGTTGAACTCGCTGATTGGCATGTCCGTCATGTCGCTGGTACTGACGTATGTCATGCAGATCTACAGCGCATTGAAAAGCAGAAACGCTCTGGGGCTCGCCATTCAGACGCTCTCGGACGACACCGGCGATGCGGCGGAGTTGATTGCGGGTCTGGGACCCCAAGGTCAGTTCGATTCCGGATTCAGCAATCTTTCGAGCTCGCGTCGAACGCTTCTGAGGTCAAAGAATCGCACCACTTCTATCCGCTGCTGTTCTATTTCCGGTTTGCCGAGCCGTACTACTCGGTTTCGCAGACGGCAACGGTGCTGTTCGACAGCGTCTCGCTGCTGAAGAGCGCGCTTAGCGATGAGGAATACGGCTGGCTGAAGGAGTCGGCGACCGTGGCGCAATGCTGGCGGGCCGCGATGCTTCTCGTCGGCATGCTGGAAGAGGTATTCCTGCCCGGCCAGCCGGCGCAAGTTCCGTCTCCGGCGGATGCCGGCGCTCGGGAACGGTGGCGCGCGCGGTACATCGCGGCGCTGGAGCGGATGCGGCAGGCCGGCATCAAAACAATCGCCGACCCGGTTGCCGGCTTCGAGACATACGTCTCGCTCCGCGAGCGATGGGACGGGCACATCGCCAGGCTGAGGGCGTCCATGTTGTACGAGGCGCGACGAAATCGACGCGCCGACGTACCGTCCGGAGGTCGTTCGCGCTCGACCGCCATTCGAGCGTCGCCTCCGCGATGTTTGACAAAGTCCAAGAGTTTGACCACGTTTGAGAACGCATTTTGAAGAGAGAGGAGACTTCAATGGACCAGAGACTGAAAGGCCGCCGAATCGCGGCTCTCGCGGCGGACGGCTTTGAGAAGGTGGAACTGGTAATCCCGATGAAGGCATTGCAGGCGGCCGGCGCGAAAGTCGACGTGATCTCGCTGCGCCACGGCAATATTCGCGGCGTGAACTTGCACGAGCCGGCCAGCCGCGTTCACGTGGACAAAACCATCGCCGAAGCGAACCCTGACGATTACGACGGGCTGCTGCTTCCGGGGGGCTTTATCAATCCCGACCTGCTTCGCCAGTCGGCGGAGGCGCGGGAATTCGTACGCGCGTTTGACCGGGCGGGCAAGCCGATCGCGAGCCTGTGTCACGGGCCATGGGTGCTCGCGTCGGCGGGACTGTTGCAGGGCAGAACTTTGACATCATGGCCTGGCGTTCGTGACGATCTGGTCAATGCCGGCGCGACCTGGCTCGATCAGCAGTTCGTTCGCGACGGGAACCTGGCGACGAGCCGCGGTCCTCAGGACCTCGTCCCGTTCGTCAAGGATGTATGGACCTTTTTGCGCAAGATGCTCCGATTTCGAGAAAAGGGCAACAATCCGTCTCCCCTCCGCCCCGCAGGCGAATGAACCGCCCGGAGATCGTTCTGGGCGCGATGAAATGGCTGCCAAAGCCGTCCTTGCGAACGGCGGTCGGGCTGGGCGCGATCGCCGCGGTGTTCATGGTAGCCAGGGCCAGCCACGGGAACGCCAAGGCCCCAGCAGTTAAGTCATAGCGGGAATAGATGAGGGGAAGACGCCGAAGCGGCAAATAGGTCTCACCCACGAATCACTTACGGTCACCTGGTACGCGAGGCGCTCGCCGCAAATGCGAATGCGGTTCTGACGTAGCGCAGTAGCGTAGGTGCCCATTGGCTTTCACAACCGGCAAAGCGCTTGGAGGATTACTTAAGTGGCACAGCAATCAACGATACAAGCAAGTACAAATGTGGGCGCCTCGCGTCAATGGCCATCGGCGGCCTTCTGGTGACTTGGGCAATCCAGAAGCGATCGCCGGCGACAATCGCGGCGGGGATCGTCGGAGCCGACCTCATCTACCGGGGCGCGGTCGGACACTGCCCTGTCTACGGTGCCCTCGGCGTGAATACAGCAGCGGCGAAAATATCGGGCGAACAGATCAACTCTTCAGCCCCTAAAACCCAGCGTTCGATCACCATCAATCGACGCCCGGAGGAACTCTTCGACTTCTGGAGCAATCCCGGGAACCTGGCGCGAATTATGAACCATTTCGCGGAGGTTACGCCCCAAAGTGGCGATGTGACACGTTGGAAGGTCCGCGGACCCCTACACCAACTCCTTGAATGGACAGCCGGCAGACTACCGAAGAGCCCGGCCGCAAGCTGGCGTGGCAATCGTTACCGGGTGGAATGATCGCCAGCCGCGGAAACCTGACGTTCAAGCCCGGACCTGAGAGCGCGGGAACGGAAGTTACTTTATGGGTTCAGTTCGAACCACCTCTGGGCCCTGTGGGCGAAGGCCTCGTAAAGACGCTGCAAAAGGCTCCACGTGCGCTTGCCGGCCAAGCGTTGCGGAGGTTCAAGAGCCTTGTTGAGACCGGCGAAATTCCGATTCTCGACCGTAATCCCTCCGCGCGGAGCGTCCGATTCGATCTGAAGGAGGACATATGAAAGCCCTTTACTGGAATGGCGTCAACGACCTGAGGGTGGGCACTGTTCCCGACCCTACAATCGTCAATCCGCATGATGCGATCCTGCGCGTGACCATGTCGACAACATGCGGATCAGATCTCCACTTCATTGACGGCTAAATACCCACGATGCGGGCTGGTGACGTGATCGGCCACGAGTTTATCGGCGAAGTGGTTGAGACTGGCCCCGAAGTCAAAAAGGTGAAGAAAGGCGACCGTGTCGTTGTCCCATCTTTCATCTGTTGCGGCCAGTGCTGGTTCTGCGAGCACGATCTCTGGTCCTTGTGCGACAACACCAACCCAAACGCGGAAATGCAGTCGACTCTGCTGGGGTATCCGACGGCGGGAATTTACGGCTACACGCACGCTATGCGGATGTCGACTGCTTCGCAATCCCGGAGGGAATCCGCGACGAACAGGCCGTGTTCCTTTCTGACGCGGTGCCAACGGGTTATATGGGCGCCGACTTCTGCGACATCAAACCGGGCGATACGGTCGCGGTTTGGAGTTGCGGGGGTGTCGGGCTCATGGCTCAGAAAAGCGCTTTCCTTATGGGAGCGGGCCGAGTTATCGCAATCGATCGTTTTCGCGAACGTCTGGAGATTGCGCGGGACAGGATCGGCTCAGAGGTCATCAACTACGAAGAGGTGGACAGCGTTCTCGAAGCGCTGCAGGACGGAACGGGCGGGCGCGGACCTGACGCTTGCATCGATGCGGTCGGCATGGAAGCGCATGGGACAGGGCTGCAATACCAGTACGATCGCGCGAAGCAAGCCTTGAGAATGCACACAGATCGCGGCGACGCTTTGCGGGAGGCTATCATGGCCTGCCGAAAAGGCGGAACTCTATCGATTTTGGGTGTCTATGGCGTTATGGACAAGTTCCCAATCGGGGTCATTATGAACAAAGGTTTGAGCGTTCGAACAGCGCAACAGCATGGCCAAAAATACGTGCCTCGCTTGATCGAGCACACGCAACGCGGTGAACTCGACGCGTCCTTCCTCGCCACTCATCGATTTACCATCGACGATGGGCCGCGGGGTTACGACATTTTCAAAAACAAAGCAGAAGGTTGCCTGCGGGTAGTCTTCGCCCCTCAGGCCTAAGAGCGTCGAGAGATACGTCTCGCTTCGAGAGCGATGGGCTGGGCAAATTGCGAGGCTGAGGGCGTCCATGCTGTACGAGTCTTGGGAAATCGATGCGCCGACGCACCGTCTGGAGGTCATTCTCGCTCGACCACCATTCGAGTTGTCGCCTCCGTGATGTTTGACAGAGTTTAAGCGTTTGACCACGTTTGAGAATGCAATTTTGAAGAGAGAGGAGACGTTAATGGACCAGAAACTGAAAGGCCGTCGAATCGTGACTCTCGCGGCGGACGGCTTCGCGACGGGGCGTTCGTGACGATTGTCGCGCAGCATGCGAATGGGTCTTTCTCAATTTGAGCAATCCAATAAATGAGTTGTCTTGCCAGGCTTCGCTACCTAGATGAAAGCAAAACTGCTGCTGTAGCTGACGGCTGATCTCTGGGGAGTCAAGGTGTTTGAATACACGGGCGCTTTGTGGCGAGAGTGCAACCGAGCCAAGGCCTATGGCTGGGGTGAAAGCTAGAAGGCCAAACCGTTTGACCGTGTCATGGAAAAGGTGTTCGGCTTCGTTCGCGAGGATGACGACGGCAAAATCTATTCACACACTACGTGCCACTCCGCGCCTGTGGAAGGCTGAGGCAGAATGCTGCGCCTTCGCCGGGGGTGCTCTTCACTCGAATGACTCCCCCCATTTCTTCAACAATCGTGCGAACAATTGAGAGTCCTAGTCCAGTACCTTTACCGAGTTCCTTCGTGGTGAAGAAGGGTTCGAAGAGTTGCTCGGCAACTTGCTCGCTCATCCCCTCTCCCGTGTCACTCACCGTCAGGATTACGGCGCCGTTTTCTGAACTGAACACGGACTGTTCCGGGGTAGTGCACAGCGTTTCCACCGTCAGGGTTCCCCCTTGCGGCATTGCGTCCCGAGCGTTAGACGCTAAATTCACCAAGACCTGTCGAATCTGATCCGGGTCAGAACTTACTACAGCCGGCTCTGGCGAGAGCCGTAGTTCCAGCTGAATGCACGGGCCGATTAGTCGCTTTATAATCTGGACCGTATCGCGTATGACTTCGTTGAGTTCAATATTCTTCAGTTGGACGCGCTGCTTACGGCTAAACAGAAGTAACTGCCTGGTCAGCGAGGCTGCGCTGTGAGAGGCTTTGCTGATTTCGTCCAGAGCGCTTTGGGAATACGGGTCGGAGATGCGGCTCGATAGCTCTTCCGTGTACCCCAAAATAATCAACAAAAGGTTGTTGAAATCGTGAGCAACTCCTGCCGCGAGGCTCCCCACGGCTTGCATCTTGTGCTGATGGCGACGTTGCACCTCTTCGAGTTCCCGGGCGGTCGTATCCCGAAATGTAAGGATCGCTCCGACCGACGCGCCTTGATCTAAAGTGGGCGCTATCTCTCCCTCGATCGAATAGACTCGCCCATTCCGAACGGCTACGCGGAGATTCCGGGGAAGACGCCGGGGGCGATCCTGCCCAATCGTTTGCGAAAGGACCCTTTGAACGCGAGCCTCGGATTCCGGGTTCGAACCAGCGAGCACGGACGAGAGCGAACAAGCCTGCGCCTCCTCACGGCTCCAGCCCGTCAGTTTTTCCGCTGCTCGATTCAAGAACTGCACTCTCCCGTTTACATCAACGACCGCAACGCCGTCGGTCATGGTGGCCAAAATCGTTGTCAGCCACGCTTTCTGGTCCCGCAGTTCGCGCTCGATCCTATGTTTGTAGAGGGCGATGTCGATAGTAGTAGGTAGCGAATGCTGCTGCAGCGGTTTGGTCAGATAACCGAAAGGAACCGTACGCTTGGCCCTCGCCAGCGTCTCGATATCGGTGTGCGCGGTCAGGTAAATCACAGGTACGTCAAGCTCTTTTAGGATTCGCGAAACGGCCTCAATGCCGTCAATCTCGCCTTCCAACGTAACGTCCATCAAAATCAAGCCGGGCAGCAGTTCCCGTGCTCTTTCGATAGCTTCCTGTCCTGATCTCGCGATCGCCACAACCTCGAACCCGAGTTTAGTCAATCGGCGCGAAATGTCATGCGCAATAATGCCCTCATCTTCCACAACCAGCACTCTGAGGGGCTCCGAATCTGGTTGGTTCACTGCTGAGAACATGGATTGTCGATTCTCCGGGAAGAAAGGGACTCCGCAAACCGGTTTTCACGAGGCAAGATTCTGGTGTGAATCTGTCAGCCACCATTTGTTTAATACGCAATAGGCCTTACTCGGCTTCGGAGTACAAGGCGGAATGGTGGGTGTAACGACCGACGGGAACCGTTCGGCACAGCCACAATAACAACCATTACACACGCGTCGTTACCGGACCTGTTGTCTCCGACTCCAAAACAAATGAGTCACTGAAGTGCCCGTTCGATGAGTGCAATCAGAAACAAAGCCTTTAACCCGCGATTCCACGTGCCCGTTCTGCATGGTCCGGCCCCGGTCATTTTCGGGCGCTACGAACCTCACGTTCTTCCGGCGTATCATGCTCGCACATCTCGCAAATCGGCGTCCCATTTCGAAAAACTTGACTTCCTCCCTGCAGGTCAAGCAATGTGCCACAGGAGGGACGGACGTGCGGTGTTCCTTCAGCATTTTCTCGGTCGCCTATTCATCTGAACTACTTTCCCCAACTTTGGCCTTTTGGTTCCTTGCCCTTCGAAGATGAATTCTTGTCCAGACGCTCAAAGGCGGCAATCGCCACATTGACTTCTCTAAGCTCCCGCTCTAACTTGGCGACCAATTTGTCGTATTCACTACGCGTGGACCGCGACTTACTCACACACACACTGAAATCCGGACAGTCCGGGGAATCTCGGAAGCCGTGGTACCCATTCCCAGTTGGGAGGCGATGCCGAGGTTTCCGCCGACCAGCAGCTGTTCTTCCATTTTCAATAACTTGGGAGTGCGGATCCACCTCGCATCAACCCGATTCCGTCGTCCCAGACAATGATCAGCGGAACGCCCGCGTCAATCTTCATTGAGGGCTCCTCTGACCTGACGTTACGATGAAGACCTTACCCGACTCAATTGGATCTATCCCCTACGACGCCGCCTTGATCGAGTTAGTATTTTCCCCTAAGACAATGGCAAACTGGATCAGATCGGAGTAGCTGTGAGATTTGCATTTTCGGCCTTGATGTCCCGGCTTCGTAAAGTCAGGAATCGGGGCGAAGCGCCCACGCCTTTCCGTCGGGATCCTCCGCAATCAGAACGCGCAACGTCGAAGGGGTCCTGAGAACGTGATTATCAGACTTTCTTAAGCTTGGCATTCCGGGGGGGCGAGAAAGTCAATTGGCAATAATATCCAGGCGATCTACTGGTTTAAATCAGCGATAGTCCTAACACAAATACCTGGGCCCATGCCCCATCCTTCCCGGGGTCGGTCAGATCTCGATGATCTTTCGTCGAATGGCAAGCTGAATCAATTCACTGTATGTGCGCAGATTGAGTTTTCGCATGATGCTGGAACGGTGCGCGTCCACTGTCTTCACGCTGATTCCGAGCGCGGCCGCTACTTCCTTATTGCTATGGCCCAGTGCAAGAAGCTTCAAAACCTCGAGTTCGCGCGGGCTGAGATCCGAGGGGGACGGTCCCGGTTGGTTTGTCTGTGCCAAGTGGCCAATTATCAGTTTCGTGACGGAGGGCGACAGAAATGGTTTTCCCGCCTCGACGGATTCAACGGCCCGAACCAGATCGCGGACAGCATCCGACTTCAGTACGAGACCGCACGCGCCAGTGGCGAGAACACGGGCGGCCATTTCACCGGAGTCGTGCATGGTCAACACCAGAATCTTTGCGTCCGGGCAGGCGTCCCTTATTCTCGGTATTGCTTCCAGCCCGTTCATATCAGGCATGCTGAGATCAAGAAGCACCAGATCCGGGCGGAGTTTGCCGGCTTTTTCGACAGCCTCACTCCCTGTAGCCGCTTCCCCGCAAATTGTCCACTCTGGCCGGGCGTCCAGAAGGGCACGTATACCGCGTCGAACCACTTCGTGATCATCGGCAATCAGGATCGCCCGGGCTTTCATGGCGCTGTCTTCATATTCCCGGCCGCAGCGGAATCGTAGCTCTGATTACCGTGCCACCGGGCTCCGAGATCGTTTCTAGCCGGCCGTTCACCTGCTGTAACCGTTCCCGCATGCTCACGATGCCAATGCCTGAAGGGGCGTCCGCCCGAATACCATCACCGGCGTCTTCTACCTCCAAGACCAGATTCGACGAGTGCTTCACAATGCGAACGCGCGCAGTGTCGCTGCGGGAGTGGCGGTGAATGTTAGTCAAACATTCCTGAACAATACGAAAGACGGTAGTTTCGATAAGCCGCGGCAAGCGGCCAAGGTCCGGCGGCACCTCGATTTCGACCTGTATTCCACTGCGCTGGATGAAGCCGCCGATGTAATGCGATAGAGCGTATTGCAATCCTAGCTCGTCGAGTTCCGCAGGGTGGAGCAAATAAGAAACCGTGCGAATCTCGCGCAGACATTGGTCCGCAAGCGCGGCGCTCTCGGCAATGGCCGCCTGCGCGCGGGGGTTGAGGACACCGGCAGATTCACTGACCACGGAAAGATTCATGCAGAGTGCGACAAGAGACTGGGATGTGGTGTCATGAAGCCCTCGCGCCAGACGGCGACGCTCCTCATCTTCCACTGACAAAATGCGGCCCGTAAGTGAGCGCAGTTCCGCTTCCGCCTGCTTACGTTCGGTAACGTCTTCGGCGATGACCTGCGTCTGAGTAACCGCGCTGTCGGGGCCGCGAATAGCTCGGCTGCTCAGATGAACCGTGATGGTTTTTCCGTCCTTCCGTATCCACTCACATTCCCTCGCGCCGGTCCGGCTACTTCCCCGCATTTCAATGTCTCGTTTGAGGTTCCGCTTCAGTACTTCCTCTTTTGAATCGTACCCGAGCATTCTGATGACAGCCGGATTCGCATCAAGAACTGTGCCGTCTTCGCTCGTGACAACAATGCCATACGCGGCGTTTTCGAATAGTTCTCGGTACTGCGCTTCCGAAGATCGGCGCGCGTCCTCCGCGCGTTTGCGTTCGGTCAGATCGAGAAAAGTCACCACCGCGCCCACCGGCTCTCCGTTGCGAAACATCGGATGCGACCAGTACTCCACGAAAAGACGGGAGCCATCGGATCTCCAAAGGGCTTCTTCGGACAGGTGACTCGGCACGCCTTCCCGGATCGCGCGGTAAATGACGCATTCCTCGGTGGGACAGGGGATCCCGTCCGGTCGTGTGTGGTGCATGAGCTGGTGCATGTTCTTCCCCAGCAGATCGTCGGGTTGTTTATACCCGAGAAGGCGGAGGCAGGCGGGATTACAGAACGTGCAGTGGCCATTCAGATCGAGTCCATAGATCGCCTCCTCGGCCGAGTTCAGGAGAAGCAGATACTTCTCCTCGCTCTCCTCAAGCGACCTCTGGATCGTCTTGAGCCCGGTGATATCTACGCCGACGCCCATCATGTGCAGCCCATCCTCCTGGAGCATCACGCCTTGGGCGTCGATCCAGCATGTCGAGCCGTCCGGACGCACGATACGATATTGTTCGGCGAACTCCTTCGCTTCGCCCGACAGCACCCTCGCGATCGCCAGTGCCACGCGCTCGCCGTCTTCCTGATGAATGCGGGTCACGGCATCTTCCACCCGGCTCGAAAAGGTCTCCGGTGTGAAGCCCCACTGACGATAAGTCTCGTCGGACCAGACGACCGTGTTAGCGTCGATGTCCCAGTCCCACAGCCCGATCCGCAGGCCCCCCTGTTGCGCCAATTCGATGCGCTTACGCCAGCCGGTTTCCGCGCGTTCGAGGCGCCGGATGTCGGTGACGTCGCGAAAAATGCAAGCGGCCGCACTGACGCCTTCGCCCCCATCTCGACAGGCGCCAAGGATACATCGAGGTCCCTCTCACCGAGTTCCGGATACCGGTAGCGGAGGGCAAAGTGGACGGATCCGCCGTTGAAACACTCGTCGAAATGAGCTTTCAGAACTCCGTCGAACAGTTCGCTGCCGACGATGTCGGAAACGCGCCTTCCGACGAGTTCCTCTTCCCTCATGACCCAATACCTGAGGTACGCGCGATTGGCGAGAACAAAGCGGTAGTTGCGGTCCACCACGGCGATCATTTCCTCGAGGCCCTCCACAAGACGCTCAAACTGCCGCAATCTTTCCTCGACGCGCTTGCGGGCGGTGAAGTCGATAACCGCGCACGAGATGCCGACAACTTCGCCCGCCTCGTCGCGCGCGGGCTGATACGAGACGAGAAATGTTTCTTCGGGCTGCGACCCTTTGACTTCCACATCGGTCACCGCCTCTCCTCGCAGCGCGCGGTTCAGGGACTGGCGCGATCTGAGTGAATATATCGGGCACGACTTCGGAGATCGTCCTGCCAAAGTGCTCTTCGACGGGCTTGTGGTGCATGTCTGCGAGCCGCCGGTTCAGGTTGACGTACTTCAAGCTGCGGTCCAAAAAGCCCAGCGCCACTGGCGCGCCATCGTACACCGCCTGCAATTGCGCCAGCCGTTGAGAGGGGAGTCCTTCCAGGTTGCCGTCGGTCAGGTTTTTCCAACGAAACGAAGCGGCGGTGGGCCGTTCTCGTTGCGCGGCGATGACGGCTGCAAGTTCCCGCGCCGGCACCGGGCGCCCATAAAGCCAGCCCTGCGCGTGATCGCATCCCAACCACAGCAGCATATCGGCCTGCTCCTGGGTCTCTACTCCTTCCGCAACTGTCGTCAGTCCGAGACTCTGGCCCATGCCGATAACCGCCGCGACGATCTTTCTGCTGTCCCGGCGCTCAGTCATGGAACTCACGAAGCTTTGGTCCACCTTGAGCGCATCGAACGGCATGGACTGGAGTTGGCGCAGGCTCGAATACCCGGTGCCGAAATCGTCTAGGGCGATTCTGCATCCCCATTCCTTCAGAGCGGACACCGTGGCATAAGCCTGCGTGGGGTTTTCGGACAGAGCGCTTTCGGTGATTTCGAGGACCGTGCGTCTGAGTGAAAAACCGGCCTCCTCCGCCAAGCTCCGGATTTGCTGCGTTAGTTCTGGTTCGTGCAACTCCAAAGGGGAAATATTGATGGAAATCGTCAAAGTAGACGGTAACAGCGCTGCCGCTGAGGCAAATGCGCTACGCATGATGATCGCAGTCAGCTCCCCAATCCAGCCATTTTTCTCGGCCAGCGGTATAAACATGTCTGGCGCGATTATGCCTATGTCTGGATGATTCCAGCGAGCCAGAACTTCAAACCCGGCTAGTTTACCGGTGCGTACCGCTACAATCGGTTGAAAAAAAGGCACGAACTGCCCGCTATTCAAGGCACGTCTGACTTGCTGGGAATCAGGAGTCATGAGTTAGTATCGGTCGGATCGCTTAAACCAAGACATCGGATTCTGGTAGAGGCTTCCGCAAATGCGCCGCCAAATGCTTATGACCCACCCCCAAAATCCGTAACTTCTAACCTACGATAATCCAGGCATCTACTTAGTCCTCCGAGTCCATAGTCTTCCTTCGCCGTCATCTCTGGCATGGTTTGCTTTTCCTTCGCGAGGAGTGTCAAGGCCGTGTCTTTCGCCAAAGGGAAGCCTTGACGAGGCACTCCGCCGAAATACCGTCGGGCTAGGAGGGCGAAGGAAGGCGCTGGCGCTTGCTGCGCGAAGGCCGCTGGTGAGAGATAGGGAGCGCGCTGAGAGGTCGGCGCTTATTGTAGTTTTGTCTCCAAGCTGCCATCTTGCTTCGCGCTTCGAACAGACATTTTTTCACGCGCGTGCCATGTACACGAATCGCTTAATGCGATTGCTGGCCGATGACATGAAGTTACTCTGCCCAATAATGGGAAGCACAAGCGATCTTCGGATTGACTTAGTTCGGGTCGTCAGGACTCTTTGCTTTAAAATGTTCCTGATCCTGCGGGTCTGCTTTGAGGTCTGCCATATATCTACTTTCTACCTGCGGCGGCCTTCAGGATAAAAGGGTCTAAAGGTGATAACGACATTATATATAGTCCACGCCCTGACCGCTGGATGGCTTACTTTGTGGCGAATTGTCGAAAACACCCGGGCAAATTGTCGGGTTTCCTGTCGGGTAATTAGCGAATTCTGAACGACCAGAAGAATGGTCGTGATCAGGATGGGAGGGAGATATCGATTGTCGCCGCTGAAAAAAAGTGCCACCGGGACCTATTCCCCGTGTGCGGAAGCACGGCTCCGGCTTGAGGAGAGACAGCAAGATCAGGGCTCATTACGCCTCCTTTACCTGGTGAACTTGATTCAACTTCGGCGTTTTTAGCTCTTGCTTTTCACCCGACGTCCAACGGATTTCCACGCGATCGACGTGGTCGGTTTTTTCCGAGCCCAAAGTGAAGGCGCCGCTGGTTCTGGGCGCAGAATCCGCTCCCTCCGGAGACCTCCTGCAATTGCTGCTGCCCATTCCAAAACACCGTCACCTGCGCGCCGAGGGCGCTACGGTCAGTCTTACTTCTTTCGAGATCGAACTCAATCCAACAATTCGAGGGATCGACGGAGTTTCGGTAAAACAGTAGGGGCCCGTTCTGATTCGCCACGACGGCATCCAATACGCCCCGATTTCCGAAGTCTCCGAGCGCAATGGAGCGCCCGTCATAGGGATCTGTCACACCGACCATTTGAGAGACCTCCCGGAAAGCGCCCGCTCCGTCCCAACATCATGATCGTAAGCTGCATCAACAACTTACAACACAAGTGTCGGGAATGCCCGGTTTTCTGAACAGGAGAGAGCCATATCGGATCTAGGCGATGTTTCTGGCGGAGTCAGGCTACCGGCCAGCAGGGACTCCATTGACACCTGTAAAGAAGTGACTTCGGCTATAAGTCTGTGAAACGTTTGGTCGGGCCGCCGGGATTTGAACCCGGGACCTCTTGCACCCCAAGCAAGCGCGCTAGCCAGGCTGCGCCACGGCCCGAAGACTCCATTCTACACGGGCTCCAACGCTCTTTGTTCCACAAAGTACATTGCAAAACGGACAGGCACGATATATACTCACTTTGTGGCTACCGTACGGCCAATTCGGATCGAGAACGAGCCGGTCCCTATCCATTCGCAAGCTCTCGCGAATCTCCGCTACATCCGCAGAACGATGGAAAGTGCCGGCCAGTTTACGGCGGTCCCGGGACGGGGCGGAGTAGTGATGGGGCTTACCGCGATCGTCGCTGCCGTCGCTGCTCATTCCCGGCTTTCTTCGCAAGCTTGGACCCAATGGCTTGCAATTTGGTCTGTCGAGGCCTTTCTCGGCATGGCAATCGCATTTTGTTTTGCCAGACGCAAGTCGCGTGCTATGAACCGACCGCTGCTTGAGGGGCCCGGCCGGAAATTTCTCTTGGCGTTGTTGCCGCCGATATTTGTGGCAGTGCTATTGACCTGGGTGCTTTGGCAGGCCGGATTCATCGCGATTGTTCCTGGTGTTTGGCTTCTTCTTTATGGGTGCGGCATCGTGGCTGGCGGGACTTTCTCGGTGCGCGCAATACCCGTTATGGGTTTTTGCTTTCTTATGCTCGGGGCATTGGCGCTACTCACCCCATCTGTGTGGGGAGACGTTTGGCTGGCGGCGGGTTTTGGGGGCGTGCAAGTTGCGTTTGGACTTGTAATCGCCAGGAGCTATGGCGGCTAAGAACCTTTCATCAAGAGACGCGTCGTCCAGAAGGAAGCTGGACAAAGGCGCCGAAACGCACCAAGTCTTGCGGCCGGAAGCCGCTGCCGCGCATGTTGACCGTATTGTTCATGAGCGTCTTCGACTGGGAATTTTGAGCGCTCTTGCGGTCAATCGAGACCTGACGTTCAATGAGTTGAAAAAGCTCCTTGAGACGACAGACGGAAACCTGAGCGTACACGCCCGCAAACTGGAAGAAGCGGGGTACGTTACTTGTACGAAGAGTTTCGATGGCCGTGTACCGCGAACGGAGTACGGCCTGACCGCTCCCGGCCGCAAAGCGCTGGAGAAATACCTCGACCACATGGAATCGCTGATAAGGGCAACCCGGCAGGTCTAGACGCCGGGCACGCTCTCGATACTAGCTATGTCCGCTAACTTTATGCCGCAAAGTCGATTGCCGCTTCTGCCTTGCCACACCGCGATTATCATGGACGGGAATGGCCGCTGGGCAAGCGCCAAAGGGCTTTCCCGTTGTGCCGGACACCGCGCCGGATCTCACGCTCTTCGACGGATAGTCGAGTGCGCTCCTTCACTCGGGATCAGAATCCTCACTCTTTACGCATTCTCGTCCGATAACTGGAAACGGCCCGTTACCGAGACCGACGCGCTGATGGAGTTACTCGCCTTTCATCTCCTGAGCGAAGCCGAGCAATGTGGGCGGGACGGGGTACGTCTGACCATGATCGGTCGGCGTGATCGGCTTCCGCCCTCCGTACTCCAGGCTGCCGAACATGCCGAGAGCAAAACGGCCGCCGGGACTAATCTCCACTTGCGTCTGGCCGTTGATTACTCAGGTCGCCAAGCTATCTTGTCCGCACTCTCCAAGGCAGCGGGGACCACGAGCGAGGCTCTGGGGGCAGACATCGGGGAAGATGTGGACCTCCTGATTCGAACAGGCGGTGAGCAGCGCCTGAGCGACTTCCTTCTATGGGAGTGTGCCTACGCGGAGTTGGTTTTTACGGAAAAGATGTGGCCTGACTTCGCTCCTTTGGATCTAGCGCAAGCGATCCGCATCTTCCAGAGTCGTGAAAGGCGGTTCGGACAGGCGCCCCTCGGCTCTCTGGGACAATTGTGGTCTCGTAATGGCTCAGGCGCTATTTC
Source organism: Bryobacterales bacterium (assembly GCA_963738525.1). Lineage (GTDB taxonomy): Bacteria > Acidobacteriota > Terriglobia > Bryobacterales > Bryobacteraceae > Bog-113. The sequence goes on from CAVTXC010000006.1 coordinate 282,914, forward strand.
TCACCTTCGAGGGGATCGATGGTTGCGGTAAGACCACCCAATTAGTACACCTAGCCAACCGATTGCGTCTCGCAGGGCGTGAGGTCGTAGAGACGATGGAGCCCGGCGGCACCGCGGTGGGCCGAGCCATCCGCGGCATCCTTCTCGATCCGCACTTTGATTTGCTCAGCAGCAGGGCCGAACTGCTACTGTACTTCGCCAGCCGGGCGCAAAACGTTGCCGAGGTGATTCAGCCCGCGCTCGAACGCGGCGCCATTGTGCTGTGTGATCGGTTCACCGATTCAACCGTGGTGTACCAGGGCGCCGGCCGGGGAATTAGCCGGGAAGAAATCCTGGATTTACACCGGGTTGCCTGTGGAACGCTCCAGCCTGACCTCACTCTTTTGCTCGACATCGATTTGGAAACAAGTCTCGCCCGCGCTCGCCGGCGCAACCACCTGAGCGGCTCTGCTGAAACCCGCATGGAAGAGGAGAGCCGCAATTTCTTCGAGCGGGTTTGCACCGGTTACCGCGACTTGGCCGCGGACGAACCGAGGCGAGTGAAAAACGTGGATGCCAGGGAGTCGGTCGAAGTCGTGGCCGAGAACGTTTGGCGCGAGGTGGCTTCCTATGTTTGAGAACTATTGGGGCAACGAGCATGTGGTGAGAACTCTGGAAGGCATGCTCAAGTGCGGCCGCATTCCGCAAACGATCCTTTTTTCAGGGCCAGAGGGTATCGGCAAAGCTACGCTCGCTCGCCGCTTTGGACAAGCTTTACTCGATCATCCCGATTTGATCGAGCGGGATGACCTGAGCCTCCCCGAGAATGTAAAGGCGATTTCCGGCCGGGAGAAATGGGCCGCGGAGAAGCGCAATGAAGATCCGTTGTTGTTTGCGTCGCATCCCGACTTCATCACCTTTCCGCCCGACGGCCCGCTCCGCCAACTCTCCATTCCACAGATGCGGGTGTTGAAAGAGCGCGCTCAGTTCCTCCCGAACCATGGAAACAGGCGGGTGTTCTTGATCGATCACATTGACCGGTCCGGAGATCAAGCCGCGAATTCGTTGTTGAAGATTCTGGAAGAGCCTCCGCCTTACCTAATCCTGATTGCCACGGCGGAGAACGCGTACGATCTGCTCCCCACGATTCGTTCTCGATCGGTCATGTTCCAGTTCCACCCACTCTCCCCGGAGAAGATGAATGTCTTTGCGCATTCCCGCCAACTATCCGATCCGGAAAAACGCGTCGCGCTGGCGGCAGGCAGCCCGGGGATTGCTTTGTCACTCGATCTGGAAGCTCATGCGAAACGACGGGCCGCCATGCTGCTGCTTTTAGAGGTAGCAGCGGGAACAAAGCCATTTGCCGCTTGGATCCCGGTGTCGGAGAGTCTTGGGCGTAGCAAGAACGAGAAGCTGGAAATATATCTAAAACTTCTCTACGAACTGTTGAGAGATCTGATGCTGATCGGACTTAAGCGGAACGGACTCCGAGACCAAGACCTAAAGCGCGAGTTGACGGCTCTTGCAGCCAGTTATCCGGCGGACCGCATTGCCCGGGCTACTCGAACTGTGGATGCTCTTGTGGATCTCGTGCGCCGCAATATCCAGAAGATCATTGCGCTGGACGATCTCATTCTCCAGATCTAAGCCGCGGCCGATTCGAGAAGCTGATAAAACTCGGGAAACGAAACCGAAGCCGCCTCCGCATGGTGAATGGTCGTCTCGCCATCCGCAACTAGTGCTGCTACTGAAAACGCCATCGCGATACGGTGATCGCCAAAAGAATCAATTTCGGCGCCACGGAACCGCTGGCGCCCGGGTATTTTCATGCCGGAAGGTGTCTCGTCGACAACGACACCCATCCTGCGCATGTTCTCTACAACCGTGGCGATCCGGTCCGTCTCCTTCACGCGCAACTCGGCTGCATCGCGCACCTCCAATCCCTTTTCGCTGACGGCCCCAAGCACGGCGAGAACGGGAATCTCGTCGATCAGCGCTGCCGCTACTTCCCCTTCGATTACGCCGCCCCGCAACGCGGAGTGAGTAACCTGCAAATCTCCGACCGGTTCGCCGTTCGCGTGCTCGATGTTCACGATCCGCAGACTCGCCCCGGCTAGAAGGAGAAAGTCGAGAAGCGCTGAACGGGTGGGATTGAGGCCTACGCCACGCAAAGTGAGGTCGGAGCCTGGAACGATGGAAGCTGCCACCAGAAAAAATGCGGCCGACGAAAGATCGGACGGAACCAGTAATTCGCGGCCGGTGAGCGTAGGCCGGCCCTCCAGCGTGATCACCCGCCGTCGCTGGTTAATCTCCGCGCCGAATTCCCTCAGAGCGATCTCGGTGTGGTCGCGGGTTCGAATGGGCTCACGGACGATCGTTTGTCCCTCCGCAAAGAGCCCCGCCAGCAGGACGCATGTTTTCACCTGTGCGCTTGCCATGGGGAGCGTGTAATCGATTGAGTGCAACTGTCTGCCGTGAATCCGGAGCGGCGGAAACCGGCCATCTCGCGCCTCGATGGAGCCGCCCATCTCGGCGAGAGGCCGGATAATTCGGTCCATTGGCCGCCCCGAAAGTGACTCATCGCCGATCAAAGTGCTCTTAAATGGCTGGGCCGCCAGTGGACCTGCCAGCATGCGCATCGCGGACCCCGAATTCCCCGCGTCAAGGTCTGTTGGCGGCGCTTCCCAGCCGGCCCAGCCCCTGCCCTTGATCGACACAACATTTCCGTCGACGCCGACTTCTATGCCGAGCGCGCGGATCGCGCCCAACGTCGAATGGCAGTCCGCGCCTGTGGAGTAGTTGTGAATGCGGCTGGCGCCCTCCGCAAGCGATGCCAATATCGCGTACCGGTGTGATATGGATTTGTCGCCTGGCAACGTGAGCGAGCCGGTCAAAGGGCCAACGGGCTGAATAGTTCTCTGCATCTACTGCGCGACTGGAAACGGCCCAGCGTTGTCCACGCGGAGATCCGACCCTTCCCCGGTTTCACACAGGACAACAACGTTGACCGCGTACGGCGAGTCTTTCATTTGGGCATTGATCAGGGATTCTTCCCCGGGGTTCAGAACGGCTTCATCGACTCGGGTCCGTTGCGTTGTAAGCGTCGTTCCGCTGCTATCGGCAAAGCGAAAGATCACGTTCAGCGCGCGTATCGGGCGCAGTCCGGTATTCTTTACGCGGGCTGCAATCGTGATCAAATCGTTTTCTCTTTGCGCCGTCATTTCGAGCACCTGGACGTCAGGCGACTTCGCCCGGTGACCGTGGTCGACGGCGCTTGGGATCGCGGCTGCGCACAACGTTAAAAAGAAAAGCATTCGGAACATGGGAAAACATCCAGTTTAGTGGAAGTGACAAGTTGTTCTTTGGTTCGCTTGCGGTACAGTGTTCTATTCAGGTGGGGGCTATGACGTTTTGCCGGAAATTCTCCAGTACAAGTGTGTATATTCTTGGATCATTTCGTCGTCCTTCGCTTTCGTTTCGCACAATGGGCAATAATACTGGGTTGGAAAATTTCAAGGAAGTCTGATGCCTCAGATCTTTCACCACAGCTCGAACAAACTGTCCAAGGTTGGCATCGTCGTGGGCGTATTGACTTTAGCGGGCTTAGGCGGCGTATTCTTTGAACTGGGCGCAGACTCCTCCTACGCCACCCGGCAGGGTGAATTTCGCGAACAGCCCGTTCCGTTCAGCCACACTCACCATGTAGGGTCTATGGGAATTGACTGCCGCTATTGCCATACCGGCGTCGAAAACTCCTGGTTTGCGAACGTGCCGCCCACCAAGACGTGCATGAACTGCCATTCTCAGATTTGGGCAAACAGCCCGACTTTAGAGCCTGTGCGTGCAAGCTATCGAAACGATCAATCGATTCAATGGACCAAGGTGCACGATCTTCCCGATTTTGTATTCTTCAACCACAGCATTCATATCAAGAAGGGTGTCGGTTGCGAAACATGCCACGGCAGAGTTGACCAAATGCCGCTTATGTATCAACAGTCGTCGCTTGAAATGAGCTGGTGCCTGGATTGTCACCGGAATCCCGCGCAATATGTCCGGCCGCGGCAGTTTATCACGAAGATGGGCTATGTTCCGGAGCGCGACGCGGGCGCGGATCAGTTAACCGTAGGTACAAGGCTGATGGCGGAATACCACATTCAGAAACTGGATACCTGCTACACGTGTCACCGATGAGCGAAAATTCCGAACCACTGGACCTTGAATCTATCCGGAAGCGCCTCGAAGGGGCAAAGGGCCGCGATTATTGGCGGAGTCTGGAAGAGATCGCCTCGACGGAGGGTTTTCAGGATTTCCTCTACAGGGAATTTCCCCGGCAGGCTTCCGAATGGGAAGACGGTGAAGGCCGCCGGACTTTTCTAAAGTTGATGGGGGCGTCCCTCGCGCTCGCCGGTTTGGGTGCTTGCACCAAACAGCCGACTGAATACGTGATGCCCTATGTCACGCAGCCGGAGAATCTGATTCCCGGCAAGCCACAATTCTTTGCCAGCGCGTTTACCTTGGGCGGATATGCGAATGGCGTTCTTGTCGAAAGTAACGAGGGCCGGCCCACCAAAATTGAAGGCAACCCTCAGCATCCGGCGAGCTTAGGAGCGGCGGACGCACCGACGCAAGGCTCTGTTCTGAACGTCTATGATCCTGACCGGTCGCAGACCGTCAACTTCCTCGGTGAGATCCGTTCGTACGCCTCGTTCCTGACAGTTTTCAAGGACGTGGTGGCGGATCAACTGGGCAAGTCAGGCTCTGGAATACGGATCCTAACGGAGACGGTCACGTCGCCCTCGATGGGAGCGCAGATCAAGGATTTGCTGGCGGTTTATCCGAGCGCAAAGTGGATTCAATGGGATCCCATCGGGCTGGGACGGCGCGAGGGTACGCGTCTAGCCTTCGGTTCCTACGCGAACCCCGTCTACAAGTTCGATGCTGCAGATGTTGTGCTGGTGATCGATGCTGACTTGTTCTGTATCGGACCGGGCAACATCCGGTATTCGCGCGATTTCATGTCTCGTCGTCGTGTGCGCGACGGCAACCTGGACATGAACAGGCTCTACGTCGTCGAATCCACCCCAACATCCACAGGGGCGAAGGCCGACCATCGGTGGCCGATCCGTCCGTCAGAAGTCGAGCCGTTCGCTCGCGAACTCGTTGCCGCGGTAGGTGGAGGGGCGGCTGGCGGAGGGAAGTGGGCCACGCAATCGTGGTTCGGGTCGATGATGGCTGATCTTCAGGCCCATAAAGGATCCAGTCTGATCTTCGCCGGCGAACAACAGAGCGCGGAAGTTCATGCTTTGGCGTTTGCCATCAACGAAGCCCTGGGCAATATCGGGAAAACGGTCCTCTTTACTGATCCGGTCGAGGCGGCTCCTTCCGACCAGCTGACCGACCTAAAGACTCTCTGCGCAGATCTCGACGCGGGTTCCGTTGACGTGTTGATGATCGTTGGCGGCAACCCGGTTTACAACACGCCCGCCGATCTGAACTTTGCCGCAAAGCTCCAGAAGGCGCGGTTGCGTGTCCGCCTGGGTTTGCATGATGACGAGACCTCCGAGTATTGCCAGTGGCACATCCCGCAAGCGCATGAGCTTGAAATGTGGGGCGACGCGCGGGCTTACGACGGAACGGTCTCCATCATTCAACCTTTGATCGTGCCGCTATACAACGGAAAAACGCCGTCCGAGTTTCTTGCGGCGCTGACCGAAAATCCCGAGCAATCGGGGTATGACATCGTACGCGCCTATTGGCAAAAGCAGCACACGGGTACGGATTTCGAGACTTGGTGGAGACGCTCTGTCCATGACGGATTGCTGGCTGATTCTGCCCTGCCGACTCGTGCCGCGACGGGTGCCAAGACTCCGCAATCAGCGAATGCTTCCGGATCACCGGGCGCCTTTGAGGTCTCGTTTTACCCCGATCCCTATATCTACGACGGACGCTTCGCCAACAACGGGTGGCTCCAGGAGTTGCCACGGCCGATGACCAAGCTCACTTGGGACAACGCCGTGATCATGAGCATCCCGACGGCCCAGCGACTGAAGCTTTGGAGCGAAGATCGCGTCGAGTTAAAGCATAACGGCAAAACGGTTTGGGGATCCGTGTGGGTCCAACCGGGACAGCCGGATAATACGATCGCTGTTCATCTAGGTTGGGGGCGGACGCGTTCCGGCCGTGCGGGCAACGGCGCCGGCTTCAACGCCTACCAGATTTGGGCTTCCGACAATACAACCTACGCGTCGAACGTCGAGGTCCGCAACCTGAACGAAAAATATTCCATTGCGGCGACGCAGCATCACTACCTCATCGATCAGTCGAGCATCGAAGGAAATGCGGCGCGCAAGACCGGCGAATCGGATTTCGAAACCGGCGAGGCGAAGCTGCGCGGGGTGATTCGCTCTGTTCCCGTCGAGGAGTACAGGAAAAACCCCGGCGTCGTTGCTGAATTGGGTGAGACTCCCGGGAAAGGTCTGACTCTCTACCCTGACAATTGGAAGTACAAGGGCTACGCGTGGGCGATGGCCATCGACTTGACGGCATGCACGGGCTGCAACGCCTGTGTCGCGGCGTGTCAAGCGGAAAACAATATTGCGGTTGTCGGGAAGCAGCAGGTTTTGAATACGCGCGAGATGCACTGGATTCGCGTTGATCGCTACTGGGAGGGCTCCACGGAGAACCCGACAGCGCACTTCCAACCGGTGCCTTGCATGCATTGCGAGAACGCTCCGTGTGAAGTGGTTTGTCCCGTAGCGGCTACTGTTCACGATCAGGAGGGGTTGAACACCATGGTGTACAACCGCTGCGTGGGTACTCGGTATTGTTCCAACAACTGTCCTTATAAGGTGCGCCGGTTCAACTTCCTTCTCTATTCGGACTACGTTACCGAATCGACGAAGCTACAGAAGAACCCGGACGTCTCTGTGCGCAGCCGTGGCGTGATGGAGAAATGTACCTATTGCACGCAGCGGATCCAGTACGCCAAGATCATGTCCGAGCGGGAAGAACGTTCCATTCGGGATGGGGAAGTCGTTACGGCTTGCGAGGCGGCGTGTCCCACACAGGCAATCGTGTTCGGTGATCAGAACGATCCCGATAGCCGCGTAGCCAAGCTGAAGAAAACGGAATTGAATTACGGTATGTTGGCAGACCTGAACACCAGGCCCCGCACGACGTATCTGGCGGAATTGCGGAACCCGAATCCGCAGATTGAATCACAGGCGCAGAAGAGTTAGACGAACGATCAGGTCATGGCACAGACACCACAGGAAAAAACACTCGATGTCGCGCCGGTCATAGCGCCGGATTCAACGCTAGCGTCCGTAACCGACAAGATCGCCGGTATCGTACTGCGCCGGAAGACCTCGCTTGGGTGGATTCTCGGTTTCGCGTTCTTCTTCCTGCTGATGCAGTTGTTCCTGATCGCCGTATCCTACCTGCTCTTTAAGGGTGTCGGAATCTGGGGCCTGAACATCCCGATTGGCTGGGGATTCGCCATTGTGAACTTCGTCTGGTGGATCGGTATCGGCCACGCCGGAACGCTCATCTCGGCGATTCTGCTTCTGCTCAATCAAAGCTGGCGCAACGCGATCAACCGTTTTGCCGAGGCGATGACGATTTTTGCCGTTTGCTGCGCGGGAATGTTCCCCATTCTCCACATGGGGCGCTCGTGGATTGCTTATTGGCTGTTCCCCTATCCCAATACGATGGCGATCTGGCCGCAATTCCGAAGTCCGCTAGCTTGGGACGTATTTGCGGTCTCCACTTACTTCACGATTTCGCTAGTTTTCTGGTATATCGGCATGGTGCCGGATTTTGCGACGCTGCGCGATCAGGCAAAGAAACACTGGCAGCAGGTCGTTTACGGAAGCCTGGCGCTCGGATGGCGTGGTTCCGCCTTCCACTGGGCCCGCTATGAAAAGGCTTCCCTGCTTTTGGCCGGCCTTTCCACGCCGCTGGTGCTCTCCGTTCATAGCGTAATCAGCTTCGACTTCGCGATTTCCATTCTCCCGGGCTGGCACACCACAATATTCCCGCCCTACTTTGTAGCGGGCGCCGTCTACGACGGGTTCGCGATGGTGCTGACACTGATGATTCCGGTGCGGAGATTCTACGGACTCGAAGGCTTAATGACTCTTCGGCATATTAACAATATGGCCAAGGTCATGTTAACCACGGGGTTGATCGTTGCGTACGGTTACGCGATGGAAGCGTTCTTCGCTCTCGTGTACTCCGGCGACCATTTTGAGAAGTTCATGATGCAGAATCGCATGTTCGGAAACTACGGTTGGGCTTACTGGCTTTTGGTTCTGACGAACATCGCGATTCCGCAGCTGCTCTGGTTCTATAAGATTCGAACCAACCTAGTTTGGCTCTGGTGCATCTCCATGGTGATCAACGTGGGAATGTGGATGGAGCGTTTCGTCATCGTTATTACGAGCCTGACGCGCGACTTCGTCCCGTCCTCCTGGGGCACATACTGGCCGACGATCTGGGATTGGGCGGTTTTCCTCGGAACGATTGGTTTGTTCATGACGCTGATCTTCCTGTTTGTTCGCGTCCTTCCGATGATCACTATGTTTGAGTTGCGCATGATCACGCCCAAGAAACCCATCGCTCCTGTAAAGGAGCCAGTGCGATGAGCCACGGGACGGTTACTCAGCATCAACCAATTTACGGAATCATGGCCGAGTTTGAAACTGCGGATGCTTTGGTAGACGCGGCCAAGCGCGCCCGGGCAGCCGGGTATCACAAGATGGATGCCTACTCTCCGCTGCCGATTGAGGAATTGCACGACGTGCTGCACATCCATGACAACCGTGTGTCACTCGCCTGTCTGATAGGGGGCATCGTGGGTGCCTGTACGGGGTTCGGGCTGCTCAGCTGGACAGCGGGCTTTGACTACGTTCACAACGTTGGCGGCAAACCGCCGATTAGCGTTCCGATGTTCATCCCCATCACGTTTGAGTGCACCATCTTGTTTGCGGGGCTCACCACGGCAATCGCCATGGCAATCATGAACGGTCTCCCGTCGCCCTATCATCCGGTGTTCAACGTTGAGCGCTTCTCGCTAGCCTCACGCAACCGATTTTTTCTCTGTATCGAATCGGATGACGAGCATTTTGACCGCGAGCAGACCCGCCTTTTCCTTGAGGGGCTCGGTCCGGAAGGGGTATCCGAAGTTGCGCATTAAAACCTCTTCTCGGATACTTGCCGCTTTGTCGGTCGGCGCCGTCTGCTTCTCGGCCGTTGGTTGCCGCCAGGACATGCATGACCAGCCTCGGTATAAGACGTTGGGTTTTAGTAAGTTCTTCACGGATGGGCGCGACTCGCGTCCACTTCCCACTGGAGTTGTCGCCCGGGGCGAACTGCATACAGACGTTTCGTTTTACCAGGGCAAGGAAAACGGCGTTGATATCGATTATTTCCCAATCCCAGTTACGGTCGGTTTGATCGAGCGTGGGCAGCAGCGTTTCGATATCTACTGTTCTCCCTGCCATGGGCGGCTCGGCAATGGACTCGGAATGATTGTGCGGCGTGGCTTGAAACAGCCCCCGTCCTATCACATCGATCGTCTGCGCACCGCGCCCGTTGGACACTTCTACGACGTGATCACGAACGGTTATGGAGCGATGCTCAATTACGCCGCTCAAATTGAGCCGCGCGATCGATGGGCTATCATCGCCTATATTCGTGCGCTGCAATATAGCCAGAATGCGAACGTTGCCGATCTGCCCGCCGAAGTAAAGGCGCAGTTGCCGGCACAGGGGAATCTGAATGATGCTTCCCCGGCGGCACCTGCCGAGCGTGATCGTGATGTTGTAAACCCTGCCGCGCCGATGATCCCCACGAATAAACCGGTGCCTACAACTCGACCGGGGGCGAACTAATGGCCGACAATCCTTTCGTAATCACACCCACAGTTCGGACCCAGTTGACGCGTGTGCAGTCGATTGCGCTGTTGGTCGGTGCCATTTTCACTATCCTGACTCTGATCCAGCTAGTGGTGAGCCCGACGCAATTCTTTCGGTCCTGGTCTGCAGGATTTATCATCCCGTTTGCTCTCGGCTTAGGTAGCCTCGCTGTTTTGATGCTCCAGTACATGTCTGGCGGCGCTTGGGGCATGGTGACCAGACGTCAGTTAGAGGCTGGTGCACGGACTATGCCGCTGGTCTTCCTCTTCTTTATTCCGCTGTTTTTCGGGATGCCAAGGCTCTACGAGTGGGCTGATAAAGCCAAGCTGGATACAGATAAGCTCATCCGCGACAAGTCCGCATATCTCAACCCCACCTGGTGGAGCATTCGCGCGATCGTCGTTTTCGCCATTTGGATGACGCTTGCTTTCGTTCTAACCCGTTTGTCTCAGCAAGAGGAGGAGACTGGTTCACTTGCCGTCTCCAAGCGTTTGACTACATGGAGCGCCGGAGGCCTGGTTCTTTACGTTTTCACTCTGACATCGGCCACTACTGACTGGTGGATGTCTATGAACGATCACTGGTTTTCTACCATCTTCGCTTTGATCTTCTTGGGCGGACAGGGACTCACGGTGGTGTCGCTGGCGCTGATCACCACTACGCTCCTGATGCGTGAGCAGCCAATGGCCGGTATTGTCACCAAACGGCATCTGCATGATCTCGGCAATTTGCTGTTTATGTTCACTTTGTTCTGGACATATGTGAGCTTCTCCCAGCTCGTAATTATCTGGTCTGGAAATCTCCCTTCGGAAATCACCTGGTACATCGACCGCATGAATGGGGGGTGGGGTTGGATCGGCATGATCATGATTTTCCTTCAATGGATGCTGCCGTTTTTGATTCTTCTTTCGCAGAAGATTAAGCGCAACCCGAACTCAGTGCGGACCATGGCGATATGGGTTCTAGTCATCCGCATGATTGACGCCATTTATATGGTGGAGCCGAATTACCATGGGCAACACTTCTTCATCAGCTGGAGCGATATCACCGCTTTGCTTGGGATGACCGGGCTGTGGGTCTGGTACTACGTGAACGAATTGAAGAAACGCCCGCTGATCCCGTATAACGCACCGGACCTCGGAAAGGCTTTGACACATGGCCGAGCACATTGATCACAAAGACGACTTTCCGGAACACAACCCGAGCGTAGCCCACGAGCGCGCGGAAGAGGACGTTCGGGCAGTCTCAGGCTTCGGAATCGGGCTTGCTATCGGCGTTGTGATCGTCGCGTTCGCGATGTGGGGTTTGTTCGAGTGGTTCTATGCGCGCGAGGATTCGCGCAATGCGCCAATACCACCCGCGATCCTGATAGAGGAAAAAACGCAGCAGCCTCCCGAGCCACGCCTTCAGGCCCAACCCCGCCTCGATCTGAAAGCTTTGCGCGAGGGAGAAGACGAAATTCTGACCCACTATGCCTGGGTTGATCCCGGCCACGGAGTCGTACGGATTCCCATTAGCGAAGCCATCAAGATCGTAGCGGCCAAAGGCCTGCCGTCAAAGTCATCGACCGATCTCCCCGACGCGGATGGATACCACCTGATCCCGTCGGTGGCAAGTAGCGGTCGGACAACAGAAAAGATCTCTCAATGAAGTATTCGGTTACACAAGTCGCGCTGCTTGCTGCTGGTTTGCTGACCCAAGTCGGCATGCCCTCGGGCGCGTTCGGCTTGCAGATCAAGGATATTCTGAATTTGAAGGGCGTCGATCGCCCGGCGCCTTTGCAAAACGTGGGAATCGATCAGAAGCTCGATTCGAAGCTACCGCTTGATGCCCACTTTCACGACGAAGCGGGACGAGACGTCCGGCTTGGGGAGTACTTCGGGAAGCGGCCCGTTGTTCTAGCGCTCGCTTACTACCAGTGCCCGATGCTCTGCACCCAGGTTTTGAACGGGATGACGCGCGCTCTGAAAACGCTGACCTTTCAGCCCGGCCAGGAATACGAAGTCGTTGTAATCAGCTTCGACCCACGCGAAAAACCGCCACTCGCTGCGGAAAAGAAAGCTCTATATCTTCACCAGTTTGGCCGGCCGGACACTTCCCGGGCTTGGCATTTCCTGACCGGCGACATCGCTAATTTGAAGTCACTGACGCAAGCAGTCGGGTTTCGCTACGTCTACGACGTGCATACCACGCAGTATGCTCATGCCAGCGCGATCTATGTCGTCACTCCGGACGGTCGGATGTCTCGTTACTTTTATGGGATCGAGTATGCTCCCAAAGATCTACGCCTGGGTTTAATCGAAGCGTCTCAAAACAAGATCGGAACGCCGGCAGATCAGTTTCTGTTGTTCTGCTACCACTACGACCCGAGCACCGGGAAGTACACTCCCATCGCAATGAACATTCTGCGAGCGGCTGGAGGCGCGACCGTATTTGCACTTGGAGGCTTTATCCTCGTCATGCTGATCCGCGACCGTAAGAGCGGAGAGGGGCGGAACGTCTAGGAACGGCGCACCTTAGATATGGGACAGAAGAGCATTCAATTTTTTCCGGAGCAGGCGAGTTCGATCGCGGGTCACGTAGACGGGCTGTACCTTTACATGGTTTTGGTCAGCGCCTTCTTTTCGATCCTGATCGGCGTCCTCATTGTTGTCTTTGCCGTAAAGTATCGGCGTCGGTCCGAGGCCGAAGTTCCCAAGCCTATCCACGGTGGACTGTTGCTGGAGATTACGTGGTCGGTGATTCCATTAGGTTTAGCGCTAGTCATGTTCGCGTGGGGGGCCAGTATCTTTTTCACCGAATCTCGCCCGCCCGCGGACTCCATGGAGATCTACGTCACCGGCAAACAGTGGATGTGGAAGATCCAGCATATGGAAGGACAACGTGAGATCAACGAACTGCATGTTCCGATCAACCGAAATATCAAGCTCACGCTGACTTCCGAAGACGTGATCCATGACTTTTTCGTACCTGCTTTCCGAACGAAGACCGACGTGCTCCCGGGACGCTACACCACGGAATGGTTCCGCCCAACCAAACCCGGCGAATACCATATATTCTGTGCGGAATACTGCGGGACGAAGCACTCGGGGATGATCGGCACGGTTTACGTAATGGAGCCTCAGCAGTTCGACGCTTGGCTGACGGGCGGAGGGGCCCAAGGGTCGCTCTCTCAAAAAGGTGAGGCTCTGTTCCAGCAGCTAGGTTGTGTCACCTGCCATGAGGCCGAAGCAGATCGCCAAGGCCGATGCCCGAATCTGCACGGCATCTTTGGGCGTCCGCAGCAGCTGACTACCGGACAAACGGTCACCGTCAATCCGGAATACATTCGCGAGTCGATTCTTAACCCGGATGCGAAAATAGTCGCTGGATATCAGAACATCATGCCGACGTTCAAAGGCTTGGTTACCGAAGACGGGATACAGCAGTTAGTCGAGTACATCAAGTCGATAGGGCCGACAGGCGGCGCATCCGGAGTGGCGACGACCAATAGCCAAGCTTCAACGCCGACCGCCGCGGGCGTGACATCGGCAAACCAGCCGGGCACAACGGCGCAGCAAAAAACCAACCCGAACGCCGGGATGGCGCCGTCCAACAGGTAGAAGAAGAGTTTCAGGGGTATTATGCAAACCGAGACGACAGTCAAGCGAGAGCCGGTCAATTATCTTAATGTCGATCACACGCTGAAGAGCTGGCTGTTAACCGAAGACCACAAACGCATTTGTCTGCTTTACCTGATTGTTGCCACCATTTTCTTTTTCATTGGTGGCGCTTTCGCAGCCCTGATTCGACTGGAACTCGCCACACCAGCGGGTGACCTCGTCGAATCAAGCGTGTATAACAAGCTGTTCACTATGCACGGAATCATCATGGTGTTCTTCTTCCTGATTCCGTCGATTCCCGGTACCTTGGGCAACTTCCTTATTCCTCCCATGATTGGCGCGAAGGATGTGGCTTTCCCGAAGCTCAATCTAATGAGCTGGTACCTATATGTGATCGGAGGCGGCTTAACCCTCTACGCCATTATCCTGGGCGGAGTCGATACCGGCTGGACGTTCTATGTCCCGTTTAGCACCGGGTATGCAAACGGGTACGTCACCCTAACTGCGGTCGGCATCTTTATCAACGGTTTCTCGTCGATCTTGACGGGCCTGAACTTTATCGTGACCATTCACCGGATGCGCGCGCCAGGGATGACTTGGTTCCGGCTACCTCTTTTTATATGGTCGCTGTATGCGACCAGCCTGATTCAGGTGCTTGCGACGCCCGTTGTTGCGGTCACCCTTCTTCTGGTGGGCCTTGAGCGAGGACTACACATTGGCGTCTTCGACCCCGCGTTGGGTGGTGATCCGGTTTTGTTTCAGCACTTGTTCTGGTTCTACTCGCATCCGGCAGTCTACATCATGATCTTGCCGTCGATGGGTGTGGTTAGCGAAATCATCACGACATTTTCTAAGAAAGAGCCGTTCGGCTATAGCTTCATCGCTTTCTCCAGTTTGGCCATCGCGATCTTCGGGTTCATCGTGTGGGGACATCACCTGTTTGTCAGCGGACAGTCTGTCTACGCCGGAATGGTGTTCTCGGTTCTCAGCTACCTTGTCGCCATTCCTTCGGCGATCAAGGTATTCAACTGGACGTCCACGATGTATAAGGGATCGGTCCAGCTAACGACCCCGATGCTTTACGCCCTAGGGTTCATCGGTTTATTCACCATTGGCGGATTGACCGGATTATTCCTGGCCAGCCTAGGGATGGACGTGCACCTGACGGATACGTACTTCGTTATCGCTCACTTCCACTACATCATGGTAGGCGGAGCCATCATGGGCTTCATGGGCGGCCTTCATTTCTGGTGGCCCAAAATCACGGGGAAAATGTACGCCGAAGGATGGGCTAAGATCTCGGCGATCATCATCTTCCTTGGTTTCAACTTGACGTTCTTCCCGCAATTCATTCTTGGTTACATGGGGATGCCTCGTCGCTATCACGTGTATCCGCCGGAGTTCCAGGTGTACAACGTCCTGTCATCCGCCGGAGCGTCGATTCTCGGTCTTGGCTACCTGATCCCCTTCACGTATTTCATGTGGTCAATCTTTTTCGGGAAGAAGGCCGCAGATAACCCTTGGCATGCTACAGGTCTGGAGTGGCAGATGCAAACTCCGCCTATCCCGGAGAATTTTGAAGTGACTCCGGTGATCACGCACGATTCGTACGAATACTCGACCCAGGAGGTTGTCCAAGTTGGCTAGTCACTCGGTTACGGTCCGCCATCACTTCGAAACCGCCGATCAACAAAAGGACGCATCCACCATCGGGATGTGGTTGTTCCTGGTTACCGAAATTATGTTTTTCGGCGGCATGTTCATGGCGTATATCGCCTACCGCGGTGCCTATCCGGCAGCGTTCGCGGCCGGAAGCGAGAGGCTGAATGTTCCCCTTGGCGCGGCGAATACGGTCGTACTGATCTGCAGTTCGCTAACGATGGCCATGGCAGTGCACTCCGCCGCTGTCGGTAAACGTAAACTAATCGTCCTTTTCTTGATTCTCACCATGATCTTGGGCCTTACGTTTTTAGGCATCAAGGGCGTGGAGTATCACGATAAGTTCGTCCATCATGAAGTGCCCGGTCCCAATTTCCAATTCGAAGGGGATGCCGCTCATACTTCGCTGTACTTCGCCCTTTACTTCGGATTAACCGGTCTACACGCGTTCCACATGATCGTGGGCATCTGCATTTTGGTCGTCCTTCTTATCATGACGGCCAAAGGCAAGTTCACGCCCCAATGGCATACGCCGGTGGAGATGTTCGGATTGTATTGGCACTTCGTCGATATCGTCTGGATATTCTTGTTTCCGCTACTTTACTTAATCGATCTACATCCGGGGAAATAGCAATGGAGCACAAAATCGTTCCGGTAGGGGTATACATTGCAGTTTTCGGGGCTTTGATTGTTGGTACAGGCTTGACATATTGGGTCGCAACCTTTGATCTTGGGCGGTTCAACATCGTCATGGCGCTTCTGATCGCGTGCGTGAAGGCCTCCCTGGTGATTCTATTCTTTATGCACATCTTGTACAGCACCAAGCTGACTAAGGCAATCGTCATTACAGGCTTCGGCACCCTGCTTATCCTGTTCTTCTTTACGCTGACCGACTTGGTGTCGCGAGGATGGTTTAGCGGCAACCCCTGGATGGGAACACCAGGGAGGTAATCGCTGGGCTTGCTATTGAACTAAGGTAGAAAGCTTATCCATGATCTGGCCGGCGGTAAAGGGCTTCCGTACGTAACCCGACGCTCCGAGTTGCACTGCCTCCATCACCTTACCTTGGCCACCTTCGGTCGTGATCATCACGATCGGGACACCCTTCATGGTCTCCATCTCTTTCAGTTTGGAGAGAAGCTGCAAGCCATCCATGTTCGGCATGTTGATATCGGACAAGACCAGTCCAACGTTGTGCTGCCCAAGCTGAGCCAGTGCTTCCACCCCATCACCCGCTTCGAATATCTCTCCAATCGGCAACTCAGTCTGACGCAGAACCCGCTGGAGGATTTTCCGGATGGCGGCGGAATCATCGACGATCAAAATGTCTAAAGGCATAAGAATCTTTCTTGTGGATACATCGGCTCACCGAGACGAAAACATTAGAAGGTGATCGCGGAAGGGTTCAGCTCCCGCATGATTTTATTGACGTAATCCATCGTCTCCGGGAATTTGGGAACCCCTCCGGCCAAATCAACGTTTGTGGGGCCGGCGTTATAGGCTCCAAGGGTCCGGTTGAGGTCGCCCGCATATCTTTCCAAGAGGGTACGCAGCAACTTGGCGCCCGCGAACGCATTCTCCTCAGGGTCAAAGGCGTCTTTTACCCCCAGATCTGAAGCTGTCGTAGGCATAAGTTGCATTAGACCCACGGCGCCCTTTGCCGAAACGGCGCACGGTCGAAACGCGGATTCTTGCCGCATCACCGCTCTGACTAAATCCGCGCTGATGTTCTGAGCCTTCGCGGCCCGATCCGCCAACGACTGCACCTGCAACTGCGAAAGCTGTTCACAATCTGCTGTCATACCGGAAGGTTGGATCAATGCGTCGGTCACAAAAAACTCGGATGGCAATGAATTAACGTTTACTTCCTCCTCGGGATTTAGCTTTGTGGCCTGTCTCTGGGCCCGGACACTCGCCTTTTGTCTTTCGATGGACGGCAGCATTGCAGAAATCGCCTGCTCTCGCTGACGGTCAGCGGCCGCCATTTGGCCATTTACAGGAATCGATTGGCCCGCAACAGCCCGCGCCAGAATGAGGGCAAACAGCCAGCGAAAACTCTTTCCGCCTAGCCAGAAATATCTCCTCAAACCATCCCCGCCAGAACCGATAAGATCGTCGAATAACAAGAAACTGGTGAAAGTGGAGCCAGTGAGGAAGTCATATGAACGTCACGTTCTCCGGCGGTCCGCCGAACCACCTTCCGGAACAACCGTCCGGTAAAACCGCAACCACCCCGGATAGGAAGCAGCTCACCCAGATTGTCCAGAAGCTGAATGCTTCGCCGGCGATGCCCCTGGATCGCGAACTCTCCTGGTCGATCGATCCGACCACGAAGATCCCCGTCGTCCGTGTTCTCGACGCGCAGACTCACGAAGTGATCAACCAGTTTCCGGCCGAATACCTGATCCGTCTCACCGCCTCTCTCGAGTCGGAGGCCGCATCGGAAACTGCGGTTAAAAAGCTGGTTTATTAGTCCGATAAGATCCTTGTGCGAAAAAGACTTGGCTCCTACCTCGAACAACAGATCCTTTCGGCGAGTCCTTTGGAAATCGTTCACCTTTCTTACCAATGCGCTATTCAAGCCGTCCGCGACGCGCGCCTTTTCCTCGCGGAAAAGAACATCCCTGAACGCGCGCGGTGTATATCCTTGGCCCACGCGATCCTTGCAGAGCTCTACCGCTCTCTCGATTTCACGGCGGGTGATGGGAAACTCTCGCTCGAGCTCGGACGCCTTTACGACTACATGATGAGACTTCTCCTGGATGCGAACGCGCGCCAGAAGGATGAGCCTTTGGCCGAAGCGCTGAGGTTGCTCTGCTCGCTCGGAGAAGCCTGGGAACAGACCTCTAAAGACGCAATCTCTGTCACCGAGCAGTTTCAGCCGGTGCCCTCGGCCGCATGGAGCGTGCCCACCGTGGAAGCGGAACAAAGCCATTACTCTTTCAGCTTTTGAGAACCATGAGTCGCATCCGCAGCTTGATGCTGCAGGCCAGCTTCGACCTGATTCGCCAAACCAAGACCACCCCGTTGACTTAACGCCTTAGCGAACTCCACTTCGGCCATTTCGAGTGCAGTGGAGTTGCCCGCGTCCGAGTCGCCGTTCAGTCCCGCGCCCGACTCCCGCATCGACTTCAGCATCTGCGAGATCATCAGTCCCTCGAACTGCTGGGCTGCTTCATGCACGCGCTTCGGATCGTCTTTCTTCTTGTGCCCCACACTCGGTACTTCGCCGAAGCCCGACCCGCTAATAGCAAATGGCACGTTAGATTACCTCCAGTTCCGCTTCTATCGCGCCAGCCGCTTTGAGGTTCTGAAGGATCGCGATTACGTCGCGCGCCGTGGATCCGATAGCCGTCAGGGACCGCACTAACTCTTCTACCGTTGCTCCTTGCTTAAGCACGATATTGCGAACCTTCTCGTCCTTGACACCGACGGTGGTCTGCGGAACAACCTCGGTCGCGCCGCTCGAAAGCGGATTCGGTTGGGATACCGTCTCCGTGGTCTGAATCTCCACCGAGAGATTGCCGTGCAGAATCGCCACCGGAGAGATGCGAACTTCCTTGCCGAGAATAATCGTTCCTGTACGCTCATTCACGACGATCTTCGCCGCGCGATCCACATCCACGCCGAGATTCTCCATCTCGGAGATGAACTCAATGGTCCTCCCACTGAATTGCGGAGGGATCGCGACGCTCACAAGCGCGGAGTTTTGGGCATGCGCGATCCCGGGCTTATCCGTTGCGAAGTGCTTGTTAATCACTTCGGCTACGCGCGCCGCCGTGGTGAAATCGGCTTGATGCAACTGAATATTCATTCGGGAAGAGATCGATACCGATGGCGCAGTTTTTTCGATGGTGGCGCCTTCCGGGATACGCCCAACCGTGGGATGGTTTACAGTCGCACCCGTTCCGGCTTTGCCCACCGCGAATCCCCCGGTCACCACCGGTCCCTGCGCGATCGCGTAAACGTCGCCGTTTGCTCCTCGCAAGCTGGTAAGTACGAGCAGGCCGCCCTGTAGGTTCGGGGCGTCACCCATTGCCGCTACTGTGACGTCGAGGTGAATGCCTGGCTGAGCGTAGGGAGGAAGAGTCGCGGTCACCAACACCGCTGCGGTGTTTTTCACCGTCAGTGCTGTCGCCGAAACGGTGACACCCATTCGTTGCAACAGGTTCGCTAAGCTCTGTACCGGAAATATCGTCTGACGACGGTCGCCGGTCCCCGCGAGTCCCACCACAAGTCCGTAACCCAATAATTGGTTCTCGCGGACCCCTTCGATGCTGATGAGCTCTTTTAATCGAGTAGCCGGAAGCGCTAGCGAAACGGCGAGTCCGAAGATCGATGCGAGACGAAAGCTAGATCGCATATACGTCAAAATGGCAGCAAACCCAGCAACAGACGATACAGGAACATCGGTCTTCTGACCGCGTCCCCGACTACACCCTTCCCGTTGACTTGCACCTCCAGATCGCCCAGGAGGTTCGATGGAACCGAGTTCGCCGAGTTCAGATCTTCAGGTCTCACCACTCCACGCACGGTGATCAGTTGGCGCTCGCCATTCACGGAAAGCAGCTTCGTCCCTTCCACAACTAGATACCCGTTCGGAAGAACATGCGTGACCCGGGCGCTCAAGTGGTGTTCAACGTGGTCGTCCGCGACGTCGTGCCCGTCCCATTTAAGGTGGTTGAACCGCCTAGTGTCGCGAGATTGGCCCAAGGCCCGGCTATTCGGGTTTTCCCGGCCAGCGCGGTGATGGAATTTTGAGCAGCCGACGCGCGGGCCGTCTTAGTTGTTCCGGTGCTTACTGCCGAGTCCGATTCTGACACGAGCACGGTAACGATGTCGTCGATTTGCGTTGCCTTCAAATCACGCGTCACATCCTGCAGGCGGCTTGATGGTGACCAAAGCGATCCCGGATCTCCGTTGTCGTTCCCAGCTGCGGTATAGCGGCCGAGCGCCTCACTGATATAGGCATCAAGGGAGCTAGGTGGTGCCGTCGGGAGTTTAATTTTCTTGCCCGCGCTTAGCGATGAAAGTGCAGTTAGGGCGACCACGAGGAACTTCTTCATTTCGTCTTCTGTTCCGGCATCTGTCCACTGCGTAGCAAGACGATGGCTGAATTCTCACCCGTTACTCGAGCCTGAAACGATTTGCCGCTAGCCGGATTGCGCACGACAACAATCTCGCCTGTACGGCCGCTACTCTCGGCCTGAGCATCTAAAGCTAAGTAAGTACCCCCGTTGCGCACTTCGACCTTCACGAGCGCGCCGCGAATTACTTGTTTTGGAGCTTCAAGCATCCCGAGCAGAACCGGCGAGCCAAGTGGAATGCGCTTTCGAGAACACCTTCCCGCAATATCGCTCAGGGAAGTTGCAAACTCGAGTGATTCAATGCTCCCCTCTCTCTCCTCGATCCGTAACTGGTTCGTGGAAATAACCTCATTTACGCCGATTTCTTGCGTCGTCACAATCACTTGCTGCTTCCATCGAAGTTTGACCTTGGCCCACATTGGGAAACGCTGGTTTTTCCCCCAACTCACATAACCTCGGAGGAGCAATGTCCCATCTGGGTCGGCCTTGAGATAAGCGGGCCGTGGGATGACCAGATCCCCGAGCGGCGCAGGGGAATAACTTTGTTCCACCAAATCGAGTTGAGCGCCTGCCGCCCATTTCTGCACAGACCCTTGTATTTCCTCCTGCGTTAGAAGGCGCGTACGACGCTCGAAGCAAATCGGCTTGAAAATCCCCGTTGCGGGAATGCCTTCCCGATCCGCAAGATGGCTTAGTTCCGTACCCCAAAAAACACGTCGAGCACCAGGGTTGGGCGAGAATCCTGCTTCAGCGCCTGGGTGCGCCCCGGCGAACCGTGAGTCCACGGCCGCGAGATCGCTCATGAGTATCCGTTCGCCATCCACGGGCATGCAGCCTGTCGGAGCTCCTAAGGATGCTTCACTAAGCGCTAGCAGAAGGGGCCAGATCATTTGGTCATGTTGTTGACCTGCTGATACATTTCGTCAGCCGCCTTGACTACCTTCGAGCTGGCTTCATACCCGCGCTGCGCCACGATCAGGTTGATAAACTCCTCAACCACACTCACGTTTGACTGTTCCGTATACCCTTGCAGCAGCGCGCCGAGCCCTTCTTGCCCGCCTGGGTTGCCGACTTGCGGTTCGCCTGAGGCATCGGTTGGCGCAAAAAGGTTTTGCCCGAGCCCGTTCAGACCGGCAGGGTTGGCGAAGTTCGCCAGCTGAATCTGTCCCGCCACCTGCGTTGCCGTCTGTCCGGCCAACTGATAGCTGACTGTTCCATCGTTTGCGACGCTGATGTTTAACGCGGTTTGTGGAATGGTGATTTGCGGTTCCAATGCGTCGCCGCTGCTCGTCACCACGTTCCCATCTTTGTCCAGATGAAAGCTCCCGTCACGCGTGTAGGCAAGATCGCCGCTCGCGCGACGGATCTGGAAGAATCCTTTTCCTTCGATCGCCATGTCGAGAGGATTATCGGTCTCCGTGAAGCTTCCTTCGGAAAAGATAATCTCGTTCGACGACGTTTTGGTGCCAAGACCGATTTGCAAACCAGTCGGCACCGTGGTCTGCTGACCGGCCGATGCACCAGGTGCGACCAGGTTCTGATAGAGCAGATCCTGGAATTGGGCTCGCCGCATCTTGTACCCTGCAGTGTTGGCGTTAGCCAGGTTGTTTGAAATATTGTCGACGTTCAGCTGCTGCGCGTTCATTCCGCTGGCAGCGCTATATAGAGCGCGAATCATAAGAATCCTTTATTGAGCTACTCGGGCCACTTCTTCCACAGCGTGTTTGTTCATCTCTGCGCCGATACTAAGCGCCTTTTGCAGCGACTCAAATTGACGCATTACGTCGACCAGGCGAACGGCCGATTGTGCCGGCCCTACATTGCTCTCTTCCAGGTTTCCCTGTTGTACTTCCGCCTTTGAGAGCGAAGGCTGTAACTTCGGATCGATACTGAAGAAATAATTCAGGCCTCGCTTGTCGATCGTGTTTCCGTCCGGATAATCGACAATTGCGAGCTGACCGAGATCCTGCCCATCCTGGCGAACCACGCCATCCCTTCCGATCGTCACCGGGCTACTCGAAGTGAGTTGGAGCGTCGAGCCTTTGACCGTCCGAAGCGCATATCCATCCGCGGTGGTCAGCACGCCGCCCGCGCTCAACCGGAAGTTGCCGTTTCGGGTATAGAGAACTCCATTTGGCCCATTCACGCTGAAGAAGCCGGATCCATCCAGCGCCAAATCCAGCGGATTACCCGTAGGGTGCAGAGCACCCTGTGAGTAATCGGTCCAATGTTTTTCGATTAACGGCTGAGTGTCCGGCGTCGGGCTGACACCCTGCTCAGCTGGGTCGGCGGCTTCCGCTGCGACATATAAGCTATAAAATTCGCGGTCTCCTTTGTATCCTCCGGTGCTTCCATTGGCTATGTTGTTGGCCAGCATTTCGAGCGATTCCATTCGAGCGCGCATGCCGCTGGCGGCGGAGATAAGAAGCGGATCCATTTCGTTTCGCTTCTCTTTCATGCACGCTGCGCGCCGAATCATCTTGCGCTTGTAAATCGCTCAAATCGTTAGATAACGCGACGATAAGCTTATGAAGGTCGGATTAGCACTAGTGACGTTAAAGTGTCACATCCGCCGGGACTGGCAATTTTCTGTCGCCACTCATCCTTGTAACCTGCTGACGAACAAGAGAATTCAACTTGGCTCACAAGCTGCATCTTCCTTTGCGTGACAACTTCCGCATTGCCGTCCGGAACACACGACTATTCCGCCAATCAACAGTCGGCGAGTGTGCCCACAGACCGAATTGGTTCGCGGCCTCTAAGCAGCCAGAACGCTTGCGGCGCTCGTGACGGTGAGACTGAGAATCCTTCTCATGCGCCGCGATCAGGTGCTCGCCGGATCGGACGAACGACGGCATCGGCTCAGAGCTCGGGTAGCACCCGCGGCGAGAAAGGCGACGATAACGTCGACCGTCGCGACCCCATCAGGCACTCGGAAGACCATGCGCCTGCGACATCGCAAACTTCAAACCCACAGAAGGATGTCTCCGGAGCGAGGTCGGTCTCTCAAGCTGATTCAGAAACGAACTCTTTTCAAGGACTCTTGAAAAACGCGCTACAACAGACTGTCGTGGCGCAAGCTATACCGTCCAGTCTTAACTCCAAGTCACAGAAGCCGACTGCTCCAGGCAAAAAAACTGACAATGGGAAATCCATCGATGGGATTCAGCCTATACTGCCGCCTCCGAATGTAACTGCAGCATTACCCGCATCATTTGGATTGGGGATTCCCTCCGTCGGAACTGATGCGTCAGGTAAAGGCACGCCGGGCAAGAATGAACTTTCCGCGGGGCAGATAAACGCGACGGGCTCCGGCAGTCCGGAAGTCAATGAAGAAGAACCTCAAATGCTTTCCCCTGTTGTTAGTTCGGCTTTCACCGCCCACATCAACACGGATGACGTCGCCGCTCAAGCCAACAGTCCGCGAAGAGCTGATCTCATGGTTCTCGTCGACAACGTGAAAGCGAATACCACCGACGCCGTTTCGGCCTCGGCTACAGGTGGCCCGGCCCTGGTTGCGCCTCCCGCGCCTGAGGCTCCGCGGCCAGTTCCCCTCCGGCCCGTGCCGCAGGCCGAGTCAGTGCGAAGCATAGAAGCCACAGACGCACCGAGATCCACGGCCCCTGCAGAGCCCATGCGCAACATCTCCTTACAACTCCCGGGTACCCGTGGGGTAGAAATCCGGTTGACGGATCGCGCCGGTCAGATTCACGTCGATGTTCGCAGTGGCGATGCGGCCCTCACACAAGATCTTCGGGGCAACCTTCACGAACTAGTGAATAGTCTGGAGCGCAAAGGATTTTCCGCCGAGGTTTCCCATTCTACGGAGCAAGCGCCTCAACACACCGTCGAGACGCAATCTTCCAAAGACTCCTCGTCTGGCGATAGTCAAGGCGGCGCTTTCGATCGTCAACAGCAAGAGCAGGAACGTCAAAATCAGGCGAATCAAAGTTACAGTGGCCGATCGCAGAAATCACGCGACCGCGCCTGGAGCGATACCTGGAACGCCAAATCCGACAAAGAGAACTGAATGAGCACGATTAACGGCACGTCTTTTTTCTCGGCTGATACGCCGACCCCCTCTACTGCCGTGTCCGGCACGCAGAACTCCTCCAGTTCTACAGACCAGTTGACCAGTGAAAGCACGTTCCTGAAACTGCTGGTAGCGCAGATCGAGCATCAAGACCCGACTAACCCCACCGACCCCGTGCAGTTTGTCGGACAGCTGACCCAGTACAGCGAACTCGAACAGTTGATGCAGATCAATGGCGAAATTAAGACGATCACGCCCGCCGCGGCGAGTCCTACCGACAACAACGCGAGCAGCACAACCAATCCTTCCGGAGGAATCTAGATGTTTACAGCTTTTAGTACCGCCCTATCTGCGTTGACCGCCGATTCCACTGCGGTTGCGGTTGTTGGAAACAACTTGGCAAACCTCAATACCACAGGATTCAAAGCATCCACTGTCTCATTCCACGACCTGGTCAACGACGCCATGAAGTCCACGCAGGTGCAGCCTGGATTCGGTGTCTCTTCACCCACGATCACCAATGTCTACAGTCAAGGCCCTATTCAGAGCAGCAACGGGCCTTACGATGCCGCTATTCAAGGCAACGGGTTTTTTGTCGTGACCGACGCAAACAACAACCAGCTTTTAACACGTTCCGGCAACTTCACGGTGGATTCCAGCGGGAACCTGCTCACCAGCAGCGGCGAACACGTGCAGGGTTGGAGCTCGAACACTGGATCTGTAAATACCGGAGGAGCCATTGGGAACATCGTTATTCCGAGTGGGTTCCTGAATCCACCGGTCGCCACCGCGAATATTTCAACTCAGGTCAATCTTGACGCTTCTCAAACTGTAGGGGCCACCGCAGCAACCTGCTCAACTCCTATACCCGTTTACGACTCGCTGGGTGTTAAGCACGTCGTAACTTTGACCTTTACGAAAACGGCCACCAATACGTGGGGCTACAGTGCTACCCTGCCAGGCACTGATTTGACCGGCGGAGCTGCGTCGACTCCATCGGTAGTTGCGAGTGGGACCCTTACGTTCGACTCAAGCGGGAATCTGCTCAGTCCCGCGGCCACTAGCCCCACCGTCGCGCTTAGTGCGAGCGGCCTTGCGGATGGAGCGGCCAATCTGAGCATGAATTGGAACCTCTGGAACACCTCCGGCGCTACGCCCACTTCTACGATCACTCAGGTCGCGCAGGCGTTCTCGGCAACGAGCCCGATCCAAGACGGCAGTGCGGCAGCACAAGTCAGTTCAGTGAGCATCGGCGCACACGGTGAGATTACTGCCACCTACTCGGAGGGCCAGCCGCGTGTTGTCGCCCAACTCGCGCTCGCTGACGTCAAAAATCCGGAGACGCTCGTCAGCGCAGGCAACGGAAATTTGGAAGTCGGTGCAACCACCAGCCTCCCCAGCATCGGCGTACCCAATACAGGGGGCCTGGGTGATATCGTCGGTGGCGCCCTCGAATCCTCGACAGTCGACATTGCGCGCGAATTCACCAACTTGATCGTTTATCAGCGATCCTACGAAGCCAACGCGAAGGTCGTCAGCACCGCGGATACGCTCAGCCAGGACACCATTAACCTGATTCCACAATGATGGCTCTTGAAGAAGTAGGCTCGTTCTCCGACGTTCGCATCGACATTACCGTAGAACTCGACAGGCGCTCCATGAGTATCCGGGAGATCCTGGCGCTCGATGTCGGAAATATCATCACCATGCCACGCTCGGCTGGCGAAAACCTCGAGATTCATGTAGGGGGTTCGCTGGTTGGGTACGGCGAAATAGTAATTATTGAGAGTTCGATGGGGTTTCGTATCACTGATTTCAAAACAGAGGAGTGATTTGGAAGTCCTTCAACAGTTTCTTGTTGTAATTGCGGTCTTGGCCGGCCTAGTCGGAACTCTTTGGACCTTGCAAAAACGTGGTTTCATCCGCTTAGCTCACGCCGGCCTCAAAACCCGCGGCGAGCGTAAGCTCCAGATAGTCGAACGCCTCCAGCTCACACCGCAGCACACGCTATGCCTGGTGCGCCTTGATGGGAAGACGCTTCTCATTGGCACGGCGCCCGCGAGCTGCACAGTCTTGAACGAGGAGCAGCCTCGATGATGAAGCGCCTCTTCTGCACTTTCGTTTTCCTGGCCTTGGCTGCTGCGCAGCATGTATCTGCAGCTACCGCCGCTCCCTTCCCCGGTTTGCCCACCAACGGTACCGTGCTGAGTCAACCCACGCAGATCATGCTGTTGATGACACTGCTGACGCTGCTCCCGGCGATCATCATGTCGATCACGCCGTTTCTCAGGATTGCTATTGTCCTTCATTTTCTTCGGCAGGCCCTAGGAACGCAGAACACTCCCTCAAATCAGGTGCTACTCGGATTGAGCCTGTTCCTCACGATGGTGCTGGTGCAGCCAGTCGCTTCAGAAATCTATCAAAAAGCATGGATTCCAGTGGAAAAGGGCCAGATCACGATGGAGCAGGGTATTACGGAGGGGTCTCAGCCGCTCCGCAATTTCCTGGTGAGATTCGTGCGCGAAAAGGACGTCAAGCTCTTCTTGGAGATCTCCCACAAGCCCGCGCCGCGATCTCCAGCAGATCTTGACCTGACGGTGCTTATTCCTGCCTACATTCTCAGCGAGTTGAAAGCAGGGTTTCAGATAGGCGCGATCATCTATTTGCCCTTCCTGGTCATCGATTTTGTCGTTGCTTCCGTCACCTTGTCGGTCGGCATGGTGCAATTACCGCCCGCGATGATCTCGGCTCCTTTTAAAATCTTGCTCTTCGTTTTGATCGACGGCTGGAACCTCATTGTGGGCTCTCTGATGAGAAGTTTGGTGACACCTGGATGACACCCGATTTTGTGGTCGCGACAATGCGCCAGATGTTTATGACTGCTTTCTGGATCAGTGCACCTTTGCTGATGATCGGCTTCGCGGCCGGAATCCTAATGAGTCTGATCCAGATTGTCACCTCTATCCAGGATTCCGCTTTTAGCGCAATCCCTCGATTGGTGGCATTCCTCGCCGCGTTGGTTTTCCTCATGCCCTGGATGCTGAGCCGGATGCTGTCTTACGCCACCGGTCTATTCGGAGACCTGAGCCGCTATGCCCACTGATATCGGGTTTGGAACGGGCACGCTGTACGCCTTTCTCCTTGTACTTTCCCGCGTCACCGGTGCGTTCGTCTTCGTGCCGCTGCCCAGCGTTACTCCCGGAACCGAATTGCCGCGCATCTTCGCTGCGGTCGCGATCACAATTGCTTTAATTCCGTCCTGGCCGAAGCTGGAGGCTTTTCCCGACAACATTGGAGCTTTGATTCTCTCCGTAGTGATCGAGGCGGCTTTCGGACTCGCCATCGGGCTCTCGGTAGCGTGCCTGAACGAGATGCTGAAGATGGGCGCTCAGATCATGTCCACCCAAGCGGGCTTCGGCTACGCCTCTACAGTGGACCCGAACACTTCGGCCGACGCAGGCCTTCTGGTCGTCGCCGCGCAGATGGTCGGCGGACTCCTCTTTTTCGCTATGGGTCTGGATAAGCAAATTGTGCGCTTGTTTGCACAAAGCCTCGTTAGCCACCCCCCAGGGACGTTTCGGGCTGACCCGCAGCTCGCCGAGGCACTGTGGCACTTCGCCGGAGGCATCTTCAGCGCCGGCGTTCGCCTGGCCTTTCCCGCGATCGCGCTCCTTGGCCTAGTCGATCTTTCCCTTGGGTTGCTTGGGCGAATTAACTCGCAACTCCATCTCATCTCCGTCGCGATGCCCGTGAAACTGCTCGTCGCGCTTGCCTTGATCGCCGTGCTCGCCGCGTTTTTCCCTCGGGTCGTGGAATCACAATCCGGCGTGATGCTTCAGATCGCGCGTCGGGCGGCCACCCTCCCCACCCATGGCCGATAAGTCGCAGAATACAGAGAAAGCTACCCCGCACCGCCTTAAGAAATCTCGTGAAGATGGCAAGTATCCGAGTGCTCGTGAATTTGTAAGTGCTCTCCAGTTTGCGGCGTTTGTCTGGTGGTTGGGTTACTCGGGATTCGATTGGCTGGATCAGATTCGCATTTCCTGGCGCATGGAGTTTCGACGGGCGTTTACTTCTGAAATCGGAGTCAACTTTCTGGTTCGCACCGCGCTGAACGTTGGTCAGCGTTGCCTGGGCCCATTAGCGATGCTCGCGGCGCTCCTGCTCGGCGTAACGTTCTTCGTGCAGTTACTCGTTACAGGCTTTGGCCTCAGCGCAAAAGGGCTCACGCCTAATTTGGGCCGTCTTAATCCAGCTTCCAAACTGAAACAATTACCCCGGCAGAACATCCCGGCCTTGATTCAGGCCATCGTGCTCTTGCCAACCTTTAGCTATATCGTCTACGCCATAGTGCGGGCTCATCTGATCGAGTTCTACAACTTACCGAGCCAAAGTCTGATTGCCTCGGTACACGTTGTCACAGCCGCGTTTCAAGACCTGCTCTGGAAAGCTTCCGGTGCTTTCCTCATTTTCGGGATCGTTAATTTCTTCCGTCAGCGCCGTCAGTACGATAACGATCTGAAAATGAGCAAGCAGGATATTAAGGACGAATCGAAGAGCAACGACGGAAACCCTCAGATCAAATCGCGCGCGCGTCGCCTGCAGCGGGAGATGCGCCGCCGCACGATGATGAAGGACGTTCCCAAGGCTACCGCGGTCATCGTTAATCCAACTCACTTTGCTATCGCCATTCGCTATCAGATGAATTCCATGGCGGCTCCCACAGTAGTCGCCAAAGGAAAGAACTACCTGGCCCTACGTATTCGTCAAATCGCCAATGACCATCAAATTCCAATAATCGAGAATCCGCCCTTGGCGCAAGCACTATATAAGTCTGCTGAAGTCGGCCAAGAGATTCCTGCTCACCTTTATAAAGCCGTCGCTGAAGTACTCGCTTATATCTTCCGGCTTATGAAAGGCCGGATGCCTGGTCAGAACGAATAGCAAATGTCGAATGCAAATGCGAGCGTGCTCGCGGCGCCCACCGGTTCGAAATTCCTTAAGTCTCTAGCGGGCATGGGGGACATGGTCGTGCCCATCGCGGTACTCGCGATTGTGGTCGCCATGATTACCCCGCTGCCTTCTTTCCTTCTCGACCTTCTCATCGTGATCGACATCATGATGTCAGTCGTAGTGATGATGGTCGCCATGTACATCACCCGGCCGGTCGAGTTCAGCGTCTTCCCCACTACCCTTCTTCTCTTAACGCTGTTCAGGCTAGCGCTCAACATATCGTCCTCCCGTCTCATTCTTCTAAATGGCAACACGGGGACCGCTGCCGCCGGAGATGTGATCCAGGCTTTTGGAAACTTCGTGGTGGGTGGCAATTACATTATCGGAGCCGTAATCTTCTTGGTTTTGATCGCCATTCAATACGTCGTGATCAACCATGGCGCGGTGCGTATCTCCGAAGTCACGGCTCGTTTCACCCTGGATGCGATGCCTGGTAAGCAGATGTCGATAGATTCGGACCTGAACTCCGGCTTGATCGATGAGTCTGAAGCACGCCGCCGTAGAAAAGGACTCGCCGCGGAGGCGGAGTTCTATGGCGCTATGGACGGCGCATCGCGGTTTACGCAGCGCGATGCCATCGCGAGCATTCTGATCACCGGCATCAACATCGTAGCCGGGTTGTTGATCGGCGTGTTCCAGCACGGCGTGGACATCAAGCGCGCGATCGGGACTTACACCGTTCTGACCATTGGAGATGGATTGGTGACGGTCATCCCCGCACTGATGATCTCGGTCTCCGGTGGTTTGATCGTTACGCGGGCCAGCTCCGAAGCACGTCTGGGCACGGAATTTCGCAAACAGGTTTTCGGCGCCTCGCAGCCGCTTCTACTCGCGAGTGGTGTCCTGATCTGCTTAGCGGCGTTTCCGGGCTTACCGAAAATCCCGTTCATCATTATGGGTTCAGCCTTGGGCGCCTTTGCCTGGCGCATGCGGCAAGGCGATGCGGTTGAATCGAGGAAGCAGGAAGCCGCGAGCGCGCCGGCAGCTCCCAAGGATAATCTCGAAGAGCTACTCAAGGTTGAGCCGCTCGCCGTCGGAGTCGGTATAGGCCTGGTAGGTTTCGTCGAAGGCGGCGCCAATTCACCGCTGCTCCGCCGCATCGCTGCAATCCGCAAACAGCTCGCCAAGGATCTCGGCTACATCCTTCCCGCCGTCCGCGTTACCGACAATCTTTCACTCCGTGCCCGCGAATACTCGATCTGCGTAAAAGGCTCAGAGCTTACCCGCTTTGAACTTCCCCAAGGCTGCGAACTGGCCATTCCTATCGGGGCCAATCCGCCTCAGATTGAAGGCCAGAAAACAAACGAGCCCGCCTTCAACATGCCCGCAGTCTGGGTACCCGCGGCCCGCGTCGAGCATGCGCGTTCGGTGGGCTACACGGTAGTGGATCCGGTAAGTGTGCTCGGCACGCATCTCACGGAAGTGATTCGCCGCAATGCGCATGAACTGTTCTCGAGACAGGAAACTAAAAAACTGCTGGATCGAGTAGCTGTCGAAAATCCCAAGGTTGTAGAAGATTTGGTACCGAAGCTCCTTTCCCTGGCGGGCGTGCAGCGGGTTTTACAAAACCTTCTGCGGGAGCGTGTCTCGATCAGGGATGCCGTTTCGATTCTCGAAGCTCTCGGCGAAGCGGCCGCGACCACTCGGAACCCAGTTCTCCTAACGGAGTTTGTTCGCCAGTCCATTCGCCGGCAGGTCACCGGGCCGTATCTGACAACGAGTGGCGAATTGGCCGCTTGGTTCATCGATCCATCAATCGAACAGACAGTCGAATCCGCCACCGAGCACGGAGAAAACAACAGCCACATTACGCTCGCGCCCAACGTTCTGCGCGACATTTTGAACAGGATTACCCGCCGCGTCGGGTCACCCGAAGCGCCTGTCGTAGCGATTGCTAGCTCCGGTTCGCGATATTTTCTCCGCCAAATCGCCGAACCGGCCATTTGGAACCTATATTTTGTATCACACAATGAGATTCCTTCCGGCGTAAGGGTACAGTCTTTGGGAGTCATTCAATAGGGGGTTGAACAAATATGGAAGTCCGATCCTATTACGCCACTACTGTAGAAGCTGCAATCAGTCTCGCCCGCAAAGAGCTGGGTCCGGAGGCGATGCTGATTCAGTCCACCCGCACAACTCCGGAACTGGCTCACCTGGGCAGATACGAGGTCGTGCTCGCCGGCGAAATACAGCCAAAAATCAACTCCCCGCGCCCTCGCGTCCCCCCTCAGTCGCAGCTTCCCGCGACATCATTTCAACCGGACGCTGCTCCGCAGCCTCGTTCCGATTTTCCGTTCCCCGCGACGCACTTCCCAATCCGCCCACCGTCCGTCGTAAAGGGCGCGATGTTATCGCCTGAAGAATCCGCTACTCTCCGGCCGCTCAATCTAGTTCCGGCAAAGCCGGATTTTGGAGCGGCGTTGGTGGCCGCCGGAGCCGTTCGCGAAAATGTGAAATCGCCACCTGCAATCGCGGATGAGACCTACGCGAACGAACTCCCCTGCCATCCGGGGCTGGGTAGATCCGGCGCCCGAGCGCCCATGGTTGCTCTGGTCGGCCCGTCCGGCGCAGGCAAGACTACCGCAATTATGAAATTGGCCGTGCTGCAAGGAATCTTGCTGAACCGGTCTGTGCGGATATTCGTCTTCGACCCTCTGCGCGTCGGATCCACGTCCCAGTTGGAGCGCTTCGCTGATCTTCTGACCATCCCTTTTCAGGAATTCGAAACCCTCGAAATGCTTTCGCAAGCGCTGACCGGTGTAGCGGAGGGTCTCACCTTCATCGACACCCCTGGATTCAGCCGTTTGGATGCCGCTTGCGCTTCGGCGCTCGCGCGCCGTCTGCGTGCTCATCCCGGACTGGAAACACAGCTCGTCTTGCGTGCCGACCGAAGAACGGAAGACAATATTGCCGCAATTGAGATGTTCCGTGTATTCAATCCGGCGAGGCTAATTGTGACCGCCCTCGACGAGACAACCTGCCACCGCGAACTCCCCGCGCTTATTTTGGGAGCCCGCATTCCGGTGTCGTTTCTCAGTTGCGGGCAGAGAGTGCCCGAAGACATTGAAGAGGCCCGCGTCGCGAGGCTCCGTGAATTTATCGCTAAAGGAATGCCTCGATCCGCCCGAACCGCGGCGTAAAAAGTGGAATACTCATGTACTCCTGTACAAGCGAAACCAGAACGGCCGAAGAGCGCGAGACGCTGATCCTCGAGCACTTGTCACAAGTACGTTTAATCGCCCGTAGAATTCATGAAAATCTGCCGGATCGCGTCAGCATCGAAGATCTGATCTCCAGCGGAACAATTGGCCTAATCTCGGCAATCGATAATTACAACCCTGCGCTAAACGTGAAGCTGAAGACTTATGCGGAGTACCGCATACGCGGCGCGATTCTGGATACTCTTCGCGACCTGGATTGGGCGCCTCGACAGAAGCGCCGGATGGGCCGCCAGATTGAAGCAGCTATCGCGGCAGCCGAGCAACGCCTCAGTCGCGTGCCCAATGAAGAAGACATTGCCGCCCAACTCGGTATCTCTTTGGACGAATACCATCAGTGGCTTGTCGACACCGAAGGGCTCCAGATTGCAGACCTCGAGATCAGCAAAGATGCGGAAGAGGCTGGGTTCAGCCTGTTGAAATTTGTATCGAACCCGGATGGGGACTCCCCTGCCCAACTCCTGGAACGTTCCGAACTGGAGCGCCTGGTAGCTCAAGCAATAGACCGAATTCCTAAAACGGAGCGAATGGTTTTGAGCCTCTACTACCACGAAGAGTTGAATCTTCGGGAAATTGCCCAGGTAATGGACTTGCACCTTTCCCGCATCTCCCAGCTAAAAACGCAAGCCATTCTGCGGCTTAGGACGTTTCTTGAAAAGCGTTGGCCCGGCCGGAGGGAACAGTAAGCAATGGAATCGTCTAAAGCGCGCCTGATGCGCGATTGGGTTTTGAACGAGTGGTCGGAAAAGCTCGGAATGATCCTCGAATCAATGGCAGACAAGCGCCCGAATCTCGAGGTCCGATCGCCGCGCGATATCTCGCAAACTCCACCAGAAGATGCCCAAATTTGGAGCCAAAAACTGGCTATCTCTCCCGAACCGTTGCTCTGGGTTGGTACTCCCCCATCGGCCGCGCGAGAACTGGGGAGGTGCACCCTTCAGGCTGCCGGCGTGGACGCGATCGAAGAAGAGGATGCCCAGAGTACCTACTCTGAAATCCTCAATCAATCGCTTTCAGCCTTGGCGCAATCAATCACCGGCCATCTGGGATGTGAAGCGTCCACAACCGATGGGGCCATGCTGCTGTCACGCCCGGCCAGTCTCGAGTGGGGCTCTGTCCTGCTTCAATTTGATGATCAGAAACTGGAGCCTCTATGGCTCGCGGTCGCTCCTGCGCTTCTCGATCGGCTTTGTTCCGCAGGTCAAGATGCCAACCAGAACGCCGCAAAAGATAGCGCCGAGCCGGAAGGCACTCCCGTAGATGGAGCAGGCATCTCATCGAAGACGTTCGACCTGCTGCTCGATGTCGCGTTGCCGGTGAGTGTCTCATTCGGGCGCACGTTTCTGCCGATTAAAGAGGTGCTCAAGCTGAATAGCGGCTCCATTGTGGAACTGGAGCGCGCTATAAACGAGCCCGTCGATATCATCGTGAACAATTGCGTCATTGCTCGCGGCGAAGTGGTTGTTGTCGAGGGGAACTATGGCGTGCGCATTCAGCAGATCGCGAGCCGCCATGATCGCTTGCGCACCGGACGTGACGCCACTCAGGTGCAGCACGCCCTCACTTTGAACTGATCATGGGACTGAACCTATTAACGTATGTGGGAATGCCCGCCTGCATAGTGGCTTTTTCCGTCCTCGTCGTCTTCGTGTTGTGGCGCGAACGTGTGAGCGCTCTGCGAGTGGAGTTCAAGGTGATGAAACTCGGCGAAGCGTTTCAACGGTCGATTGACGAGATCCGATTCGAGATTTCCAGCATCTCCCGCCCGCCTTCCATAGAGCCTCTTCGGCGGGATCCCGCGCTGCACCACGGCATCCAAAAAAATGCGTGTCGACCGGCTGAGCGCGAGTTGCTCCTGAAATGCAGCGATTTTCCCCACGAAGCGCTTCTTACGAAAGCTAAACTCCTTCACTAAAAGGGACGATATGACATTCGAAGGTATGGATCAAAGATGGATCAACTCATAGCTTTAGCCAATGCTGCCAACGGGAACCCGCCACCCGAAAAGACGTCGGCTCCCGAGCCACCGCCGGAGCTATGCGACGATCCGGAACTAATACAAGACTTTTTGGCGGAATCTCGCGAGCACTTGGGCTCAGTGGAGCAGCGCCTTTTAGAATTGGAACAGAACCCGTCCAACTCCGAAGCTATACATGCCACCTTCCGCTCTTTTCACACTATCAAAGGCCTTGCCGGCTTTTTGGGTTTTGGCGCCGTTCAACACGCTGCGCACGATACCGAAACGCTTCTCGATCTAGCGCGGAGCGGCACTCTGAGCGTCACCCCGCCATTGATCGACGTAATTTTGCGCTCTGCCGATTACCTTAAGGGAATCTTGAATCGGATCGAAGCCAAGGATTCTGCGAT
Organism: Bryobacterales bacterium; assembly: GCA_963738525.1. Lineage (GTDB taxonomy): Bacteria > Acidobacteriota > Terriglobia > Bryobacterales > Bryobacteraceae > Bog-113. Next base: position 317,789 of record CAVTXC010000006.1, read on the forward strand.
CGAAAAAGCGCCACCGCCTAAGCTGACGGCCGCCCTTTTGGCCGCCGTACGGCCTGCATCCGCGTCACCGGAACCTGCGGATCTCGCCGCCTCGGTAGACCCTCCTGCAGACGAGGGGAGTTCGGCAAAAACTTCGCCTGACAAAGCGGCTACTTCATTGAAAGTGGACGCGGAGAAGATTGAGTATTTGATCGACATGGTGGGTGAACTTGCCATCGCACAGTCGATCATTCGCCAAAATCCCTCTTTGTCGGAGATAACAGATCCCGTCGTAATACGCAGTCTCGCTCAGCTCTCGCGCGTGACAGCAGAGGTTCAGAAAACAGCGATGTCAATGCGCATGGCGCCGGTGAATGCCCTCTTCCAAAAAATGTCGCGTGTAATCCGTGATGTTGCGCGGAAATCCGGGAAAAAGGTCATCCTGGCTGTCACTGGAGAAGAAGCTGAAATGGATCGAAAGATCCTAGATGGATTAGCTGAGCCGCTGATGCATATGGTCAGAAACGCGGTCGACCATGGCTTAGAAGGTCCGGAAGATCGCATTCGCGCGGGCAAAAGCGAGACCGGAACGATCCATCTTCGTGCGGAGCGTGAATCGGGCAATCTTGTCATCGAAATCAGCGACAACGGGCGCGGATTGAACGCCGAGAAAATTCGGCAAAAAGCGTTAGAACGTGGTTTGATCACCGCCGACTCCAAGATCCAAGATGAAGATATCTTTCGCTTGATCTTTGAACCCGGTTTCTCAACCGCTGAAAAGCTAACTGAGTTCTCCGGACGCGGAGTTGGCATGGACGTCGTCCGCCGTCAGGTTGAATCGCTGCGGGGAAGAGTGGAAATCCGTTCAACCGCAGGCCAGGGTTCTACATTTACCGTGCGCGTCCCTCTGACTCTTGCAACCGTGGACGGTTTGCTCATCCGTGTTGGATCGGAACGTTACATCCTGCCGACGTTTTCGGTCAAAGAGATCTTCCGGGAAGGTGACAAGACCGTCAGCACGATCGGCGGCCAGACGGAGGTGGTTGAGGTCCGAAATGCCACTCTACCCGTCGTACGTCTGAATAGTTACCTCAAAACCGGATTCGATTCCGCGAGTCAAGATACTGGTGTGATGGTGGTTGTGCAGTGTGGGCCCAAACAATATTGCCTGCAAGTGGATGAAGTCATCGGCAAACACGACGTGGTCATCAAGAGTCTGGGAACTGTCTTCCGCAACCAGCCCGGGATCGCCGGCGGAGCCATTCTAGGAGACGGCCGCGTGGGGCTAATTCTCGATGTAGACGACCTGTTTGATCCGCGCTATTCCGGAGCTGCCTAGTCCTTCTAGGCCGCTCCCTTTTCCAGGTCGAGTACCCGCACTTTAGCCGATAGGGTGGTGCGTTTAAGGCGTAGCATTTCTGCTGCCGCCTTCTTGTTCCCCCTCGTCTTGCGCAATGCCTGAGAGAGAAGCTCACGCTCCAGTTCATTTACTGCCCGCGTGAAGTCCAAACCGCTGTCCGGAAGCGAAACAGTGCCCAGCAATTCGCTCTGTGCCGTTATTCGGGAGGGTGAGCTAAGAGTGAAATCGTGTTCGTCCAAATACGACCGGTCTTCGCTCAGAATTACCGCTGAAGCAATCGCATTTTCGAGCTGACGCACATTGCCAGGCCACGCATACCCCTCAAGACTGCTCCACGCCTGCTGAGTGAGGTGCTTCAGATGAAGCTGTTCCTCGCGGCAGATCTTGGATAAGAAATGCTCTCCTAAGGGGCGTACGTCAGCAGTCCGCGCGCGCAGGGGAGGAAGTTCCAAAGGTACGACATTCAAACGATAGTAAAGGTCTTCCCGGAAGGCACCCTGCTTGACTTTCGCGAGCAGATTGCAGTTCGTAGCCGCTATAACTCGCGCATTCACCACCACCGTCTCCGAACTCCCCAGCTTCTGGATCTGACGCTCTTGTAGAACTCGAAGCAGCTTCGCCTGGAGATCAAAAGGCATATCTCCAATCTCGTCCAATAGAATTGTTCCCCCCTCGGCCTGCTCGAACAGTCCTGTACGGACCTGCACGGCGCCGGTGAACGCTCCTCGCGTATGCCCGAACAGTTCCGCTTCCAGCAACGCGGCCGGGACTGCACCGCAATTGATTGCCACAAACTGACCGTTCGCCCGGGGTCCAGCCCGGTGAATTGCGCGGGCGGCAACCTCCTTGCCAGTCCCGGTTTCGCCTGTGATTAAGACGGTACAGCGCCGCGGTCCGACAAGACGGATAACCTCGGCAACTTTCTCAATGGCTTGACTCCGTCCGACCAATGATTTGCGCCACTCGGGAACGTGTGGCATCGGCGTCGGGGCATTCAATCTGTCTGAGCCGGCTCGGATAACGCGGGCACGGGTTAGATCGGGACCCTCTTGAGCATCCAGAACCCCAACGGTTCCGAACTTGCCCAATATCTGTAGTGTCGCTGTGGAAACATCGCAACGTACCAGGATCCTGGCTCGTTGCGGTCTATTTAAAAGCCCTGTCAGGAGTCGCGGGACATCGTCGAACGTTCCCGTGGCATTAACGATGATGAGATCTCCATCGCCAATCATCAACTCCTCTTCGACCTGATCGGAATCCAAAACCAACAGCGTTGAACCTGTTAGCAAGTGATGGATCTTCTGTTCTTGATCGAATGGAGCGGAACTCGCCCGAATCCAGATTACCCGAGAGGCGTCAGTCATTTGTCCTACACGAGCAATCGGTTGATTCCGCTGAATCTTTAGCGCTTTTTTCTCCTCTTGGAGACGCGATTCACTCTAAGCTCTGAAAGATTTCTGTCGATGTTGCCTTTAGCTGAAACGTGAGGATTCCCCGAACAAGTTCTCAGCGGGAAGGAAACGATGACGGAGAATGATCTCATTTCGGACGCGATCGAGCGTGCGACCAAAGAAGTGTTCGAGACTATGCTCGGTGCCGAGGCGCAGCGTATGGAGGGAAATAAACCATCCGAACCTGAGCCCGGCGTAGTGTCCCTTGTGGGATTAACCGGAGATTGGAGCGGGACCGGAACCGTGTCCTGCAGCCCTGGGGGCGCAAGGCTGGTCGCGGAACGTATGCTCTTGCTTGAGCTCAACGAAGGTGATTTTATCAACGACGATGTCCTGGACGCGGTGGCGGAACTGACGAACATGATCGTCGGCAACATTAAAAACATCCTGTCAGAGAACTTCGGCGAGATGGCGATTAGTATTCCCACCGTGATCCACGGGCGGAACTTCAAGTTCAAAAATCTCGCCGGCATGACCGAGTTAATCGGCGTCTTTCAGTGGGAACAACACCGGTTTGACGTGAAAGTCTGCTTAGCTCCCACCTTGGAGAAGACCGCAGCCCCACGGTTCACCGCGCCAGCCGTCAGTCTGCACTAGTCACCACGGGCAACATTCCTGAGAATTCCGGGGAGCCCCCTCGACATCATTTCAGGAAACAATAGATGCCTCCTCTGGGTTCTGCCTTATGCACCAACGCGGTAGAAGTTTCGGACAGTGATCCAACTCGCGCAGACCGCCCTATCGACAGCCCTGAAGTAAACCTGTTGGAGTACCTGCCTTTGGTTAGATCTCTTGCCGCTAAGGTGTACGCGAGCCTGCCCCCATACGCCTCTGTGGAACTCAATGACCTCGTGCAAGCCGGGCACCTCGGCCTAGTGAACGCCGGGCGCGCTTACCAAAGCGGCCGGGGCGTTCCGTTTGCCGTGTACGCCCGATTTCGGATTCGAGGGGAAATTCTCGACAGCCTGCGGCACATTGACACGGCATCCCGGCGAGTACGAAAAATGGAAAAGCGGATCCGGGCCGCCCGTACGGAGCTCGCCGCCGGCCTTCAGCGAGATCCCACGGATGGAGAAGTAGTCGAGCAGCTTCAGCGGACAGCGGAGCCGGCTACCAAAATTGATTTGAGCCTGCTCCGGCTTCCCCCGATGACCATCACATCCCTCGATGATCGCGATGCCGGCACAGAGGACTGGCGCTCGCCTGGCCCGGGACCCGAATCGTTGCGGTCCGAAGGAGAAGCACGACACTTGCTCCTGCAAGCTCTCGCCCGGCTACCCAGCCGATCCCGGGAACTCATCCAGCTTTATTACCAAGGTGAGATGACGATGCGCGAAATCGGATTAAAATTCGGCGTGAACGAGAGCCGTGTCTCTCAGATTCACCGTCGTGCTTTAGAACATTTAGCCCGCTATCTCCGAGGTGTCGGTGTCGGCTCCGCACGCGAGATTTGATTACCGGCTAAAGAAATCCCCCGATCTGCCGATACGTAGTGTAAGGAGTAGATGACGCGATCGCGTCTTTAAGCATGCGGATCAACGATTCTAACCAGACGGCCTCAACCGTCTCACAGTCACAAGCTGCCGCTGTTAAAGGCACAACCCAGCCCGGCAAGTCTCGTGACTTATCCGGAGCCGCAGATCGAAACGGAGACGATCAGGTGAGTCTTTCCGGCATTTCTCAGATGCTCGGACTTAGCTCAGCCACGCGCGCCGATCAAATCTCCCGTTTAACCTCACTCGTTCGTTCCGGGCAATATCAAGTATCTTCAGCGGCACTCAGCCAATCGATCGTCTCTGAGGGACTCGCTCGCTCGGGAGCAATCTGATGGAAGGCGAGCCGAATCTGGTTCGGCAGCTCTCGGCGGCCCGTGACTTACTTCTCACTCCTAACCCGGATGCAATGCGCCAATGCGAAGAGCGATTGAAGAGCGCAATTCAACAGATTCACAGCGAGACCCGGCCGCTCTCTCGTGAAGTAAAAACGCTTGCTCACACACTCCGTTTTTTATTGAATAAAGCCGACGAGTTCTGGCAACTGCGTCACGAAACGCTACAGCCCGCGGCCCATTACTCACCCCTTGGACTCCTGCGCTCGATTGAATGCGAATCAACTTTCGTGGTCGAGGTTTAATCGATGTCCGGACTTTTCTCCGCGCTGAGCACCTCAGCGGGAACCCTCGACGCCATCGAGCGCTCCCTCGACGTCACCCAGAATAATGTAAGTAACGCGTCGACTCCTGGGTACGCGTCCCAGACCGCTGCATTAACGGCACTCCCGTTCGACACCATCGGCGGCTTGGCCGGCGGAGTGCAATTCACGGGGTCCCGTACCTCCAGAGATGAAAGCGCTGAACAGTTCGTTCAGCAGCAAAACACAGAACTTGGCACGGCTCAGGCCATAACGGGGTTCTTGTCTACGCTCCAAACTGGCTTCGATGTAACGGGCAGCGCCGGAGTAGACGGAGCTCTAACCCAGCTCTACGGCAGCTTTTCAGCACTGAGCCAGGATCCAAACAGTGCCTCAGCGCGGCAGCAGGTTTTAGTGGGAGCTCAGAGTGTCGCATTGGCTATTCGAGGATTAGCTTCGGCCACCAGCCAAGCGTCTGCCAGCGCCGGCCAGCAAATAGCGTCCACGGTGGAGCAAATCAACCAACTCGCGTCTACGATCCAACAACTCAACCAGCAGATTCAGTCCAGCAGCCAACCGGATCCAAACGTAGACGCAAACCTTCACCAAAGTCTGGAGACCCTGTCCGGACTAGCCAACATTACTACCTCGTTCGCTGCGGATGGAACCGTGAACGTCCTAGTGAACGGGCAAATCCCGATCGTGCTCGGCACATCTTCTTACTCCCTCGGCTCCGGCCGTGCTCCCGCTTCCTCTACCGCTCTGTACCCCGCGGGGAACCCATCCCAAATCATCACTGACAGTAGTGGAAGAGATATAACCAGCCAAATCACTGGTGGGCAGCTCGGCGGGTTACTGCAAGTTCGTAATGTAGTTCTCCCCAGCATTCAAGGCGATACCGAGCAGGTTGGCTCACTAAACCAGCTGGCTCAAGGGCTCGCTGACCGGGTGAATGCACTGCTTACAAGCGGCGAGAGTTCCGCCGGACCACCTCCCGTTTCCGGGGTGCCGCTGTTTCAATACTCGGCCGGTAATCCGACCACCGTCGCCGCAACTCTTCAGGTCACGTCTATCACCGGCAGCCAAATAGCTACGATCGACCCCGGTCCCCCGTACTCGGCCAATGGCGTCGCTCAAAAGCTCGGTGATTTGCCAACTTCCAGTAACTCTGCCGATCAGATCAACGGACTTACGTTCGACGGTTTCTACGCCCAGATTTCGGCGTCGTTCGGCCAGACTCTCTCAAGCGCCCAGAGTCAGCAGGACCAGCAAACAGCAGCACTCGCGCAGGCGCAGAGCCTCCGAAGCCAGGTTTCAGGAGTCTCTCTCGACGAACAAGCAGTTGACCTGGTCAACTTCCAAAAGTCTTATGAGGCAACATCCAAGTTGGTCTCGGTGCTAAACTCCCTGACCGAGACGACCATCAATTTGATCCAGTAGAGGAGAATCTATGATCTCTTTCGTTGCGCCCGCGGGAGGCATCTTTCTCGCCAACCTAGCCCGAATCGAAAAAGGTAACGAGCAAACACAGGAACAAATTGCGTCCGGTCATCAAATCAATCAGATCTCCGACTCGCCCGACCAAATTTCCCAGCTATTGCAGCTCGATGGTAGTCAGGCCCGCAACACGCAGGTTCAGACGAACCTCACAAATGCCCAAACCAACGTCGATGCCTCTGATCAAGCTTTGACGAATGTCCTCCAGTTGGTCGACCAGGCGAACAGCTTAGGCACACAAGGTGCCTCCTCCACCGTGACCGCGCAAACACGTTTGCAACTGGCTGGTCAGGTTCAGGATATCTTCAATCAAGTCCTGTCGATCAGTCGGACATCCGTAGGCGGCCGCTACATTTTCAGCGGCGACACCGATCAGAGTCCTGCGTATCAGGCAAATCCCTCTAATCAGAACGGCGTGGACCGACTCTCGCTTGCCTTGAATACGTCACCGGTTGAGGATACGAATGGCACGCTTATACCCGTTGGGCTCACCGCCGGTCAGATCTTCGATCACCGAAACAGTGACGACACGCTTGCGTCGGACAACCTCTTTGCCGCGCTCACCTCATTGCAAAACGCATTGAAAAACAACGACACCACGGCAATTGGCAGCGCGATCGGATCGCTTCAGCAAGCTTCCTCTTACGTCAATACTCAGCAAGGATTTTATGGTGGAGTGCAGAATCAACTGACTCAGGCTTTGAGCACGGCCTCCTCTCAGAAACTAGCCCTAGATTCACAGATCGCGAGCATACGAGATACGGATCTCAGTGAAGCCGCGATCCAACTGACTCAGGGCACTACTGCTTATCAATCCGCGCTACAGGCCCAGTCGAAGGTGCCCCACACGTCTCTTTTTGATTTTCTTGGATAAGAATCTGAGTTCGCGCGCACTGTATGGCAGATGAGCGGAAACCGCCAGCTTTCACAGCAGGAAATAGACGCGGTATTCCAAAACCTTCAAGCCAAAGCTGGTGCCGCAGAGCAATCCAAAAAGGCGATCCCATTCGACTTTCGGCGTCCGGACCGAATCGCCAAGTCTCAGCTTCGCGCCATACATCTCCTCCACGACAACTTCGTCCGCAACCTGGTCTCCAGCTTATCGGCCTATTTGCGGTCCTATATGATCGTGAATCTTGTCAGCGTGGAACAACTCTCCTATGCTGAGTTCTTGGAGTGCTTGCCTTCTCCGACCTGCATAACCTCTTTAGGCTTACGCCCATACGACGGGAACGCGGTGATGGAAATTAACTCCTCTCTCATCTTCCCAATCGTGGAAATGTTGCTCGGCGGCAATGGGAAGAGCCCCTCCCCTATCCAGCGCGAGATCACTGAGATCGAGCAAAGCCTTCTCGATGGACTCTTTCGTCTCATATTGCGAGATCTAAAAGAAGCCTGGAAAGGTGTAACTACCATTGACTTCACCATCGAGTCCATGGAAACGGAGCCGCAGTTTCTTCAGATTCTTGCGCCTAGTGAAGCGGTTGTCGCGATCGCGATCGAGATTCGAATCGGCGACTGTGTCGGAATGATGAATATTGCGATGCCGTCTATCATCATTAAAATGATGCGGCAGAAATTTGATCAACAGTGGTCCGTTCGAAAATCTGAATCGACGGCGATCGAGCAGGCCCGCATCCTTGAATTGATCCGGCCGGCACGTCTTAGCCTTGACGCCCGTATAGAGGGCCCAAAACTTCGCCTGGAGGACCTGATCCACTTGGAAGAAGGCGATGTCTTGAGCTTCGATTACCCCGTAGAACGCAGCATAAACGGGAAAATCAACGGGGCGCTTAAGTTCAAGGGCCGAATCATCTCCACGGGGCTTAAGCTCGGGTTCTGCGTCGAGGAGATTGTGAGGCCTATCGATGTTCCCCACGACCGCTAGACCCGGTCCTGCACTTCTCGGGCTCCAACGCGGAGTTGCTGAAGTCTGCGTGAGCATCGCAGTTCAGGTGGGCTATTAGGTCCAGAAGAATGTTCCCACGTAGGCCTTGAAAACCACCTTGCAGTAATTCGTCTCGCAATCCATCTAAAAGTTCAGCTTTTTCTTGTTCGATTGACAACGCTTTATTTAAACGAAAGTCTCGAGATTTGTTAGCGGCGGAGACAGGCCAGTTCCAGATCCCGCAAGGAGGTAGAGCAATGCTCGACCGTTGTCCTCGAAATAGTCTGTGATTATCCAACATGTCCCTACTAGGCATATCGTTCCTCGTCGGCCATATTCGAGGGAATCTTGCCCGTCCAAGAGATAAAGTAAATCCGATCTTCCGACGATAACCCTTCTGAAGATTGACAATGATTGCACTTACTCGCTTAAACCAGGCACAGGTCATTTTAAACAGTGATCTGATCGAGACTATCGAAGTGAATCCCGACGCGGTGATCTCTCTTACGAACGGACAGAAGCTTGTTGTACGCGAGACTGCCGAAGAGATCCTGGAAAAGGTTCGCGACTACCACCGTTCTTTGTCTAAGCCGGTCTTAAGAGTTGCATAGCATAAAGCCAAAAAAAAGCCAATCGAAAATCGAAATGGCCGAGAAAATCCCACAGCCCACACGATATTCTTCCAGTCCTGACTTGGCAACGTTCCTTGGGATCTCGATTGCCGCCTCAGCGATCATCGGAGGCCTCCTGCTCGAGGGAGGGAGGTTTGCCGATGTCGCGCAATTAACTGCCGCGATGATCGTCCTCGGTGGAACGTTGGGAGCCCTACTGGTTACGACGCCCTGGAAAACCTTCACGGCTGCGGTTGTCCGATTGCGCGAGGTCTTCTTTCAAACAGCTATCCCGTTTGCCCCAACACTGGACGTAATTCTCCGTTGTGCAGATCGCGCTCGCAAAGGTGGCATTGCGACTCTGGAACGAGAAGCTAAGAACACGGACGATCCGTTTCTCCGAAAAGCGTTCGATCTCGTAGCGGATGGCGTTGACTTGCGCGAGATCCGTGAGATTCTTCGACTGGAAGCGGAAGCTGAAGAAGACCGGCTTGATGCTCAGAGCAAAGTATGGGAAAACGCCGCGGGATACTCACCAACTATCGGAATCATCGGGGCGGTCCTCGGTCTGATTCAGGTAATGAAACACCTCGAGAACATCGGGGAGGTTGGCCGCGGAATCGCGGTTGCCTTCGTCGCCACGGTCTATGGAGTAGCGGCCGCGAATATTTTATTCTTACCAGCGGCAGGGAAGCTGGACACGCGCAATAGGGAGATCATTCGGCTGCGCGAGATGATGCTTGAAGGCGTACTCGCGATTGCCGAGGGAATGAATCCTTTGCTAATACGAGTGAAACTTGCGCCTTTTGTAAACGGAGGGGCGGAGACTCCGAAGAGCCGTATCCCATCTAAAGAGAGCGTGTCAGATTCGGTAGCAGCGTGATGCGGGCTCGTCGGAAAGGGAAAAAGTCAGGGAGTCATGAGCGTTGGCTCGTCTCGTACGCCGATTTCATTACGCTCCTCTTCGCATTTTTTGTCGTGATGTTTGCTTCCTCCCACACCGACCGGGCCAAAGCCAGCAGAGTGTCCGAATCCGTTCGAGCCGCGTTTGACGGATCCGGGTCACACGTTTCGACCTCGCCAAGTCCCCAGACCGATCAACACTCAGTGGGCTCGACGAGTTTGGCTCCGATTCTGAAGAGCTTGGTTCATGAATTGGATCCGGAGATTCGAGCCGGAACGATGCAGGTCCGAATGGAAGAAAGGGGAATTGTGGTTTCACTGAGTCAGGCAACCTTCTTCCCGTCGGGTGAGGACGCCCTCGACCCGGCCACATGGGAGAGCATTGGCAAGGTTGCACGCACCGTTTGTAACATCCCCAACCTTCTTCGAACAGAAGGGCATACGGATTCAATTCCAATACACACCGCCCGCTTCCGAAGTAATTGGGATCTCTCCGCAGCTCGTGCGATCGCATTAATGGAACTTCTCCGCGATCGCTGGCAAATATCCCCCGGAAGAATGGCAATCACCGGTTACGCCGATAGCGCTCCTCTCGCACCTAATCTGACGGAAGCAGGGCGAGCACGCAATCGGCGGGTCGATATCGTGATCCTCAATCTTCTGGCCGGTCCCAAACGCGCGAATTAGCTTCCAAATTTCCCTATATAGATTCTTGCTTCGTCCGATGTAGTACCTCAGAGTCGACTGATGGAAATTGGGCACTTGCCTTGAAGTCTCACGGCACTATCGAATCCAACCTGCGTAGAGTAGTTAACGATTTTGGCTTAGCCCCCACCGAAAATGGTAGGGTTATGCGCGAACTCCTGAATCGGGATCCTCAGGAATTTCAGTCCGCCGCCGTTATCGTCCTGAGCGAGACTCTGGAGGAGCGAGGTTGCCGGTATCTCGTCACCCTCCTTTGGACGCATGAACTTCTAATTCCCATTCTCACGGACCGGTCGATTCCTGTCTCTCTAAGCGTCAAAGTCGCGAAGATTGCCGCTAAGGTTGATTCCCAACTTCATATCCGTTTGAGCCGTTATCTGCGGGAAGAGATGCTGGAAGCGAGCACGCTTCCGGAAGAGGCGGGCACTCGTTTACTGGAAATTCTGGGAATGATCTCGGACGCGGTGAGTGTCGGACCTCTACTCCGTCATATCTTGTCCCATCCGAGTGCGAAGATTAGGTCCAAAGTCACGCTGCTGGTCGGACGAGGCACGGCAAGCATCCCGGCACTCCAGAGTTTGCTAGCCGATGCCGACGCTCGCGTCCGTGCAAATGCGGTTGAGGCGCTCTGGCACAATCAAACCACTCAGGCGCACGCGGTGTTCGTCGAATCGCTGAAGGATCTGAACAACCGTGTCCTCGGAAATGCAATTCTCGGTCTCTACTTTGGAGGCGATCCCCGTGCAATTCGGGAAGTAGTGGCACTCGCCAGCCATCCCGATCAATACTTTCGGGCTACGGCGGTGTGGTCAATGGGAAAGATGCAGGATGCCCGTTTCGTACCACACCTTACTCGAATGCTGCTCGAAACCAGGGGATCACTTCGCCAGTTAGTGTTCCGCACGATCGACGCTCTTAAGCGAACCGCGGTTGTAAAGGGTAAAGCTGCTCTTCTGTTGACTTTACTCCAGTTCAACGATGAAGGCGGAGATCGCGCCAGAGTTTCACTTGTCGTTCGCTCGCCTGTTAAGGGAGAAACCGTCAGCTTCTCTTCCACTCGCCTTATCTTGAAAGTAGGCGCCGAACCTGTAACTGATTACAGCTGCACCGAGAATCGCGCGGATCGTCTGGCTATTGCATTCCTCGCTCCACGTACTCTTGACCAGACCGCGAGCTCGCAAGTTTTCGAACAAGAGGCGCGCACGCTGGTTGATAGCAAGCCCTGGCAGGAACAATGGGCTGTAGTTCGGTACAGTGACAGATCAGCAAGTGCGCCGGTAGCAGTTCCTCTTCGTTTGTTCGGGCAAACCCTTGGCGGCCAGCCGTCCGTGTATACGGCGACGCCAATCGTTTTCATGAACAGCCTGGCTCACCTTAAGGAAGAATGGGCATCGCACAAAGAGAAAGACACCAATCTACCCACTTTGGAAGCTACTCTCCGAACTTTAGGTGAAGGAGTTTTCCCCAAGGCAGGCGCTCGGCAGGTAATCGTCTTAGCTGACGATGCCGCGGACTTGAGTGAAGCAAACATGGAGGAACTGACGTCTTTGGCATTGAGTGCTCAACTCCGTATACACGCAGTGTGCCTCGGCGATAACACTCCTTTGGAGGAACTATGCCGTTCAACTACGGGTATTTTCCGGAAAGTTACTGGGGTTAGCCAAATTCATCCTCAGCTAGATGCTCTCTACACAGCGCTGAACCGGTTGCTCGTCGTTGATTTCAAATGGCCGGTCCAGGGACTTAAACTCAAGAGCCAGATTGTCGTCCAGGTGCACACAGACTCCGAGTTTGGCGAAGCGTCGTTCGAGGCCTAAACAAGCCGTTCATTAATACCTGGTTTCAGTCCTGCAGTTTTCCGCCGTGTAGCCCAAATGAAAATCGGGCGAAATCAGAAGATCTCGCCCGCCGATTTACTGGCCGATTCTATTTCGGCTCGCTAAGACTAGTGACCCTGTAAGAGAGAAAGCAGAGTCTGCGGCGCTGAGTTCGCCTGAGACAGAGCCGCAACGCCCGCTTGGAGCAGGATTTGCGCCTTGGTCAGAGTCGCCGATGCTTGCGCCAAGTTGGCATCCCGAATCTGGGATTCCGATGCGGTTTCGTTCGTTAACTGAGACTGAGCTAAGTTGGTGGCGTAAGTGAACTCGTTCTCACCACGTCCAACTACCGCCTGTGAGTTGCCGAGGGCCGTGACTGCGGACGACAGTGCCGTAACGGCGGCTTCTGCGCTTGACTGATTACTGATGTCCGCAGTGCCGCCGGTGCCGACTACACCCGAATTCGCCTGTATACCCTGGGCCGGATTGCCGTTACCGTCCAGCGTTGTTGCACCCGTACCGTTCGCCGTAGTACCGACAACTACGTTGAACGCTGCCGTTGCGCTTAGGAAGTTGATCTTCTCAACACCGGACGAATCGTCCTTCACGGCGACAATGCTCTGAAGCGTTACATTATTCGACTGCTGCAACTTGGCGTTGATTGCCGAAATGGCCGCGTCGATGCTTGCCCCGGTTCGTAATGGAGTGGAGTTCGGACCGCCTGTCGAATTATTTCCAAGAGTAATGCTAAGCGACTGCGTGTTCCCGTTCTGGTCATTCGCACTGATGTTGATCGCCTGCGAATCGCTTCCGTACGCAATGGGCGTAAAGGCTAGCGGTTCCGCGTTGCTGTTAGTGTCGGAGAGCTGATTCGCTCCCGAAACGTCGAAGGTGGAGGTAGTTGCCACCGAAGCTACGTTTCCGGTGAAGGAAGTTCCCAAAGCTGCTCCAAAGCCCGTATTTGGCCCGGCTCCAGTGGTCGTGCTGGCGGTTAAGCCTAGTGCTGCCAACGCGTCATGTGTAGCGCTGGTTGTAAACTGGATCGACGAATTGCCCCCGGTGCTGGCCGACTTGAAGACCAAACTACCGCTTGAGCCGTCTACCGTTACCAAGGCTTTTTGAGCAACCGACAGTTTCGAGTTGATGTCCGCAGCAATCGTGGACGCCGTCGTATTGCCGCCGGCCAAGGTGACGTTGATTGCCGTTCCGCCGTCCACCGAGAAAGTCAACTGATCGCTAGTATTCGCCGTGGGCGAATAATTAGAGCCGGTCAGACTGCTGCTTGCAGTGGCTTGTGCTCCCACGGTGTCGAGGCGGAAGTAGCTGTTATTTGTTGACGCGAAGCTGATCACTCCGGCGCTTTGAGAAGCTGTGATCCCGGCGGCCTGCAGCGTCGAATCACCGCTGATCGCATTGTTCAGATAGGCCACAACGTCGCTCGCGGTCCGCGAGGTCCCGGTTACCGCCGCACCGCCCGAAGTCAGTCCGAGCGTGGTCGAGGCATCGTGTAGGGCCGGAGTATTGATCTGAACGGAAGAACCCGCGCCTTTGGTAGCTGATGTGATCACCAGTTGGTTGTTGACGAAGGACGCCGTTCCCGCGGAACCGATGATCCCGTTAACATCCGTGAGCACCTGAGCCTCGGTTTGCGTCGCGCCAGCGGTTAAGGTGCCACTATAGGACTTTCCGTCAATGGAAAAGCTGACCGCATCGTTGGTGGCCGCAGTGATCGCGAATGTCGGCCCAACGGTGGACCCGGTAACCGCAGCCGCAGTAGCGTTGCCGGCGGTGAGATCGACCGAAAGTTGGTGGGTGCTCGACGCACCTCCTGCAACCGAGATCTGATAAGTCGCAGTGCCCTTAGCCGTTGTATTGTCGTAGGCTGCGCCGGCCGTGATCGAACTGTAATCCGCGCTGCCGTTAGCGCCAGGGAGGAACGAACCAAAGCCCAATAGATTATTAACGTCGCCGGTTGTCGCTACGCTGAATTTCTGACCGGTGGTGGTGGTGAACTGCAACGGGCTACCGGGAGTGCTGGAAGTTAACGTGATACCGGAAGACTGCAGCGTGGAATCAGCGGCTACTTTGGAACTCAGATCTGCAATTGCCTGAGTTACTGTCTCGGAACTGGTGGTTGTCAGGCTGATGTCGTGAGACGCAGTCATGCCCGCGCCCTGGAATCTGAAAGTTACCGTGCCCGCGCCCGCGGTTCCGAAGGTTGCGGTGCCCGCTGCTGTCGCGGAGGCGCCCGCCACAGTCGCAGTCATTGCCGCGCCTGTGGTCGCGCCCGGAGAGGTGGTCTTTCCCAGCAACGCATTCGAAAGCCGATCTCCTGCATCGACTTGGAAGGCCGTGCTGCTCGAGTTGAAGGCGAGATGTTGAGCGCCGGTTGAGTCCGTCACCACAGTCGCATTGATATTCGCGTTCTTGAACGCCGTCGCATATTGGTTACCGGCAAGCCCGGCAGCTTGGATGGCGGTGTTGACTGCATTCGCAAGCGTGGTGGTATCGGTCACGCCGTTGAGGTTAACGGCCAAGCTGATCTTGTTGGAATCTGAGAAGCCCGGTCCCGACACTAGGAAGTTGGTATATCCGCTCGTAGCCTCCGAGGCCTTATTGGTGGCGTCGTTGACGACGTTCTGGACGCTCGTGGCTTGTCCAGCGCTAAGATCGATTCCCGAACCCGTTACCTGTACGCCTTTAAGTCCGAGGCTTTTGGTATCCACAGCAGAGTTGCTCAAATCCACGGAGACAGAGCCGTTGGCAATGGCTGTCGATGTGCCCTGTGCGCGACCGCCGCCGACGAAAACGGACAGGTTCTTGGTGAAAGATCCGCCGGTGTCGAGGCCGATCGATTGCGCCTGCCGGTCAATTTCTCCCAAAACGCTCTGGAATTCAGCGTTCAACGTCACACGACCACTGTCGCCGCTCGCAAAGGTGCCAGATGCAGATTGCGTAGCGAGCGTTCTCGCCCGGTCGAGCAACTGAGAGATGTTGTTTAACCCGCCGTCGACGGTTTGCAGTTGGGACTGGCCATCATTTGCGTTCGCGATACCCTGCGTAAGCACAGCCTCATCGGATCGATAGCCGTTCGCAATGGCTAAGCCGGCTGCGTCATCGCCGCTCTTGGTAATCCGCAGGCCCGAACTGACCTGCCCGATCGTGGTGGTCTGCAAATTGCTTGATTTGGCTAAATAGTTCTGCGCCGTTAAAGATGCAATGTTGGTATTGATAGAAAACACGTTTCGCTCCTTGAAGTTGCCTGGAAGTTAGTTTTCCCGGCCCGGCGATCTTCGCCGTTAGAGACTTATCGAACGTGAATCAGATATGTTGAATTTGAATTTACCTGATAGATTTCAGTACACAATCGATGGCGCCATCCGAAGCAGATTCAGCTGCCGCCTCGTTTTGACGGATCGTGACCAATAGCTCACCGCGTAAAATCGAAATCTCTCGAGGCGCACGAATTCCGATTTTCACTTGACCACCACTGATGTCGAGAACTTCCACCTCTACTTCTGCCCCGATGAGAAGAGATTCCCCTACGCGCCTGTTCAGCACCAACATTTAGAGGACCTCGACCTTCTCGAGAACCAAGGCTCTTGCGTGGGAATACACGGAATCTGATCGGACTGCTTGCACGCCCCGTCCAGTAGACGGGCGAATGAGCACCGGTGCAAGCATGTTCACCGTTGCCGTCCCTCTCTTGTCAATGGAGAGGACAAAGTAAATCGAGAGCTCGTCCAAGTCCAGACCTTCGGATTGAGCAAACAAAATCTCTCGGTCCACGGCCTCAATGGAAGGCCTATAATCCGCATCGATAACTTTCGCCGGCAGGATCAGAAACCGAGTGTAGGGCTCGACCACACTTTGAAGATAAGCTAGGGGCTCAATCCCATTAGGGCAATAAATGACAAAATTTCGGAGTTCTCGAAATCCTGGAAGTCCGCTGGGAAAGTAAACCACATCCTCGACGATATAGTCGACGCGCGACCCCTTGTGAGAAATAAACTGCTTAGGAAGATGCTGGTTTTCCAAAGAGGACATAATCGAGGCTTTGAACAGATGCGGTGAGAAGATTTTGCTGCGAGGTCAGGTTGGTGATCAAAGTGTCGGCTTGCGAGAGTTGGGCTAGCAGAGAAGTCTGCATACTATTGATATTGTCAGTTGACGTTGTAATCTGCGTTTGCAACCGCTGATCTGTCGTGGTCAGCGAAGTCTGCTCGATCCCGATTGCGCCGGAATAGGTGTTACTGATCGCGTCGAAGTTTTGCCAAAGGCCACCTAATCCACTAGTGGTGGACCCGAAGAACTGAAAGGCGCTAGTTACCTGAGCGCCGGAAAGCCCATTAAACACTGACGGGTCAAACGTCATCTTGCCGTCAGACCCCAACGTCACTCCCAGATCGGCCAAACTCTGAATGCCACCGGAGCCGTTGTAGGTGGTCAGTTGGCGCATGGTGCTCTCAACCTGAAGAATTACGCTGTCTCCCATCAAGAGACCACCGGAACTCCCAGTCTGGCCGTTGACTTGATCAACTACGGCGTTGTAAGCCGTAACCATACTGTTCAGAGCTGATGAGACTTGGGTCGGATCCGGGGCTAACGTGAGAGTCGTCGGCCTCGTGGAAGGCGCAACAAGCGACAGCGTAGCTCCAGGAATCAAATCATTAATTGTGTTTTGCTGGCGCGTCACAGGGAGACCGTTCAGCGTAAAGACCGCGTTTGTCCCTTGATTCGCGGAAGTGAGAATGTTGGTGCCCGTAGCGACTGATCCGTCGAAGAGTTGCAGCGTCGTTGCGCCCACCGTATTTGAAGAAAGGGAGAGGTAATTGCCATTGCCCGTGGTCAGGATAGAGGCAGTAACTCCCGCATCTAGTCCGTTGATTGCATTCTGGAGTCCCACCAGGTTATTCGTGCCGGTCGTGAGAGAAATCGGAATCTGATTCGTCCCGAAAACAAGAGTCATGGAGCCACCGACGGAAACGGGTGTTGCGCTTGAGTCGCCAAAGCCGTTTACCGATGTTTCCGAGGCCACGCTCGCCAGCGAGGTGATGGAGTTAATCGTGTATGAAGCCGAGGATGTCGCGCCCGACGCCGTCAATGTCGCCGCGCCGGTGTTCGAGCTACTCGCTGAGATCGCTTGGCTGGAAGCCAAGGTGCCGAGCGCCTGGACGGAGTTCGTCAGCGCGGTCACGGACGACTCCAAATCGCCCAACTGCGTCTTCTTGTTCAGCGCGGTCGTATCCTGGTTCTCCAGTCGCTGGAGCGGGATGTTCGCAATTCCCACTGCACGGGTCAAGATGCTTTGGAAATCGCTCGCATAGGTGCTGGTGCCTGTAAACGTTAGCGGGGTTACGCCCATTGAATTACCTCAACGCTCAATTTATCGGCAGATCCTCGCGAGAAGTTTAAGCCTTTTTCCGGCGATATCGCTGCTCTGTGTGACAAAAACGTGCCTTCCCCTCTCGATGTTTGGCAAAATAAACCCTCTAAATTGCTGAAAATGCGTGAGAGATTCTGGCGAGGCAGTTGCTACTCCTTGTTTGTGTTAGACGGACTCCCTTCTCAGATCGAACATTACATGGACCTTTTGAGCTCGCGCCAGAAACTCGTTGCCTCTAACATCGCCAACGCGGACACTCCCGGCTACAAGACCCGCGATATCGACTTTTCAGAAGAATTTCAAAATGCTGCCCCAGGTTCTAACCCCCTCGTTTGCGATGTGAATGGACTGAAAACCAAGAACGACGGCAACAACGTCAGCATTGACCGTGAAGCGCGCCTTCTTTCGGAAAACGCGATGCGCTTCAATATTGCTTCACAGATCCTGCGCGGCGAAATTCGCTCTTTGAAGAGCGCCATAGACGACGGAAAATCCTAATGAGCCTCTTTTCAGCTATCTCAGTAAGCGCTTCCGGAATGGAGGCGCAGCGGACGCGAGCTGAGTTGCTTACCCAGAACCTCGCCAACGCGGAAACCACCCGTACTCCGGAGGGCGGTCCTTATCGCCGAAAAGACGCCGTGTTCTCCTCTGGCTCAGTCGATCAGCCTTTCGCTAGCGCGTTTCAATCGTCCCTTGAACAAACCGGCGTCTCGGTCGACGATATCTTAACCGACACGCGGGACCCGGAGAAACGTTTCATCCCTGGCCACCCGGACGCCGACAAGGACGGGTACGTCGCCTTTCCGCGGGTCAACACCGCCGAAGACATGGTGGACCTTCTCGACGCATCGCGCTCTTACCAGGCCAATGTCGCCGCGATGACCGCCGTCAAAGACATGTTGCAACGGTCCGTTGACCTCTTCAAGTAATCTCGCCGAACATCTATGGGACCCATCACTCCGATCTCCGCGCAAATCCCGGTTGTCCCGGCGAATCCTCCTATAGGGAGTTCGGCCCCGCCTGGTGAATTCCAGAACCTTTTGGAATCATCCGTTCAGAACCTCGAAGCGCATCGTTCCGACGCTAAGCAAGCAGTCCAGCAGTTTCTGTCCGGCGAAACGGAAGACGTACATAAGGTCGCCCTTGCCACACAGAGAGCCGAATTATCCTCCGAACTGTTTATGCAGATTCGGAACAAGGTCGTTTCCGCCTATCAAGAAATCATGAAGATGCAGATGTGATCCGTCTCGCACTCTGGCCTTAATTACAGGTAATGGACCAACTTCGAAAGCTCATCGGCGCGCTCAGCATGCGCCAGCGCATCACCATCATCGCTGCTGCGTTATTGGTGATCGCCGGCATCGTTTCGTTTACGCGCTGGCACGCCGAAAGTGACTTCAAGCCGCTCTATACTTCGCTTTCCCCCGAGGATGCCGCTGCTGTCATCCAGAAAATGAAAGAGGCCGGCACGGAATATCGCGTGTCCGAGAGCGGGTCTACGGTAATGGCCCCGTCCGCCCGTGTTGCCGAACTTCGGCTGGATATGGCGGCCGCCGGTCTCCCCAAGACTGGACGGATCGGGTATGAGCTCTTCGACAAAGCCAATTTCGGAGCCACTGAATTCACCGAACACCTGAACTACCACCGCGCGCTGGAAGGCGAGCTGGAGCGCTCGATTGCCGCCCTATCCTCGGTTGAGCAAGCTCGCGTCCACCTTACGTTCCCCAAAGACTCGGTCTTTCTCGACTCCAAAGAGCCAGGCAAAGCCAGCGTCCTTCTTAAGCTTCGGGTCGGCTCTCAGCTTACTCCACAAAACGTCATCGCAATTACAAATCTAATTGCGAGCGCGGTAGAAGGGCTCGCTCCCGAAGCAGTTTCCGTACTCGACATGCGCGGCAATCTTCTTAGCCGCCCCAAGCGTGATCTCGCCAACACCGACCAGCCCTCCGAGGCCACGCTTGAGTATCGGCAAAAAATTGAAAATGATTTACTCGCTAAGGTAAATGCCACGCTGGAACCGCTGCTCGGGCCCGATAAGTTCCGCGCCGGGATCTCGGTGGAATGCGATTTCTCGAGTGGGGAACAAAGCGAAGAAACCCTCGATCCGAATAAGTCCGTGATGGTAAGCTCTCAAAAAACAGAGGAGCAGAGCGGGTCGAACCTCGCTTCCGGACAACCAGGCACCGCGTCCACTCTCCCTCGACCCACCTCCCGGCCCGGCTCTTCCAACGCGGGTCTCTCCCGACGGACCGAGAATATCGCCTTCCAATCCAGCCGCGTGGTCCGCCATGTGAAGCTCCCCCAAGGCGGCGTCAAGAGAATGTCAATTTCCGTGCTCGTTGACCACAACGTCCACATGGAAGGGCAGGGCGCAAAAGCGAAGCGCGTCGTCTCGCCACCCACACCTGAGACGTTGAAAGCAATCCACGATCTCGTCGCTGCGGCCACCGGGTTTTCGACAGAACGCGGTGATCAGCTAGTGATCGAAACGCTCCCCTTCGAGGCAACTCGCAACTTTGAAGCGCCACCCGGCGAACCTGCTCCTAAATCCCTGGACCCCCGTATCCCTAAATGGTTGACACCTTACGTGAAGGATATTTCTACACTGCTCATTGGAGCCGCCGCTGCGGTCGGCCTGCTCCTGCTCATCGTCATTGCGGCGTTGCTCCTGCTTCGCAAGAAGAAATTCGTTGCTACTGGACAGCCGGCTTTGGAAGCCGCTGAAAACACAGAGCCGCTAACCGAGGAAGAGATCGCGGCCAAGAACGAAGAAAAGTTGGCCGGACAGCAGGCCGCGCAGGCTGCGCTTCAGCAACAGCACGATAACGAGGTCATGAACAGCCTCAAGATTCCAGTTGTTACCACCAAGAAAGCCGAAATTCTGATTCGGCACTTGAAGGAAAGCATTGTGAAGGAACCGGAAGCCAATACGAATGTCCTGCGTACCTGGTTGAACGAAGGCGACCGCTCTACCAAATAGCATCATGATCGCTAACGCAACAACTACAGCCCCCTCGCTGACCGGAATCCGCAAAGCCGCCATGCTGATGATCATTGTCGGCGAAGAAACCGCTGCTCACCTCATGAAGCAGTGTTCCGAGGAAGAGATCCAACTCATCAGCCGCGAAGTCGCCCGCGTCGCGCAGATAACCTCCGACGAAGCCGACCTCGTCCTCGACGAGTTCCACCAGATGACGATGACGCGGGACTTCATCGTCAAAGGTGGACTCGAATACGCCAAGAAGATGCTCTATAGCGCGTTCGGGCCCGAATCCGCCAAAAAGTTATTGGATCGGGTCGTTAAAGCGCTCGGTCATGACGTTGCGACCTTCGATGCGCTCCACAAAGCGGATCCCCAGCAGCTCGCCAAATTCATCCACAATGAGCACCCCCAAACCATCGCGCTCATCCTTTCCCACCTCAGCGCCTCTCAGGCCGCCGCGCTACTGGTCTCTCTCCCGTCGGAAATCCGTGCCGATGTTGCCCTTCGGATGGCGAACCTCGATCAGATCTCCCCGGAAATCATCAATAAAATTGCCGGCATTATCGGACAGAAACTCCAGTCCCTCGGTGAATTTAGCCGCGAATCGTATGGCGGCGTCCGCGCCGTCTCCGAGATGTTCAACCGTCTCGATTCAGCCGCCAGTAAAGAGATTCTAGACTCCATCGAAGAGCATAATTCCGGCTTGGTCGAAACCATCCGCCACCTGATGTTCGTCTTCGAAGATCTCCTTCTCATCGACATCAACGGGATGAAGGAAATCACCACACGCGTGGACCGCAAAATCATGACCGTCGCCCTCAAAGGCACGAGCGAGCAGTTGCGAAATCATTTCCTGCAATGCCTCTCCGCTCGAGGCGCGGAAATGATGAAAGAGGACATGGACTCCCTCGGTCCGGTCAAAATCAAAGAAGTTGAAGCCGCTCAGCAGCAGATCATCTCGACGTTCCGGAAACTCGAAGCCGATGGCATCATCAGCCTGAAGGGGTCGGTTGGCGAACAGTATGTGGTCTAAGCTCGTCCCCAAAGAAGACTCGGGGCAGATTCGCGCATTCGCGTATCGCACGGTCGGGGCGCCGCCGTCCTCGTTCTCATCTAAAGCCGAGGCATCGGCGCCACCCAACCCGGGGCCGAATGATGAAATTCACCGCGAGCGTGATCGCCTGCTCACGCGGATAACGGAACTGGAGCACGCCTTCCCGCAACAGATCGCCGCTGCCCGCCAGACCGGGTTTCGCGAGGGAGAAACCGCCGGGCGTGCGCAAGGCGAAACCGCCGTGAAGCCGGTTCTCGAGCGCCTCTGCCGCACTGTCCAGGAATTGGTCGATTGCAAACCTCGCTTCCGCAAAGAGATAGAAGAAGACGCGGTGCAGCTTTCGCTCGCCATCGCTCGCCGTATCCTGCGCCGGGAACTCAGTACCGATCCTTCTTCCCTCCAGGGCCTCATTCAAGCCGGCTTCGAACGTCTGGGCCGCACCGAGATCACGCGCATCGTTGTTCATCCGGATCACGTCGTCCCGGTACGCGAAGCGCTCGCCCCGTTCACTACCCGCAAAATCGAGATCTTCGGGGACGGCTCTCGCGAAAAAGGCGCCCTCGTCTTCGAAACGACTCGCGGCTCCTTGGACGCCTCGGTGGACTCCCAACTCCGCGAAATCGAGCTCGGTCTTGCCGACCGCCTGAAATCACGTGGATAAACCGTCATTATGAGCTCCGTCCCTTTTCCCACCGTTGCCGCCATCCGCGATTGGGTGGTTGGCTTTGATCCGCTCATTTCCTGTGGAACCGTAACCGAACTCATCGGTTTGGTGGTCGAATCCCGCGGCCCCGCGGTCGCCATCGGCGATTTCTGTGAAGTGATCACGTCCAATGGCCGCCGCATCCGCACCCAGGTCATCGGCTTTCGCAACGGCAGCGTCCTTTCCATGCCGCTCGAAGAGACCGACGGTCTCAGCTTGGGCGATACCGTTGTTGCAAGGCCTGGCGCCGCCACGGTGCCGGTCGGCCCGGCGCTCCTCGGGCGCGTGATCGATGGCTTCGGCATCCCTATGGATGGCGCGCCCATCGAAGCCGAAGATCATTACAGTCTTTATAGGCCTCCCGAGAATCCCCTCAGCCGCGCCCACATCGAAGAACCCCTCATCACCGGCATCCGCGCCATCGACGGGCTGCTTCCTTGCGGCAAAGGCCAGCGCATCGGAATCTTCGGCGGCAGCGGCGTCGGCAAAAGCACCTTGCTCGGCGCCATGGCCCGTCAAAGTTCCGCCGATGTCAGCGTCATCGCCTTGATCGGCGAGCGCAACCGCGAAGTCCGAGGTTTCCTCGAACACGAACTCGGCCCGGAAGGTTCCCGGAAATCCGTGGTCGTGGTCGCCACCTCCGACCGGCCCGCTCCTCTCCGCGTCCGCGCCTGTTTCGTCGCGCTCGCCGTCGCCGAGTACTTCCGCGATCAGGGGAAAAGCGTTCTCCTGGTGATGGATTCCGTCACCCGCCTCGCCATGGCCCAGCGCGAGATCGGTCTCGCCGCCGGTGAACCGCCCAGTCAGAAGGGCTACACCCCTTCCGTCTTTCAACTCCTCCCCAAGATCTGCGAACGCGCCGGCAACTTCACGCGCGGCTCCATCACGGGATTCTTCACCGTTCTCGTCGAAGGTGACGACTTCAATGAGCCCATCTGTGACGCGGTCCGCTCCATCCTCGACGGCCACATCATCCTCTCTCGAGAACTAGGAGCAGCGGGGCATTATCCGGCTATCCAGGTGCTCGACTCCATCAGCCGTCTCCAATCCCGCATCGCCGGACCGGAGCAGAAGGAGAGTTCCCGCAAAATCCGCGAGTCTCTGGCGGCCTATCGCCAGGCCGAAGATCTCATCCAACTCGGCGCATATGCCGCCGGTTCGAATCCGCGCCTCGACGCCAGCATCAAAGCTCGGTCGGACCTGATGCAGTTCCTTCAGCAGGACGCGCACGAACCCTCCCAACTTCCGGAAACACTGGCTGGCCTGAATCGCGTGGCCGGACTGTTACCCGCGTGAAGCGCTTCTCCTTTTCGCTTGATCGCGTTCTCGCTTGGCGTCGGCTGCAACGCGAACAGGAACAAGCCGCGCTCGAAAAGCTCATCGCGGAACGCAATGCATTGGCGGAACGCGTACGTCAAATTCGCACGGATCGCGCCGAGTGCAGGGATGCGCTCGCCCACAGCCTGACTCTGGAATCGCGACAAGTCACCACACTACCCGGCTGGCTGGCTAAGGTGACGAACACTTTGCACTCACTTGCGGCGCGTTCTCAGGAACTGGAAGGACGAGTGCAACGGCAGCAGGAAACACTGCGGGAAGCAGAGCGCCAGGTCAAACTTCTGGAGCGTCTCCGCGATCGGCGTTTGACGGTGTGGCAGACACAGGTCGCTCTAGAAGAGGAGGCCTTTGCCGCCGAAGCCTACCTGGCCCGTTGCATTAGACTAAAAAAAGCCAACCCAACGGGCGCGTAGCTCAGGTGGATAGAGCATTTGCCTTCTAAGCAAAGGGTCGCAGGTTCGAGTCCTGCCGCGCCTACCAATCAAATCAGCAACTTGCGGAGACAGTTTGGAACGTGGCGGGATCAGTGTAGATAATTCTGAGGATGAGGTTTCCCCGCTTCTTTTGGTGCAGGTCCCGCGGGCCTACTCAGAACCCGAGGGCCGTTTCGCTGGATTACTACTTCGTGGCGACGGAAAGGCGATATATGGTCAGTAGCAGCACAGCCACGTTCAACCAGTGTTCTGGCTGAGGTTCAATTTCAGCCGATTCGTACATCCTACATATCGTTCGAAAACTTCTCTTTCCAATCCTACGGGGTTACGAGATCTGGCGATCGCGTGGTGTTTTCCGGCTTTTATGCTGAATCGGGCCGACCGCATTCGTGTGGTTTGTTTGTCGGAGATATAGAACCCGGAGAGTTAGAACGGTTCTAAGTTATAGTTGTAGATAAGATCGTCTTGAAGACTTAAGCCTGTCTCCAGATGGTGCACGAGTTGTCGCGATAGCGGCGAGAAACGGTCGTCTGCTTGAGTTGCAAGTAATCGACTTGGCTCGGGGCGATGTGCATTCGGTCATCGGAGCTTATCGACGGGGAGTCTGGTCGCCGAACGGGCGGTGGATTGCGGTTGTTAACAACGATGAGATTACCCTGATCAGTCCTATCAACTTCTCGTATCGGTCCCATCTGGGTAGAGTCCACTCGATGAATGAGAGGCCAGCCTGGTCTCCTGATTCGCGCTATGTTGTCCTTCAGAGGCAATCATTTGGCTGTGAATTCTCGTTTGATGTTGATGCCCCAGGGAGCCTCGAGATTATTGATGTCGAGAGTGGCAGCCGCAGTTCAATAGCTAGTTAGTTCAAAGATGAAAAATTTCTAGCGGAGTTACTGGTTGGCTTTTGGCGGGCCTGATTAAATAAACATCCCGGATGCGGAGAAGCTAATATGGCAGATTGTGGGCGGCATGGGCATTGCGGTTGGTCATTTCCAAGCCGTTTCCGCCGGCCCGCAGCCTTACGGTGCTCCAAGCCTAAATGCCTCGCCCAAATCTCCAGATCCTCTCGCCTTTGATTTCGATTCCCCGGCGAACTTCCTCACATGTAACCCCTGCTTCACGCTTCTCGTCCCGCGTGCGCATGCCTCACGAATGCGGGGTGCCAAAGTCCGGCCAAAGACCTTTGGGTGACTAAGCCGTTCTATTGGGCCACCTAAGCCAGTTCGGATATCGCCATTCTCGCCACCGCATCGGGGCAGAGACTTTCAGATTGCTCGCGGGTCTGCTTCCTTTCGGATTCCGTTCTGTTAAGGAAGTTGTCTGCCCGAGAACAAGCAACGAGGGGATCAGCCCCACCCCCATGTACTCGATCAATCTCGTCAACAGAACGGTGAGTCACCGCGAGGACTTACCGATTGCGCGCGATGACGGTTTCTTGCGTCCCCTTACGTCTCAGATGTTCCTGTTCGCAACCCAGACCGGCATCTTGCGATGCGGCGCAAGTCTGAAGTGTGAACAGGTTTTACCACCATGGGAACTAACGCGCTCCTCGCCTTCGGGGTAATCGCGCTGTCATCAGCGGAGGCGGTCGAGCCGTCTCGTGGATACGTTCTCGTGGCGGCCCATTTCGACTTGGGGTGAACGCCACCACTATTCATATCGCACGGTTTATCCGAGTGACGCTTCCGTGCTGATTCAAGTGGGATCGTCGGTGAGGCTCATCCTTGACGATATGCCTCCGATCAGCTTGAATGTCGAAAAGCCCCGCCTATTAAACTGTTGTTCCTTTCTCGGCGCGCCACGAAAGGATTGCTGTGATCTCATGTCCCCTCCCGTGCTCTCGGTGTTTGATTATCGCTGGACGCGAGACACGACATATTCTCCTTCGAGAAGGCAGTGCTCTTACTTATGTTGTTCCCGCGCGGGACAGCGCTAGATTCGTGATTGTCCAGATCGGTCTGCAGGGATTGAATCGATTGTTGAACCATTCAGGTGCTGTCGGGGAGCCATATAACTTCTTTATAGCCGATGTTTATGACAGTTGGAGCGGTCAATCTGTTGCCCATTTCTCCCGGGAACCGCGGGGCAAAAGTTCTGTCTCCTTCTCCCCAGCGGGCGTTTCGTTGCATCGGAAAAAGACGGCGAAGTCCGCGTAGTCTCAGTTCCGTAAGACCACAAACCCTTGCACGGCATAGCTAGCTCAATCACGATGCAAGCGGAAGAATATTGTGCGACGAAGCTCACGCTCTCCCTTCGGAACGCCTTGATGGGATTGATTTCAAAATGGCGTTTTAGGTATGTAGCGTGGAAAATAGCTATCGTAGGAACACCGAGGACCCCGCTTGTACAACCTGTCGTTGAATCAAAGCACACCGGCTCGGCCCATGCCCTGTATGTTCGGAAGGCCAGCGAAGATCGGCTTGCTTGCCTTTGTATGCGTGGCTAGCATGGTGACTTGTCGTCAGCTTGGGAAGCGAACGGCTGCAAATGTGGCCGTCGAGATCGATACTTTTCACCGTCACTTTAACAGGAAAGATTTCGACGCAATCCTAATCAACTCCACAAGTCCTTATCGCAAAGGCGTGGGCAATCGTGATTATATGGTGCAGACAAGGGAGGAGATGGGGGGCGTGGAACCGGCGGCCTTGGGATCGGTAATACTGCGAATCTCATCCGATGGCGCTTTCGTGACTACTCTTTGCAAAACGTACTTCAAGAACGGCAGTGGTTATGAGTCCTTTCAATGGGAAGGATTAATAAGGCTAAAGCTACAATCCTACGAACTGCGGCGTCCTCAGCTTAAGCGAGAACGCTCCCTCTACTCCAAGAACCAGTCATAACTCACCCTATCTCCTCCGAGATTCCAGTTCTCTGGCTGAGTCGTAGCCATCCAATCCAGCGGCTCGCCTAAAGGTTGCCGCCAGCCCGCGTGGGCAAACGCGTCCCGCAACGCTCGGGCCTGCTCCGGACCCACCGCCTTCGGCGCCGCCGAAATAAACAACGGCGTTCCGCTCCGCGCCAGTAGATCTAGCCATTGCCGGTTCTCCCCCCAGGGCACGTCCAGCGTTAGCCCCACGCAATCCGCATCGATTGCAAAAAACGTCCCGTGCTGCGGCGCGCGGAAAGCAAGCGTGTTCACCCCCATCTTTCGCGTCCGGGCCCACTCTCGCCCACTCGTGTCGTCCCCGGTCCGCTGCATCTCAAACAACCCCGCGCTCAAATGCCCCACCGTGTTACACCCCAGCACCAGCGCGTCTCCCGCAGCAGCGCGAATCGCTCGGTAGAAAGCGGAAATGATCTCGGCAGTCGTCCGGCTACGGTCCCCAAACCGCCAACCATCATCCGTCAGCGCGGCGCCCATCGTTGAGCCCCATCGCCCCAATGTGTCGTAAGTCGAGTAATCGTGCTTAATCAGTTGATATCCCCAACTGACGATTCGCCGTACATCGCTTTGCACCAGGTCGAGAACTTCCGGTATCGAGGGATCAAGCGTCCATCCATGACTCTCCCCCAGCTCCCGCTTGGCGCCGGGAGTTCGCAGCTTCCACCCTTCCGGCACAGCTTGTTTCGTGAAGAGCGGCCTGTTCCAGATTCCCGGACGCACCCCCATCCTTTGCATCTCCGCCGCTAGCCCTTGCATATCCGGGAAGCGCTCGTTCCCGCGATCCCAAGGACCAGCCGTCTCAAACGGCTGCCAGCCATCGTCGATCACCATCCACGGCCGGTTACCCCGTGCGGTGACCATGAAGCCACCCGTTGGGAATCATCGCGAATATCCTTTGCGGAACTCTTGCCATACGCGTAATACCAGTTGTTGCCGCCATAAACAGGCGACGGTGGCAGACGCGGGCTATCGCACATTCGGGCACAAAACTGGCGCGCCGCGGCGAACGGAGACGGCCCCGCATAATCTTCGGCGACCAGCGTCGCCGCCAACAGTTCCCGCTCCCCGAGAACAATTCCTCCGCCTCCGCTGCGAATATCCAACACGAGTACTAGCCCGTCACTATCAATCTGCCAGTAAGAGAAGGCGTTCGCCCCCGTTTTCACCCCAACCGCGGCAGTCTCTCGCCCATTAGAAGCCAGCGCATACCAGGGCAGCACGCGCTCGGGATCCAAGCCCCTCCACCCCAGGTCGCCATAGCTCCGCTCCCAGTCATCCCCCAGATACATAACTCCAGACGGAGCCGCGCCTCGCCAGCGAACATGTATCTGCCGCAGAGCACTTCGCGAAGCCTGCACGGTCAGCTTCACCGCCGGTTTTCCGCCGGACACTACCCTTTTCGATATAAACCGAATATCCTGAGCGCTCCACGCCTGTCCGTCACGCAACAGCGAAACACGCCCGCTCTCCGTGACTGCGAACACGTGATCGGGTACTCCCATGACATCGGGCAGGGGTGACCCGGGCACAGCCGCCCCCACCCGCCAGGACAGGGTGGAGCCAGCCCATGCAGCTTGCAACAAACGCCGCCGTGACACTCGCATACATTGATCCTAGTCGCTCAACAACGCGAGAAAGGCAGGTCGCGCGTCCTGCGCTAATCAACTCGTCGCCACGCTAAAGCTCGCCTGCTGCACGCGAGTAGCAACAGCGGTAAACCCTCGAACAAAAACAGCCCGAATGTTCCCGGTTCCGGAGTCAACTCCGTATCGCCGAACACGCTGAATCCACCGTTGTCGAACTGAAATGTTGGCGCAACGCTCCACGTTCCGTCTCCCGGGCTTGTGCCGCTCTCCGTACCGGGATGGATTGACCACATCACCGGTGTCCCAATTCACACCGTTCCCGCTGCTCGTGCAAAATACAGTGAACCAGTACTATGTTCCCGGCTTCAGCGTTGGATCCAGCAATGAGTTCTCCGTTACACCATCGCCCGTTCCGGCCGGCGGCAGCGCGTTATTCAGCGTGCACGATTCAATTGTCGCCCCCGGCTGATTAGCCCCATCGACGCTTAGCTCGA
Source organism: Bryobacterales bacterium (assembly GCA_963738525.1). Taxonomy (GTDB): domain Bacteria; phylum Acidobacteriota; class Terriglobia; order Bryobacterales; family Bryobacteraceae; genus Bog-113. The sequence continues at coordinate 346,992 of CAVTXC010000006.1, forward strand.
TTGTGACCGAATTGGTCGATCCGATTCCTTCGGATAACGCCAATAAAGCACCCGTAAGTACGACGTCCGAAGTAACTGTAAACGAGTAAGCGACTTCGTACGGACTTACCGCGCCAAGTCCGCAACAAGGATTAATTGAACCTCCAGGACCAAGCGTTGTATAAACCATAGCCGCGTCCGCAGAAGGATAAAGGCAAACAAACACAAGAGTCATTACCGCGAACAGTTCACCGCCGTCCAGTATATTTCACCTGAGACTACTCGGCCGGGCATCGTTTGATACGCTCGCCCGTCCCATGCCACTACTAAATGCGAAGACGTGCAGCAGTCCGAAATCAGCTGGACCGACGCAAAGGAGAAGACAATGAACGAAGGTGATTGGGTAGAAGGTAGTCCGAAATGGTGGTGGAAGTATGTAATGCCGGCGGAAGACGTGTTCTGGGAGAGCATCCTCGCTCAACGCGCTGGCCCCAGCCCGGAGCCCTGGCTTCGTGCTACGGCGGAGGCTCTCGAAGCAGTTGCCATGTTACGCGCCACCGCACGCGTATCCGATACCGGCGTAAGAACCCGGCTTCAAAGTGAGGCCGCGGCAAAACTGCAAGGCGCCTCACAGCGGGTGGCTGGCCAGAGGGCAGTCGGGGCGTAGAATAACAAAGTGCATTCAAACATCTGACTTGCGCCGCCTTCAACCCTGCAAGTCAGATCTCCCGATCACTTCCAGCATGGCCTGACTCTTCATGCTGCTTCAAATCGCTACAGCCGTAAGCCACGAAGACCTTGAAGCCATTCAAAGACTCCTCCTGGAATATTGGGAACTCCTCGCTCTTCCTCCAACCTTCCAAGGCTTCGCAACGGAAGTGAAAGCCCTGCCCGGCAAATATGCCCAACCTTCTGGAAGACTAGCGCTCGCACGCATCGACGGCGAACCGGCGGGCTGCATTGCGCTGCGTCCCATCGACTCCCAACGCTGTGAAGCGAAAAGACTCTTCGTTCGTCCTTCTTTCCGGGGGCAAGGAATCGGCCGCGAGCTACTCCATTGGATCATTGCTGAGGCCCGAAATGCCGGTTATGCGGAACTCATGGGCGACACTCTGCCGTCTATGTCTGAGGCATTGGCAATGTATCAGCGGTTAGGCTTCCGGGAAGTCGGACCCTACTCTGCGGAAGCAACCCCGGGCGCCATCTACCTAAGTCTTCGTTTGCAGGACGCGCTACCCAAGGTCGTCGACGCCTGATTCGTCTTACCATCGACAAATCTGTTCACGCTTTCCGTGCACGCAGCCCCTTTCATGTGCACCTGAAGGCAGCAAGTAACTTTATACTGTGAGCGTGTCCGGCGAAGCTCTCGCTCCCAATCCTTCGGCTAAAGTTCGGCAGTGGCAATCGGCTCGCGAAGAGCGTGGTTTTTGGCATAGTTTCGAGTTTGACGATGGCACCAAGATCGACGGTGTATGCGAAATCACAGGGCTCCGCAACCGTCTCGATACTTTCAACATCCCTCTCGATTTGCGCGGCAAGCGCGTGCTGGACATCGGAACATGGGATGGCTGGTTTGCTTTCGAAATGGAGCGGCGCGGCGCCTCCGTCGTCGCTATCGACAACTGGGACAATCCCAGATTCCACGAAGTGCATGCCCGCCTTGGTTCTCAGGTCTCCTACGAGCAGGCGGATGTCTACGAGTTGATTCCGGAACGCTTCGGTAGATTCGACATCGTGTTGTTTATGGGAGTTCTCTACCATCTCAAGCACCCTTTGCTCGCGCTCGAGCGAGTATGTGCTTTGACCCTCGATCTGGCTGCTGTGGATTCCTTTATCCTGCGCAGCGCGCATCGCCCTGGCAGCAACATCGATGAGCGTCCTGTTATGGAGTTCTACGAAACGACTGAGTTCGGCGGGCAAACCGACAATTGGGTCGCGCCTAGTCTTCCTTGTCTGATTGGTCTTTGCCGCACTGCCGGTTTTGCACGGGCGGAAGTCCGCTCAATTCTGGACTACAGCGCGTGCATATCCTGCTATCGGACCTGGGGAAACCTTTCCGGTACGGAGCCAAGTCCCGACCTCACCGGCGTCCAGCACACGACGAAGTTCGGCATGAACTTCGATAGCCGCAGAGACGAATACATCACCGCTTGGCTCTCACTCGAAACGGAATCCCTTGCCCTGGATGATGTTTACCCGAGCGTGTCTGGATTCGGTGTTCGCCCCGTCACCATAGAAGATCGTGGCGCCGGCGCCTGGCAAATAAATTTCAAGCTGCCGCCGGGACTCGATCCCGGCTATCACGAAGTGCGCATTGCAACAAAAGGGCGTCGCGCAAGCAACCCCCGCACGATAGCCGTCGATGTTCCAGTTCAAGTATCCCGGCTTGTTCTTTTGGGAACGGCCGACGGCGTTACCTGGACGCCCGGTCAGTTAGATACGAGCGTCGGCCGCGTAATTTCGGTATTTGTCACCGGGCTACCAGATAACGCCGATCCCACTAACATTTGGATCACCTGCGGTGATGCCCCGCTGACTATCCTCTTTTTTCAGGAACCCGTCGCCGAACAACCCCGCCAAATTAATGCAGTGCTCCCGGAGCACGTTCGTCCCGGCGTATACCCGATCCGCGTTCAAGTTGATGTCACCGCCAGTGAACCGCTACCCATCTTGATCACATAGAAATCACATAGAATCTCCGTCTCGCCATTCCGTCTTTCCATTCCGCACTTCGAAACGCTCTCAATCGCAACTCGAATCTTCTCCGTTCTGCTACCGTAAGGGCAAAACGCGAGACACGGAATCTGCTTTGCTCATCTCTCTCTTTGTCACCTGCTACAACGACACGCTCTTTCCCGAATACGGGCAAGGCCGTCGTTGCGGTTCTCGAACGCCTCGGCCACACGGTGGATTTCCCTAGTGCCCAAACCTGCTGCGGCCAGATGCACTACAACACCGGTTATCACCCCGAAGCCATCCCTCTCATGCGCCGCTTCGTCGACGTCTTTCGAAATGCCGAAGCCGTCTGCGTCCCCTCGTCCTCCTGTGTCGCCATGATTCGTGACCACTATCCCAAGATGGCCAAGTCCACCGGCGACGCGTCACTCCAGCGCGATGTAGAAGCACTACTCCCGCGCGTCTTCGAATTCTCGGAACTGCTTGTTGATAAGCTCCACGTCGAAGATGTGGGCGCGTTCTTCCCGCACACCGTCACGCTTCACCCCTCGTGCCACTCTCTCCGTTCTCTCCACGTCGGCGATAAACCCGCGCGCCTTCTCCGCAATGTCCGCGGCTTAAAGTTGATCGAATTGCCAGACGCTGAGCAGTGTTGTGGCTTCGGCGGCACCTTTGCCGTCAAAAACCCGATGTCTCGGCCGCCATGCTCTCCGACAAAATTCAGTGCGTGCTCAGCACGGGCGCCGAAATCTGTTCCGCGGTCGACAACTCGTGCCTGATGCATATCAACGGCGCGCTCCATCGCCAGCGCACTGGGATCCGCACCATGCACATAGCCGAAATACTCGCCAGCACCGAATAGGAGCACGCGATGAGCATTCGAGTCGGCCATTCCGCCGAAGCCCCCGAGTTCCCCGCCGCTGCCAAGCAGTCGGTCGCCAACACGCAACTCCGCCACAACGTCCGGCACGCCACCGGCGTCATTCGCAAGCAAGCGCAACCGCGTTGTCGCGGAGATGCCCGATTGGCAAGCCCTCCGTGAATCCGGCCACGCCATCAAAGAACACACGCTCACCCACCTGGCTTCTTACCTCGAGCAATTCGAAGCCGCTTGCACCCGCGCCGGTGGCCAAGTTCATTGGGCTCGCGACGCCGATGAGGCGAACCGGATCATCGTTCGCATTGTCCAGAGTCACCGTCAGAACGAAGTCATCAAAGTTAAGACCATGACCTCGGACGAGACGCAGCTCAACACTGCTCTCGAAGATGCGGGCATCTCCCCGGTCGAGACCGACCTCGCCGACCTCATCGTGCAATTGGGCGCCGACAAGCCGTCTCACATCGTCGTCCCCGCCCTGCACCGCAACCGCATGGAAGTGCGCCGGCTGTTCCTCGAAAAGATGGGCCTCTCCGAACTTGGCACGCGCCCCGAGGACATCACCGAAGCCGCCCGCCGTTACCTCCGCGAAAAGTTCCTGCGCGTGAAGGTCGGCATCAGTGGCGCCAACTTCGCCGTCGCCGAAACCGGCTCCGTATGCGTCGTCGAATCCGAAGGCAACGGGCGCATGTGTGTCACCCTTCCGGAAGTCCTTATCACGCTAGTCGGTGTCGAAAAACTCGTCCCGACGTTTCAGGACCTCGAAGTCTTTCTCCAACTACTCCCCCGCTCCGCCACTGGCGAGCGCATGAACCCCTACAACTCCATCTGGACTGGCGTCGTTCCCGGCTCAGGGCCGCAAGCTTTTCACGTCATGCTGCTCAACAATGGCCGCACCGGTGTGCTCGCGAATCCCGCGTCGCGCGAGACTCTCGATTGCATCCGTTGCGGCGCTTGTCTCAACGCCTGCCCGGTCTATCAGCAGACCGGCGGACATGCCTACGGCTCCATCTACTCCGGGCCCATCGGCGCGATCCTCACGCCTCAACTCCACTCCATGGAGCACGCCCAATCCCTCCCCTACGCGTCCTCGCTGTGCGGCGCCTGCTACGAAGTCTGCCCCGTGAAAATCAACATTCCAGAGATCCTGATCGAATTGCGTAGGCAAGTCGTCGAGAACGGAGGCGCACCCCTCACCGAGCGTCTCGCCATGAAAGCCGCCGCGTTCGCCTTTGGGGGAGAACAACGTTTCGAGTTCGCCCAGGCGTTCACCCGCGTCGCCCAAAAACCGTTCGAACACAACGGCACCATCTCGAGTCTCCCGGGAATGCTCGCTGCGTGGACATCCGTGCGCGACCTTCAACCCGTACCCAAGCAATCGTTCCGTCAATGGTGGGCCGAGCGTGAGGAAAGGAAAACGTCGTGACTGAAATCCCGGGCAGTGACGCTCGCGCCGCAATCCTTCAGCAGGTTCGCCAAGCAGTCGGAGTGCCGCCTACTAGGCGTGAGGCGGACTGGCAAGCCATCCCGCGCTTCTATCACCAGCACGGCCTCCTCGACTCGGTTCAGCGTCTCGAGCTCTTTCTCGAACGCCTCCACGATTACGATTCCGCCACTCACATCTGCAGTCCCGCTGAGATTGCACCCTCGATCGGGCGCATCCTCCAAAGCCGTTCGCTCACGCGCATCGTGATTCCCACCGACCTTCCCCTCGCGTGGCTTCCCGCAAATTTCACCTTCGTCCCCGATGAGGATCTGCACTACGAAGCCATCGACGCCACCGACGGAGTCATCACCGGCTGTTCCGTTGCCGTCGCGCTTACCGGCACCATCATTCTGCAGGAAGGCGTTCCCGCTGGAGGACGCCGCGCGCTCAGCCTCATCCCCGATTACCACCTCTGCATTGTTCGCCTTGATCAGCTGGTTGAAACCGTACCCGAAGCCTTCCGCGCCATCAACTCCACCAGCACCTTGCCCATCACCACCATCTCCGGCCCATCCGCCACGTCCGATATTGAAATGATCCGTATCCGCGGAGTCCATGGGCCCCGCACCCTCGAGGTCCTCATCGTCGATAACACCGCCCCTTAGTCACCGGGCTTTCACGCTCGGATGCGAGACTAGGAATCGCATGTTCTCCCGGATCGCCGGCCGCTTCCTCTTTCTTCTCCCCCTCCTTATGGCAGCACCGGCCACTCCCAAATCCCTTCTCCTGATTTCGATCGACGGGATGGGCGCGGCCTACCTCACGCAAGCCGACGGGCACGGCCTCAAGATCCCCAATTTACGGCGCATGATGAAGGAAGGTGCCTACGCCGATGGTGTCGTTGGCGTGGTTCCCACCGTGACTTACCCCAGCCACACCACCCTCGTCACCGGCGTCAGCCCCGCGATCCACGGCATCTATGCCAACACTACCTTCGATCCCGAGCAGCGCAACCTGGCCGGGTGGTATTGGTACGCAGAAGACATCAAGATCCCCACGCTGTGGGATGCCGCGTCGGCCGCCGGCCTCACCACTGCCAGCGTGAACTGGCCCGTCACCGTCGGCGCCCCCAAGATCAATCACCTCATCCCCGAAGTTTGGCGCACCGGCAGCCCTGAAGACCGCAAACTCGTTCGCGCTCTCTCAACCCCCGGCATGCTCGCCGATCTCGAAAGCAAACTCGGACCGTACGCCGAGGAACTCAACACCGATCTCCCCAATGACCGACTTCGCGCCTCATTCGCCGCCGAAATTTTCCGCCGTTACCATCCCGGTTTCATGACCGTCCACCTCGCCGCGCTCGACCACGCCGAGCATGGCGCCGGACCTTTCAGTCCCGAAGCCAACGAGGTTCTCGAGGGCACCGACGCCCTCATCGGGCAACTCCGCGACGCCGCGCTCCAAGCCGATCCCCACGCCACCATCTGCGTCGTATCCGACCATGGATTTCTCCCTGTCACCCACCACCTCAACATTGCCGCGGCGTTCATCGCCGCCGGCTTGATCAACCCTGGCGACAAGAAAACCCAATGGGGAACACCGATCGTTCAGTCCTGGACCGCCATGCCTTGGGTCAACGGTGGGTCCGTCGCCGTCGTGCTCCGCCAGCCGCAAGACGAAACGGCGCTCAAACAGACCAAGACTCTGCTGGATCAACTCGCCGCCGATCCCGCAAATGGCATCCGCCGCGTCGTCGGTAAAGAGGAACTAGGAAAGCTTGGCGGCTTCCCTTCCGCGGATTTCCTTCTCGATATGCAGTCCGGCTATCAAGCCGATTTCAACCTCACCGGTCCGCTACACCGCAACACCCAGAGCGGCGGCACGCACGGTTATCTCCCGGAGCAACCTGAACTGCGTTCTTCGTTCCTCATCACCGGCGAAACGCTGCCCAAAGGCAAAAACCTAGGTGTCATCGACATGACCCAAATCGCACCCACGCTCGCCCGCATCCTCGGTCTTGCCCTCCCTTCCGCTACCGGAAAGGCTCTTGATTTCTAGTCTGTCGTCACTCGTATCGCAGCGCCGTTGCCGCTTACCATGTCCACTGCGGCCTGCTCTGGTACCTGCCCGAACGCACCAAGATCTTATCCAGGCCCATCAGGGCATTGGCCATCAAATCGGATAAAGCCCCGCGCTGAGTTCGCAGCCGCTCAAAGACTGGCTCGCTAAAGGATGTTTCCGAGTCTCCGGTGTTTCCCGCTCCGTCCGGTTGTCCCGGAACTTCAGCAACACCAGATCTTTCGGGTCATGAACGGGTAGGTTCCGCAGCAGCACCGCATTAGTCACGCTAAAGATCGCTATTCGATCCCCAGCGCCAGCATGAGCACAGCGGTTAGCGTGAACAAAGGATTTGCTCGCAGCAGCCTCGCCGCCAATCGCAACTCTTTCCCGAAATCTCCAAGTGACGTCCACGTGACACTTCCAATACGCTCGTGCGCTGCAATTGGTAGCAGAAACTGGGAGCGCGTCCCGTGCGAAGCGCTCCCCAGGGTCTCTGACGGTTCAAGACCGCGACCGACATCGCGAGAATATACTGCTGGCTGCTTAGGGCGCCTGTTCCGCCGGTGAACCCGAAATACGCTTGTCCGCCGAACTTCGTAACCAGATCCTGTCCCCAAAGCGTAGACACCAACGGTTGTGCCCGAGGCTCGGCGATTGCCACCGTATTTGCTGGCGACCCCGTGTACGCGTTCGAATAATAGTCAAATGTTGCGGCAATCGCCGGTCCCGGATCCAGGGTGAAAGAGCCGAGGCCCGAACCGCCTAGCCCCAGGTAATTCGGGCCGAATGGCGTGTTCTGCGCCACAAACGCGAATCCGTCTGCTGGAGTGCCCTGCGCAATCGCGTAAATGAACGCCATCCCGAAAGAACGATTCGGTCCGAGGGTGTAAGGTGTCGGAGTAAACGCGCTGCCGGCTTGCGACGTAATGGATCTAAGTTGGATGTAATTACCGCCCACCAACGTGGCGTTCCCATTCAAGGCCAGTGTTTTCAAAGCGACTGGCTGACCCACGCCGAGGAACCGCCACACCAGGATGTTGTAATGACGAAGGCGGCCGTAAAAAAGGCTGTCCGGAATTGGGGGCAAAGAGGATACCTAATGGCCCCTCATCTTTTCGCGCGTCCGGTCAGCCTGCCACCTGACAAATCGCAACCAACGAACCTCACCCGCGCGGAATCACGGGTAGCACCAACGCCGAAGGATGCTGCCCGTCGTGATAGATCGTCTGCTTCGCCTTCTCCATCCGCGTCGACCCCTCCACGGCGTCACCAGTATTGAGGTTCCGGTTGAAACGCGGGAAGTTACTGCTCGAGATGTCCACTCGGATCCGATGACCGGCGCGGAACAGATTGCTGGTCGCCCATAAGTCGATCGTGTATTCATAGATCTTCCCCGGTTCAATCGGCTCCGCCTTCGCGGTCGAGTTCCGGTAGCGCGCCCGGACGATCCCATCCGTCAAAAACCGCGAATATCCCGACGGATCGACGTCCGTGAACATCGCCGTGAAGTCTGTATCGGGCGCCGAGCTCGAAGCAAACAGCTTTAGCTTGATCCATCCCGTCACCTCGACGTCACGTTCCAGCGGCGGGGTCGAGAAAACCAAAACATCCGCCCGCGACTCGTTCGCGTGCTGGTTCGCTGGTCCCGGAGGAAGCTGGTTGTTCCCGCAACACAAACGCCCTCCGATCGTAGGCACCGGGTTTGCCGGATCATACTCGAACGTCTGCGGCGCAGCCTTCCCCGGCTTTTGCACGCCCAAGTCACCCGCCCCCAGATAATATTTCGTGTACACGGTCCGCGCCAGCGGAAACTCCTGCTCGTCACGCCACGCGTTCTCGCCCATCACGAATAGACGCACTGGCGCGCCTGTGGCGTAAGCGTTGCGCTCATCCTTCAACGCGTAATCCGCCCACCGCAGAATCGTACCTTGCATATCCAGCACGGCCTGCTTGCCGAAGGTCACGTCCCCGATCTTTCCCTCCGGGGACGTCTCCGCATGCGCCCACGGCCCAATCAGCAGCTTTTGCTCCGCCTTTGCCGGAGACTTCGCCCGCATCCCGATGTAGTTGTTCAGCGTCCCTTTCAGGAAAATGTCATGCCACCCGCCGGCATGCAGCACCTTCAGGTTCATCTCTCCATAGTGGTCCGATATTTTCCACGGCTTCCAGTAAGCGTCGTCCGTCTCGTGCCTCACCCAGTCCGTAAAGTACGGCGCCACCGCGTGAACATCGGGAAATTGCAGCAGCGGATACGCATCCACCGGCAGCGTCGCTACCCACTTCTTCGGATCCTGCAGCGCCGCCGTCTTCCTCCGCACCGTATCGAAAGTCAGCCCGCTCGTCCACGAAGAAGCGAACCACTGCAGCAGCGCCCCGCTCTGATATGTCCATCCGTCGTAATATTCCGACGCGGTCACATAGGGAAAAATCGAAACCAAGTGCGGCGGCTTAGCAATGGCTGCCAGCATTTGCGTCGCGCCCACATACGATCCGCCAAACATCCCCACCCGTCCGTTCGACCAGGGTTGCGCCGCGGCCCATTCGACCGTATCGAAACCGTCCTGCGATTCGTAGCGGAACGGGTAAAATTCCCCCTCCGAATCGAACCGTCCCCGCGTATCCTGATTGATCACCACATACCCGTGCGCCGCCAGCTCCGCGAAACCGCCCGATCCCCCCGCCCGGTTGTAAGGAGTCCTCTGCAGCAACACCGGATATTTCCCGTCTTCCGCCGGACGGTACACGTCCGCCACCAGCGTCACCCCATCCCGCATCTTGACGCGCACGCCGTCCTGGATTAAAACCCGGGAGGCCTGCGCCGCCGCGCTTACCGCGCAAAGAACAGCAAAGGCAATAGCTTGAGGTGTCTTCATCTGGACGCTGTCGCGCGCAGCCATCCTAACAAAAACCGTGACGGTTATCCTGTGGGGCGTCGGAAAAGGAAGGGTCGCGCGACTTGAAATCACAACCGCGCGAAAACGATCAAAAAAACTCGAGCGCCGCTCCTAGGAGAACGGCGCCCGCCTAAGGCCAAGCCTCTCGGTTAGTTGACCGTGAACGTCTTATTGGTGCGGCTCACGCCATTTTGCGTAGTGACCTGGACCGGGCCCGTCGTCGCGCCGTCCGGAACAATCGCCCACACGTAGTTGACGCCGCGGCTCACCACCTTTGTCGCCGGCACACCATTAAAGGTTACCGACGAAACCCCGATCAGGTTTCTGCCGGCGATCAACACCGGGCTGCCAACCGCGCCACTCGCCGGGTTCAAGTTGCCCACCAGTGGAGCCGGCCCGGGTAAGCCGAGGTCCACGCTATAGATCTGCCCTTGGTTGTCCGCTCCACCCAGCAGCGTCGTTCCGTAGAACTTTCCATCGGAACCCTGTACAACACCCGGCCCCGGAACCTGCGCGAATTGCGGCGTCTGGTCCGAGAACGTGAACATCGTCTGGAATCCGGAGCCGTCGGGAGCGATTTTGAAGATAGTCCCCGGCCCATACTGTCCCAGACCTGCGTTGGTCCCGTAGATGTTGCCGTCGCTACCCAACGTCAGCCCCGTCAACGGGTTTGCGCCGTCCAGCGTGTTGAAAGCGTGAAGAGTGGTGAGCGTCCCGTTTACAGAGATACTGAAAATCGTACCGCTGAACCCCGAACCCCCGTTATTAGTAACGCCATAGAGGAGACCGTTATTCCCCTGGATCAATCCCCCCAGCGGCTGAGAGCCATCGGCTCCGCCCGTAAAACTGTAGAGGGTAGTCAGTTGGCCGGCGAGCGTGAGGCGATAAATCGTCCCGTACCCAGGCGCAATCCCCTGCGTCTCCCCAAAAAGATCGCCATCCGCCGATTGCGTCAGCGGCCCCGCCTGTAAAACGCCATACGGGAACGTATACACGGTGCTCAGCGTTCCGCCCAATGACATGCGCAGAATGTTGAGCGTTCCATCGCTGTTGTAGCTCGTGAAGTAGAAGTTGCCGTCCGTCGCTTCCGTGACCGCAGAGGGGGTATTTACATTCGACGCCAGTACCTTTAAATTGCCCCGTCCATTCGCTACGAATACTGTTCCACCCTGGTCCGGGCCCGCCCCTTGGGTAATTCCGTATACCAATCCATTACTTGCCGGATACAACTGGCCCACCGGAAAGGCCCCTTGCGAATTCTGATTCAAAGTAAGGAGGGATGAAAATTCTCCTCCCGCTGTAATCCGAAATATGGTCCCCGAATTCTGATTTGTGGATGTAGGAGTTGTCCCTAGAAACACCCCGGGACCGGCCTCCGTGAGGGCGCATTGCGGATTTTGCCCATTGGATCCATTAAAAGTGTTCAGCAATGTGAACGTTTGACCGTACGTTGTCGCCTGCAGGGCTGCGTAGAGACACAAATAGCGCGTTAGCTTCATTGGAAAGAAAAACTCCTGCCTGTTTAGATTTCTTACGAGTCTACCCCCGGAGCTCAGTACTTTTCAGCATGTAGGCAGAAAATTTACACTTCGGTTCCTTTGAAACCTGATCGTTATGAGGGCATTTCGCCATCGGCCCGATTGACACCGTTTATCGTGTCTGATATCGTGCCTTCACTAGTTGAAAAACATCACCCCTTATGGGTGGAGGAGTTAGGCTTCCATGTTTCAGAGGTCAACGTGGGCCCATATCGCGTATCTATGGGTCGTATCGCTGCTGCTGCTTTGTCACAGCATGCAAGCACAGAATGTAAACGGTACCCTTACCGGCACGGTCGCCGATCCTAGCGGCGCGGTCATTCCGGGCGCAACCGTTATCATGAAAAATGACGCGAGTGGCGACGAGCGCCGCACCGTCAGCAACAATGACGGATTCTTCTCCATCAACGCGGTTCCAGCCTGGCGACTACACCGTCACATCAGTGCGCAAGGCTTTGAGAAGTATCAAACAGACCGGCGTCCATTTCGACGCGGGCGACAAGCGCAACCTGTCCAACATCGCCCTGAAAGTCGGCGCCGTCGACGGACACGGTCACGGTTCGGGGTCCGGCGGAAGAGCTGACGCCCGTTGATTCCGGCGAAAAGTCGATCGTCATCGGTCAAGAAGCAGCTGCAGAACATCGCCATCGTCGGCCAGAACGCCGCCGAGTTTATCAAGATTCTTCCCGGCTTCGCGCTCACTGGCGGCAACGACGCGAACCAGGGCTATCAGTCTCAACAGCAGAGCACGGGCGCCGGCCCGGTCGGAAGCTTCTCGGCGAACGGTCTGCGCACCGGCGCGCTCGACATCACGTCGGACGGCGCGCACATCATCGATCCCGGTTGCAACTGCGGCCAGGCTGTGAACACCGTCACCGATATGACCCAGGAAATGAAGGTTCTCACGTCGAACTTCGGCGCGGAAAACGCCAAGGGCCCGGTCGTCATCGCCGCCATCGGCAAGTCCGGCGGCAACGCAGTTCCACGGTGAGGCTTACCTGTACGCCCGCAACGCGACCTTCGACGCCACCAACGCTTTCAACAACAGCTCGGCACCAACGCCCAGACCGGTCTGAAGTATGCTCCCAAGCCGGACACGTACTTCTACTATCCCGGTGGCAACATCGGCGGTCCGGTGATCATCCCGACACGCAATTTCAATCGCAACCACGACAAGCTCTTCTTCTTCCTGGCGTATGAGTACTACGCCCAGACAGGTGCAGGATCCAGCGCACGACGTCTTCACGTCGTTCGTTCCCACCACGGTCATGCGCAATGGCGATTTCAGCGCCGCCAACCTGAACAGCTATCTGCAGCGGAAGCAGCCCGGCGGTTACGCCGTCACTGGTGCCGCTATCAACAACAAGAGCATTCGCACCAACGGGATCATCCCGGCCAGCCAGTTCAGCCCGATCGGCGTGAACACGATGAACAAGCTCTATCCGCTGCCGAACGCGCAATCCCGCAGCAGAACAACGGCGACAACTACCTCTACTCCACCACCCACACGGACAACATGTGGCAGATCCGGCCTCGCATCGATTGGAGCATCAACGACAACACCAAGCTGTTCGTCAGCTACAACGCGCAGCGCGAAGTGAACCACGACAACAGCACCCTGTGGTGGGGAACCAACCCGGCCGTTCCGTATCCGAGCCCTCAGACCGAGCCCAACTACTCGGACTCGATTTCGGTGAACCTGACCAAGGTCTTCAGCCCGACGCTGACCAACGAGGTGATCTTCACCTACACCAACCTGTACGTTGCGTTTCACCTACGACGGATCCCGGCGAAGATCAACGCGCAGAATCTGGGCATCTACTACAAGCACATCTTCAACAGACACGTGAACAATCAGATTCCGGCTATCACTGGCTGGAGCGACGGTATCGCCAACCTGATCAACCCCAGCGGCTACGAGAAGAAGAACACCCTTTACGCCAACAAATGGCTGCCCACCCTGCGGGACAACATTTCCAAGGTTTGGGGTACCCACACCGCGAAGTTCGGCTTCTACTGGGAACGCACCAAAAACCAGCAGCCCAGCGACAACTATGTGAACGGCGAGCAGGTTTATGCCAACTGGGGCCAGGGTTCAACCGGTAACGCTTACGCCGACATGCTGACTGGCATCATGGCGGCATACGCCGAATCGAACTTCGATCCCGTCATCGCCATGCACTACACCAGCATCGATTTCTTTGCGCACGGACTCCTGGAAGGTCAACCGCCGCTTGACGCTCGATCTACGGTCTGCGCTTCGACCACCTCGGTCCTTGGGTGGACGAAGAAGGGCATCGGGGCGGCGGTCTTCATCCCCTCTCTCTATAACGCCAACAGCGCGCCGGCGGCTGCTCTGACCGGCTTTGCCTGGAACAACATCGACAACATCGTTCCGCTCTCCGGCACCAAGGGCCGGGCTTTCTTCTACGAGCCGCGTTTCGGTATCGCCTACGATGTCTTCGGTACCGGCAAAACCGTTCTTCGCGGCGGTATGCGGTCATGTATCGCTACCACGACGAACAGAACGTGCAAGCTCCGGCTCTTCAGTCTTGCGGCCGGCAGCTTACACTACACCGGTTCCCACGCCTTCAAGTGGCGTGCCGATCACGTTCGACTACATCGGTCCATCACCGGCAGCCAGGTGTCGCCGGGCGGCGTTCGCGTTCTCGACTTGAACGACACCGAACAGCCGCTCACCACCAGCTACAGCTTCACCGTTTCTCAGCGGCTGCCCTGGGCTTCCACGGCCGAGTTCTCGTACGTCGGCAACATGGCGAACTACCTGAACAACGCCAGCAACGGCACCTTCGGCAACATCAACGCCATGCCGTTCGGCGGGTTGTTCAGCAATCCTTCGATCTTCGGTACCGCAACCGCTCCGCGACGCTCAGCCCGGTAGGTACAGGCGCGAATGCCTATCAGCCCTATCCCAGTACGGGCAGATTCTACCTGCAGCAGCACAATCAATTACTCCAACTACAACTCCTTCCAAGCGAGTTGGAACAAGCAGAGCGGGCACTTCAACTGGCTCTTCAACTACACCTTCAGTAAGGCTCTCGGTATTCGCGGTGAGAACACCTCGACGTGGCGTCGGCGATACCACGGACATCCCAACAACTACGGCGTGCTGCCGAACGACCGTACCCACATCTTCAACGTTGCATGCGTCTACCAGATGGGCAATCCCTTTAACGGGAACCGGCTGCTGAAGGGCGCGATCAACGGATGGCAGGTCTCCGGTACTCACAATTCCAGAGCGGTTCTCCCCTGCAGGCCATCAGCAGCTCGAACTTCGGCTTCAGCGGCTATCTGGCCCCGGGAACCGTTCTCCCCAACGGGATGACTGTTCCCACTGATAACCACCTGTTCGCCACTTACTTCGGACATCATCAACGGAACACCAACATCTCCGTGCAACCGCGTGCTGACCTGCGACCCGCGCAACGAACCTCAAAGCGAACCAATATCATCAACGGTAACTGTTTCGCATCCCCGACGCCGGGTCACAACGGTGCCTATGTGATGCCTTATATCAAGGGACCGGCTTTCTTCACGAACGACCTTTCGCTGTTCAAGAACTTCTCATGATCTCGGAGACCAAGAAGATTCAGTTCCGCGTCTCCGCCTACAACTTCTTGAACCACCCGCTGGCCTCCTTCAACCCGGCGGGCGGCGACAACAACCTGACGCTCTCGCTTACCCAGACCGGCACTCTTAGCAACCAGAACTTCGGTTACGCCCACTACCTGAACGGCAACCGCAGCATCCAGTTCACGTTCAAGTTCTACTTCTAAGAAGAGCTGCTGTTCCAAAACCCAGCGGGGAAGCCAGATGCTTCCCCGCTTTTCTCGTTTCTGATAGACTGGGACCACCCGGGAGTTTGATGTTTCGTCTTGTCTGTGGCCGCCCTCTGCGTGGGCTCCGTCTTCGGCCAATCCCAACAATCGCCGCAAGATCTTCTGAAGCAAGCGCTCGCGTTTCACCAGCAGGGCAAGCTCGACGAAGCGATTCGCGATTACTATATCCTTCTCGCCATGCACCCCGAGGCAGCGCAATTGCGCTCGAATCTTGGCGCTGCGTTGGTCGGCGTGGGCAGGTACGACGAGGCTATCGATCAGTACAAGCTGGCCCTCGCCAACAACCCCGATCCGGGCGTTCGTCTGAACCTCGCACTCGCCTATTACAAGTCGGCCCAATACTCGTAGCCATCCGCGAACTCGAGACCGGTCCACGCGTGCTGATCCGATCGAACCCCAAAGCCACTATGCTGCTCGCCGATTGCGACCTTCGCGCAGGCGAAAACAAGAAAGTGATCGATCTCCTGACCCCCCTCCGCACCGCCAACCCGGACGATCTCGCCATCGCTTATCTCCTGGGCACCGCGCTCACCCGCGATGGGCAAACCGAACAGGGGCAGATCGTCATCGACCAGATCTTCAGCCCGAGGGGATTCCGCCGAAGCCCGTCTTCTCATGGGCGCCACCCGGTTCGCCGCGCGCGAATACACCCCCGCCGTCGCTGACTTCGCAAAAGCAGTCGAACTGAATCCCGAACCTTCCCGACGCCTGGTCCTACTACGGCCTGGCGCTTTTCTCCACCGGTGACATGACCGGCAGCCGGACCGCTTTCCTGAAGGCGCTCGAGCGCGACCCGAATGACTTCCAAGCCAATCTGCACGTGGGCACCATGCTGCGCCTCGATCAGGAATACGACAAAGCTCTTCCCTATCTCCAGCGCGCCGCCGCCGGTTCGGCCGGCCGATGCTCGCCGTCCAATATCAGCTCGCCCTCGTGATGCTGGCGCAAGGACAAAGACCGAGCAAGCGCGCAACAACTTGAAGCCGTGGTGAAAGCCATCGCCTACCTTTACCGAAGCGCACGTCTCTCTGGCCACCGTTTACTATCGTGAGAAGCGCAAAGAGGACGGGGATCGCGAGCGCGCCATCGTCCAGAAGCTCAACGCCGACCGGCAGGCGCAACAACCCGGCGCCAAGCTCAGCGCCGCCGAAGAGTCCGGCAAGCGAAAGGCGCGGCAGTCGCTGCAGCGTCCCGACAAGGGCCAGTGATGAAGCGCCGCTCGCTCTCCTGGTCTTCCTCATCGCCTCGCTGCTCTTCGATCCCGGCCCCCGCTCCGCAGCGGAGCTTCCTTCGAAAGCCTGGCCAAAGAAGCCGGAACCGCACGGGAAGCCAACCACGTCGACGACGCGATCGAACCTCTATATAAAAGGCCTGGCCCTGCGACCTGCGTGGGATGAAGGCTGGTGGTATCTCGGCACTCTCTACTACGAGCTGGACGATTATGTGCATGGCCGCGACGCTTTCCGCCATCTCACCCTCCTCAAACCCGATGCTGGCGGTCGCCTGGGCCATGCTCGGGCTCTGCGAATACGAGAACGAGCGAGTATGCGACGCGCTTCTCCATCTGCACCATGCCGTCGCTCTCGGCGTCGATGCCGACCAGAACATCTCCGATGTAGTCCACTACCACTCATGCCTCCTGCTCACGCGCAACGGCGCAGTACGAGACGCCATGAAGCTGCTGGCGCTCGATCGCGCAGCGCGGCCTCAATCAACCCGATCTACATCGAGGCCGAAGGCTTCGCTGCACTGCGCAAACCGCTGCTTCCCAGCGAACTCCCGCCCGCCGAGCGCGAAATGGTCATGGAAGTCGGTCGCGCCCTCTACGACGCCAGCGCTCTCAGACCGCTGAGGCCGCCGCCGAGTTCAAGCTCCTGGTCCAGAAATACCCGAACGAGCCGAACATCCATTACCTCTACGGCAGCTTCCTCCTTACAGCGACGTCAACGAAGGCTTGGCTCGAGATCAAGAAAGAACTTGAGATCTCACCCTAACCACGTCCCCGCGCTGGTGACCTTGGCCTCGGAATACCTCAAGAGCAAGATTTCAAATCGGCGCTTGCCGTATGCCGAGAAGGCCGTGGATATCGATTCGCATTCCTTCCCCGCGCATGCCATCCTCGGCCGCGTCTTTCCGAAGGCGACATCGATCCGGCCCGCGGTATCAAGCAACTCGAGATCGCCAAGCAGATCGCGCCCGGCAGTCCCGCAGGTCCGCATGGCGCTCGCCATCGGCCTACATGAAGTCCGGCCGCAAGGAAGAAGGCCGCCAAGGAACGTGAGGAGTTCCGAAGCTCCGCGCGCAAATCGCCGACGAAAGCCAACAAGGGGCCACCCCGTGAGATCCGCGCGCTGCCGCCTGGTGCTTCTCTGCGTGCTCATCTGCAGCCTCTGGGCCGCCCGCGATGTCGGCGCAGACGCCACAACTCACGCCGCCGCGGCGGTCACGCGGGTCTCTGTTCCGCGAAGTGCGGAATGCGCCACCTGCCACGCCGCGCAAGCCAAGCCGCATCCTGCAACTTCGATGGCCCATGCCTGGAATCCGTGCGCGGAATGCGTGTATCTGGAGTCCCATCCCGTTACTGACGTTCAGCGCCAACGGATACTCCTACCGGATCGAACGCAAGGCGACCAAAGTTCTATACCGTCATCGGACGGCAAAGACCGCTCACGCTGCCGATCGGCTGGGCGTTCGGCCTGGGACCGCGGGCCAGACCTATGTCCTCGAGAAGGACGGCGTCTACTACGAGAGCTTCGTCAGCTACTACAAGGCTCCCGATGCGCTCGACATCACCATGGGTGACCAGAATTCCACCCCGGCTACCCTGCTCGAAGCCGCCGGCGGCTATGGGAGATCGCGAGAAACTCGGCTGCTTCAACTGCCACTCCACCGGTTCCGTTGCGGTGGACCAGCATCTCCGCTAACCACTCTGGTCGCCGGCGTTCCATGCGAGCGCTGCCACGGAGAAACGGCCAAGCATCGAAGGCGTCCGCACGGCGACGCCGCCAAGTTCGAAATGAAAAAGCTGGGCGCGATGTCCACCGAGGAGACCAGCGACTTCTGCGGCCAGTGCCACCGCACCTGGGATCAGATCGCCGTGAACGGTCCCCACGGCGTGCTAAACGTCCGTTTCCAGCCTTACCGGCTCACCAACAGCCGTTGTTACGACGTGGACGATAAGCGCATCGCCTGCGTCGGCTGCCACGATCCGCACAAGGAAATTGATAGAGTATCCACTGACTACGATGCGAAGTGCCAGGCTTGTCATGCCGGCGGAAAGCCCGGGGCCAAAGCTTGCCCGGTGGAACACGGGTTAATTGCTCTTCCTGCCACATGCCAAAGGTCGACCTACCCGGCGCCCATCACCAATTCTCGGACCACAACATCCGCGTGGTCAAAGCCAACAGTGCGTACCCCGATTAATCAAGGAGTTGTTTGATGAGATTCCCCGTAGCCGCAGCAATCTCCCTGGCCATCCTCGTTTCGAGCGCCAAGGCACAGACCGCCCCCGCGGGCGATAGCCAATCCCCTACGTTCAAGGCCGGCGGCGAGGAAGTTGTCGTCGACGTGGTCGTTCGCGACAAGAAAGGCCACCTCATCAAAGACCTGAAGAGCGACAACTTTCGGGTACTCGACAACGGTCAGCAGCGTCCTATCAAGACCTTCCGGCTGGTAGAAGGGCGCGAAGCCGTCAGCTCCAGCGGAGCCCGTACCCAGCTCGATCCTCTGCGCCAGATCCGCCTGGTCACGTTGATCTACCAACGTCTCCTCCAACGATGCGAACGCTCGCCGATTAGCAAAGGATGCAGCAATCGACCTGATCAAGTCCGAGCTTGCCCAGAACGTCTACATCGCCGTCATGACCATCGATCACCGGTTGGAAGCCATCCAGACGTTTACCAATGATCGCGAGCTACTCCGTAAAGCGATCGATCGAGCCACCGGAGGGGGCACGGACTTCGGATCCGACAGCACTCGTGTTACTCAACAGCTGGAACAGATGCTCGGCCCCGCCACCGGAGGCGACATGAGCCTAGCCGGTCGCGTGGGCGCGTTATCAATGGGTCTAGCGATGCTACCGGACCCAACTCCGCTCCTCAGGGTGCCGCCGCCGCCGACCAGGCCATGGCGGGAATGATGCTCCATATTCTCCAATCGCAGGAGCAGGACATGGCCACCGACTTCGGTCGCTCTTCCATTTACTCGCTCCTCGACGCCGTGAAAGAGCAGTACCGTCTCCCCGGCCGCAAAACGCTCCTCTACTTCTCGGAAGGCTTCAGTGTTCCGCAAAGCGCGGAAGAGGCCTTCAACGTTGTCATCGCCACCGCCAACCGCTCGAACGTCAGCTTCTATCCCATTGATGCGCGGGGTCTCACCACCCAGGACACGAACCGTAGTTCCATCAACGGATTAAACGACGCCGCCGCGGCCTCGAGAGCCAATAGCGTTAACCACAACGGAGTGACCACGGACATGGCCAACTCCGTCGACAAATCCATCGACAGCGGCCGGCGCGATACACAAAACACCCTTGACCGCCTCGCCGCCGAAACCGGCGGAACGCTCATCGCCAACACCAACGATTTCCGCGGCCCTATTCGCCGAATTAACGAGGACATCGAGACCTACTACGAGATCTCTTACAACCCCGAGATCACCAATTACGACGGCTCGTTCCATAAGATTGCCGTCAAAGCGGACTCCTCCGACCTGCGCGTCCAGTCACGATCGGGCTACTTCGCCTTGCCGCCCGCCCTTGCTGCCGGCGGTCAGGTCCTCTCCGCCATCGAAGTGCCTCTCATGAACGCGCTCAACGAAAAGCCCATGCCGCACAACTTCGGTTTCCAGACGCAGGGCATGCACTTCCGGGGAGCTGGTCCTCAACCCACCTGCGACGTTGTCGTCGATATACCGATCTCCAGCATGACGCTTCAGGAAAACAAGACGAGCGGTCTTTATGAAGGCAGTATGTCCTATGTAGCGCTCGTCAAAAACAGCCAGGGTGAGGTCGTCAAGAAGCTCCACGAAGACGTTCCTCTCCGCATCACGGCCGACAAGCTGAAGGCCTATCAGGACAGTCACTTTATCCGAAATGAAAACTTCGAGCTCTCTCCCGGTCGCTACACGCTCGAAACCGCCGTGATTGATCGCTCCGCCGAAAAGGTCAGCGCGCGCAAAGCCAGCTTCCTGATTCCCGCTCAAGGCACCGGCATCAGCATCAGCAGCGTCGCCGTCGTCCGCAGCGTCAAACCCAAGGACACTGCCACCAAGCCCAACGATCCCATGTTGATGTCCGCTGGCGTAGTTACCCCCATGGTCAGCCCGACATTGAAGAAAACCGACTACGACAACCTTCCGTTTTACGTCGTTATCTATCCGGATAAAGCAAACACTGAGAAGCCCTCATTGAAGATGATCTTCAGCAAGGATGGTCAGCAGTTAGGCGCAGGGTCCCCGGCGCTCACCGAACCGGACGCGGAAGGGCGCATCCAATACGTCGCCACCGCGCCGCTCGCCACTCTGCAGCCCGGCAACTACCAGGTGAAGTTCGTGGCGCAGCAGGGCAAGGAAGCCGCCGCTGAAACGGTGACGTTCACGCTCGAATAGGAGTGTTCATGAAATCGCCGCTGATCGCCGCCCTGTGTCTGCTCGGGGCGGCGCCCTCCGCTACGCCGCAGGCCAATGTTTCGGTTCCCTCCCGTTCGGAAGAAGTCCTGGTCGATGTAGTCGTTCGCGACAAGCACGGCCGCGCGTCCACCGATCTTTCCCAAAGCGACTTCTCGGTTTACGACAACGGAGAATCGCGGCCCATCAAATCCTTCCGCCTTATCACCGGTAAAGACGCCGTTACTGCCTCCACCACCCCCGGTCAACTCAACCCGGGCCGTCAAATCCGGCTGATGACTTTCATCTTCGACAAGATGGACGTCAGCGGCATGCGGCTTTCAAGGCAGGCGGCCCTCGAACTCCTGAATCAGGATTTGCCGCCCAACGTCTATGCCGGCGTCTTCCTGCTGGATACGAAGCTCAACGCGGTGCAAGGGTTCACCAGCCAGCGCGATCTGCTCCGCAACGCCATCGAAAAAGCGACTAGCGGATCTAATAGTTTGATCGCCTCCGAGAGCGGCAACCTCCGCGCAGCGGCTGAGGAGATCATCGGTCCCAACCAGGCCGGCAAACAAAGCCTTGAACAGCGCGTCCTTCAAATGGGCGGCTCGGATGTTAATGGCAACCCAGTCGCTCCGGATGGTCGGACCAACGGCTTCGCCGAGGCGGACTACGCCATGGCCCAGATGCTCGTTCAAATGATCGACTTCAGCGAGCGGTCGGAAATGGTATCTACCGGCCGCTCCTCGATTGCCGCCCTGCTCGCCGCCGTTCGAGCGGAGAGCCACCTGCCGGGTCGCAAATCCGTCCTCTACTTCAGCAACGGCTTTTCGGTCCCGCAGGGCATGGAAGACACGTTCCGTCAGGTGATCAGCGCGGCCAATCAGAGCAACGTCTCGTTCTATCCTTTCGATGCCCACGGGCTCGACACCACCAACTTAAACGACCGCTCCACAGATAAGTTAGATGAGGCCACGTTCTCGTCACGAGATGCGATAACCAACGGCGCCTCAGCCAATCTCCATCGCGCCAGCACTGCGGCGCGCTCGCAGGATACCGCTATCGAGAGCGGCCGTTACAACACCCAAGACACTCTCGCCATGCTGGCCGATGACACCGGGGGCTTCCTCACCGCCAACACCAACGACTTCCGGGGGCCCGCGCAACGCATCGCCGAAGAAACCGCGACTTACTACGAGATCAGCTACGATCCGCATATTACCCGCTACGACGGCGCCTTCCGCAAGATCGAAGTGAAAACCAGTCGCGCCGATCTCCGCGTGCAATCGCGTTCCGGCTATTTCGCACTTCCGGCCTCCATGACACAAGGTGGATCCATGCCCGACGGGTATGAGTTCTCGCTCCTCCGCGCCCTCAGCACCACGCCGTTTCCGGAAGCCTTCCCGTTCGAATCCGGCGGCATGCACTTCCGCGGCGATGAACATAACGAACTCTGCGGGTTCCTGATCAATGTGCCGCTCCAAAACGTCACCGTCCGCGATAACGCCAAGGGTGGCTTCGAAGGCGGCCTATCCTACGTCGCCTTAGTCAAAGATTTCGATGGCGCTGTCGTCAAGAAACTCCAGGGCGAGATGCCCGTGAAGCTAACCGCCGATCAGATCCCCGGTTTTCATCAAACTCAGTTCACCGACGCCGAGTACTTCGACGTTCCGCCCGGTCACTACACGATCGAGACCGCCGTGCTCGATCGCGAGAGCGGTAAGACCAGCGTCCACCGCACTGCGCTACTTGTCCCCAAACAGGGCGAAACGCTTGCCATGAGCAGCGTCGCTCTCGTCCGCAGTTGGCATGGCAAAGAACCCGACGCCGCGGCAGACGATCCCTTCGTCGTCGGCGATAAAGCCGTGGTTCCGACTCTGCTGCCCAAGTTCAATAAGTCGGTCTCGGATTCGCTCCCCTTCTACGCCGTCCTCTATCCCGATCCCAAGAACGCCGCCAAACCCGAAGTCACCGTCGAGTTCATCCGCGACGGGAAGCTGCGGCAGGTCGGCAAGCCCGAGGTGAGCGCGCCGGATGCGCAGGGCCGTATCCAACTCGTCGCCAACACTCCCATCGAGAAGCTGGTTCCCGGCAACTACGCCATCCGCGTCCGCGTGCGCCAAGGCAACGAGATGGCCGAAGAACAGTTCGCGCTCGTGCTCGAACCATAAATTAACGCCACAGTACGATGGTGAGTTGAAGCTCACACGACGAGAACTGTTCTGGGCCGCGGCTGGTCTGAGCGCGGTCCGCCTTCCCGCCGTCGAGCCTCTCTTCCAATCCATCCCCCCGGAATCCAGCGGTATCCGTTTCGTTCACGAAGCCGCCATGTCCGCCGAGCGCTACTTGCCTGAAACCATGGGCCCCGGCGCCGCTTTCCTCGATTTCGATAACGACGGCTGGATGGATCTCTACCTCGTCAACTCCGGCCCCAGCGACTTCTACACGCCCTCCAAGCCGCTCCGCAACGCGCTCTACAAGAACAATCGCAACGGCACATTCACCGACGTAACCGAGAAGGCCGGAGTCCCCGGGGGCACCTTTGGAATGGGCGTTGCCGTCGCCGACTACGACAACGACGGCTGGCCCGATATCTTCGTCACCGCTTACGGCAAGTGCATCCTCTATCAGAACAACCGGAACGGCACCTTCACCGACGTCACCGCCAAAGCCGGATTAAGCACGCCCGGGTGGACCACCAGCGCCGTCTGGTTCGACTTCGACAACGACGGCAAGCTCGACCTCTTCGTCTGCAGCTTCGTCGATTATTCGCCCGCCCACCGCTTCGGCTGCGGCAACAATAAGCTCGGCAAGTATTACTACTGCATTCCCAGCGTCTTCAAGGGAACCACCAGCTTCCTGTACCGCAACAATGGCGACGGTACATTCACCGAAGTCGGCAAGAATACCGTTATCGGCAAGACGATCGGTAAGGGCCTCGGCGTTGTCGCCACCGATATCAACAACGACGGCCGCATGGATCTGTTCGTCGCCAACGACACCGTCCAGGACTTCCTCTATCTCAACCGCGGTCCGGCAGCGCGTGGCGCATGGAAGTGGGACGAGGCTGGCCTAGAAGCCGAGGTCGGCTACAGCAGCAACGGCAAAGCCCGCTCCGGAATGGGCGTCGATTCCGCCGATCTCAACGGCGACGGATGGCAGGATCTGTTCGTCGCCAACGTCGACCAGGAGATGTTCTCCGTCTACCAGAACAACAAGGATGAAACCTTTCGCGACGTCGCCAGTCTCGAGGGCGTTGCCCAGGCCACGCGCCTCCTCAGTGGTTGGGGACTGAAGTATTTCGATTACGACAACGACGGCCTCACTGATCTGATCCTCGCCAACGGTCATCCGGACGACATGATCGGCGACTATTCCCTGAACGTCCATTGGAAGGAGCCGCTGCTTCTGTTTCACCAGGAGGCCGATGGCAACCTGCGGAATGTCAGCACGCAAGCCGGCCCCGCCTTCGGGACTACTTTCAACGCGCGAGGTCTGGCAGTGGGAGACTTCGACAACGATGGCGCCGTTGACGTGCTCGTCTGTGTGAACGGCGATGCGCCCGTGCTGCTCCGCAACAACGCCGCCAAGGGCAACAACTGGTTGGGCTTGAGGCTCGAGGGCGTCACCTGCAATCGCGATGCGATCGGCGCCCGCATCGTGTGGACCGCCGGCGGCAAAACGCGCTCACGCCTCAAAACCAGCGGCGGCAGTTATCTCTCTTCGCACGATCCCCGCGAGGTCCTAGGCCTTGGAACTGCGGAACGCGTGGACCAACTCGAGATCCACTGGCCCGGTCCCAGCACGCGCCTCGACAAGCTCACCGGGCTCGCGCCTAACCGCTACATTCACCTTGTGGAAGGCAAAGGGATTCAGACCTAACCCTTTCTAATGTGCCTGGCTGTCCCACAGGAACACCAGCGCTTCGCTCCGGCATACCACCGTCCCCGATGCACGCGCCGACTGCCCCGCTCCCATCTCCACCCGCCCGAACACAATACCCCATTGCTCGAAATCGCCGCTACCAAACTTGAATTCGTGCAGCGCGGTATGCGCTTCCACTGTTCGGAACTTGGTCTTCAGTAATTCGGCGGGTAATGCGAAATCACCCGACGGCAGTGGCCCCGTTTGCCGGTCGAACCGCACCGCCAGCAGCTTCGATCCGCCTGCTTGCGGACAGGCATCTTCTTCGATCCAGCGCTCGTCGCCGTGCTTCGAAATACGTCCCAGCACCAGCACGTTCTCGTGATCGAGAGACTGTGAAGATTCAATTAACTCGCAGACTGTTTTGACTTCAGGAGGTTTATCAGCCGCGCTCAAAGGAAGTGCGCACCACACCAACCACCCGACCCAACGAAGCATTTGTGGTTCTGACGAGAGATCAATGCTTCAGGGTTACACCGAAGATTCAAAACGCCCGTTCGTATTGCAGCGGCGGGTGCGGCGGACACGCCAACTTCGCTGCGGCATGCAGCGGCCAGTAGGGGTCGCGCAGCAACTCGCGCGCTAACAAAACCAGATCCGCTTTTCCCTCCCGCACAATCCCGTCCGCCTGTTCCGGCTCCGTAATCATTCCCACTGCACCGGTCAGGATGTCCGCCTCGCGCCGCACCTGCTCCGCAAACGGCACCTGGTATCCCGGACCGACCGGAATCTTCACGCCCGGCGCCAACGCGCCCGACGAGCAATCGATCAGATCTACTCCCAACGGCTTTAGGCAGCGCGCTAACTCAACCGACTGCTCCACTGTCCATCCGCCTTCCGCCCAGTCCGTCGCCGAAATGCGGAAGAACAACGGCAGTGATGCCGGCCACACTTTGCGTACGGCCTCTGCCACTTGCAGCCCAAATCGCATCCGGTTCTCGAGCGAGCCGCCGTATTCATCTCGACGCTGATTCGACAGCGGCGAAAGGAACTCATGGATCAAGTAACCGTGAGCCCCGTGAATCTCAATCACCTGAAATCCAGCTGCCAGCGCGCGCTGCCCCGCCACGGCAAACGCCTCCACTAACTGCCCGATCTCAGCCGTGGTCAGCTCATGCGGAGTCCGGTCCATGCTGTTAAATGGAATGGGGCTGGGCGCAACCGTCTCCCAGCCGCCTTCATTCTCCTGCAGAAACGCCCCGCGTTGATCCCACGGCGCGCGCACGCTGGCCTTGCGCCCGGCGTGCGCCAGTTGAATTCCCGCGACCGCGCCTTGTTCACGAATAAACTTTGTAATCCGCGCTAGCGGAGCCACATGTTCGTCTTTCCAAATCCCCAGATCACCGGGGGAAATGCGGCCGCGCGCCTCGACAGCCGTCGCCTCCGCGATCACCAGCGCGGCGCCCCCCACTGCGCGGCTGCCCAGGTGAACCAAGTGCCAATCCGTGGCGAAGCCGTCCTTACAGGAGTACTGACACATGGGAGACACCGCTATACGGTTGCGAAACGTAAGATCGCGAATCTTCAGAGGGGAAAAGAGAGAATAATCAGGCACTAGCTATTCGATGCGCCATTGGAGGCCGCGATGCACGCTCCCCTATCCTGAAAAGAGCATGACCATCGCGTCCGCCCTGCAGCGAACCCGTAGCCGCTTCTCCGGCCGTTCGATCGATCACGAAGCGCGCACGACAATTGTGCTCAGCTTCGTCATCGGCGCATTTGTCGGCCTCGTCGTTGTCGCCTTCATCCTGCTCACCGGCCGCCTCTCCGCCCGCATGTACCCCGTCTCCAGTTCCCCCTGGCGGCGCGTGTTTCTCCCCGTACTCGGATCGCTCGTCTCCGGCTACCTGCTCTACCGCTTCTTCCCCAATGCGCGCGGCAGCGGCATCCCCCAAACCAAATTCGCCATCTTCATCAACGACGGATTCATCTCGCTCCGCACCGTCATCGGCAAATTCCTCTGCTGCTCCATCTCACTCGCCAGCGGCGTCGCGCTCGGGCGTGAAGGACCCTCCGTGCAGATCGGCGCAGGCCTCGCCTCCCACCTCGGGCGTCGCTTCGGGCTTAGCACCAACCGGGTACGCGACCTTCTGCCCATCGGTTCGGCCGCCGCCCTCGCCGCCGCGTTCAACACCCCCATCGCCGCCGTGCTGTTCTCTCTCGAAGAAGTTCTAGGTGATCTCCACGCGCCGGTCATGGGCTCTATCGTCATCAGCGCCGCCACGTCCTGGATGGTCCTCCATCTGATCCTCGGCGATCAGCCGCTCTTTCACGTGCCCGCTTATCACCTGGTGAATCCTGTTGAGTTCCTCGCCTACGCCGTCCTAGGCGTTGCCGGCGGCTTGGTCTCCGTCTTCTTCGTCAAACTGCTCCTGCGCATCCGTCTGATATTCCGCAGTCTGCCGCGCAACACCGTGTGGTTGCAGCCCGTTGCCGGGGGACTCCTCGTCGGCCTGCTCGGGCTCTACCTGCCCGAAGTCCTGGGCGTTGGCTATGACTATGTCGAACACGTCCTCGACGGCGACATGGCGCTCCGCACGATCGCCACCCTCGCGTTCTTGAAGATTATCGCCACGGCTACCTGCTACTCCTCGGGCAACGCAGGCGGCATCTTCGGCCCCAGCCTGTTCATCGGCGCCATGGTCGGCGGATTAGTCGGCAGCGGTGCGCACCACCTCTTCCCGGCTGTCACCGCCGGAGCCGGCGCGTATGCCCTCGTCGGCATGGGCGCAACCTTCGCCGGCATTATCCGCACCCCGCTTACGTCCGTGATCATGATCTTCGAACTGACCCGCGACTACTCCATCATCGTGCCTGTCATGATCGCCAATCTGATCAGCTTCATGATCTCCTACAAACTCCAGCGCGAACCGATCTACGAAGCCCTGGCCCACCAGGAAGGCGTGTATCTACCCACCGAAGACCGTGTCCACGACGCCCGCCTAACCGTCGCGGCCGTTCTTCGCAATCTGGATCCCTCCGTCGACGAGGACCGCGCCCGGCAACAAATGGATGCTGCCGGCGTCCACACCTGGCCCATCGTCACCGAAGGCTGCCTCACCTCCATGCTCGATTCGCGAGCCCGCTCAACGCCGCTCGACTTCGACAACGATTCCTCCAGCTTCACCGTCCACGTCGACCAGCCCCTTAGCGCCGCTCTTGAGAAGATGGGTTCGGCCCACCTCGACACCCTCCCAGTCGTCAGTCGCGCCGACCGCCGCAAAGTCCTGGGCGTTATCACGATGGGCGATGTTCTCGCCGCATACGGCGTAGCCGAGAAGCTCGACTGATGCTGAAACGCTTCTTCATCGGTCTCTCTTCCCGCGGACGCATCGCCACCCTCGTCCTGACCATGGCCCTCCTCTACGGCGCCGACCGTTTTCTCGCTGGCCTCGAACAGCGTGAACTCGGAGCCGAAGCTCGCCACTATGCGGAAGCCGGCCGCATCGCTCTTCAGCAAAATCGGCGAAACGAAGCCATTGAGGAATTCCGCCATGCGCACGACACCGAACGCGATAACCGCGATTACACCCTGGGCCTCGTCGACGCCCTGCTTCGCGACTGCCAATCCGACCGCGCTCTCGAACTGCTCGATGAACTGCTCGATGAGGATTCCAACGACGGCGCCGCTAACCTCTTGATGGCGCGCGCCATGGTGCAGAAGTCGCAATTCACCAGCGCGGACTCCTACTACCACCGCGCCATCTACGGAACCTGGGGAGCCAACGAAGCCAGCCGCGTCCTGGAAGCCCGTCTGGAACTTGTCCAGTCGCTCGCCCAGCGTCAGCAAGACCAATCACTCCTTGCGGAGTTGATTCCACTGGAACAAAGCGCCGGATCGGATCCCGCCATCGCGCGCGAAATTCCCGAGCTCTACCTCCAGGCAGGTTCCACGGGCCACGCGGAAGTGGCCTATCGCGCGCTCCTGAAACGTGAGCCGGAAAACGCCGCCGCGTACGCCGGTCTAGGTCGTGTGGAGATGCAGAAGGGCAACTACCGCTCCGCCCACCAGAACTTCCTCCAGGCGCTCAAGGCCGCCCCCGGCAATGCAGTTTTCTCAGCCGAAGCCGACACCGCCCGCAAAGCCCTCGATCTCGATCCCACGCCGCGCCGCCTCGGAACCACCGAAAAGTTCGAGCGCAGCAATTCGATCCTTCGTCTCGTCACCGAAGCCTTGCAAAGCTGCCCAGCCGGAACCTCCCCGGATCTAACCTCCTCCGCTCAACAACTCCTGACCGGAAAACAACCCAAAACACCGAATAATGAAATGGCCGAAGCCCGACTCGATACCGCCCAGCAGCTCTGGCAAAATCGGCCCTCCCAATGCCGCACGGCGCCCGAAACAACGGAGCTCCTGAATGCGCTCATGCGCAAAATCTCACAATGACGCAGCGGCGATCGCCACGCCCGTCAACGAATCCGCGCAGCCGTAGTAAAGCAGCCACTTCCCCGGGAAGTGAACCAGCCCTTCCCCAAACGTAGTGCCCGCCGCGTATTGACCCGAGCGCTCGAACGGCAGTTCCGGCTGCAGAAATGGATGTTCGGTGCGGGCCAGCAGTTTGCGCGGGTTCTTCGCATCGAAAAGCGCCTGCCCAACGGCGTATGAATCGGCCGCCAACGCCGGATCGCCTCCCGTCGGGCTGTTCTTGCCGTTGTACATCACCACGATTCCATCCCGCGTCAGCACCGGCGGCGGACCCACCTCAGGAAAACTGCTGTCGAAATGCCCGGCCCGGGGACCCAACACATTCACCAGCCCACCCTGCCCGTCTTCCACTGGATCCCAATCGATCAGATCGCGCGAACGCGCCAGATGAACGAACCCTTCGCCCCAGTACATCCAGTAACTGCCATTGAACCGAGCGGCCATCAACCGCTCCCCCACTAACCGCGTCACAATAGCCGCCGACTTGTACTTCAAACCCGCATATTTTCCGTTTTGCGCCCTCGCCAGCATCGGCCCATGCTTGGTCCAATGCACCAGGTCGCGCGACGTGGCAATCGCCGCATCATACGTCCTGCGGTTCCATTGCGTGTAAGTCAGAACGTAAGTGCCGTCTTCCCGTTCGACCACCCGCGGATCCTCGCACCCTCCCGGCCACTCCCGTTCCTTCTGGTCGTCGTCCGCGGGGAACAAAACCGGCTCGGGATGCCGCTCGAAGTGCAATCCATCGCTGCTTTCCGCCAAACCGATTCGTGAGGTGTGGCCTCCGATAGCCATGTCTCCCGAATCGTCTTCCGCCCGGTACAGCAGAAAGACCTTACCCTCGCGAACCACCGCTGCCGGATTGAAAGTGTGCAGCGCCTCCCAGTGCGCGGGCTTCTTCGTTACCGGATCGGTGAAAACGGATGACGGCTGCGGTGTCATCAACGCCTTCGCCTCAGCCGGCCGGCGAAACGGCCCGATTTGCCAGTCCGCTGCCGCACCAATACAACCAACTGCCAGGATCGCCAGCCACGCGGCTCTCTTCACGTGGCGTCATAATATCATCCGTTCCGTCAGGCCGAGCGCGCCGGTTTCGTCCTCTGTGCTACCCACTCGGAACTCGAAAAAATGGACGGTCCCGCCTCGATCAATCGCGGCAACAGCTCGAAAACGGACGTCGGCGTCCAATCGTTTCCAAGCCGGTCCGAGAACCCCGCGTTGTTCAACTCCGTTGCCGCCTGCGACAGCGGACGGTCCTCCACGATCGCGTGCAGCAGACGCATCAGCACCCGCCTCTCGGAAGGTTCGTCCTCCAGGTGGAAACCATCGTCGCTCACCCGCAGACCATAGGGAATCTGCACAGCGTTTTGCGGCGGAGCCGCCGTTCGCGATGCACTCTCCCGTTCCCACTCGAGCGCGATTAAGTTCCACCCGTCCGTCCTGCGTTGTAGAAGCTCATCCAGACCCGGCCACTGCGTCACCATCTGCCGTTCTCGTTCCCGCATGCGCCACCTCGCGGCAAACGGGATGCGCACGTGATGCGCCACCCAAACCCATTTGCTTTCAATAGTCACTTCCCGAAATCCGTCCGATCGCGGGACGTCCCCGTCCCATTTCGCTCCCGCTCCCTCACACGCAGGAACGTTGAGCTGCAACTTCACCGCCCCGCAGAGTTGGGGCAGGGAGTGCGAACGGGGGGACGCGGAGGTTAGCTTCACCTACAATCTAGACATGCCATTTGCGCCAAAACGCTCGGGACGGCAAGACGAACGGCCGAATGGCAGTTCGGTCGCGCCTTCGAGCCGGCAGTGAGCGAAATCTCTTTATTCCATTGAACCCAGAGAAACCCAGCCGGGCGGGGTCCTGTAGACTGCTCGCAATCATTGGTGTTGTAGTGCTTTAGCCATCGCGTTGATGTTTCTCTCGCGACAGCGCGCCATCCCAGCCGCCCAGCAGTTCCACAATCGTTTCAGCGCACGGAAGTTTGACGACATATACGCTGACGCTACCGGGTCGTTCTTCCGTAGCAGGAAAGACCGCGAAGGCTTCGAACATCTCCGCGATTTGTTGGGCGCTGTAAAGTCCAGCCAGCTTGGTTTGTTATCCGAAAATGTCTCGACCCACGGTTCGTTTGTGACTGCGACCTTTGCCACGGTGTACGACCGTGGCACTGCGACAGAATTGTTCAGATGGTTCGAAGGAACTAGCCTGACCCTCGTTGAGTATCATGCTCGGGGTCTCCCCGTGGCCCCCCACATAACGATGGGATCAGGGAATCCGTCGCATATTAAGCCGAGCGCGAACTAGGTTCGACACCGGCGCATCGAACGTGAACTACGCGATCTCGGGCCGCATTTGACGCCCGACTGTTACCTCAACAATGCCATCCCGCAAGCTGACCTCGAAGTCTGCTCCCTCGCTCTTCTCGTTGCCATACCTGTCGTCTCCATCCCTATCTGGCCCGGCAAAGGGCCGGCGTAATTGGTGTTTAGACTTGTGCGGCCTTGGTTCTGATCGTAGTGCGGATAAACTGGGCCTCACGAACAAACCCGTGGTCCTGGCTAGGTAACCTCGCTGTCGCGTCGCGCTCTAAAAGCGTGAACAGAGAAGCCGAAGCGAGCCTTCGTCGGTTACGCCCGCTGCCTCTATTGTTCCCGCTCCTCAGATCTGCGCCAACTGCCCTTCCGACCCGCTAAACCGGTTCAAATCCACATACCCCTCGATCCCCGCGCAGCGGCCCTTTGGACTGAATTGCCAGAAAGTCCAGGATTTCCAGCTCTTCGGAAGGCTCGGCGTCGAAGTCCCGTGTTGCGTGACCCACAGCGCGCTGCCCGACGGGCGGGGAGGGTTCCCAATCCGCTTCCAGAAGCTCGCGCTCGTCTGCAGCACCGGAGTCCGCCCCGTCGCGTGCTCGACAAGGTTCATCCACCGATACACGCCGTGGATGGTCGCCGCCGAACTAACCCCGTTCTGCCACTCCACATCCAGCATCGGTGGCAGATCGGTCGCTTCCGGTTGAACCCGGCGCAGAAACAGCTCGGCCTGCGCGCTCGCGTCCTTCCGCGGGTCGAAGAAGTGGAACGCGCCCCGCGGTACCCCCGCTCGTTGCATCCCTTTCCAGTTCTGTGCAAATCGGGGGTCGGTATAACTCGTCCCCTGTGTCGCCTTGGCGTAGGCGAAGGATATTGAGTCGGCGGCGGACTTCCAATTAACCGCGCCATTAAAGTTCGATATGTTGATTCCTGCGATGGACATGTGTGCTCGCTCCTGCTTCCAAGAAAGCAGTCGTCCGCGCGACCCGTCCGGTAAGTCCTCCATTTGCAACAAAAAACCGTTGTGACCGGCTTTTTGTAACACCCGAAAACAGCGAAATTCACGCGCGCGCGAGCCCCGAAATCAACCCGATTTCCGGCCGTTTCGATTAAGTGATTTTAATCACCCCTTCACCTAAAGTTCAGGATGCCTCGGGTAATATACGGTAGGACGACAAAGAGCCGTCACTTTTTAAGGAGATCTACCAAAATGAAAAAGCTGATGATCACGGCCCTGGGAATGGGTCTGGCACTCGGTACCGTTTCTTTCGCGCAGGACAGCACTGCCGCCCCTTCTTCCAGCACCCCTGACTCGACCATGAGCGGTAAGAAGAAGACGAGCAAGAAGAAGAGCAAGGCGAAGAAGGCCCCGGCCGATTCCACCAGCACCGATAAGAAGATGTAATTTTCCGGCTCGCCTAAGCCGCATGGGCGGTAGTGGCGAGCCACTTTTTTTGCCTCAGGAACCCGGAATGAAAACTCTTACCGTCCTCGCTGTTGGCCTGGGCCTCGCTCTCAGTACCGTTTCTTTCGCGCAGGATAGCAGCGCGCAAAGCAGCGGCACCGGGTCGAATCCCACGACCACCGTAGGTAGCACCAGCACCAATAAGAAAGCCAGCAAGAAAAAGTCGAAGAAGAAGCCTGCCTCCGACGCAAGCACTTCCAACGCGAACAAATAACCCGCATCCGGTCGCCCGCGGCTCGCTTACGCCAGCTGCGGGTCGACGCCTCGGACTCCCGTAATCGCTGCCCCTTCCCCCTGCCTAAAATGGTTGACACTTTCCCGCCGATTTCATAATCTCTAGTAGTCAACAGGACATTACGGATCGCTTTGAATCTTTCGGTGAAAAGTGAGTACGCCCTCCATGCCATCTTTGACCTCGCCGCGCACCCTACGGCGGAGCCTGTCAAAATTGCGGACATAGCTCGGCGTCAGGGAATCCCACAGAAGTTTCTGGAATTGATCCTCGCCAATCTCAAGCAGGGCGGCTTCGTCGAATCCCGCCGGGGAGCTGAGGGAGGCTATCGCCTAGCTCGGCCCGCCGGTCGCATCACCGTAGCCGAGGTGCTGAACTATGTGGAAGGGCGTCACGCCGAACGCAAGCGCGCCCGCCCCCAAGGGGAATCGCCCTTTGCCGGCCTCTGGCGCAAGGTCGATGAATCCACCGCGTCTCTGCTCGACAACGCCACTTTCGAAAGCTTGGCGCGCGAGTGGGCCGAACACCAGCGCCGTTTTGTTCCAAACTGGGAGATCTAAAGTGATTTATCAGGACAATTCGTTTAGCATCGGCCGTACCCCGCTGGTCAGGCTCAATCGCATTGCCGGCGACGGGCCGGTCAATCTGGTAGCCAAAATCGAGGGGCGAAATCCCGCCTATTCCGTGAAATGCCGAATCGGTGCCGCCATGATCTGGGATGCCGAGCAGCGCGGCATCCTCAAACCGGGTAAGGAGTTGATCGAGCCCACCAGCGGAAACACCGGCATCGCACTCGCCTTTGTCGCCGCCGCCCGTGGCTATCCCATAACCCTCACCATGCCGGAGACCATGTCTCTCGAACGTCGCAAGGTGTTGCAGGTCTTCGGCGCCAAGCTCGTCTTGACCGAAGGCGGCAAGGGAATGAGCGGAGCCATCGGCAAAGCGGAAGAGATCGTGGCCTCCGATCCGGATCGCTACGTCCTCCTGCAACAGTTCAGCAATCCCGCCAACCCCGCCATCCACTTCAAAACTACCGGCCCGGAGATCTGGGAAGACACCGAAGGGAAGATTGACGTTCTGGTGTCCGGCGTCGGCACGGGCGGAACCATCACCGGTGTGTCCCGTTACATCAAACAAGAAAAGGGCAAGCCGATCCTCAGCGTCGCAGTGGAACCGGTGGGCAGCCAGGTCATCGCCCAAACCCGAAATCACCAGCCCATCAAACCCGGGCCCCACAAGATTCAAGGCATCGGTGCCGGCTTCGTACCCAAGAACCTGGATATGTCGCTTGTCGACCGGGTCGAATCCGTCACCAACGAAGAGTCCATCGAGATGGCTCGCCGCTTGGCGCGCGAAGAAGGCATCCTCGCCGGTATCTCCTGCGGCGCCGCAGCCGCCGTCGCCGCTCGGCTTGCCCGCCAGGAAGAGTTCCAAGGCAAAATGATCGTCGTTGTGCTTCCCGATTCCGGCGAGCGCTACCTCTCCAGCGCACTGTTTGAAGGAATGTTTGAAAATTAGAAATTTTTCAGTGTGAGCGTAACCTCTCCCGAAAAATCGACATCTACTCTTGCACTTCCCCGTACGTAGCGGGCGCGCACTCCACCCCTTTAATCGCGCGCCCGCGCTCACTACTACTTCTCATTCCTTTTCATACCGGCCCGGACGAGCTCTTGAGCTCGATCCGGGCCTCCACGCTGCAGCGGCTGAAACCTCCTGCCTTTCGTCTCGTTGTACGCCTGAAAGAAATGCTCGATTTCGTCGATCATCTTGGGCCGCAAATCCTCAAACCGTTTCACGTGCGCATGCGTATGAGCTCGCGTCGCTACCGCCACCAGCCGGTCGTTTCTCTTCGTCTGTCCTTCTTCGGTCTGTTCTGCTTCGATGACGCCAATCAACCTCGACGTCACCAGGCATCCCGTGTGCACCGGCACGTCCAACAAAACCAACACGTCCAGCGGATCCCCATCTTCCCCTAGCGTCGAAGGAATGAAGCCGAAATCGTACGGAAACAAAGAGCCCTCCGGTAGCACTGCTGCAAGTTCAAACAGACCAAGCTCGGGTTCATAGTTGAACTTGTTTCGGCTCCCCTTCGGAGTCTCGATGATCACGTTGATTTCGTCGCTCTTCCCGCGAAACGCGCTCAGCTCGACCAGGTTATTCTTGCCGTTGTTTTTCATCGTCGCCTATTCTTCGTCCCTCAAAATCCCCGTAAAATCCACCGTTGCCGGCAAAGTCCCGAGCGCGCGGCCGCCATCTCCCTCCAGGCGCGACGCACAAAAGGCGTCTCCCAAAGCCGAGGGACTGAAGCGCAGCAACAACGACGCCTGAAGTCCGAGTGCGAGCCGTTCCGCCACCCGCCGCCCTTCTGCTTCGCTGAACCCGCTGTCCGTCTTCGACACAAACCGATTAACCCGGGCGTCCCTGGCCGATCGAATCTCCTCCAGCACGGCCTGCAGCGCATCCGGCTCTTTTCCGATTGCGCGTAGAACATCGAGCGCAATCACATTCCCGGATCCTTCCCAGATCGAGTTGACAGGAGCCTCGCGGTACAAGCGCGGCATGGGCGATTCCTCGACGTACCCGTTTCCGCCCAGGCATTCCAGCGCTTCCGCCGTATGCGCCATGGCGCGCTTTGAAACCCAGTACTTCGCAATTGCTACCGCCAGACGCGAAAACCGGCGATCACCTTCGTCAAAGGCCCTCGCCAGCCGCATCGCCAGCAGCGTCGCCGCCTCCGATTCCAGCGTTAGATCCGCCAGCACGTTCCGCATCGCCGGCTGCTCCCCGAGAGGACGCCCGAACGCGTTCCGAAACCTCGCATGATGACGCGCTTCCACCAGCGCCCGACGCATCAACCCGGCCGAACTGATCACGCAGTCTAGCCGCGTGTGATGCACCATCTCGATAATGGTCGGCACGCCACGGCCTTCTTCCCCCAGCAAACGCGCCCACGCCCCGTTCAGTTCAATCTCGCTCGAAGCGTTCGACCGATTCCCTAGCTTCTGTTTCAACCTCTGAAGGTGAATCCCGTTTAGTTGCCCATCCGGCCGCCATCGCGGAAGAAAGAAGCACGTAAGCCCGCCCGGAGCTTGCGCCAGCGTTAGAAAACCGTCCGACATCGGCGCGGAGCAGAACCACTTGTGGCCGTCGAGTAGGTATTCGCGCCCGCCAATCGATTCCGCGCGGGTCGTGTTCGCCCGGACGTCGGAGCCTCCCTGCTTCTCCGTCATCGCCATTCCAATCAAAGCGCCGCCTTTGCGCGATGCCGGCTGGAACGAAGAATCGTAACTGGTCGAGTTGAGCCGCGGCCCCCACTCAGGCGCGGTTTCCGCATCCCGGTGAATCACCGGAGCTGCGGAATAGGTCATCGAAATCGGGCACACGTGTCCCGCTTCGTTCTCCGACGCCAACATCGCCAAAGCCGCGCGTGCCACATGCGCGCCAGCGTGCGGCCGTGCCCATGGGAGGTTATGAACGCCGTTCTCGACGGCAAGTTCCATCAGCGCGTGCCATGCCGGATGGAACTCAACCTCATCGCGCCGCTTGCCATAACGATCATGCGTATGAAGCACCGGCGGAAATAGATTCGCCAGTTCGCCCCAGTGAATCGCCTCCGCGGTCCCCAATCGCGCGCCGTAAGCCTCGATCCGATCCCAAGCCCACCCGGCCCCCTCGCGTTTCACCGCATCGCGCAGCGCTCGATCCGTGGAAAACAGGTTGTAGTTGACCAACGGCGGCGGCTGGTTGAAGACGTCGTGGTTCACCGGGCCATCGTCCCCAGACTCACTACTCCTAACTAACGAGTTGAACCCGATCCTGCGTCTTCATCCGATCCGTCACGGCCCGGCGGTACATCACCCGCATAAACGCAATGATCGGTACTGACAGAAACATCCCCGGAACGCCCCCGAGCTTCTCGCCCGCCAGAACCCCCAAGATCACCAACAGCGGATGAACCTCGACACCGGCGCTCATCAATCGCGGAGACAAAATGTAATCCTGGAACAGTCGGTATACGCCGAGAAACACGATCACCACCAACCAATGGTCATAGCCCGTTGCGATCGTCACGACGATAATGATCGCCCCCGCGGTTAGCGGACCGATCAACGGTATGAACTCCAGCGGAAACGCAATCGCCGCCAGCAAAATACCGTAAGGCACACCCATCACGCTGAAGAAAATGGCGAACACAATGAACGTGTTCAGGCAAAGGATCCCCACCGACCGCACATACTGCCCGAGCAGCACGTTCGTGTCGGACAAAACGCCATCCCACATGTCACGCCGCTGCCCCGCGGGTATCAGCGACATCAGGCTGTCTCGTATAGTGCTCGCATCCTTCAACAGGAAGAAGCTGAGAATCGGAACTAAGACAACAAAAAGCAGATAGCTCGAGAACGAAAGCACCTTCAATCCCGCGCTGGGCAGATAGCTCAGAATGTCGCTCGAATGGGACCGCAAAAACTCCTGCAGTCTCCCCAGGACATCGCCCTTCAGTAACTGCAAATAAGGCAGATTGGGGAGGTTCGGCGAGTTGTTCTGTAAGTTCTTGAGAAACTGCGGAGCGCTGGCGATTAACGACGTCGCATCTTCCGCTACCCGGCTGCCAATCACAATCCCGAAAACAACCAGAACCCCTACCAAAACCAGGTAAGTCACCGCTAATCCAATCGATTGCGACTTACTCGGCACTAGCCGGTTGATAATCTTCACCATCGGCGCGAGCAGGTAGGCAAACAGAATCGAGAGAATCAGGATGAAGATCGGTTCGCGAATCTCGTAAACCGCGCGCAGCAGCAAAAGAACAATCGCCGCTGTCCACGTCCATCGCGCCGCGCGCCCGTCTAAGCCCAGCATTAGAGGACTTTGTCCTCGAGCACATCACCGGCGGGATGAAGCTTCTCCGTTTTGATTCGCACGATCCGATTCCTCTCCATCTTCTCCACCGTGAACCGGCGGCCGTCCAGGTCAACCGTCTCGCCTTCGCGCGGAATGTGCCCTAGCCGGAACAGAACATAGCCCGCTAAAGTCTCGAACCCGGCTTCCGAAGGCACCGTGAACCCATACTGCGACTCCAGATCGCGGATCTTGGTCGCCCCATCCAGCACCTGCTCGTCGGCTTCTTCGACCGGCAACGCGCGCGTGTCGTCGAATTCGTCCTCGATCTCGCCGACGATCTGCTCCAGAACGTCCTCAAGTGTGAGCAAGCCTGTAACCGTTCCAAATTCGTCGACCACGATCGCCATGTGCGACTTACCCGTCCGAAACTCTTGCAGGATGTGCGAAAGAAGCTTGGTCTCCGGCACCACCAGCGGCTTCCGCATCAATTGCCGCACGCGAAAAGGCCGCGGTGGCCGCGCCTCCCGAATCAGCTTTCTGCGCTCCTGCCAAAGCGGCAGCAGGTCTTTATAGAAGATCATCCCCACAATCTGTTCGGGGCTTCCCTCCCACACCGGCAGCCGCGAATGCTGTTCCTCGATCATCCGCTGCAGCACCTCGTCAAGCGACGCGTCTACCGATACCGAAATGATCTCGTTCCGCCCCACCATCACCTCGCGTGCCGAGAGATCCTCCAAGTCGAGCGCCCGGTTGATGATCTCCCCTTGCGTTTCCGGCAAATGCCCGGCGCCCCGGCTGGACGCCACGATGAAGCGAATCTCGTCCGGAGAATGCCCGCCCGCCCGATGCGCATCCCGGATCCCCATTGCTCGCGAAATCGCCGAGACCGATCGCTCGATCACTGTCACAAACGGCCCCGCCAGCCGCGAAAACAGCATCAATCCCGGCGCCACAATCACTGACAGCCGGTCCGCCGTATGGATCGCCAGGTTCTTCGGCACCACCTCCCCCACAATCACGTGGAGGTAAGTCATTAACAGGAACGCTCCTACAAAACTCACGCCGCGCAGCACCGCCACTGTCGCCGGATTCACCACCGGATGCAGCAAAAACAGTATCGCTTCGTAGAGCGTGTCCTCGCCTGCCCAGCCCAAACCCAAACTGGCCAGCGTCACTCCCACCTGTGTCACGCCCAGCAACCGGCTCGGGTTCGCCAGCAGCTGCAGTGCGATCCGCGCGCCCGTCTGCCCCTTCTCCGCGAGTTGCCGCAAGCGCGATTCCCGCACCGACAACAGCGACACCTCCGCCCCGGCGAAAAAGGCGTTGATCGCCAGAATGCACCCGAGCAGGAGCAGACGCAATCCGAAATGAGGTACGGGCATGGTTTACGGAAGCGTAACGGCAGCTACAATTCTATGGTGCTGCCGCGCCTGATCCTTCGTATCGTCAATCTTTTCATTGCGGTTACAGGCGTCGCGCTCCTCGCCGGCGTGTGGTGGTTCTTCTGGCGTCCCCTGCCCCAGGTCTCCGGCGAACTCGCCGCTCCCGTGCGTTCCCGCGTCACCGTCGTCCGCGATGCCCTCGGCACTCCCCACATCCAAGCCGCCACCCAGGAAGACGCATGGTTCACCCAAGGCTACGTCACCGCCTCCGAACGGCTCTGGCAGATGGACGGCCTTCGCCGCCGCGCCGCCGGTGATCTCTCCGAGATCGTCGGTCCCGCCACCCTCGAACTCGATCGCAGCGCCCGCCAGCTCAGAACCCGCCGCATCGCCGAAGCGCTCTACTCCCAAATCTCCCCCAACGACCGCGCCGATGTCGATGCCTACGTGCGCGGCGTCAATTACTTCATCACCACCCACGCCAACCGTCTCCCCTTCGAGTTCGCCGCGCTCGACTACAGTCCGCGCCCCTGGAGCACCATCGACACCATCCTTATCTGGCTCTACATGTACCGCGACCTCACCACCTCCTGGCCCGAACACATCCAGCGCGAAGCCCTCATGGCCCACGGCAATCCCGCTAAAGTCGCCTTTCTCTTTCCCGTCCGCGGCGGTGACTCCGTGCAGCCCGGCTCCAACGCCTGGGCCGTCTCCGCCGCCCACACCGCCCACGGACACCCCCAGCTCTCGAGCGATGCCCACCTCGAATACTCCGTGCCCGGCATTTGGTTCACCGTCGCCCTCGAAGCCCCCGGTCTCAAAGTCATGGGCGTCGCTCTGCCCGGAGCCCCCGGCGTCATCATCGGACACAACCAACGCATCGCCTGGGGCGTCACCAACCTCCACTTCAACGTCCAGGACCTCTACCGCGAGAAGATCGACGAACGCACCGGCCAATACGAATACCAAGGCAAAATCGAACAGGCCCGCCTCGAACGCGACCTCATTAACGTCAAAGGCGCCAAACCAGTCGAGTTCCGCCAATGGGTCACCCGCCACGGCCCTGTCATCTTCAGCGGCAACGGCGAACATCTCGCCCTCCGCTGGGTCGCCGCCGAACCCGGCAAGTTCGCTATGACCTTCACCGATCTCGATCGCGCCCGCAACTGGCAGGAGTTCAACGCCGGACTCGCCAGATTCCCCGGCCCCGGTCAGAACTTCGTCTACGCGGATGTGGATGGCAACATTGGTTACCACGCCGCCGGCAGCCTCCCCATCCGCCGTGACTTCACCGGAGATCTTCCCCTCGATGGCGCATCCGGGAAGTTCGAATGGGATGGCTTCATTCCCTACGAACAGCTACCCAGCGCGTACAATCCCCCATCCGGCATCATCGCTACCGCCAACCAAAACCCATTCCCCCCTAACTACCCCTACACTGTCAGTGGCTCCTTCGCTGTTCCGTACCGCGTCCGCCAGATCTTTGCCCGTCTCCAGGCCAAGCCCAAGCTCACCCCTGAAGACACCCTTGCCATCCAGAAGGACGTCTACTCCCCATTCGAAAACTTCCTCGCGCGCTCCCTCGTCAAGGCTTGGGAGAAAGAAGGGTCTTCCTATGGCGATTTAAAGCCCGCCATCGACCGGCTCCGCACCTTCAACGGCCAGATGGACAAAGAAGGCGTCGCCCCGCTCCTGGTCGTGCTCACCGACCGCTATGTCCGTCGCGCCATCGCCGACAACGCCAGCCCGGGAAGCGGCTCCGCGTACGCGAACTCTCCCGCCAGTCAGGATCCCTATCAGATGTCGTATGGCTC
The DNA here is from genome assembly GCA_963738525.1 of Bryobacterales bacterium. Taxonomy (GTDB): domain Bacteria; phylum Acidobacteriota; class Terriglobia; order Bryobacterales; family Bryobacteraceae; genus Bog-113. Next base: position 388,307 of record CAVTXC010000006.1, read on the forward strand.
TGCCGAACACCTTCTCCGCGATCGCCCGTCCGGCTGGTTTACCGATTGGGACCAGATGCTGCTCAACGCTCTACGCGACGGCGTCCGCGAAGCCCAGCGCATGCAAGGCCGCAACATGGATAAGTGGCGCTACGGGAAATACCTCAAGCTCGAAATCGATCACCCCGTCGGCAACCAGCTCCCGCTCGTCGCCTCCTACTTCAACATCGGCCCCGTCCCCATGAGCGGAGCGTCCACCTCCGTCAAACAAACCACGCGCCGCCTTGGCCCCTCTGAACGGATGAACGCGGTCGTCGGCGATTGGGACCGTTCCCTCCTCAACCTGCCGGTCGGCGAAAGTGGCCACATCTTCTCCAGCCACTATCGCGACCAGTGGGATGCCTACTACAACGGCCGCAGCTTCCCCATGCAGTTCGATCACGTCGACGCCAAGTCGACCCTGACCATCAACCCCCTGCAATAGGCCAAATCACCCCAGCCAAGTCGGATTCTTCGCCGTCGAATCGAAGTGCGCCGTTGTCTTGAACAGCTCGTACTTGCCCTCAAAGGCCGCCTTCTTCGTCTTCGCCACCAGCGCCGCAATCTCCTGCTGTGACAGCGGATGGAAGGTCTTCACCGCGTTCAACGCCTGCTCCAGATACGCCATCTGATCCATCCCGGTAATCACCACCGACGTCGGCATGCTCATTGCATAATGGAGGCACTCGGTCGCATCTACCGTCTTGCTCTCCAGCACAAACTTCCCGCCCAGCGGCTTCATCGTCTGCACGCCAATCCCTTCCTGGAGCGCCACCGGCATTACCTGATGGACGAAGCTGCGGAAGTGGTAATCCATCGGATTCGACGGATGCAGCAGCGCGTCGAAGTGAAAATTATGCTGCTTGGCGACTTCGAGCATCCGCAGGTGAATCGCCGGATCCTTGTGCCCCGTGAACCCGATAAAGCGCAGCTTCCCCGCCTTCTTCGCGTCCTCGAACGCTTCCCGCGCACCGCCCGGCGCAAAGATCCGGTCCGGATCTTCCATCCGCACCACTTCGTGGAACTGCAGCAGATCCACATGATCCGTTTGCAAACGTTTCAGTGACTCGTCAATCTGCTTTGCCGCTTCCTTCTTGGTTCGCCCATCCACCTTGGTCATCAGGAAGACCTTCTGGCGATACCCGTCTCGCAGCGCTTTCCCCATCTTCGTCTCCCCGGCCCCATTGCCGTTGTTGTAATCCCAGGAGTTGTCCATGAAAGTGATCCCGCGATCCACCGCCGTGCGCACAATCTTGATCGCCAGATCGTCGGACGACGCCTGCCCGATGTGCGAACCGCCTACGCCAATGATCGAAACATTCTCGCCCGTCCGGCCCAGCGCGCGATAGATCATGTCGCCTTTGCGCGTCTCCGCCGGCATCGGCCCAATCGCAGAACCCGCGGTCTGCCCCGTTGCCATCTGTGCCGCCGACAACGCCGCAATCCCGCCAAGCGCCGCCCCGAGAAAGCCGCGGCGTCCTGGTGCCGAACCCTGTTGTTCATCCATGTTGTTTACCCATTTTGTCCACCTACGCCGCGCGTTCGTGCAACCCGTCGGCCACAAACCGAGCCGCTACCATGGGCTACGTGATCGAACGCAACGTCGCCACCACCACCCACGGACGCTGCCTTGTCATTCCCCCGCGCCACCCCGGGCCTGCGCCTCTGCTCGTTGGCTTTCACGGCTATGGCGAAAATGCCGAAATACAGCTCGAGCGCCTTCGCGCCATCCCCGGCAGCACCGACTGGTTACTGGTTTCGGTCCAGGCGCTCCATTGCTTTTACGAGCGCCGCACCGACCGCGTGGTCGCCAGTTGGATGACCCGCCAGGACCGCGACAACGCCATCGCCGACAACCTCGCCTATGTCGCCAAGTCCATCCAGGCCGTCTCCGCCGAATGGGCCTCCCTGCCCAAGATCGTTTTCTCCGGCTTCTCCCAAGGTGTCGGCATGGCCTACCGCGCAGCCGTTAACCAAGCCGCCAACCTCGCCGGTGTAATCGCGGTCGGCGGCGACATCCCGCCCGAACTCACCCCCGCTGCCCTGGCCAAAATCCCAGCCGTGCTCATCGCTCGCGGCGTCACCGACGGCTGGTACACCCCACCCAAATTCGCCGAAGATGAGCAGCGCCTCCGTACGAGCGCCGTCCCCTTGCAAGCTCTCCTCTTCGATGCCGGACACGAATGGTCCCCCGAAGTCACCGCCGCCGCGGCGCGATTCCTCCTTGAACGCCACCCTTAAATTTCTGTTGACACAGTTCAGACACGCTCGTATCCTATGCATAGGATAGCGAGGTATAAAGATGAACTTTCGGGGAACGCTTCCCACACTCATTCTCGAAGCCCTGCAACAAGGCCCGAGTCACGGCTACCACATCGCCCAACAGATCAAAGAGCGCTCGGAGAACGTCCTCGAATTCAAAGAAGGCACACTCTATCCAGCCCTTCACAAGCTCGAAAACGAGGGCATGGTCGAATCGTTTGAAGGTGTTGAAAAGGGTCGGCCCCGTCGTTACTATCGCCTCACCGAACTCGGGCGCGGCACCCTCGCCAAAGATCGCGCCGAATGGCGTCAGCTCTCACGCGCCGTGTCCATGATCCTCGGGGAGGCCTAAACATGCCCGTAAAATTGGAAACTTGGATCGCACAAGCCACGCGTCATCTCTCTCGATCCTCCGCCGCGCAGGTCCGGACCGAAATCCAGCAGCACTATGAATCCGCCCTCGAAGCCGCACTCAGCGCCGGATCTCCACCAGCCGCCGTGGAAGCGACGGCCGTCGAAGCGCTCGGAGATCCGCACGCCGCCAACCGGCAATACCGCCGCGTGCTCCTCACCGCCTCCGAAGCGCGCGTCCTGGGCAATGCCAACTGGGAAGCGCGCGCTCTTTGTTCACGCCCGTGGCTGCAAGGGCTGGTACTGGCAGCCTCGCTGGGCATGCTCTTCGCGAGCTTTGCACTCGATACGTCGGGTGACCGCGAAACCGCCCGCATCCTCTTCGCCGGCGGTCTCTTCATGGCGCTCGTCTCTGCGTCGCCCTTCCTGCCGATCTACACCGCTCCGCGCGCCCGCGTATTCCGCGTTATCAAATGGATCGGCCTCACGCTGACCATTGGGCTCGCGTTCCAATGGTCCTGGCTCTTCCCGCTATGCCTCTGGCCTCTGGCCTGGACCGAATGGACCCGCGTCTCAATCCGCCGTAAACTCCCCGTCTCCCAGTGGCCCAAACAGCTCTATCTCTAAGCCGCCTCTACGTCCCCGCAGCCTGGGACAGAACGTTCGCGTTCGCGGATCCCGCGCGCGGGTCGCCCATCAAAAAGTGGCCCGTCGCCGTCCGGAACGCGTCCGATGTCTTCGTTCCCGGAACTCCGTCCACCAGCAGGAAGATCCCTGGCAGCGTGTTCAATGCGGCCTGGAGTTTCTTCGCCACGTCGGATTCCTGTGTGTTCGAAAACGTGACCAGCGGGCCCAGCGCCGCCGCCGTATTCCCCACAGCCGCAGCCCCGGTCGCCGCCGTAGCTGGCGCCGCCTGCGGATTCCCCTGCGCGTCGAACGAAATCATCCCCTTCTCCGCCATCCTACGCAGCAGCACCGCGCACCCGCATTGCTTCGATACCGCATCCGGATCGAACGTCCCATCCGCCACATACTTCCCCGACGTGTAGTGGTTCGAATAGCTCCACAAATACGGAGTCAGCACATCCGGATGCAGCCGCCGGTACCCAAATCCGTTGTACCCTTCCAGCTGATACAGCACTCCCGGCATCGACCAGTCCGTCACCTGGTCCAGCCGCCGCATCCGCAGTGCGTCCTCCGCGCTGCTCTCCCAATCGCTCGGAGGGCCCCAGGTGAGAGGTCGCCCCGCCGGCACATGCACCGTGCGCGCCGTTAACGGATCTCCGTTATGCAGGTGCGCCGTGAAGCTCAGCGACGCCTCCATGCAGTGCACCGCGCCCACAAAAAACCACGGAATGTGCAGCGCGCTCGCCACCTTCTCATAGCGCGGCCGGTTGTTGTTGATCTTGGTTGTTAGATTGTCGGCCTCCGCCAGCTTTCCCGGCAGAATGTCGCACGTATTGAATAAGTTCTCGTATTCGCTTCGCAAAGCGGGCGTAAATTCGAATGCCATATCTCCTCCTGCTTAAGGAGCACGAGGCGTTTCACCGGATCTCTACCGTGAGGGAAAACGTGGCGTGCCCCCGCTCCGCGTCCACCCGGCTAATCGCAATTACCATATCACCTGTGTCCGCCAGAGTGGCCGCCCAAATGTCGCGCTCTACTGGGGCAAGCGCAATTTCCTGATTTTTAGGGCCAATCAATTTCGGTGCAACCGATCCGGCCGGAATCGCATGAAGCCGGCACTCGATCTTCTGTCCCGCCGCCGCTCCCACCACATACTCGCGCTGCTGCCGGTCCCGCAGGATCCCCTTCACCGTCGCGCTATGCGTATTCCGCGCAAACCGGATCCGCACTGGTTCAGCCTGCTGTGCCGATGCCGCGCCCGCTGCCGCACATAAGCCGACGAATGCCAGGCAAAGAGCGGTAAACGAAGCCTTCCAACCAATCACGAATTCCTCAATTCGATCTTCACCTCGGCGTGCAGCGCATCCAGAATTTGTTGCAAGCGCCCCAGCCCGGCGGTCTGATAACCGGCATCCTCGTATCGGCTGACCACCTGTTTACTCACTCCCAGCCGCCGCGCCAGCTCGGTTTGCGACACGCCCCGCGCGATACGGATACGCGGAACAAACGCGGCCACCTCGTCTAAACGACTGAGCTTCGGCAACGTCAACTCCCCGCGCTTCAACGCGTCGTAATCCCGAATCTCGCCATCTCGCTCGCCGAGCATCTCCTGGCACTTGGCGGCGAACTCCGTACTGCGCCGGCTGCTCTTTCCGGCCTCCACCTTCTGGATAGCCGCGCGCAGGAACTTGACCTCCGTCGCGGCGCGCTCCCGTTCCGCATCGCTCCGTATTCCCTTCTGCCCCTTCCGGCGCGGGTGCAATTGAAATGTCAAAGCAAGTCTCCGCTAGTACCCTTTCATGGAACAGTCTAAAAAGTCAACACGTTTGATCACCATTTCTTATCCTGGCGCGATATGCATACATGAGGCATACTAATGCATATGAGAACCACCATCATCATAGACGATCTGCTCGTCGCCCGTGCCAGGGAAGCCACTGGCATCAAAGAGAAGACCGCGCTCGTTCGCGCAGGTCTCGAGGCTCTCATCTCGCTTGAGGCTGGAAAACGTCTGGCCGCGCTAGGGGGAACTCAGCCGAAGTTCGCCGCCGCCCCGAGACGGCGCTCCTCCTGATGGTCCTCGTTGACTCGTCCGTGTGGGTCGCTCATCTTCGCGAAGGCCAGTCCGAACTCGCCAGGCTTCTGACGGAGGGTGCTGTTTTCATGCACCCGTTTGTCTCCGGGGAACTCGCGTGCGGCAACTTGAAAAACCGAGCGAATCTCTTATCGGACCTGCGCGCATTACCGGAAGCTCGGCGCGTTCCCGATGCCGAGGTGATGCATCTCATCGAAGTTCGCCGACTCTGGGGAAGAGGACTCGGGTGGGTCGACGCGCATCTTCTCGCCGCGGCCCTGGTGTCAAACTGTCGCTTCTGGACCCTCGACAAACAACTCGGCCGCGCCGCGCATGATCTCGCGCTGAATTACCGGTACGCCAGACACTAACGACCTGCTTCCCGTCGGCCGCGTGTACCCCGCCATCGCCGAACGGAGTCCCTGAAGCTTTCGCCGAATCGATTTTGGTTCGTCGTATCTCCCGCATCAAGTAATTCGAGCAGGAACTTATGACCCGCACAAAAATTAACTTCGTTTCCAATAAGAAAAGCGCAACCGCGGTGGGAGAACTCGCGGTCGGACGCTGCGAATGCGCGATGGCCGCAACGGAAAACTCACCATCGGCACCCTCACTGTGGACCCCTTGAACATACGCTCGCAATAGCCAGCGCCACGCGCCACTTTTCAGCTTCTCCACGACGGGTATCATCCCACGGCGGACGGAGCTTCACTCTGCGGTGCCCTTCCAATCCAGGCGGCAAACTCGAGTACCGCGCGAAATCCTCAGGTCCTAACTCCGGATACTCCCCCGAGATCTATTCCTCGCTCATGCCGCTGCCCGGCCACCCCAACACATACCTGATAGTAAATCGCAGGCCCGAATGCAGCGCTGCCCTGCCGTTTCCACCCGCTCGATCGCGATCCGCGCGCTCATGCGCGGCGTCAATCACCGCTAGGCAGAATTAGTGGAAACAAGCGACTAACCCCGAATCTGAATGAGTTGTTCTGACGTGACCGGATGCAGCTTATTGACCCGCGGACCGAACCACCGTCGTCCGGGAATGTCCACGCAGACCGTTTCGGCAGCCGCCCCGTGGCGATCGGCCGTCCACTTTGGTCACCGTAATCGTGTCGCCTCGCATTCCCACATCCTCCAGAATAGCCAGGCCGCGAGCTTTGAATTCCGTGACCTTGATGCGGAGGTTCTTCATGAGCAAGAATCGTCGCACGATCGAAATGGTCATCTGACCACTTAGTCTTTGAAGACATTCTTACTTCAATCTCGGACGGAGAGTGCAAAGGACGCGTGCTCCAGTCAAACCCGTTTCAACAATCTCACAGCCGGGAACACGCTCGACGCCATACTCAGTGACAAGCCGCACCCTGACCTGCCGAGTCCTTTCATCCCGCCGCTATCTACCAAGAAGCCACGGCTAGAAGACGGCTCAGGCATCGGAGTTCCTTCGCCAATCCTCTGCTAATATAGCCCGAGGCGTGAATGACACCGACAGGTTTTCCAGCCATCTTCAGCGCGCAATCGATCCTGCTGCCCGTAATAGGTATCGCTCTCGTTCGGCCCTTTCACGTGTTTACTAAGAGAAGTTACTAGCAATAATCAGGGGTGCGCAATTGTCCGAAAGCTATGATCAGAACAAGCTCGACGTCCTTGACCGAATGCGGGAAGATTGGGATGCCCGCGCCCGCGAGAACGCACGGCACTTCGTCGCGACTAGCAAGTTAGATTGGTCGGACGAAGAATTCTTCGAGTCCGGAAGGGAAAGCCTTCGGACCGTAGTTCTCCCGGACATGGACAACATCTGTCAGGGTAAAAATCCTACCGAAATGCGGGTGCTTGAAATCGGTTGTGGTGCTGGCCGAGTCACGCGCGCGCTCGCCGAAGTCTTCGGCGAAGTCCACGCTGTAGACGTAAGCGGCGAAATGGTTGCTCAAGCCAAGGCGGCCACAGTTGATTTACCGAATGTACATATATTCCAGAACAATGGAATGGATCTAAGTCCGTTAGCTGGTAAGACGTTCGACTTTGCTTTCTCCTGTATCGTGTTTCAGCATATTCCCTCACGCGAGGTAATCGACAGCTACGTCTGCGAAACCGGAGCACTCCTGAAGCCCGGCGGTCTCTTCAAATTCCAAATGCAGGGCGCGCCGATCGATCCGATCTACGCCGACACTTGGGTCGGAGTCGGCTACTCCGAAGAGGAAGCAATAGCGCTAGCCGAGAGAGCTGGGTTTGAATTGCGGCATTCACAAGGCGCTGGATCCCAATATTTCTGGCTCTGGTTCTTTAAGAAATAAGCCATCACCGGTTGTGGGCTCGGACCTCCTATCACCTGCATCAATCCCGATTAAGCCATTTCTACAACCTATTTAACGAGGAACACCGCAAAGTACCCGCCCAGAGATTTCCGCACGGCGCTCCCGTCTTTCGGGGCACGCGAGTGGTTGTCCAAAACCTTTTCGAATATCTCGAAGGCGGCGACACGCTTGAAGACTTTCTCCAGGGCTTCCCCACAGTGAATCGCCGTCTGGCCGTCCGACGCGTTAGAAGAGGCCAAGCGCCTCTTGCTTGCTTCGGAGTAACGCGGCTCTTGCTCGACGAGTGCTTGGATGAAAGGCTTCGCCATTTGTTCCCAAGCTATGACTGTCAAACCGCACGGTTGCTGAATGCAAGTCATCAGCTTTCCCGCGATACTGATGATGCTGTCCGCCATGCGCTGCCTCCGTCATGTTGCCTCGTTTCCGTACACCTCTCGCATGTGCCGCGAGAAAGTTCCCTAAGGCTTGTGCCAAGAGCAGCTATATTTCGGGCCGTGTCTAATCCGTGGTGTCTCAGTCTCGACCCTGGCATCAAAATGTTAAATACAGTGGAGATGGCCACGCCCTGTGACTTGAGGCAGACAGCGAATCTAACAAGAGCGGGGTTATCTTGCTCGACGAATTGTCCGACGCTATCGCCGCCTGTATCCGAGACCTGAGGAAAGGCAGTCTCAGAGTCGGTTCAGAATCAGTGTGTTAACTCAAAGCTAACCGCGGGTATGCTTGAGCCACAAAGACTGATCATCAACCCAATCAAGGTGCCGTCTTAAGCCAAATTCGACTACCTCGGAGAAATCCGCGTAGTGAGATCCTTAGGCTTCGCTTCAGTTCCTTGCAAATGCTTGCAAGGTTTTTAAGGAAGCGGCCGTGGCGTGAAACTAATTCTGTCCCACCCGGCAGGCCTTTGGCCTTAGAAACAACAGCCAGAGTTGCGGACCTCAGAGATCGCCCGCTTGGGATCGTACTATGCGAGTGGACGTCTTGTCCCGAAATGTCTGACGTCGAGGCGCGGTGGCGGTACGGGTCGCTGTCGAGAATCGTGCACGATTTTCTATGCTGCGTCCCGGTCCCGTAGCGCTTGCATCCGAGGTCGAGCCCGAGTTCCAGCCGGCATATTGAACCGCGGCAGCTTGGTCCTAACCGAGTTTTTTTACCGCCGAGATGTCATGGATACTGTAAGCGCACTCCCCAATGATCCGCAGGATCTTCTCCAGCCGCACCTCACGCGCATCGTCGATTCCCAGTGCGCTGCGCGCCAGAAAACCAAAGTCGTACACCGCGAACAACATTGCTTGAAAGATCGGGTGGTACGGGTTGTCGAAGGGGCAGTTAAGAAAACGTCTTTTCGTCGCAGACGCGATGGCAAAGGTCACTCGGCCGACAGACGCTCACGGATGACGGCAGAGACCTCCCTTTCAATCGCCTTGCTCCCGAGATGAATTTTCTGCGGAGGGGTCTGCATCACCGGAAGTCCGTGGCTGTCACCGGTCTGGATCGAACCGTTAGTTCCGTGTATGACTACTTGCCCGGCAGAGCAACGGCGTATAATCCTGCGCGCCGCGTCAATGGCTTCCTTCTGGGGTGGAATAGACTCCCACGGTCTGTTCGGCGGAGCTTCCCTTTCTAACCGCCCATCTGCCGTTCTTCGGGACAACGTGAGTGCTCTTTCCCGCCATTGCTTGATCCCATCCTTATTCCAGGGGAAATCTCACCGTCCAGCTAAATTCTCGTGCATTGGACTAGCTCGCCAGGCCCCATCCCATAAAATTCAAATCTAAATCTCCCTTCCTTATCAACAACTTACATAATCCCTATCCCTCTCTCCAAAATCCCTCCTGTAGCGTTAAGCCGAAAGGGCTCGACAATCCCATGAACGCCAACGCCAACACCTCTCCCCAGCAAGTTGCCGCAAACCGTGCCAACTCCCAACTCTCCACCGGTCCCGTTACCCCCGCCGGTAAAGACAAAATCCGCTTCAACGCTCTCAAACATGGCGTCTGCGCGAAAGCCGTCGTCCTCCCTCACGAAGACAAAGACGCCTTTACCGCTCTTGGTGAATTTCTGCGCCGCATCTGGACCCCCGGCACCGAGCTCGAAGAGAAGCACCTCCTCGAACTCCAGGAGTGCGAGTGGCGTCTGGATCGCATTCGTAAAGCGGAATCCAATCTCCTCATGCTCGGCATCCACGAGAACTTCGCCAACTTCGCCGATGAAGAAAACCCCGAAGTGCGCCGCGCCTCTTCGCCGAAGCCGCCGCCTGGCGTGCCAACTCCCGGCAGTTCGCCCAATTCCGTCGTCACGAAAGCGCCCTCCTGAAGAGAAAGACGCCCTCGAAGCCACGCTCACGCGCCTTCAATTCCGCGCCGAGCAAGCCGAAAAGCAGCGCGTGCACCAACTTGCCGCTAAAGTACAGCAGTTCACCCTCCCGCGGCCGGCTTCCCACCTGAATCTCGCGATTGGCTCTGTTCCGCAACCAGCCTCCGCGTCACCCGTCGCGACCCCCTCCAACCCAGCTCTTACCGGCCAAAAACGCTAAATCGCCGACAATTCCCGTGCATCGATCCGTATGAGTTCCTTCCCCATCGCGCTCCGGAGTGCCCGGACGATCCCGCGCACCGCACCCACTCTTGCCGTTTTGCAAATCGGGGAGCCTCCGGCGTGCATCATACAATCGCGCACCATAAATACGGGAGCTTCCGCATAGGAGCGCCGCCGAACGCGATCACCGGCCCCCTGCCTTTCAGGCAGTGCTCCGTAGTAGTGTTCCCGTATCGGATACGATCTAATTGGAAAACAAATGAGCTCGCTCGCTGTCCCCGCTCCGTTCAACCGCGCCTTCCGCTTCTACCAGACCACCGTCGGCAAAAAGGCCATCATGGCCGTCACCGGCGTCATCCTGTTTGGTTTCGTCATCGGCCATCTCGCCGGCAATCTCCAGGCGTTCGAGGGTCGCGAAAAGTTCGACAACTACGCGGTGTTCCTCCGCTCTCTCCCGGCTGCCCTCTATAGCGTGCGGATCGTGCTGCTCCTCTCCGTCCTGCTGCACATTGTCACCACCGTGCAACTCGCCACCTTGAAGAACAAGGCGCGCCCTGTCGCCTACGTGAAGAAGAACAACAGCGAAGCCACCTACGCCTCGCGCACCATGTATTGGAGCGGCCCCATCATCGCCGCCTTTGTTATCTATCATTTGGCGCAGTTCACCTACCTGCTCACCGATACCCGCTTCGCCCAGGGTCATGCCTACGACAACCTGGTCATCACCTTCCAGCAACCCTATATTTCGGTCCTTTACATCATCGCCATGGTCCTGCTCGGCTTCCACCTGAGCCACGGTTTCTGGAGCATGTTCCAATCGCTCGGAATCGCTTCGCCCGCCTACTCGCCATACATCAAGACCATCGCGCGCGCTCTTGCGACCATCATTACCCTCGGCTTTATCTCCATACCCGTGGCCGTCCTGGCGGGCATTATCCATCAGTAGAGAGGATCCTCCATGGTGCTCGAATCCAAACTACCCTCCGGTCCGATCGAAACCGCCTGGGAACGAACCAAGTTCGAAATGAAGCTGGTCAATCCGGCCAACAAGCGCAAGTACAACATCATCGTCGTCGGCTCCGGCCTCGCCGGCGGATCCGCCGCCGCCTCGCTCGGCGAACTCGGCTACAACGTCAAGTGCTTCTGCTTCCAGGACAGCCCCCGCCGCGCCCACTCCATCGCCGCGCAGGGCGGCATCAACGCCGCCAAGAATTATCAGAACGACGGCGACAGCATCTACCGCCTCTTCTACGACACCGTCAAGGGCGGCGACTTCCGCGCCCGCGAAGCCAACGTCTATCGCCTCGCCGCAGATCAGCGTCAACATCATCGACCAGTGCGTCGCCCAGGGCGTGCCCTTCGCCCGCGAATACGGCGGCCTGCTCGCCAACCGCTCCTTCGGCGGCGCGCAGGTTTCGCGCACCTTTTACGCCCGCGGCCAGACCGGCCAGCAGCTGCTCCTCGGCGCTTACCAGGCGCTCGAACGCCAGGTCGCACGCCGGCCGCGTCACGATGTACCCGCGCACCGAGATGCTCGACCTGATCGTCGTCGATGGCAACGCCCGCGGCATCGTCACCCGCAACCTGGTCACCGGCAAGATCGAAACCCACGTGGCCGACGCCGTCGTCCTCGCCACCGGCGGCTACGGCAACGTCTTCTATCTTTCGACCAACGCCAAGGGCTCCAACTGCCACCGCCATCTGGCGCGCCCACAAGCGCGGCGCGCTGTTCGCCAACCCCTGCTTCACCCAGATCCACCCCACCTGCATTCCGGTCTCGGGCGACTATCAGTCCAAGCTCACCCTCATGTGCGAATCGCTGCGCAACGACGGCCGCATCTGGGTGCCCAAGAAGACGGGCGACAAGCGCTCGCCCGAGCCAGATTCCCGAAGCCGAGCGCGACTATTACCTGGAGCGCCGCTACCCCAGCTTCGGCAACCTCGTCCCGCGCGACGTCGCCTCGCGCAACGCCAAAGCGGTCTGCGACGAAGGCCGCGGCGTCGGCGAAACCGGCCTCGGCGTCTATCTCGATTTCGCCGACGCCATCAAGCGCCTCGGCGAGCACACGTCATCGACGAGCGCTACGGCAACCTGTTCGACATGTACGAGCGCATCACCGGCGAAGATCCCTACAAGGGCCCGATGCGCATCTACCCGGCCATCCACTACACCATGGGCGGCCTCTGGGTCGATTACAACCTGATGAGCACCATCCCCGGCCTGTTCGTGCTCGGCGAAGCGAACTTCTCCGATCACGGCGCCAACCGCCTCGGCGCCAGCGCCCTCATGCAGGGGCTGTCCGACGGCTACTTCGTCATTCCCTACACCATCGGCGATTACCTCGCCACCACCAAGCTCGAGAAAGTCGACGCCTCCGCGCCCCGAAGTTCTCGAGGCCGGAGCACGACGTCAACATCGCATGCCGAACGCCTGCTCGCCATCAAGGGCAAGCGCACCGTGGCCTCCTTCCATCGCGAGCTCGGCAAGATCATGTGGGACTACTGCGGCATGTCCCGCACCGCCGACGGCCTGCAAACCGCCATCGGCAAGATCCGCGAGCTGCGCGAGGAGTTCTGGCGCAACGTGAACGTCCCCGGCTCTGCGCGAGGACCTCAACCAGTAGCTCGAAAGCGCCGGCCGCGTGGCCGACTTCTTGGAACTCGGCGAGCTGATGTGCATCGACGCGCTCGAGCGCAACGAAAGCTGCGGCGGCCATTTCCGCGAAGAATACCAGACCGAGGACGGCGAAGCCCTGCGCGACGACGAGCATTACTCCTACGTCGCCGCCTGGGAGTATGACCGGCGCCGGCTCGCGCGCCGACTCTCAACAAAGAGCCGCTCGAGTTCGAATACGTCCACCCGAGCCAGCGGAGCTACAAATAGGAACCTGCGATGAACCTCACACTGCACGTCTGGCGGCAGAAGAACGCCAGCGGACAAGGGCCGCATGGTGCGCTACGAGGCGCACGACGTCAATCCCGACATGTCGTTCCTCGAGATGCTCGACGTGGTCAACGAAGAGCCTGATCGCCAAGGGCGAGGAGCCCGATCGCGTTCGAGCACGATTGCCGCGAAGGCATCTGCGGCTCCTGCGGCTTCATGATCAACGGCGTCGCCCACGGCCCGCAGCGCGGCACCACCGTCTGCCAGCTGCACATGCGCCATTTCAAGGACGGCGACGAGCTCTATCCTCGAGCCCTGGCGCGCCGCGCGCCTTCCCGGTGATGAAGGATCTGGTGGTCGACCGCCGCGCCTTCGACCGCATCATCGCGTCCGGCGGCTACATCTCCGTCGGCACCGGCAGCGCTCCCGACGGCAACGCGATCCTGATCCCCAAAGAGCATCGCGGACCGCGCCATGGACGCCGCCGCCTGCATCGGCTGCGGCGCCTGCGTCGCCGCCTGCCCCAACGCGTCGGCGGCTCTGTTCACCGGCGCCAAGATCACCCACCTGGGCCTGCTGCCGCAAGGCCAGCCCGAGCGCTACGCGCGCGCCAATCGCATGGTCGACCCAGACCAACCGAAGGCTTCGGCAGCTGCACCAACATCGGCGAATGCGAAGCCGTCTGCCCCAAGGAGATCAAGACTCGAAGTGATCGCCCGCATGAATCGCGACTACCTCATCGGCAAGTTGCGCAATCCCGAAACGTTCCGCGACGACACGCCCGAAGTGCTGCCCCTCGAAGGAGGCCGCCGCTAAGGCCTCAAATCCCGCGCCGGTCGCCCCACAGATCCACATGCAGCCGCGGGCTGAACCGGAAGCCGTGCTGCTTGCAGATCTCCGCGATCCAGAGCCCGCGCTCGCGCAAACCGCATCGAGGCCCTCCGGCATCAGCATCACGTTCCGCCGCAGGGCGCTCCGATCGCCGCCAGCAGCTCCTGTATCTCCTCGAGATCCTCTGGCCCCGCAACCACGAACTTCAGCTGGTAGTCGTACCGCCCATCAGCTTGCGAAGCACCTCCGGCTGGTATCGCAGCCGCTCGTGCTGCGCCCGAAACGGACCCTCCGGAGTCGAGTTGCTGAGCTTCGGGCTGATGCTCATCAGGTCGCATTCCAGTTCATGGAACACCGTGCCGGCCGTCTCGATCGTGATGTGCAGTCCCGCGTCCGCAGATCCCGCGTCGAGTGCTGCCACCTCCGGCGCGATCATCGGCTCGCCGCCCGTCATCACCACATGCCGAGCGCGCCGAACTCCGCACGCTCGCGGACCAACTGCTTCGAGACGCGATCTCGTCGCCTTCCGGATGCCACGACGTATACGGCGTATCGCACCAGGAGCAGCGCAGATTGCAGCCGCTGGTGCGCACGAACACCGACGGCGCGCCCACCAGCGAGCCCTCGCCCTGCACCGAATAGAAGATCTCCGAGATCCTCATCCTGCCAGACACGGATCGCGGCACGCCGGCCTCGCGAAGCCCTTCGGCGCGCAGCAGGCACGAATCGCACGCCCGCAGGGCCGGCCCGTCGCGTCCGGGATCGTAGCAGCTATGCGTCAGGCCCAGATCCACGCCCAGCTCGCTGCGCCAGCCGCACGATCTCCGCCTTCGAAAGCTCCATCAGCGGCGTGTGGATCGTGAGTCGCGTCCGGCCCTCGACGCCCGCCTTCGTCGCCAGATTCGCCATCCGCTCGAAGGCTGCAATGAACTCCGGACGGCAATCCGGATACCCGGAGTAATCGAGCGCATTCACGCCGATGAAGATGTCCGTCGCCTCCAGCACTTCCGCCCACGCCAGCGCAAAGGAAAGAAAAATCGTGTTGCGCGCCGGCACGTAGGTGATGGGGATCCCCGTCGCCATCTGCTCGACCGTCGGCCCTTCGGCACGTCGATGTCGTCGGTCAGAGCCGACCCGCCGAACACCCGCAGATCGAGCTTGGCCGTCCGGTGGTCGCGCCACTCCCACCGCCTCTGCCACGCGCGCCGCTGCCTCCAGCTCCACCCGATGCCGCTGCCCGTAGTCGAACGAAAGCGCATACACTCAAACCCCTGCCGCTTGGCGAACGCCAGGCACGTCGCAGAATCGAGCCCGCCGCTCAGTAGGCAAACCGCTTTCATGGAAGGGCCCTACAGGAACGCGATCGTCTTCACGCCGGAGATCTCGAACGGTTTCCGGCAGCGGACGTTCTTGCACGCCACCTTGTCGTCCATCAGCAGCATGTAGCTCTGGGACTTGGCGAACTTGGCCCGGTCTCGCTCATCCCCGCCGGGAGGCAGCCGGTCCTTCTTCTTCCGCAGCAGCCACTTCAACTCGTACGTCTCGACCGATCGGCAATACGGGCAGTTCAAGCTGGCTGGCTTGGTGGTGTTCGATTCGACGAAGTAGTCGCGTTCCTGCATAGCGTGCGCTATTACGTTCCGCGAGCGGAACCCAGCGCATGCCGTCCGCGTTGCCTTTGTACTCCGCGCGCGGCCGGATCAGCCGGTTGTTCCGGTACTGCTCGAGCACATGCGCCGTCCATCCCGACATCCGGCTCACGGCGAAGATCGGCGTGAACAGATCGATCGGAATGCCCAGCGAGTAGTAGGTGGTCGCCGAGTAGAAGTCCACGTTCGCGTTCAGCTTCTTCTCGGCCTTGATCGTCTCCTCCACCCGCTTGGACATCAGGTAGAGCTTCTCCTGCCCCGTGCGCTTGCCAAGCTCCTCCGACAGCACCCGCAGATGCGTCGCGCGCGGATCTTCCGTCCGGTACACGCGATGTCCAAAGCCCGGGATCTTGACCTTGTTCTTCAGCATCTTCGCGCACGCGCTCCACGGCCTTCTCCGGATCCGCCACCTGCAGCAGCATCCGGATCACATCCTCGTTCGCGCCGCCGTGCAGCGGTCCCTTCAGCGCGCCGATCGCCGACGTGACCGCCGAATAGATATCGGAGAGCGTAGCCGCCGTCACGCGCGCGGCGAACGTGGAAGCGTTCAACTCATGATCGGCATGCAGGATCAGCGCCACATCGAACGCCTGCTCCATCACCTCGTCGGGCTTCTTGCCCGTCAGCATGTACAGGAAGTTCGCCGCGAAGCTCAGCGACGGATCGGCCAGGATCACTCCTTGCCGTTCCGCAGCCGGTCGAAGCCCGCTACGAGCGAAGATGTCTGCGCCATCAGCCGCATCGCTTTCGCGCTGTTCGCCTCGGGTCGACATATCGCGCGCCTGCGGATCGTACAGGCTCAACATGGATACCGCGGTGCGCAGCAGTCCATCGGCAGAGCCTTCGTGGTTCGACCGCAGAAATTCGATCACCTGCGGCGGGATCGCGCCACTTCGTAGACAGCTTCCTTCTTCAGCTCGGCTAGTTCGGCTGCGGTGGGCAGCTTGCCCATGCCACAGCAGGTAGATGACTTCCTCGAAGGTGGCGTGCTCCGCCAGAGTATGGACGTTGTAACCCCGATAACTGAGAATGCCCTCGTAGCCGTCGATGTAACAGATCTCGGATTCGCCGGCGATGACGCCTTCAAGCCCGCGCCGGTCGAGGTGGTGGACCCCCCGGCTGCTGTCGCTGTGGCCGCTCTGTCTTTGGCGAACTCAGTTCTCACCTCAGTGTATGCGAAGTGCGCCTCAGAAATAGACCGCGCGCAAACGCCCCAGGTGCGATGAAACATGATTGCCCACGGCAGACTTACCCGGACAATGCGGCACCGGAGAGTAGCTCAGCGCATCGTTCCCTTTCTCCACATAGAGCTTCTGCTCGTTGCCGGGGCTCACATCCACGCTCAGAATCACGCCCGTCCCGCAGTTCTCCGCGTCCGTGACTTTGAGAACGGGTGCGTGTCGCTCGGGCTCTTCGGTCCCCAATCTTCCAGGAACTTCGAGTACGCATACTCCTTGCAGGGGTTATCCGTCGTGCATCCCCAATCCGCATAGGCCGCCGGGTAATCCTTGGCCTTGACCAGACCAAGGAAGTGCTTGGTCACGCGCACCTGGTGGAAGGGACGGAACAGGTAGTAGGCGACCGCCGTAACCGCGATCACAACAACAGCAATGATGATCGAATTGCGGATGAGGTTTTCCCGCTGCTCCTCACCCGCACCATACTCTTCGAGATAACCGGACATGCGAATCTCGCTTCCCGGCGCTCTCGCCCTACTTCGCCGGATGCGCCGCGTTGTACGCGGTGATCGCGTCAGGCGTTACGTCGAGAGGCGCCTTGAAATACACCGTGTTGGCGCTATCCACCACAACGTCTAAACCCTTATCTTCCGCCAGCTTCTTCACCACTTGAACTCATATTGGTCTGCGCCCGCTGTAACACTTCATTACGGTCGCGCTCCACATCGGCCTGCAGATCATCCGACAGCCGCTGCAGTTCGCGCTGCCGCCGCTGCCCCTGCGCTTGCAGATCCGCGAGCTGAGCCTGCCCCAACTTGCTCTGGCCGCTCTGAATCTGCGCCTGGATGTCCTGCAGCTGCTTCTGCAGCCGGACGCCCTCTTCCTGGCGAGGCTTATACTTCGCCTCCAGGTCCGCGGACGCCTTCTTGATCTCCGCCGATTCCAAGATGGCTCGGCGCATATCGACCACGCCTACCTTCGACTGCGCGGCGGCCGTCCCGGCACTCAATCCGACAAGGCCCACAAAGGCAAGCGAATACAGGCCGACGCGTGCGGCCCACGTTGAAAACATGCTGATTGACACTCCTCGAGCTATTGGTCCCTTGAGATTATCACGCGTCCCGCAACCGCCCAGCGCGCTAATCGAGCACCGCCAGGATCTCGTCCTCCCGGAAAATCACCCAGTCTTCTCCGCCCGTCTTCACTTCCGAACCCGAATACTTCCCGAACAGGATCCGGTCGCCCGGCTTCACTTCCGGCGAAATGCGCTCGCCCTTTTCATTGCGCTTCCCGGAGCCAACCGCGACCACTTCCCCTTGTTGCGGCTTCTCTTTGGCGCTATCCGGAATGATGATGCTGCCCTGCTTGGTCTCGGTCGCTTCCAGGCGCCTGATGACAACTCTGTCGTGTAGTGGACGTATGTGCATACCTCAATTGTCGCTGAACGCCTCCGACAGAGTGCGCCCTTCCGCTCCCGAGGGCATCGAAAGTCCCAAAAGGGTGGAAACTGTCGGCGCCAGATCGGTCACCCACACGTTCGCGTGGTAGTGCCCGGGCCGAATCCCCGCACCCATCAGAATCAGCGGCACCTGCGCGTCGTAGTTGAACGGCGTCCCATGTGTTGTCCCCGAAGTCGTCCCTGGCGCCGACCCGAGCCAGTACGGGTCCAGTAGGTAGAACACGTCTCCACTCCTCTGCGCGAAGAACCCGTTCGCCATCGCCTGCGAGATCCGGTTGGGCGTCCATCCGTTGATCATCTGCTCCCGCGTAAATGCCCGGTAGACATGAGGACGCGCGGTCAGCGCCTCCGCCGCCACCCGATCCACCTCCGCCCGGTCGAGGTTCTTCGACCGGATCAGCTCCTGGTTCAGATAGATCGCATTCTCGGTCGGCGCGTCCACCACCCAATCGCCCGCTCCATACCGCGCCGCCAACGCATCCTTAACCGCCTGCACTATCGGCTTCTCCGAGGTGCGTCCCCCCGGCATCCTTCGCTCCACGCTCTTCTCGGGAACCGGCGCGACTCCGTGATCCGCCGAGAGCGTCACCAGAATGTCGGCCAACCCTAATCCCCGCGCCGCCAGGAAGTGAAGGAAGCGATCGATCGAATGGTCTGTCCGAATCGCCATGTCCTTCACGTGCGGATCGTCGGGGCCATATCGATGACCCACGTAGTCGTTCGACGAGAAGCTGATCGTGATCAGATCGGGTGACTCGTGCTTCCCCAACTGCTCCCCGTCCACCGCCGCCTCGGCGAAGTTCTCCACCAGTTCGTTGCCCCACGGGCTCGCCGGAATCGCCCGATACAGCTGCGGCCCGCTCCCGAACTTAGTCCCCATCCACTCCTTGCCTTCATACTGCTTGGTCGGTGCCTCGTGATTGAAGTCGCTCGCCCACTTGGGCAGTTGCTTCATATAGAAGCTGCTCGTCACGAAGACGCCGGACTCGTCGAACCAGTACGCCCCGTTCGCCATGTGACCCGCCGGCAGGATCGCGCTCCTCGGCTTCAATGAAATCCCAACCACCCGGGAGTTCTCATTGGCCATCCGTAGCTCGTCGCCCACCGTGTCCACCAGCATTCTGCGCGGCGACGCCGGGCTCGCATCCGTGCAATCCGCTCCAGGTTTCACCGGAATCGCGGGAGTCTCCCGTCCCACGATCTGCGCCTCGTCGTCACAAACACTCGTCACCATCCGCTTCTCGTCCCGCGAATACCATGAGTTCGCAATGATCCCGCTCGTCGATGGCGTCGCGCCGCTCAGCATGATGCTATGCCCCACCGCCGTAAACGTCGGGAACTGCGGATACCGGGCGTTAGTGAACACCGCGCCATTGCGCATCAGTGTCGCCAGCCCGCCCGTATACTCGCTGCGGAACCGCAGAAGATAGTCGTAGCGAAACTGGTCGATCACGATCACCACCACCAGCTTCGGCCGGTGTCCCTGCGCCGCTACCGGCTGAGCCCACGCCATCGCTGCCAGCACAAATGCCGCAATTTTCCGCATGGCCCCAGCGTAGCAACGGTTCAGCCGCAGCCGAAACGTCCTATATCCAGCCCAGATATACGCTGTATAGGTAAAAGATGTACAGTGTATATATGACCACCGCCGGGAGAATCGCTGAAGCCGCCCTCCATCTGCTCGAAGCGGAAGGATCGGAAGCCGTCGCCATGCGCCGCGTTGCCAAATCCGTCGGCATCACCCCCATGGCGATCTATAACCACTACCCCACCCGCGCCGCTCTCCTTGAAGCCATCACCACGCAGGAGGTCGCCCGTCTGCAGTCCTGCATCGACACGCGCCGCAAGCAAACCGGTGCCGCAGCCAAAACCAAGGCGATCCTGACCGATTGGATGGATGGCTACCTCGACTACGCGCTCTCCCGCCCGCGGGTCTTCGACTACGTCTTCTCGGAAGCCGGCCCGGATGCGCTGCGCTTCCCGGAAGATTTCCAGGCGCGCAAATTGCCCATCCTCAATCCGCTCGCGGACGCCGTCGCCGAAGGAATGCGAGCGGGCACATTAAGAAACGAGGATGTCTGGGAAGTTGCCCTGGAGATCTGGGCCCATGTACACGGCTACGTGACGCTTTACCGCGCCGGACGCTTCGCGCTTTCAGAGGACGAATTCCGCGCCTTGTGCCGGCGCTCCCTCAAACGGCTACTGAACGGTCTCCGTAATTGAGCGCCCTCGCGCTCGCCTACTCGCTTACCGGCGACTGGCTCGGTTGCGTCACAGTTGCGGCCGTTGTCTCGACGGAACCTACCGGTTTCCCCGCGTTCTTTACTACGACCCGCGCGGGGTTGCCCATCGCCACCGAATAGGCCGGAATGTCCGTCACCACCACGCTGTTCACCCCGATTACCGCGCCTTCCCCGATCGTCACGCCCTTCAAGATGAACGAATTCTGCCCAATCCACGCATACCGTCCAATGCGCACCGGCTTGATCTCCTCCGGCCGCGGCGGCAAATCGGCGATCCGCTCCGTAGCGTCTCGCGGATGCGCGTCGGAGTCCATGAACCGGACGCCCGATGCCACGTTGACGTCCTCTTCGATGATGATCTCCTTGTTCACTACGAACACTACGTTGTGGCCGATGTCCACGCGATCCTTCAGAATCAGCGTCGGATTGTCGAACATCCTCCCGCTAAAAATATCCACTTTTCCGAAGAAATTCACATCGTTTCCGATATGAATCTGCGCGTGCCCTACCACAAACGGCAGACGAAACAGCCGGAAGCGTTCGCCTACTGAAGTGCACCGTCCCCGAAACAGCGGCTCATAATAGAAGTAGCTGATCAACCAGCGCAGCGCCGTCGCAATGCTCGAGTGCGCGTGGAAGAGCCCGTTGAGCAGCGGATGAAGAAAGCGTGGCAGTGGCAAAGTGCTCGACCGGACCGAACGCGCAGCGTTTCCCAGCGTTCGGTAAAACGGCGTTTCACCCCTCTTGACCTTCAAAACAAAATCCCGAATCAAATCGCTCCCCGCAGACGTGTTGATCGTAGCAAGTCCCACGGAAATTCAGTGGAAATCGCCTCTATTCTTCTCTCGGGAAACGTCGATAATTGGAAGGAACCGCTACTCGCGAAAAGACGAAACGATGGACGATACCAAGGCACGCCTCATTACCTGCTTTCAAACCGTATTCCCGGATATGCCGGAAGCGGAGATCCCCACCGCCACTCAGGAATCGAACGCCGCGTGGGATTCGATCGCCGCCATCACGCTGGTGAACGTAATCGAAGACGAGTTTCAGATCCAGATGGATCTGGATCAACTCGCCGATCTCGACTCGTTCCCCAAGATCCTCGGCTACCTCGAAGGCGTTCTCGCCGCAGCCTGATGTCCGACGCCGCCGGGTCGCGTATAACCTTGCATCACGCCGGCTACGTGGTGGCCGCCATCGCGCCGGCCATTCAAGGGTTCGCGGATTCGCTCGGCGCAACGTGGGACGGGCAGATCTTTGCAGATCCCAACCAGCGCGTCAAAGTGGCCTTCCTCCAAACCCGGGAAGGCGATCCGCAGATCGAACTGGTCGAGCCAAACGGCCCCGACGCGCCCGTTCACGCCTTTCTCGCGAAGGGCGGGGGACTCCATCATCTCTGCTACGAAGTCGACGACATCGAAGCCCAATTGGCCGCCTTCAAACAGCGCAAGGCTCTGATCGTCAAGCGTCCCAAGCCCGCCGTCGCCTTCGATGGACGTCCGATCGCCTGGCTGCTCACCCGCGAAAAGCTCCTCATCGAGCTCCTCGAGCGCGTTAAGCTCGCTCCTTAGGCCGTAAGGAATCCGAGCTCTTTGCGCGAGGTGAGCGGATCCGCGCCGGACCGGTAGTGCAACTCCTGCGAACAGCCCGATGCGCCCGTCCACGCTTTTCTCCCGAAGGGCGGTGGACTCCATCATCTCTGCTACGAGTTGACGGCATCGAAGCCCGAATGACCGCGTTCAAACACCTCAAGCCGTGATCGTCAAACGCTCCGATCGCATAGCTCCTCACCCGCATAAAGTTTCGGATCGGACTCCTCGAACGTGCATAAAACTCGCCCTAGACCGTACCCCGCGCCTCTTTGACCGACGGAAGCGGATCGCGCGCTGGCGAGTACTCACTCGCGCTAGACCCCAATTCCGCGTTCATCCGAGCCACCAATCCCCAAAATCGAATCCTGCTAATCGGTATCGTCAAGCGCCCCAAGTCGGCCGTCGTTTTCGACGGGCGTTCCATCGTCTGCTGCTCACCCGCGAAAAGCTCCTGATCGAGCTCTTCGAACGCAGCAAACCTGCCTCCTAGACAGTAAAAATATTCCGCGCCTCTTTGAGCAACGTGAGCGGATCGCGCGCCGGAGAACCGCGCGCGATGAACCCGTTGAACCCCAGGTCCGCGATCGCCTTCGCCACAAACCGGTAATTCAACTCCTGCGAACAGCCCGATGCGCCCGTCTACGCTTCTCGCGAAGGGCGTCGACTCCATCGTCTCTACTACGAGGTGGACGACATCGAAGCCCAATTGACTGCCTTTAAACAGCGCAAAGCCCTGATCGTCAAACGCTCCAAGTGCATGGCTCCTCGGCCCGCAAAAAGCTTTTGAATCGAACTTCTCGAACGTGCAAAACTCCCCTAGACCGCGCAGAACCCCGCGCCTCTTTGAGCGACGGGAGCGGATCGCGCGCCGGCGAGCATTCACGCGCGTTAAACCCCAATTCCGCGTTCGTCCGAGCCACCAATCCCCAAAATCGAATCCTGCGAATCGGTATCGTCAAGCGCCCCAAGTCGGCCGTCGCGGCACAAACCGGTAGTTCAACTCCTGCGAACAGCCCGATGCGCCCGTCCACGCTTTTCTCCCGAAGGGCGGTGGACTCCATCATCTCTGCTACGAGGTTGACGACATCGAAGCCCAATTGACTGCCTTTAAACAGCGCAAAGCCCTGATCGTCAAACGCTCCAATTGAATGGCTCCTCGCCCGCATAAAGTTTCGGAGCGGACTGCTCGAACGTGCAAAACCCGCCCCTAGACCGCACAGATACCCCGCGCTTCTTTGACCGACGGGAGCGGAGCGCGCGCCGGCGAGCATTCACGCGCGTTAAACCCCAATTCCGCGTTCGTCCGAGCCACCAATCCCCAAAATCGAATCCTGCGAATCGGTATCGTCAAGCGCCCCAAGTCGGCCGTCGCGGCACAAAACCGGTAGTTCAACTCCTGCGAACAGCCCGATGCGCCCGTCCACGCTTTTCTCCCGAAGGGCGGTGGACTCCATCATCTCTGCTACGAGGTTGACGACATCGAAGCCCAATTGACTGCCTTTAAACAGCGCAAAGCCCTGATCGTCGAGCGCTCCAACTGCATGGCTCCTCGGCCCGCAAAAAGCTTTTGAATCGGACTCCTCGAACGTGCAAAACTCCCCTAGACCGCGCAGATACCCCGCGCCTCTTTGAGCGACGGGAGCGGATCGCGCGCCGGCGAGCATTCACGCGCGTTAAACCCCAATTCCTCGTTCGTCCGAGCCACCAATCCCCAAAATCGAATCCTGCGAATCGGTATCGTCAAGCGCCCCAAGTCGGGCGTCGTTTTCGACGGGCGTTCCATCGCCTGCTGCTCACCCGCGAAAAGCTCCTGATCGAGCTCTTCGAACGCAGCAAGCCTGCCTCCTAGACAGTAAAATATTCCGCGCCTCTTTGAGCGACGTGAGCGGACCGTGCGCGATGAACCCGTTGAACCCCAGGTCCGCGATCGCCTTCGCCACAAACCGGTAATTCAAGTCCTGCGAACAGCCCGATGCGCCCGTCCACGCTTTTCTTGCGAAGGGCGTCGACTCCATCATCTCTGCTACGAGGTTGACGAAATCGAAGCCCCAGTGGCCGCGTTCAAACAGCGCAAAGCCCTGATCGTCAAACGCTCCAATCGCGTGGCTCCTCACCCGCAAAAAGTTTCTGATCGAACTTCTCGAACGTGCAAAACTCGCCCTAGACCGTAACAGATACCCTCGTGCTGTTTGAGGCACGTGAGCGGATCCGCGCGCTGGCGAGTACTCACTCGCGCTAGACCCCAAGTCCGCGTTCATCCGAGCCACCAATCCCCCAATTCGAATTCTGCGAAGCGGATCGCGCGCCGGAGAACCGTGCGCGATGAACCCGTTGAACTCCAGGTCCGCGATTACCTTCGGCACAAACCGGTAGTTCACTCCTGCGAACAGCCCGATGCGCCCGTCCACGCTTTTCTCGCGAAGGGCGTCGACTCCATCATCTCTGCTACGAAGTTGACCAATCGAAGCCCCAGTGGCGCGTTCAAACAGCGCAAAGCCCTGATCGTCAAACGCTCCAATCGCATGGCTGCTCACCCGCATAAAGTTTCGGATCGGCCTCGTCGAACGTGCAAAACTCGCTCTAGACCGCACAGATACCCCGCGCCTCTTTGACCGACGGGAGCGGATCGCGCGCGCCGGAGAGCATTCACGCGCTTTAAACCACAATTCCGCGTTCATCCGAGCCACCAATCCCCTAGTTCGAATACTGCGAATCGTTCTCCTCGAGCGCCCCAGACCCGATCCCTAAACCGTGAAGATATCCCGCGCCTCTTTGAGCGACGTGAGCGGATCGCGCGCCGGAGAGTATTCGTGCGCGATGAACCCGTTGAACCCCAGGTCCGCGATCGCCTTCGCCACAAACCGGTAATTCAACTCCTGTGAATCGTTGTCGATCTCATGCCGCCCGGGCACGCCGCCCGTGTGGAAATGCCCGATCCACTGGATGTTGTCCCGCACGCGCCGCGTGATATCGCCGTCCATGATCTGCATGTGATAGATGTCGAACAATAGCTTGACCCGCGGCGAGTTCACTCGCTTGCACACCTCCACGCCCCAATCCACATGGTCGTTCTGGTAGTCCTTGTGATCCACGCGGCTGTTCAGCAGTTCCATGCAGATGTTGACATTCCGGTCCTCCGCCTGCGCTTTGACCTTATTCAGGAACTCGACGCAGCGGTCCATCCCCTCCTCGTCGCTCAACCCGCGGCGATTCCCGGAGAAGGTGATCAGATTCGGCGAGCCCGCCTCGGCGCACTTGTCGAGCGTGGCTCGCATCGCCTTCTCGATGGCCTCGTGGTTCTCCTTCTGATTCAACGCGCTCGGCAAAGTTCCCCCGCCGCCCGTGGTCATGGTCGGCACCAGGCCATACTTCTTCAGAATCGGAAACCGCTCCGGGGCCTGCAGATCGTAGCCCTGGAATCCCATTTCGGCTAACGTTCGGCACTGTTCCTCGAACGCCATCCCGCGCGGAAACACGCTGCCGCACACCGATTGCTTGATGCGCCCTCGCGTCGGCTTCAACGCAAACGCGGCGGGCTCCTTGCCCGGTCCGGTCTGCGCGTCGGCCGCCGCCGCCCACAATCCCGCCGCGGCGGGTAAGAAATCACGTCGAGTCACGCGGAGATTCTATCGCGTCCGGCGCGGCAGCCGGACCCATGTCCGCTCAGGTTCTAATATCCTTAGGAAAAACCCCATCAATCAGAGAGGTTCCCTTTGTCTGTCGCCAGTGTTTTGCTTGAGGATTTTGATACCGAGATCGCGAATACACGTCGCACCCTCGAGAGGGTTCCTGAAGACATTCCGGATTACCAGCCCCATCCCAAGTCGATGCCGCTCGGGAAACTGGCCATGCACTGCGCCACCATTTCGTTGTTCGGCAGCTACATCATCGAAGACGACGGGATGGACCTCGCCGCCCCGAAACATCCGCACGTGCCACTCGCGTTCACGACCCGAGAGGCTTGTCTGAAGCACCTGGACGAAAGCGCCGCGCGATGCCGGGCCGCGCTGGCGGCTGCCACCGACGAGCACTTATCACGACCCTGGCGCTTCAGCTTCGGCGAGCAGATGATCTCCCACGACTCGCGCACGCGGAGCTTCCGGCAAATGTACTTCAACCATATGGTCCACCACGTGGCGCAATTGGGGGTCTACCTTCGGCTCAACGACCTACCGGTGCCGGCGCTCTACGGACCGTCCGCGGACGAGCAGTGGTCACCGAAGTGATCCGCTAGTCGCGCCGTCCGCGCACTGTTGTAAGTCTTCCCAGTGCTATCCGGAAGACCAAGGATGGATGTCCGATCCCGAACCGCACTCGCCGACGCACCCGACGAGCAGCTATCGCAGCCTTGGCGCTTCAGCTTCGGCGAGACGATGATCTCCCACGACTCGCGCACGCGGAGCTTCCGGCAAAGGTACTTCAACCATATGGTCCACCACGTGGCGCAATTGGGGGTCTACCTTCGGCTCAACGACCTACCGGTACCGGCGCTCTACGGACCGTCCGCGCACTGTTGTAAGTCTTCCCAGTGCTATGCGGAAGACCAAGGATGGATGTCCGATGCCGAACCGCACTCGCCGACGCACCCGACGAGCAGCTATCGCAGCCTTGGCGCTTCAGCTTCGGCGAGCAGATGATCTCCCACGACTCGCGCACGCGGAGCTTCCGGCAAATTTACTTCAACCATATGGTCCACCACGTGGCGCAATTGGGGGTCTACCATCGGCTCAACAACCTACCGGTACCGGCACTCTACGGACCGTCCGCGCACTGTTGTAAGTCTTCCCAGTGCTATGCGGAAGACCAAGGATGGATGTCCGATGCCGAACCGCACTCGCCGACGCACCCGACGAGCAGCTATCGCAGCCTTGGCGCTTCAGCTTCGGCGAACAGATGATCTCCCACGACTCGCGCACGCGGAGCTTCCGTAAATGTACTTCAACCATACGTCCACCACATGGCGCAATTTGGGCTATATTCGGGTGAAGGATCTGCCGGTCCCAGCGCCTATGGACCGTCCGCGGACGAGCAGTGGTCACTGAAGCGATCCGCTAAGCGCACCGTCCGTGCATCGTTGTAATTCTTCTCGGTAAGTCTTTCCGGTGCTATACGGAAGACCACGGGATGGATCTTCGATGCCCCGCCGCGCTTGGGCTCGATCCTTTCCGTGGATGTGGGCAAGTTTCCCGACCTCACCCCGCAAGCGGTGAACGTGATGCGCCGGCGTAACTGACAACCACTTATCGCAGCCTTGGCGCTTCAATTTCGCCGAGCAGATGATCTCCCACGACTCGCGCACGCGGAGCTTACGGAAGATAATTCTTCAATCCCATACTCTCAAGAGGTGGCGCAATCCGGGTCTACTTTTCAACGATCTGCCAATCCCGGCGCTCTACGGACCGCCCGCGGACGAGCAGCGGTCACCGAAGTGATCCGCTAGTCGCGCCGTCCGCGCACCGCATGGGAAGACGATGGAATGGATCTTCGCCGCCGGGCCGCACTCGCCGACGCAACCGACGAGCAGCTATCGAAGCCGTGGCACTTCAGCTTCGGCGAGCAGATGATCTCCCACGACTCGCGCACGCTGAGCTTCCACCAAAGTTGCGTAATTGGTCTGAGCGATCTGCCGGTCCCAGCGCCTATGTCCCGTCCGCCGGACGGGCAGCGGTCACCGAGATGATCCGTCAATCGCGCCGCCCGTACCGTTGTAAGTCTTTCCCGGCGCTATACGGAAGGCCACGGATGTATTTCCCATGCCCGGCCGCGCTGGCCGGCGCCACCCACGAGCACTTATCGCAGCATTGACGCTTCAGCTTCGGCGAGCAGATAATCTCCTACGAGTCGCTTACGCGGAGCTTCGCCAAAGGTGGCTTAATTACGGGTTTACCTTCGCCCCAACGATCTGCCAATCCCAGCGCTCTGCAGACCTCCGCGGACGAGCTGTGATCACCGAGATGATCCGCTAGTCATTCCGTTCGCGCACCGCATCTCCATCCCCATCGCCCAGCGCCGTTGAAAACCCTTCCAGTAATTCTTCCCGTCGCTATACGCGCCGGCCGCCGACTCATCCTGCGGACCCGCCCACTTTCCGTCGTTGGACTTCTCGATCGCGAGATGCAGATACGATCGCTTGCTCTCATCGCCCTTCAAATACAGGTCCAGGAACGCCGTTACGAAATGCTGGTTAATGGCCGTGATGCGATCCTTCCGCCACACCGGCTCGTCATAATACTCGCGCGTAGTGAAGTTCCCCAGCGCCTCGGGCGGCGGCGGATTCCCACCCACGTTATGACTCGCATTCTCGTAAACCAGCATGCAGCGGTCGGAGTTCACCGCCTCCCGGAACGCCGGCTCGATCCCCAGCGTGAAGCCCGCGACATCGTCCTGATCCCCCGCGATGAACAGCGACGGAATGCGAATCCCGGCAAGCCCGTCGGCGTCCCAACTCTTGTACGGCGGCTGCTTCCCCCAGGGCGCAATGGCCACGATTGCCTTCAGGTTCGAGGGAACCGATTGCGCTTCCTTCCGGCGCTCCGCGATCAACTGACCGAAGTAACCGCCCGGCACAAAGTGCGCCGCAGTCGATTGCTCGCTGTAACCCGCACCCGCGCTCGCCAGCGCCCCAAACCCGCCCATCGAGTACCCCACCACCGCCGCGCGCGACGTATCCACCATGCCATGCAGAAAATGGTCCGGCTGCGCTGCCATCCGCTCCACCCAGTGCAGCGTGAACAATTGGTCGCGCGAACGGTTTAACAGCGTGCTCTGAAAGCTGCGCGGCGCGCCGATGAGAGAATCCGTGTGGTCAATCGCCACTACCACGTACCCTTTCGACGCCAGATTCTCCGTCAGGTACGTCAACCCATATCGCGAGCCGGGAAATCCATGTGAAACGATCACCAGTGGAAATGCCTGCCCCGCCACCGCCGGCGCGTCTCGCAGAGCCTTCCCCGCGACCGCGATCGTCTCGCTCGTGCCCGGCGTCGGGCCTCCCGGCCCAAACGGCACCGCCACCTGGTAACTCGTGCGCTCCTGCTGCCCCGCCGGAATCGTCGCCGGATACCAGATCTCGAGCGTTAGCGGCCGGTCATAAAGCGGAGCCTTCCCGGTCATCTCGTTCCAGTGCACGATATCCACCTGCCCTGGATTGTTCACGTGCTCCGTTCGCACGCCTACCGCGTGCGGCCCACGCCGCGCCAGCTCCGGCGCATCTACTGGTGGAACGCTGTAAATGTCGTTCGGCGGTTTCGGGGTGGTTTGACCAACGCACAATCGAATGAGAACGGCCGCCAGAATGGACGCGCGGAAAATCGGCACCTCGCTATATTGACACCCGACCGGCGTCGCACGTACAGGATTCAGCCGCCCGGCGCTTTCATCCGCTTCGGAGCTGCTTTCACTTCCCGCCGCTCCCGCTCTTCCCATCGCACGCGGAACCGGCCCTGCTCCGCCCAAGCTAAGGCGAGGAACTCCTCCACCACCCGGGGAGAGTTCACATCGTGCCATCGAGTCTTCTTGGTGCCGGATCCGCCGCGGATCACGGCCCGCACCTGGAGGACGTCCATCGCGAAGGTCAATCCTACCATCCGGACGAGGGTTTGCAAGGATTTGTTAGGACGCTTTTATCAACTTTTCTGAATTTTCAACGAAATTAAAACAAATACACGAAAGTGCAAAACTGTTGCACGACAAAAGGCGCGCTTCGGCCGTTAGAATTGTCTCTCTTCACACTCCTAGCCGATCCGTTTCCAAACGCGAACCGCGCGATACGGCACCCCCCGTTGTCTCCCAGTGCCGGCCGGGCATTGGATCGCTTCATTTCAGGCTTCCCATGGCCCTAGGCGACTGGCTTCAATCGAGGACTGCGTTCCGGATTGTCTTTCTGGGCGTCGCTGGCCGCGTCCGTATGTCTCTCAATGGGGATCAGCCATGTCACGCTAGGCTTTTCCTTGGTGGCCCTCTATCGCAAGCATTTCCGTCACTGAATACAACACGAATCGCTCAGCCGCGATCTCACCGCGCCGCAGCCTCCCACTCCTGCTCGCCACGCCGTAGCAGCGCCGCCCGGTCTTCTTCCTCTACCCAATGCCGCTTTACTAATTCATCCACCGCGCGCGCATATCGGCTCAAATATTCCTCGCGGCTCCCGTAACGTTCCGCGATCGACGGCCGCGGATCCCCACTCGCTCTTCGTTCCTCCGCCGTGTTCGCAAACGGAAAGTAGGAACCCTCGAACGCCACCCGCTGGTCCGGCGCCCCGATCGACGCATCCCGCAAATTCCACCCCGTATACGTCGCCAGCGGAACCGTGATCTCCGGCAGTCGCACGCCGTCCATCTCATTTCCGTCCGCATCCACTCGCGGCACCAGCACCGGGAAAGCGGCGCCTACCAGCGGCGGCTGCCGGCTCAAAATGCCATTCCGCCAATCCGGTCCGAAGTCCAAACGGTACGCGGCATTCGCGTCCTGTGGCTTCCGCACGCCTGGTATCGCCGGAAACATGTACTCCGCCAGCGGAATCAGCGTCCGATCGTCAATCCGCGGATAACGGCTCTCCGGCGGCGCATGCTCCCCGCGAACCCACGCCTCCATGTTGGCGATCATCGCGCGCCACAAATACCGCACCGGCAGCGGTGATTCCGGCGCCGTCCCCACCAAGTCCCCCGTCCCCTTCGCCGGCGGAAATGGTCCCGAAAAGTGCTGCAGCCCCGTGAAATGGTAGATCCGCACATTTCCCGAGATCGCCGCATCCCGCTTTCCATCCGCGCTCGTATGAATCAGTGAAGCCGCCCGTCCCCAATACTCATACGAAGTATTCGACAGGAAGATCTTGGGCGTCACGTGCTCCCGCTCCGCCTGGTCCAGCAAGCCCCCCACTTCCCCCGTCTGCGGATCCTTCTCCGGCTCATCCGTGAACGGAAATACGTCCGTCGGGAAGAACACGGACGATGTCGGTTGCGCGTCGCGCGACGGCTGCGCAAATCGGTAGTTGAAGCTCCCACGCCCCGCGCCCGCCACATGCGCCAGAACCCCGTCCAGCGCCATCGCGCCGCTCTCGTCCGCGTTAAATCCCTCGTACAGCAGATCGCGCAGAAACCGCCCATTCTGCGAGATCCCTTCGCCCAACACACGCTTCGCCGGAGTCACCGCATCCGCCGCGTGCTTGGCATACGAAGCGAAATCCCGCACTGCCGCGAACCCCAAGCCCGCCACCACCGGATCCTTCACGACATAGCAATACTCGTAGATCTTCCCCGCCTGAAAGCCGCCCGCCAGGTGAATGTGCCGGTCGCTCGCCACCAACTCCCCATTCACCAGGTGGGCGAACTGCCACTCCGTTCGCGGGATCACGCGCCGTTCCCCCTCGCGCGTGTCCCGCACCGTCAGCACGTTACGCGCATCATCCGGCGCGCTCACCGCATACTCTGTCCCGCCAATCGTCCCCGTAATCAGGTGCCCCAGCGGAATGTCCTCCATCCGCTTGGACGGCATCAAATCCCCGCGCAGCACGCCCGTGATCGTCTGCCCGCGCAGCTTCGCCACCGGCGCGCTCAGCCCCAAAACGTCTGGACCCGTCGCATCCCACTGCCATCCCACCGCCGCCACCGAAAAGCCGTGCCGCAGCAGCCAGCCATCCCCCGCATCCTTCTCGACGTTCCAGTCGCCCCCGTCCACCAACGCCAGAATCCGCGACTTCCCCCGGTTCGGCACTTCGAGCAGCAGCGACCCGTTCCTCTTGCTCGCGTCCTTCGCCTGCACCGCCAGGAAAACCGCCGAGAACGTCACCTCCCCATCTCGCGCGGTCTCGGCATTCGCCAGGTCCACAATCCGCCGGTTATGCGGATTCCCCACCTTAACCGCGAAATACACCCGCCCCGTGATGCGTTCGTACGCCCCCGCGCTGCCGAACGCCTTCCCGCCGAGCACGTCCACGCGCGATGTCACCTCCACCCGCGTCACGCGCCCGCACAGCGGCGTCACGCTCCCCAGAATCCCCGCCAAGACCAGTCCCGCGCCCACCCGGCGAACTTGCATGCGCGAAAGCATAGCAAGCCGCCCTCTTAACCCGCCGCTCTCCTTGACAAACTAGGAAAGCCCCGTTACGATCCTCCCTAGAACCTCTAGGAGACTCCGCCATGTTTCCCCGCCTCCGTTCCGGGCTGCGCGCCCTTCTCCACCGCTCCCACACCGAACGGAGCATGGATGCTGAACTCCGCTTCCACATCGACAGCTACACCGAAGACCTCGTCCGCCATGGCGTGCCCCGCCCCGAAGCACAGCGCCGCGCCCACCTCGAATTCGGCAGCATCGAATCGCGTAAAGAAGAGTGCCGCGCCTCCCTCGGCCTCCGCCTCTTTGACGAATCCGCGGCCGACCTTCGCTACGCCGTCCGCATGCTTCGCCAAAGTCCCGCCTTCGCCGCCGTCGCCATCGCCTCCCTAGCGCTCGGCATCGGCGTGAACACGGCCATCTTCACGCTCGCGAACAACGTCCTGCTCAAGTCGATGGCGGTGCCCGCAGTCCAGCAGCTCCGTCTCTTCTCCTGGGCCCAAGCGCCCAAATCCGATAGCCCTGGCTCGGCTTGGGGCAGCTTCGACCGTAACGACGCCGGTGAGATGACCGGCACGCCTTTCCCCTATCCCTTGTTCCTCGATATGCGCCACCGCCAGCAGACCCTCGACAACCTCGTTGCCTTCAAGGACGTCTACGATCTGAACGCCTCTCTCGGCGGACAGGCCGAAGCCCTCTCCGGCATCCTCGTCTCCGGCAACTTCTACCACGCGATCGGCGTCCCCGTCATCGCCGGCCGCGCCATTACCCCCGATGACGACACGCTCGCTTCACCCGCCGTCGCCGTCATCAGCGACGCCTACTGGACCCGCCGCTTCGCCCGCTCCGCCGCCGCCCTCGGCCGCGCCATCACCGTCAACCACATCCCCGTCACCATCGTCGGCATTAACGCCTCGCAATTCACCGGACCCAAAGCCGGCGGCTCCCCGGAGATCTTCCTCCCCATCAGCCTCCAGCCCCGCATCATCCCCAACCCCGGCGGGTCACTCCTTAGCCGCGCCGACTTCTGGTGGGTTATCCTCATGGGCCGCCTCAAACCCGGCATCCCCGACAACGCCGCCACCGCCGCGCTCCAAGCCGACTTCCAAAATGCCTTCCGCGCCACGCTGCCCGCCGCCAGAGCGAAAGCCATCCCCTGCTTCTTCCTCGCCCCCGGCGCCCGCGGACTCGACCTGCAGCGCAACCGTTTCGGCAAGCCCATGCTCGTCCTGCTCGCGCTCGCCGCCCTCGTCCTCGCCATCGCCTGCGTCAACCTCGCCAATCTCCTGCTCGCCCGCTCCACTACCCGCAATCGCGAGATGAGCGTCCGCATCGCCCTCGGCGCCAGCCGTTCCCGCGTCATCCGCCAGGTCCTGACGGAGTCTATGCTCCTCGCTCTCCTCGGTGGCTTTGCCGGATTGCTCCTCGGCTACTGGGGCCGCCACATCATCCCGAATCTCTTCGAGAACTCCTGGACCACTAGCCCTCTCGAAATGCAGTTCGATTGGCGCGTCTTCGCCTTCGCTCTCGCCGTCACCGTCGTAACTGGTCTCCTGTTCGGCGTCGGCCCCGCCTGGCGCGCCACCCGCACCGACGCCAATCGGGGGCTCAAGGAAACCGGACGCATGACCACCGGCCGCTCCCGCGCGCTGCTCGGCAAGTCCCTCGTCGTCGTGCAAGTCTCGCTTTCCATGCTGCTTCTGGTCGGCGCCGGTCTCTTCCTCCGCACGCTTCTGAACCTGCAGACCACCTCACCCGGCATCAACCCCGAGCGCATCCTTCTCTTCGAATTGAACATCCCGCGCAGCCGCTTCGCTGCCCCCGAACGCATCGCGCTCTACCACCGTGTGGAGGACGCAATCCGCGCTCTCCCCGGCGTTCAATCCGCCTCCCTCTCGGCCGAACCGCTCCTCGCCGGATCCATGGAGAACGGCTGCTACCGCCCCACCGGCCGTGCCCCTCACCCCGGCCCGCAGGATTCCTCCTGGCGCAATTCTGTCGGCGCGGACTTCTTTCCCACCCTCGGCGTCCCCATCCTCCATGGCCGCGGCTTCGCCCTCACTGACCTCCCCGGCTCACCTCGCGTCGGCGTCGTCAACCAGCAGCTCGCCAAGAAGTTCTTCCCAAACGCCAATCCGGTCGGCCAGACCATCACCCCCTGTGACGAGGGTGAATCGCAGCTGCCCATCCAGATCGTCGGTGTCGCCGCCGACGTTAAATACGCCGATGTCCGCGATGCCGCCCCGCCCACGCTCTACGTCCCGTATCTTCAGAACGACGACATCTGGGGCATGACGTTCGAAGTCAAAACGGCCGCCAGCCCCGAAAGCGTCCTCTCCGAAATCCGCCGCGCCGTCGCCGCCATCGATCGCGAGCTGCCCATCCTCCAGGTCCGCACGCAGACCGAACAGATCCAGGCCATGTTCTCGCAGGAGCGCGTCTTCGCCGTCCTCACCGGCGCCTTTAGCCTGCTCGCGCTCACCCTCGCCTGCATCGGAATTTATGGAGTAATGGCCTACACTGTCTCCCGCCGCACCAATGAGATCGGCATCCGCATGGCCCTGGGCGCGGAAGCGCGCGCAGTCTTATCTATGATTCTGCGGGAAGCCACGCTGCTCGTCGTGCTCGGCGTAGGCGCCGGTCTCGCCGGAGCCCTGCTGGCCGCGCGCCTGGTCGCTTCGCTTCTCTACGGACTCAAGCCCACCGATCCCCTAACCTTCGCCGCGGCCGCCGCCCTGCTGCTCGCCGTCGCTCTTCTGGCCGGCTTCGGACCCGCTCTCCGCGCCGCCCATGTAGATCCCCTCGAGGCTCTAAGACACGAGTAACCACGCCCGCAAGCTAGGCCGCGCCGTTCTTCCCGTCGAGCTGCTGCAATTCCTTCTGGATGTCGGTTGTCACTTCACTCACCTTCACCTGGAAATTCTTCGACAAAATGCCCGCTAGATCCGACGGCATCTCGGTCCCCGCCTGCTTCAAAATCAGCACGCGGTTCGGACCGAAGCGCCCATAGAACCAACCCATCTCGAACAGCACGTTCGGCCGCGCTTGGAACGCCTTCACCTTGCCGTTCTTCACCGTGTCGTCCGGGGTAAACAGCGCAATCGCATACGCGCACTCCGACGCGTATTGAATGCACTTCTCGATCAGCACCGCCCCCGAATCCGGCATCTCCTCAACCACCACCACCTCGCGCCCCAGCCCTTCCAGCAGCGACTTCAACTCCCGCCACTTGCCCTCGTTCTGCCCGTGGATCAGCAGGATCTTCTTGCCCGAAGGCACCGCGTACCGCATCCCTTGCGCCAGCGGCTCGAAGTTGCGAATCCGGTTCTGCAGCCGGTCCGCTTGCGTCGTGCACAGCCCCACCATTTGCAGGAACGTCGGGTTTGCGCTCGGCCGCAGGGTCTCCGCCGCCGCATACTCCTCGACAGCCTGGCCCAGCAGCGGAAGATACTCCTTCATGTTTCCCGAGTACCCCGCGAACTCCGCTCGGATATTCGCCCGCATGCCTTTCAAGAAAGGTGGGAACGGCCGCAGCACCGCATCCACATCCGCCAGCGCGACCTTATAGTCCGGATTCTGGCTTAACTCCGTCACATGATCCTGTAGCAGGTCCGCCAGCTTGATCGCCTCATCGGCCTGTGCCACCGCATCCGTGTAACGGCCCTCGCTCTGCATCAGCAGCGCGTTCGTCAACGGGCCATAAAGGCACACCATCTCCACCAGAACGCTCAGTAACTCCACATTCTCATCGCCGTACTTCGATCGCGCGTCCTCAAGCAGGCCCTTCGCCCGATAAGCGCTCTCCCGCGCCGTCTTCACATCCTGGGTCATCAGGGAAGGCGCCGCGTTCTGCAGCAGCGTATTCACGGCCCCAAAGTACGCCTCCAGCCCCTGGTCGCCCGTGGTGGTGTCGGCCTCATCGGTAGCGGCGGGATCCGTTGCCACCGCCGGGGTTAATGCTGCCGTAGTCGGATCTTGTGCTGTTGATGCCGCGGTCGGCGCTGCTGTTTCAGCCGATGTTGTGAAAGCCGGTGCCGCGCCACCGGCGCTCTGGTCGTCTGGCATGGTCTCTACCTCTGAACGGGATAAATGGATGCGATACAGCCTATCTCATTTACACGGCCGCCGCACGCACCCCTCCAACGGCCCCTCACCCAAGAGCAGGTGGAATGTTGTGATTGAAACAGAAGAAATTGTCGGGATCGTAAGTGCGTTTGATCTCCGCCAAGCGCCGATACTTCTCTGCGCCGCGAATTTCGCCATCTGCCGGCGGTGAGATCTTCATTTTTGGAGAGCCCAAGAGTCTGGAGTCGAAGACTCCAGTGCAAGGTATGCGGGCTACCCTTGCACATGCCAATTGCGCCAACGGGCGGAGGGAGACCTCGCCGGCCTTTCTCGGCCGCCTCCATGCCTCCGAAGGAAGCCTTGTGTGCCGCCACAGCGTTGAGAAGTTCTATTTGGCGTTCCGCACAGGTGGCGACCCAATCTACTGGTTGCGTCTCGAGACCACCCGCGCCCATGAGTCTGAGGACGCCGCCATTCTCGACAAGATTGCGGAGACCTTCAGACTGATTCGCTGGACGCTGGACATAGTCAAATGCCCCCAGAGAGCCTGAGCCGTTACTCACTACCCGCAGCGTCCGACCCGCTCGAAAGCCGCAACGCATTTCAAGCGGTGCCAAGAAATTCCGGTAGTGGGCTACTTTGAAATTAGGGAGAAAGGCGTGGTTTCTTATCCAGCTTCTTCAGTTCACGGCTGGCTTTCTTCAGTTTGGAGCGAACTCTCTTGATATCTTCTGCTGGCTGTAAGTTCTCAGGAGCCGTACCGCTTGTCCTCAACATAGTGCTTCTTACCATAGCTCCTACCGACTCTGCGGCCCGCTCCAAGCCTAATTGCCCTCTAATGCCATCATTCTTAATCTTCGCTTCCGTTTCACTTAGGCGAAATATGTTGGCCGCCATTTCCTGCTTGCCCATGAAGTCTAAGAGCGTTCTGTTAGAAGGGATCCCCTTGTATTCACATAGTCTCTTGTAGTCCATGTTGTACATACCACGATACCCAGCATTTTGAAAAAGACCGTATCGTTCAGTGATTACGCCAGCGGACTTTGCTACCCCGCTAAGGGTTCTCTCCTTTTGAGTAAGTTCATCACGGTGTTGTACCCTGGCTACCTGATCAGCACCAGCATGAATTTGCCGGATAGCATCGGCCATCCCCGCAAAGTACAGTTGAGCTAAAGCAATCTGCGGCTTGTTTGTATCGCCGTTCATGGCGACTAGGTAACAGGCGAAGCGGGTAAGTTTGTAATCAGAAACCAGCGTTCCATCGATTTCACGCGAAACCTGTTCGAACCCTTCTGGAATCGGGATTTCCAAAGTAGTGAATGTGGAGATGGCTCGTCCAATTGGCTTTTGGAAGCTATTATAGTTTTCGTAGCCGAACAACGGCATGAGTTGACGTGCGTACCAAAACCCGCCGTTCTCTTCGCCAATGCGCTCAAACTCCGATTCATTCTCACCCTGAACGTCAGCCATGAGGAGTGATACTATCACGTGCTCGGAAGGAAATTCGGAGAACATTGCGGCCCTTCTTTATCATCGCCTTTTGCCGTTTTTTTTTCAACGCGCAACAGTGAGCGAGTGCCTACGCTGCCCGCTGCTGTCGCTCTGATATTTCCCACTCCGCCACGAGGTCCGCGACTTCCCAAAGCCGATCCGTAACACCCGCTTTCATCGCTGGCGACATGCGAAGAGTGCTGTGCACCTTGATGAAGTTGTAGGCAAAGTATCCAAGCGCAACCGCCGCCGCATGATTTTCGATTTTCTTGGAAAAGGCATTCGTCAGACGGGTGAAGCGCCGCACGGTCATACGAACCGATAGATTTTGCCGTTCAACATAGCTGGTGCTGATGTGCTTCGGGTCGGGGTTGCCGATGACTCTTATCTTCTCCGTGGCGACGAATTGCGCGGGGCTGTAGCGACGCTGGCCTTCCGCGTCGTTCGTGTACATCTTGACCAACTGAGCGTAGTCCACGGAGTCCGCAAAAGCATCAATCACAGCGTTCAGATAGACCTTGTGGCCATCGCTAGTCAATTGAACCCGATTGGAGAGTCGGGCCTCAAGATCAGCGATGAACTCGGTTGCGGCAACAGCATCACGTTGCCCGATGAACCATGCTGGAACTAGCTTGGTGTCAGCGTCTATTCCCACCCAAAGCCACACATCGCCCGCGACGCGCTCCCGGGAGATCTCCGGCGTCACATTCTTTTGTTTGCAGTAGCAGAAGCTCCACATCTCATCAACCTGAATTCGACGACAAGGGAGATTGCGAAATGCTTTGTCTTGGTAATCCGCGCAGAACGCGCCCACCTCAACCACTAGGCGCATTACCGTCTTCTTCGCAACGCCAGTCATTCTCACGGTTGAACGGATCGAGCATCCTTCGATGAGGCAGCTGATTACCTGTTCGCGCTGTTTTGAAGAGAGGCGGTTCATGTACATAGTATGCTTGAGCGGAACAAGAATGTCAAGAGGCCTCCTTAACCAATTCTGGGGTTGAGTGTGATCTGCTCACTAGCAGATTGGTATTGACGAATAGCATCCCGATATTTTAATATTGGAGTAGAGCAGAAAAGGCTCTACCGGATCCAAACTTGCCGGAGAGGACCGGAAGAGCCTTTGTGGTCAGAAAGCGGTGTTGGTATGAGAAGAACCAAACGCCCCTAAGAAGGGCGAAGGGGCTAGGAAACTGCCCCCCACGGCTTTTTTCATTTTAGCGCATGCTCCGGCCCGATGACAAGTGAAAAGGAAATAAGATGTCCTCCCAACCTATTGATTATGAAAGTGTTTTGGCTGACATGGAAGCCAAGCGTGAAGCCTTGGAATCGGCAATCCGAAACATGCGGTTGTGGCTCGGGCTTGCGCCTGTTCAGAACTCCCGGAGCGCCGTTGCGGAGAGCGTGAGCGATCGCGGAATTGCTTCGGATGCCTTCTTTGGAATTTCGATTCCTGATGCAGTGGAAAAACTTTTGACAATCTCTAAGAAGAAATTATCAACGAATGATATTGCAACGGCGTTGGAGCGGGGTGGCATCACTCACTCTTCTAAGAACTTCAGGAATACTGTTTCGACCGCTCTTTACCGAGAAGACATAAAGAGCGATGCGCGAATCGTCAAAGTAGCAGAGGGCGAGTGGGGTTTAGTGGATTGGTATCCGGGAATAAAGACGAAACGCGCAAAACAGGTAAACAGGCTGAGCCCCGAAGAGAACGCCAACGGGACCTATTCAGCTTCGACCCAAGTTTCGGAGCCAGAGCCCGAATTACAAGATGATTACGGTCAAGGGATTACAGACGATGACGTTCCGTTTTGATTAAACGTCACTCTGCTTGTGAGCGGGAGATCACCCCGTAAGCAAATAGTAAACGCCCGAAACTTCTGCGAAAAGTTTAGGGCGTTAGTTCCTCGGTTTGACTGAGGCCTAGACTGTTGATGACAAGTTCAGTCTAATTCAAGCAAGCGGTCTCAGTCAACATCCGATGCCACAAGGGACGCCGTGGGTTGGGACACATCACCCAACCGCGCCTAATCGTTCGGTATCTTTGCCAAACATGGAGATTGTTGATATGAAAGACGCTTACGATTTAATTCATAAGGCCATCCAAGAGAAATTGCAGATGGTGATAAGGTACAAAGACAAAGTCCGGTCCGTTTGTCCGCACGTCTTGGGATGGAAGCGCGGGCGGGGAAAAGCGCTGTTTTACCAGTTTGAAGGCGGTAGCAACAGCGGCTTGAGCGAAGACTACACTAAACGGTGGCGGGGAGCTTTTGTGGACGAGGTCGAGGTGCTGGAGCTTCGCTCCGGCAATTGGCACACAGGTCCAAATCACTCCCGGCCACAAAACAACGTCGATGAAATAGACATCGAAGTTATGCCGTAAGGCTATGCGCTAGAACGGCGGAATGGGTATGCGGCTCGGACTGTGAGTTCTTCCATGCTGCATACTCTTCCGCTCGAAACCGAGCATCCGGTCCGGAGAATAGCGTCACAAAAATGTCTCCTTCGCCTGCTTCGTCCGTTGCTTCTACCCGCCAATCAGGAGCGTAGATTTTATCCTCAAACGCCTCGTAGGTCATAACGCCCTCTCTCGCATGTTGGGTACCGTTCATCCTAGCACCGTCCCGTCTGACTTCTTATCGTCCTTGTGCCAGCGTTTTTGCGCCGCGTGCGATGCAATCCTGGATCGCTCCTGCTGGGTGAGCTTTTCAGCGCGCGCCTTTCCGCCGATCTTTCCGCCCCGTCGCCCCATTTCGGCCATAACGCGGGAAATCTCGTTAGGCGTCGCGGGTTTCGGATTGTCTTCGGCTATCTGCCCAGTTGAAAGTTTGACCATGTGCATTGCGTGTTGCATAAAGTCTTTCGGTCTCTTGGGCTTTCCGTCGTTCTTCTTTTTTGGGGGTGCTTCTGCCATGCTTCCAGGATGACACGAGTGCTTGAACGGTTCAAGCTGGCTAGTTTTCAAAGTAGCCCACTACCGAAATTCCACAAAATAGCCTCAATCCTTTCAACCACTTAGCCTCATCCACTCCGCCCGTCCCCATTTTCGAGTGCTACTTCTGAAGCCGAGGGGACCCAATTTCCCCCACATCTAACTCAGAAAAGAGCATCCCAAAATGTCGCCCCATTCCGTCACCCCCGAGCCCTTCGATCCCAACGACGACGCCGCCGCGAAGGCCAGTCTCATCAACGCCGTCAACCGCCTCTGGGGCAAACCCCCGGCCGGGGATTCCGCAACCACGCCCGCCAATCCCCCACGCACCGCCTCCCAAAAACGCATCGATGCCAACCGCCGCAACGCCCAGCACTCCACCGGACCCCGCACCAGCGAAGGCAAAGCCCAATCCCGCATGAATGCCCTGAAGCACCCGGTCACCAGCGAGAAGCTCATCCTGCGCGATGACGAGTACGTGAACTACTTCCACCGCTCCTCCCGCTTAATCGCCGATATGCGTCCCGTTGGCGCCATGGAAGAACAGCTCGCGATCGAGATCGCCGAGCACCACATGCGCTTGAACATGTTCTCCGCGCTCCAGACCAACATGCTCAACCTCGACATTATGGAGTTCATGAACTACTACCCGTCCAACAGCGATCCCAACATGCTCCAAACCATGGGTCAGGTCGAATCCATGCGCATCGACTGCGCTGGCCCCAAGGTCTTCGACACCATCGGCCGCCAGGAAGGCCGCACCACACGGCACGTCCTGCGCCTATCGGAACGGCTGGATGTCATGCAGGACCGCCGCATGAAACGCGCCAAGGGCGAGGACACCTTCACCCTCGAAGGCTGCGAGGCTTACCAGACGCTGCTCACCCAACTGAACTATTACCGCAAGCTCGCCGAAGAAGACGCCGAACTCGACCGGCTGGAAGCGATCGAGCGCGCCGCGGAAGACGAAGCCCGCGTCGCTGCACAAGCCGAAATCGACGCGGCGCAAGCCGCAAGGGAGGCCGAAACCGCGCAAGTTGTTGAAGAAGAAGCCACTTTCGACGTGGGTTCGTTTCGCAAAAATTCCTACGAAGCCGCCAACGCGCTGCGCAAAGCGGAGCACAATGTTGCACAACCGGCCGCCGCGCAGCCCAAACCGGCCGCCAAGGCCTCCAAATCCACCTCGAAAAGAGCCCAACGCCGCAAAAAGTAACGCCGAACCGCCTCCCCCTTCCAGTGACTGTGCGCCTCTCACCCTCTTTGTGTGTCCTTTCGAGTAAACTGGTAAGCTTTTGGCGTGCCTGCGAATGCACCTTGCTCGGATCCACCTTCGCAGCCGCCTCCGGAATACTCGCGTGACGATGTTCGGCGGCTGCTGAATGTCTCCGAAACTCGCCTCAAGAGCTGGGAACGTCAAGGCCTCATTGCGCCCGCACAGGAATTTGGATTCCGTGATCTCATCGCTCTCCGCGCGCTGCAAAAGCTGAGCGAAAGCCGCATCCCGACCCGTCAGATTGGCCTCGCGATCCAGTCTTTAAAGAAGAAGCTCCAAGGTATCGAGCATCCGCTAAACGAGCTCCGCATCGTCTCCGACGGGAAACGCATCTCGGTCCAGCTCGCCGGACAGAAGATGGAAGCCATCTCCGGACAGCTCCTGTTTGACTTCGATGCCGCCGACATCCCGGCCATCCATACGATGGAGACCCGGAAGGAACCCGCCGTCCCGGCTGCCCGTAGCGGTGAGTCGGAAGAATGGTTCCAAAAGGGGCTGGCCCTCGAAGAAACCGGCGCCCCCGTTGACCAGGCGCGCGATGCCTACCTGCGCGCGATTGAGCTCAACCCTTACGCCGCCGGGGCTCTCGTGAACCTCGGTACCATCGCTTTCCGCGCCAAAAAGCTGCGCGAAGCGGTGCTTTTCTATAAGCGCGCCATCGATGCCGATGCCTGTTATCCGCTCGCGCATTTCAACCTCGGGAACGTGTACGACGAATTGGGTCAGGCCGAACCGGCCCGCGAACAGTATGAGGCGGCTCTCCGTCTCAATCCGGAATATGCCGACGCGCATTTCAACCTGGCGTTGATCGCCGAGCGCCAGAACGACACCATGCGCGCTCTCAAGCATTGGAAGGGCTATCTCCACCTTGATAGCTCCAGTAAGTGGGCCCAGCAAGCCCGCAAGCAGCTCGAACGTCTCCGTCGGCTCACCGTGGTCGAGTAAGTCGCCCTCCACGGGCGTCACGTTATCCTAAAAGCTTTGGAGTTACCTATTTGCACCGCATAGCATTAGCTTTCCGCGCCTTCTTTGGCCTTCTGTTTTCAGGGCAATTGCCCGACGATCTCGTCGCCGAACTCGGCCTCGCCGTCAAACCCGCGGCCCCGGTGAAGCCCGTCCCCGTGCCGCCCGCGCCCAAGCCCAACGCCTCCGATGGCGCGCTGCAGATGATGGGCATTCTCCAACGCGACGCCCGCATGCTCGACTTCTTCCTGGAGGATGTCGCACCCTACACCGACGAGCAGATCGGCAGCGCCGCTCGCGGCGTCCACTCCTCCGTCCGCGAAGCGCTCGATCGTTACTTCGTCTTCGCCCCCGTCATCGATGGCGTCGAAGGCACGTACACCAAAGCCCCTACAAAGGACGCTTCCCGCGTCAAGTTCATCGGCAACGTCCCCGCCGCTACCCCGGAAGGCGGCGTCCTCCGGCATCGCGGCTGGCAGGTCACCGAGGTCAAATTCCCGGCCCTTCCCAGCGGCGGCAGCCTGAAGGTGCTCGCCCCCGCCGAACTGGAAGTCGAGTAACGTGGCCCACGTCACCGGCATCCCCTCCGGCATCGTCGGCATCGACCTCGGCACCACCAACTCGGC
Source organism: Bryobacterales bacterium (assembly GCA_963738525.1). Classification (GTDB taxonomy): domain Bacteria; phylum Acidobacteriota; class Terriglobia; order Bryobacterales; family Bryobacteraceae; genus Bog-113. The sequence continues at coordinate 431,734 of CAVTXC010000006.1, forward strand.
GCTGGCCTGGACCACCGGCGTCGATTCCGCCGCTCGCCTGCTCCCCATCCCGCAGCTCGCCGCTCCCGGCGAAGTCCGCGACGAAACCCTGCTTCCGTCCTTTCTCTATCTCCCCGCCGCGAATGAGTTCGCCGAAGGATCGCTCGCCCTCCCCTGGGACGGCAATCCCCCGCGCATCGTCGGCCGCTTCGCCCAGCGCCGTGGCGGCGAGAACTCCGGTCGCCTCGTCTCCTCCGCCAAAAGCTGGCTCTCCAACCCCGGGGCGGACCGCACTGCCGCCACGCTCCCCTGGCAAGCCCCCGAAGGCGTCCCCCAGATCTCCGCCATCGAAGCGTCCGCTGAATACCTCGCCCATCTCCGCAGCGCCTGGAACCACGCCCACCCCGATACCCCGCTCGCAAACGCAGGATGTCCTCGTCACCGTCCCCGCATCCTTCGACGCAGTTCGCCCGCGAACTCACCCTCCAAGCCGCCAAACAGGCCGGCTTCGGAGAGGTCACCCTGCTCGAAGAACCGCAGGCCGCGTTCTACGCCTGGATCGAGCGCCACCCCAACTGGCGTGAATGCGTCACGCCGGCGACCTGATCCTTGTCGTCGATATCGGCGGCGGCACCACTGACTTCTCCCTCATCTCCGTCGAGAACCGCGCCGGCGATCTTGCCCTCGAACGCATCGCGGTCGGTGAACACATCCTTCTCGGTGGCGACAACATCGATCTGGCTCTGGCCCATGTCGTCGCCGGCCGTCTCGCCGAGAAGGGCACCCGCATCGACAGCTTCGCAGCTCCAGGCTCTTTGGAACAACTGCCGCAGTGGAAAGGAGAAGCTGCTCGAACCCGGGGCCACCGCCGACGAATACCCCGTCACCATACTCGGCAAAGGCAGCAAGCTCATCGGCGGTTCCATCCGCGCCGAACTCCGCCGCGCCGATATCGAGCAGGTCCTCGAAGGCTTCTTCCCTTTGGTCGCCGCCACCGATATGCCGCAGCGCCGCAAAGGTGGTGTAGTCGAGCTCGGGTTGCCTTACGCCGCCGATGCCGCCGTTACCCGGCACCTCGCGCGCTTCCTCGCCAGACGCCACCCCCGGTCAGTTTGCCCGCCCCACGCACGTGCTGTTCAACGGCGGCGTTCTCCATGCCCCGTTCGTTCGCAATCGCCTCTCTCAAGTGCTCCAGCAATGGCTTGGCACGCCGGTCAAGATCCTGAGCGGCGAAGATCTGATGCATGCCGTTGCCCGCGGCGCGGCCTACTACGGAGCGGCCCGCCATGGCGACGGCGTGCGCATCCGCGGCGGCGTGTCCCGTTCCTATTACGTCGGCGTCGAAAGCGCTATGCCCGCCGTTCCCGGTTTCCCCACGCCGCTCAAAGCCCTCACCGTCGCCCAGTTCGGCATGGAGGAAGGCACCGCTCTCCGCATCCCCGGCCGCGATTTCGGCGTCGTCGTCGGTGAACCCGCCGAGTTCCGCTTCTTCTCCTCCGCTACCCGCAAGTCCGACGCCCCTGGCGACATCATCGAGGACATCGCGGGCGAACTCGACGCCGGTAACCTCGCCGAAATGCCCGGCATGCAAGTGAACTTCGCGGACGAACACGGTGGTGTCGTCCCCGTTACGTTCGAGACCGTCATCACCGAGACTCGGTCAGCTCCAGCTCTGGTGCGCGGCCGCCGATGGCCGCCGTTGGAAGCTCGAGTTCAACGTCCGCGAGCAGGTCCCCGTCACCGCATGAACACCGGCCAGATCTGCGTCGGCATCGACTTGGGCACCACCAACTCGGCCCTTGCCTGGGTCGACCCCGCCGAGGCCGGTGACGCCAGCTTTCCCCCCATCCACATCTTCGACGTCCCCCAACTCGTTGCCCCCAATCGCGTCGAACCGCGCCGCACGCTGCCCTCGTTCCTCCTCATCGAAGACGGCCAGCCCGTCGGCGCCTACGCGCGCGAACAGGGCGCCATCGTCCCCACCAAGCTGGTCCACTCCGCCAAAAGCTGGCTCTCCAACCCCAGGTCGATCGCACCGCCAAGATCCTCCCCTGGGACGGTCAGGAAGCCGGCCGCATCCTCTCGCCTGTCGAAGTCTCCGCGCGCTACCTAGCCAAGTTCCGCGAAGAATGGGAGAAGTCCGGCCGCCCCGCAATGGCCGCCCAAAACGTTATCCTCACCGTCCCCGCATCCTTCGATGAAGAGGCCCGCGAACTCACCGTCCTGGCCGCTCGCGAAGCCGGCATCCCACAGCTCACGCTGCTCGAGGAACCCGCCGCCGCCTTCTACTCCTGGATCGCCGGCAATCTCGCCCAGTCCCGCAAGAAGCTCTTTGACGGACAGACCGTGCTGGTCTGCGACGTCGGCGGCGGCACCAGCGACTTCACCCTCATCCGCGTCAGCCGCGAGAACGACCGCGTCGAGTTCACCCGCACCGCCGTCGGCAAGCACCTCCTGCTTGGCGGCGATAACCTCGACCTCACCCTCGCCTGGCTGGTCGAGAACCAAACTCGGCTCCCCGCTCTCCATCCGCCAGCGCAGCGGCCTTCGCCGCCAGTGCTCCGCCGCCAAGGAACGCCTGCTCAGCGACCCACGCTTGCCGAGCGTCGAGATCACCGTCCTCGGCGGCGGCTCCTCGCTGATCGGCGGCACGCTCGAAACCGAGATCCTCCGCGCGGAGGCCCTGGAACTCACCCTCGAAGGCTTCCTGCCGCTCACCGAACGCGGCACGCTCCCAAGGAAGAGAAGCGCAGCCTCTTCCGCGAACTCGGCCTGCCTTACGTGACCGATCCCGCCATCACCCGGCACCTGGCCGCGTTCCTCGAAACCGCCGGGCAGATCCCCGACGCCATCCTCTTCAACGGCGGCTTCTTCATCCCCGAAGTCTGCCGCCAGCGCGTCGCCGACGTCCTCGAACACTGGTATGGCAAGCGCCCCGAGATCTTCGAAAATCGCGATCTCGACCTCGCCGTCGCGCGCGGCGCCGCCTATTACTCCTACGTCCGCTCCACCGGCGCAGGCGTCCTCGTGCGCGGCGGTCTTCCTCGCGCCTACTACATCGGCATCGGAACCGAAGCCGCCGTCTGTCTGGTTCCGCGCGGCGCCGAAGAGGGCACTACCCTCGAAGTCGATCGCGATGACTGCAACTGGTCGCCAACCGGCCCGTTCTTTCCGCCTGTTCAGTTCGCTCACCCGCGTCGACGATGCCGCCGGACAGCTCGTTCCCATCGAACCCGAGTTCCACAAGCACGCCCCGCTCGAGGCCGTCCTCCGCTTCGGCAAGCAGGGCGAGCGCCTCGTGCCCGTTAAGCTGGGCGCGCGTCTCACCGAGATCGGCACCCTCGAAACCTGGTGCGAGTCCAAGATCAGCGACCATCGCTGGCGTCTGCAGTTCGAACTCCGCAAGACCAGTCCGCAGGGCGGGCTAACCGCTGCCCGGCCCGCCGCCGTTGTCAGCGACGAGGCCGTCAAGCAAGGCGTGGCTTTGATCGGCGAGCTCTTCTCCCCCACCGCCTAAATCCGGCGCCACGCCCGAAGAACTGCCCGCCCGGCTTGAACAACTGCTCGGCCTGGGCCGCAACTCCTGGCCGGTCGGCGCCGCCCGCAAGTTCGCCGACGCCTTCCTCGCCCACGCCGATGGACGCAAGAAGAGCCCCGCCTTCGAAGTCCGCTGGCTCAATCTCGGCGGCTTCTGTCTGCGCCCCGGCTTCGGCTTCACCGGCGACGATTACCGCATCGAACAGGCCCGCCGCATCTACGCCTCCGGCCTCCACTTCGCCAATCAGGTGCAGAACGAAATCGATTGGTGGATCTTCTGGGGACGCGTCGCCGGCGGCCTCAATCGCAACCAGCAGGTCGACGTCTTCCAGCGCCTCTCGCCCTTCCTCCTGCCGCGCGGCAACAAGAAGCCCGCGCGCGTCAACTCGAGCCTGCTGCGCGAGATGTGGCGCACCGCCGCGAGCCTCGAACTGCTCCCCGCCGGAACCCGTACCGAACTCGGCGACGCCCTTGTGCGCGCCGGCAAAGCCACGGGCTTCCGCGAAACGACCTCTGGTGCCTGTCCCGCATCGGCGCGCGCCAGCTGTTCTATGGGCCCATCAACCAAGTGCTCCCGCCCGGCACCGCTACCCGCTGGATCGAAGCCCTGCTCAAAGCTCCCGGCGCCGAGGACGCTCTCGCTTCGCTCGCGCGGCATACGGGGGATCCCGTGCGCGACGTCAACGCCGCCGCATTCGACTCCGTCCGCACGCGGCTCTCGAGCGAACGGCACTTGGCAATCTTGGAAGGGGAGGACGCTCAGGACGAGCGCGCCATGGGAAGGATATTCGGAGAATCGCTGCCGAGCGGACTGAAACTCAGTCTCAATCCGCCCGGCGAAGGAGAAGCCTAACTGACCTTGACGAAGATGATCAACAGCGTGAACAGCGCCAGCGATTCCATGAACGCCAGACCCAGAATCATCGCGCCATTGATCGTGCCGGATGCGCCCGGGTTGCGCGCGATCCCTTCCACCGCGCCCTGTACGGCGCGGCCCTGGCCCAAAGCCGCCAGGCCCGAGGCGATGGCCATCGAGAATCCGGCGGTGATCACCACCCAGTCCGCGTGACTCGTCCCCGTACCGGTGCCTGCCCCGGTGCCTTGGGCAAAGATCGGGCTGGCGGCCAGCATCAGCCCCAGCAGGGTAAACAGCATCTTGAACTTCATTGGTAAGTGCTCCTTCTCTTCTATTAGTAAGTCGCCTTCTGGAGGTGGTTGCTGTTCACCCTGGGGGATGAGAGCCTCACACAGGAAGCGCTGGGTAAAGTCGTTAGTGCTCGTGCGAGACCGCGCCCGCCACATACACCGTGGTCAGCATGGCGAACACGTAAGCCTGCACCAGGGACACAAAGGCGTGCAGCCCCATGAACACCGCGGGGCCGAGGAAGTAAGTCAGGCTTAGAAAGATCACCGTGAGCTTCTCGCCCGCAAACATGTTGGCGTATAGTCGGACGGTCAGCGACAACGGCCGCGCCATATGACTCGCTATCTCGATCGGGATCATCAGCGGGGCCAGCCACCACTTAGGCCCCATGAACTGCTTGACGTAGAACGGACCGTGCTCCCGGATGCCTTGGATGTTGTAGTAGAGGATGGCGATCATCGCGCACCCCGCGGGGACATACACGATCTGCGTGGGCGAGATCAGCCCCGGGACAATGCCGATCAGGTTGGAGAACAGGATGAAGATGAAGAGCGTCCCGAAGATGGGCAGGTGCCCGTGCCCGTTATGGATGTACAGGTCCGTCTGCGCCTCGAAGAACTTGTAGATGGCCTCGAACGTCAGCTGTAGCTTGCCCGGCTTATCCACCGACAGGCTCGACCGCAGCAGCGCGAACAGCACCACGATCAACAGCGCTACCAGCAACTGCATCGTGATGTAGTTCTGCCACGGCCGCGCGGGGTTCTCCGCGTGCGTGCGTACCAGCGAAAGGATGGCGTTGCCCAACCCCGCTAGGTGGTCGTTGAACAGACGGGTCAACCAGATTTCGTGCTCTTGGCCCATAGAAGCTCGTATGTGATTTCCAGGCAGATCGCGATCATCGACGCGAAGAGCCCAACCAGCAATGCAACCAGGCTGATTTTGGAATATTTGAGTATAGCAATCGCGGCGGCGCCGAGGATCACGAGCCGGAGGAACAGGCCGCCCACCATGCCCACGACGTTGGGCGATCCGCCCGCTGCGGCGGCGCTCGTCAGGCCTGTCACGGTCTTGACCAGGCCCCGGTAGTTCCACCACGATCCGGCGACGCCGAGCGCGAACCCGAGCGCGGCCATCGGACCGTCGACGATCCCTGTCACCGGCGTCCCGATTGCCCCTATCCCCACGATCCACCGCGGCACGCGGTCGTATTGGAAGGTCACGGGCGCTTGCCCAGTGCTTCCCGGATCATCGCCATCAGTCCACCAATGGCGCCTAGAAGCAGGAAGACGATGTAGAGGAAGTGGGTGTGGAACAGCGTGTCCAGCCACAACCCGAGGAAGTAGCCGACCGCGATGGCGCAGGGGATCAGGAACCCCAGCCCCATGAACTTCATCGCACGGCCTTCACAGGCGGCCCCGCGACTTCTTGTCGCGCAGCGCGTGGATCTCCCGCGCCAACTCGACCACCATCGTCCCCATCTTGGGATGGGAGGGCGTGAAGTCGGGGTGAAGGCCATGCGCGTCCAGCGCCTCGGTGGTGGTCGGGCCAATGGACGCGATCACCGCGCGGTCGAGGCCCACGCGCATCTCGCCCACCAGCGCCTCCTCCTCCGCCATGGCGATCAGGTGATCGGTCTGGACGGAGGTCGTGAACAGGACGGCATCGAACTTAGCCGCGGCCAGTTGCCGGACCGCATCCCGTAGCGGCGCGGTGTCTTCGGGCATCGCCCACTGGTACACCGGCACGTGGGTGACTTCGGCGCCCCGATCCAGCAGCGCCCCGATCAGCTCCTCGTTCGACCGACCGTACTCCTGGACGGCGATGCGCTTCTCGGTCCGGTCCTTGATGGTGTCGAGCACCTCGTGCCAGGTGTTCGGCTCGGGCGCGGTCAGGGTCACCGGGACGTTCATCTCCTTGCAGGCGGCCACGGGCTTCGGCCCGCGCGCCACCACCGTCACCTTACGCAGGGCTTCGGCGAACTGGCCCGCCGGATACCGGGTTGCCAGCACGCGATCGAGATACCGTGTGCCCACGCCGGTCAGGAGGATGACCATGTCGAACTCGCCTGCGAACAGGCGCTCGGCGAAGGCGAATGCCGCCGTGTTCGCCTCGATCGGCACCTCGCGCATAGAGGGCGCGACGAACGCGCGTCCGCCCTGAAGCGTGATGAGCTTCTCCATCTCCGGCGCGCGCCGGCTCTCTAGCGATAGAACGCTCAGGCCATCGAACGGCATGCGTTGATTATAGGGTCACAGCGAAGCGGGTTAGACCAGCCCGGCAAGACGACGGCGCAGTAGATCGAGCGCCATCTGGGCGGCGAAGCGGCGGATGCGCTCGCGATCCCCGGGGAAGATCCGGTTCACCGACGTCACTCCGGTAGCATCGGCCAGCCCGATCCACATCGAGCCCACCGGAGCTTCCACGCCGTCGGTCTTCGGCCCGGCGTTGCCTGTGACGGAGAGCGCATAGGTCGCGCCCGTGCGGTTCCGGGCCCCCGTCGCCATGGCCTCGGCCGTCTCTTTGCTGACCGCGCCGAACTCATCGAGCATGCGGCGTCGGAACGCCCAGCAGCGCGGTCTTCATCTGCCGCGTGTAGGTGACGAAGCCGCCCAGCGAAGTAGTCCGAACTGCCCGGCTACGCTGGTGATGCGCTGCCGCCAGTCAGGCCGCCGGTGGCGCTCTCCGCGACGGCCAGGGTCGCGTTGCTGCGGCTTCAGCAGCTGCCCGACGGTCACTTCGAGCGAATCGCCGTTGCGCGAGTAGATCCGGTCGCCCAGCAGCGAGCTCGATCTGTGCCGCCCACCTCGGCCAGCAGCGCCAGCGCTTCGGCCGTCGTCGCGCAACGCGCGCGCAGATGCACCTGGATGTCGCCGTTATGCGCCAGAACGGTGGTCACCGGATTGGTGTACTTCGTGTAGACGGGCGCGATCAGTCTGATCCAGATCGCTCTCGCCCATCCCCGCCATGCCGCAGCACCAGAGTCTCGATGACCTGCTTGGGCACGCGCCGCTCCATGCCGCGCCAGGCACTGCTTCAGGAACATCGACTTCAATTCATGCGGCGGCCCGGGAAGCAGCATGATGCGAGCAGTCGCGATGCTGATCGATCCACATGCCCGGGCGCCGGTGCCGCGATCGTTCGGCAGCACTTCGGCGCCTTCGATCACAAAGGCCTGCCGCTTGTTGATCTCCGGCATCGCGCGGTTCATGAGCTGCCGGAAGCGCTGCTCGATGCCGTCGCTGATGGCCGGGTGGAAGACCAGCCGGCGATCGACCGCCAGCGGCCACGGCATCGCGCGTCACGTCGTCTTCCGTGGGCCCGAGCCCGCCCGAGATGAGCACGAACTCGCGAACGCGCGGCGGCGCGGCGCACGGTCTCCGCCAGCCGCTCGCGATCGTCGCCGACGACGTACTTGGTCGTGACTTCGACGCCCGAGATCGTTCAGTTCCTGCGTGAGAAAGAGCGAATTGGTATCGACCCGCTGCGGCGTCAGCATCTCCGAGCCGACCGCGATAATCTCCGCGTTCATCGCACGAACTGAAGACCGCGAATGCCGACGTCCACGCGGTGCAGCGCGTTGGTGGTGGCGACGCACATGGCTCGCGACGGCATGAACTGCAGGCCGACGATGCCCGGACCCGAAAGGAACAGGTCCGCCGTGCGATCGGGCTTGATGCGCACCACGCCCTTGCGCCCACTCAGCGAGGCCGCCACGTAGAGGTTGCCGTTCTCGTCGAAGTCCATGCCCTGCGGGCGTCCCAGTCCGCGGAAGAACGTCTCCACTTCGCCTTCGTGGCTGATCCGGTAGACCGCGTCGTAGCTGGACGTGGTGGGCCCGGTGACGTAGAGATACCGGTCCGGCCCGAACGCCAGATGGTAGGCGGAGATCGAAGGCTCGAGCGTCGCGAAGACGAAGATCTGACCTTCCGGGCTGATCTTGAAGATGGTTCCGCTGCGGTCGCCGACATAGAGGTTGTCTTCGCGGTCGAAGGCCAGGCCCGGTCGCCACGCCCATGCCTTCCACGAACACGGACATGTTGCCGTTGGGCGTGACCTGATAGACCATGCCGTCGAAGCGGCTGGAGACGTACAACAGCCCGTCGCGCCCGAACACCAACGCCGTGGCGTTCATCATGTCGGTGACGAACGGCTTGATGTTGAAGTTCAGATCGATCTTGAAGACGGCTACCGGCACCTTCTGCCCGCGCGAACCGCTGAACGTGGTGTAGATGATTGCCGAAGGAGTCCACCGCCGGGTTGGTCACCGGATGCAGGTTCTCGGCGATCATGATCCCGATATCGCAGGTGTAGGTCTGGCTGGCCTGGTGTGCGTTCTTGACCACCAGTTCGCCGGCCGAAGCGCCTTCCGGAACCTTGACGATCACCAGCGAATCGGATCCGATCACGATCGGGCGCGGCGACGTCGCCGATGGTCACATGCGGCCGATCTCCTGCGAAAGGCTCTTGCCCCGAATCTGTAAGCTCGCCGCCCGTGATCGCGGCCGGCGGGGTGACTTGCGAAATTTCCGGCCGGTTTCCATTGGAGCTCTTGCGGATACCCATACTCAGTAGAGATTGAACCATCCCATCAGAAATAAGACAAGCGCGGCATAAACGCCGGCAGCGCGTCATCGGCGACGATCCCCAGGCCGCCCTGGAGCTCTCCAAGCGGCGGATCGGGAAAGGTTTCGTAATATCGAACAGACGGAAGAGCAGGAACCCGGCCACCCAGCTCCTCCAATTAGATGCGTGGCGCCCGCCAAAGTGATCCATTGACCGACCACTTCGTCGACCACGATCAAACCGGGATCTTTCGCACCCATCCTGGTAGCCGTTAGGTCAGCGGCCCAGACCGCCGGTCCGAATAGGAGTGCGCCGCATAGCGCGATCTCCGCTCCGTCGAGAGGCGTGAAACGAGCGACCGCAATCATGGGCGCCAGAGCGCCGAGCGAGCCGGCGGTTCCGGGCGCACGTGGAACCAGGCCACACCCAAACCAAGTGGCGAGGCCCCGTGCCGCTTCGGGCGGGTCATGAGTTGTCTTCGTCGGGAAAGTCCGCCATGTCCTCAGGACGTAGAGGCTCGGAGATGACATACTTCTCGGTGGCCCAGTTTCCCAGGTCGATGGTGCGGCAGCGCTCACTGCAGAACGGGTAATCGTGATCGGTCCGGGCAACCGGCTTCTTGCAGATCGGACAGATCATCTTGACAGGAACTTGCCCCGGAATGACGAACGAGGCGGGTTGGATGCTGATCAGACCGGCCGGCGGCAGAGGCACCGCGCCAGTCTCGGACGAACTCGGACGGGAGCAGCGTTCCGACCAGGTCGTAATCGTGCGCTTCGGTGATCCGGAGAGTGCGGATCTGCCCGGATCGCGGCTCATCGCCTTCGAAATCGTTGATCAGCGTGACGCCGTCGATTTCGGGCGCCTGCGACGGCATGCGGCCCTGCCAGAGCAGATCGGTCTCTTCCGAGAGGCCTTCCACCAGGATCGGGACTTCGCCGCCCACCATCCGGCGATTGCGCTTGCGCGGAGATCTTGCGCTGAATCGCCATCAGCGTGCGCTTGCGATTGTAGATCGTGCGGCCGTCCACCTTGCCGTCGAGCTCGAAACTCTTGCTGGTGTCTTCGTCGGAGTAGGAGAAGACGCCCAGCCGGTCGAACTGCGCGGCTTCGACGAACTGGCACAGCTCTTCGAAATCGGCCTGCGGTCTCGCCCGGGAAGCCGGCGATGAAGCTGGTGCGGATGGCGACGCCGGGAATGGTCTGGCGGATCCGCTCGATGCAGCTTCAGGAAGATATCGCCATTGGCGCCGCGCTTCATGCGCTTCAGCACGGCGGCGCTGGCATGCTGCAGCGGCATGTCGATGTACTTCACCAGCGCGGCGTGCTCGGCGATGGTGTCGAGCAGCTTCTGCGTCACGCGGTTGGGATAGGCGTAGAGGAAGCGCACCCACTTCTCGTGCGGCGTTTCGATCTGCGCCAGGCGCGCCAGCAGCTGCGCCAGGCCGTCTTTCAGGCCGAAGTCTTCGCCGTAGCAGGTGGTGTCCTGGCCGATCAGGTTGATCTCGCGGACGCCCTGGCTGAACAGGCGCGTGGCTTCGGCGATCACCGATTCGAAGCGGCGGCTGCGGAACTTGCCGCGATACTGCGGGATCACGCAGAAGGTGCAGGGATGGTCGCAGCCTTCGGCGATCTTGATGTAGGCGAAGTGGCGCGGGGTGGCGAGGACGCGCGGCGTCAGGTCGTGATAGAGGTACGGCTCGATCGGCGCCCGAATCGGGCTCGATGCCTTCGCAAACGGCGACGATCTTGTCGATTTCGTTGGTGCCGATCACGGCGTCGACTTCGGGCATATCCTTCTGGATATCGCCGCGATAGCGCTCCACCAGGCAGCCGGCGACGATCAGGCGTTTGGCGCGGCCGACCTTCTTGTACTCGGCCATCTCGAGGATGGTGTCGACGGATTCCTTCTTGGCGGGATCGATGAAGCTGCAGGTGTTGACGACGAGAACGTCGGCCTGGTCGGGATGGGTGGTGAGTTCATGGCCGCGGGCGGCAAGCTGGCCCATCATGACTTCACTGTCCACGAGGTTTTTCGGACAGCCCAGACTTACAAAACCGACTTTCAAGGTGTGTTTACCAGCGAACTTCAAGTGCGCCGATATCAGGATATCACTGGTGCGGATGGCGCTGGCGCACGCTGAACTCCACCAGGTCCGTGCGGCTGTTGCGCCGATGATCAGCACGCCGCCAAGCGAGCGCCAGATTGCCCGGCCGTTCGCGGTAAACGAGCCAGGTCCAGATCGGGTTCAGCACGGGTTCAAGGAGAAGGAGCAGGGAGGCTTCGAAGGCCGGAACGCAGCGCATCGCGCGCGTCATCAGGAAATACGCGAGCGCGATCTGGAAGACGCCCAGGTAACGCAGAATCAGCCAGTCCACTGGGCGTCCGTCGGCGAGCGGCCAGGCGAAACGGCAGCGTCAGAAGGCAGCCGAGGACATTGCCCAGACCGGCGGTGGCTGCGCTGGCATCGGAATTGCCGCCACGGGAGAAGTCAGCGGAACCCGATCATGATGCACCGCGTAGAAGATGCCGGAAGCAAGCCGCGATCAGGTTGCCGAGCGGCGGGTGCGGGGCGGTTCCCACTGCCTTCTCGGAGCCGGCGAAGAACAGGCTCATTCCGACCGCGAGGGGGATCATCAGGATCAGGTCCGAGCGCTTCGGCATCTCCCGCAGCAGAGGCCGCGCTGAAGACCAGAATGTAGAGCGTCGCGGTCTCCTGCAGGAAGATCGCATTGGCGCTGGTGGTCATCTTGTTGGCGATGGCGAAGGTGACCAGAGTGAGGGCGTAGATGAGGCTGAGTCCCAGCACTGGCAGATTCCAGTTGCGCCGCGTCTCGGGAACGAGCAGCATGAGCGCGAGCGCGGCGAACCCCGACCGGAGGCTACCGATTTGCGGCCCCGGCATATGGATCGCCTTGATCACCACGCCCCCAGTGGAGAACAAGGCGGCGGTAATGAGCAGCATTTGCCGGCTGCGCGCGGCCGATTTGTCGGGCGATGTTGTTTCAGACATGCACGAGGCGGACCGGCTGATCTGCAACGGCCTTCAGCAAGTCCTGAATGCCTTCGTGTGTGACGGGATCGCGGAATGCGGGTTCGAGATCGGCGAGAGGCTGGAGCACAAATCGCCTGCCAGCATAGCGCGGGTGAGGAATCGCGAGGCGGTCGTCCTGAAGTTGCTCAGAGCCGTAGAAGAGGATGTCGATGTCGATCGTGCGCGGCCCGTTCCGCACACCGCGCTCACGATGGAGCGACTGTTCGACCCACTGGCAATGCGAAAGCAGCGCATGCGCGGCGAGCGACGTCTCGGCTTCGATTACCATGTTCAGGAACCAGTCCTGTTCCACATAGCCTTGGGGCGCTGTTTCATAGACCGGGGAGCGACGCGTAACCCGTAGCGTGGGCAGTTCGAGCAACCGAAGTGCTTCTTCCAAGTTCGCATCGCGAGCTCCCAGGTTGGAACCGAGGGCGAGCAACACGCGCATCAAAACAGGCCGGGCTGATGACCGCCGGGCAGATGCTTATCTACGCGGAAGTAGTCGAACGCGCGGTCCGTGCCCATGCGGCCGCGCGGCGTGCGGTTGATGAAGCCCAGCTGGATCAGATACGGCTCATAGACCTCTTCGATGGTCTCGGGCTCTTCGCCGATGGATGCGCCGATGGTGTTGATGCCGACCGGGCCGCCGCGATATTTCTCGAGGACAGTGCGCATGATCTTCTGATCGATCTCATCGAGGCCGAAGCGATCGACTTCCAGCAGATCGAGCGCGGTCTCGGCGACGCTTCGCGATCGATGTGGCCATCGGCGCGAACCTGCGCGTAGTCGCGGACGCGGCGCAGCAGGCGATTGGCGATGCGCGGCGTGCCGCGGCTGCGGCGCGCAACTTCGCCGGCGCCTTCCTCGTCAATGGCGACATCCAGCAGCCGGGCGGAGCGCTCGCACGATGGTCTTCAGTTCGGCTACATCGTAGTGATTCAGGCGCAGCACCAGGCCGAAGCGTCCGCGCAGAGGAGCGCTGACCAGTCCCTGCCGCGTGGTTGCGCCGATGGCGGTGAAGCGCGGCAGCGGGATGGAATGGGTGCGCGCGCCCGGGCCGGTGCCGATCAGGATGTCGAGGTGAAAATCTTCGAGCGCGGAGTAGAGCATCTCTTCGACGTCCGGCAGCAGGCGGTGGATCTCGTCGATGAAGAAGACCTGGCGCGGCTGGAGAGTGCTGAGGATGCCGGAAAGGTCGAGCTTCTTCTGCAGCACGGGGCCGGAAGTCTGCTGAAAGGCGACCTCGAGCTCTTCGGCGATGATGGCGCCGAGCGTGGTTTTGCCGAGACCGGGAGGGCCGTAGAGGAGCACGTGGTCCATGGCTTCGCCGCGATGGCGGGCGGCTTCGATGGCGATGGAGAGATTCTCTTTGAGCTTGGCCTGGCCGGTGAAGTCTTGCAGGCGGCGCGGGCGAAGACTGGCTTCGAACTGCGCTTCTTCGGGGTTGGGCGGCGGCCGAAACCAGCTTCCGGTCGGACATGGGAAGCCCTCATTATCGAACGTACTCGAGGGCGCGGCGGAAGAGCGGTTCGAAGTCTTCGGCGCGCGCCGGCGGCACGGGCTTTGCGGACAGCGGCTTCGGCCATGGGCCGTGCGCAGCCCAGGTTCAGAAGCGCGGAGAGCACATCGCGATCGATGTCGGAAAGGGCGGGCTCTTCCGGTCGAGCGCCGTCGGCGCGCTGGCGGGAGCGATCAGCTTATCTTTGAGTTCGAGCACCATGCGCTCCGCGGTCTTCTTGCCGACGCCGGGGATGCGCACGAGGCGCTCGACTTCGCTGTTGCGGATGGCGCGGATCAGATCCGGGGCGGCGAGGCCGGAAAGGATGGTGATGGCCAAGCTTCGGGCCGATGCCGCTGACGCCGATGAGCTTCTCGAACACCTGCTTTTCTTCTGCGCGTTGCGAATCCGAAGAGCGCGATGGCGTCTTCGCGGACATGGGTGTGGATGCGAGGCGAACCTCGCGCGCCCGCGTTGGGAAGCGCGAAAACGTGGAGACAGGGATGGTGACGTCATAGCCCACGCCGCCGACGTCAACGATGGCCTGGTTGGGGCTTTTCTCGGCAAGCGTGCCGCGCAGCAGGGCGATCATTTATGCGACCATTCCGATGATGGCACGCAGGCGCTTCTTCGTCGATGAAATCCGCGAGGTGTGGCGGTGGTGACAGGCGACGATGCGATGCATCTGACGCGCGTGCTGCGCGTGGAGAACGGGACAGCGCTTCGAGATCTCCGATAATCAGCGCCGTGTGGCTGGCCGAGGTCGCGGAGGCGCGGAAATCGCTGGTGGAGTTTCACGTCATTGAGACGATTGATCCCGGCGGTTGCCGGACTGCCCGAATTGCATCTCTATGCGGCCCTGTTCAAGTTCGACCGGTTCGAGTGGATGGTGGAGAAGGTGACGGAACTGGGCGTAACCAGAATCGTGCCGGTGGAGACGGAGCGGAGCGATCACGGATTGTTCGCTGCGGCGGCGAAGCGGGTGGAGCGATGGCGCAAGATCGCGAGAGAAGCGAGCCAGCAGTCGCGGCGCGTGCGGTTGCCCGAGGTTGCGGATCCGATCAAGCTGAAGCAGGTGAAAGCGGAAGGAACGCGCCTGCTGCTGGATGAACTACCCGGGACGGCCCCGCTGCGGGCCGGGGGTGATCGGCCGGTAGCGGTGTTGCTGGGGCCGGAAGGCGGATGGACGGAGGAAGAACGCGCGGGACTGGCGCGCGATGGGTGGACGCCCGCCTCGCTCGGACGAACCATACTGAGAGCGGAGACGGCGGCGATCGCAGCGATCGCTATTGTCGCCCATGAGCTCACCGCAAGCTGATGGACATCATCAAAACCTATCTTCCGGGCCTTCTTACCTTTCTCCCCACGCTGGTCGTTCAAGTCCTGATCGCCATAGCGGGAGCGCGGCGCTGGCCGCGGCTGCGAGCGGTGTTCACGGTGATGGCGGCTGTTCCGTTTCTGGTGTGGCTACTCGGCTTTCCACCAATGAGCGTCCGTTTTCCGGCGTCGCTTCTGTTGGTAGTGGATTTCTGGTTGTACGCGGCAGTTCCGGCGTATCTGACGTATTGGATCGTCTACGGAACGGGCCGGGCTTTCTCGCCCAAGCGGCGGGACCTGCTACGGAACGTCAGCCTGGCCGCGGCGGCTGCACCGTGCTCGGTGCTGCTCTATGGAGCGTTCGTTGAGCGTACGGAGTTCCGCGTCGGCGAGGTCACCATTCCGATGCCGAACCTGCCGGAGGGCTTGGAGGGACTACGCATTCTGCAACTCAGCGATGTACACCGCAGCGCGTTCCTGAGCTATCGGCAACTGTTGCGCGTGGTGGACATGGCTCGTGAAGTCCCGGCGGATCTGGTGATCCACACCGGCGACTTCATCTCATCCTGGGGCGATCCGATTGACGAATGCCTCCGGGAACTGGCGCGCATCCATGGTGCGAGGCCGGCATTCGGCTGCCTAGGGAACCACGAGATCTATGCCAAGGTGCAGGCCTATGCCACGGCGCAGGCGGCTAAGCTGGGCATCGATATACTGCGTTCGAGAGCGCGGCAGTTTCGCCGCGGAGGAGCTGTGCTGAACATCGTGGGAGTGGACTACCAGCACATGGGGGATCGGGCGAACTATCTGAAGGGGGCGGAGTCGCTCACTGTACCAGGAGCTGTGAACCTTCTGCTTTCCCATAACCCGGACGTCTTTCCGACGGCAGCCCGCAAAGGTTTCGACCTGACACTTTCGGGGCATACGCACGGAGGCCAAGTCCGTTTCGAGCTGCCTCACCTGGATGTGAATGTAGCCGAGTTTTACACGCCATATGTGCGCGGGCTTTACCAGGCGGGCAAGGCGTCGTGTTTTGTCACGCGCGGTATCGGGACCATCGGGATTCCCTCGCGCGTCGGCTCTCCACCCGAGGTTAGTCTGCTTACGTTGAAGCGGGCTTAAGAGGATGCGCTACCTCATCATCAGCGACCTCCACGCGAACTGGGAAGGTTTGTCCGCGGTGCTGGCGGATGCCGAGGGGCTTTATGATTCAGTACTGTGCTGCGGTGATGTGGTGGGGTATGGAGCGGATCCAAACTTAGTAACCGAGTGGGTTCGGAACAATGCGTCTACCACGATTCGCGGGAATCACGACCGCGCATGCGCTTCGCTGACGGGCATTGAATGGTTCAATCCGTTCGCCCAGGCGGCATCGCTTTGGACCCATGATGAGTTGAGCGATGAAAACCGGGAGTGGCTCCAAAACCTTCCGCAGGGGCCCGCCGCGGTGGAGGACTTTCAGATCGTACACGGATCACCGCTGGACGAAGACGAGTATCTGCTCACGATCCGGGGGGCGGAAGAAGCGTTTGCATACACCGGCGCGCCGTTGACTTTCTTTGGACATACCCACGTCCAGGGTGGGTTCGAACATTCCCGGCTTCGTACGCGTCGATGGAGCGACAATGAGGGCGGGCGCCCGGTAACGCTGGACGATACGTGCGCCTACCTCATCAATCCGGGTTCAACAGGCCAACCGCGCGATGGCGATCCGCGGGCCGCCTATGCACTCTTCGATCGTGGAAGGCGTTTACTCGAATTACGCAGAGTCGTCTATAACGTCGCTATGGCGCAGAAGAAGATTCTAGCGGCCAACTTACCAGCTCCCTTAGCACAGCGGCTCGCCTCCGGACAGTAGTACGGCCTAGGGCAACTTTAGTTTCGTTTTCATGTCCGACTTGAACTAAGTTTTACGACATAATGATTGGCGCCCTTCTCTGAATGGCGCGATTCACTACTTCTTGTTCAAGGAACCTATGCGCAAGCACTCGACGTCTCTTCTGACTCTCGTCACGATTTCTTCAGGCTTATCTCTGCTGGGAGCGCCACCGAACTTTCAAGCAAGGCATGTAGTCGACTTACAAAACGCGGTGATCGCGCTGGGGGATTTCAACAAGGATGGAAGGACCGACATTGTGTCGGTGATGTTGACGCCGAACACACAAACCTCTGACTATGAAGCCGTGATGGAGATCAACTCCGGGAACGGGACTTTCCAACAAGGCAAGACGGTTGATCTTGGTCCGAACTTCATTCCATCGGCAGCGGTAACGGGGGATTTCAACGGGGACGGCTTTCTGGATTTCGCTGTGTATTCCGCGCAGCAGCAGGCGCTCTATGTAGTGTTTCAATTCTCTAAGGGCTTTGAGATTGTTCCTATCGAGATTCCCACGGTGTGCTGCAGTTCTTTCGGAACGCTCACGGTCGGCGATCTGAACAAGGACGGGAAATTGGATGTTGTGGTCTCGAACAACGCAGGAACCTGGATAGTGCTGAATCAAGGGAGTGCGCGCTTCGCCGCCCCTTCCCTGGTGAACGCGACGTTTGGGTATGTGTCCGTAGCCGACTTGAACGGAGACAAGAACCCAGATCTCGTTCTCAGTCAGTTCTATTGCTGTGGATACCCGACCGTTGAAGTTCTGCTTGGAGACGGACATGGGTTGTTTACCGAAGCGAGCCAAAACATGAGCGTTCCGACGAGTTTCGGACCGATTGCCGTGGCGGACTTCAACGGGGACGGGCGGGCTGATGTGGCTACGCTGACTCCTTTCGGAAGCGTCTCCATTCTTCTCGGGGATGGGACAGGAAGCTTCAGCGGGAGCAGTATCGTGTCATTGCCATCTCCGTTCTCGGTGCCGGTCGGAGTCACCGCCGGAGATTTGAACGGGGATGGATTGCCCGATCTGGCGGTGATCGCTTCCGGAAGCAACAACACGTCGGTTTTCAGTCTTCTGAACACCGGCGCGGCCTCGTTCACGTTCTCGCCACCGTACGCGGTTCAGAATGCGGCAAATGCGGTGCAAGTGGCGAGCCTGAACGCCGATCTCCTTCCCGATCTTCTAGTCAGTAACAACGCATCGAACGAAGTGGTGTCGCTGCTGTTGAATACCGGTGGAGGAGCTTTCCAGGACGGTCAACTCATCTCCATGGCGAACGCTCCGACGTATATGGTCTCCGGAGACTTCAACGGGGACGGCATGGTAGATCTAGTGGCGGTCAACGCTTATAACGGGTTGATGCCGTTTCTCAATAACGGCACGGCGAGTCTATTCACGCCGGCCGCGACTCTGCCGTTCTATACCGGACCGATTGCGGCGGGGGACTTCAACAGCGACGGACGAACGGACCTGGTGATTGCGAACCAGTCGACCGGCCAGTTCCTGCTGGGGCGCGGGGACGGGACGTTCCTGTATCAACCACCCACGTTCAGTCTCGGGTACACGCCGGGCAAGATGCTCGTCGCGGATATGAACAACGACGGGGAACCTGACCTGGTGACGAACGCTCCCGCGATTGCCCTGGGCAAAGGGAACGGCCGGTTTCAACCGGCGGTAGTGGCGCCGAACTACTGTTACTATCCTGGGCCGACGCTCGCCGTATCGGACTTCAACAAGGATGGGAAGCTGGATGTGTTGAGCGCGTGTAATGGAAGCTTGACGTTGACCCTCGGCAACGGTGACGGCACCTTCCAGGGATCGAGCTATCCGGCGTTCAATATTGAGTCGGCGGCGGTGGGGGACTTCAACCGCGATGGCATACCGGACATCGTGTTCACGTCCATTCCGTACTTCTATCCTCCGATTTCGCATGAGGCGACGATCCTGATCGGCGTGGGGGACGGCACGTTCCAGACAGGCCAGTCCGTGTTGGTGCCGACGGGCCTACTGGGGTTGCTGACGGTTGCCGATTTCAACGGGGACGGCGTGGTCGATATAGCGGTCCTGGACGACACCGACTCGGTGGTTTCGATTCTGCAAGGCAACGGCGACGGGACGTTCCTGCATCCGGTGTCGTTTGGAGCGGGGACGAATCCGACGTGCATGGTGGCGGGGCGATTCCGGCCCAATGCCAAGAAGGGTGAGCCGGACCTGGCGTTCTGTTCGGCACAGGGGATCGCGATCGACATCAACATCACGAACTGATCTGGACGAGGTTGTCCGCAGGCTCCGGGTTGTAATGGCTGCGAATCCTGCGGGCGACGGCGCGTCCGACCAGCTTGGTGAGTTCGTCTTCGGTGGCTTCGCGGACGAGTTGCGAACTGCCGAAGTGCTTGAGGAGCTTGCGGACGGTCTTCTCGCCGACCATGGGGATCTGATCGAGTTCGCTGGTCAGCCGGGCGGCATTGCGGCGCGTCCGGTGGAAGGTCACGGCAAAGCGATGGGCTTCGTCGCGAATGGACTGGATGAGGTGCAGGATGGGGGAGAAGCGGTCGAGGACGAGCGGCTCATGCTCGTGGCCCAAGACGTAGATGATCTCCTCCCGTTTGGCGATGGAGGCGAGCGGCTGGTTGATAATGCCGAGGCGTTCAAGCGCATCGGCGGCGGCGTGGAGCTGGCCGAGGCCGCCATCGATCAGGACGAGCCCGGGCATGGGCGAACCTTCGGCCTGGATGCGGCCATAGCGGCGGGTTACGACTTCATGCATGCTGGCGAAGTCGTTGTTGCCTTCGACGGTGCGGATGATGAACTTTCGGTAATCGGCCTTCTTCATCTTGCCGTCTTCCCAGACAACCATGCTGGCGACCTTGTCGGTTCCCTGGATGTGGGAGATGTCGAAGCACTCGATGCGGCGCGGCGGATCGGGGATGCCGAGGGCGTCCTGGAGGGCTTCATAGATGGCGGCGGCCACGGGCTTGCGCACACGGAAGCGGGAGTCGAAGCAGTGGCGGGCGTTGGTGCGGGCGAGGTCGAGCATGGCCTTCTTCTGTCCGCGCTGAGGCGTGAGGATCTCGACCTTGCGGCCGCGCTTCTCGCAGAGGAGATCTTCGAGGACGGGGCGGTCTTCGAAGTCACTGGGGACGTGGATAGTGCCGGGGACGTACTGCTGGTCGAGGTAGATCTGGAGGAGAAGGCTCGAGAGGAATGCAGGTTCGTCGAACTCGTGCTGGTCTTCCCAGTAGAACTCGCGGCGATCGACGATCTGGCCGCGGCGGAGGTGGAACAGGTTGACGGCGACGAGCGGGGGCTCGGCGTAAAGGGCGAAGATGTCGGCATCGTCACCGGAAGCGGCGGCCATCTTCTGGCGCTGGTCCATCTCTTCGACGGTGGAGAGCAGATCACGCCAGGAGGCGGCCTCTTCGAAGCGGGTGTCCGCGGCGGCGGCTTCCATGCGCTTGTGGAGTTCGCGGGCGAGGTCGCCGGTGCGGCCTTCGAGGAACATGCGGACATCGCGGACCGAACGTCCATACTCTTCGGCGGTGGTGAGGTTCTCGACGCACGGACCGAGGCAGCGGTGAATGTGGTACTCGAGGCAGGGCTTGGGATGGAAGCGGTCGAGATCCACTTTGCAGGACGGGATTTTGAAGACGCGGTGAATGAAGTGGACGAGCCGGTGCGCGAGGTTGCCGGGGAAGTACGGGCCGAAGTAGGTGCTTCCGTCCTTGATCAAGCGGCGCGTGACGTATACGCGGGGATGTTTCTCGGCAGTGAGCTTGATGTAAGGGTAGGTCTTGTCATCGCGCAGGAGCACGTTGAAGCGCGGCTTGTACTGCTTGATGAGGTTGTTCTCGAGGGCGAGCGCTTCCTTTTCGTTGTCGACGAGGATGTAGTCGACATCGCGGGCTTCGTGGATCAGAGTGCCGGTTTTGGAATCCTGGAGTCGGTCGACGGAGAAGTAGCTCCGTACGCGGCTGCGCAGGCTTTTGGCTTTGCCGACATAGATGATTTTGCCGAGGCCGTCTTTGTAGAGGTACACTCCGGGCCCCAGCGGCAGTTCCGACACTTTGGAGCGGAGCAGGCCGTGCGGAGAGGAGCTATCTTCCGGGGGCACTACGGGGGGCAATATACTCTTAATTATGTCACTGCCTCTGCTCTTAATGGCCGGTATGTTGGCCCAACAGAGCGGCGCTCCGACGCCTCCCAAACTGAAGCGGCCGAGCGAAGCGGCGGCCGCCACGCAGGACGGGAATCCGCCGGAAGAAGACGAGCAACTGAAGCCGAAAGACTACTCGTTCAATCCGATTCAGGCCGCTCGGGAAGTGCAGACCGGCGACTACTACATGAAGAAGGGGAAGTACAAGGCCGCCGCGGCACGCTATGAGGAGGCCACGAAGTGGAACGATCAGCTGGCCGAGGCTTACCGCAAGCTTGGTGAGGCGGAAGAGAAGCAGGATGAGCCGAAACTGGCGCGTGAGGCGTATCAGCACTTCCTGGAGCGAGACCCTGAATCGAAGCAGGCCGGGGAAGTGAAGAAGCGGCTGCAAAAGCTGCCGGCGAGCTAGGCGCGTCTCTTGGCGAACTGAGATCGCAAGATTTCCAGCACATTTCTGAAGCCGGCATCCCAATGGGGGAACAAGTCGACGTATTGCACTTCTTTGATGATGCGCGCGGGCATGGGGCAGTCGTCCAGACGAACAGGCACGAGAAAAACCTCATCGAGAGGCATGCGTTGGGCGCAATCGAGGGCATAGCGAATTTCGGCTTGGAATCCTCCCTTTTTCTTGACCGAACGATTGCTGAAACAGGCTACTACGAAATCGGAGACACCGATGGCGTCCTCTATCGCGCGAGGCCAATTCTGGCCGGGCAGCAATTTACGGCGATCCATCCAGGGATCGAATCCGGCGAGACGCAGCTCGCTGAAGAGTTGGTGCGCGGCGCCAGCGTCTTCATGGACATAGGTGATAAACACCTTGGGGCGCGTGGACCCGATGAAGTGGAAGCTGCCGACGGCGTCGGGAATAAACGATCCCAAGCCGTCGATATCGACGCGCGCGCCTCGCGCGAGAGCATCTCGTACGAGATGGAGAATGGATTCCGTGGATTCCGGGTCGGGATGGTTCAACCGCCACTCTCCTTACGGAATTCGATTTTGCCCTCCGCATCCCGGGTGAAGTGACCCAAACCGGGCATTTGTGCCGGCTCACCGCTTCGAATTTTTTGCAATATGTTGTTAACCAAACGGTCAACCTGGTCCGCGGCTTCCGCCCGCGAGACTCCTGTTTTGCGCGCAAGTTCGCGCGCCAGCTCATGCCTACGCATTCCGGTTTGAGCGTAGCAGGAGGAGGAGCGAGTGACGGGACTCGCAATGAGCTAAGCTGTTGAATCCAGGCGGTTTGAGATCAGGAAAACAGCCGTGATGGACGACGCCAGGGGCTACGCTTTTGGCAGAAAGTCCCCGTGTCGCGCTCCGGGCAGCCGCACGAAGATCGCGGGCAATTCCAGAGCGCCGGATCGAAGGCCGACGCCGTTAGATCGGGAGCGATGAACGCTCGATTGCGCGGGATGTGCACGACTCCTACCGCGCACACCGGAATACGCGGAACTAAGCCGAAGCGCCGGATCGACTTGGGACACCGCTCGAATCGGGAGCGGTTTGCCGATCTGCTGCACGTTGAACTTCTACGAAAGCGCTGGACCTGCGGGCGACGCCGCTAAATCGGAGCGATAAACGCTCGATTGTGCGGGATGTGCACGACTCCCATCGCGCACACCGAAAAACGCGGAACTAAGTGCCGATAAGACCGGCGACACCGCTCGAACCGGGAGCGGTCTGCCGATCTGCTGGACGTTGGACTTCTACGAAAGCGCCGGATCTGCGGGCGACGCCGCTAGATCGGATCGATGAACGCTCGATTGTGCGGGATGTGCACGGTTCCTACCGCG
Source organism: Bryobacterales bacterium (assembly GCA_963738525.1). Lineage (GTDB taxonomy): Bacteria > Acidobacteriota > Terriglobia > Bryobacterales > Bryobacteraceae > Bog-113. The sequence goes on from CAVTXC010000006.1 coordinate 454,633, forward strand.
CACACCGAAAAACGCGGAACTAAGCCGAAGCGTCCATAAGACCGGCGACGCCGGCTCGACCGGGAGCGTTTACCGATCTGCTGGACGTTGGACTTCTACGAAAGCGCCGGATCTGAGGGCGACGCCGCTAGATCTAGCGATGAACGCTCGATTGTGCGGGATGTGCACGGTTCCCATCGCGCACACCGAACTGCGGAACAAAGCCGAAGCGCCGATAAGATCGGCGACGCCGGCTCGACCAGGAGCGATCTACCGATCTGCTGGACGTTGGACTTCTACGAAAGCGCCGGATCTGAGGGCGACGCCGCTAGATCGAGCGATGAACGCGCGATTGTGCGGGATGTGCACGGCTCCCATCGCTCACACCGAAAAAATGCGGAACAAAGCCAAAGTGCCGGATCCACTTGCGACACCGCTCGAATCGGGAGCGGTTGCCGACCCGCTGGACGTTGGACTTCTACGAAAGCGCTGGACTAAGGGCGACGCCGCTAGATCGGAGCGATGAACGCTCGATTGTGCGGAATGTGCACGGCTCCCATCGCGCACACCGAAAACGCGGAACAAAGTCAAGGCGCCGATCGACTGGCGACGCCGCTCGACCGGGAGCGATTTGCCGACCTGCTCTACGAAAGCGCCGGACTAAGGGCGACACCGCTAGACCGAGCGATGAACGCTCGATTGTGCGGGATGTGCACGGCTCCTACCGCGCACACCGAAAACTGCGGAACAAAGCCGTAGCGCCGATAAGACCGGCGACGCCGGCTCGACCGGAAGCGTCTACCTATCTGCTGGACATTGGACTTCTACGAAAGCGCCGGATCTGCGGGACGCCGCTAGATCGAGCGATGAACGCTCGATTGTGCGGGATGTGGACGACTCCCATCGCGCACACCGAAAAATGCGGAACTAAGTGCCGATAAGACCGGCGACACCGCTCGAATCGGGAGTGGTCTGCCGATCTGCTGCACGTTGGACTTCCACGAAAGCGCCGGACTAAGGGCGACGCCGGCTCGACCGAAAGCGTCTACCTATCTGCTGGACATTGGACTTCTACGAAAGCGCCGGATCTGCGGGACGCCGCTAGATCGAGCGATGAACGCTCGATTGTGCGGGATGTGCACGGCTCTACCGCGCACACCGAACTGCGGAACAAAGCCGAAGCGCCGTTAAGACCGGCGACGCCGGCTCGACCGGGAGCGGCTTACCGATCTGCTGCACGTTGGACTTCTACGAAAAGCGCCGGATCTGCGGGCGACGCCGCTAGATCGAGCGATGAACCCTCGATTGCGCGGGATGTGCACGGCTCCCATCACGCACACCGAAAACTGCGGAACAAAGCCGAAGCGCCGGCTCGACCGGGAGCGTCTACCGATCTGCTGGACATTGGACTTCTACGAAAGCGCCGGATCTGCGGGCGACGCTGCTAGATCGAGCGATGAACGCTCGATTGTGCAGGATGTGCACGGCTCCCATCACGCACACCGAAAACTGCGGAACAAAGCCGAAGCGCCGGATCGACCGGGAGCGGTTTGCCGATCTGCTGGACGTTGGACTTCTACGAAAGCGCCGGACTGAGGGCGACACCGCTAGATCGAGCGATGAACGCTCGATTGTGCAGGATGTGCACGGCTCCCATCACGCACACCGAAAACTGCGGAACAAAGCCGAAGCGCCGGATCGACCGGGAGCGGTTTGCCGATCTGCTGGACGTTGGACTTCTACGAAAGCGCCGGACTGAGGGCGACGCCGCTAGATCGAGCGATGAACGCTCGATTGTGCGGGATTGTGCACGGCTTTCATCGCGCACACCGAAAAACGCGGAACAAAGCCAAGGTGCCGGCTCGACGGGCGACGCCGGCTCGACCGGGAGCGGTTTGCCGATCTGCTGGACGTTGGACTTCTACGAAAGCGCCGGACTGAGGGCGACACCGCTAGATCGAGCGATGAACGCTCGATTGTGCTCGATTGTGCACGGCTCCCATCGCGCACACCGAAAAACGCGGAACAAAGCCAAAGTGCCGGATCGACGGGCGACACCGCTCGAATCGGGAGCGGTTTGCCGATCCGCTGGACGTTGGATTTCGAAAAAGCGCCGGAACAGCGGGCCGACGCTAGATCGCAGCGATGAACGCTCGATTGTGCGGGATGTGCACGGCTCCCATCGCGCACACCGAACACGCGGAACAAAGCCAAAGTGCCGGATCGACGGGCGACGCCGCTCGAATCGGGAGCGGTCTGCCGACCTGCTCTACGAAAGTGCCGGACTTGCGGGCTACGCCGCTAGGTGAGCGATGAACGCTCGATTGTGCGGGATGTGCACGGCTTGTATCGCGCACACCGAAAAACGCGGAACAAAGTCACCACACGGGATCGACGGACAACGCCGCCGCCGGATTCAACCCGGAAAAGAGAAGATAAAGCAAAGCGCGGGATCAACGGCCCTCGCGGCTCGAGCTGATTACGAACACTCGCTTATGCAGAAAATTTCGCGGAACAAAGCCGACGGCCGCGGATGGGCGAACGGCTATCGGACGATCAAAGGATACCTGGCGGATCTGGCGTCCGCCGGAGGGTTGAGGGGTAAGTTGCTGGGATGGAAGGAGAGAAAGAATATCGCCTTTTGTGAAGGGCGCGGCGGGCTCAGGGCCGGAGTTATTCCGCACAATGGGCGTCATACAAAAAGCGCCGGTTCTTGGCTTCTGGTGATAGGCTTCGCTGCAGGCTCGCCGGACAGACGGGCCCAAGGAAGGAAGTAGAGATGAAGCGTTTAGCGTTTGCTTTCGCTGCGGGGTTGGTTACCCTGGCGGCAGTTTCTCCCGTTTCTGAGGCGCAGAGCACCGACTCTGCGGTGCAAGACAGCAGAATTCTTCGCGGGAAGCAGATCAGCCCGGTTACGCCAAACCTCACGGGTAAGGATGCGAGTTTGGTGTATCTGGGCAGCTATCTGATCAACGCCAAAGGAGGTTGCAATGATTGCCATACCTGCCCGTCGTACGTCGGGACGGATCCTTTCCAGGTGGGAGGAGCAGGATTGGGGGCCGTTAACACGCCCGGTCCGGTGAACCCCACCAACTATATGGCGGGAGGGACTCCATTTGGACCGGGCATCGTGTCGTACAATTTAACCCCGGATAGTAGCGGGCTGCCGGGGGGCATGACCTTGCCGCAATTCTTGAACGCCATCGTGAACGGTATCGATTCTCACGACGGAGGAATTTTGCAGATCATGCCCTGGCCAACGTACCGGCACATGGAGAACAAAGACTTGTTGGCAATTTACGCGTACCTGAGTTCGCTTCCATCAGCGCAGCCAGGAACGTGCACCGGTTCGGGGCAAACCGGTCAGTGAGTTTGGAGGGGTGGCAGCAGCGCTACGCCGCCACCTGGGAGCAGTTAAGCGGCGAAAGTTCTTCGCCGCTTTCCGCCAGCAGGGCACAAGCTAAAGCGTTGCGAGCGGCGCGATATGCACCAGTCGCGAGATCCACTCGAGCACGAGCTTGAGTGATTGCGTGTTCATCGAGCGGCACTCGAGTCAAAGCAGATTGAAGGTTTTCCACTTCCTGGGTGAATTGATGCCAGGTGTGGCGGTATTCCGCTTGCAAAGATCCGAGGCTTGTTGATTGATTCAGTCTCGAGGTCATAATCATCAGACGTAAGCCGATCCCGATTGGTTCGGAAATATCATTAGAGTCCTTGCTCATTGTTTTGAATGGCGATTAGGGCGCGTGAACGGTGAGGAAAGAACCTATGAGAATCCGAAGGTCGGAATGGGTGTTGCTCCTTTATTTCACATATGTGGCCTTTATAGCCTACGGCCTGCCTCATCGGAGAAATGCGGGATTGAATCCCCGGCTCGGATGGTGTATTGCGGTCCTGGCAGTGGGTTTTTTGTGGATAGGCGATCGTAAGGACGGCAGGCAAGGTTGGAGCATCGCACGAGACTGGGCGCCACTGGCGCTCACGCTGCTGGCGTTTCGCGAACTGGATTGGTTCACTGTACTGCAGTACTCGCCCAAGTATGAGCACGCGTGGTTGAAGTGGGATCAGTTTCTCCTTGTTAAGTGTCGAATGTATGAATTGATTGTTGCTACGCATTATTGGGGGCCGAGTTACTTAGAGTTTTGCTACTTACTTGTCTATTCCGTAGGCGCGGTGTGCATCACTTTTCTTTATCTGGCAAATGGGAGAGCACAGGTCGATCGCTGGCTAGTGACTTACTTAGCCGGTACTTTAGCCGCGTATGCGTTAATCCCGTACTTTCCTTCGCTTCCTCCGCGAATTTTATTCGCGGGTGTTCCGCCCGAACCTGTGAGCGGCGCGATTCGCCAGTTTAACTTGTGGGTGCTGCGCGAGGGCACCATACACTCTGGTGTCTTCCCGAGCGCACACGTATCATCCGTTTTTTCGGCGGCCTGGGGTATGTTCCAGGCAGCGCCGGCGCGGAGCGGATTTGCGTGGATTCTGGTGGCCTATGCGGTGAGTGTGGCAGTGGCAACAGTGTATGGGCGCTACCACTATGCGGTGGACGCTTTGGCCGGATTTGGGATCAGCGTGATAGCGGCACTGATCACCGGGTACGTGTTACCGAAGGTCCGCAAGACCCGGCAAGCCGCCCATTGAGCGCGCGCTCCGCACGGCTCGCAGGATGGATTGCTCAAGGGCTTGGATGGCGGCGACTCCCACAACGTCGACGGAGGCGCGTTTGGAACCCAGGGAAAGGGCGAAGGTGATATCGCCATCGGACATGGTGTTCACCGGTGCGATGGTGCGTACCATACCGATGCCGGCGAGGGCTGCGAGCTTGTTTGTTTGCACCTTGGTGAGTTGGGCGTCGGTAGCGACGACGGCGAGCGTGGTGTTGCGGAACCCGCCCGTTTGACCCTCGAGCATGGCTCGTTCGGCATTGACGAATTCATGAGATGTCTCGCTGAGGCGGGCGCCGGCGACGACTTGCCCATTGGAGGGATCACGAACATCGCCGAGGGCGTTGACGGCGACGAGGGCAGAGACAAGAACGCCATCGTGAAGCGTAACCGTAAATGTGCCGATTCCAGACTTCATGGCGCGCTTCATGCCGAAGAGTTTGCCGACGGTCGCGCCGATGCCGGCGCCGATGCAACCTTCTTCCACCGCGCGATCGGAGGCTTGTGCGGCAGCGGCTTCGCCCATTTCACGGCCGGGTCTTACGCCGGGCTTGCCGATGGCGAGGTCGAAGAGAATCGCACTGGGCACGATAGGAACCCGGGCGACACCGACATCGAACCCGATGCCGTGTTCGGCGAGATAGCGGCGCGTGCCACAGGCTGCTTCCAAGCCAAATGCACTACCGCCCGATAACACGATGCCGTGAATGCGTTCGGTGATGTGGCCGGGATGGAGCGTGTCGATTTCGGAGGTGCCCGTGGCGGAACCGCGGATGTCGACGCCGCCGACGGCTCCGGCTTCACAGAGGATAGCGGTGCAACCGGTGAGGGCGTCGAAATCCGAGGCGTGTCCGACCCGAATTCCGGCTATATCGGTGAGGCCCTTCATCCGGATCGTATGTTAGCATCGGGATGTTTCACGGACCCCCAATTGCTAAGAGCGTGACTTGCTAGAGACCTTAAAGGGACCTGTCCAAGCCATACAGGACTTCGCCGTGCTTACGGGGCAGGCGCTCCGGAATATCGGTCGACGTCCCCATTACATGGACGACGTGATTCTCCAGATGGAGACGATCGGGGTAGGCAGCCTCTTCATTGCGGTGCTGACCGGATTTTTCAGCGGTGCGGTGATGGCGTTGCAGATGGGGCGCGCACTGGGCCAGTACGGTCAGACGGGGCGCACCGGCCAAGTGGTTTCCATCATTCTGGTACGTGAGTTGGGTCCGGCGCTAACCGCGTTAATGGTGGCGGGCCGCAATTCATCCGGTATCGCGAGCGAGCTGGGTTCCATGAAGGTGACCGAGCAGATCGATGCGATGCGGGCTCTGGGGACGGACCCGGTGCAGAAGCTGGTTACGCCGCGCATGATTGCCACGGCGGTGATGCTGCCATGCCTGACCGTAATTGCGGACTTTGTGGGCATGTTCGGCGGCTACGTGGTGGGGGCGCTGATTTACCATTTGCCGTCGCGACAATATTGGTCCTCCACGTGGCATGCGCTGGAGTGGAGCGACGTGGTGCAGGGGTTGTTGAAGCCGTTCGTGTTCTCGTTCGTGGTTTCGCTGGTGGGTTGTTATTACGGGCTGCGCACCACAGGCGGAACGCAGGGCGTGGGCCGGGCAACTACACAGGCGATGGTGACGGCGTCGGTGCTGATCTTCGTGCTGACGTTTTTCATCACGAAGATATTCGTCAGCTCCACATAAACGATGCCGGAGAGCGAGAGCATTCTTCGCTTCGAAAACGTTACCGTCTCGTTTGAACACACGGATGGGTTGAAAGACGTCAGCTTCGAAGTGAAGCAGGGCGAGACGCGCATTTTGTTTGGAGCGGCAGGCGCAGGCAAGACGGTGTTGCTGAAGACGGCAGTGGGTTTGAATTGCGCGTCCGCGGGCAAGGTGTCTCTGTTCGGGAAAGAGATCCAGAATCTTCGCGAGAGTGATTTGTACGCCGTGCGTAGGCGCGTCGGGATTCTTTTTCAGGAGGGTGCGCTGTTCGACTCGATGACGATCGAGCGTAATGTGGCATATCCGCTGCTGGCGGATCGCCTGGCCGCCCGTGAGGAAAAAGGCAAAGAAGCGGCGAACGGCAACGGAGCGAACGGTGCGAAAAAGGAAGCCGATGCGCCGGCGGGGGATACGCGGGGCATTCGGACGCGCATTCAGGAGGCTCTGGACTTCGTGGAGTTAGGGCAGACGCTGAAGCAGTTTCCGAGTGAACTTTCGGGAGGCATGCGGCGGCGGGCGGCCATCGCCCGGGCAGTGGTGAGTAAACCGCCGCTGCTGCTTTATGATTCGCCGACGGCGGGGCTGGATCCGATTACGGCGTACACGATTATGGCGTTGATTATCAAGGAACGCGACGTGGATAATACAACCGCGCTGGTGGTGACGCATCGTTATCAGGATGGAAATCTGGTGGCGAACTTCCGATACAATCCGGATAGCAAGAAGCTCGAACCTGACCGGGATGCGTCGCAGCGAACCATTTTCATGGTGCTGAAAGAAGGCCGATTGGTGTTTGAGGGCATCCAGGAAGAACTGGAGAAATCCACAGACGAGTATGTTCGAAAGTTTGTGAAGAAAGACTAAGCGATGGCTGCGCCGAAACGGGTTCGCTGGGCTCAATTACGAGTGGGATTGCTGACAGCCGCCGCGCTGGCTATCGCGGGGGTGCTGATCTTTCTGCTGACGTCGAACACGAAGATGTTCGAGACGCGATTTCACTTGCGGACGTACATGGAAGATTCCGCGGCGCTAGCGGAGAGCGCGCCCGTGCGGTTGAACGGGATCATGGTCGGGAACATCGACAAAATCCGGCTGACGGGATCGAAGGATCCGAAGCGGATTGTGGAGATCGACATGGTGATTCTAGAGAAGTACCTGGAACAGATTCCGGAGGATTCGGTTTCGGGGGTAAGCGCGTCGAACCTGCTGGGAGACAAGTTCATCAACATCACCAAGGGGCGGAGCGCGCGCCCGGTGAAGTCGGATGGAGAGATCCGGAGCGAGGACGTGGTGGACATTCCCCAGCTGCTTTCGCAGAGCGCGAGCATTCTTACGCAGTTCCAGGGGATTGTGGGCAAAGCCGATACTTTGTTGAACTTCGTGAACAGCGGACAGGGAAACATCGGGCTGCTGATCAAGGACGACAAGCTGTATCACCGCGTGGACGAGACAGTGGGCGAGGTGCAGCAGGTGGTGAAGGCGATCCGCACCGGCAACGGTACGGTGGCGAAGCTGCTGTACGACGACCAGCTCTACCAAGACATCCGAAAGCCAATTCAGCGATTGGACGATCTGCTGGCGCAGGTGCAATCGGGCAAGGGAAGCGCGGGGAAGCTGATCTACGACGATGCGTTGTACGCGGAAGCGCGAGCGTCACTGACCGACGCGCGGAAGATGCTGGACGATCTGAATGCCGGGAAGGGCAGCGCGGGCAAGCTGCTGAAGAACGACGAGCTCTACGACCGCGTGAACCAGATCACGGCGAAGCTGAATACGGCGATTGACCGGATCAACGCGGGCCAGGGAACGGTGGGGCAGTTGATGGTGAATCCGGCGCTTTATAACACGCTGAACGACGCGACGCACCAGGCACAGCTGCTGGTGCAGGATATTCGTAAGAATCCCAAGAAATTCCTGCGGATAAAGCTTGCGCTGTTTTGATTCGCCTGGCTGTTAACGCGGACGATTTCGGGTTCACGCACGACGTGAATGACGGGATTGTGGAGGCTCATCGGCGCGGAATTCTGACATCGACAACGCTGATGGCGAACGGAGATGCGTTTGCGCACGCCGTGCGGTTGGCGAAGGAGACGCCTACGCTCGATGTCGGCTGCCACCTGGTGTTGATCGGCGGCGAGGCGTTGACCGGAGGCGAACTGCCGCGGAGCGTGCCGGAGTTGTTGCGGGCTTTGGCGTTCCGGCGAATTCCGGTCTACGAGGAGCTGGCGGCGCAGGTGCGGAAAGTGCAGGCGGCGGGGATTCGGCCGACCCATCTGGATACGCATAAACACACGCACCTAGCGACGCCGGTGTTGCGGGCTGTGGGGCGCGTGGCGCGCGAGTTCGGGATCGCCTGGGTAAGACGACCCTTTTTCGTTCCGTACTTTCCCCGTTTTTTGCAGGGGTGCCGGATGGCGGATCACTTTGCCGGGTTTCGGATGACGGGACGATTCGGTCCGGTGGAGTTAGAACGGGAAATCCGCAGGCTTCCGGAAGGTTTTACGGAGTTTATGTGTCATCCGGGGTATTGCGGGGAGGAATTGCGCGGGGCGCCGACGCGTTTGAAAGAGAGCCGGGAGCGGGAGCTGGAAGCGCTGATTTCACCGCAAGTACGACGTGCGGTGGAAGAACGTGAAATTCTGTTAACGCCGTTCAGCTACACTTCGTTTTAGGCCGCCACTCATGTCCATTTTGTACGTGGTTGCGACACCCATCGGAAATCTCGAGGATATGACTTACCGGGCAGTGCGCGTGCTCCGGGAGGTCGACTGGATCGCCTGCGAGGATACCCGGGAGACGCGAAAGCTGCTGGAACATTTCGAGATCCGGACGCCGCTGGTCAGTTATCACGACCACAATGAACTCGAACGCGCGAAGGAATTAGGCGAGCGTTTGTCTGCGGGCGAATCCGGGGCGCTGGTTTCGGATGCGGGGATGCCGTTGGTCTCGGATCCGGGGTATCGACTGGTTCGTGCGGCGATCGAGAGCGGGATCGAGGTGCAGCCGGTGCCGGGGGCTTCGGCTTCGCTGGCGGCGTTGTCGGCTTCCGGGCTGCCCACGGACTGCTTTCACTTCATGGGCTTTCTTCCGGTGAAATCCGGGCAACGGGTCCACATGCTGGAATCGCTCAAAAATGAGAAGTCGACGCTGATCTTTTACGAAGCGCCGCACCGAATACTGGAGACGCTGGCGGATATCGAGCGGGTGATGGGGCCGCGGCCGGTGGTAGTGGCGCGAGAGATGACGAAGATCCACGAGGAGTTTCTGCGGGGCACGGCCGGGCAGATTCTGGATCAGATGGCGAAGCGCGATTCAATTCGGGGCGAGATTACTTTGCTGGTGGGCAAGGGGAGCCGGCCGGCGATCTCGGCGGTTCCGATCGATAAGGCGGTCGAGACGCAGATGGGAAATGGGCTGTCGCGGATGGACGCGATGAAGGCGATTGCGCGGGAGCGGGGCATTTCGAAGCGCGAGGTGTATAAGCAGGTAGTGGTGCCGGTGACGGAAGGGCGGCGGAAATAGGCCGGATTTGCTATACTTGTCTGGTTAAAGATCTAGCATGGCAAATCATATTTCAGCACTGAAGCGGGTTCGGCAGGAGGCGCGTCGCACCGAGTTCAACCGCAAGAACAAAACGCGTCTGCGCCATTCGATCCGGGCGATTCGGAAAGCTCTTCTCGGGAAGGACGCCTCGGCTGCGGCATCGCTGCTTCCGGCGACGTTTTCGGTGATCGACAAGTCGGCGCAATCCGGGATTATCAAGAAGAACACGGCGGCGCGGTATAAAAGCCGTCTTCACTTGCGCGTTAAGGCGCTCGAAACCAAGTAGAACGGCTGATCAGGCAGTCAGCCTGATCACAAAATCCTCCATTACGATGCGGTCATCGGGACGTGCGCTACGCAGGTCCCTATCGGCATTGAAGATCAGTTTCAGGCCGGTTTCCAGCTGCTCGGTCGAGAACTTCTGCGCCGTTTGAGCGACCTGCTCGGCGCGCGCTCCCCACATCGGAATTCCCACTTTAGAAAAATAGCTTTGGATCTGCTGCGCGGTGCGGAGATTCGCCTGCCGTGCGGCGAGAGCCTGGCGGAACTGCGTCGACAAGAACGAGAGCGCGAGCGGGAGGTATTCGTTCTCGCGGCAGAGGGCGTCAAGACTGGCTAAGGCGCGGGTGCGGTCGGAGCGGCCTAGGGCGTTCACGAGAGCGAAGATGGTGCTGGTGCGGGCGTCGGGGACGAGCGCGATGACGTCGTCGGTGGTGATGGCGCGGTTGTCCGAGGCGTAGAGTGCGAGCTTCTCGATTTCGGTAGCGATGCGGGCCATATCGGAGGCGAGGGAATCGACGAGCATGGCCGCGGCGGCGGGATCGATGCGGATGTTGAGGCGCTTGGCCATGGCCTGCAACTCGATGCGGGCATCGTCGGGAGAGAGACGCTTGAATTCGACAACATCGGGGATGGCGCCGTAGAACTTGCGGACGCGCTCGGATTTTCGTTTCTCCTCGCCATCGAGATCGAAGCGGGTGGCCTCCCAGAGGACGACGACGCCGGGAGTGGGGTCTTTGGCGTAGGCGGTGAGGCAGTCGTCCGGCGGGGCGGTGGCGGAGGAGTCGTCTTCCGAATCATCGTCGGGGGTGGAGGCAGCGGCACGGGTGGAGCGGGGGAGCGCGGCCTCGGCGCCCACTACGAGGATGAAGCGCTTGGAGGCGAAGAGCGACATGGCGCGGGCGTCGTCGACAATTTCGGTGAGAGATGTTTCGGAGGCATCGTAGCGGGTGAGGCTGCGCTCGCGTTCTTCCGGGTCGAGGTGGGCGGACAGGGCGGCTTCACGGCAGCGGCGACGCTCAAAGGCCTCGCAGCCGAGGAAGAGGCAAACCGGCGGGACACCGCCCTTCTTTACGCGAGCGAGGAACTGGTCCGGAGACATCAGAAGTTCTCGAGGATTCCGCTGACGAGAGATTGAGCGATGTCGCGGCTCAGGCGATCGGTCGCGCCGCCGCTCTCGTCGAAGTAGGTCTTCGGATCGACGCTGATTTCGTAGCGCTCGCGGACTTCGAAGTTGGGGCGATTGAAGAGGACTTTTCCGGTGCGGCGATCGGTGAGCTTGGCTTGAATCTGCACGATGACTTGAACGCCGCTAGCGCGTCCGGTGGTGGGGTCGTAGGTAGTGGGATAGCTGATGAAGTTGACCAGGCGACCGGTGAGAATGGCGTCGGCCGATTCGGGATCCGCGGTGACGTGGTAGCGGGTGCGCTGCACGAGTTCGTGAGTGACGGCGGCGGCGATGCGATCGGCGACGTGGAACTGCATGCTGGAGTTGGTGAATGCAGGGACGGCGATGGTGTGGAGGTCGGACGGGAGCAGGTCGGTGTGACCCGCCACGTGGTATCCGCAGCCAGCCAGCGCGAGAGGAAGGACCAGCAACAGGAGACGCCAGTTCAAACGAGCTCCTGAGCGACGCGGACGGCGTTTTGGGCGGCGAGGCGCAGGTTGTCCGACACCATCCAGAACCAGAGAGCGCGGGGATTGTTGCGGTCGCGGGAGATGGCGCCGACGGAGATGCCGTTCTGTCCGGCGATGCCGGCATTACTGGGCGGGTCGACGTCGCGGGTGTGGACACTAATGTCCTCCGTCGCGAGGAGGGCTTCGATCGCGGAGACGTCAGGCGCGGGGCCGTCGAATTCCGCCCAGATGGAGAAGGTATGGCCGTGAAAGACGGGGGCCTGCACCACACGCAGGGAGGGCATGGGCGACTGACCGGCGTTCTCGAGGAGGGTGGCGAGATGGCGCTCGATACGGGATTCGATCTCGTCTAACTGGAAGGGCGCTTCGTCGCCGACGCGCGCCAGCAGATTATAGGTGAGCTGGCTGTCGAAGATCTTCTTCTCCATGGGCTTGAAGGAGAGAAGGCTGACGGTTTGCTGCTGCAGTTCTTCCACGCCGGGCGCGCCGCGTTCGCTGGCGGGTTCGAAGACGTGGACGATCCAGCAGGAGAGACGGTACTGGACGTCGATGCGGCCGAGGAGCAGCGCAAGTGCGATGGCGGCGGGATGAGCCACGGAGTGGATCGCGTCGGGCGGGACATGGAAACCGTAGGGTTCGACCAGCGGCGCGCGGAGGCGTGAGCGGGGGTTGTCTTCGAGTGCGTAGGTGAGATCGATGAGCGGGCGATCGCTGGCGAAGGAGAGCGCGGTCTGGGAGGAGAGGACGTCGCCGGCGAGGATGACGGCATCAGCATCGTCGAGAACACCTTTCTCGAGCGCGGTGAGGACGGCAGGTTCGCCGCTTTGTTCGGACAGGATGCCGGCGACTTCCTTGGTGCCGGCGATGAGTTGGAGGTCGGCTCCGAGCGAGTTGGTGGCGAGGATGTCGCGGAGTTCGCGACCCATGAGGGTTTCACTGCCGACGAGGGCCAGGGTTTCAGGCAAGGGGTTCCTCCACGGGTGTGGGCTGCGGCTGGACACGGCGAGCGCGGCGCAACAGGCCGCCGACGCGAAGGAAGATGCCGCTCGCGGCGTAGGCGGTGCCCATCGCGAGCAGGGCGGGCTGCGACCAGAACCAAATGGCCATGAGGAGTCCGCCGATGATCACTATGGTGACAGGGCGAGCGAGGCTTCAGGAAGGCCGTGTCCTTGAACGCGTAATAACGCCAAGTGGAGATCATGAGCCATGCGAGGAGCAGGACCAATGCCAGCCAAGCGATGCTGATGGGCCATGCCGTGAGGGGAACCCCATCGGCAGCGTAAACGATAGCGGCGACTAAGCCCGCGGCGGCGGGAATCGGGAGCCCGACGAAGTATTTGCGATTAGGCCGGCCGGGATTCTTGGGCGTGGGGTTCTTCTGGACGTTGAACCTGGCGAGGCGGGCGGCGCCGCAGAGAAGGAAGAGGAAGGCGATGAGCTTACCGGCGCGGCTGACGTGGTCGTTCATTGCGGAGGAGGGTTCGAAGGCGAGCGACTGAACACCCCAGGCGAAGGCGAGAATCGCAGGAGCCATTCCGAAGCTGATGACGTCGGAGAGGGAGTCGATCTCGCGGCCGAAATCGCTGCTCGTGTTGGTCATGCGAGCGATGCGACCATCGAGTCCGTCGAGGACGAGAGCGAATCCGATGCTCTTGGCGGCGACAACGAAGTTCTCGGCGGCGGCGGACGGGTTGGCCCATTGAGCGGCGCCTTGCACGGAGCGCAGCATAGAGAGGAAGCCTAAGAAGATGTTGCCCGCGGTAAAGAGGGTAGGCAGCGCGTACGCGGCACGGTGAGGGCGCGGCCGAACCGGAGGAGACATGACGAGGGGGTCTAGGTCGCGCAAAGAACAGGGTCCTCGACCGGAAGGGGAATTTCGCGAAGGGCAATGGTTTCCGGCACACCGGCGCGGCGGGCAAGGACGCTCGATCCGGCGACGACTCGCATGCCTTCTTTCACTTCCACGTGCCAGTCGGGTCCGAAGACGACGTCCACGCGGGAGCCGAACTTGATCATCCCGACGCGCTCGCCGGTACTGACGTGATCACCGGCCTTCTTGGTGAAGACGATTCTCCGGGCGATCAGGCCGGCGATCTGTTTGAACACCACGCGGGTATCTTCTCCATTAATGGTGACCTTATTTTGCTCGTTCTGCACGGAAGCGACGGCGCGGCTGGCGACGAGGAAGAGACCTTTGGAGTACTCGACTTCGGAGATGATGCCCGAGATGGGGGCGCGATTGACGTGGACGTCGAAGATATTCAGGAAGATGCTAATGCGGGTGAACCCGGCACCCTCGGGAAGAACGGCGACAACCTTTCCATCGGCAGGCGAGACGGCGACGGGGCCAGCGGGGACGGGGCGATCCGGATCGCGGAAGAACCAGGCGCAGAATGCGGCCACGACGAATAGGGGAAATCCGAACCAAATGTTGGTCAGAAATACGATCAGAGCGCCAGCGAGGGTAAAACTGGCCGCGTAATAGAGTCCGTCCCGAACCATTTCCAGCTGTATTTCATACTACATCGGGAGCGGAGAGCGGCTGGGCGGGGTGGTTGGCGGGTTTTCACGAGAAGATGCGGTCGAAGAGGGCGCGGGTGCGACGGCGGGTCTCGGCGAGAGGCAGGTCGAGCAGGGCGCCGGGATGTTCCGAACGGAGCTTGGCCGGCGCCCAGCGTTCGGCCAAACCGGACAGTGCGGCGCGGGGGAGATCGCCGGAGGGTAATTCTCCAACGGAGTGCCCGGTGGAGATGCGAATGCCGTGATCAATGGCGCGAAAGAGGGTCGCGGCTTCCAGCATGAACGCGGCGTCCTCCCGATCAAGGTGGCCCATTTTTTCGATGATGTCGATGCGTTCGGGCGTATTGAGAACGCGGAAGAAGATCCCGGCGCCTTTCAGGCGGAGATAGAGGAGGACGAAGTCGAGATCGTAGTAGCCTCCGGCAGCGGCTTTGAGGGGGTTGCGCTCGCCTTGTTCTTTCTCGATGCGCGTTCGCATTTCGGCGAGTTGATGGCGGGAGCGGCCGCTTTGCCCGTAGCGACGCCAGTCAATCTCCTGGAGTTCATGCAGAAATACGGTGGCGCGTTCGATATCGCCGGCAACGGCGCGGGCTTTCATGTAGGCGATGCCTTCCCAGGCCTCGGCGTTCCCGGCGAAGTAGTTTCGGAAGACCGCTTCGGTCTGCACCAATCCACCCTCACGGCCATGGGGACGGAGGCGGGTATCGACGGCGAAGATCGCGCCCTCGCGGGTGTAGGAGCTGACGATGTGGATCAATCGTTCGGCCACCGCGGTCCAGAAGACGATCGCGGCGCTATCTTCATCGGGGATGGCGAAGACGAGGTCGGCATCGGATGCGAGATCAATTCGCGCATGCCAAGCCGGCCCAGCGCGATGACCATCATCTGGTTGCCAGGGGTGTAGGACAAAGGGAGCGGGGAGTTGGTCGCCAGCGTTTCGGCGACGGCGAGACGGTAGGCGGCGGAGATGACGTGGTCGGCGAGATCCGAGGTGCGCTTGAGCGTTTTGAAAACACTGCCGCACCGGTGAAGGCTATCGCTTTGAATGCGCACCATCTGTTCCCGATAGAAACGACGAAGGCCGACTAGATCGGAAGGCGGTTGAAAACCGACGCGGCCCTGCCGATCGCCGCACGCCGCGGCAACTTCGAAGAGGAGCGCGGGGTAGCGGATCAGCTGATCCGCAAAGTAGGAGCTGTGTTCGAAGAACTCGAGGGTCGATTGCGCGACTCCCTCATTGTTTTCCAGCAATTGAACCAGGTCGGGGCTGCCTAGAATTCCCTCGAGGAAATGCGGGAGCTTGTTCTCGCCACGTGCAGGTCGGAAGGCATCCAGGCGGGCGCTGAAGCGCGGTAGCTGGGAACCGAAAAACCGGACCACGGTGGCATTCGCCTGGGGCGGGGACTGCGGGGGAAGCTCGGCAAGGGCGCCATACTCGTCGCGCTTGCGGCGAACCACGCGCTCGTAGATTCCCCGAACGGCTTCGAGATGTTCTTCGAGCCTCCGCTCGAGGAAGCCGGGCTCGGAACTGTCCGCGTGAACGCCCGGCATGCGAAGCGCGAGAATACGCTGTTGTTCCGGGTCTTGGGGCAGGGTGTGGGTCTGACGGTCCTCGAAGAACTGGAGGCGGTGCTCGAGGGTTCGGAGGAATTCATAGGCAGCGAAGAGGCGGGAGTACTCGCGGGAGGAGATAAAGCCTTTGTCTCGAAGCCGGAAGAGAGCAGGTACGGTACCCCCGTGGCGAACCCAGGGATCCTGACCGCCGTGGAGGCGCTGGAGACATTGGACGAGGAATTCGATATCGCGGATGCCGCCCCGCGCCAGCTTGATGTCGGTGCCTGCGACGCGGGACCGCTGCAGCTTTTCATGGATGCGCTGGCGTGTTTCCGAGACAGCTTCAACGGTGGTGAAGTCAGTGGTCGTGGAGTAGATAAGCGGCTCGACGAAATTCAGCAGCGCGGTTCCGGGTTGGACGTCCCCGGCGGCGACGCGCGCCTTGATCAACATCTGCAGCTCCCAATCACGCGCACGTGTTTCGTAGTATTGGCAGGCTGCGCGCAAGGATTGACAAACTTCTCCGTATCGGCCGTCCGGGCGGAGGCGAAGATCCACGCGATAGCAGAGTCCCTCGCCGGTGTAGGTGGAGAGGAGTTCCGTTAACCGATTGGAGACCTTCTTGAAGTGTTCTCGGTGGGTTAGATGGGTGTCCGGGTGGGAGCCATCCACGTCGTAGATAAACATCAAGTCGATGTCGGAACTGTAGTTGAGCTCCGTGCCCCCGAGTTTGCCGAGCGCGATGACCGAAAAGAATCCGTCTGAAGAATGATCAGATTCAGGGCGCAATGACTTGCGAATCGCGGTAAGGGAGACGTTGAGCACCGCGTCGGCGAGGTTGGAGATCTCTTCGGTGACTTCCGTGAGGGATGCTTTCAAAAGCACGTCGCGCAAGACGATGCGGAGAATCTCTCGCCTGCGGAAGGACGCCATGGCGACCGGGGACGGTACACCGCAATCGGGCCCAATGTACCGTTTGAGGCGTTCCTCGTAGTCACAAGCGCGGAGGACGCGATGGAGATCCGGCGAGGCAGCTAAATCCAGAAGCCACTCGGGGTGACGAATGATCGCTTCCGAAAGAAAGCTGCTGTGCCCGAATATAGCCGCGGCGAACGGCAGGACGGAGGGTTGTTCCAGTAGGGAATGGAACGCAGGTAAGTCCGCGCCCAATCGTACAAATCCGTGAAGCACCTGGTCGGGGTCGGGCGAGTTTTGGATCAGAGTGATGACATGCCGCAAGAACTTGCTGGGAAGCTCCTGCAGCTGGGAAAGATCCTGGCGCGCACGCGAGGTGTTACGGAATCCGAGTTCCTCAAGGCGCCAAGGCATGAGTCAGATTGGGCAAACAGAATGCAACGTTCGTGAGGGAGCACGAGCGTGAAGCAACAGGGCTTCCCGGGTTCATTATAGGGTGCTCATCTGTTCACGAGAATGAAACGGGGCTGCGCGCCCTAGTACTGCAGAGCAGTAAGGCTGAGAAGGAGGGATAGGCTGCAAACGGGATAGCGATGCTAGGATGAGGACTGGATCGTATGTACAACGCTTTCTTTGGGCTTCGCGAGAATCCTTTCAATCTTAGTCCCGATCCATCTTTTCTGTATCG
This sequence comes from Bryobacterales bacterium, assembly GCA_963738525.1. GTDB lineage: Bacteria > Acidobacteriota > Terriglobia > Bryobacterales > Bryobacteraceae > Bog-113. The sequence goes on from CAVTXC010000006.1 coordinate 472,140, forward strand.
TAGCCCGCAACACGAAGAGGCGTTGGCCAACTTGGTGTATGGCGTACAGAGTCATAAAGGATTTATCGCGCTTACCGGCGAGGTAGGAACTGGAAAGACTACGATGCTGGAATGCCTGCGCGACTACTTAGGCTCGCAGGAGATTGCGTTCGCATTCCTTTTCAACTCCCGTCTAACTACGGAACAGTTCTTCGAGATGCTCGCGTACGATTTTGCGCTGCCGTGTACGCGGTACACGAAGACAGAGGTGTTGTTTTCGTTGAACAATATGCTGTTGGATCGTGCGCGTTCGGGCAAAACGTCTGTTTTGATTTTGGATGAAGCGCACAATCTCGAATGGGATGTGCTGGAAGAAGTACGGCTGCTGGGGAATCTAGAGAATCGTCATGGAAAGCTTCTTCAGATTATTCTTTCGGGCCAGCCGGAACTCGACGCGAAACTGGATGCTCCGCAGTTCCGGCAATTGAAGCAGCGGATTGCTTTGCGGTACAGCTTGCGAGCCTTGACCGAAGACGAGACAGCGCAGTACATTTCGTCCCGCTTATCCCATGCCGGCGTTGCGGATCAACAGATCTTCTCGGAAGAGGTGATTCGAGAAATTCACCGCCGATCGACTGGAATCCCTCGGGTGATTAATCTGATTTGTGACAATGTCCTGCTCGTTGCATTCGCGATGAGCAGTCGGACGGTCACAGTCCCGATGGTGGAAGAGGTAAGCGAAGATTTGCGCCTCGAAGCTCCTGCATCCGTCTAGATTGTTGCGAGTGAGCCACGAAATCTCACTGAGATACGCGGCTCGCTCAGAGCTATCCGTTTCCGTTACTGGGCGGCGGCACCCGTGTTCGCTTGGGCAGTCGCAGCAAGACCTGCCTCGGCAGTATAGACCGTTACCTCTACGCGCCTATTCTTCGCACGCGCGTTCCGTCCACGTCCCTCGTCGACAGGTTTGTCTTTTCCAAGCCCGATCTGGTGAATACGGAACACGGGGATGTCATATTTGGACACGAGATACTGGACCACCTTATCGGCGCGACGACGGCTCAATGTGTCGTTGTAGGAATCGCTCCCAACCTTGTCAGTAAAACCCTCGACCGTAATGAAGTACCTCTTCCATTGGTCTTTTCCCTGGGCAATTCGATCGAGCTCCGACTTGCCTTCCGTGCTGAGAACGAACTTATTAAAGCTAAAGGGTACGATCACGGTCGAAGCCGGCTTGAAATCGTCCAGATTGGCGACAGTGTTCCGTAATTCGCTGAGGTCACGTGCGTTTTTATCTGCTTTGGCGCCGGCGGCGTTGGCTGCATTCATGGCATCACCCGCCCTGGCGTCGGCTGCTCGTGCAGTTTCTCGCGTGGCGCTAATGTCCTGTTGGTTTTTGTCCACATCCCGGCGAGTGGCTTCCAACGTTTGTCCCTGCTGGTTTGTCTGGGTGGCTACCTGATCAACTTTGTTGGAGACGGGATCGACCGACTGCTTTACGTACTTCTTTGTGGCGCACCCGGAGCCGACCAGAGCGCCTCCCACAAGCAGAAGCGCGGCGATTTTGCTATTCGGCAAGTTCTTTTTCCTCCTCCGGGTATGCGTTGCACTTGTATTTCCAGAATTGGGGAACTCACCCGAATCCATTAGAAGACTGGACAGTACCCGAAGGCGGCGAAAATGTATGGAGGCGAGCAGCTTCGAAGGGACGGGTCAGGCATATAATCGAGACTCCGGAGAATACATGTCGCAAAATCCATTCGATCGCCGAGATTTTCTGAAGACCGCTGCTGGAATTGGGGCGGTGCTCGGGGCGGGAAAGAGCTTGGTAGCCGCCAAGGGCCCATCCAAAACGGGCCGTGTGATTGGAGCGAACGACCGCATCAATCTGGGGATAGTTGGGGTGGGCGGCCGCGGTTCTTATCTCGCCAATAAGTTTTCGAAGTTCGGCGAAGACAATCCGAACTCCTGCAAAATTGTCGCCGTTTGCGACGTGTATGAAAAGCGCAAACGCGCTGCGGCGGAGAAACACAAAGCGCAAGGATACCTGGATTACCGGGAAGTTCTTAGCCGCGCCGATGTAGACGCAGTGGTGGTTGCTACGCCGGATCATTGGCACGCCAAAATCGCGCTGGAGGCGATGGATAGCGGCAAGGACGTGTACTGCGAAAAGCCGATGACGCACACCATCGACGAGGCGCTGCAGTTGTCGAGGACCGTGAAGGAGACGAAGCGGGTTCTACAGGTTGGATCTCAGACTACCTCGGCAGATCAATGGCACAAAGCCAAGAAGGCAATCGCCGATGGCATGATCGGCAAAATGGTCGAAAGCCAGGGGTCTTATCATCGCAATTCGATTGAAGGCGAGTGGAATTGGGAGATCGACGCAGGCGCTGGTCCGGACGGGAAAGGCGAAAACTACATTGATTGGAAGACTTGGCTAGGTCCAGCTCCGCACCGGCCGTGGGATGCGGATCGCTACTTCCGCTTCCGGAAGTATTGGGATTATTCAGGCGGCATTGCGACGGATCTGTTTTTCCACGTGGTCGCCCCCATGAACATTTGCTGGCCCGAGCCGCAGTTTCCTTCGCGAGTGATGGCGAGCGGCGGAATTTATGTTTATAAGGACGGGCGGGAGGTTCCCGACAGCTTCTTCCTGCTGGCAGATTATCCGAAGGGGCATACGTTGACGCTGGGGTCCACGATGGCCAATTCGCGTCATATTCCGGGGCTGATCCGAGGCCATTTGGGATCGATTGTCATGGTTGAGCACGGGGAATTCGAACGACCAACTGACCACATCAGCGTGTACCCGGAGACCAGACTGCTGGGCGCTTCGGCGAATCAGACCGACGATTCCGGCAAGGAACGAGTGCCGGATGGCGTAACGTTTGCGGAACTCGATGCCTACAAAGCGAAGTTCGGCGACAAAGAGATCGATATTCCGGTGGATCAAACGGACATGATGAACACGCACATCGGGAACTTTCTATCGTGTGTGCGCAGTCGCGAAAAGCCGACGCTGGACGTTGATACGGCGCTACACGCGCAGGTGACGATCTCGATGGCGGTGCAATCGTACCGCGAGGGGCGAGTTCTGTATTGGGACGAGAGCGCGATGAAGGTGTCGCCGCACCCGCTGAAGGCTTGACCACATTTCTATTCATTATTTCTATTGAATGGTGTTGCTCACGCGATACGCCATGTATACTGAATAGTCATTTTGATTCTGTCGTCTGGTTCGGATAGCACTTTTTAGATTCACGGGGCTGCGCGGCAACTCGCCGTAGCAGCCCTGTTGCGTGTAGGAAGCATTCGGGATTGGGCGACGGGTCAGAATGTTGGCGACACCAAGATTAAGAGGAAGCAATTGATGAGAGAAAAAGGCACAGTGAAGTGGTTTAACGCCGCAAAGGGTTTTGGATTCATCCAGCGCGAAAACGGCGAAGATGTTTTCGTGCATTTCAGCGCGATTCAAACACAGGGGTACCGTACCCTGGATGAAGGGTCCAACGTCGAGTTTGAGGTCCTGAATGGTCCCAAAGGACTCCAAGCGGCGAATGTAACCGCTGCCTAGAGTGTTTTGATTCGGGCCGGGCGAAGAGGCCGAAGATCTGCCTTCGCCCGGTCTGACAGAATGAGATAAGGTAAATCGCGTTTGAGTAAAGAAGACAGCATTGAAGTTACGGGTACGGTTTTAGAGAAATTTCCTAGTGGTTTATTCAGCGTGCAACTCGAGCAGAACCGGGTAGTGCTCGCGCATTTAGCCGGACGGCTTCGCCGCAACCGAATCCGAGTTTTGGCAGGAGATCGGGTCACCCTGGAACTTTCCCCCTACGATTTGACAAAGGGCCGCATTACGTTCCGTCACCGTTAGCGGGCCGACCCGCTGTTTTTCCGCAAATGCTGAAGGCCCTTATTATTTTCGGTACGAGGCCGGAGGCAGTTAAGCTGTGTCCTGTTGTTCTCCACTTAAAATCGCTGCCGGATGTTTTCGATGCGCGCGTTTGCGTTACCGCGCAGCATCGTTCGATGTTGGATCAGGTTCTGTCGGCATTTCACGTAACGCCGGATTGGGACCTAGATTTGATGCTGCCCGGGCAGACACTCGCGGGGTTGACGGGGCGCATGATGATCGCCCTAGAGAAGGTTCTCCTCGCGGAGAAACCGGACGTAGTGATCGTGCAAGGCGATACGAGCACGACTTTGTGTGGCGCGTTGGCTGCGTTTTACGCCCAAGTTCCAGTGGCTCATGTGGAAGCGGGTCTTCGCACGGGAGACTTGCAGCAACCTTTTCCGGAAGAGATGAACCGTGTAGTCACGGGCCGGCTTGCGTCCATCCACTTAGCGGCGACGCAGGGCGCAGCGGACAATTTGCTTCGCGAAGGCGTTCCGGACGCGCGGGTTTTTGTGACCGGACAAAGTGGAATCGACGCGGTTCTGTATATTCGCGACCGGCTCGTCGAGGGTTCTTTAAGGGGACGGGAATGGGGCGAGTTGCTGCCCGATCGAAAGTTGATAGTGGTAACCGCACATCGCCGAGAAAGCTTTGGCAGCGGTTTTGAGAATCTCTGCCGCGGAATCGCAAGAATCGCTGAGCGGCCGGATGTGCAGATTGTTTATCCGGTGCACCGAAACCCCAACGTGATGGATCCGGTTTCGCGTTTTCTGAGCGGCTATCCAAACGTTTTTCTGACGGAACCTCTGGATTACGTGCCGTTCGTAGATCTGATGCGTCGCGCGGACATTCTGCTTACGGATTCGGGCGGCGTTCAGGAAGAAGGTCCGTCATTGGGTAAGCCGATCTTAGTCATGCGGGAAAAGACGGAACGGCCGGAAGCGATCGCCGCAGGAACAGCCAAGCTGGTGGGCACCGATCCAGACCGCATTGCCCGAGAAACGGGTTTTTTGCTGGATGATGACAAAGAGCGCGAGAGGCTGTCACACGTGCATAATCCGTACGGGGATGGTCATGCGAGCAGCAGAATAGCCGACGCAATTAATTCATTTTTCGGCACTTAGCGTGGAAAACCTACTTTAAATCTCGCGCTGATACGCCGGGAAAAAACCGTAAAGTTTTGGAACCGGGGGCTATAATGAGCCCAGTATGGTGGAGCGCAACGCAAAATCGACGTCATCGACGCCTCGTTCGCGGAAAAAGGCGGATGATTTGATGGAAAACCTCACGGCGGTCCTTTCCCGGAAAGTGGTGGGGCAACCCGCGGCCACAAAGGTCCTTGTTCCTTATATTCAGATGTTTCAGGCAGGTCTGGCCCCAGAGGGCAGGCCGGTAGGTGTGTTCCTGCTTCTCGGGCCGACTGGCACGGGCAAGACGAAAACGGTTGAAGCGCTGGCCGAGATTTTACATGGCAGCGCCAAGAACGTTTTAAAAGTGGACTGCGGCGAGTTTCAGATGGAGCATGAAGTTGCGAAGTTAATCGGGGCTCCTCCGGGTTATTTAGGGCATCGTGAGACACAGCCCGTTCTGTCGCAGCAGAAACTAAGTTCAGTTACTAGCGATAAAAGTCAGTTATCGCTTGTTTTATTCGACGAAATCGAAAAAGCCGCTCCCTCTATGACCAGGCTGCTCTTGGGGGTTCTGGATAAAGGTTTGCTTCGGTTGGGTGATAACTCCACCGTTAATTTCGAGAAGAGCCTTGTATTTTTGACGAGTAACTTAGGCGCTCGGGAGATGATGAAAGAGATCAATCCTGATTTCGGATTTCAGGCTGGGACCCCGAACTCGCGTCCGGATCTAACGTCGAAACTGCAGAATATCGCGCTTGCGGCGGTTCGAAAGAAGTTTTCCCCGGAATTCGTGAACCGCATCGATTGCGTTATCACGTATCAGCCGCTTACCGTCGAGTCGTTATCGTCGATTCTCGATCACCAAATTCAAGATCTGCAAAATCATGTGAACACGCGGTTGGGTAACCGATGCTTCAACATTGAAGTTCCCTTCGATACGCGTCAATGGTTAGTTGAAAACGGCACTAGCTCGGAATACGGCGCACGTGAGCTAAACCGGACGATTCACCGGAATCTTACGCAGCCGTTAGCGACCATGGTGGCGATGGGGCAGGTCGAGCCGGGCTGCCGTGTACGGGTGGACATCAGCGATGACGCCCGCAGCCTTATCCTGCGGGCAACGGGTAGCCATGAAGAGGCCATGCCCACGCATCCCACGGTTCTGCTGGTGGACGATAACCGGGATCTTCTCCACTTTCTGGAGAGGTTGATGGCGGAGGCAGGCTGGAAATTGCTGACGGCCGAGAGCGCGAGTGAAGCGCGGAAGATTGTGAATGAGCAGCGGCCCAACGCGGCGCTGTTAGATTATATGCTTCCCGATGGCAACGGCGTCGAACTGGGAATGCAACTTCGGCAATCGGTGCCGCGCATACAGGTAATCATGATGACGGGTTCCGTGTTGCCTCCGGAAGAGGAAGCAACTTGCGAGGAATACGATTTTCCGGTACTGCGAAAGCCGTTCCTCGCTTCGGATGTGATGAACCAGATTCGGGGAAGATTGGCGAATTTCCAAGCAGCAGGCCGATAGTTTCGTTCGGGAATTTGTCACGGCGGGCCGCCGATTATGGGCGGCCCTTTTTATTGGGTGTTTGAGGTTGAAAGGTGGTTAACGCCGGCGTCCGCCGAAGCTGCGTCCGGAGGATGAGTGAGAACTGCTTCCGAAGTGCATTCCGCCGCTGGATGAGCTTCCAAACTTTTTGGGTCCCGAGCTTGAGGAGGAGGAACCAAAGCGGTTCCCGGACGTGGAAGACGAACCCATTGAAGGAGTACTGCCGTTTCCATACTTGGAACCGGAGAATCCTCCACTTGATCCATATTTCGACCCGGAGAAACCGCCCGATTGCACATACCGGCTGTTGGCGTAGCGTTGAAGGGTAAAGGTTCCATGAGACCCGTACCTAGGCGCTCCGGAGGTGTCGTATCCGTAATAGGTTTTTCCGTAGCGCTGGGACTGGCGGTAGCGATCCCAATCCCAACTGGGGACAGGCTGATAGGAACGGTTGGAGAGAAGATCCCGCAGAATTAAGTATTCGGGGAGCCAAGTCCAAACAGATCCGCCCTCGCGATGATCCCAATAACCGTACTGATTACGGCCTTCGCTGGGGGAAGCCATATAAGCAAAGCCGGGAGGTTCAGGCGTGAGATCAGCCTCACTGTCGTATTTGCCCAGAGGCTTGTGGGCGACGGACATTCCGACATCCTTTTCCAGAACGTGCCACTGATCGGGCGAGACGTCTTTCCAGAGATTGTCGGAGGTAGTGGATCCGTTTGAACCGGGCGCGGGGACCGTGGTGACGACATGCTTAATCTTTTCCCGGTAGACTCCGTGCTCTTTATCCAGATCTTCGAGGACGTTGTCCCAGGACGTATACAGCTGGTGGGAGAGTTCAGAGAGCGCTACTGCTTGCGCCGGACCCGGAGCATGCGAGACTGACTCGTCGATTTCCAATGCCCGGGTGTAGTCGGCCGTGTTCAATTGGTCTTTCGGTTTTGCGGCGAGTTCCTTCGCGGCTTCGACCCATTGCGGCGCTTCCTTTTTTGGAGCAATGAGCGCGTTGAGCTTGGCCTGGAGGTCGTCTCGTTTGCTGGGCCAATCCGCCTCCGACTTTTCTACTTTGGCGATTACCGGGGAGTAATCCGCTGATTGCAACGCAACCGCGCTGGTTTGTATCTTCTGGAGCGTCTCGGGGAAGTTGCGCTTCAGGGACATGCGCATGTCGGCCTCACGCGCGACCTGGTCGGCTTCGTTGAGTGCCGCGGCGCGTCGTTCGCGCTCACGCCGGATCAGGTCTTCCACCTCGGCTGTCGTGCTCTTGCGATTGCGTTGGTTCAGAATTGCCAATTGCGCGGCGAGGCGATCCGCCTCGCTTAGCGCAGCGCCGGCCTCATTGAGGCGCGCCAGCGACTCATGATCAAAGCCACGGACCTGAAACAGCACGGGCTCAGCGGACGCTTGCTGAGTGACTGTGCGGCGCTGGTCCGCGAGCTTCTGTTTCGCCGCCTCTAAGTTCTTCTGCTCGGATTGGATTTGTTTGCGAAGTTCTGCGGGGAGCCGATTACCTGCGAAAATGACCCACCCAACGAAAAGAATGACAAGGACTACGAGAGCATTAAAACCTTTTTTGTTCATGACTGCCTACCCGCGGTAGACGGTAATATCACCCGGATCTACCTTCTTTGCAACGGACGCGCTAAACGGCTGGCCTTCGAACTTTCGCACGGTGAGGACGCGATCGCCGTTCTGTTCCTGGAACTGCCATGCGTAACAACCTGTCCCCTGCATTTCGGTGTCGCGGAAGATACCGAGTTCACGGCTCCAGCGATACACCCAGACCTTGCCGTCCCATTCGAAGTAATCGGCTGGATTCTGGCGCTGGTCGATCTGAGCTAAATCATCTTCGGAGATCGCGAGCTGGTCGAGCGTGAACTGGTGGCCGTCGAAGGAACCGAACACCTCCACCTGATCATCGTTGTGAATCTCGAGAGTGACGCGGCGGTCGCGATACATACCGCTGAGCTCGGTCCATTTCCGACCGCCTTCGACCATGGATCGGCGATCAACAGTGAAGTCGAGATCGGCAAACTCATCGCCGGCTCCCACGATGGAGAGATTGTCGCCCGGCTTGGCGTCCGTGATCTTCAGGTGGGCCAAGTCTTCGAGCTGCGACGGATCGACGTGGCGAGTCGATCCGTTGGTGTGTTTGAAGAACATTGTGTGAAGGGAGTTTATTGCTTGGGCTGGCTTTCGGGGGCCGGCAGACCGAGGGGGGACGTCGGTTTGGGGAGAGCCCGCTCGCGCTTGAGAGCTTCGAGCTCGGCATCGACGGAGTGATCACCCAGTTTGAGGAATTCGGCTTCGAGGTCGTCATCCTTGCCGGCGGAACCGAGCTGCTGGAACGCCTTGGCCGTGGCTTCTTCTTTGGCTACGCTCTCCTCAAAACGGGAAAGCTGCGCGAAGGCGTTGTCGCTTTTGGCGACTCCGGCCATGGCTTCGGCGACTTTGCGTTGAGCTTGGGCCGCGTTCTTGCGGGCGACTAACGTAGTGGCGGTGCGCTCGCCTTCATCGATCTTCCGCTTGAGCTCGACGACCTGCGACTTGAGGCTATCGCTGGCCTGCTGCGCCTGCTGGATCGCGGTCTGCATGGATGCGACCTGGCGATCGGACTCGGACTTCTTGGCTAGCGCCTTTTTGGCGAGTTCTTCGTTGCCGGCGTCGAGGGCCTGGCCAGCGCGCGCTTTCCATTCATCCGACTGGCGCACGTACTTTTGATACTCCGCGTCCAGCCGATTGTAGTTACTCATGGCGACGGCCGAAGCCCGCACCACGTTATTCAGCTCGTCCCGCATGTCGGCGATGGTTTGCCGGACCGTGGAATCGAAATTAGCGTCCTCGTAGGAGCTGACGGCGTCGCTGGCCTTGCCGCGAGTGACGCGACCAGCGCGTCCGAAGAGTTCAGATAGAAATCCCATAGGTAATTGATCCTCTAAGCGGCGAGCCGTTACGCGGCGCTACCGGTGTTCAAATCCTTCAAAAGGTCACGAGCCGCCAGCACGTCCGCAAATAGGAAGTGGACGCACGAGAGGATGTCGTCCTGATCATCTTTGCCGATTTCCTGGAGCTTGCAAAAGTTGGTAAGTGCGATTGCTGTGTTGCCTTCGCCGATGTCGTATAGCTGGAAGTTCGACGTGGAGATTCCGTTGTCGGCCGCCAACATTTTCCGCATGATCGGCGCTGAGATTTTGTTGTCCGGGACGGTAAGGCAAGTAAGCGAAAAGAACATGATCTCGCCCTCGATTACACCCTGGATGGTGATGCCGCTATCCGGTTGCCGGATGGAGATGACGTTATGCGAGACATCGGTGACTTCGTAGCCGCTTTCGGCTAGAACCGAGTGGATCTGGGCCGAATCAATCGTTGCAGTAGCCATGTTTTCAGTTTTACCCTCGCTTAGATACGCAGACGCGCCGGGTTTTGTTCGCCAGGATGGAGTTCCCGCGCAGTGTGAGTATACCGAATTAAAGGGGCCGGTCAGCCGCCGATGGAGTACATGGGACGGGGCGGTGGTACGAAGCGTGAGGTGTTGATCTCATGCCCCAGCCATTTCTCGGAGACGTTGCGCCGCAAGGCATCGGCCACCTGTTCATCGGTTCCACCCCGCAACAGGTCACGAACGTCGGTTTCCTCAACGGCAAACAAGCAGTAGCGCAGTTTCCCATCGGCGGTGAGACGCACGCGGTTGCAGTTCAGGCAAAACGGCTTGCTCACCGAGGCGATGATTCCCACCTGACCGCCGCCATCCGCGTAGGTGTAATCCGTGGCGGGAGCTCGCGAGTCCCGCGGAGGGATTTCCCGCAAGGGTGAGATGCCGGTGGACAGGACGCGCACAATATCGTCCGCGAGGAGAACTTTGGATTTGTCCCAGAGCTGTTGGGAATCGAGCGGCATGAACTCGATGAAGCGGGGCTCGAAAGCGTTCTCCCGGCAGTACTGGGCAATCGGCACCAAGTCAGGCTCGATCAGGTTCTTAACGGCAACGACATTGATTTTGATGGGATCAAAGCCAACCTCTTTGGCCACCCGCAAGCCTTCGAGAACGCGGGGAAGCTCGTCACGCCGGGTGATCCGGAGAAACCGGTCGCGATCCAACGTGTCCAGGTGCACGTTCAACCGGCGCAGGCCGGCGTCGTAGAGCGCTTGGGCGTGTCCGGCGAGAAGCACGCCGTTGGTGGTGAGCGCGAGGTCGTGGATGCCCGGGGTGTGGGCGATCTTTTGGATAAGAACGGGCAGGTCGCGCCGAAGCAGGGGTTCTCCGCCGGTAATGCGGATCTTGGAGATTCCACAAGCCACGGCGATCCGCACAAAGCGCTCGATTTCCTCGAAGTTGAGGAGGTTTTCACGCGGCTCAAACTTGACCGCGCCATCGGGCATGCAGTAGAAACAGCGGATGTTACAGCGATCGGTGACGCTGATGCGGAGGCTATCGTGACGCCGGCCGAACGAGTCCTGCAGCGGACCGGTCACTTCAAAGCCAACATGCGTTCGATGGGAACACGCGCGCGCTCCATGAGGAGCGGTGGCAGTTCGATACGGGGCTGAAGCGTCTCGAGGCAATCCCGTAGCTTTTCGAGCGTGTTCATCTTCATGAACGGGCATTCGCTGCAGTTGCAATTTTCGTTGGCCACGAAGTAGAACTTCTTATCCGGCGAATTCTTGTGGAGTGAAAACTGCACGCCGCTCTCTGTCATGACGATGAATTCGCGTGCGGAACTCCGTGCGCAGTAGTCGATCAGGGAGGAAGTGGAACCGATAAACGTGGCCAGGTTCAAGACCGATAGGGGGCACTCGGGGTGAGCCACGACGATCGCCTCGGGATGTTCGGCCATCGCGTCCATCACCCTGCGGACGGGGAACGTCTGATGCACGATACACGCCGCCTGCCAGATCTTCATGTTCTGACGCCCGGTTTGCTGCTTTACGTAGTTGCCCAAATTGCGATCCGGCAGGAAGAGGATCGTCTTGTCTTCCGGGATCGAATTCACCACATCAACGGCGTTACGCGAGGTGCAGATGATGTCGCTTTCGGCTTTGACCTCAATGGAAGTATTGATGTAAGCGACGATGACGTGATCCGGATTGCGACGTTTATATTCCTGGATCGGCTCCGCCGGACAACCTTCGACCAAGCTGCAACTGGCGTCCCAATCCGGTAAAACGACGATCTTCTCGGGATTCAAGGCTTTAGCCGTCTCGGCCATGAAGCGAACACCGCAGAATGCGATCACGTCCCCGTCGAACTTCTTGGCGGCGCGCGCGAGTTCCAGGCTATCTCCGACGGCGTCCGCGAGTTCCTGGATCTCCGCTTCCTGGTAATGGTGTGCCAGCAGGATCGCGCGCCGACTGCGCTTCAGATCGAAGATTTCTTCGGAGATAGAGGTTGCTACAGGCATTTCGGTCGCGGTTATTTGATTCTATCGCCGCGATCGAGGATGCGTTTTAGGCTGGTCGCCGGACTAGTGCGATTCCGGGACGTAATCCGGAGGGGGTGTAGCGCCCTGTCCGAAGAAGTACTGTTCCATCTGCTGCAGGAGAAATTCCTGAGCTTCGGGCGTTCCTAGATTGAGCCGGTACTCGTTCATAAGCATTTTCATATGCTCAACCCACTGACGCCACGCTTCTTTGGAGACGTTTTCGTAGATTCGCTGGCCGAGCGGATGCCCTTCGAAGGGGATCTCGTCGAGACCCTCGGCTTCTTTCTGCAATTTGACGCAGAAAACGCGGTGCGGAGATTGCGGGGCGGTCGCCATGCAGAATTAGGATACTACGGGTGCGAAGAAGCGAATTGTGGTACGCGAAACACCGGCCGTTCTGCTAAGATACGCCGCTGAATGTTGCGAGCAGAGCTAGTTTTTCTTCTTTTTTGGGCGGCCTTTACGCTGGGGGCCGACGCTGTGGCGGACGCGAATGCCAAGATCAAGTCCGGCCATCCGGACGAGGCTGTGCAAATTCTGCGCGACGATCTTGTAAAGACTCCGAACGGGGTGCCGACGAGCGCCCGTTTGACGGAGATTCTGCTCAACCAGGAACGCTTCGAGGAAGCCGACCAAATCATCAACTCCGCCCTGAAAGCGAACGGGAGCTCGGCTTTATTGCATCGGGTCCGGGGCGATCTGGTGTTCCGTGAAGGACAGGTGTTTGAAGCGGAAAACGATTACCGAGCCGCATTCAAACTAGATAACCGAAATGCACGCGCGATTTACGGGGTTGCTCGAGCGTTTCAAATGGCGGCTTTACGGGAAAAGGCGGAGAAGTTGATTCAGGACGCGCACCGGATCGATCCCGCGGATCCGGTAATTGAAGAAGCATATACGCGAACCCAGGCCGACACGCCAGGCTTGGTTGCGCGCTGGCAAGAATCATTAGATGGGCTGGAGAATCAAAACTCCCGGCTCGCCATGAGCTTGCGGAGGGCTATCGCCATTCAGAAAGCGCTAAACGGGAGACACTCCTGGGAACTGGCGAGTCCGTATGTGTCCAGTCAGGTGCCACTGACGATTTTGATGAACGGGAGATACGCGTATGGAATCGGTTTGAAGGTAACGGTGAATGACGCCAAGGCCGAACTGCAGGTCGACACGGGAGCGAGCGGGCTTTATATCAACAACCGGCTTGCGGAACAGGCGGGAGTGAAGCGGCTGGCTGACTCATTGGTGGGCGGAATCGGAAACCAGGGATTGCAAAAGACCTGGATTGGTTTTGCGGAACGAATACAGATCGGCGGGATTGAGTTCCATAACTGCATTGTGGATGTTTCAGATGAAAAGTCGACCGGGGTGGATGCCGGGGGGTTGGTGGGCACGGACGTGTTCCGGCGGTTCATGACGACATTAGATCTCCATGCCCGAAAACTCGTGTTTGACCCGCTGCCCGGTCCGGCTTGGGACGGGGTAAAGCCAGTAGATCGATACAACGGTCCGGAGTTGAAGGATTTCGATCAGTTTCTTAATATTCACCACATGATCCTGATGCCGACAAAGGTTAGTGAAACCGTTGGAGGCGAACAAACGCCGGGATTATTTCTGGTGGACACCGGAGCAAGTACGAACTCGATTTCGACCAACCTAGCGCCCGACGTCACTAAGGTGCGCAATGACTACTATGGCGGGGTGCGGGGATTATCCGGGAAGGTGAAGATGAACTACCGAGCCGACCGCGTGGTGCTTCAGTTCGCGCACTTTCGTCAGCAAATACCTGATCTGCGGACGTTTGATCTTTCGAGTATTAGCAGGAGCGGAGGCGTCGAGCTTTCGGGCATTATTGGAATGCCGCTGTTATCCCACTTCCAAGCGGTTGTTATCGATTACAGGGATGGCAGGGTTCGGTTCGACTACAAGCCCTGACGAGATTATTTTTTGGCCTTGGTCAGCTTGTAGGCTTCCCGCACCGATTGAAGCTGCCGCGCATGTTCCTCAGCATGTTCCGTGTGCATTTGAACGAGTTGTAATAGGGTGATCTCGCCACGCTCGGTATGTGTCGCCTTACGGTCGAATGCCGAGGGTGCAAGATCTTTAAGCAGCTCGTAAGTATCGGCTCGCACACGGCGAAAGAATTCAAGGGAGCTAGCGGGCTTGCGTTTGTCGTAATCGAGATTGGCAACCCACGCAGCCTGGTCATATCCAGTAATGGTGGGGTTGTTCTCCGCGATGACACTGCGCAGCCGGTAGGCGCCGACGATCTCGGAATCGGCGAGATGGCGCGTAATTTGCCGAATATTCCATTTGCCAGGCGCGGGCACGAAGTCGATCTCGTCTCCAAAAACGCCGGTAGAGATTACGGCAATAATCTCAGGCGCACGCCGAAAACGCTCGAGTAGATTCTCGAGGTCGCTCATAAGGGCTCTCCTCTTTCCAGCCGGTACAAATAATCAGTAATAATCCGAGCAGCTTAGGTAATAGCCGCACAGAGCACAGAAGAGCTTGCATTTGCGGGGCGTAAGCCGGCAGGAACATACCGGACAGAACAGCATCGCATTCTCCGGAATTTCAGCGGGATGATGCTCCGGATGTGGATCGCTCTCCTGCATGAACAACCAGTATACGGTGAGCGGCGGCGGCTGAACCGCGCGCGCGACTTAGAATCAAAACAGTCCACCATGTTCCGGCTAGATGTTCGTGCGTCACGTTTTGCTCTTGCAGCGATTTTCTTTCTGCCGTGCTACGGACAGAAGCAGCACGAACCCCCGCAGCGCTATGCTGCACGAGGATTACGGGGCGGCATAGCGGCGGGAAGCGAATACGCCACGGATGCGGGCATGCGGATGTACTACCGGGGCGGAAACGCCGTGGATGCGGGGGTAGCCGCAATGTTTGCGGGGGCGGTGACCGAATTTTCGCACTTTGGATTTGGCGGGGAAGCCCCGATTCTGATTCGCACCGCCGACGGAAAAGTTCACGCGATTGCAGGAGTGGGAACGATGCCGAAACTCGCGACGGCGGAACTCTTTCGCAACCGCCGCTTAGAGATTGGCGAAATGCTGGAGGCGCCTGACAAGACCGGACTTCGGGGAATGGTGCCGGTGGCGGGGCTGATGCCGGCACTCGTTCCGGGAATGGTGGATGCAGCGCTGGTCGCGTTACGAGAGTACGGCACCCGGTCATTCGGAGACGCCGTCGGAGACGCGATTATCTTTGCGGACGGGGAACCGATTGATGAATTGCGCTCGCGCACGCTGGA
Organism: Bryobacterales bacterium; assembly: GCA_963738525.1. Lineage (GTDB taxonomy): Bacteria > Acidobacteriota > Terriglobia > Bryobacterales > Bryobacteraceae > Bog-113. The sequence goes on from CAVTXC010000006.1 coordinate 487,378, forward strand.
AGAATGCCGCCCGTTCTTTGACCTTTGGCCGGCTTCCAAAAAGCACTGGCTTCCAGACGGGCGCGTTCCTAAGCCAGGCGAAGTATTCCGGCAACCGGACCTCGCCCGAACGCTGCGTTCGATGGTCGCGGCGGAGCAAAAGGCTTTGGCGTCAGGGGCGAATCGGGTGAAGGGAATCGACGCTGTTCGGGATTACTTCTATCGAGGGGAAATAGCGCGGAAGATCGATGCGTACAGTCGCGAGAATGGCGGTCTCCTCCGCTTTGAAGACCTCGCGGCGTTCCGGCTCGCTCCCGAAGATCCGGTTTCCACGAATTACAAAGGCTTCGAGGTATACAAGCCGGGCTTTTGGAGCCAGGGACCCTCGATGATCGAGGCTTTAAACACGCTGAACAGGATTGATTTGGCGTCGATGCACTTGAATTCCGCGGAGTACATCCATACGGTCGCGGAGGCGCTGAAGTTGGCGTATGCAGACCGGGACACCTATTATGGAGACCCGAAATTCAGCAAAGTGCCGTCCGCGGTGCTCCTCTCGCAAGCGTATGCGGACAAGCGCCGCATGCGAATTGGACATGAAGCGTCACTTGCTTTCGATCCAGGGGAGATCAACGGTAAGACGGGCGTGCACCCCTCTAAGGAGAAGATGCAGCGTGGGAACATTGACGACCGGCTGATGGCAAAAGACACGACTTGCATCGATTCCGTCGACCAAACGGGGATGATGTTCTCGTCCACTCCGTCCGGGGCGTGGCTGCCGTCGGTCATTGCGGGGGATACCGGCATTCCTTTAACGGAGCGAGCCCAAAGCTTCCTTCTGGTGGAGGGTCATCCAAACGAACTGGCGGGCGGGAAGCGTCCGCGGGTCACGCTCAGCCCGACATTGGTGACGCACGGGGGAAAGGCATTCCTGGCGTTATCGACTCCAGGCGGAGATAACCAGGATCAGGCGCTCCTCCAAATGTTTCTGGATGTAGTGGAGTTCCACATGGGTACGGAAGCGGCTGTGGAGGCTCCCCGCTTTCAAACCCGACATTTGGTTTCGAGCTTTGACAACCATGCCATGAACCCGGGAAATCTTGTACTCGATGAGCGTATTCCAGCGACTGTCGGGCAGGAATTAGCCGCGCGGAAGCACCTTGTGGAGACGGCTTCGAAGTGGAACAGTGGGGCGGCACCCGTGATGATCCGGATCACCCCGTCCGACGTGATTGAAGCGGCAGCCGATCCGTTTGGGTACCGCTCAGCGCGAGCTTGGTAGTGGCATCACTCTTTGACGAGTTCGCTGAGTTCGATCGGAAATCCCTGGCTCGCCGTGTGAAGGCTTGCGCGGAGCAAAGGATTCTGCTGGGCGGGAGTTCGTGGAAGTATCCGGGTTGGATCGGGCAGATCTACTCCCGATCGCGGTATGAGTCGAGAGGGAGGTTTTCCAAGAAGCTGTTTGAAAACACTTGCTTGGCTGAATACGCCGAGACTTTTCCGACGGTGTGCGGCGACTTTGCGTTTTACCAGTTCCCGTCGGATGATTTCTGGCGGAAGCTGTTTCATCAGGTTCCCGAGGGGTTCCAGTTTGCTTTTAAAGTGCCCGAACAGATCACCTGCCCGATTTTTCCTTCGCATCCACGGTATGGAGGCCAAGGAGGGACGCTAAATGCTTCATTCCTGGACGGTGATTTATTTCGCGAGGGTTTCGTCCGGGCGCTCGAGCCCTACCGAGGCAAGACGGGACTACTTATTTTTGAGTTTGGCGCGTTCGCGCCGCGGGCGTTCGCGAGACCTGCCGAGTTCCTGGACCGATTGGATCCATTCCTGAGCAGTCTTCCGGACGGGTTTCGCTACGCTGTGGAGATTCGAAATGCGGGGTTTCTGGTGCCCGACTATTTCGCATGCCTACACAGTCACAATGTGGCGCATGTGTACAACGCGTGGACCAAAATGCCCGCACTTCAAGACCAGTTTGCGATTCCGGATTCTAGAACAGCGGATTTTCTGGTTACCCGGGCTCTTCTGCGGGAGGGACGCGCTTATGAGGATGCGGTGCGCCTCTTCTCTCCGTATGAGGAAGTCCGGGAGCCCTTGCCTGATGTGCGTAAGGCGCTACGCGAGTTGATCCAGATTTCCCGGGAAGAGCGGAAGACCTCATTTCTTTTCGTGAACAACCGGCTTGAGGGGAACGCGCCGGGGACAATGGTCTCGATTCTGGACGATTGAAGACCGTCCAGATGGTAAACTGAAATTCCATCCTTCGGGCCCGTAGCTCAGTTGGTTAGAGCGCTACCTTGACACGGTAGAGGTCTCCAGTTCGAGTCTGGGCGGGCCCACCATTCTTCGAAATTTTGCGTCAGTTCTGTGAAGCGTCGTTCCGTTGCGAACGCAGTGCGTCAGCGGCGACGCCGTTTTTGAATCGCCTTTTCTCTTGTTTCGATTCAAGACACTCACGCCTGCGTGGACAGTTTCATGAACGACCGTTGAATCAACACAGATGCTATCTAGCCCAGGTGCGGAGAGCCGCTGGTTCGGACCAGTAGTAACTTCCGAAACCTCTTCCTCAGAAACTCGACGAATCTCTTTCTTCGGCCAATTTACGTTAGTAAATGCTCATCCATGATGAGGTCAGGAATGGGTTCCGTTTGGTTAACATCAACGTAAACACATACGTAAATCAACTCGTTTGATCGGGAATGCATCAACGGAAAACGCATTCAGAGACGATTCATTTCCATTTTTACTGACCGACTTTTCGGACGCTTTGCGCTTTAGATAGTAAGAGGGTCTAGTGCAAATCTGTCGGCGACGTGTCTCGGCATTTAGTAAATCACTAAGTAAATCAGGACGCGTAAACCGTGATAGCATCGTAGTCCTTCCAGGCATGCGCAAGGTTTGAGATACAGGAGCTTGAGTGCGAATGAGTAACTTGACCCGGCTGTGTCGGCTGCCCAGAGTAACTGGGGCCGCGTTGATCATCGCAATCGGCATGACCGGTTCAGTCCAGGCTCAGGTCCAGACATTTACCACTCTTCACACCTTTCTCGGACCTGACGGAGCTACGCCTTACGCAGGGTTGACGATCGGGGGAGACGGCAATTTTTACGGATCGACCTACACCGGGGTCGCCACGAGCCAGTTCGGGACGATCTTCAAGATGACCTCCGCGGGCTTACTAACGACCCTTCACACCTTTGCCGGGAGCGACGGATCAGGACCATACGGCAGTTTGGCCTTGGGCGGAGACGGGAATTTCTACGGAACCACCTATGCGGGGGGCGCCAGCAACTTGGGAACTGTGTTTCAGGTTACTCCGTCCGGTGCGCTGACAACGCTCCATAACTTTGCTGGGCCAGAGGGCTCTCATCCGCTGGGTGGTCTCACGCTGGGCACGAACGGTAACTTCTACGGAACAGCGAGCGCAGGAGGCGCAAAAGGTGATGGAACCGTTTTCGAGGTCACCACCCTCGGTGTTCTGACCACGATTTTCAATTTCGATAGCATCAAGAGTGGCTCGGCGCCTTATTCCGCGCTGACGCTGAGTAGCGACGGGAATTTCTACGGTACAACCGAAAATGGGGGCGCTAATAGCTACTATGGGACGCTTTTTCGAATTACGCCCCTAGGAACACTCACTACGCTCTATAGTTTTGGCTTTACCGACGGATCTGGGCCTTACGCATCCCTGACGCAAGGCACAGACGGAAACTTCTACGGAAGCACGTCAAATGGCGGGAGCAACATCCAATTCGGCACCCTTTTCCAACTCACGTCCGCGGGAGTTTTCACAACCCTCCATAACTTTGCCGGATTGGACGGCACAGCGGTGGAGGCGCCATTAGCACTTGGTCCGGACGGTAATTTCTACGGCACCAGCGTCGCGGGCGGCTCAAGCGGGAGCTACGGAACGATTTTCAAGGTTACGCCCGCAGGGGCGCTCACAACTCTTAACAGTTTCGTGGGAACGGATGCCTCAAACCCTACATCCGGGCTGACGCTGGGCGCGGACGGGAATTTCTACGGAACGTCAAGCGGGGGCGGGTCCGCCGGTGAAGGTACGGTGTTCCGGATCGTGACCTGCCCGTTCTGCACGACTACATCGGTTATATCGAGTGGGAGTCCTTCCGCGTCGGGGGGGCAGGTAACTTTTACGGCTACCGTTAGTGCTTCATCGGGTTCTGGCGCCGGGACGCCTACTGGATCGGTCAACTTCACGGATAACGGGGCTGCTCTAGGCACTGTAGTGCTGGTAAGCGGGACGGCTGCGCTCAACATCAGCTCGCTAACCCCCGGTGTTCACGCAATTAGCGCGGGCTATATGGGCGATGCGACGTTTCAGCCGAGCAGTGGGACTTTTCAGCAAACAGTCGTTCAGTCTACGACTGTTACGGGACTCAGCTCAAATCTAAATCCATCCGGATACAATCAGCCCGTTACATTCGTAGCGCAGGTCACGCCGGGTGCGGCCACGGGGACGATTACGTTTGCCGATAACGGCAGTTCTCTGGGCACGGTAAACATGGTTGCCGGCGCCGCGTCTTACTTAACAGCTTCACTCGGAAGCGGAAACCACTCCGTTACCGCAACTTACAGTGGCGACGGTCAATTTCAGACGAGCGCAGGCACTATAGCGGAAGTTGTGAGTCCTGCAACGACGCTCACTGGTTTGAGTTCCAGCGTCAATCCGACCCTGGTCGGTCAGCAGAGCACATTCACGGCCACGGTGAGTGGTCAATTCGGTGGGTCGCCGACGGGCGCAGTCACATTCTTGCAAGACGGCAATCAAGTAGGATCGCCTGTTGCGTTAACCGGCGGGCAAGCGGCGATGGCCATCAATTTCAGTCAGTTGGGCTCTTCTGTGATCACCGCCTCGTATTCGGGCGACACGAACTACGTTACGAGTAACGCATCTGTAACAGAGGTTGTGAACTCTAGCGCTGCGATGTCGTCCTCTTTAACGACGCTGCATAGTTTCAACGGGCAGGACGGGAATAATTCATTGAGCGGGCTCCTCTTAGGCAGCGACGGTAATTACTATGGCACCACCCAGGCGGGTGGGGCGAACGGACTGGGAACTCTGTTTCAGATGACTCCGTCCGGGACTATCACCACCTTGTACAGCTTCGCGGGCGCGGATGGTTCCGGTCCTTCCGCCGGACTGATTCTAGGCACAGACGGGAAATTCTATGGAACCACTTCGTCTGGAGGGAGTGCCAACGACGGAACGGTGTTCCAATTTACCCCAGGTGCGCCGCCCGTTACTTTGCGTCAGTTTGGGGGAACGGACGGGGCCTCGCCAGGCCCACTTCTGCTGGGCACAGATGGCAAAATCTATGGGACCACTTACAGCGGAGGATCTGCAGGCGACGGCACCATTTATGTGATCGACTCCTCGAACACATTTACCAGCCTTTATAGTTTTTCAGGCGCGGATGGCAGTAATCCGAAGGCGGGTTTGACACAGGGTACGGATGGAAACTTCTACGGAACCACGGAAAACGGCGGGACAAACTTGGAGGGCACGGTCTTCCAGTTTACCGCTCCAGGGACACTGCACACCTTGCATAACTTCAACGGGGCGGATGGCTCTTTACCGGATGCCGGGTTAACTCTAGCCACAGATGGCAACTTTTATGGGACGACTAGCACGGGTGGAGGAAATCCCCCTTACGGAACGGCTTTCAAAATCGCTACCGACGGAACCTTTGCGACGTTGCATAACTTCGGGGGATCGGACGGGTCCAATCCGGTTGCTGCACTAACGGTTGGGCCGGACGGAAACTTCTATGGAACGACGACCACCGGCGGCGCGAACCCGCTGTACGGGACGGTTTTCTCGATCTCGTCTACAGGTGTTTTCACGTCACGGTACAACTTCGCCGGGACCGACGGGGGAAACCCCTCGGCGCAGCTGCTGCTGGGACCCGATAGCAACTTCTACGGAACGACTTCGACCGGAGCGCCGAACGGATCCGGGTCCGTATTTCGGTTGGTTGTTTGCCCGGCCTGCACAGTAACGACCGTCACTTCTAACGGGAGTCCTTCCGTGTACGGCAATTCCGTGACATTGACGGGGACAGTACAACCCTCGTCCGGTTTGGGAACTCCAACCGGGTCGATTACTTTCGCCGATAGTGGAGCCCCGTTGGGTTCGGCCACCCTCTCGGGTGGGATTGGAACGCTTACAGTAACGACTTTGGGTCCTGGGCAACATTCGATCACGGCGGCATATGGAGGTGACGGAACTTTTCAGCCCAGCAACGGTGCGTATTCGCAGACGGTGACGCGAGGCACGGTTGTCACGGGACTCGTTTCAAACCCGAATCCATCCTCATCCGGGCAATCAGTGACCTTCACGGCCACGGTAACCCAAGGTGCGGGTTTGGCAACGCCTACGGGTAGCGTTACGTTCACCGACGGCAACTCGAATCTAAGCACAGTCAATTTGAGTGGAAACTCGGCCGTATATGTAACAACGGCTTTGAGTGCGGGCACTCACCTGATCACGGCAACCTACACCGGGGATTCTAACTACGTTTCCAGCAGTGCGACTGTTTCTCAGGTCGTGAATCTCGCCGCGAGTTCGACGAAGGTAGTTTCGACGATGAACCCTTCGCAATTTGGGCAGTCGGTAACTTTGGTGGCGACGGTCTCCGCGGTGGTGGGTTCTGGAACGCCGACGGGAAGTGTAACGTTTACGGATGGAACGACGAGTCTTGGACCACCTGCGAATTTGGTGGGCGGATCGGCATCGCTAATCCTGTCTGCATTAGCGGTCGGAACGCACTCGATCACAGTGTCGTACGGGGGAGATTCAAAATTTGGGTTAAGCACAGGGACACTATCCCAAGTGGTGAACCTCGCTCCGACAACTACTGCCGTCACGTCGAGTCTGAATCCTTCCACCTATAACCAGCCGCTGACGTTTACGGCCACGGTGACGGGACAGGCCGGCTCGGGAACGCCAACAGGCAGCGTTTCGTTCACCAGTAATGGCGCGAGTCTGGGCAGCGGCCAATTAACAGGGGGAACGGTTCAAATCTCATCGCCGGTGCAAAATGCCGGGACATTCACGATACTTGGGTCGTACGGGGGGAGTTCCACACAGCAGGGGAGTTCCGGTTCACTATCCCAGCTTGTTAAGCAGGCCACGACAACAGCTATCTTGACGGCCAGCCCGAATCCAGCGCTTGTCAATCAGGCTGTAAAGATTACAGCAACTGTAACAGGGCAGTACGGCGGCACTCCGACCGGAACGGTAACGTTCTCTCAGAATGGAACGAAGATAGGATCACCAGTCACGGTTACGGCTGGGCAAGCCAGTGTATCGTACACCTTCTCCAAAGCGGGTACGTCGACGCTCACGGCGGTGTATTCGGGGAGTTCCAACTATCTAGGTACAACTGCCGCCGGGATCACCGAGACGATCAACGCGGCGATTGTTTCGACAAAGACGGCACTGAAGTCATCCGGATCGCCTTCGACAATCGGGACACCGGTGACTTTCACGGCGACGGTGACGCCCTCATCGGGGAGCATTCCAAATGGCGAAACCGTCACTTTTTATTACGGATCAACGGTCTTGGGAACGGGTTTAACCGCTAGTGGGGCTGCGACGTTCTCGACCTCCGGGTTGCCGGTCGGCTCCGACTCGATATCCGCCACATACCCCGGAGACGCGAACTTTCAGACCAGTACGTCGACCGCCCTGGTGCAAACCGTTACCAAAAATGCAACCTCGGTTTCGTTGACTTCGAATCTCAATCCATCCACGTATGGAAAGTCCATCACATTCACGGCCAAAGTCACGTCGTCGGGACCGGTGCCTACAGGAACGGTAGCGTTTAAGAACGGCGGGACGAGCATTGGGAGCGGTACGCTTTCCAACGGTGTAGTTACATTTTCGACGGCAGGGTTGCCGGTCGGAACAGATTCTATCAGTGCGACATACGGTGGCGATGCGTCTTCGGCGACGAGTTCCTCGGCAACGTTAAGCCAAGTAGTAAGCCCTGCAGTTACGACTACGACGATCGTTTCTTCCAAGAACCCGGCCAAAAAAGGAACTTCCGTCACGTTTACGGCCACCGTCACCGCGAGCGGCTTACTTCCCAGCGGGACGGTGGTGTTCTCGAACGGAGCGACTACGTTAGGTACCGGAACACTCGTCAACGGGAAGTGTTCTGTTTCGACTACGACATTGCCGTCCGGAGCCGACGTTATTACCGCAGCGTATGGCGGGAACACTAATTTTGCCGTAAGTTCAGCTAAGTTGACCGAGACCGTGAACTGAGACCTTCAGGGAAAGAATTATGGAAGATCAAAAGAACAACAAAGAGGCACCGGCCAGTTCCCCCGACTTCAGCCGGCGTGATTTCTTCACGACCGTAGGGGCAGTTGCCGCGGGTATGCTGGGCGCCAAAGGAGTTCCGGGCCAGAGCAATTTCCCCGTTTTCCAAGACTCGTTCGGAAACGTTGCACCGGCGGCAGGAGACGCGTTGAATGTGGGCGTCTATCCACCACCGGTTTACACGCCGCCAGCCAATAGCGCAAGTACTGTCACTCCGAATTATGTGCAGCCGAACATTCTCATGATCATGGTGGATCAATTGAGATCTCCTCGGTGGCTGCCGGCGGGCGGTCAGACGGCAATCGATCAGCTACTGCCGAATATCGCGTTTTTGCGAGATCATTCGTTCAGCTTCCCGAATTACTTTGTGGCGGCGACGGATTGTACGCCCTGCCGAGCGACTCTGCTGACGGGCTTGTATAGTCAGCAGACGTTTATGTTTCGAACGCAGACCTCAAGTGGTGAGCCGGCGTTACACACAGGCTTTCCGACATTTGGAACAGCGCTTTCGCAGCAAGCGAATTATGCAACATGCTGGATCGGTAAGTGGCATTTATCTGACGCAGTTCCTCAAGCATCTGGCTTCGGTCCGAATGGGCCTGGCGACTACGGGTTCACCGCAGGAGCTTTGAATCTGCCAAAGAACTCATCCGTGGCGTCTCCAAACGGCTATGCAAATGAGGGGACGGACGGATACAACGCTCCGCCCTACGGGAGTGGAACTCCAATCATCTCGCCCCCGCCTTTGACGAACGAGAAAACTCCGCTTTACACGCAGATTAATGATGGTGCAATCGCCAATTGGTTTGTTAACACTTGGCTCCCAACGGCGTCTTCTTCGCAGCCATGGTTTACCGCAGTCAGTTTTGTCAATCCTCATGACATCACAGCATTTCCCGCTTCGTTTGGATTTCCGCCGGGTCCCGATTTCGGCACTGCAGCGCTGCCCCTCACTGGATACCAGCCACCGTCGACCAACGGGGTTACGTATGATTCGACAAAGCCGGACGCCTTCATACCGCCGTTGGGCACGTCTCTCTACCCTTCGGGAGGTACTCCTCCTTCCGGGTGGAATGTCGCCGATGACCCCCTACTCCAACCGTATGGTGCGGGTACTGGAAAGCCGAGCCTCCAAGCGTCTTTCTCGCACTCAACCAATCAAAACTGTGGTGCGATTCAAACCACAAACGGGTGGTTCACATTCCTGAATTACTACTTCTGGATGCAGTCGTGCGTCGATTATCAAATCGGACGGGTTTTAGACACGCTGGCGTCATCATCGTTCGCCTCGAAAACGATCATCATATTCACTTCTGATCATGGCGATTACGGTGGCTCTCACAATTTACATACGAAAGGAGGAGCACTGTACGACGAAAGCATAAATGTACCGCTCTATGTGAGCTTTCCTAAAATGCGCCCTCCGTTTGCGCCGGCACCCACGGGTCGGACCCGGCCTTTTGTCTGTTCCAGTGTGGATATTTTTCCTCTTCTCTATACCTTGGCGCTTGGTAACAGCGGGTGGCGAAACAACTCCAGTGACCCGTACAGTTACTTGAGCGGAAGAGAAGCAATCCTGGATGCAATTTTAAGCACGTCGCCGCAACAACGGCGGGTATCAACAATTTTGAATAATTCGGGTTCAGGTTACCTGCCATATGTTCTGCACACGACGGATGAGTTTACGTTGGCGTATAGCACCCCGGGTGTTCAAGCACCGAGTCGCGCGATTGCCTTCCGAACGGTCGACACGGGCGTCACTTCTACTATCGGAGGGGCAACTTATTACGGAGGAGCAAAGCTGGGTATTTACAGCTATTGGGCGACCTGTAGCACAAGGATAGACCCCCAACAACCCCAACAATTTGAATTTTACGATTACACTGCCGGGAACTATTCCGAGGTGGGCAATCAAGCGTTTAATGGCCAAGGAGTGCTGGACACGCGGCCAAGCGCATATTTGGCCGCGTTCAATGCGATAGCCGCAACTGAACTTTATTTTCAGTTTCCTCAATTTCAGAGTGCGGCGGCTGCGGCGTTAAGCAAATACCTGTCTTATATAGGCGGTGATTGCACGTCCGGTTCAGATTAGCTGGCTGGTTCGTTGGAGTGCGACCATGAAAGGCCTGATCATTAATGGTCAACGGATTCCGAACGAAGTAATTCAAGCGGAGGTCGAGCGACTCGCGCTTGACCCAAATCTGCAAGCAATCGCGGATGCGAACCAAAGATCTAACCACGCGAGGACGGCCGCAGAGTATTCCGTTGTAAGTCGCACTCTGGTCGAGCAAATTGCCATAGCGGATCCTCGAGGCGTCGATCCGGATGCTGTGAACAAGGAAGTAGAACACCAGAAAATGCTCGGCGCCTGTCGATCGGCTTTTGACGACAGCCGACTGCGGCAAGGCATCGAGATGCAATTGCGCGTGAACCGGACGTTGGAAGAGTTGGTCGCGGGTGCGAAGAGACCTACTGAAGAGGAAGTCCGTGCTTTCTATGCAGAACATGGGCAGCAGTTCCGGGCTCCGGAGATTCTTCACGCCGCCCACATCGTCAAACACGTGAACGAAGGTCAAACTGAAGAAGAAGCCCGACGTGGCATCCAGCAAGCGATGGCTGAATTGGAACAGGGGGAACCTTTTTCCGTGGTGGCCGACCGCTGGTCTGACTGTAAGGGAAATGGCGGGGACCTGGGAACGTTCCCACGAGGATCGATGGTGAGCGAAGTTGAGGATGTCCTCAACAAGCTGGGAGTAGGGGAGCGAAGTGAAATTTTTGTGAGTCCGTTCGGGTTCCATATCGCCGAGTTGCGCGGGCGGCAGCCGGGCGGGAGTGCGGATTTCGAATTCGTTCGCGCAGATATCGAGCGGGTGATGAATACTATGGCCGAGCACCAGGCGTTTATTGCTGAGATTGAGAAGCTCCGATCGCGAGCGGACATCCGGTATATGGAAGAGGAAACAAAAGAGGGTTCGGCGCGGGCGGCAGGGGGGCAATGACATCGGTTTCCCCCTCGCCATGCTGTGTACCGAGCCAAGCGCGATTGCGCCAGATCGAGATCTCGGAGGCTTGGAACTCGTCGAGACCGCGAGTAACAAGCGGTTCAACGGCGGGGATGGTAAAGCTAGACGGGGGCTCATTTTCGATGGGCTCGGAGTCGCGGGACACCCTTCCCGAAGATGGCGAGGGTCCTGTCCGTCGGGTGGTGATCGACCCGCTCTTCGCCGCGCTTCATCCTGTGACCAACCAGCAGTTCGCTGAGTTTGTACACGCGACGGCGTACCGCACTGAAGCGGAACGATTTGGCTGGACTTTCGTGTTTCAGAAGCAATGGACAGGGGGCGGTGACGGGCAAGCGGTTCCTGGCACTCCGTGGTGGCACCGGGTTGATGGAGCTTCCTGGTCGCGCCCCTTCGGCCCTGACTCGTCAACGCGCGGCATCGAGGACCATCCAGCCGTCCACATCTCATTTCATGACGCTCAGGCTTACTGTGAGTGGTCCGGGACTCGGCTGCCGAGCGAGGCGGAATGGGAATACGCGGCGCGCGGTGGACTCGAGCAAAGTATTTATCCATGGGGCGATGAACTCACGCCCGGCGGACGCCACATGTGCAACGTTTGGCAGGGAACTTTTCCATCGACGGATTTGGCCGAGGACGGATTTGCGGGAACGGCTCCCGTGCTTAGCTATGAACCGAACGGATACGGATTATTCACGGTGATGGGAAATGTCTGGGAGTGGTGTGCTGACTTCTTCCACGTGGACTGGCACGTGCTCGCTTCGAGATTGAATCCGTTTGGGCCGCCATTTGGGAATCGACACGTGCTGAAGGGCGGATCGTACTTGTGTCATGAGTCTTACTGCCGCCGTTATAGAAACGCGGCTCGAACAGGGAATTTTCCCGACACCTCGGCTGGAAACATCGGTTTTCGCGTTGTCCGGGACGTGTGACGTGCCTGACGTTTGGCTGGCTCATTGGACGGGTACCAACAGCGTGTATAATTAGGGCTGCTTATGTCAGCTCGCGGCGGAGACAAGTCAAGGTACGGAAGATTGCGGAAGCGGAAACTAGCGCGCCGCGTTTTAAATCGCGAGCTCCGCGTAAAAGTGAACGCCCCCACGGTTAAGCCATCGGCCTAAACCGATTGTTAGTGGCATGCAGGAACGTCCTGGAACTGGCCACTTGCCGCCAGGGACGCGAGCCCGCGTGAGCAGGCGAGGATCTGCTGGTACAGAGGATCGTTCTCCAGCGAATCCGGTGACGTGTACGTAAGGCTCTTGCGCATAGCCAGGTAGTTGTCGCTCAAGCTTTGCATGTTGTTGAACTGACTCGTTAGTAACGGGAGGCCACTGCGATCCGAATCGGTAGTGACCGCAGCCGAGGCTAGCGCAAGTTTGCTGTCGGCGGTTCTTCGATAGCCTGATGCCCAATCCTCCGTTACTGGAAAGTTATTCTGGATAGCGTTGACGATCGCAATCCGCCATTCGCGAGTAACTGTCATTTCCTCTATGCCGGCCCTGAGAAACTCCTTGGAAAACCGGGTTTCGGCTGATCCGTGTGTGTTTGCGGCGCTAGGAGCTTGTGCCGGGAGCGAATGTTGCATTCTGCGGAAGCGTTTGCGACCAGGCGAGTCCGGACGAAATCAGGATTGGAGAAATCAGGAATACTTCACGTAAACGCGTTTCTCGCATGGTCCATTCTCTACCGAGAGCGAGTACTCGCAGGCCACTTCCCGGGTTATCTTTAGTTAAACCATGATCATTCGGAGACTGGCATCGTGTTTGCTTGGGTTCAGCGCGGTCTTAGGAGCGGCGGATCCGACATATAACCACGATGTCGCTCCGATCCTGAACCAGCACTGCGTTGTCTGCCATCGACCGAACGATATCGGTCCGATGTCATTGGGCACATACAAAGAAGCGCGGCCTTGGGCGGCCGCGTTGGGCGAGGCCGTAGCCACGCGTAAGATGCCGCCCTGGCATGGCGCTCCGCAGCTTCATCAGTTTTCTAACGATGCGCGGCTGTCCGATGCTGAGATCAGGGTTCTCACTTCGTGGGCGGCAACCGGAGCTAAAGAAGGAGATGCCCGGTATGCGTCTCCGGTCGAGGCGATACCCGTGGGTTGGCACATTCGGCCCGACGTCATCCTTCCCCTGCCCGATGAGCAACTTGTAGCGGCGAGTTCGCAGGATGAGTACGAGTACATCCATGTGCCCACCCACTTTACAGAAGACAAATGGGTTCAGATAGCGGAGGTGCTTCCCGGGAACCGACGCATTGTTCACCACGCCACCGTAAGCGTTTGGGAACCGCCCGGCAAACCTGTCGAGAAGACCAGCGATGAGCCCGCAAAACCGAAGATAGAGTATCTATACCGCACCGGGAAGGTGAACCACATTCGGCCGGAGATTCCGGTCCTCGACGACGGATGCTCAACGCCCGGTGGCGGTGAGTGGCCCGACAGCACCGTAAAGCCAGGAATTTTCGTTGCGATTTATCTGCCCGGGCATGTTCCCGAAGTCCGTCCCGAAGGGTATGCGATCCGTATTCCGAAAGAGGCGATTCTTGAGTTTCAGATCCACTATAGTAATCGCACTGGCCAGGCGATGTCGGATCGTACTTCGATCGGTTTGCATTTCGCTACCGCTCCGGTTTCCCACCCGATCAAGCAATACGAAATTTGGAACAACCTGTTTGCGCTTCCGCCGGGAGATGGGAACCATCGCGTTACTTCCTGTTACACCCTCGAGAAGGATGTTCTCGCGCTAGCGTATACCGCGCATATGCATTTCCGTGGGAAGAGCTTTGAAACCGAAGCCCGGTTTCCGGATGGTCACACCGAAGTTCTGTTCTCCGTGCCGCATTATGATTTTCACTGGCAGGAAACTTATATGTTGAAACAGCCGCTTTTACTGCCGAAAGGAACTCGTCTCCGCTCAACGGCTTACTTCGACAATTCTACGAACAATCCACTGAACCCGGATGCAACAAAGTTGATTCGCTGGGGCGAGCCGAGCACCGAAGAGATGATGGGATTCTGGTTGGCATTCACTGATCCGACACCATCCGGGTTTCTCGACGCGGCGCGGTAGGATAGCTGATCAACTCGTTCGGATTCCGGCTATATTGTTGGCATGCCCGACTCGGCAATTCTGCTGCTGCATTGTCCTGATCGGAAAGGAATTGTCGCGGCCGTTTCGGGCTTTCTCTACCACCATGGCGCCAATATTCTTCATGCAGATCAGCACCAGGACACCGAGCTCTCGCTGTTTTTCATGCGCGTCGAGTGGGCGCTAAACGGGTTTGAATTGAGCGAGGAAGCGTTTTACTGCGAGTTTCGCAAGCTTGCGGAGCGTTTCGAAATGACTTGGAGGATTGCGTATTCTCCGGCGCGTCCTAACATCGCGATATTCGTCTCGAAGTATGAGCATTGCCTCCTGGATCTTCTCTACCGGCAGGCCATCGGTGAATTACATTGCAGGATCGCCTTGATTGTCAGCAACCATCCTGCAGCGGCGAGATTGGCGGACTTCTATGGAGTTGAATTCCACCATGTTCCCGTTGGCGCGGACGATAAGCGAGAAGCAGAGGAGATCCAACTTGCACTGCTGCGGAAACGCAACATAGAACTGGTGGTGTTGGCGCGGTATATGCAGGTTCTGTCGCCGGACTTTATCCAGCATTACCGCAACAGAGTGATCAACGTACACCATTCCTTTCTCCCGGCATTCAGCGGTGCTCGCCCTTATCATGCCGCCCATCAGAGGGGTGTGAAGGTGATTGGCGCCACGAGTCATTACGTAACGGAGGTTCTCGATGAAGGGCCCATTATCGAGCAGGACGTACTGCGAGTTTCCCACCGCGATCAGATCGAAGACTTGGTTCAGAAAGGCCGCGATCTGGAGCGGGTGGTTCTGTCACGCGCAGTGCAATGGCATCTAAACCACCGTGTTTTGCACTACGGAGGCAAAACAGTGGTTTTTGATTGAGATCCACTTTTTGCTGCTATTGATTCGTGGTGGCTGGTGAATCCGTCAGATGATCCAGCTTGGCTTTATGGGCTAGCAACATAGGATCGCGAACCCCAACAGCCAGGGCAAGATTCAGCTGCTTTCGCGCCTCGGAATCGTCTCCATTCGCATGCAGCGCCCACGCGTAAGCATCGAGTGTATAAACATCTTTTCTCCATGAATACTCGTGGCGCGCCACTTCCAAAGCCTTCGATGGTTCATGCGCATGGTCCACATAGTAAAAGGTCAGCTCGCGGTTTGCGTTGTTCTCGCTGGTAGTTTCGGCGGATGCCGCCTTCAAAAACTCCTCAAAAGTCCTCTTTGATTCGACGCTTTGGCCGGCGACTTCCAGTGCTTCCGCTAGATGATAAGTTGTCTTGGGATCGGACACCGCTTGACCTTGCTGGCGAAAGAGGGTCACCGCGTCTTCAAAGCGCCGTTGCGAAATGCGTACTTCCGCCATGGTGCCTAATGCCGGATTGTACCCGGGGAACGTCTTTAGCGCTTCTTCAGAGAACTTCTCGGCCTCTTCAACTCTGCCCTGCAGCAGGCGAATATGCGCAATAGTGTTGAGAATTGCAGCGCGCTCTGGTTTTTCAGTAGGGGCAGTGGACTGAAGGGCCATGTCCAGTACCTCATAGGAGCCATCTAGTTCTCCAAACAATTCCCGCAACTGGGCAACATTTAGCAACGCGGGCCGGTTACCTGGACGCAGATTCAGCATCCATTGCGCCGCCACTTCAGCTTCCTTATAGTTACCAAGCTCCGCGTTGGCGTCTGTTAAGAGTCCATAAATCGCGACATCGTCGGGAATCTTCTTGTTGAGCGCGGATGCCAAGGACAATGCTTCAGGGTATTTATGCGTTCCGAGTAGAATCAATGCCTCAATTTTGCTTGCGTCAAAGTTTCCAGGAGAGAGGGCGAAGACCTGCGCGACGGCGCGTTCGGCTTCGACGTAGTAGGCCAAGTCGGATGTTTCCTGAGCGCGACGAACCAGTGCAGACGCTAGCAAAATCTGGCCGGAGTATTCTTTGGGCTTAACCGCGATTAATTGCTTCGCCTCGTCGATTCCATACTGAGCGGGTGTCTTCTCCGCGGGATGCTCTGGGGTTTGGCTTATGGCATGCCGGGCAATGCCGGCGGCTAGAATACAAAGTGCAACGGACTTCCTCAAGGCAAGCTCCTTAACGGTGGAAGCTGCAGCTGCCGCAATGAAGCGGCAACTGCAGAGTAGATTACTGGACGGGGCAGATACCGCCCGGTTGACCGGAGCAGCCGACTTGCCCAGGCCCTGTATGAGCGCTGTTGCGTCCGCTGTTAGCCGGCATGACGTAAGGGAACGAGTTGTTGAAACCTTCCGTTTTGGTGTTGACGCCATCGCCCAGAGGAGTTCCATAAGTCGTGGCGTTCACCAGAATTCCGGCGACTGCCCGAGCGGAAATGTCGAACACGTCGTCAATTGGGCGGCGGCCATTTGGGTAGCCTGCGGAGTCGCCAACCAAGAAGCCGAGTCGCTTCTGGCTACCGACCGGCGTGGCCGGAATGCCGGTGTTCAGCCTGAGCAGGTCGGCTACGGGCCCTGCATCTCCCGGTCCGCAGCCCGGACAAATGGGCGCCTGGTACTGCGCGAGGATCAACAAGTCGTTGCGAGGTGCAGGGGGAACCGGAACTCCAAGCGAAGAGAATATGCCTGCGAGTAGGGGGTTCAGGACGAAGCTGGAGAACTGTGAGTCATTAGCCGGAATATCCATGCTGAAACGATCTTTGTACCCGGTTCCGATGATCACTTCGTTGATGAGAGGGTTGCCCTCGCGGTTGACCTGCTGAAACGCACCCGACACTTGCACCGGATTGGGAGAACTACGAACGGTCATGGAGCGCCGGGAAGTGCTTCCGAACGTGCCGATCACCGCTTCCTTGTCTGACGAGGGATGGATCTTACCATCCACCGTGAGCATAGTGATAGGAACTTCGAGCACGATCGAATTGACGTTGTAACCGCCTACCGCGTCGGGAGCATAGTTATGAGTGTCATCGCCGTCGATTGCAGGCGACAAAACCGGGCCGACTCCGGCGCGGAAATTAAGAGAATCGAAAGCAGCACCCAGATCGATGAAGAAAGGATCATCCGCGGTGCCGGCCCAAACCTTAATTCCATTGCTCAAGGTATAGATACCCTGGTTGAAGAGAGCCGGGTAATTCGGCATCGTGAGCGGGCCCACATTCGACGGTACCGCGTATAGCGTCTTGCCGCTCGTGAGAGAAACTGCATTGCCTGCGGAGTACATTGTCACTTCATAAGTCTGGCTGAGGCTAAGTCCACCAGAACCGGGACCGGACAAAGACGTAATCGGTGGAATCCCATCGATCCCTCCGACAAAACCCGTAAAGACTCCGGGGTTACGGATGGTTGTGTGAAACCGAAAACGGAAGGTGATGTCTGAAAGACCATCCTTATTGTTATCGATATTCATGTCATAAGCTATAGTGTCATCGAACGGAAAATAATTCGGTCCGTTCGCTGGTTCGAGCAACGGGTCGACGTTCAGGATGAACGTGACGTAGTTGGGGTTATCATAACTAACAAAGGCGTACCAGTCGGTTACGTCGGCCGACCGGTCCAGCGCCGTTATCGGGGCTTCGCGGTGACTCGACGCAAACATGCTGGAAGGTGCCAGCATGAACGCCGAGATCGCAAAAGGCATCATCGTTTTCAACATCCTCATAAGAGTGTTGCCTCGTTTGAAACGTATTAGCAGTCCGTGTTGATAGCACGTCTGCGAAACGGATACGTACCGACGGAGCAAATTGGATGTTGCAGCGAGGATAATTCTTAGGAGCTAGTGGGCTGTCCAGTGCACATGCGACGTGAATAGGCCGTCGACAAATCCGATCTGAATGGCGAGGAACAATCCGAAGGCTACGCTGACGACTCCTGAGATGACCGTAAGATGCCCTGTGAGCCGTGCAAATCTGGCCTTGGCATAGATCAGAGGCATGGAGATAGCAGCGGTCATCAGCATCATGCCTAACATTGTTCCGAAACCAAACACTAACAAATAAGCAGACGCCCAGAACGGACTTTTGATTGTGGACAGAACCAGAAGCGCG
Organism: Bryobacterales bacterium; assembly: GCA_963738525.1. Lineage (GTDB taxonomy): Bacteria > Acidobacteriota > Terriglobia > Bryobacterales > Bryobacteraceae > Bog-113. The sequence continues at coordinate 505,833 of CAVTXC010000006.1, forward strand.
ACGGCGGCCGATCCCGCTAATCCGTGTACCAACCCTACAAACAGTGGCCGCACCGTGTGATAGATGCCAAGCCTTGACGAAGATCGAGCAGTGCTCGATTCGAAAGTTGGAGGGACCTGCTGTGGCGAAAAACGTTCGGTAATCGAGCGGAGTGTTCCCGTGAGGTTCAGCACTCCCAACAAAATCAGCATTAGAGCGACGGCAAACTCCATACCGAGGCCCAACCTTGGCGGTATCACTACGCCGAAAATGATGATGGCGGACCCTACTACAAAAATAGTGATCGTGTGACCGAGTCCCCAGAGAAGACCAATTGCAGCGGAGCCCCGCAAAGAGCCTTGGCGGCTGACGAGAGTGGAAACCGCGACCACGTGGTCGGAGTCGGTGGAATGCCGCATCCCTAGGAACAACCCAAGTAGGACGATAGAAACCAGGGGGACCAACGTTTCCTTTGAAAAGGTGTGCGTTCCGCTTGGGAGTGCGGCGATCGCAGACCAGGTGAGGCCAACCCCAATCACGACCATAAAACTGGAGGAGACTAGCGGAAGATACCGCGACACTGAAGTGCGCTGACCGAGTCGCGCAGCAACGAACCGCTTGGCATAAACCATGAACAGTCCGATGGCTACTAAAACCGCTGCTAGACCCACACTGAAGGCAGTGATTAAGAACAGCCCGAAACCAATTCGATGAAGTGAAAAGGCACTCAAGAGGACGACGAGTGCTGCCGGGCAGGGGACAATTCCGCCGGTGACTCCCAGGGCAAACAGCTGGCGTAGCGAGACGTTGATATCATCCTTCTCAACGGATTCAGTCGACTTCGGACGATGGAGAAAGGAAAGAAGCCCGTGAGAGTGTCGAGCGCCTTGCGAATGTGAATGTTCTCCTGCCCCGGTGAAAAAACGAAGAAACATGAACGTTCCCACGGAGACAACACTGATTCCGGAGATTGCGGCAAGCCAAGGATACAACTGCTCGGGAACAATGTAACGCGACGCGTAAAGGGTAATTGCGCCCAATGCGAAGACACCGGCCGTGTGGGACAGAGTGACGATGATCCCCAGAAGAACAGCGTGCCACGCAGTCCCGCGCGACCCCACGAGGTATGCGGCAACGAGCGTCTTGCCGTGCCCAGGCTCCAGTGCATGGAGTGAACCCAAGCCCGCTGAAACCAGGGCCGCCGAAAGTAGCAACCACAAGCTGAAATGGGTTTGAGTCGAGATAAGTTCGGTAAACCGACTTCTTGGAGTGTTCCCCTCGCGAGGAGGGGATGGCTTTGTCTGCGCTTTATGCGCGACAGGCATCTTCGAGAGCACTGGCACCCCTGCGGCAGGGAGACGGGGCGCTATCGTGATTGCCGATACAGAGGGGCGCTCCCGGATCCGATTCGTGGGTAAAGCTACCGGAGAGCTTGCGAAAACGACTCTCGCCGACAACTGCTGAGGTGGACTGTTCAACAGGTCACTGGAGTAGACTGTTAGCTCGTTGCTTCGATCGACACTAGGAGCGGAAGTTTCTCGAATAGCTGTACCTTCGCTGGGAGCGACGATCACTTCTTTCCATCCAGGCCGCCCCGGAAAATTTCCGTCTACGTAGTTCAACTCGTGACTATTGGTATTTCGATCCAGATTTCCCCGAAAAAGAATCGTCAGCTTCAGGGTAGGCAGACCCCCGGCGCCTGCCGAGAACTCAGCTTTTTGGGCGATAACCTGTAATGTAACCGGGCGCCCATCGCATTCCACCGCAAGGCCGGCTTTCAAAGATGCGGCTTGCGACCGCAAATAGGGTGCTATGCTCGAGTCGCCATCCTGTGCGACTAGCCCGGATTGCCGAATCTCTTGATAGGTCGGAATCTCCGCCCGATCAACCAAGTAGAGGATCTCTACCGTGCGTTGCCCGACTTTGATCCGGGAATAGTGGTTGATGCTGAAATTTCCCATCGGGTGTGCTTCCCCGATCGAGGCGCTCACCATGAGGAAACCAACTAAACCCAGCCACCCGGTCCATCTGATCATATTTTTATCGGGCTGCTCTCGCCGAGTTTTGGCTCCCGAGCACTGGATGAGCGAGGTTCGAGAGGGTCTGCGTTGCCACTAGCGAATAGAGGACGTGGAATTGAGGATTGAGCTTTACAGCTCGAGTCAAGCACTTCGCCGCTTCGAGATTCATGCCAGACGAATGAAAGATCATCCCTGCGTGGAAGAGGAGGAGAGAGTCGTTCGTACCTAACGCGAGAGCTTTCTTCATTGCGGTGACGGCTTCCGGAAGCCGATGTGTTTTGTACAAAACCCAGGCAAGCGTATCCCAAGTATAAATGTCGCTTCGAACCTCAAATTCACGATGGGCGAGTTCCAAAGCGTCGTCCAGTTTCATATCGTGATCCGCATAGAACATCGCCAGCTCTCGATTAGCTAGAACTTGGTTCAACTTCCCGAGGTGTCCGATGTACTCAACCAAATCATATTGCTGCTGAGCCTCGGCTCGCTTCCCCATCCGGGTATAAACATCGCCTAATTCTGCGACGTATTGAGGAAAGGGAACAACATTGATCGAGCGCTCGTAGGCTGCAACGGATTCGAGCCAGTTCCCTTGAGCCGCGAGAACCTTGGCCAAACCTGCAAGTGAGCGGTAGTGAGCGGGCGAAATCGTTATTCCCTCGCGGTACGAATCCGCTGCTCTTACTAGATCACCAGCTTGAAAGTAGCGTTCACCCAGTTCGAAGTACAGCCAAGCCAGGTTCTCACGTGGCACGCTCATCCGCAGGCCCGCGGAAATCGCACTTTGCATGAGTCGGATCGCCTCGTCGGAGTCGCCGTGCAGAAAGGACAGGTATGCCATTCGGCTGTCAACCATATAAGAAAGGCTCGTAGGCGACGTGGCGGTTGCACCCACCGCTTTCAGGCTTCGGTACGCGGCCGATGCCTCGTCGTAGTCGCCCCGATCCGTGTAGGCGTCACCTTCAATGGCAAAAGCGGCCAGATTGCCGGAGCCAAGCGCAATTGCTTTCTGAGTGGTGATGAGAGCATCCGCGAATCGGTGCTCTCCCATATAGACGAGAGAAATGTGTACGAGGGGATCGGCCATCCGAAAATCGGGGGGCACGATTTCCAACGCCTTCGTCAAGGCCTTCTCCGCCATTTCGAAGTTCGAGATGTCCCCGGTTTCCCGCGCTTTCTGGAAATAGGCAGCGCCCAGCGCGTCGTATGCCGCGTAATTCGCTGGCGCCTTTCGAGCCCGCTCCTGAAGAGTTGCGATCTGCCGATCGGTCTCCGACGCGAAGTCCGCCGCCGAAGGTATCGACTGAGACATCGCGCTGACCGCGCACAAAACCGAAACGACAGCGACTTCAACGACCAAAGACAAACGCATAGCTCGCAACGACCATCATCCGTTATGAACGTACGTGCGGGATAGCGATCTGGATTGACACCCGCGTGCATCCCCGGAGACGTACCCTCAGGAATCGAGCAGAACGTAAGAAATCAAACAAGTGAGCTGCGACACTTGCAGAATGTGTCGAAAAGGTGAGTTCGCATCTGCGATATCGAGCCTGCAACTTGCCCGAATGGGTACGTACACCCGTTTGCCTAAATTCCGACTCACGGTGCGCTACAATCGGCGGCTTCGGCTACGGCTACGGCGCTAAAAGCATGAGAGAAAACAACATCTAAGATGGATCCGGAACAATGTTCACGAACTTGGGTGGACAGCCTAGTTGGCTGTTGTGGTTGGCCGGAAGCAAAAGCCAGGTACTTCGATGCGTTTGGGGTGGTGGAACTTCAGTCAACCTTTTACGAGCCTCCCTCGATCGCTCTCGCTGAGAAATGGCGCGCCAACGCGCCAGATGCCTTTCGATTCTGCATGAAAGCTTGGCAACTCATCACGCACACCCCCTCGAGTCCGACTTACCGGAAGCTGAAGTCGGCCGTGAGCCCGACTGAATTCAGTCTGCTGGGAGCATTCCGTCCTTCTGAACAGGTGTGGTTAGCCTGGGAGCGTACAGCTGCTATCGCGCACGCTCTGCGCGCTGCCGTGATCGTTTTTCAGTGTCCGAAATCATTCGAGCCTAATCGGGAAAATATCGGAAATGTGCGCCGATTTTTTCATGAAATTGGTCCCCAAACATTCTCTCTCGCGTGGGAACCTCGCGGGGATTGGGATCGAAGAATCGTCGCGGATGTGTGCCGCGAACACAATCTCATACACTGCGTCGATCCCTTCCAATCCGAAGCCGCCTACGGTTCGTTTGTGTATTGGCGGCTCCACGGGATCGGTGGCTATCGCTACCGCTATTCCGATGTGGACTTGCAAGAATTGCAGAAGCGGCTCCTGCAAACCGCGCGAAAAGCGGGGAAGCGCCGTATGTGATGTTCAATAACGTTTGGATGAAAGATGACGCGAGACGTTTTCTATCTTTGCTCCGTTCTTGAGCCGTTGTTGTCAGAAATCAGCTGACTACTTAGACGTGCGGGTTACTCGCCAAATGGTTTTGGAGCCGTCGTCGCTTACCATCAAGGACCCATCTGACGCTACTGCCACGCCAACTGGCCGGCCCCACACCTCGCCCTCCGGGGTCACAAAGCCGGTGACAAAATCCTCGTACTGGCCTGTTGCTTTCCCATTCTGAATCGGTACACGGATCACTTCATACCCAGCCCTGCTTGCCTTGTTCCAAGATCCATGTTCCGCGGCGAAGATATCTCCGCGGTACTCACTGCCAAACTGTTCCCCTTCATAGAAAGCGAGTTGCAGCGAAGCATTGTGCGGCTGCAATAAGACGTCAGGAACCAGGACTTTACCTTTCAACTCGGGGTGAGTCCCCTTCAAACGAGGGTCCTGATTGCTACCCATGTAATACCAGGGCCACCCATAGAAACCCCCTTCCTGTACATGTGTGATGTAATCCGGAACAAGGTTATCCCCCAGTTCATCACGCTCATTCACTGAGCACCAAAGCTGGCCGGTCTCCGGCTGAATGGCAATCCCCACCGGATTGCGAATGCCGGCTCCATATACCTGCACGAATTTTCCTTCGGGGGTGTATTCCAGGATGTTCGCCCGGTGAAACTCTGCAGGCGTTGTATCGGGATCATCGACGTTGCTGTGAGATCCAATCGACACAAATAGCCTCTTTCCGTCCGGAGAGAAAGCGAGATCTCGCGTCGAGTGTCCGCCCGTCGGAATCCCTGTGATGATCGTTTGTGCGGCACCCGTAGCTTGGAGGTCGCCGGGATGGTAGGGGAATCGAACAACCGAGTTAATATTAGCAACGTAAATATATTCGGGATGGGCGCCCGGTGGGTAAAACGCAATGCCGAACGGCTCTCGTAACCCTGTGGCGAAGGTGGATGTCTGCTGGGGTTTTCCGTCGCCTGTAATCCCCCGGAATATTTTAATTTCGCCGCGGTGCGTTTCGGCTAGAAACAAATCTCCATTAATCGCTGTCCGGAGTTCCCGCGGATTGTCCAGGCCGTTTACGAAAACCGCGATCTTGAATCCTGCAGGCACCTTTGGCCAAGCGCCTGGGGGTTTCGCCACAACGTGCGGGCCGTTTCCGGCAGACTTCGTAGCATAGGGCTGGGGTAAATCCGCGACGGTGATTTTGCGAGTGACGCCAGGGGCTTCCTTCTGGTAGTCCGTAAAAGCGGCTTGCCCGGTCAAGACAGGTCCTACTATCTCGCTAAACGCGTGAAGGCTGCACGGATGAGCAAAGAAGGCGGCGCAAATGGCCCCGCCCGCGACAAACAGGTTCCATTTCATGCCTCATTTCTACCATGTTGCCCGAAGGCTATTGCAACCGATGGCGCTTCATATCAAAGAGACATACCTCTCTCGACATCGCTCACACCGTGATTAGCTGAAGTTGGGCAGCCCGCCCAAGGAGGCTGAGCTGCCATCGAAGATCTGGTGTGTGTGCCGATGTAACGAGAACATTCGTTCTAATCCGCGGTGCGTCATGCGCCGTTGTTCTTGTGGGTGTTTATTGGCTGGACCATGCTAACTCGCTCGGTAACATCATTAACGCCGATAGCCGCCTTGTGTTGGCGCGAACTTTGGTTCACGCAGGTGGCTAATCTGTCAGGGTTCTGTTCTTAATCAAAACTCTTCTATTCCTAACTTTCTTGTTCCTGCTGTCGCGAGCAGCCCAAAGTCTCATCCAGTCGATGCATGAGCAATCACGTCCAGTTTGGACACGACCGCGAGTATGTTCTTTCGAGGTTCGCTTCCGTCTAGATCTACTTCACCGGCCTCGTTTGGAATTCACGTCGAGCGAATCAGCGTCAGCACGCTCGTTATCCCCCCCGAGAATTCTTGACGTAGACGTTGGATTTAAATTGCAGACGCTAATCAGTAACTTAGTCGCGCGCATCGTTCTTCTGATAAGACGACCAATCCTTATCGGTGAGCGCATCGAGTTCGAGAATAAGAATCGAAAGTGCATGCTTCGTTAACCAAAGGCTTGGATGGCAATCGGCTTCCCTAGCGTGGCATGAGCATCGTCCGAAAGGGATAGTCCTAGAACTACTCCGTACGTTCTAGAGCTCTGCGCGAAAGTGCTGTTGGTTGAGATCTTTCGATAGCGAGTACGACGTTTGTAAGATTTAAATCGGCAAATGCCTACTAAGCTACCGAGTTCCTACCTTGCGAATATACCTCATTGTCTGCACTTGGGCTTGCTTGCTCGCTTCGCTTCGCTGTTCAGCGCAGAAGCCACCATCGGTTCCAGCTCAGTACCAGGACATTTTCAATACGGTCACAAGCGATATCAACAACTTCGCCGCAACCGTCGACTCTCAATGGGATAAGTCTCGTTACCCCGTAGCCTATTCGTCGCAGCTGCTTTCTGCCGACTCCGATCTAACCACTCTCCTTCTGTCTCCAAACTATTACCAGTACTCCGTTATAGCTGAGCTGAATGATTTGCAAGCGCTTGGCGTGACCGCTATCACATTCCACGTGAACTTTCCAACGTTGCTTCCCGCGTTTTACACTGATCCCTCGCAGTATCAGGCCTATTTATCTTTCTACACCCAGCTTGTGAGTGAGATTCACGGTCGCGGGTTGAAAGTGATTATTGAAAACACCACTCCCGATGCGTATTCTGGCAATAATGCCGGATCGTTCGCTCCCTACCTCCAGAGCCTTGACTGGAATACCTACATAGCCCAGCGCGCGCAAGATGCCGCCGGCGTTGCTCAGTTGCTGAAACCGGATTACCTTGTGCTTGAGGCGGAACCTGACGCCGAAGCTACCGGTGTTTGGCAGCCTACCGTTGGGACGGTAAACGGTAGCGTTCAGATGGTTCAGGGGATGATCACCGCCGTTCGTGCGACTGGAACGACCGCCCAAATTGGCGCCGGTTGCGGAACATGGGACTCGTCGTTTCTTCAGTTCGAGCAAGCCTTCAGCGCTTTGGCGCTGGATTTCGTGGATATGCACATCTATCCCGTGAATCTCAATTACCTTCCCAATGCTCTCGCCGGAGCGCAGGCGATTGCGGCTGCGGGGAAGCAAATCACCATATCGGAGATGTGGGCGTACAAAATAGCGGACGATGAACTCGGTGTTCTCGACTATACGACTGTATATAGCCGAGATCCGTTCAGCTTCTGGGAGCCGGTCGATCAAAGCTTCCTTCGGACAATAGCGAATTTCGCAAATTACCAGCACTTGACGTTCATCACGCCGTTCTGGTCTCATTATTTGTCGGCATATCTTGACTACAGCGTTGACGGGTCGCTGACACCCTCAGCCGTGATTTCTACGGCGGCGCAGGCTGCCGGCACGGCGATTACGGCTGGCCAATACACCCCGACCGGAATGTTCTGGGACAGCTTGATCACGGCCGGTCCGGATAGCACTCCTCCTGCCATTCCGGCGCCCCCTACCGTAACGAGCTTTTCCCAAACTGTCGCTAATCTAGCTTGGACCGCCACAACGGATAATCAGGGCGTCGCGGCATACAACCTTTACCGCAACGGATCTCTAATCGCAACAGTAAATGGTCTGATGACGTATACCGACCAAGGATTGCAGGCTGCCACCCCATACACGTATACGATCGCGGCATTCGATGCGGCACACAATTTATCCCCGCGGTCTGCCGCAACTAAAATTACAACACTCATTTACCCGGATCACACGCCCCCGAGCGTGCCGACGGGCTTGGCAGCCACAGCGGTGAGCGACACGCAAGTCGCTCTGTCGTGGACAGCGTCGACCGACAATGTGGCCGTGGTCGGGTACGAGATTTACCGGGGATCTTCTCCCACCTCGTTGTCACCGTGGGCCATTACACCCAACACTACCTACTTGGATACTAAGTCCGCGCCGTCAACTACTTATTACTACGCCGTCGATGCTTATGATGCATTCAATAATCATTCGGCAAAGAGTACTGCCGTCAAAGTCACCACGTTGCCCGATACGCACCCGCCTACTACGCCGGGTAGTGTCACGGCAGTTGCACTCTCAGGCTCATCCGTTCTGTTAAGCTGGTGGGCATCTACAGACGACTACTACGTTAGTTCCTATAAGATCTATAAGGGAATGACGGCTACCAACCTGGTGTTTGTGGCCGCTACTCCCAATTCAACTCTTACTTATACGGACAGTAATGTGAGCTCCGGGAAAACCTACTACTACGCGGTCGCGGCGACCGATCTTGCGAAAAATGTTTCACCGCTCTCGCCGACCCTTACCGTTTCTGTCAAATAACGAGACTAGCGGGTAACCGGATCACAATCGTTTCCGGCTGGGCACCGCGGTTGCAGGCCAGGATTGCGGCAGACCACCCGTGTATTCAGTTGGGTGGTCATGCGTCCTGGGTCGCAATGCTTCCGCCAGGGAGCGCCTGTCGTTCCGCGTGACATGGGGATATGATGCTAACAGTCCATCAATTCCATGAAATCCAGACCGATCACACGTCGAACTTTTTTTTACGGGAGCCTCCTGGCGGGCGCCGTACCCCTGGGAGGCTTCGGAAGCCAGACTTCCCTTAAGAGCCTAGGCTATAAATCACCCAATGAGAAGCTGAACATCGCCTCTATTGGGGCGGGAGGAAAAGCCCGGAGCGACATTGCGGGATGCGCGGCCACTGAGAACATTGTGGCGCTGTGCGACGTTGACGCAGTTTCGGCGAAGCGCACTTTTGAACGGTTCCCGAATGCTCCGAAGTTTACTGATTATCGCGAGATGCTGGACAAACAGGGGAGCAGCATAGATGCGGTGATCGTAACCATTCCGGACCACATGCACGCGGCCGCGGCAATCTCTGCCATGCAGCTCGGCAAACACGTTTACGTACAAAAGCCCTTGGCGCACACGGTCTGGGAGTGTCGCGAACTTCTGAAAGCAGCGGAGCGGTACAACGTTGCCACTCAAATGGGAAACCAGGGGTACTCAAATGAGGGGACCAGGCAATGCGCAGAGATGGTGTGGGCGGGCCAGATTGGCAACGTCACCGAGGTGCATGCGTGGACGAATCGCCCTGTTTGGCCGCAGGGCGCACTCGATGGGCCCTCGAAATCGCCCGTTCCGGATTCTCTGAATTGGGATCTTTGGCTCGGTGTAGCAAAAGACCGAGCATACAGCGACGATTATCTTCCCTTCACTTGGCGGGGATTTTACGACTTCGGCTCGGGTGCGCTAGGAGACATGGCGTGTCATATCTTGGGCGCACCGAATATGGCGCTCCGGCTCGGCGCTCCCACATCAGTTGAATGCTTGCATCAGGAAGGCAGTAGCGACATCTACTTTCCGGCGAAGTCGGTCGTTTGCTTCGATTTTCCCGCTCGAGGCTCGATGCCGCCGGTGAAGGTGTATTGGTACGATGCCATGCGGGATGAACAACCCAAGTTTTCCAATGCGCCGCAGGGGGAGATCCTAGGCGATCTTCCGGATAACCGAGTAAGTCGGGCGGATCAAGGGATCAAGCCCAAGGAGCGTCAGATCATCGGTGAAGTTTTCACCGAGCAGTTCTTTTCTCCAAAACAGATTGCATCCGAAACGCACAGCCGCTCCGCGGCCGACGACGCAAAAATGACCCCGAAAGAACGCAAACTGGCTAAGTGGATGGACATGATCAACCAGGGCACGAACGGTAGCTTGTTTGTGGGCGATAAGGGAATGATTACAACGGGGACTTACGGAGAAAACACCCGGCTCCTTCCGGCGGAAAAGATGAGGGATTACGAGTTTCCACCCGAAATGCTTCCACGTTCCCCGGGCCACTACCGAGATTGGATTCGCGCCTGCAAAGGCGGGTCGCCGGCCTGTTCCAACTTCAATGTGTCGGCTCCGTTCACTGAGTGGATCGCGTTAGGCGCAATCGCGACAAAGCTAAACTGCAGGTTGGAATGGGACGCGGAGAAGATGAGAATTACGAACAATCCAGTCGCAGATCAATTGCTGAAGCCAGTTGTCCGGAAAGGCTGGAAGATCGGATAAAGAGCAAACAAGCGGCGCGGCTACCGGTAGGATGAGTCGCGCCGCAGGAACAAGTCTATTACTCGGCTACGATGTAGCCGAAGAGGCCGTGTGCTTCGGCCTTGATGCCCGCCGTGAAGTAGAGCCAGTTGGACGGTCCGGTTGTGCCACCCAGACCAAATGCAATTGCCCACAGCCCGGGAACGGCTACGGCCTTTCCATTGGCGCCTTTCAGTAAACCCTTCACCTTCCCGGAACTGGGATCAAAGGCGATGATTGTTCCGGACCCGAAGTTCCCGACCAACACGTCGTTGCTGAACGTCCCAAAATTAGATGGCGCAACAGCTAAGCCCCAAGGTGCATTCATAAAAGGACCGTTTTGGAATCGCATGATCAGCCGACCCTGGCTGTCGAACTCGTCTACCAGCCCGAGGCCTGGTCCATCGATCTCGTCGTGTTTTGCGCTGTCCTGCTTGGCAAAGGCAACGAACACGTTCCCGTTGAGGGTCTGAACATTGAATGGAGCAAATCCAGCGGGTAGCTTCGGATCTTTGAACGCGGTAGCGCTGAGGGCGACTTGCTTAAAGTTCGTATCAAATGCGTCTACCGTTCCGGCGCGGAAATTAGCTGCATACAGCACACTGTTCCCGTTCAACTGAGCGACAGTTAGTCCCTTGTAGACCGCAGCCGCTCCTTTATCGATCTTGATCGTCGCACTCGGAGCCCCGGACCAGCTGGAGATCGTGCCGTCTTCTGAATCGAAGACAAAAGCTGCTCCCCCGAAATCCGAGCTGCTGTTGGCGATAATGCCTGTAGGCGTCCCTGTACTTCCGGGCAGCGCGGACGCCGACGGCGGAATCGTTACCACGAGACTCTCGATGTTGCCTAGCCCGTCATAGAGGGTAGACAAACCCGTTCCATTGTCGGAGACCCACCAGGGATTACCCGCGATAGCGGCTAGACCCCACGGGTTTACGAGATTCGGATCTGTCTTCGCCGCCTGTGCGGCGGATGTATCGGCGACCAAGCGAACCAACGAATAAGTTTGGGCGTGGGCTAGCAAGGCCGTGCCGACGAACATTGAAAAACACAAGGCAAAACGTGCTGCGAAATCTTTAGACTGCTTGAAGTGAGTGACTCTCATTTGTTTGATTTACCTTTCGAGCAGTTCTTGGCGAACTTACCCGCAGCTGTATTCTTTCGCCTTATGGTGCACCGTTCAATGAGGTTTTGTAGAGATTCTGTACAGAAAATGTAAAATCTCAGTGCGTCGAATATATATGCGAGTCGATGCGCTTCATCAAAAAGAAGGGGTATTCAGACACGGTCAATTACATGGCGGTCCGGATTTTCAGGGATCGTCATCGCTGAAGCGAATCGATCGCAGAGCAGAAGTCGTTCAGACTTGAGGAGCCGGCAGCGATCACTCGGAGCTTGAGAACTGAGGATGGTCACCGGCTTGTTTGGCCTGCCCTGACCATCCCTCTTTCAACAGAAAGGCAGGAGCTTAATCCAGAGTAGCCGCGAGCACAATGACGTTCGGGTTATTTGGTAGCGCAAGGCTTTTTACGACCTTGGTTGAATCAAGGACGAATCGATACGCGTACAAGTTGAATGTCCGAGAATCTTTGGTCCCATCATCCACGTCGCGGTACGCCATAGCCACGCCTTCTCTCTCGCCGGGATACGCCTGTGGCGTGTACCAGTCACTGAAACTCTGAGAAAACTGGGTGTATGTTCCATCGGTGTAGGTGACCCTCAAGACTTGCGAAAGCTGGCTGCCTTCTACTCCCGTTCCAAGTAATGTCAGAGTCGAAAACTGCCCTTGTGGTAGAACGACCGATTGACCCATGCTCGCGACGGCGTCCATTTGATTGGAAGGTCCGAGATCCGCTACTATTCCGTAGAACACTCTCGACGTACCGAGCAGGTTTTCAGAGTACGCGTTACCTACTCCGTCCAATCCACCTGTCGAGAAGGTCGTGCCGTCGGTATAAATTCCATAAAGATTGAAATCAGGCGATAAGTCTACAACTTTTCCTGCACCGGTTGAGCCCCGGGCGGCGCTCACTGCCAAAGGGATGTGGAGGGTCTGCTGTAAGGTGCCTGAAGTTCCCGTCACGATAATAGAAGTGAATCCGGTTGTTGCCGCCGCGCTGGAGCGAAATATCAGTTTTTGTTGATTGCCCGTTCCTTGCACCATAGCTTGAACGCCCTTCGGCAGATTCGAGACACTGAGCGTCACGGTTCCCGTAAACCCGTTCAGGTCGGTGATGGTCACTATACCCTCCGCCGCGGAACTCTGGTTCAGAAAAATGTTGCTTGGTCCGGACAGGAGGAACCCGCTCTTACTGACGGCGTTGTTGATGGCACTCGCGTACTGAGATGTAAGTCCGGTCCCGACGAGGTCATCATAGATGAACATAAACCCGCCATTGATGCCGCATTGGCTGTTCCACCCCGTCATGATAGTTTGTACTTGGCTTGGGGTGTCCACCGAGGTCCAAAGGCCGGGCCATACTGGAACGCCTCCGAAGTTCCACCCTACGCATGGGTTATTGCCAGCGCCGCCGGCGTAGGCTTGCAGGTGTACTCCATCCACCGTGCCAGGCAACCGGGTATTAATCTGCGACACGACGTTCTCCCAATACGAATTGTTATCGAAAGGGTCGGGAATGGCTTTCAGACCCAGCTTTCCCAGCATTACACCGAAAGCAATAGTGGAAGGCGCATCATAGCTGTTCTCGTCATCAAAATCGATGGCATCGAGTGCCGGTATGGCAGTTTTGAGAGCCTGGAAGTCCTTATAGAGAATGCTGTTGGGACCCGTGCCCTGCGCATTAACAAGAGCTTTGATATCCTCCCAATCTCCAACATTCGACGAGCCAATGCTGAAGGTGACTCTTTTGACGGTGCCTTGCTTCAGCTTGGTCATGTTCGCGGAGAAATCGGAGTGGGTCTGATCTCCGATGTAGACACCGTTAGAAGTTAACGGAAATTCCCCATTCAGGTTTAAATCGCCAGAGGAGTTTACTTCAACACTCCACACAATCACTTCGGTGAAGCCCGAGTTCTCCACTTCGGTGATGTTATTTGCGGCGTTGATATAGAGCGGTCCCCCGCCGAAGATCCCGGTATAACCAGTGCTCTGGGCCGAACTCGTTCCGGCCGTTAGTAGCATCACCGAAGACAGTAGGAAAAGAAGAACATCGGCCCTTGCGTTGGACGGCCGAAGAGTTTGACGTCGTGAGAATACGGAAGTTAAACGATTCATTTCACCCTTCTGAAACTATGAGTATTTTAAAACCATGCCGTTAATCTCGCCGTGAAATACCCTACGGCTCACACGTCCGCAAGAGCATTTCATTTAAGAGTTCGCGGTAGCAGGTCAGTATACCGATTCGAACGTGGGCTCGATAATCCACCATAGCAGCTATGGCCGTCGAGGTCAGATCGCGCCCAATCGCTTCCAGAAAAAATGTCAGGTCCAGATCCGAATCTCGCTTCATCTAACCGTACGTAGGCACGATAGCCAGATATCAAAGATCGTAGGAGAACAAGACAGTGACAGACCAAGCAGACCTCGGCGGCCGTTTCACGCTGGCCGACGCTAAGTTGACGGTAAACCGAATAGGCTACGGGGCGATGCAACTTGCCGGCCCACAAGTGTGGGGGCCACCGCGCAATGTTGATTCAGCTATCGCTGTCCTGCGAGAGGCGGTCGCCTCAGGTGTAGATCACATCGACACAAGTGACTACTATGGTCCCCATGTGACGAACCGGCTCATCAGGCAGGCGCTCCACCCCTATCCGGAATCCCTGGTCATTGTGACGAAATTGGGCGCTCGCCGCGGTACCGATAAATCCTGGCAGCATGCCCTTTCCCGGCAGGATTTGATAGACGGCGTACACGACAACCTCCGTAACCTGGGTCTCGAAGCGCTGGATGTTGTCAATCTTCGGGTCGGGGGGATCATGCACCCTTCGGACGGTTCCATTGAAGAGCCGTTCACGGCTTTAGCTGAACTGAAACGCCAGGGACTGATTCGCCATCTCGGTGTGAGCAACGTCACTCCCGCGCAGTTCGCTGAAGCCCAACGCATCGCGGAGATCGTCTGCGTCCAGAACTTCTACAATGTGGCCAATCGCAAGGATGACCGTTTCGTTGACCACCTCGCGGAACAAGGCGTACCGTACGTCCCGTTCTTCCCGCTAGGAGGGTTTACGCCATTGCAATCGTCCACGCTCAATAAGGCGGCAAGGGCACTTCAAGCAACGCCCATGCAAGTTGCCCTTGCGTGGCTTCTGCAGCGATCTCCCAATATCTTGCTGATCCCTGGAACATCTTCCCTGGAACATCTTCGGGAGAATCTTCAGGCGGCGAAGCTGCGCCTCCCTTCCGAAACGATTGAGGAGCTCAACTCGATTGCGTCAGCTTCGTCGCCTGGATCGCACATGTGATCCTACGGTGGCAATCCGGTTGCACTTGCGGGGAATATGTCCAAAACCTCAGAAGCCAACCGAGACGGGATGTCCGAGGAAGCTTTCGCGTTTCCGCACGAGCGCAAAGAACCGATTCACGATGCTGCTCACGTACGCAATGCAGTCGCCAGATTCAATCAGGTCCAAGGCGTCACCGACGCCGAGCGGGACGCTGCCTGGAAACGGATTAAAGCGGCGGCCAAAAAGTATAAAGTCGAGATCGACGAAGCGAGCTGGCGTGAACTCAAGTAATCGAGCGTGACGCCTCAGTTACCCCTCCAGCGCGAATTGCGGAGGGCTCCCGGGGACAATTTGACTGTCCGGAACCGACGCGTGTAGCCGCCAGCGTTTGCCATGCGAGCGCTTTGTCATGATTGAGGTATCTCTGCCGGAGGATTTACCCCGACTATGGACATTCACGCTCCCCACGACCCTATTCATACAAAGAAGGACTTTTTTCTCCACCTTGTCACGATTACGATCGGCTGTTGATTGCTCTCGGAATCGAAAGTTTTGTCGAATGGCGTCATCATGTTCGTCTAGTCGAGGAGGCGAAAGCAACCTTGCGGGAGGAAATCCAGGTCAATATGAGACAAATGGAGAAAGCACTTCCCGCTTTGAAACGCGAAAAGGCTCAGATATAAATTGGCCTTCAGGTGCTCCACAGAGTGCAGGATGCACCCTTCAACCATGACGCACACAATTTCTCCCTAACAGCGGATTTCGAAATTTTAGATTGCGCGAGACCGCCTGGAGAAACGCGCAATCAACCGGTGCTCTCGCGTACATGCCATATTCTGATGCGCAACGCTATGCCGACATTTATCGGACACAGGAATCCTATCAGGCAGCGGACGAGAAAATCGTTGAAGATGAGGCCGCACTTCTCGGACTATTTGCCAAGTTCAATCTGTCTGAATCGAAGAAGATAACAAATGAAGAGGCTTCGGCGCTAGCGGAGCGTTACGGGCTCTGGCGCGCCCATCTCCTCTTTTCGGATTTGTTAGCGAGACTTAATAGGCAGAACTATGAGGCGTTTCTGCATAACAAGCCAGCTCTAACTGAAATGCACGAGGCTTTTGAGTAGCATTTGTAGCCTCAGGGTGAACCAGATCCGAAAACGAACTTCCGCCAAAGAAAAAGGCCGGTCCAGGCATATACCTAGACCGGCCAGATTTAGGGGGTGATTAGAAGCTCACAACAAAATGCGCTTGTCCCTGTCTACCCGAGTTGTTTTGGCTGTTGATAACCTTACCGAAGTTCGGGTCTTCTAAGTTAGTGTTTGGCCCTCCAAAAACGGTCCGATTGAACAGATTAAAGAACTCCATGCGAAGCTGTGCTCGAACATGTTCACCTATCGGGAAACTCTTCGATGCCGCAATGTTCTCGTTTGCATTGAACTGATTGCGCATGGAACTTACGTAGCGAGGCTCGTTACCAATTGCGTAAAGGCCAGGATCGCTGAACGCGGCGGCATTCAGCACCGGCAGCCCCTGTTTGACAAGGCTGGCGTAGTTGCTGAACTGGAGCGTTTGGCCAGGTACGAGGTTCGGACGATTGCCGGGCGTGTCCACCTGATTAAACAACGGGTTGCCGGCCACGTTTACTTGCAAGGGAGTTCCGCTGGCGTATTGGAGAAGTGGACTAATCTGCCACCCACCAACAAGAGAGTTGACGAAGTTCCGCTTGGACAAATATTTCTTACCAGGTCCAATTGGTAGTTCGTAGGTCGCCGCGATGTTCACCATCTGGGGCTGGTCGTTACCGTCAACGGACCACTCAGCCGCAAGATTGTTTTTGTTTAAGGAGGCCGAAGCGAACGATGAGAACCCAGAACCGGTGTTGGTCATCATCCTGGAGAGGTTGTACGACACCAGGAAGCTTAGCCCGTTGGTGTAGCGCTTTTCTACCTGAATTTGCATCGCGTTGTAGAGTGAAGCGCCGGTGTCATCAAAGTTGTTAAAGATACTGGAATACTGCGGGTAGGGAAGCAAGGCCTGTGCGACGGTGGCCGCCCCGCCAAACTGCTGAACGAATGCCGGGTATGGGCTCGAGATGCCCGCGGCGTTAGCAGCAGGTGATCCTATCAGAGCTCCCAAAGTAGAGCCAAGGCTAAGATACTTCGGATCAAGCTGGTTGATGGGATTCAACTGGCCCGGAAGCCGGATTGCTTTGTTGCCGGTATAGGAGGCCGAGACAAACATGTTGTACGGCAACTCGCGTTGTACGCCGATGTTCCACACCAAATCGTATGGCAGAATTCCATCGCTTGCGTCAAATGCGTTGATTCCGTTTCCGGTTCCGAGTGTCGGGCTGAACGGAGTCGGGGCAGGGGGAGCGAGCACATTCGTGTCCCAACTACCGTAAGCGGCTACGTTTGTGCCCGTCGAGTTTCGAACAAACGAACCGAGCAGGAGGTTGCCGTAGTTTACGGCGACCTTTGATGTGCCGTACTCATACGCGCCGCCGTTCAGGTAGTTCATTGCAAACCCGCCCTGCACGACGGTTTTGTTGTTCAACGCGTACGAGATACCGAAGCGCGGCGCCAGATGATCGAATTGGGTGTAAGCGCGGTCATATCCGGCGCACCCGGCACAGCTTCCGAACTTCTGAGCCGCCCCAAGCAGCCCGCCGGCGGCGGGGTTGGGAATTGTGGAGTTAAAGAACACGATGTTATTGTTCTCTTCCGTGAAGGGAACCGCGATGTCCCAGCGCAGGCCTAAGTTTACGGTCAGGCGGGATGTGAGCTTGATATCGTCCTGAATGTAGGGCGAGATATCAAAATTGCGGAGCTTCAATTCCTGAGAACCGATCCGGTCTACGCTGTCCACCGTTCCCAGAAGAAAGCTGGCGAAAGCGTTACCAGTCGTCGCCAGGTTGTTGGGGTCGGCCGTCTGGTTATTGCTAAAGTTAAAATTACCTCCGCATTGTTGGCATTCGTTGTCGTCCTGGTATGTGCGACGTGCTTCGAAACCGATGTTGAAGGTATGTTTGCCGTGGATCCACAGATAGTTGTTCTCTAAAACAACACCCAGTTTGCGATTCGTGGAGGTAGTGTTGGACGAGCCGAACGCGGTAATCGCCAGCGGTCCGTTGAAGTTAATACCCGGCAGCTGGGCGGATCCCGGAGCAGCGGGGAAACTCACTCCGGTACTGAGACTGTACTGATTGTTCAGTTCGCCGAGCCAACTAGCACCAGCTGTCATGACCAGGTTGGGCGAGATCGTGTTCGAGTAGTTCAGGATGAACACGCTTCCCGAGCTGGGGTAGTAGGCATAGCTCGACAGCGGGTTTCCCAGAGCGAACTGAGAACCGGACTTCGTTCCGTAACGACGTATAAGGATCGCGCCATTCCGTCCAGTGAATAGACTGCTTATCGGTGATATTGTGATCGATTGTGACGCCCCATGGTGTCTGGCGGATCGGTAGAACACCCAGATCCGAGAGCTGGTTATTGACGAGTCCGGGCAGGGTCGGATCGCATGATGGAAGGAAGCAGCGCCGCGGAAGTCGGGCTGAACCGGTTCGCCGGAATCGTGTCGTTGGGGAAAGGCTGTCCGGTAAGCGGATCGTAGATCGTCGCTACTCCGTTGAAGTTGCCGGCCTTCTCCGCCGCGGTCGGCAGCG
Source organism: Bryobacterales bacterium (assembly GCA_963738525.1). Classification (GTDB taxonomy): domain Bacteria; phylum Acidobacteriota; class Terriglobia; order Bryobacterales; family Bryobacteraceae; genus Bog-113. Next base: position 524,370 of record CAVTXC010000006.1, read on the forward strand.
ACGAGTAGCTGGAGTCAGTTTGGTTCTGAATATCCCACTCAAAGCTGAGATGGAAGAACGTGCGGTTTTTGCCGTTGTATACTTTCGGGATCCGGATCGGTCCGCCGAGAGTGAATCCGAAATTGTTTTGCCGGTCCACCGACTTGGTGGCGTCGTAGTAGTGGACGCGAGCGTCGAAGGCCTCATTGCGCAGAATTTCGAACCCATCGCCGTGATATTGGTTGGTTCCGGAAGCGGTCTGATAGGTGACGACGCCTTGAGCGAGTCCATACTGCGCCGAGAAGGAAGACCGGAGAACGTTGAACTGGTTCACTTGCTCAAACGGGGGGTTCCAGATCGTCTGGTAGCCGGCTGTTTCAGATTGTGCCATCGGAATGCCATTGAATACGACTTCGTTTTCGAAATCGACGCCGCCGTTGATTCGGTGGCTAAACGTATTGCCGGTTACTCCGGGGGCAAGAAAAATGAAATTGTCGATTTGCCGGCCACGGCCTCCGCTAATCTCGTTCGGCAGTTCGGCTACGACTTTATTTTCCAGAGTGGTGTTTAAATCGGGCGTGGTCGTATCCAGGGCGATGACGTTTTCCTGAACTTCGACCGTAGTAGAAGTCGCTCCGGTTTCAAGTGCCGCATTCACTGTCGAAGTTCTCGCCACTTCTACTCCAACCCCGTTGTGAACGGATTGTTGGAAGCCCGCGAGTTCCACACGGACGGTGTAGATTCCTGGGATCAGATCGGTGAACGAGTAGTCGCCATCCGAGTTGGAGGTGGTTGTTTTCGAAACGTTGGTTGCGTTGTTTGTAGCAGTAATTCGTGCGTTCGCGACGGTAGCGCCGGAAGCGTCCGTAACGTGCCCATTGATTCCGCTGAGCGCCTGCGCTTGCATTTGTGCAGGTAAGACTAATATGGTAAGGCAAATCGCAATGGCATACCAGATCCAAGGTGAGCCAAAACTTCTGTGCAGCGACAACTGACGTGGTGCTCTCTTCACTGAAGGCTCCTAACTTCCGTAATTTGCAGCACTAGTAGTTTATACGTAGTTGAAGCAAATGGGGGTATTCACGACAAAATTACCTGGAATTGCTCCAAATGGGGGCAAAAAAAAGCCATTGGCCCCAGTTTGCACCTTCGCTGTTGAAATTGTGCCCTGTTCAGCGCCAAGCGCTTAAAATTGCGTGACATGGAAGAACATTTGCGGCCGGCCGTATTGCTCTTGTGCGCAAGTCTGGTGTCCTCTTTCCTCTTCATTGACGCAAGATGCCAAGCCGCGGAGTTTGTCGGAAGCGCGGCGTGTAGCCGGTGCCATGAGTCGATTGCGCGATCGCAGAACGATACGCCGATGTCGCTCACCTGGCGAGGCACCGAGACCACTTTGCTGCCTCCGGATCTGAGAGCCGGGAAGAGTGAGCAAGCGGAACCAGTTTGGACCTTCGAACTTGAACGTAACCACGCAGATTTTAACGTTTCGTTAAGCAGAGGTTCTAGCGATAAGGTGACAGCGCCCATAAAGATCGTGATGGGGGGCCAACGCCACGGGTTAAGCTTTCTGGCGAGCATCGACCAGTTGGGCGGTATTCCATTGGAGCGGCCCGCACTAATCGAAGCGCGGTATGCGTGGAGTACCGCGCACCGCCAATTGGTCCTCTCGCCTGGATTCCCATCAAATCCGCCGCGTACGCTCGACACCGCTTGGGGGATCGCACTCAGCCCCACGCTCGAAAAGCGATGTGTCACCTGCCATGGAGAGCCAAGCGCGCTCGCGTCAGGCAAATCGGGAGGAGTGCATTGCGAAAGTTGCCATGGACCGGGGAGCAGTCATTTGGCCGCTGCCGCGGGAAACAACCCGAGGCAGGGCATCGTTAACCCGGCGAAGCTTGAAGCGGACGCCAGGATGGCTGTTTGCGCCCAATGCCACACCGGTTTTTCGTTCCAATCGGACCCCTTGCCGGACGATCTGCTCGTCTCCAACCAGGTAAACGCGTTAAGCAACTCCGAATGTTTCATTCAGAGCGGGAAGCGGGTAGGGTGCACATCCTGCCATGACCCGCACGCAACCGCGGCGAACGTTGCGCAGATCACCGTGAAAACGTGCTTGGGTTGCCATGCCGCGGCGATCAAACATCACGCGGCTGTCTGCCCCGTGAATGCATCGGGAGAATGCATTGCGTGCCACATGCCCTCGATCGAGAAGGGCTCGTTCCACATGGTGGACCATTGGATACGCATACATCCTGAGCAGCACCTGAAGGTGAACAACGGGCAGGGGGTGGACTCCCAGGTTCAGCCCCTACGCGAGTTCGTGCGTGTAATCTCCGCGCATGGGCGGGGTGAGGCCGACTCCGCCGCTGGGCGTCTCTCGCGAGGTGAGGCGTTCTTCGACGTGGCTCGGGAGATTTCGAATGACCCCTCGGCTCCTTTTGGCGGTTACCTGGGAGCCATGTATTTGTCAGAATTCGATCCGCGGCTTGCCCGCGCGGCGGCCGCGCTCCGCTATGGCCAGATCAGCGCGCCTGTGGACCTCGGCGATCACTGGGTGATCGTGCAGCGCCTGCAGCGCGACTTCAAATATGAAGCCGGGCTCCTCTACGATCAGGCAGTCGCGCTTCGCGGCAAAAGAGATACGAAAGAGGCGCTTGAAAAGTACAAACAGTCGCTTGTCCTTTATCCCAATTTCCTGCGTGCAATGATCGGCATGGGCACCACATTAGCTGAGGGAGGCGATCTTGCGAGTGGCGCCGGAGTGCTGAATTACGCTGTTCAGACATACCCGAAGGACGCCGAAGCCGCCTTCAATTTTGCGCTCACGCTTGGTGGACTTGGGCGGACCGCCGATGAGATTGCCGCACTTCGACGCGCTACCGACCTTGACCCCGACCTGGACGCCGCTTATGAGAACCTAGGGGCCGTTTTATCCGCGAGCGGGGACACGCCCGGCGCCATCGAGGCGTTTCGCAAGGGGCTACGTGTGGATCCGCTGTCAGCGGTGCTCTACTACGACCTGAGTCTGGTTCTCGCAGAAACAGGCGATGCAGCCGGTGCGGAGCGCGCGCGCAATCTGGCGGGGAAGATCGATCCGGCGATTCAAACCACAAAAGAATAACTAGGTGCATATCGGGAAAACCCGTACAATTCTTTTGAATGAGTCAGATTCGGCTGTGTCTGTTTCTGTCGGTTGCTGGACTGCTCAGAGCCGGCCAGCAGTCCGACTTGGAGAGTCTGCTCGCAGCCTCCGCCCATCTGCGCAGTCTTGCAAAATCGGACGCTGAAATCGGCGCCTTTGGTGCACTCACACCCGCGCAATGGAAGGGTTACGAAGCTTCCCTGCGCGACTGGATTGAAACGCGCCTTCCTTCGGATCGTAGCGCTCTCGAAGCACGGTTCCCGTCAATCGAAACTCAATTGACCTCGGAACTCTTGAATGCAGGTATTTTGAAGCGAGGTGAAAATGAGAAACCGGGTTTCGTCTCTTACTTAAAGTTTTCGCGCCCCGATGGTCTCAGTGACGTGCTCGAAGTGCAAACAGGAGTTGCGGTTCCCTGTGGCGTAGATGGTTCGCTGTATCTCTACCGCATTACCGACACCTCGCATATCCGGATCCTCGAGTCACACGGAACGAGCGACTGGGGCAGCAATTTGGTGGAGACGCAAATTTCTTCTCCAGACGGTGCGGGGAACCGACTGGTTTTCGCGTCATGGGACAGCGTTCAATGTGCTTCAGTCTGGAACATGCTAGATTACCGGCTGTACCGCATCGGTGTTGCGGAAGAACCGGCCGTTCTCTTGTTTTCGGGTTCACATAGCTACACGATCGAGGGGGATCTGCACGTAACGTTTTTACCTCAGGAGTTGCTGCTGGAGTTTATTGCGGAGGCGTTAGAAGGAGGATTCCGGCGGACCTATGTTCTGCACTATTCAGTCAGGCCCGATGGTGTCCGGCGCATTGACCCTCTCGCGCTGCAGCCTCAGGATTTCGTGCACGAATGGCTGCTGCAGCCATGGAGCGAAATGGAGTCGCGAACATCGGAATCGGCCGCGAAATGGCACAACTTCCTGCATGGCGTAGGTAGCGAATATCAGTTCGTTCAGCCTTGCGCGGAACGGCCCGGCATGACTCAAATTGCGCTTAATATTGATCACATCGGTGAACAGGAGATGCCTGAACCCTTAGCCGTCTACCTGCTGGTTCAGGATAGCGGCGATTATCATTTCAAGATGTCCGAGGTGAGCTTCGACCGCCAATCCGGCTGTCCCGGGGAGACCCCTGCTGATTACGCCAACCTGCCTTCCTTGTTTGAGAAGAAGTAGCAGATAAGACATTGCCCCAACCACTACTTACGGCTTGGGTTAGACAGCACGTAATAGTTAGCCGAGAATCGATTCGAGGTCATTACGTCACGGAACCCGACGCCGTCCATATCGCCGATTGCAACCGCATCCGGAGCAGCACCGACCACCTAGATCTACTCGGCCCCGAAGGTCCCATCGCCATTGCATCTATAAAACCGAGATGTGTGGGAATCATGGTTGGCGGAATCAGATCGAGGTTCCCGTCGCCATTCAGATCCGCAACACCAACCGGCAAGGGGCTGACTTGCGTTTGAATCGGAGCGGGTGCCTGGAACGAGCCGTTTCCTTTCCAAATGAGAGTCCAAACGGCGAGTTGATTTCGAGCGAACCCACGCCGTCATCACCTACCACGACGTCCGGAATGCGGTCGTGATTCAGATCCGTTACAACTAACGGATCGGGGCTCAGCCGACCGCAATGTCCGCAGCGCTGCAAATGTGCTACCAGGAAACCCGAGCCGTCGATTAGGCGGCTAGAACCGTTTCTTCCAGTGGCGATATCACCAGGGGGCGGCATTCGCAACGTCCGATTCCGTCCGAGTTGTATGCTCATCTAGAATCATGCGTATTCATTTTCCGGGACTTCTCGCCTCGTCCGCCTTTCTCCTTTTCGCTGGCACCGTACTTGTTCAAACCTTGGCTGCACAGGAAACTCCCCCACAAACAAGCGCGTCCGCCAAGCCCAGGCCAGAAGACACTGAGGTTTGGGAGCCAGTCCCCAAAATGGTGACACCGGGCGCGAACAACACCGCGCCGCCTTCGGATGCAATCGTCTTATTCGATGGCAAAAACCTCGACGAGTGGGTGGCGAACCGCGACAAATCACCAGCTAAATGGAACATTGTTGACGGCGTGCTGAACGTTAACAATTCGGGGGGCAACATTGAGACTAAACGGAGCTTCAAGAACTATCAGTTGCACATTGAGTGGAGGATTCCAGAGAACATCACCGGCACGAATCAGGCGCGTGGGAACAGCGGAGTTTTTCTTGCATCGACAGGACCTGGCGACGACGGGTACGAACTGCAGGTTCTCGACTCCTACAACAACAAGACCTACGTAAACGGCCAAGCCGGGAGCATCTACAAACAGAGCGTTCCACTAGTCAACCCGTGCCGCAGGCCGGGAGAGTGGCAGACCTACGACGTGGTTTGGACGGCGCCTGTGTTCAACGCAGACCAGTCCTTGAAGACCCCGGCTTACGTTACTGTGTTCCTCAATGGGGTGCTGGTGCAGAATCACTTCGAACTGCAGGGCGAGACGCGGTACATCGGTAAGCCGTTTTACCACAGCTACGACACCGCTCCTATCAAACTGCAGGCCCACGGCGATCGAAACCCTCCAGATAGTTTTCGGAATATCTGGGTTCGGGAACTTCCATAGCGGCAGGCGTCTCTGGCTGGGATTGGCGGGATTACTTCTGACTGCCTGTCCCTTCCGTGTCGCACGCTCGCTTCTCCGGTCGCCCGGTGGGAGGTCCCAGGCGGTAATTCACTTCCACCGCGACCCGCACCGAAACAGGTTCTCCGTCCTTTATACCCGGATCGAAACGCCACTTTTCTAGCGCAGACATCGCGTTTCGATCCAAGCCCGAATCGATCCCTTTCACCACTTTTAGGTCCCGCGGAATGCCTGTTTTCCCAACTGTCGCGGCTAGCCTCACGGTACCCGCACGGCAATCTTTCCAGGCCTGCCATGTGTAAACCGGATCAACTTGATGGGTCAGTTTCGGCGTGGTTATCCCGGCACTCACGGGGTATACGGGATCGTTGGGCGCAGATTGCTGCGCCTGAGCGTAGAGGAATGTTCTGCAGGGCAGGCACAGAATCATGACTATTCCCAATGAAATCTCGGTACCAAGGCGGGTTCCGCGCGGAGCACTAGGTGAAAGAGCCATAGGCGATCTGCCAAAGCTAACTGATCTTATTGTCAAGCAATCCGTTCGAGACGGGGTGGCTAAACGGCGATATACTACCTTCGCATGCGGCACGCGGCCTGGACGTTCGCATTCCTAAGCACCTTGGGATTGGGGCAGATTGTACCCGATAAGCCCGGGATTGTGCCTCGGTCCCCAGAAACCCAGACGAAACCGAAGTTGTCCGCTCCGCTCAAGTTGTTCTTAGCGGCTCCGCACGGATCGGTTCAGCTGACGTCTTTGCCTGAGTTCCAATCAGTTCCGCCTACGTGTTCCGTCCCGCTGTTAGCTGCACCTCTCGGCAACGCGGAGCAGATGCCGGTCACCACGCCTGCCACCACCGGCGATGAGCCTCCGGGAACGCTTCCGGCGCCCCCCTGCGAAGAGCCAGGCGTTCCGTCCAAATAGCTGGGCCACGCAGTTGCCTACAGTTTCCGCAATAGCAGTAGCGTTAGATCATCCCGGGTCTCCGGATCGTGGATCCACTTTTCGACTGCGCGGGTTACAACGGAAGTAATTCTGTCGAGTGGTTCGCTCGCCTGGGCTACTAATAATTCGGCGAGGCGGTTTTCGCCGAACTCCCGCGCCGCGGCGTCTTCCGCTTCGGGTATCCCGTCGGAGAAGATGGCGAGAAGATCGCCCTTCTCCAACAGGATGTAGTGCTCTTCAAAAGTTACGTTGGGAAGCAGGCCTACCACCATGCCGTCACCCTCAAGCAACGTGGATTGCCCACCGCGCACCAGGATGGGCTTCAAGTGACCCGCGTTCGTGTAGTTGAGCCGCCCCGTAGCGTCGTCGTAGATAGAACAGAAGAAGGTAGCGTACTTTTCCGGTGGGGTATTTTCGTAGAGTTGTTGGCTGATTAGTTCCATTAGGCTGGCAGTGGACAATAAACCAGAGGCGGCCTTGCCGAACTTCAGTTGCGCGTGCAGAGCTGATTGGATACTGGCCATCAGCAACGCCGCGGAAACTCCCTTCCCTGACACGTCGCCCAGCGCGATTGCAGTCAATCGGTCATCATCTAACGCTACATAGTCGTAATAATCGCCACTTACAATCCGTCCGGGGTTGCACACAGCCGCGATCTGCAAAGAGTTGAGTAGCGGAGCAGATTTGGGGAACAGGCGCAATTGCACTTGGCGCGCGATCTCCAGTTCGGCGTCCAACTTCTCTTTCTTCTTAACCTCACCGATCAATTCGCTAGTCTTCGCCGTCATACTGTTGAACGAAGTGGACAGGGCGCTCAACTGATGGTTGCCTCGCACAGGAATGCGATTAGCAAAATCTCCTTCCGCTACCTGCAGCGTTCCCTTATATAGGTCGTCCACGGATTGCGTGATCGCCCGCGTGAGCTTCCAGCTCGAAAGTAAAGAAACAACCTCCACGAACAAAAAAAAGATTCCGGTAATCACCATCATCGAGAATGCAACAGACTCCATGCGGCCCGTCACGCCGCCGGAGGCCAACGACGAAGGTCTCGCGACCAAAGGGAGTAAAATGTTTGCACTTCCAGACGGAGTTCGCACCTTCCAGGTCAGCATCCCGGCCGCAGTCACATCCCACCAACCCCGCGGCGGCCCCAACCCTCGCGCCCTCATTTCTTTGGCCGTACCGTTGCGAACCAAACTGATCTTGCTCTCAAATGGACCAAAATTGAAGTTAGTGAAGTCGTTACTGCCCAGCACAGCCGCGACGGATACGACGCCCGGCGCGAGCGAATCCAGAGTCTGTTCATCCAAAGGAAGATACGCGAATGTTTCGGAGCTGGTATCGCGCACGCGAGCTCCAATGAAGTACTGCCCGCCCAATCTGAATACTCCGACAAATCCCAGGGGCATCCAAGCCGGCGCGTTTCGGATCTGCCCGTTTGCAGGAAACCGTAAGACTTCGCCCTTGGTTCCGACCACGGCTGCTAACCTCGGCAGACGCTGGCGCATTCCATTTAACAGATCACCCTGCGCGCCAAGGGAAGCTGCCAAGGACAGGTTTTCAGCTGCGGAGCGGACATTTGCAATCCGCGCTTCCAGATCGCGACGGATAACCACACCGGCAAATTGCCCAAGCAGCAACTCGATCGCGGTTATGGTTAACAAGCCGAAAAGGAATAAGGGGACCAAGCCAAAAAGAACGTAGGTCACGATCAAGCGGTTGCGCACGCGCCATAGCAATTCCTTTCGGAATGCTATGTAGCACGCGAGCAACGCCAGTGTGACCACTCCGGAGGAAGATCCTCCAGAAAAATACGAGAAGATAACCGCGCCGACCGCTAAGATCGCGAGAGAGAGGGCGACGCCTTGAAACAGGGTTCTGGCGCGAAGCCACGCGGTCATCGCTGTATGATAAACCGTCGGTTTCTGGCGAAGTAGGTTCAACGTGCGCGCCATAGGCGGCCGTACCGACGGGCCCGTGGAACTCGCTCCGACCCTGCATGTTACAGTGAAATCTCCTTAAAAACTCATGCACAACGTAGTGATCGTGGGTTCGGGATGTGCGGGCAACACCGCCGCCGTTTACGCCGCCCGCGCGAATCTTAAGCCGGTCGTAATCAGTGGGTACGAGGCCGGTGGCCAACTCTCCCTTACCTCAGAAGTCGAGAATTTCCCAGGTTTTCCCGAAGGCATTAACGGTCCACACTTAGTCGAAAACATCCGCAAACAAGCGGAGCATTTCGGCGCAACCTACATGCACGGCGCGGTCCTTGAGGCCGACCTCTCCAAACGGCCTTTCCGCCTTAATGTAGAAGGCGAATGGATCGAAACCGATACCCTGATCATTGCATCCGGGGCTTCCGCGCGCTGGCTCGGTCTACCAAATGAGCAGCGGCTCATCGGCCACGGTGTCAGTTCGTGCGCGACCTGCGACGGATTTTTTTATCGCGGCAAAAAGATTATGGTGATCGGCGGGGGCGACTCGGCCCTTGAAGAGTCGAACTTTCTGACGCGCTTTGGTTCGGAAGTCGCCCTCGTGCATCGCCGCGATTCCTTCCGCGGCTCCAAGATCATGATTGATCGCGCCAAGACTAACCCCAAAATCAAACTCCTGCTGAATACCGTTGTTGAGGATGTCTATGACGCCAAGCAGATGGTTGTCACCGGTGTGAAGCTTCGCAATATCGCCACCGGCGAGGTTTGGGATCAAGACGTTGACGGATTCTTCGTCGCAATCGGCCACATACCGAATACCAAGCCTTTTCTTGGTCAGATTGATACCGACCCTGATGGCTACATCATCTCTCACGGCGGTGCGCGCACCAACATTCCAGGTGTTTTCCACGCGGGCGACGTCCAAGATCGCGTCTACCGGCAGGCGATCACGGCCGCCGGCGCCGGGTGCATGGCTGCTATCGAAGCTGAGCGCTTCCTCGAATTGGAAGGACACTAAACATGATTGAACGCCTCAGTCCGGCCGGCATCCCCGCACCACGCGGTCCATATTCCCCCGCGATTCGCGCTGGCGATTTTATCTTCGTTTCCGGTCAGGTACCGGTGAACGCTGACACGCAGAAGATGGAACTCAGCGAAGTCCGCGGCGAAACCCGTCTTGTGCTCACCAACATTCAGCGTCTTCTTGAAGGCGCGGGAGCAGCCCTCTCGGATGTTGTGAAATGTTCGGTCTTCCTCTCCGACGGTCAAGATTTCGCGGCCATGAACGAGGTTTATTCAGAGTTCTTTGGTGAAGCGAAGCCGACCCGTACCACCATTGTTTGTCAGTTTGCGATGCCCGGGATGAAAGTCGAAATCGATTGCATCGCGTATCGGCCCAAGGCCTGATCGCCTACTCGACGCGCAACGCTTCGATCGGATCGATTCGGACAGCGCGTCTGCCAGGGACGATCGCGGCAACGGCGGCCACTGCAACCAATAGTGCTCCGACCGCGAGTAAGGTAAGTCCATCCGTGGGGCTGACTTCGAAAAACAGGGAACGGAAAGCTCGTAGGGCCGGATAGGCGAGCATGACTCCCGCGAAAGCGGCGAAGATTAACGGCCGCACGGCCTCTCCCACCGCGCTACTCAAAATGCGGGAAGCCGGCGCTCCCAATGCGATTCGGATACCCAGTTCCTTGGTTCGAGCCGTGACTGTCAACATCACAAGCCCGTACAGACCCAGGGCAGCCGATAACAGGGCACTTGCGGCGAACACCGCAAGCAGTTCGGCGTTCAACCGCGGACGGTCTAGTGTTTCGTCGAGATAATCGCTTAACGGCATTGCACAGAAGACTGCCCTTCGCGGCGCCACTTCGTGAGCTGTTCGGCGAATAGTTTCCATCACTTCGCTCGGGTTACCCGAGGCGCTCACCACATATTCGGGATCTGGCCAATCTCCCGGCTGAAGGCACTGGTATACGTACGGCACCACAGGCGCGTTGAGCGCATCCTCGCGGACGTCGCCCACGACTCCGGCGATTTCGGCTGGCCGGCCGTTTCCGCTTTTCCAAGTCAATTGGTGTCCCACCAGATTGGCCACTCCCGCCACCTCAGCGAAGCGCCGGTTCACCAACACCTTAACGGGACTCTGGCGCCCTGCTCGAAAGTCCGGACAACTTGAGCCTCGAAGCAAGGGGATTCCGAGAGCCTGGAGATATCCCGCGGTTACGTTGCGCGTGCCCGTGGTGATGGGGGTTTCCGCCTGAACCGCCACCTGCTCACGCAAGCTAGCACCCGACGCAGGTAGAAAGTTGCTGGCGCCCGCAGACAGGATGCCCGGGCTTTTCTCAAGCGCCTCTATCAATCGCTGCTGTATCGCGCCGATCTGGGCACGATCTTCACCCCACTCCGCCCCGAGGTGAAACGTCGTCACATTTCCAGCGTGGAAACCGGGCCGAACCGCCGTCAGATTTTGATAACTGCGCAGCAGTAATCCCGCTCCCGCGAGCAACACCAGGGTCACGGTGAATTGGGTGCCTACCAACACCTGCTGCATTCGCCGGTTCCCGACGGCCAACGATCGACCGCTCTCCTGAACGCTTGCTCGAAGGCTTCGCCGGGTAGCCTGCACCGCCGGAAGCAGGCCGAAAACCGCAGCCGTCAACACGGTGATCGCAACCGTGAACAGCGCCGTTTTGCAATCGAACCGCATCTCTTGCATCCGCGGCAAATCGACGAAGAGCCGTCCCATTAGTTGGCCGGCGAAAGCGGCCAGCGCCAACCCCATAGCTCCGCTCGCCGCGGCCAGAATCGACACCTCGCGCAACACCACGCCCGCGATCTGCCTTCGGGTGGCTCCGAGCGCTGCCCGAATCGCCAACTCCCGCTCACGTTTCTGTACCTGGCCTAGCAGCAACCCGGCGATGTTGGCGCAAAGAATGAGCAGCAGCATTCCCGCTGACCCGAAAACCAGAAAAAGAGAACCGCTGTCTGCTCCTACCCAAGCCTCCTTGTAGCCGGTGAGTACGGGCGACCATCCTTTGTCCGATTCCGGATACATCTCGCCGAGCCTCCGGCTGACCCTCTCCAGATCGGCTTGTGCCTGTCTCAGCGTGACACCCGGCTTTAACCGCCCAGCGCCCACGATAAACCGTGTGTACTGTCGGGCCTCCTTGGTGCCCATCATCCATGGGTTGAATTGCGCCGGCATCCAGACATCAATTGTTGAGGGAGCAAACTCTTTAGGCATTACTCCGACAATCCGGTACGAACTTCCGGATAGCAGCAGGCGTCGGCTCGTCACCTGCGGGTCGCGACCGTAGCGCCGGGTCCACAGGCCCTCGCTAATCACCGCCGCGGGCGGACTACCAAATCCCTCTTCCGCCGGCAGAAGCGTCCGGCCCAAGATCGGCGGCGCGCGAAACACCTCGAAATAACCCGGAGCGACGCGCTTTCCCAAAAGCCGTTCGGGTTCCGTCATGCTTGTGTCGGTGACGTTCTCGGTATATGTCCCGCTGATTCCATCGAAGCTCTTGCCCAGCCTGTTCCAGTCCGCCAGCCTCTGTGGAGCGATCAGGCTCTCGCGCTGGTTCTTGTCGGGACGACCATCCAAAATCTGCACGAGCCGGTTCGCTTCGAGATAAGGCATCGGACTCAACAGCACCGCGTTTACCACGGAAAACAAAGCGGAGTTCGCGCCGATTCCGAAAGCCAAAATCAGAACGGTGGTGAAGGTAAAAACCGGACGTCGCAAAATCGACCGGAATGCGGTTTTCATGAGTTTACCTGGTTGCCGCGAGATACGCGGAATCACTCGATTCGTGAACTACACCATCTTTTCCGCGTAGCGCCAAGATCGTCAAATCATCGCAAAGCGGGCCGTGACTATGATCGCGGATCGCGCCGCTCATTGCGGCGACCAACTCGCCTGGATCGAGCTTCCTCCAGCCTTTCCAGAGCTCGATCAGCCGTTCGGTGCCGAACTCCTCCTGCTTTTCATTTACCGCTTCGGTAAGTCCATCGGAAAAGATCAGCAGAGTGTCACCGACCGGAAGTACAAATTGATCCACTCGTCCGTCCCAGCCGGCGAACATGCCCAGCACAGTTGCCGAAGGACAAAGCTCGACTACCGATCCATCCGCTTTCCCTAACAACGGCGGCGTGTGCCCGCAGTTAATCCACTGCACTCTCCGGGTGCGCTCCTCGTAGCGCATAACGAACAGCGTGGCGTACTGTTCGACTGGAGAGGAATCCAGGAACAGCGCGTTCATTGTCCGGACCAGCCGGCGTAGATCCGTGAAATCCTCAGCTACACGCGACCGGAAGAACGATTGAATCGTCGCCATCAGGATCGCCGCCGAGATTCCTTTGCCGGAGACATCCGCGACCACGAACACCGTGGTGGCATCCCCGGCCGGAAGAAAGTCGTAGTAATCGCCACCCACTTGACCGGCGGGTTGATACTTCACCGCGTATTCCAAGGTGTTGATTGAGGGGAGTTGTTGGGGTAAGAGGCGGTGTTGAACCGACCTTGCGATTTCCAGATCTGCCGCCGCGGTTAGTCCCGCCGGCGCTCCGTTTCCCGGTCCGTTCAGATGTTTCTGCAGAATCCCCAGCAGACGCATGTTGTCCCACGGCTTCTCGATAAAGTCGACTGCTCCGATCCGCATTGCTTCTACCGCGAGAGGCACGGTGCTCCACGCGGTCATTACGATAACCGGGGCCGCGTGGGGCATAGCCCGCAAGCGCCCGATCAGGTCGAGACCTTCGCGCCCGGAGGTCGTGTCGCGGGTGTAGTTCAGGTCGATTAAGATCAGGTCGAACGGCGTCTGGAGCGCCTCCTCCAATACCGCTTCGGGCGACGTTGCCATCACGGTCTTGAAGCCTTCCTGTTTCAACAAAAGCCGCAGGGCCTGAAGAATCTCGTACTGATCATCTGCGATCAGGATGTTCGGCATGCTGGTGAATCCGCAATCGGCTCACCGTCGTAAGTACCTGAAACAGCAAGGAGGAGGACGCGGAGAAGTCTCAAAACGGGATCCAGCCGTCCCAAAATCGCACGCTCATGACACATTCTGCTCCACCAGGAACTGTTCGACCTTTCCGTCTGGCATGATGTACACGTTCAAACTTACCGTTTGCTTGTCAAAGTCCGCCTTGTACGTGCGATGGGTCATTCCACCCCGGAGGTTTTCGTCAGTTCGGGTAATGGTCTTCAACTTTCCTAGGGATTGCAGCGAGCTCTTGAAATCGCCCAGTGCCAGTTCGCTGAAGTACGAGTTTGCATTGCTCGTGAAAAGGGATCTCTCCACCTGCCCTTTTTGCAGGCCTGCGAGAATGCTACGGATTTGACTGATCTCTTTTGTCGGAGCCTCTTCCCCGTTCTGCAGCATGGCCCGCGACAGCCTCCTGCCGAGAGGCACAATAAAGTTAATGCCGTCCTCGTTGGTCAACACAGTGACCGCTATGCCCTTGGTATGGAAGATTTCGTTTAGAGCCAGGAAGCCCGATACCTCCCCGTTGTGCCACACCAGAGGAACGCCATCGAGTTCGGAGACGACCAGCCCGAGCGCGTAGCGTGTAGGTTTCCCAACCGGCAATTTGACCTCCCGGGTGAACTCCTCGTACGATTTCGCCGAAAGCAGCCTCTTGTCTATGAAGCCCATGTCCCATTTCGAAAGGTCGGATGCTGTCATGCAAAGTTCGCCCGCGGCGAAGTACCAGCCGTCAGCTTCTCGCTTCGCCACCCGAGGCGGACCCAGCGCGTACCTCGTGTACGCCACCGCGTCATCGGGTCGTTTCTCGCTACAATCGGTGGCCGTCGTCATCCCGAGTGGCGCGAAGATTCGCGTATGCAAGAATTCGACGAGGTGTGTCCCTGACACCTTCTCGAAGATCTTCCCTGCGAGAATATAGTTCGTATTGCTGTACTGCCAACGCGTGCCCGGATCAAAGTTGAGCGGCTTCTTGCCCCAGCGATTAAGTATCGTTTGTGGCGTTATTGGCTTCGTCCACTCGGGAATGATGTAGTCCTGAGGAGCGTAATCCTCGTATCCGGCGGTGTGGTTTAGTAGCTGCCGAATCGTAATCTCACGGGCGCGGGTCATCTCGGGGAAGTACTTGCCGACCTTATCGTCTAGAGACAGTTTGCCCTCTTCCTGAAGCATCAGCAGTGCCGCGGCCGTGAACTCTTTACTAATCGATCCGACTGCGTATCGGGTTTCTGGGGACGCTCGGCGTTTGGCTCCAATGTCCGCCATGCCAAATGCTTTGGCATACATCAGCTTTCGGTCCGAAACAATGGAGACGGAAACGCTCGGTGCGCCACTCTCCTCGAGCGCGGCGGTAATAATGGCGTCCAGGTCGGTTGGGCTGATGTCAGCGGGTAGGGCGGGAATTGTCGTCAGTAAGGCAACAACGAAAAGGCGCACAGGAAAATCATACCCGCCTAGTGCGGCTGCGTTTCACCCAAGAGAAGATCGACCACGCGCTGCCCACGATAGAAATTGCAACGAGCGCCAGGATGCTCCACTGCAGCGCCGGGGTCTTCGCCAAGGTCAGTAGATGTTTGCCGTAGTGGACGGCAAGTGCTCCCTCGATCAGAAACCTGGTCAGGCGTCCGACCGCCACGATTGTCAGAAGCTTCCAGCGTGGATACTGCAATGCGGCCGCGACAATGATGAATACGGTGAAGGGAAACGGAGGTGGCATGATGCATACGACAAACAACACCAGCCCTGCTCGTTTGCTGACCTGCCGTTGTACGTAGTCCAGACGTCGCTTAGAAACGCGGCCTTCCAGCCCGGCTTCACCGCCCTTTCTGCTAATTGATTCGGTGATCCAAGTTCCCAGTGCGGAGCCGAGAGCGGCCATCCCCGCGTAGTAAGGCATCAAGTTGGGATGCTGCGTCGTCAGGGACACAAGCAGCAGATCGTTCCCCAGCGGTGTAAACAGAAACGACGAATCAAGGGTTCCCAGAAGGACAAGGCCCCATCCACCGAGCGAGAGAAAGAACTGCGCCAATTGCGCGAGCAACTGATGCATGGGTCAGCCGATCAGCAGCATTTTGCGCGGCTATACTTCGCCCGCGCCCTTTGCTCGAAGAAAGCTCGCCAGTTGGCCGCGGAGGGCGTCAGGCCGCGGGCGGTCAGGTATCGCCTGTAGGCGCTCTCATCACCGATTTCGCGTGCGAGGTCCAGGAGAAGACTGAGGAATTGTCTCAAATTTCACCGGGATGCAGGGCGGTTTTGGAGAAGGGCGTCTCTCGCAGATGCTGACGTGTTTCTCCAAACGAGATCTTCAGCCAAACGCGAAGCGAGTCCAGGATGATAATAGCCACGAGCAAAGCCAGAATCCCACAGATAGCCGCGTCAAGTCTCGCGTTGAACACAAGTGTTTGCCACTCCACCGCACCTTTTCCCGCCCGCGCTGCTGTTTCAAGAGCCTGAGCTTGGGCAAGAAAGCCAATGCGCGGAGAATCCGCGAAGATCTTCTGCCACGCCGCGGTGAGCGTCACCGTAAGTAACCAAGCCAGCGGAACGGCGGTGATGGAAGCGAACCGCCATCCATGCATCTTGAGCAATATAGTGGTCGCGACGCAGAGCGCAATGCCGGCCAGAAGCTGGTTCGCAATACCGAATAGAGGCCATAGCGAATTGATGCCGCCGAGCGGATCGCGAACGCCGTTGTAAAGAAAGTATCCCCAAGCCGAGACGACCGCCGCGCTTGCCGCCCAGACTCCCGGCATCCAACTTGTTCGTCCAAGAGGCGCCCAGAAGTGGCCCAGCGCATCCTGCAGCATAAATCGCCCGACGCGCGTACCGGCATCGATGATGGTGAGGATGAACAACGCTTCGAACATGATCGCGAAGTGATACCAGAATGCCATCAGAACTTTTCCTCCCCCGGAGGAGGCGAAAATGTGCGCCATGCCCAGCGCGAGCGACGGCGCCCCGCCGGTCCGTCCGAAGAGCGAAGTTTCTCCTACGTTCCTCGCGAGTTCACCCATTTGAGACGCGGTAACTGGAAAGCCCCACGCGGTAACCGTTGCAACCGCTTTTTCCGCCGTTTTCCCAATAATTCCGGTTGGCGAGTTCACCGCAAAATACACTCCCGGCTCCATGACACTGGCGGCGATCATGGCCATAATGGCGACAAAGCTCTCCAGCAGCATCGCCCCATAGCCAATTGCGCGGGCATGCGTCTCGCGGGCGATCAGCTTGGGCGTCGTCCCGGAAGAGATGAGCGCGTGAAATCCCGAAATTGCGCCGCACGCAATGGTGATGAAGCAAAACGGGAAGACCTTGCCGGCGAACACTGGCCCTGTTCCGTCAACAAAACGCGTCAGAGCAGGCATTGCCAACGGAGGGTGAATGATGAAAATACCGATGGCGAGGAGGAAGATTACGCCTAATTTCACGAAGGTGCTCAAGTAATCGCGAGGCGCCAGAAGAAGCCATACCGGGAGGGCGCTGGCGAGAAATCCGTAGGCGATGATCGCGAAGGCAAGAGTGATCGGCGACCAGGTAAATAGGGGCGCTAAAGACGCCGACTCCGCAACCCACTGCCCGGCGCACAGGGCTACGATGACCAGCACAAATCCCATTGCAGAGCATTCGAGAACTCGTCCGGGGCGCAAGTAACGGAGGTAGATGCCCATAAATAGAGCGATCGGCATGGTGGCCGCAATCGTGAACGTACCCCACGGGCTCCCCGCTAACGCATTAACGACAACCAAGGCCACGACAGCCAGCAGGATCACCATGATCAGGAGCACTGTAACCAGGGCCACGGCTCCACCTACCCGTCCGATCTCCTCGCGCGCAATCTCCCCCAGCGATTTGCCATCCCGGCGCAAGGAGGCAAATAAGATCACGAAATCCTGGACCGCACCCCCCAGTACCGCGCCGGCGATGATCCACAGAATCCCGGGTAGGTAGCCGAACTGCGCAGCCAGGACCGGGCCGACTAGGGGTCCAGGGCCGGCAATGGCAGCGAAGTGATGTCCGAAGACAATCCACTTGTTGGTGGGTTCAAAGTCGTGGCCATTGCGGAGACGTTCGGAGGGAGTTGCCCGGCGGTCGTCCAGAGCCATGACACGGGCGGCGATAAAGGCGCTATAGAAGCGGTAGGCCAACGCGTACGTGCATACGGCGGCAGCCACGAGCCAAAAGCTGTTGATGGTTTCACCTCGGCTGGTCGCAATTGCGCCGAGCGCAAGAGCTCCAACGGCCGCGACCAGAAGCCAGCCCACCCGCGCCACGGTGCCGCGCATTGATCAGTAGTCTTCCAAACAGCGCAAAAGGAAACTGCTGGTTTCGCCATTGGGCATCAGCACGGTCTGCAGTACCTGGCCGCGGTCGCTGACGCTCCCGACGTAACGCTCTGTCTGGCCGTCCAGCATCAGCACTGCCCGAAAACCCCGATCGGCGTACGCCAACAGGCGCAGGCGCTTTCCTTCGGGAGTAGTGACCGAACGGTCTTCATCAGGGATGCCGAGAGCCCTGATAACGGTGGAGTACGTATCGGCCGCAGAGAGAGCGAGATAAGTATGATCTAGCGAGGTAATGATCGATCTTCGATGCGCCTCTCCGCCCTGGAGCGAATAGCCCACCAGGGCTAGGCAGCCGAGGACTCCAAGTGCGATGGCGCCGCCGACGACCCGGCTCGCGCGGGAATCGTGTTTTGCCTCAAGACGAATCCCGATTACCGGAGCAAGGTGACCGGGGTCGAGCGGTGGGCGTGGGGTTTCATTCAATTGCCGCTTCGCGGCGACCGGCATCTGCAGTACACGGCTGCGCTGCGGGCGGACAACGCCCTGTCGTAATTCCAGCTGTTCCGAAAGACTGACGACGATATCCGGGTGATCGGATTCCGATGCTTCCCCAACAAACCGCCTTGGGATCGATAATTCTATCCCGGAAGCCACGTTGCGCACCACGAGTTCCGACCACGTCGCGCGGCGGTAGGTCCACTCATTGGAGTCAATCCTCAAGATGGGGGGGTAGAACGAAAACCGGCGTCCCTCGACGCGTTCGAAGGGCGGCGGAATCGGAGCTGCGGGCATCACGACATTCATAAGAGTATCCCAGGGTCAGATGTCGAGAGTGTTTAGAATATCACTCAACTGATGGCTATCAACCAAGATGGGTTTCGGAATCTGCTCAGGCCCAATAGCCTGGTCAAAGGCGGCGAACAACGCCAGTTTGGCCACCGCATATCGCTCTGTTGGCGACAGGGATCGGCGCTGGCTCAACTCCCAGGGCTCGATTGCCGCAAAGGGAATAGATACAAACACATCAAAAACGGCGCGGCGATCCTGTGTGGTGGCGAAGCGGTAGTGATCCCCGTCGGGGAACGCGGAATGCCCTTTGAATTGATACTGGTACGCAAACCCGCTTGCGGCCGAGTAAGTCTTCACACGGGGAGTGCCGGTCCCGTCGTGATTCCGAACTGCCATGCCATACTGTAGTACGGTTCGTACCCGCCTATGTCGTCGTCCTCCGCGCCCCAGGAAATTGTTGCAGCGCACAGCCCCGATTCTGATGATGCTTTTATGTTTTATGGGCTCGCCACCCGCAAGATCCGGTCGTCACTGGTGAACTTCAAACACGTACTTTCGGACATCGAGACACTGAACCGGAAAGCGCGCGAAGGCGAGTATGAATTGTCGGCCATTTCCTATCACGCATATCCCTACGTGGCCGATAAATACGTTTTGATGGCGACGGGTTCATCGATCGGCGATGGCTACGGGCCAATGGTGGTCACTCGCCAGCCAATGGAGCCGCGTGAACTGAAGGGCAAGCGAATTGCGGTTCCCGGGCTGCTTACTACCGCTTATCTCACGTTGAAGATCTTTGAGCCTGACTTCGAACCGGTGGTAACGCCGTTCGATCATATTCTCGAAGCCGTCCAAAACCACTCGGCGGATGCGGGGCTGATCATTCACGAAGCGCAGCTCACTTACAATCGCAGCGGCTTTCACCGGGTGCTCGATCTCGGTAAATGGTTTAAGCAGACCTACGGTTTGCCTCTTCCTCTCGGGGGGAACGTTATGCTGCGTTCCTTATCGCCAGAGGTGCAGAACGAGTGCACGCGGATGCTTCGCGAGAGCATCAAATACGCGCTCGACAATCACGACGAAGCGCTGCAGTACGCCATGCAGTTCGCGCGGGACTTAGACCGCAGTCTTGCCGAGAAATTCGTCGGCATGTATGTAAACGACTATACGGTAGACTGCGGCGACGTGATACCGCAAGCGGTTCAGAAATTGCTCGATCTTGGTCACGAAGCCGGCGTGATTCCCCATCGTGTAGAGGTGGAGTTCGTTCGTTAGGTGAGGTTTGACGTGAGTGAGGTTTTGACGTGAAACTAGCGCGTCCTGGCGCATTCATTCTTGTACTTGCTGCGATGGCCACCCCCGCGGCGCCCCAGAGTGTCAAAGATGTCCGAAAGGTCGCGAAGCAGGGGCCTAACGCTTTGCCGGAACTGCAGCGCTTCTTGCTTAATCCCGACGTCAAAGTTCGCTTGGAAGCGGTCCGGAGCATTATCGATATCGGCGGTCCTCGCACGGTCGACCCACTCATCGAAGCCGCCCGTGATAACGACTCGCAGGTTCAGATCTTGGCGGTCAACGGCTTAGTCAATTTCTATGTGCCCGGTTACGTGCGTACCGGAATGACTGCGCCGATTCGCCAGTTTGGATCGGATATCCGGTCGAGATTTAGCGATCCCGACGACCTCACGATTGATCCCTATTTGACCGTGAGGCCGGAGGTCGTACAGACGGTTGGCCGCCTTGCGCGCGGGGGATCCAGTCTGGATTCACGGGCGAACGCGGCACGAGCCGCAGGCGTGTTACGGGGAAAGCAGGCGGTGCCCGATCTGGTTGAAGCTCTTCGTTCCCGCGACTCGGATGTGCTGCTCGAAACCTTGATCGCCCTCGAGAAGATTCGCGACAGTTCCGCTTGCCCAGGTATTCATTACCTCATCAACGATCTGGATCAGAAGATTCAAACCGAGGCGATCGAGGCCAACGGAGTTTTGACCTGCCAGGCGGTGCGCCCCGATCTGCGTACAATTCTGAGAGTCACCGACCGCGACCGCGTACGACGCGCGGCTCTTTCCGCCCTTGCGATGATGCCAGAACCCTCCGATCGGGATCTATTCTCCAATTTTCTGGACAGCCCGGACGAGCGGCTCCGCGCAGCTGCCGCTGAAGGATTTGCCCGGCTCGCAAACATCGAAGATGCCCGCAAACTGCAGGCTGTATACGATTCCGAGAGCCGCAACGTGCCGCGGATGGCGTTGGCATTTGCGCTGGTGATGGACGGCAATCTTGGCATGACGGAGTACGCGCCGCTCCGTTTACTGATTTACTCGTTGAACAACAACTCTTCTCGTCCCGCCGCATTGGCCTATCTAACAGAAGCGTCGAATAACCCGGAGGTTCGCCGCGCCCTCTACGGCGCAGTGGACGAGGGAACGCGCGACGAGAAAGTGAACCTGGCGCGTATCATCGCCGCTAGCGGGGATCGCTCCAGTGTGGCTCCGCTCGAGAAACTAAGCCGCGATCAAGACGCTACAGTTGCCGCGGAAGGTGTGCGGCAACTGCGCAATCTGCAGGCTCGAATTTAGCTCGCGAACCGGCCGTCGCGCAGCACCTTGATCTGTTTGCCCCGCCATTCGATCCCGGATCCCCAAAAGCCGCCGATCCAGACAGCGAAGCTAGCCAAGTCCTGCGCGGGCACGAGATACCAATAGTCACGTGTAAGTGGATCGCGGAGGACCGTTTCCGCGGTGGCGTAAGCTACCCAGCCGCGGAAAGCAAGCGTCATTAGCAGCGCCGGCCACAGGCGGGGCGCGCTCGCAACAAGCAAGAGTGCCAGCGGGATCGGGTTTGTAAACATCTGGCCAAGATAGCCCCAGGGCCGGGAACGCCGCGTGCTACGCGCCCAGCGGAGACGATGGCGGAAATTGTCGCCGAACGATTGCGTGCCCAGCCGGTGCTCGACAATGAAGGAGGAGAAAACTACCTTGCCTCCAAGTTTTGCGACACGGTTGCCCATGACGAAATCCTCGGCGAGATAATGTTGAAGATCCTCGAAGCCGCCGATAGCCGCTATCGCTTCGCGGCGAATCGCAAGCGTCGGGCCGAGCGCGAAATCCATTCCGCCGAGCAGGCGCGCCACTAACACCTGAGCGAGAAACTCCGTATTCAGGCCAATCGCTTCCGTAGCCGTCCAGATGGAATTTCCCGCACTCGCACGGTAAGGGCAAGTGACGAGGCCGACCCCGGGTTTCTCGATCTCAGCAGTTACGACGCGCAAGAGATCTGGTCCCGTGCGTACGTCACTATCCGCCATGAGGAAGACGTCGTATCGAGACTGGGCAAGCATCGCGCGCAAGCTCTGCACTTTCCGATTGGGAGTGGGCGCTTCGCCGCTGACAATCAACTTGGAATGAGTCTGCGGGTACTCGGCCATGACTTCCCGAGCGATCCGCGCCGCCGGATCTTCGAGGCTTTGCACGGCGAGCAGCACTTCATATTCGGGATAGTCCTGTTCAAAAAAGGTTCGTAGATTCTCTCGCAAGCCTGGTTCGTCCCCAGCAAGTGGCTTCATAACGGACACGAACGGCATGGTGGGTGATGGTTCACGAGGCACGCTTTTATAAGCGGAGACAGCTCGGATAGCAAGAAGGCAATAGATGAGTGAGCCCAGAAGGAGGGTACCGAAAAAGGAGGCGATTAACAAAATGGTCGGGTCCGGTGGTGCAGGCTAGGATGGAAACGGCGTCTATGAAGAACATTATCGTTGGCACCGCTGGACACATTGACCACGGAAAAACGGCGCTTGTGAAGGCGCTTACAGGGATAGATGCGGATCGGCTCCTCGAAGAAAAAAAACGCGGCATCACGATCGATTTGGGCTTTGCCCACTTGCAGTTGACGCCCGACATTCGACTCGGATTTGTTGACGTTCCGGGCCATGAACGATTTGTAAAGAATATGCTCGCCGGGGCTGGCGGAGTCGACCTCCTTCTCTTTGTCATCTCAGCCGAGGAATCTATCAAGCCGCAAACGCGCGAGCACTTCGATATCTGCCGGATGCTCCACGTTCAGGGAGGCATAGTCGTATTGACGAAGAGCGACTTGGTTCCCTCCGATCTGGTGGATTTAGTTCGGTTGGAGGCAGAGGAATTGGTCGCGGGATCGTTCTTGCAGGACGCGCCAACCATCCCGGTGAGTGCGGTAACCGGCGAGGGCTTAGATGCTCTACGCATCGCCTTAAAACTTGCAGCTGAGCGGATTGAGGCCAAAGACGTAAGCGGCCCTGTGCGGCTTCCCATTGATCGATCATTCTCCATGCATGGATTCGGAACGATAGTCACGGGGACATTGGTCTCGGGTGTGATTGACCGTGAGCAGGAGTTGGAATTACTGCCCTCCGGCCGGGTGTTGCGTGTGCGCGGATTAGAAGCTTATGGCAAATCGGTAGCGCATGCCTCAGCGGGAATGCGCACCGCGGTAAACCTGGTGGGTATTGAGCCGCGCGAAATCCGGCGAGGCATGACTTTGGCCGAGCGAGGCCAGTTCGAGCCGACTCAGAGGATTGACTGCGAAATTGAGTTGCTCCCTTCGGCGCGGCCGATGAAGAATCTTGCACCCGTCCACTTCCATGCCGGCACTGCTGAACTGGAAGCGCAGGTCCGATTTTTCCGTCAAAAGGAACTGGCACCCGGCGGCACAACATTTGCGCGGCTAATCTTATCCGACGGAGTCGTGCTGGCACCGGGCGACCGGTTCATTTTGCGGCAATTCTCGCCGATGATCACGATCGCGGGAGGCACCGTGGTGGATGTTCATCCGCCACGTGAAAAGAAGGCCCTGCGAATCCGGAAGCGACTCGAAGTGCTCGCCGGCGCAGACGACTCATTCAAAGCTGCACTTCTGTTGGACGAGGCGGAAGGTGGATTGAGCCTCGCGCAACTCGGGCAGAAGCTTGGGGTGAGATTGGAACAGGCGCTCGCTTTGGCGCGAAAGGCGAATGCGGTCGTTTTGGAGCGCCCGGGTTGGGCCGTGTCGCGCGATTGGGTTCAACAGCGCCGGGGCGACGTGGTCGACGCAGTCAAGCGTTATCATACGGCAAACCCACTGTCGCCAGGAGTTCCCAAACAAGAGTTGAAGGCGTCTATGCCAGGAGCCGAGAATTTCCTTTTGGATGCGGTGCTTTCCGGAGTCGCCGAGCTCGCGGTGGAAGGCGATCGCGTCCGCCACCGCACTTATCGCGTAGCGCTGAATAGCGGTGAGGAACAGGCGCGGATGAAGATCGAAGCGATCTTCGCATCGGCCGGCCTCTCCGTTCCTTCCATATCCGAGGTTCTAACCGTCGCCGGTATCGACTCCGTCCGAGGGAGGACGATTCTGCGAATGCTCCTGAAGGATCGTCTGTTGATCCAGATCAACGATGATCTGGTCTTCCATCATTCAGCGATCGCGGCATTGAAAACACTCCTATCCCATCGCCGCAATCAGGTTTTCACGGTTTCGCTGTTCAAGGAGTGGACGGGAATCTCGCGAAAGTACGCGGTGCCGCTGCTCGAGTTTCTCGATAGGGAGCATGTCACGCTTCGTAAGGGAGATTCGCGGGTTATAGCGTGAGAAAAAAAGATGGTAGCGCTAAGGGGAATCGAACCCCTATTTAAGCCTTGAGAGGGCTCCGTCCTAACCGTTAGACGATAGCGCCGCGCCCTCTCATCGTATCACTCCCGAAACGTTGAAGCTAAACGGCGACTGTGGATGTTGCCCGCGGTCCATAGTGTTTCTCAAGCCGGGCTTTCAGTTCCAATCGCGCGCGGAGTAAGCGGCTTTTCGCTGCGGCGATCGAGATCCCAAGCTGGTTGGCGACCTCCTCCATCGGTAACTCGTTCACGTCTCGAAGAAGAAACACGTTGCGCAACAAGGGAGGAATCCTGCGGATCTCCCGATTGATGAGTGCGCCTAGTTCCTTGGAGCCAAGTTGGTCTTCAGGGGAATTCCCCCTATCAACAAGTTCGAGCGTTCCTCGTTCCTCACCGATTAAGGTGTCATCGAGGAAGAGAAAATTCACCCGACGAACCTGACGCAACCGCATCAGGCACTGGTTGACGACAATGCGAGTCATCCAAGTCGAGAATTTCGCATCCTGCTGAAATTGACCGAGGTGCTGCCAAGCTTTCCAGTAGGCATTTTGTACTTCATCCTCAGCCTCCTGGCGGTCACGCAGGATTGAAAGCGCCAATTTGAAAGAGGAAGAATAGGTTCGGCGAGTGAGCTCAGAGAATGCGGACTCGCTTCCCCCCTGAGACTGACATACCAGATCGCTTTCCGCTGCTTCCGAAAGAAGATCCAAACAATACTTTTGCATCGCTAGCCTCGCAACACAGTCCTACAGGTGTGCAATTCGAGAATAGCGCCAAATTCATAGCGTGCGACTCTCACACTGAAGATCAGTTCAGTGGAGCTGAAATCCCAGCCATGAATTTAACTGATGATAATCTATCCTTCAGTGTGGCCAAAGAAGACACGATTCAGCGTGTGTTGTCGTCATATAGTCTTGCGAAAAAGCTCCGCCAGCTTCGGCTGAAAAAGAAAATCTCGTTGGTCGATCTTGGCAAGCACACTGGTCTTTCTGCTTCCATGCTGTCGCAGTTGGAGACGGGGAAGATGATCCCCACCTTGCCCACCCTCGCGCGCATTGCGCTTGTCTTTGATGTTGGACTTGACCATTTTTTCGACGACCGGCGGCGCAGCAAGCAATTTATCGTGACGCGTGCCGATGATCGAATGCGATTTCCCGAACGGCCAGATTACGCGAAGCCGGCGTACTTTTTCGAGTGCCTCGCCTACTCGTCTCAGGGTAAATGGCTTCAGGCATACCTGGCGGAATTTCCCCGGCGTGAAATCGAAGAGGTGAAGGAGCACTTTCATGAGGGTTCTGAACTTCTGTTTGTATTGGACGGACAAATTGCCGTGCGTTATCAGGAGGAGGACCATATCCTCCGGAGCGGTGATAGCGTTTACTTCGATTCATCCGAACCACACAGTTATAGAGGGGTAGCGAAGCAAGGCGGAAAGGCCGTGGTGGTCACCGTCCCGCCGCGGCTCTGAGGATTCACTGCGATAATAATCTTGAATGCGGCTTGTGTGCTTGCTGATTTTCGTGATCGCACAAGCGTGGGCCGGCACTTGGATAACGACCAAGGTTGGTCCTTTTGCAGTTTACTCAGAGGCAAACGCAAAAGAGACGCGCCAATGCGCCGCTGAGTTGGAGCAGATGCGGTTCTCCCTTGGTGAACTTCTAGGCCGGCACGATCTAACGGTGCGGCCGCAGCTGCATCTTTACATCTTTCGGAATTCACCAGTAGAGCCGTTCCCGGGCGTTTCAAGAACCGGCGCAATCGTTTTCGTCCAAGGTAGCGCCGCGTTAACGCAGGAAAATCGAAAGAGCCTCGCGCGTATTTTACTGGAACAGAATATCGGACGTATGCCGGAGGCTTTGGAGAAGGGCCTGCAAAGTTTCCTTTCCACAACCCAGATCAATGGTGCCAAGGTCACGTGGGGCGCGCCTCCGGCGGTACAAGAGAGAACGCCGGAGTGGAATTTAGTGCATTGGCTGATCACTAATCCTGACACTTATGGCAATGTGCGCGTTCTCTTGTCCAACATGGAGAATGGCGTCGCTGAAGACGTAGCGTATCAAAACGCATTCCATCGCAGTAAGGACAGTCTTGAGAAAGAAGTCAAGGTGCGCTCAGAGAAAGGCTCATTTTCTACGATCGATGCTCCGAGTCGCCCGCTTAGCCCCGAGCGAGATCTCATGATTCGGCCTTTGGAGAATAACGACGCCCTGCTGCATTTGGCTGATCTTTTGAATCAGAATTCAGAGGAGCGCTACCGAACGTTATTAGCCGCCGGCGTACACAAGGTGGAAGCGGAGGAAGGTCTGGCGATGCTTGCCACTCGGCAAAATGATGCCGGCTCAGCTTCGCGGTACATGGAGGCAGCTTTGGCGGGCGGAAGCAAGAACGGTTTTGCGATCGTGGAGTGCGCTCGGGTCGAAAAGGATTTGGCAAAACGTCGCTCCATATTGGAAAAGGCGATTGAAGCAGACCCAAACTTCGCCGAGGCTCATTTCCTCCTTGCTCAGCAGATCGAGAATGCGGCTAAGAAGACTGAGCAACTCAGTATTGTGGTTAAACTAGCGCCGCGGAGAGAAGATGCTTGGGTTGCTTTGGCGGAAGCGCTTCAAGGCCAGCAGCGATGGAGCGAGGCGGCAAAGGCGTGGCGGGGGGCCGAGCAGGCCGCGTCGTCAACCGAAGAACAGCATAAGTTGCTCGCCAAGCGAATGGCAATTGAGGGTGAACGGTTGGATTTCGAGGAAGCAGAAAGGCGGCGGGATCGGGAAGCTCAGGAGCGCGAGACGAATCGGCTCAAGCAACAGGCAATTGCCGAGGTAAGGGCGGCGGAGGCCCGGATTAAGCCGGATCCGTCAGCCTCTACCGCAAACGTTATTCCATGGGATCAGCTTTCCTCCAATAGTCTCCACGCCGAGGGTCAGATGCTACGCGTGGAGTGCGCCGGCCACCGGAGGCGCATCGTGATTCGTCAGGCGAATGGGAAACTACTGCGGCTAAATGTGGACACCGAAAAAATCTCTGTTGAATGCGGTCCTCAACAACAGCGGCCCGTGTCTGTCGATTATGAAGCCAAAGCCAACGCGCGAACCGGAGTCGATGGGAACGCGGTTGTGATTGTGTTTCGTTAGGACACCTTGGGACGGTACATTCGGGCTCCGAGCGCTCCTCCAAGCATCGACAGCACGCTCGAAAATCCAAAAAAGAACAGCCAGATAAACAGCACGATCAACGCGAGATAGTGGGGGTCGTTCAACATGCGGAGAACTTCCCCTTGCATCGGGTTGCTTTCCTGATGCCGGATGTTTTCGCGAAGGGGGTCAAATAGAGCCGACCCAAGCATTGCGAAATTCACAGTCATGAAGATTGTGATGAAGACGGCGTTCAGTACCGCGGTGAGCCACCCCAGTTTGGCGCCTGCCCCGGCACTGAGGCCATGCCCGGAACGCCGTTGATACAAAGACGCCGAAATATAACCACCCAGGAGTGGAGCGATTATCTGAATTAACGGCAAGACCTCGAGCAAGGTTGTGATGCTGGCCACCAGCAGCGATGTGCGAAGAGCAAGAGGGTTGCTGAACGAGACGCTTTGGGGGCTGGAAGAAGGCGGGAGCGGAGGTGGAACAGGAATCGGAACTGCTTCTGCTCGGGAAATAAATTCCTGATCCGCCTCCCTCTGCGGCTTTCCGCAACGGTAGCAAAACCGGGCGTCATCGGGAAGACTTGTACCGCACGTACAAACAAGGGGCATGAAGGCGCCGGGTTACGGCACTCCTTCAGTTTGCCGCAGGCGGTCCCACGGAAGCAACAGCAATCCGTGTGTGGTCGGAATCTCGCTTTATGGAGATCGAGCGAATATTCCCGTCAACGTGCGCCTCAATATTGAAATCGCCCCCGCTCGTCCAGGTGTGTTTCCATCCCGGAAACTTTTGTGAGTAGAAGTCCCGGACCTTCTCCGGAGGGTCGTCGGTTGTGTAAACCGCGCCAGCGATGGTGACATCTTTGTGGAGTTCACCCGCATCAAACTGAAAGTCGGCGCCGCCTTGGTCGGTGGCCCGGGAAGCGCCAGGATAGATGGGGATGCCGACCTGCTCTGGATTGAGCTTCTTATTCTCGTGGACGCTCATGTGACCGAAGGGGGTGTCGATATTGACCGTTTTCTTATCGCTGGTGCCGGTCTCCTGAACACGGATGTGCCTGGCAATCAAAACACCCGCAACGCCCAACATCGCGACGGTGCCAACGACGATCAGCGCAATAACGATTACGACTTTTACGGCGGTATTCATAGTTGCTGGAAAGACTCGATCAACAAGAATTCTTCAAATCATACGCCCGCTGGAGCGGATTTGTTCGCTCTAAGCGGGCGTTCGACATCAAATGCGCACTTCCCCTTGTGAGCCGGTGTCCTGAACAGACTAGTTAAGCGAGTACAGCGAAACCATCCGGTAACTACGGTACGTGTCGGTGCCCAGGGTCATTTCAGTGTTGGTTGTTCCGTTTGTCGAGTTCGGCACCGGCGTGATCTCTATGTGTTCCGACGTCGTTCCATTGGGAGATGGAAGAACCGCGACATCAAAGTGATAATCGCCATTCGCCAATAACTGGGCACTTCCCGCCGCGTGCGCGTAGCCTCCGAGATCAGCGAGCAGCAACGGCGTCACAACCAGATTGGGTTCGTCAACGCTGAGAGCGACGCCCCGGCTATTTTCAACTAGCCCCGGATTCTGCGCCACTCGAGTATTCCCGTTGTCGAACACGGAAAGCAAAGTGGTGCCATTTAGTTCATATTCCACATCGTGCTGATGTGTGAACCACGGATATGGATCGGTGCTGTTGATCGCGAACGACCCATCCTGCCCCATCTCCCATATAACGGTTCCATCACCTGTTCCGTTTGCGTAATTAACCTTGGCGACCCAGTCTTGGTGGCGCAAAGAGATGATAACGTCTCCGCTCGACGGAATGTAATTGAGGCTGTTGGCATGCAGCCAATCATTCGCCTGGTTTGCCAGGACGAGGGTTACGAACCCGTTATTCGGGCGGATGACTTCGCCCAACACAGCGGGGCGATTAATATCGAGGTGATCATACGCAGACCAGTACCACGCAAGTTGCAGGTTTTGATCGAGGTCGACAATTGCATTCCCTTCAATATCAACGTTGGTGGTTGAACCTTGCGTGGGCGGAGGATAGATCTTCTCCTGCGTGCAGATGATCATCGTATGTCCATTCGGCAAACGAATCGCATCGTGCGAGAACGAGGTGCACCCCACATAGCCCGAGGCGGCAATCTGTTCATTGACACGCGCCACGTTTGTCTGTCGGACGGTATTGCCGGCCAAGTCGAATTCCCTCCAAATCTGGTTGACGACCAGAGAACTTGTCGGATCGTTCAAATGAACCATGAAGGTTCCGCCATCGATCGGCCTAAGATAGTAGGCTCCGTTTTGGGTTTTGTCAGATAAGCCAGGGTAATACCACAAAACTTTACCATTCAGGTTATAGGCTGTAGGAAAGTAAGAACCAGTTTTGCCGGAGGGACCGTTCGGACCAATGTTGTCGATGAGCAACACACTTTGCTGAGAAGCAGTCTGCGCGTTGGGAGGCGTGTCAATAGTGACGGACGGGAATAATAGGTTCGTAGGGATGGCGCCCGTGGTGAAAGAAAGTGTGGGGCCGGAAGTAGTATTCGAGCCTGTCTGAACTACGTGATGGGCCGTGTGGGAACTGTTTGCCGCCATCCCGGCTAGGTAAAAGTTCATGCTCGCGTTTGGCGTGCACGCCAAGGTGTTTGTCTGAACCGATGAATTGCCGGAAGTGAACACCACGTACATCGAACTACCCGACGGACATCCAGGAGCGCTGTACAGAACCACTAGTGGATGCGCAGTCTTTGAGATCACCGGGGTGGATCCTGTGACCCGCGACGATATCACAAATGGCGCTTGCGCGGTCGCGGAAGTACCAGCCGTTCGGTCCCGAGAGATTACTTGGACGGTAAAAGATCCTTCGGCCCGATAAGGTGCCCAAGTGAACGTAGTCAGAGGACTGTAATCTTGAGCGACTTGAAAGGCGTCGCTGCCCCTGGACACGCTGAACTGGTAATCCAAAACATCGGTTGTCTTACTGGCTGTTGCTGTCCAAGTTATGGGCGTTGCGACAGGTTGCGGGGAGGTGAGGGACGACGAGAGCTTAACTTGAAAAGCGGCGAAGCAGGGAAGTGCGGGCGCGATTAGCGGAATGAGGAGAAATAATTTCTTCACAGGCAAACCTCTTAAGAATATAGGAATTCTGGTACCTAGGGGTGTTTTGCGAGGATACTACATCGGAAGGCGAATACAAAGCAAACAGGCTGCAGTAAAATGGTAAAGATTCCCCAACAATGGACTTTCTGAATGGTCTTAACCCCCAGCAGCGCGATGCCGTTGCCTGTACGGATGGTCCGCTTTTAATTCTGGCGGGGGCGGGAAGCGGCAAAACGCGGGTGATCACACATCGTATCGCGCACCTGATCACAACCAGGCACGTCCCTCCTTCTGCGATTCTGGCCGTCACGTTCACCAACAAAGCCGCCGCGGAGATGCGATCGCGGGTTGCATCCTTAATAGAAGGGTGTGGTGTCGCGGGATCCCCAAACCTTTCCACCTTTCACTCTTTCTGCGTTCGCTTGCTTCGAAAGGATGGGGAGCCATTGGCCGAAGTCCGCCCGGGGTTTACGCGTCGCTTTTCCATCTACGATGACGACGATCAACTCTCCATAATCAAGGCCGCGTATAAGAAGTTAGGACTCGACGATAAGGCGATGCCGTGTCGGGCTTCGATGTCGTTGATCAGTCACGCCAAGAACAGCCGCAAGCAGCCCCAGGATTTGTATGACGAGGCAAAAGATCCGAAGATGACGCGCATCGCGGCCGTTTTCGAGGAGTATGAAAAGGGTCTGCGAAACGCGAACGCACTCGATTTCGATGACCTGCTACTCGAAACCGTGCGCTTGCTCGATCATGATGCTGGTACCAGGGATGCTTACAACCGGCGCATTAGTTATCTCATGATCGACGAGTATCAGGACACCAACCGTACGCAGTATCAGCTCATGCGTCTTCTCACGCGGGAGCATGACAACGTGTGTGTGGTGGGTGATGAGGATCAGTCGATCTATAGCTGGCGTGGCGCCGATATCCGGAATATTCTCGATTTCGAGCGAGATTACCCAAAAGCCAAGACCATCCGCCTTGAGCAGAATTACCGGTCCACCCGGAATATCCTTGAGGCCGCTTCGGCGGTGGTCGCGAACAACAAGGAACGCAAGGGCAAGTGGTTGTGGACCGACTCCGGCGCGGGCGATGAGCTCAGCTTGTACTCGGCGCATGATGCTGAGAACGAAGCCTTGTTTATTGCCGATACCATCGAGCGCGTCTTGGGCCAGCATCCCCAATGGCACGTGGCGGTTCTCTACCGGACCAACTTTCAATCCCGTCAAATTGAGGAAGCCCTTCGTCGCTACGGGCGCCGTTACCTGGTGGTCGGCGGACTCAGCTTCTATCAGCGCGCAGAGGTGAAGGACATCGTAGCCTACCTGAAGGTCGCCATCTCGCGGACAGATCGTATCAGCCTGTTGCGCGTCATCAACACGCCTGCTCGAGGGATCGGCCGGAGTACCGTGGATCAAATTGAGGCTTTCGCGTCCGATCAAAACCTCACCCTTTGGGACGCGATTGTACGGATGATCGAGGAGCAGCAGTTCGGGACGCGTGCTCACGCGGCTTTGGCTGCGTTCCGCACCATCATTGAAGATCTGAGTGAAGCGGTCGAGAAGCTTCCGCTCAGCGAGGCTTTCAAATTCATAGAGGAACGAACCGGCTACCGGCGCATGCTCGAGCAGGAAGGTACGCCTGAAGCTGAGGCGCGCATAGAGAACCTGAACGAAATCGCCAATGCCGCGGCTGAAGCATGGGAGCGGGGAGAAACGGCCGCTGATTTCCTGGATCACGCCGCACTAGTGGCGGACGCCGATCAGGTGGATGAGAAGGCGCAAGTCATGTTGCTCACCCTTCACAACGCGAAAGGTCTCGAATTTCCAGTTGTGTTTCTGGCGGGCTTGGAAGAAGGCTTATTCCCCCATAGCCGCTCCTTGAACTCCGAAGCGGCGATGGAAGAGGAGCGCAGGCTTTGTTACGTAGGAATGACGCGCGCGGAAAAACGT
Organism: Bryobacterales bacterium; assembly: GCA_963738525.1. Lineage (GTDB taxonomy): Bacteria > Acidobacteriota > Terriglobia > Bryobacterales > Bryobacteraceae > Bog-113. Next base: position 556,878 of record CAVTXC010000006.1, read on the forward strand.
CTTTACCTTACCTGGGCGAAGTACCGCAGGCGTTTCGGGGGAGGTGAACTGGAACGGTCTATCGCGTCTCGTTTTCTGAAGGAAGTTCCCGGCAAGCTGATGGTGAATATCGGACCGGAGGACGGCGACGATATTCCCCAGATCGACCTCACGGCCGAGCGCTATGACGTTCGCGAGGGCGCCAAACGGAACCTGTTTACGGGTAAGACCTACAACTCTCTCGAAAACATCTCCCAATTCTTCTCCGAACGAGGGATTCAGATGCCTGTTCAGGCGCCACAGCCTCCACCGGCTCCGTCTCGAGTTCCTCCTGCTTCGCAAGGCTCCGTTCCCCCGATTCAGCAAAGGCCGCCTCAGTTCCCCTCTCGCGCTCCTCAATTTCCGCCGAGGGCGCCCGCTTCCGTTCCCACGGCTAAGCCAATGGGTTCAAAGGGGCCAGCGCGAACAGGTACAGTGGTAGAGCACCCCAAATACGGGACCGGAACCGTGGTCCGACGCGAAGGTGACGGTGATGACGCGAAAATCACCGTGATGTTTCCGCGATTTGGATTGAAGAAACTGATCGAAAAATACGCAGGGATCAAGACGAAATAATGGCAAACACGAAGAAGATCGAAGACAAAGCGGAGCGGAAGAAGGTCAAGCGGGCTGCGCGAAAGAAAGCTGCGCCGAAAGCCAAGCGCGCCTCCGGAGTCGCTCGCGGATCTCAGAAGAAGAAGATCTCAAGGATGGCGCAAGGCCAGCGGAAACGTTAAACTCCGTTGAATGTCTCGTCTTCTCCGCACCAAGAGCATTGATGACCTCATAGCTGTTGCGGAGGAGCCCGAGAAGCGGCTGCAGAAGACACTTGGTCCCTGGAGTCTAACCGCGTTCGGAGTGGGCGCGGTGATTGGTTCGGGCATCTTTATTCTGACCGGCACCGCCGCCGCGGGTAAACCTACGGATACGACGGTGCTGGACCTTATTCTCCACGGCAGTCAGGCTGCGACCATGGGTCGGCCGGGCGCCGGTCCCGGCATCGCCCTCTCATTTTTGCTAACGGCGTTCGTTTGCAGTTTTGCGGCGCTCTGTTACGCGGAACTCGCCTCGATGATTCCCATTGCGGGTAGCGCGTACACCTACGCGTACGCCACGTTAGGCGAGATCTTCGCCTGGATTATCGGGTGGGACCTGATCTTAGAGTATGCCGTCTCCAACATGGCAGTCGCGGTTGGCTTCTCGGCGTACTTCAACGACGTGTTGGATGGTCTATTTGGATGGCACCTTCCCACAGCTGTAGCCGGCCCGATTATCGGTCCCCACGGCCCGACAGGAAGCTACTTTAACATCACCGCACTGATCATTCTTCTTCTTATCTCATGGGTACTCGTGCGCGGTGTTCGCGAAAGCGCTACCACCAATAATGTAATGGTGATGATCAAGATTGGCGCGATCTTGATTTTCGTTATCGGTGCTTCTCACGCGGTAAACACCGCGAACTGGCACCCGTTCATGCCGCACGGCTTTTCCGGGGTGCTGACCGGAGCGGCCATTGTCTTTTTCACATACATCGGGTTCGATTCGGTTTCCACCGCGGCCGAGGAATGCCGCCAGCCGCAACGCGACATGCCATTCGGAATCATCATGACTCTGATCGTGTGTGCAGTGCTCTATATCTCCGTAGCGCTGGTGCTTACCGGAATCGCCAACTGGAAGACGCTCGACAATGCGGCGCCTGTGGCGAACGCGCTAAAAGCGCTGAACATGAACACCATTCGGGGCTGGGTCAGTGTGGGAGCGATCGTGGGGATGATCAGTTCGCTCCTCGTATTTCAATTCGGACAAGCGCGAGTTTGGTTTGCGATGTCCCGGGATGGCCTGCTTCCAGGTATTTTCGCCAGAGTGCATAAAAGGTTTAAGACACCCCACATCAGTACCTGGATTGCAGGCCTCTTCGTAGGTATCCCGGCGGGCGTTTGGGATATCGACGACTTTGCCGATCTCTCGAATATTGGAACTTTGTTCGCCTTCATCGTCGTATCTGCTGGGGTGCTGGTATTGCGAAAGAAGCAGCCGGACAGGCCTCGTGGATTTCGCGTTCCGTTCGTGCCGTGGTTCCCGATACTGTCTATCGTTCTGTGCCTTTCGCTCATGCTGGCGTTGCCGCTGAAGACCTGGATCCGGTTCTTCGTGTGGCTCTTCATCGGGCTGATTATTTACGCCCTGTTTGGGAGCAAGAACAGCAAGTTAACGGGAAGCCGGAACGGAACCACTGGATGAATGACGAATACGCAATTTTCGTTCGGGAACTGCGGAAAACTTACGACAAGGTCGAAGCGGTAAAGGGCATTAGTTTTGAGGTTCGTCCCGGCGAGGTATTCGGTCTGCTTGGGCCTAACGGTGCCGGGAAGACTACCACCGTCGAGATTTTGGAGGGCCTTCGATCTCGCACTTCGGGTGACGTGAAAGTCCTTGGTTTTGATCCGGACCGCCAGAAGCAAGATCTGAAACAACGGATTGGGGTTTGCCTGCAGGCCACCAACCTTCCAGACAAAATCACCGTCTCCGAAGCACTCGATCTTTTTGCCGCCTTCTACAACAAAACTGTCAGCGGTAGCGATTTGATCAAACGGCTGCAGCTAACCGAAAAAAAGGACGCCGCTTACCAAACGCTTTCGGGCGGGCAGAAACAGCGTCTCGCGATCGCTCTGGCGCTGATCAACGACCCGCAGCTGATTTTCCTGGACGAACCAACATCCGGAGTCGATCCACAGGTCCGGCTGGAAATTCGCGATCTGCTGCAAGAACTGCGAGCCGAACAACGGACGATTCTGATGACCACGCATTACATCGAGGAGGCGGAACGGTTGTGCGACCGCGTGGCCATTGTAGATGCAGGGCAAATCATCGCGCTGGGCTCCCCGCGCGAACTCCAGGAAAAGAGCGCGAATCAGTCGGCCATCGAGATAGCCTTGACTCGGCCGTGGGACGGTGCCTCGCTCCCGGAGTGGCCGGAAGCAATACGAGCCATCTTAAGCGACGATCGGAAGCGCATTGTGGTGAACTCGGCAAAACCGGCCCGCACGCTGGTCGAGATGATCAAGTGGACCGATGCTCAGGGTCTCGAATTGGACGACGTTCGTCTGAACCGACCCACCCTCGAAGACGTATTCATCGAATTGACCGGGAAGAAACTTCGGGAATAGGCAGATGAAGAGCTACATTGCGCTGTTTAAGATCGATATCAAACTTGCACTCCGTAACAAGTCGGTCCTGTTCTTCAACTACTTTTTCCCGCTTTTTTTCTTTTTCGTTTTTGCGCAGCTCTACCATGCCGATCAGGGCACTGTCATTCTCCAGGTGATCACTATGGTGACCGCCATTGGAATTCTGGGGAACGGTTTGATGGGGGCCGGAATGAGGGCCGTGCAAGAACGGGAGGCGAACGTTCTGCGCCGCTATAAGGTTACGCCCATCACTCCCGTGCCGCTGCTCGTCGCATCGATGACAACGGGCCTGCTGTTGTACATTCCGACGGTTGTCCTAACCCTTTGCTTGTCGGTCTACTTCTATGGCATGACGATACCGCCGGGCTTGGGTTCGTTCCTCGTGTTTGTCTGTATCGCGAGCATTGCATTTCGATCGATCGGTCTGATAGCCGCCGCCGTAGTGAATTCCAGTCAGGAGAGCATGCTGATCATCCAGCCGCTCTACTTCGCCATGCTCTTCTTGAGTGGCGCAACAATCCCGACATTCCTATTCCCCGAATGGCTTCAAACAGTCACTCAATTCATACCGGCGACTTATCTGATGACCGGCGTCGCGGGTATACTGCAGCACGGCGAGAGTCTTCTTCAAAACTGGCAGGCGGTGCTAGCACTAGTCGTTACGGCCTTCGTCGGGCTCTTCATCTCGACCAAGCTGTTTCGCTGGGAAAAAGAAGAAAAGCTAAAACCCGCGGCAAAGCTCTGGGTGTTGGTGGTGCTCCTGCCTTTCCTGGTGCTCGGAGTTTACCAGGCGTGGAGCAAGCAGGATCTTCGCAAATCCAAGATCCTCATGCGCGATCTGGAACGCGGCGGATCCGTTTTGATTCGCAACGCGCGGATCTTCGTAGGAAATGGCAAGGTGATCGAATCCGGAGCCATCTTGTTCAGAAACGGCAAAATCGACCGTGTTTTCGAAGGCTCTTCTCCCGATGCGAAGACTCTGAAGGCTGAAGATCTGGATGGCGCTGGAAAAACCGTTCTCCCGGGGTTGATCGATGTCCACGTGCATCTCGGTGCGTTCGGCGGCTTCTACGACGATATGTCCAAAGTGAACTACCGCAAAGCGGGTGAGCATGAACTTGCCGCCTATCTTTATAGCGGAGTCACCGCAGTCCGGAGCGCCGGCGACCAACTGGACGAATCGACCCGCTACCGCGACCTTTTCAACAGTGGCGAGAAACTCGGAACGGAACTGTTTATCTGCGGACCTCTGTTCACCGCTCCAAACGGGCATGGAACCGAGTACGCCCTGCGCATGCCCGAATCTTACCGGGCCACTTTCAACGCGCAGTTTCTTCGGCTGCCCAGCTCTCCGGATGACGCTCGCAAGATGGTCGGGGAGTTGGCTGCTAAGCATGTGGACGCCATAAAAGGCATCTTAGACGCGGGTTTCCCTACGACTCCTTTCCAGCGCATCGATCTCAAAATCCTACAGGCGGTTGTGGAATCTGCACACGCCCACCAACTCCCCGTCTCGATCCATACCGGGATAAGCCGCGATGTTGAGGACGCCGTCGCAATGGGTGTTCAGTCGATCGAGCACGGTTCCTACACGGATGAAATTCCCGATACTGCCTGGGCCGCCATGAAAACGAAGAACATCGCGTTCGATCCCACGCTGAGCGTCGTAGAAGGTTTCACAGACTTTGCTGCGGGAAGTACGTCGCTCCTGAAGCGCCCTCTCGTTCAACAGGTAACTCCCAAAGAGCTTCTTTCCGGTACCGACCACGCCGCCTCTTCTCCACAGATGGCCGGCATGCGCGAGCGAATCGGGAAATATCCGATGTCCCTGGCCCAAGGTAAGCAGAATCTGATGCACGCCTGGAAAGCGGGCGTTACGTTGGTGACCGGATCCGACGCGGGAAACTTCCTCGTCATGCATGGTCCAACGGTCCAGCATGAGATCGAGCTTTGGTCCGAGGCGGGCATTCCTATCCCTGTTGCTCTTCAGGCAGCAACGATGAACGGCGCGAAGCTCCTAAACGCCTCCGATCGCCTCGGAACGATCGAAAAAGGGAAAGATGCAACGCTGCTGATCGTCGACGGAAACCCGCTTCAGGACGTCAGGGCTCTTTCGGCAATCTCCGTCGTCTACCTGAAAGGCGAGCGTGTGGGCCGCTCCTCTTTGCTGCAGCAGGATGAAAAGTGAGGGGTGTCGGTCTGCTTCTTGTCGCCATGACGCTTCACGGTGCAGAACTCCGTATCGATCACGTGACGGTAGCGGGCCGTAGCCTCGGTGCTATGGAGGCACAACTCGCGGATACGGGAGTAAAGGTACAGGCGGGAGGCCCTCATAGCAACCACGCAACCGAGATGGCCATTGCGAGTTTCCCCGATGGTTCGTACCTCGAGTTGATCGCACTGCAGACCAGCTTTGATGCGCAAAAGCTCGCGCAGCACTCCTGGAAGGCATTCATTGAAGGCGATGCCGGGCCGTGCGCCTGGGCCGTGCGCCCCAAGAACTTTGATGCCGAGGTGGCGCGCCTCACTGCCGCGAAGATCGAGGTGAACGAGGTCAACGGCGGCCGGCAACGGTTGGATGGTGTTTCGCTGGAATGGCAGACTGCTGGTCTGGGAACCGAGGGAACGGGAGTCTTCCTGCCCTTTTTGATCCATGACTCCACTCCGCGCGACAAGCGGGCCTTTCCCACGGGGAAACCTGCAAATCGCGATCAGTCCGGCGTTCTTCGGGTAGTGATTGCGGTTAACAAGATTCCCGACGCGGTAGACCGCTTTCGCTCAGCCTATCCGGATACCGGTCGTCCCCTGAAGGAGATCGACCGTAAATTCGGAGCGGAAGTAGCGTGGCTTGCCGATACTCCCGTTATCTTTGCGGCTCCGCTCGGTTCGTCGTCATGGGTCGCCGAGCGGATCGCAAAGTTTGGCGAAGGCCCGTGCGCGTTCATTCTCAGCACGAAAAAGGAGTTGAAGCGGGGCGCCGCAATCCATTCGCGCTGGTTCGGTCGGGATATTGCCTGGTTCGATCCTCAAAAGCTCGGCTGGTGGCTCGGAGTGCAGCAGGAATAATTAATGCTGGAGTACGTCAACGATAGGCCGCCCGGCCTTCGGCGTTCCGGCTGCGTAATCCTCTCCCAGTAACGCCGCCAGGGTTGCTGCAATCTGGTTTTGGGTTACGGGTGCAATCTGCGAACGTTCTCCCATCGCCCGCGTGTCCGGGCCGAGAAACGCCATCCATATGTACCTGGATTCCGGAAGTTTTTCCCCATGGCTCTTCCAGCTTTCGTTATCATCACCTCGGCCATGGTCGGGCGAGAAGACGAGCGTGGTGCTATCGCGGTATTCGGGCATGCTCTGCACAGCTTCCCACAGCATTTTCAGATAGTGGTCCGCCCGTCGAGTGGCACGAAGATATTCGGGGTAATTGCCTGCGTGGGCCCAGTCGTCGGTCTCTCCCAGCGACAAGTACATCACCTTGGGCTTAACCGTCTTCAGGTACTCCAACGCGGTATGGAACGGAAGATAGTCGAAGGCCTCGTCATCCCAAACCCGCGGGCTTTCCGCCTTGATCTCATTCAGGAATTGAATACGCGGGGTGAGCGGCGGAGTCAAAGGCTCATAACTGGCGTTCACCGGAAACCCTGCGCGTTCTGCGTTGAAAATGTAAGGGAACAACTCCCATGCGCCAAACGCAGCGATCTTGTTGTGGTACTCGGGCTTTCGGTTAAGCCATTCCAGCATCGTTACGTTCGGGTTGAGCACCTTGTCGTTGCTGTTGATGCGCGAATCGGGAAATCCGCAAAGGGTTTCGTTGTACCCGGGGTAAGAAAAATTCAACCCATTCGTAACGAATGCGTCGGACCCAAGCCGCCGGTTGCCGAATACCTGTCCGCCACGCGCCATCGTCGTCCAAAAAAATGGCATCAGAACCTCGCGTCGCTCCTGAGCTGTGGGGCGCCAGTAATCTCGCTTAAGCGCTTCGACTTCCGTTACTCCGTTTTCTTTGCTGAACAGTGCTTCGTCCGCTCCGTTAAAAACTTCTTGCCAGCGTAGGCCGTCGGTCATCACGAAGATAATATTGTGAGTCTTGTGATTCGGTGGGGCCGCATACCCGGGTATCGGCAACGAGGAGAGTAGGCCCGCGCAAAGAATAAGATGGACACGGAGCATCCGCAAAGTCATAATCGTGATCTTATGGGAAAAATCGGTCTTGCCGCATTTTTGTTGGCAATCTTCTCCATTTCGTCACCCATCGGAAACCTAGCGGCTCAGCCCGCTCCTGTGATGGAGTACCTGGGCGAAGCTCATGTCGACGGAGGCCGCGACCATGATGAGATCAAGGTGACGGCTGCTCGCGGACCTCTCCGTGCGATTCAGATCTTTGTGGATGGTGGCGCAATCCATTTCGGGCGTGTAATCGTTCACTACGGAGACGGTGAGGCGGAGCCGATCACGCTGCGCAGCGTGATCCCTGCCGGCCAGCAAACCCGCGTCATTCAGCTTTCCCGCGGACCGCGCATTGTACGCAGTGTCGAATTCTTCTATGCGAGAACTCGCTGGCGCGGTCCCCGTCCCCGCGTGCGACTTATGGGATCGCGATAGCCTTTACCGGCAAGCGTTCTGATTTAACTCTTGACATTCGGAACGTTCAGGTCGATAACAGCCTTCGTATGCTCAAATCAATCGATATTTTAATTGGCCTTTCGGTGGTGATGCTGGTGGCCAGCATGGCCGTCACGGTGATGACCGGTTTCGTGACCCAGGTCCGCAATACGCGCGGCAAAAATTTACAACAGGGGTTAGCCGACCTGCTCAAGATGATTAACCCGCAGTTCGGCGATACGGTGGCGCTGTCCATCGCCAAGGGCGTGCTCACGCACCCGCTGATTCGCGACAAGAGCGGCCGCATGGGGACGGTGGTTTACCGCGAAGAGTTGACCAAGTTGCTGCTCGAACTTGCCGCCGGAACCGGTCCTGCAGCGCCTCGCCGATGGCCTGCGCGCGCAACTCTCGGCGACACTGGCCGACCACGGCATCTCCAATCCCGGACAGACGCTCGAGAACATCCAAACCATCGCGTTGCAACTGGAGAAGACCAGCCCCGAGCTTTCCAATATGGCGCGCGCCAATCTGGCCATTCTCAACGCAGCCCAGAGCCGTTTTGTTGCGAAGGTGAATATCTGGTTCGATCAGACTATGGACCGCGTGAGCCACCGTTTCACGGTATCCACGCGAGCGGTCACTTTCGTGTGTGGACTTCTCTTGGCAATTGCATTCCAAATTGATGCCGTCTCCATCGTAAATCGAATATCGGTAGATGATGCATTGCGCGATTCGCTCGCCACCCAGGCGCGGGAATCCGTCAAGAAAACGCCGGATGATCGTGATCTATATCGATCTGTGATCGATCAAGGTGTTGTTTCAATCCCACACTACCCTGATGATTTGAAGCGCTTTGGCGACATCCAGCACTGGTTGGGCATCATCTTCACAACGCTCTTACTCAGTCTCGGCGCACCATTCTGGTATGGCGCGCTCAGCCAACTGGTGCAGTTCCGTTCGAAGATCACGCAAGTCGACGATCTTCAGCGTAAGCAGCGGCAATCCACCCAGGATTCCGAGCTTACTCCGGCTGGACCCGCCGCTGTGAGCCCGGGAATACTGAGCGGCGAGCGCGGCGATCTGACCGCAGTCGGTTGATGGTGGACAAAATCATGGGGAAGAATTGGATTGGATGTTCGGCCGTGAATTTTCATAAAGGGCGGCCGGGAGGGCTCAAACCCGCAGCCATCGTTGTGCACATTATGGATGGCACTCTCACCGGCACGGACGCGTGGTTCAGCAACCCCAAATCCAGCGTCTCCGCGCATTATGGCGTCGGAAAGACCGGTGTGGTTCATCAGTACGTGGAGGAACAGGATACTGCGTTCCATGCCGGCACCGTGGTGAACCCGACCTGGACCGGAATTCGCAAAGGGGTGAATCCGAATTTCTACACCATCGGTATTGAGCACGAGGGAACCGCGGCCGAGCAATGGCCGTGGCCTGACGATCAACTCAAGTCCACTGCGGCGCTGATCGCGGAGGTTGCTGCTCGGTGGAACATTCCGCTGGATACGGATCACGTGATTCCTCATCACGCCATTCGTGCATCGAAGACCTGCCCGGGCAACGACGTTCTACTGGACCATATTGTCGATATGGCACGGGCCGCCACCCCCGAGAAAACCGCGCCCATTCCCCACAACACTGAACTACAGATTCTGCAGACTGTGAATGTACGTTTTCAGCAGCCCACGACGTCTGCTCGAATCGTCCGGGTTCTTCCCCCTACTAGCAGAGCAACTGCTGTAGCCTACACTATATCCGGGGAACGCATCGACGACAACCCGAACTGGTATCAGGACGCAGAAGGCAATTATCTGTGGGCCGGGGCGACGGACCTGCCCCATCCGGCGTAGACACCTTCGAATCCCGCGCTCACGTCCCGAGTCGTTACTTCGTGAACACGATCACATCCGCAAGCATCGTGATGCTCGGGCGCCGCATCTTTCCTTGTGAACCAAAGGAGCACTCGTTTGTCAAAAAAGGCGAAAGACGAACTCGCAGGCAAAAAAGCAATAGGCACTGCTGAGACGACCAAGAAGGATCAGGATCTCCAAAAAGACACTTATCCCCCGCAGGCGGAACTGACCACGAATCAGGGGCTGAGGATCGACGACGACAATAACTCGCTCAAAGCGGGTCCTCGGGGTCCGACGCTGCTGGAAGATTTCCATTTTCGCGAAAAGATAACGCACTTCGACCATGAGCGCATCCCCGAGCGCGTGGTTCATGCGCGCGGCGCCGCGGCACATGGCTACTTCGAGTCGTATGGGGCCGTGTCCTGATCTCTGCGTGGCGGATTTCCTGAACAGTCCGTCAAAGAAAACCCCGATATTCCTTCGCTTCTCCACTGTGGTCGGGTCGCGCGGCTCCGCGGATACACCGCGCGATGTTCGCGGTTTCGCGATCAAGTTTTATACGATGAAGGCGTATGGGACATGGTCGGCAACAATATTCCCGTCTTTTTCATTCAGGATGCGATCAAGTTTCCGGACTTGATTCACGCGGTGAAGCCCGAGCCGCACAACGAGATTCCGCAGGCCGCATGCGCGCATGACACGTTCTAGGATTTTGTATCGCTCACGCCTGAAATCACGCACATGCTGATGTGGGTGATGAGCGATCGCGGCATTCCCGCAGCTTTACGCCAGATGGAAGGATTCGGCATCCACACTTTCAGAATGATCGACGCGAAGGGTAGGGCTCGATTTGTGAAGTTTCATTTCAAGCCCGTTAAAGGCGTGCATTCGCTGGTTTGGGATGAGGCCCAGAAAATGGCCGGGAAAGATCCGGATTTCAACCGTCGAGACTTGTGGGAATCGATCGAGACAGGCGATTTCCCCGAATGGGAAATTGGTGTGCAGATCGTCGAGGAAGAAGACGAATTTAAGTTCGATTTCGATCTGCTGGACGCGACAAAGATTATTCCCGAGGAACTTGTCCCGTTCCCCCGCTTGGCAAGATGGTTCTGAACCGGAATCCGGATAACTACTTTGCTGAAACCGAGCAAGTGGCGTTCCATCTGGGCCACGTAGTACCCGGAATCGATTTCTCGAACGATCCACTCCTGCAAGGAAGACTGTTCAGTATCTCGACACCCAGCTCCGGCGGGTGGGCCCCAACTTCGCACAGCTGCCAATCAACAGACCCACGTGCCCTGTTCAGCAACAATCAGCGTGATGGCATGCTAGAGTCAGCAATTGATTCCAAGGGCCGGGTTGCCTACTTCACCAAATTCGTTGGCGGTGGTTGCCCGGCTCATTCGCCAGAATCCATGGAACGTTTCACCAGCTACGCCGAAAAGATGGAAGGCACGAAAGTTCGCCAACGCAGCGCAAGCTTTTCGGATCATTTCAGCCAGGCAACGCTGTTTTGGAACAGCATGGCGGACTGGGAAAAGAAGCACATTGTCGAGGCGTTTTCCTTCGAGTTGAATCAAGTCGACACGCTCGAGATTCGTGAACGTGTAATCAATGGCCTATTGGCAAATGTCGCATCGGAACTGGCGGAGCGAGTTGCGGAGAAGATCGGTTTCAAGAATGTTCAGAAATCAACAACCGCCAAAACCGATGGAACGTCATCTCCCGCCCTCAGCATGGACAAAATTGCCGATTCGATTAAGGGACGCAAGGTCGGCATTTTGGCAGCGGACGGTGTGAATGCGGCCGACATCATCACGCTGAAAACTCAATTAGAGAGCCAGGGAGCGAAGGCCCACGTTATTGCGCGTGCCCCCGGTACGCTCCAGGGTGAAGCCGGCGAGTCGGTGCTGGTAGATAAACCCGCGGCAAACGCGCCATCTGTCTTTTACGATGCGGTTTTCATACCTGGTGGGTCGACTAGCGCCCAGACCCTAAGCTCTTTCGGGCCTGCGATTCATTTTGTGAACGAAGCTTTCGCCCACGGCAAGCCCATTGCAGCGGTAGGGGACGGAGTGGAATTCCTGAATGCCACGACGGTTGGTGAACTGCTGTTGGATGGCGCTATTTCCGCGCCGGAACCCCTTGGGATCATCAGCGGCACGGGCGATGCAGCGTCGGTCATCGAACAGTTTGTCGAGGCCATGAAAAAACATCGTTTCTTTGCTCGGGACAACGAGTCGGTGCCTGCCTAGAGGTTTGAGTCAGCTAGCGTCTGTCGCTTGAATGTAGCGTCTTGGCCCACTCGCCAAGGCGCTGCACGCTTAACTTCGTTTCGGAAAACGCAGTTCAAACCGCGCGCCTTTGGCGGTTCTGTCGAGGACCAACATACCGTCCAACTGATTCGCAAGGATGCTGCAGATCCGCAGTCCTAGTGACTCCGAATTCTGCCAGTCGAATTCACTCGGAATACCGATCCCGTCATCTGAACACGACAGCAGAAGATTTCCGGCTTCAACCTCATTGAAGCGGATCTCGACATTTCCACTCCGGCTTGCGGGGAAAGCGTACTTCAAAACGTTCGAGAGTAGCTCGTTTAAGATCAGGCCGCATGGGATAGCCCTGTGCACGGGCAGATCAATCTCTTCCGCTTCGATCTCAATGGCTATTAGTTCCGCGCGCAAAGAATACGACGCGCAGAGCTCGCTGACCAGTTGATGAACATACTGACCGAAGTTAACCCGATCCAAGTGTTCGGTGGAATAGAGGTATTCGTGAATCAGCGACATCGACATCACGCGTTGTCTGACTTTCACGCAGGGAAGTCTGCGCGTCTTCATCACGGAGATTTTCGGCTTGCATCCCCAAAAGTCCCGCTACAACTGCCAAATTGTCCCTTCAACGCGATGATGTACTTCTTTAAGCAGTACAATTTTCTCCGCCAAGGCACTTTTCAGGCCGAGCGATTCCATTTCCTGCGCACGTAGAACTTGGCCCTCCAGAAGCCTTCTCTCGGTAATATCTTGCGAGGTGCCGGATACACACATACGCTGCCCGTCCAAGTGCCGTGGATATTTCCCAGCACATGGAGTATTCTCGTTGAACCATCTTGAAGGATAATCCGGTGCTCGATGTCGAGCCGGGATAGTCCGGAACGAGCCATATTAAGCGCGCTCTCGATAGCATCGCGATCATGGGGATCAGCTCGCGCCCACAACAACTTCTCCTCACCGTCGAACTGGGCTTTATCAACCTTATAGATTTCGAACATCTGGTCCGAACACCGCAGGCGCCGATCGGAGAGATTCAATTCCCAACTGCCCAGTTTCGCGATGCTCTCAGCGTTGCGCAATAGCATCTCGCTTGTTCGCAATGCTTCGTGAGCTTGTTTACTTTCGGTGATGTCCCGTATCGTGACGAACGCAAGAGTCTTTCCCGTCGAATACTGCACCAAGCTCCCGGAATACGAGATCACCCGATCCCAATTCTCGGTCGTGCGACGAACACGCACTTCGTAATCCCGTAAACTCTCGCCGTTGTAAATCCGGATCAATGGCCACTGATTAAGCGGCAGCACGGCGCCTTCAATGTCGGAAAGTTCGAAGAGCGCGAAAAAATCTTCCAGCTTTCGCGGACACGCCTCCCGATTCGGAAAGCCAAGAATCTTTAAAGCCGCGGGATTCCAGCTGTGCAAATCCCCGTCCAAATCTGAAACAACCAAACCCTCATCCAGGTTTTCTACAACTGCTTCAAAACGTGCTTGCGCTTCACCCAGCGCAACTTCAGCCTGCTTTCGATCGCTAATATCCCGCAGGATCTTTGAAGCACCCACGATCGTTCCGTCCGGCGACCTGATAGGAGAAATCGTTAGCGAGACGGGAAACTGCCTTCCGTCACGGCGAACGCGGACTGTTTCAAAATCGACAATGCGCTCCCCGGACGCTATACGGGATAGAATGCGCGGCTCCTCTTCTATTCGGTCCGAAGGAATCAGAACCGCTATATTACGCCCGACAATCTCGGCAGCCGTATAGCCGAACATCCTCTCCGCTGCCGGGTTCCAACTGGTGATCGTTCCATCCGTCGACTTACTTAAGACGGCGTCGTTGGTCGACTCGACAATCGCCGAAAAGCGCTGCAAAAGGCGATCTGCGCTTTGTCGCTCCTCCTCACGCGCAAAATTATCCAACGCGAATGAGGTATCGATTGCCGCTTCCTCAAGCAATGCAATCTCCTCCTCTTGGAAGTAGCCGAATTGCGAAGCGTACACAGTCAGGACACCTACAGCTTTGCCTTGCTGATACAAGGGAAAGGCCGCTACGGCCCGGATTTCTTGCTGCTGCGTGCCCGCGTCCGACAAAAGCGGTGCCTCATTGCTAGTGAACTCATCACAAATGTAAGTCTTGCCGGTGCCAAAGGCGATTGCCGCTGGACAACGCGCCTCCCGTCTTCCATCTGTATATGCCCGGAACGGTGCCACAAAAGCATGCGCGTATTCACCACATTGGGCGTGAGGAATAATCATGTTGGCGGCCGTATCGTGCCAGCCAACCCAGGCCAGAAGGAATCCGCCGTACTCGACTACCGCGCGGCAGACTTCGGGTAACAGTTCCTCGCGTGAGCGCGAACGAACCAGAGAGCGGTTAATATGCCGCAAAGCACTGTACAAACGCCTGAAAGTAATCGGGTCGAAAGGCACCGTTTCGGCTGTCCAGGAGAGTCGCGGGTTCATGAAGAGTCGAGATTTACACCCAGACTCGAGAGGTTACAGACTCATCTTATGTCAACCTGCTCGCGGCCGAGACTAAAACCAGCGTATTTGTGAAAACTTGTTCTGTCATCCCATAATCCCTAATTTCCGGGAATTCAAAATTTTAAGTCCTCATCCATGTTTTACAACCTCTTGCCTTCTCCAGAGCTTCTATAAGAAGCATTCCCGCGTCGGCGGGATGGTGTCCTATGCTAAGCCATATGGACCGAAGGCAAGCTCTCAATCTGATCGGGGCCGCCGGAGTTGCCGCGCTCGCCCCTGCGCAATCGGCAAGCCCCGCTGATTCAAACGGCATGATCTATAGAAAACTCGGCAGCACGAACGAGCGAGTATCAGCGATCGGTCTAGGGGGTGCGCATCTTGGTCCGCCCACGGAAAGCGAAGCCATCCGGATTGTCCGCTCTGCTCTGGACCGTGGCATTACCTTTCTCGACAACTGCTGGGACTACGGCGACGGAACTTGCGAAATCCGAATGGGAAAAGCTCTTCGGGACGGCTATCGTCAGAAGGCGTTTCTGATGACCAAGTTCGACGGACGAACAAGAGAAGCTGCGGCCCGGCAGATTAACGAATCCTTGCAGCGGCTCCAGACGGATCACATTGACCTGATCCAGTTCCACGAGAATATCCGCCTAGATGATCCGGACCGGTTCTTTGCGGAGAACGGCGCGTTGGAAGCCGTGCAGGCGGCCAAGCAAGCCGGCAAGGTGCGTTATGTGGGTTTTACAGGGCATAAAGATCCCCTTGTGCATGAGCGCATGCTGGAGGTTGCCAAGCTGCATAACTTTCACTTCGATTCCTGCCAAATGCCCCTGAATTTGATGGACGCTCATTTTCGAAGCTTCGCGAACAATGTCGTACCCAAGCTGGTAGAACAAGGCATTGCCGTCCTTGGCATGAAGCCAATGGGAAGCGGATCGATCCTGCAAAGCAATACGGTTACCGCCATCGAGTGTCTCCACTATGCGCTCAACCTTCCAACGTCTGTCGTGATTACAGGGTGCGACAGCATGAAAGTTCTAGATCAGGCATTCGAAGCAGCGCGCACCTTCCGACCGATGGCAGAGAGCGACATCATCTCTCTACTAGACAAAACACGCGAGGCCGCGGCCAACGGCAAGTTCGAGCAGTTCAAAGTGAGTGCGAAATTTGACGGCACGATCCGCAATCCCCAGTGGATGGGCTAGTCCGTGGTCGTCGGCTCAGCCGAGATGATCTGCTGTAAAGCCCGCGTGAGCGATTTCTCGCGTTACATCTGGAAGTAGCCCTTCGAAGAGGATTGGCAATTGCTCCTGCTTTGAGGAGAAACCGATGCCTCAGAACTATTACGTCCCCGACAAACCAGAAAACGACGCTCAGCCCGAGGGTAGTCCGCGAAGGGCCTTCCTTGGCGCGTCGGCGGCGCTATTGACAGCCGCTCTGGGCGTCAAGAGTGCACAAGGACAAGACCTCGAAAAGGTCGCCAACGCCCAGCACGACCAGAGCGCTAGTGATCCCGGTCCTGAGAACAAACCCCTTCGGGACGTTAGTCCCAATGCATTTATCCCGCCACCCACCGATCATGGCGAAGTACAAACCTTTTGGAACTCGTTCTCTCCCGCGCATCGCCGTATTCAGGAAGGTGGCTGGTCACGCCAAGTGACGGTACAGGATTTTCCGATCTCTAAGGACATTGCAGGCGTGAACATGCGGCTCACGGCTGGAGGAATCCGTGAATTGCACTGGCATGACGCCGCGGAATGGGCCATCATGCTAAACGGCAAGGCGCGCATTACCGCTATCGATAATGAGGGCCGCGGTTTCGTAAAAGATGTGGGCAAGAATGACCTTTGGTTTTTTCCAAGCGGCACTCCGCACTCTATACAGGGGCTGAATCCCGATGGATGCGAATTCCTGTTAGTCTTTGACGACGGGAAGTTTTCGGAGGGCAACACAACCCTGATCTCGGATTGGACGCGTCACACGCCGCGCGAGGTGCTTGCCAAAAATTGGGGCGCTCCCGAAACCGCGCTGGACGGCGTTTATCGTGTCCCGCAGGACGGCCATTACATCTTCCAAATGCCCGTACCAGGCCCATTGGATGAGGACCGCCGCGCCGCCGCCGGATCGAAGGGGCACTCCCCGGTAGCTTTCGATTTCGCGATGAGCAGTATGTCTCCCACTTCGAAAACGTCATCGGGAGAAGTGAAGATTATCGACTCGAGAAACTTTCCTGTCGCGACAACAATTGCGGCGGCCCACGTGACGGTAAGGCCGGGTGGCTTGCGCGAACTGCATTGGCACCAGAATGCCGACGAATGGCAATATTTCGTGGCAGGTAAGGGCCGGATGACCGTATTCTTTAACGGAGGCAAGGCTCGCACACAGGATTTCAATCCTGGAGACATAGGCTACATCCCGAAAACGTTTGGCCATTACATCGAAAACACAGGCGATACGGATCTGGTCTTCTTGGAGATGTTCAAATCCAACCGGTTTCAGGACCTGTCACTTTCCGACTGGGTGACGCATACGCCTCCGGAGTTGGTAATGCAGCACCTGAACATCAGCAAGGAAACCTTGGCCGCTATTCCAAAGACGAAATTGAACGTAGTACCCGCGTAAACTCCAGCATCGCGGACCAGGAAAACATCCGAAAGTTGGTTGATCCTACTTTCCGTGCAGCTTCCGTCCGAGAGGCTGTCCATCCTGATCGCGCAACAGGCAAGTTCCAAAATACTGCTTCTTCGACCACGACGCGGAAAGGTCATAGTAAGCGGATGAGCCTTTTACGAAGTAATGGCACACGACGGCTTTTCTCGAGTAGGATAAGTTTCGCCGAAGAGATCCGCCGTGAATCAAATTCGCATGCCAGATGAGAACGTCGCCCTTACTTGCGTGAACAAATGCGGTTCAATTCCATGATTCTCAATTAGCCTCCTGATATAAGGCTCGTACTCATCCCTGTATTCCGCGTATCCGTTCTTCTGAAAATCTGACTCACTGATCTGCACATCTTTGCTGAAAACATAGGGGAGCTTGTGACTGCCGGGGTAGTAAACCAGCGGACCGCATCCGGATGAATATCTTCGAAAGCGATCCACGCCGCCGTCAGATATCCAAGAGGATAGGTGGTCATGTGAATCGAATCGGAGTGAGCTGCCTGCTGAGAACCTTTGTGCGAGGCGATTGTTTGCAGGGGTTTGGGCTCGTGCCTCATCAGAAGCCGTAATGTGGCGAGCAGCCTCGGATGCTTTAGGACTCCGCAAAATGCCACAACTTTCCTATGCGGATTGAGGTATCGGCCCGGGTATGGATCGCACTCATCGACGAGTCCCGGCGGAAGAGAGATACGGCCGTTCTCCACAGCTTTTTCATAAGCGTCCCAGACTTCGTCCAAGATCTCGGGTTGCTCACAGGTCCTTGGCGATGAGATATCCGTTCTGAGTCCAGAAGCGGCACTGGTCGGCTCTCTCCGCCGTGATCTCTCCCCGCGCTGCTCCGCGAAGAGTTTCATGTTCGCTCGGAAAGGCTTGAACCAGGCCAAGGCTCTTAGATTTACCTCGGCCCGTACATCCTAACGGTTACAGTTGCTAGCTTTCCTTCACCTTCAATTTCTCTTTGTTCTCCGTGATGAAACTTTTGATCTCCTCGGCCATGCCCAACAACTTGTTCCATTGCTCCTGGTATAGCGTCACAGGAAAACGTCCCAAGCCATAAACCGACACCGCGCCCTTTTCACTCACCTTCAAGGAGACGGGGCTGCCTCTACGGCCCTGCTTCAACGCTTCATTCTCGGCCTTCAGCCTGTCCAGTTCTGCTTTAAGATCTTCGTCTGCCATTAGCCCATTTTCTCGCAACGTCATGTGCCGATAGCACCAGCTAGTGCAGAAGCGCTGAGTTTCTGCAGCATTCACGCGATCAACGCGCGAGTGTTTCCGCAATTGCCTTCTCCGCGAGCGGCGCCATAACCGAGTAGCCCGCTTTGCTGGGGTGTACGCCATCTCGCGTATATTCGGGCTTCATTGCGCGCTTTTCACCGACTGTGGACGAGTAGTAGTCGAGATATGTGAAGCCGCTCTTGTCGGCATATTCCTTCAGCCAGGTGTTCAATGCGGCGATCTTTTCGGAAGGCATGACCCCGGGCTTCCAAGGATAATCGTATGCGGGAAGAATCGATGAGAGGATCACTCGGATACCGTTCGCTTTCGCGATATCGCACATCGACATAAAATTGTCCTCAATTGCTTCCAAAGTGGTGGGGCCAGTGTTCCCTGCCAAGTCGTTGGTTCCGGCGAGTATCACTACGATTTTCGGCTTCAGCGCAACCACATCGGGACGGAAGCGAATCAGCATCTGAGGCGTGGTCTGCCCGCTGATTCCGCGGTTTACGTACGGCTTCCCGGGGAAAAAACCACCTTCGGTGTTGTTCCAAGCCTCTGTTATTGAGTCGCCCATAAAGACGACCCTGTTCTCACCGCGGCCCGGCGGCGACAAATGCGCGTTCTCGGCTGCGAAACGGGCTAAATTCGGCCAATCGTCTCCGGAACTGGCCGCGAAAACAACCGGCGCGAAAAGGGCAAGTGACCAAAGCAGCTTCATCGAAACGGATTATATCGGGTACTGTCGAGTCACCGACGTTGCGAATTTCTGCTAACTCGAAACTACAGATGCAGTCTAACCTGCTAGCCAGATGGATTTGACCCGAAGCTGGGCCACTGATGACGCGGCCGCGGTCGCCGAGGCTCGCCTTGGGAACGCCGAGGCGTTTCGCGCGTTAATGGACCGGCATAGCCGTGCCGTTTACCGTTTGGCGTTTCGGATGACAGGCAATGAACAGGATGCGGAAGACATGGTGCAGGAGACGTTCTTGAGGGCATGTAAACAGCTGCATAGATTTGACGGACGGGCAAGTTTCGGGACCTGGATCTACCGCATTGCTGCAAATTGTTCCGTGGATTTCCTCCGCGTCCGCACCTCCCGTGAACGCCGGACAACGCCGCTCTCCAAAACTGGCTCTGACGACGGGGCCGCTCAGGATCCCCTGGAATTCCTCGCTACGGCTGACCCGTCCCCGGAGCGTCTCAGCCTGTCGAATGAGGTTCGCCGCCTGCTTGCCCCGGCTATGCGACAGCTCAGCGAAATGGAACGAGCCGCGTTCGTACTCCGGCACCACGAGGGTCTATCCATTGACGAAATCGGCGAGGCTCTCCAAGTGCGTCCCAATGCGGCCAAGCACAGCATTTTCCGGGCAGTGCAGAAACTCCGTCGTGTGCTGGAACCGGCGCTGGGCAATTGTTCGGCGAGGGTGGCATCATGAAAACCTTCAACGCTCATCTAAGCGATGAACAGCTAACGCTGGTGTATTTCGGCGAAGGTGCGAAGGACTCACAGGCGCACGTCTTCGGCTGCGCGGAGTGCCGCGCCAATTACGAGCGCCTGGCTCGCTTCCTCGACGCCATGCGAGACATCCCACTTCCCGAGATTGGCCCGGATTGGGACCAGAAGCTTTGGCGTAAAATCTCCCCCCAAGTGACCGGCGAACTAGCGCGCGGCAGGCGGAAGCCGCTGGGCATGTGGATCTGGGCTCCCGCCCTTTCAGCGATCCTGGCGGTCGTGTTCATTGCCGGAATGTACACACAGCGACGGGTGGCCGAGAAAGATGGAGCCTTCTCTCCTAACGGCCGTGAGCGCGTCCTCCTGATTGCCATGGGCGACCATTTCGACCGCTCTCAAATCGTGCTGGCGGAATTAGTGAACGCTCCTGACGGCAAATCGCTGAATATCGCTTCGGAACAAGAACTCGCCGGCGGTCTGCTCAATGAAAACCGGTTGCTCCGGCAAGCGGCATTGCGCACTGGCGACCGCAGCGACGCGAGCGTCTTAGAGGAACTGGAACGGGTTCTGATCGAGATTTCGCACTCTCCGAGCGAGCTCTCGGGCTCTGAATTGGAAGGGTTGCGGAAGCGCATTCAATCGCAAGGGCTCCTGTTTAAAGTGCGCGTGATCGGTACTAATGCCCGTGAGAAGGGAATGAATCTATGAGGTTAAGAGCTACCGTATTTTTGCTTGTCACCGGCGGCTTGCTGACCGGGCAGATTGAGACCCAGAGGCTACTCGCGCAAGAGTCTCCTTTCCTGCCGTTCGGCCAGCCCGCATCCAGCGAGCGTGAGGATAGCGACTACCAGGCGGGAACCGCCGCGCTGGGTGCAAATCGCTTTGATGAAGCAATCCGGCGCTTTCAATCTGTGATCGCCAAAAAGAGCCCACGAGCGGATGGCGCCTATTACTGGGAGGCTTATGCGCAGAATCGCTCCGGGCGTCCCACCGAGGCCCTAACAACCATAGCGGCTATGCGCAAGTCGTATCCCCAGAGCAAATGGATGGACGACGCCAAAGCTCTAGAGTTAGAGATTCATGGGCAGAACGGACGGCCCTTAAGTCCGGCCGACGAGAATAACGAAGATTTGAAGTTGATCGCGATCAATTCCTTGATGGGCTCTGATCCAAATAGGGCGATCCCGATTCTCCGCAATCTCCTGAGTAGCCGGCAGCCACTCAATCTTAAGGACCGGGCACTGTTTGTGTTGTCCCAGTCGAGTGCTTCCGAAGCCCGGCAGTTACTGCTCGATATTGCTCGCGGAAAGTCGGATCGGGAACTGCAGTTCAAGGCAGTCCGTTACCTCAGCATGATGGGCGGGGAAGGGGCGCGCGGGCAGTTGTCTCAGCTGTACGCTTCCTCCAACGACACTAATCTCAAGCGTGAGATCATTCACGGCTATCTCCTCTCCAATTCCAGAGCGCAACTTATGCAAGCCGCACAGGGTGAGAAGAACGAGGATCTGCAACGCGAGGCGATTCGTACGCTCGCCCAGACCGGCGGGAAGGAAGAGCTTTGGACTCTCTATAAAGGGTCCGGTTCCTCCGGCCTGAAAGAAGAGATTGTACGTTCCATGCTGCTCGATGGAGATTCCGCTCATCTGCTACAGATCGCAAAAACTGAAAAGGACCCTGCAATTCGTAATTCGGCAATTCGGACCCTCGGTCTAACCGGGTGGGGCAAGGACAGCGGAGAGATGACGTCCTTATATCGCAACGAATCGGATCCGTCCATCAAACACGAAATAGTTCAGGCCATGTTCATCCAGCAAAACGCCAAAGGCTTGATCGAACTGGCAAGACAGGAAAAGAACGCGGAGCTTAAGCGGGAGATCATCCAACAGCTCTCGTTGATCCATTCCAAAGAGGCAACCGACTACATGATGGAGATCCTGAAATGACACCGAAGACTTTAGCGATCGTATTCACGACGCTTCTCTCCATCCAGGAAGTCGGCCGCGCCCAAACCCTGAACGTGAGTAACGCGGAGTCAGAGCAACGCGTTGTGACAGGCGACCCTGTCCGATACCTTCGAAACCTGACGTCGACCGAATCCGGCCCTCTGTGGTTCGGCTACGCAGTCACTTCGAATGCTCCGGACAACAATTCCTGCTGCTGGAGTGACAATTGCACGGGCTGCCGTCTCGAGGGCTCGAATGCACAAAGCATCACGGTAGGGAAACTGCATCCGGTGCAATTGGAAGGCTCGAGGTTCCTCATGGTGCTTTTTCGGGTTCAGGATCACGCCGTCTCGAGAATCCATCCTGTTTCTGAGAATTGTCCGGTGGATGCGGGTGGACTCCGGATGATCTGGCTAACCGGAGTTCCGTCCTCGGCAAGCCTCGCATTCCTTTCTGAGCAGGTGGCAAAGGACGGCCACAAAGATCAGTCGGATTCGGCGTTGGTCACGATCGCAATGCACGCTGGCCCGGATGCGGACATTGCACTCGAGCGGTTTGCCGGGAACACAGAACCGGAATGGTTGCGCGAGAAGGCTCTGTTTTGGCTAGCGAGTTCTCGCGGCGCACGCGGATTTGCAGCGCTAAAACGAGTTGCTCGAGAGGATACGAGCTCGAACATTCGAGAAAAGGCCATGTTCGATCTCTCAATTTCAAAAGAGGCGGGGGCTATCGACGAACTGATCCGATTCGCTAAAGAAGACCCGAACTCCGGCGTACGCGGCCAGGCTATCTTTTGGCTTTCCCAAAAAGCGGGCGAACGAGCCAGCCGCACGATCCAAAACTCAATTCAAAATGATCCCGATACTGAGGTCAAGAAGAAAGCGGTCTTCGCTTTGCAGCAGTTGCCCAAAGATCAAGGGATTCCCTTGCTCATCCAGGTAGCGAGAACAAATCGGAACCCGGAAGTCCGTAAACAGGCCATATTTTGGCTAGGCCAATCAGGGGATCCCCGCGCCTTAGAATTCCTGGAGCAAGTCTTGAACGGAAAAACCTAGATCCAGACCTTCTCAACCGGAACACCGAGGCGGCACATCTCGCACTCTGAACTATCGGTGTAATAACTTGCGTCCAATTTGGCTAGGTAATAAAGAGGCAGGTTACCGAAACTCCGCGTATGCGGCGTAGGCTGGTAAATCACCACGGCCATAGCTACCACTTGAGCGCCATTGCTCTCCAACAGAGCCTTCATCTCGGTGAGCTTAGATCCGGAGCGGAGAATATCATCCACCATCACGACTTGCTCGCCTGGGTGCTGTTCTAAAAACTGCCGGAACTGCATGGGCCGGGTTTCATCTTCCTTTTCGGCCCAGTACACCTGTCTGGCGCGCAGCGCTTCGCACATTCCATAGGCCACGGGTAGTCCCGCAGGCCCGGCGGCGACAATTGATAGATCAGAAATATTGGCCCGTAGCTCAGGGTTGGAACGAACTTTACGGCTGAGACCGACGCTCAGCATTCTTGCGTGCTGGTAATAGCGCATCGCAAGCGGTACTTGCAGGTACTCGTTCGAGTGCATCCCATTGGGATATTCGAAATGTCCTTGGCGTAGTGCGCCAGTATCGCGCAATACACACACTACTTCTTCAGGTGTGGGTAACAAGTGCATGAAAGAGCGTTCTTCGTGGAACGCAAACCTCAAGTTTACGACGGGTTGATTTCGACTCGCCTTTCGAATCGATTAGGCCGTCTCGTCTGAGGGATCAAGGGATGGTGGAAGAAGCTTTTGCTGTATCTCGTGAACCCGCCGGCGATTCAACCGGAAACCGTAAATCGTTATAATCGCGAGCGTCAAAAACAACGCCGGCGCCAAACCATACGAGATGCCGATACGCTTGGCGACTTCCACGCTCTGTGCGTCACCCGGTTGGAGGTGAATAAAGTGGCTCAACAGCAGTCCACTCGTCAGGAGCGCACCGCCCGACGCGATCTTCTCTCCGAAGTTCATGATCCCGAAGCACACGCCTTCCCGGCGCGTGCCGGAGACGAGCTCATCTTCGTCGACCACATCCGCCATCATCGAGAACGGTAGAACCCAAAGCGCGCTGGCAAAAAGCCCCGCGATCGCGTTTCCAATCAAGAGGGGAACAGGATTTCCTGTGCCGAACAAATGACCTTTCCCAACCACCAGCGCCGCCAGGATGAGAATCGTGACCAAGCCCGTAATAGAGCCAATGAAAAAGTTGCGTTTCTCGCCACGTTTGGATAGCCATATCCAACCCGCGACGCCCGCCACGGCTCCACCGTAAAATGCGCCTTGGATGGCCGTTAGCCATCGATGATCCTCAATACCCGCGTACCACTTGAGGAAGTGTACGGCTAAAGTGAAATTCACGACCACAGCGAGTGAGCAGAGGGTAAAAGCGATCCACAGCGCGCGAAAATCGCGGTTTCGAAGAAACAGCCACATCCCGGAGAAAAAGCGGCGCGCTTCATTGCGAGCGAAAGCCTCCGGAACCCCTAAGGTTCGGCGCGATTGCGTGGTGAAGACCGTCACCAGCCCCGCCACCATCATGAGTGCTCCGAACGCTAGTCCCATTCGCGGGTATCCCGCATACTGCAATTTTGGGTCGGACTGATTACCTGTCCGATGGAAGAAAACCAGTAAGGGCAGCGTTGCCGCCGTTGCCATACCGAGCAATCCGAGCAGGCTCCGAACTGCTATGACGCGCGTGCGCTCATCATAGTCCGTACTCATCTCGGCGCCCAGGCTGAGATAAGGAATCCGGTACGTGGCGAAGCAAATTCGGAAGCCTAACGAGGAGACCAGAAGCCACGCAAAAAGCGAAGCCGTGCCCATCCCCTGCGGCGGACTCAGGAGCATCCAGAAAAACGGCCCCATCCCCAGGCACCCGAACAGCATGAACGACTGACGGCGTCCCAGCTTCAACTGCGAAGAGTCGGAGCGGAATCCAATGTAAGGATCCAGCACCGCATCCACAACCAACCCCGCCGTTACGCCGAACCCGGCGAGCGCTCCATCCAAACCCATCACGGAGTTGTAGAAGAGCAGAATGTAGATCCCGAACAGCCCCATCGTGACGGTAATCGGAATCTCACCGATCCCATAAAAGACCTGCAGTATAAATGGCAGCGGCCTGCGGCGCTCGCTGGTGTCCGAGAGGCGCGTGATAGAGGGCGCGCTCATTTCACGTCTTATTCAGCAATGCCTGCTGAGGCAAACGCTAAATTCGCCTCACGCCCTGTGGTCGCCTGAATCACTCTCCCTCGAAGATTGGGGAAAAGTGAGGCCAGGCCTTGGGCGAGTTCGAGTTCAACTAAACCTGACGCTTCGTCGAAGCTGACGATATGCAGGGAGTGTAAACCTTGGTGGAATCCTTGCCCCAACGCCTTCGAAACGGCTTCTTTCGCGGTCCAAAGACGGAGAGCCCACTCGTCATGCTGAGCGCTCGGTACACGAGCGAGCATCTGGCGCTCTTCCTCACGGAACGCAAGCTTCTCATAGTGGCTTGCTGGACGATCGGTCGTTTCAATATCGATGCCAACCTGAACCGCGGGCCCAACGGAAGCCACTGCGGCCGCAATGCCGTGACTATGGGTGATCGAGATCGAGGGGTGCAGGTCGAGCCGATGCGCCCAAGGCCCTCGTACCTCCGGCTTCCCATGTGCGTCGTAGTAGATTTCAATATCCGCTTGGGCCAGAACGACATTCCGCAGTCGCGCCACTAGTTCTCGCACCGCGTCCTTGGCGGCACAACGCCCCAGGATCCACTCATGCTTTCGTTTCGCCACGGCTTTCTTCGACTCCCAATCCGCGCGTTCCGTCGGATTCAGCGCCAAATAGGCCAAAGCTTTCAGCCAGATCTCGTGCGAGGATTCGAGGAATTCGCTCGACAGATCGTTGATGCGGCGGCAGGCGAACGTGTCGCGGGGAGCTAGGTTCGTCAGCGGCGCTTCCCACACCTCCGATAGGTAAGCCTCGCGCGGAGATACACGGAGATGTAGGAACCGCGGCGGCTGCGGAAATCTCCGAGTCTCCCAACCGAGCAGGCGGTAGTAAACCCTACCGGAGCGATCCAGCACTTCGATGTCGGAGTGAATCACCATATCGCTCTCGTGTTTCCGGATCACGCGACATTCCAACTGCGTGCCCGCTGCCGGAGCGTCCTCGAAAATGTCGAAAGATGCCACGCGGTAAGGGAAAAGGTCGGTTTCTCTTTGGATCGCCTCCCAGAACCAATACGCGACCACCTGACCGGCGGCGTCAAGAAGAATCGGATCGAATACAAACCCGGGATTCTGGTTGTCCCCAAACAGGATGTCGTGACGGAGCGCCTCGAGCGTCGCGCTCGTTCCGTTGCGGCCCGCGCGTTCCACCGATTTCACGCCCTGCATCAGAGCGCCATGAAACATCCCGGTCCGGTAAAGCATCTTCGCATCCCACTCGGAGCGATGTTCATCCTCTAAACGGAATGGCATTGGGCCGTTCGATGCTGGCCGTTGATCGCCGAACATAACAGTCGCTTCGGCAAACACCGGACGGAGAGCGGATGCGCTGCCGGCTTCGCGTAACGCTACGTGAATCTCGCCCGGGCCCTTCTGCCGAGCGGTCAGTTCGACTGTGTAACCGGGTTGTTCGATGGTGACCCAGCGAGCGGCCCGGATGTCCCGCATACCGGTGCAAATTCGCCCCGGCTCCAGTAACGACGCAGCTTCCGCCAGAATCTCCATCGTGACCGTCAGAGGAACCACGGGCAGTCCAAGCAAACCGGGATCCTCGACCGACACGTCGCGGCCCAGGGTGTGATCCCAAAAAACGGCTTCCCTTTGGAGGTCAAAACGGTGGCGCGCGATCGCGTGCGACCCCTCGACTACTTCCACGATTTCATTCAGGAACGGCCGGACCCGCGCCGGCGCTGCGACCGGGACGCTCGCCACTCGCGCGTTCCCGTCCGGCATCGCGCTCGGTTCCAGAACGGCCGAACTCACTCCCAGGAACGTCGTGAGGAACTGCTGCTGCGCTGTGAGGAAGTGCTGCATGGTTCGCAGATGCTCCTCCATCACTGCTTCCCGAGGACTAGCCGGCATCGTTACGGCGGCCATTTGAGACGGAACTGTCGTGGCTGCCGCAACGGCCACAGGTTTCCTTGGCGTCGCAGGTTCATCCACAGGTCTGGCGGCAGGATGCGCCCCATGGTGCACTGTGCCGTTCGACGCCACCTTCTCCGGCACGCGCTTCGGAAGAATGAAACCTTCGGGAAGCCGGATAGGCTGTAGCCCGGTCGAAAGCACCATCGAACGTTTAGGCTTCACCGCGACATCGTAGGGCTTCGGGTCGCGACGCTCGTAGAGCGCCTGCAGCGATGGATTCACACCGTGGGCGATCAGTTGGCCCAGCATGTGGTGCAACTGCAGAATGCCCGAACGATGTTGCACGTTGGACGGAATCGCAATATGCGGCTTTCCGCGCAAAACGTCATCCACGAATCCGCTCAGATTGCTCTTGGGCCCGACTTCCACAAAAATACGCACGCCGTCCCGGTACATGGTCTCGGTTGTCTCTCGGAACCGAACCGTGCTGGCCCACTGAACCGCGGCCAACTGACGAATCTGATCGGCGTCCTCGGGGTAGCGCTCAGTCGTAACGCAGGAATACAGAGCCACTCGCGCTCTTCCGATAGAAAGCCGGTCGAAATGAACCTTTAAAGGCTTACTGAATACCTCGAACCAAGGCGTGTGATAGGCCCGTCCGAAAGGAAGTTTTTGCGCAATCGCAGCTTTTCCGGACAGCGCTTGCATCAAGCGATCGATAGCGTCTTCCTTACCGCAAATCACCACCTGGTGAATGCAATTGTCGAGCGCCACATAAAGTTCGCCATTGCTGTCCGCGACCAGTTGTTCCAGCAACTTATGGTCAGCGCCGGCAATGGCCAAAAGAACCGCTTCGGGAATCCCACTCGTTGTGCTCAGGCGCTCGAAAACTTCGTATACGCCTTGAATGTGGTGAATGAGCTCTTCTTCTGTGTGCGCCTGCACGACATCCGAGGCCAGCAGCGCTGAATGCTCACCGGTGCTGTGACCAACCATCGCGTCAGGTTTCAGGTCGAAACGCGCCAGCAGAGCCGCCAAGGCCTGGTTCGAAGCAAAAACGGATTCGGCTCCCGAATCCATATTCCACATGCGGTCTTTGCCCCCCACCAACGGAGGAGGGAACATCACGTCGCTGGTCAAATAGCCGCGTGGATGCTCGACGAACGCTCTGTCCATTAGGTCGAGCGATTCGCGCACCTCGGGAAAGTGGATGGCCAGATCGGCCAGCATATTCTCGTATTGCGACCCCTCGCCGGGAAACACAAACGCGAGTTTGCCGGAAGCGCCTAGCTTGTCACGAAACCAGTAGATTCCTTCGATGTCTTTGATCTGCTTGGCGCGTTCGTCGGTCAGCTTGACGAGCGCGCGGTTCAGCTTCGCGATCAGATCTTCCCGGGATGTGGCAATGACGGCGAGCCGCTCCGCCCCGAAATCGCCTTTGTGGTTCAAGGTCCAGGCAAGATCTTTCAGGTTGAGTTCGGCCCTGTTCTCGATCACCGTCAAGAGGCTGCGAGCCTCGCGCGCCAGATCCTCGCGAGTGGCCGCAGCGAGAACGAAGAGCTCGCTATCCCATTTATGTTGGAACCACTTGGCTTGGTTTGGCCCCGTGTACTCCTCGAGAATCGCGTGTGCGTTAATCCCGCCGAAGCCAAATGCGTTGATCCCCGCCCGACGCGGATACGACGTGAATCCGTGAATCCACGGACGCGTCTCGGTGTTCAGGTAGAAGTTCGAGTCCTCTAACCCCAGTTTCGGGTTCGGATTCTCGACGTGGAGCGTCGGAGGTAGTACTTTGTGGTGCAATGCCATCGCCGACTTGATCAGTCCAGCCATGCCGCTGGCTGGCATCGTGTGGCTGATCATAGACTTCACTGAGCCCAAGGCGCACCTGGGGTACTCCCGTTTTCTTTGACCAAATACTTTCCGTAGCGCCTCGCACTCCGTTGCATCCCCGACCGGCGTGCTGGTTCCGTGCGCTTCGATCAACTCCACGGTGGAAGGATCGATGCCCGCGGAGGCGTAAGCTCGCTCGATCGCTGTGATCTCGCCTTCGATGCGGGGCGCCAGAACGCCCTTTGCTCGCCCGTCGCTTGCCACGCCAATGCCTTTCAACACCGCGTAGATCCGGTCCTTGTCCCGTTCCGCCTCGTCTAGGCGTTTCAGGACCACAATACCCACTCCCTCACCCAGCAGCGTTCCATCCGCTCCCGAGTCGAATGGGCGCATGTGGCCTTTTCGGGATAAGGCCTTCAATTGGGAGAAGATCATGACCAGCACCGGCGATGTATTAGCGTGAACCCCGCCCGCCAGGACCAGATCGCATCTTCCGGACTGCAGTTCGCGCATCCCGTGCTCTACGGCTACCAGACTCGAAGCGCACGCCGCATCCACCAGGTAATTGGGGCCCATCAGGTCTAGCCTGTTGGCGATGCGCCCGGTGATGATATTGGGAACAAGGCCGGAAGCAGTATCGGACTGAAATTGAGGGGCGCTCTTGCGAAGGTGGTCTTTAATCAGCGTTAGTTCTTCATTCGTATACTCGGGGTGAAGCTGCTTCAGGATGCGGATGGTAGCTTCGATCATCACACCCTGCTGGAGCGCGGCCGCGTTTCCTCGATTCACATACGTGCCCCGGCCCAAAATTACCGCGGTGCGCTCTTTGGCCTTCGAAATGTCCGTAGGGCCGGAATCGGCGAGCGCTTCGTGCGCTACCCGCAACGCCATGAAGTGGTCGGGTTCGCAGCCATCCACCGATCCCGGAATAACGCCATATGCGAACGGGTCAAACTCCGCCAGCTTTCCTAGATAACCCCCGCGTTTGCAGTAAGTTCGATCTGTTGACGTGGAGTTTGGATCCCAAAATAGCTCGGATTCCCAATCGGGTGGGGGATCGCCGACCGCGTCCACTTTCGCCAGAATGTTCTCCCAATACTGATGAGAGTTCGCTGCGCCTGGGAACACGCAAGCCATCCCGATGATGGCGATATCGGGGTTCTGGTCGGCCTTTCGATCAAACGATTGATTGGACATGTATTAGCGATCGCGAAAGTACGCACCCAGCTTGGAGAGGTTCTCCGGGGCAAAAGTGTTTCTCCGGGGCAGAGGCAACTGGACAGGGGTCCTGAACGAACCGGAGCCGAACTCAGTGGTGTACAGCTATTCTAGAAATCGCTCAGGGAGAGTGTCAAGGTAGCCGCGAACATCCAAGTCCTGCGTATCCCCTTGCAAATAGTCCCAAAATGGCGGGAACTCGCCCCTTAGACTGTCGGCATTTGTCGGCTATCCTGGACACTCGCTAAGTGGTAATGATATCTTCAAAATCACCCTGGAGTTCTTCATAAACACCGGACCTTCCCCTTGGGAATGTCCGACCATTAGCCCGCTTGCCCAAATCCGAAAATAGAGAAATCATGAAAATCCGCTTTGGCCTTGGGCGGCGTAGCTTGTGTTTGATGTCGTTTGCCGGTTTAGCCGGAACTAGGTTGGTTTCGAGGAGAATTAATAATGTTTAAATTTTTGAGCAAGGCTGGCGCGTTGCTCGGGTATTCAGCCCTCTGTTTGGGGCTGACCTGCTCTGCCCAGGCACAGAACACCTCGGTGCCTGTTCCGAGTCCTGCTCCCGGCGGACCAGGCAATATCTTCTACGGTGGAGTCAACCCCGCTGCTAACAGCCAAGCGCCGGTCCTCTTATTCGTTCACGGACTAGGCGCTAATGCGACTTATTGGTTTACGGGCGGAAATGACATGTACCAGTACGTGTACAACGCTGGCTACCGGTCCGTTTACATTAGCTTCAACCTCGACAATAGCGACAACCACAGCTCAATTGCCGACAACGCAGCTACGCTGCAACAAATGATGCCGGTGATCCTCCAGCATTTCGGAGTGCAGCAGGTGTACTTGGTTTGCCACTCCAAGGGCGGACTCGACGCGCAAGTCGCGATGGAGGACAACACATTTCGCTCCGAAGTGAAGGCCATCTTTACCTTGGCCACTCCTAACCAGGGCACAGCGCTCGCCGATTGGGCTTATGGAAAAGGAGAAAAGTTAGCCGGCAAACTCGGAATTCTGAGCGATGGACTGTTTGATCTCCGGCCGGAATCGGTTGCGCAACTACGTGCTGTGTTGGATCCAATCTTCCAAACAGCGGGGATTCCGTTCTACTTCGTCGAGGGATCGAACTACAGCAGCAACAACTCAGTCATCTTTAAAATTACCGGGCCGATCCTGAAGAACCTCACCAACGGAGAGGACAACGACGGGCTAGTCGCTGTGAACGAAGTTTATCTTCCTGACAGCTATTCCGAAGATATGGGAGAAGTCGGAGTCGACCACGTCCACGTCGCCTTCGGCGTAAATAGCTGGTCGTACATCTACGGACGCATCTCCGGCTTGGAAATGCGACAGGCCGGCTGGCAGGAAATTGCCAACGGCGGATTCGGCGATGATCAAAACTCCTGGGCGTGGTCTCAAATTTGGTTTCAGGGTAACCTCTACGTAGGAACGGGCAGAAACGTCGACTGCGTGACGTCAGACACCGCCGCCGTTCAGACCGGTTTACCCCTGTATCCTCCTCCGGCCGACCAGCTCTATTGCCCTGACGATCCCCTTCATATCGCCACCCCCGCGGAAATCTGGCGCTACACGCCCCAGACGAAAACGTGGGCGCGCGTATACGTCGCACCTCAAGACATTCCGCTCGGCAACGATGCAAACGGCAACCCCGCTTACGCCGCCCGTTCCATCGGTTTCCGCGGCATGGGTATCTATACCGAAACGGATGGGACCCAAGCGCTCTACATTGGCGGCGTCTCCGCTATCTCGATCTACAACACCTTGCCGATGTACGCCAATAATAACTATCCGCCGCCGATCATGCTGCGCACCACCGATGGGCAGAACTTCACTGAAGTTCCGCAGGATCCTGGTACCTTCCTCGGCGACATCGTCAAAACCCAAACCGACATCTTCGTCGCGAGCTTCCGGTCTATCGTTCAGGCCAATGGCGAAATGTGGGTAGCGGTGACCGACTTCCGCGGAGAAGGCTTCATCATGACGTCGGCGAATCCCTCGCAGGGCGACAATACGTTCCAGCGGGTGAGCCAAACGCCGGCGTTGCCGGATTTCGCCGTGTGGGTTCTGTCGTCCTACAACAACGCGATATACGTAGGAACGGGCGATCGTACTGACGATACCGGCTATGGTGTCTATAAGACCACCAATAAAGCTGGTGATCCAGTGCCTTACACGTTTACTCCGATCATCGAGCAAGGCGGCTATCAGGCGAACCCCACAACCCGCAGTCCAACTGCTCTGACCATGCACGTCTGGCAGCCACCTGGGGACAGCCAGCAGCATCTCTATGTCGGCACCGACCGTAAGATCGAGATCGTTCGAGTAAACCCCGATGACTCATGGGATGTCGTAGTCGGCCAACCTCGCGAAACTCCAACGGGTTTCAAAACACCCCTTTCGGGCATTGGTTACTTCTTCGGCAACGATTTTAACCAGCACGTCTGGCAAATGAACGATTCGCCGAACCAGGGCCTCCACGCGAGTACGTGGGACTTCAGCATCTTGTTACGGCAGGTGAATGCCATTAGTTCGATCGTGACCGGTGAGCAGGGCTTCGATTTCTACGATTCCCCCGATGGCGCTCACTTCTACATCATCAGCAACAACGGCATGGGCGATGGCTACAACATGGGCGGCCGTAGCTCCAGCATGAATCACTTCGGTCTCTTCTGGGGTACCGCGCGCGTTTTGGGCGGCTTGCAGGAATGGCAGGACAACACCATTCTCGATCTGAACGGCGACGGGAAGATCAGCCAGGCGGATGCCAATATGATTCAAGCCGCCGTTGGGCAACCGGCTAGCGCCGGCTTCGACGCCCGTGACGTGAATGGTAATGGCACCATCGATGCCCAGGATGTCCAATACCTGGAGTCGCAGTGCACATTTGCTAATTGCGCTGAAGTAGCTCCTCCGGGCAGCCAGTTCATCCAACCCCCGCCTACGTTCCAGGGGTTCCTTAGCGCGGCGACGCAGACAGCTGTGGGGAATACCACTGTCCTCAACTGGCCTGCTCAACCGAACGCCAAGATCTATCACGTGTACCGTCTGACGAATACCCCGATCACAACGCTTCTCGAGAACGGTGTTCCTCCTCAGACCATCGACATCAGTCAGAGCCTAAGCGTTACTTTCCCAGTGAATTTTACGGATAATACGCTGAACGTGGCGTGTCCCACGGGTGAAGTCGATCTTTGGTATTGCCAGCTCTCCAACCTGATGATCGATGCCGAGGCTACCCCTCCCGGTCAACTCGAGTTCGTCGGCTTCCCCTCCGCGCTCGTAGAGATCGCGCAGACCACAGCGCTTACTTATTCAGAGCCCCTGCCCACACCCCTGCAATCGATCTACTTCGTTCGCTCGGAAGATAGCAATGGCGTTCTGAGCCAGACGTCTAATATCGTCGGCGCCCCCGACTTTACCGACGTGGATCAGTCTCAGTTCTGATCCGTAATTAAAGTCGTCAGCTATCCAGGGCCACACTCCGGTGTGGCCCTTTTTCTTGCCGCCTGGCCCACCTGAAAGTTGTCGTAGTCTGGCGCGCCCCTCAGAAACAAAACCGTGCAGTAGCTTTAGGAGCGAGGGCCCGTGCGCCGCAGCGCAACAATCGTGGAATGAACTGGTACGCCGCCACTGATGCGCACGCGAATCACGGCCTCGAACGGCTTTGCCGTAGGATCCTGCGAACCCACCTTCTCCACTAGCGCGTTCAGACTGTCTTCGCGCGAAACAAACTCGGCAGCGGCTTGCGTTCCCATTGTCGTGGTCCCTGCCAAAACCAGCACCAAACGCGAGGGATTAATGCCAGGGACCAGTCCAATCAACGCGTAATCCTCTGTGAGCGGAAGCGTGCTGGACGCCAGAAAAATGGCCGGCTCTCCTGCACGCGGATGCACGTTGACCAACTCCGTGTCGCCCTTCCGGTCGCCTCTGTCGATGCGCCGGAATATGAACTCTTGTGTCGTTGTAATCTCCCGCAGTGTGAGGTTCTCTGCCGAAGAACCGAGAAACACAACGTTCGTGTTCTTCACGTCATCCATCGAGAGCAGCCGCCCTCGCTTAATCCGGATATCGTGGTTCAATTGCAGAAAAACGTGGCTGAGTTCCGCCACTCCAACCACTTCGCCGACCCCGGTATAGTGATCGAGAATTCCGGCACGGGAGTCGCGTGCCGGATCGAAATAGCGCATTCCGTCTTGCGGCCGGCCGGTAAACTCTGCGTTGCTGAAGATGATCCACGGTGGATCTTGCGTCTTTACGAAAGGCGCCCAAAACCGGCGAAGCGCGTCTGGCGCTTCGGCCGCGCCCCGTAAAGCGGATATCAGCCGGTGATCACGGATCAAAGTTGCGCCCAATGCCACCAGCGAAACCACCGTCATGCCGGACAAGATCCAAACCAGGGGCAAGAGCCGGTTGCGCCGCGGTGCCGCCACAAGCGCCTCTTTCAGCATCACCGGCAGCGGTTCGATCGGCGGCGCAACCGCCTCGGCCTTCTCGGCCGAACGGTAATGAAACGATAACGAGTACGAACCCTTCGGGATTTCAAGGACTACCGGGTCGTCTACACCGGCTGAGGCGTAATACTCCGCCACCTTCGAGCGAAGCCTGCCGGTTTGCACCCGAACCGTGGAATCCATTCGCGGATCAAAGTCCGCGGGGCGTCCGAACACCTCGGTTGCAAGTTGGTACTCTTTGACCGGAGTGCCCGGGTGCAAAAGAAACTGCTCCGCTAAATACCGCAGAAGGCGGCATAGCGCCTCTGAGCCATGGAGAATGCTGCTCTCGGCAAGGCGGTCCACCTCATGTAGGATTGCTTCCCGGTCCGCGGTAGAAACCTCACTCACCGGCATATTCCCAAAGCCTAACCACGTTGACTCGCACTCTCAACGTTTTCCCTAGATGGTTTTAACGTTATCAAACTTCCCGCCGAGCCGAAACCGCAGGTGCTTCCACCGGCCATCGCTACAATGTCCTCCATGTCTGATCGCGAACAGCTTCGGGAGATGTTGCGCCGGCTTTCCGTCCGACACGGCGATTTCACGCTCGTGTCTGGCCAAAAGAGCGAATGGTATGTCGATGCGAAACTCACCACCTTCACTGCGCGTGCCACCCCGCTCGTTGGACGTCTGTTTCTGGACAAGCTCGCCGAACGTGGCTGGTTGCCCAAAGCCGTTGGAGGGCTTACCCTAGGCGCCGACGCCATTGCGATCTCGATTGCCCGCGAAAGCGTGGTACGCGATATGGAGATCGATGCCTTCGTAATTCGCAAAGAAGCCAAGAAGCACGGCATGAAACGATACTTGGAGGGCATCGAGCATCCCGCCGGCGCTCCAGTCATCGTCGTGGATGATGTCTGCAGCACCGGAGGCTCGACCATCACTGCCATCGAACGGGCCCGCGACTCGGGAATGGACGTGCTCGGCGCCGTGTGCTTGGTTGATCGCGAGATGGGTGCCGAGGAAAACATCAATCGGCAGTTCGGTTGCCCTTTCGATCGCATCTTCAAACTTGCTGAATTAGTCAGCCAGCCCGAGCCGCCGGTCCGGTAAACTCGGAGGTCAGATGTGGTCGAACACGCCCCTTTGCGGGGGCTCCTTGCCGGACAAAACGGTGTGTTTGACCTTTGACGATGGGCCTGCCAAATCCGCCACGTTGGAACTGGCGCATTACCTCACGGAACAAAACATCTCGGCCGCGTTTTTCCTGGTCGGCAAGCATATGGTCGAGTTTGCCCAGACCGCCGAGCAGCTCCGGTCGCTCGGCCACATCATCGGAAATCACAGCTCTAGTCACCCGCACCTCAACGCCACTCATCTATCGGATCGCGTCATCGTCAGCGAAGTGCTCGAAACCAGCGCTCTACTGCGACAGGTCTCTGCCGATGACCGTAAGTTCACCATTCCTTTCCGCCCGCCTTATGGCGATTGGAACCCGCATCTCACCCATCTGATGAATTCTCATCCGGACACCGCTGCCGAACACGTTGGCCCAATCTTGTGGGATTTTTGTGCGGACGATTTTCAGTTTTGGCGTGACGGCAAAAGCCCGGAGGCCTGTTCCCATGCGTACACGGCTCAGATCCTGCAGTCGCGCCGCCGAAGCGGTATCGTTCTCTGCCATGACAGGACTGCTGACGATCCCAAAGTCATTAGCCGAACCCCCGAAATGATCCGCCATCTGGTCCCACAGCTTCGCGACGCTGGCGTAACTTTCTCCGGGCTATTCGACGTGCCCGCAATCCGCCGGCAAATCGCGTCGAGCGTTTTGAAGGCTGTCTGATCTTGCACTCGCAGCGCAATTGGCTATCGGCTCGGGAACCATGGTGGCTCTCGTGGATCGTGGGCCTTCTATACGCCGCGCTCGTGTTGTTCTGCGCCTCCCGGCATGAGCCTTGGTTCGATGAAGCCCAATCGTGGCTGATAGCGCGGGACTCCAGCATCCATGATCTATTCTCCGTATACTCGCGCTACGAAGGCACGCCGGCACTCTGGCAATTGCTGCTGATGCCCTTTGCGAAGCTCGGTTTTCCTTACCAAAACTTCAGCTTCATCAGCGCCACCCTCGCTATCCTAGGAACCGGTATCTTCCTCTGGCGCGCGCCGTTCCCACCTGCTTTGCGTCTTTTGTTTCCGTTCTGCTACTTCCCGCTCTTCCAATACGCGGTCGTCGCCCGCAGCTATGCGCTATTTCTTCCTCTGCTTTGCGGAATCGCGGCGTTGTTCCCGGCTCGCGTAACCCGCTGGCCCATTTTCTATTGCGCCTTGCTGGCGCTGCTTGCGAATGCCAGCCTTCATGGCGCCCTGATCGCGGGCGTCCTCTTTGCCGAGTGGCTGTGGACCGCTTGGCGCACCGGCTTGTTTCAACGCCGCTTGTCCTTATCGTGGGGAGTTCTTCTCGTCTTTTGCGCTCTTTACTTGCTGCTTTTGTTTGAACTGCGTTTGCCATCGGACATCGTCGACCGCTCCGCCGGCGCACACGGCGCGGCCGCCATCGTCATGCGCACGCTAAAGCAGATTAGCGAGGCTTTCTGTGGAGGCCTCGGAAGCAATCTCTACAGAGTCGTCTCCACTCTTACAGGGGTCGCCGTCATCGTGGCTTCGCTCCTGTGGTTCCGCAAAAGCACTGCAGCCTTCTTGTTCGCCGGAACGCTCGTTCCACTCCTGCTGTTAGCGGGCCTTAAGCAAGCCGCGGGTTGGCACGCCGGAATCATTTTTCTTATGTGGATCTTCTCGCTTTGGCTATTTGCCGAACAGCACCCCAATGCCGCGGAAAATGGGCGAGCGATGTATCTGGTGATCGGCATCCTCTTCGTCGTGCAAGCCTACTTCGGCCTTCGCTCGATTGCGTTCGACATTCCGTATGTCTATTCCGGCAGCCGCGCTGCTGCTGCTTACCTCCACTCCAGCGGTGAAGGAAACCGGAGTCTCTATGCCGTCGGCTTTAAAACCTTCGCCCTTCAGCCGTACTTCGACCACAACCTCTTTGCGCAACAGGAACATGGGCGTCGCCCCGCCCTCTATTCGTGGAAATCCACTTTCGATCACGAAGGCTACTCCGATCTCTCATCCCAGCACCCGGATCTCGTGATTGTCGGTAATGACGGATCCGCCGACACCAGCGAATTAGATGCGATTCATCGTCTCGGGTACTGTGAACAACGCCGCTTCAAGGGCGCGCTCTGGTGGAAGAACGCCATTGCGGAACCCGACACGTATGTCTTCATGGCTCCGTGCCGCTAGCCGGCAGCGTGACCTCGTAGAGATCTCGATCCTCGTAAGGAATGCTATATTTCCCGATCTGTTGAATCGTTGCATGCTCATCCCGCAACTCTGGCAACAGCCAGTTCTCCGGGAAATTTGGTCGGCTCAAAACTAAAAAATGCCGGTGCTCCTTCTCGAAAGGGCGCAATCGGTCCACATTAGACTCAATCGGGAAATACTGTTTGAGAACGTCGAAACCTTCAAATAGAGTCGCGTGCGCGTACCGGATGGCGGAATCCCTGTCCATCAGATAGTAAAGTCGCTTCTTGAAATGCGGCGATTCGTTATGATCCATTTCGAGAAACGTCACCCCGCTTGCGGAAACCAACGGAAGTTCCGGATGTACACTCTCAAGCACCGCTGCCGAGGGCGGTACCTGCGTGGCGGCCCGTAAGGGCAACACCACCTTTGTCACCAGCAGAACCGGCATGATCAGTATCAGCGAAAACAATGCGGCCGACGTCCGCCGCTGAACCCAGCGTGCAAGTAGCCAAACGCAAATCGCGTAACCGGCGACGGCTGACGTGATGCAGTAGCGGTCCCAAAAGGCCCCATGTGTCTTGAGCAGCGCTAACGAAATAACGGCGGGCATGGCCAACAGAGCCCCGGCTAGCGCCCCATCCGTCAATCGCCAATGGCTCGGTTCCGGCTCCGACGGCCCATAACGCATTGCGAGTAGAGCGCCCACGCCCGCAGCCAAAAATGCCCAAAAGCTCAATCGCGGGATCAGCCAGAAAAATCGGGCGAGCGCAAAGAAGGACGGTTGAAAGGCCGGCGGAAACAGCCCACCCTCGTACCTGCGAATGAGTGGAATATAGATCGCAATGCAGGCTAGCGGCAGCACCATCGCCGCCCAAAGCGGCCAATCCGCCTTCTTCGTTCGTACATACCGCACCATCTCGGCAAAAAAGAATGGCGCTAAATAAAACGGTGCGAACACGTGCGTCAGAATTACCCCCGCACTCCCCGCCGCCACTCCCGCCAACGGCCAAGCCCTGTCCGAACTCGTGACGGATCTGTCATAGGAGAGCAGCACCACCGAAGTGAAAAGAAGAATGAGCGCATACGGACGCGCTTCGGCCGCGTAGTAGAAGAACACCCCGGACCAGAAAAGAAGAACGGTAACCGACGCCCACAGCACGCCGGTCTTTTGCCGCATGTAAGCGAAGAAGATCATGCTGAATCCCCAAAACGCGATCATCGATGGAACGCGAGCGGCGACCGGGCTACCCCCAAACAGCCTGGTGGAAAACCGCGTCAACACATAAACCATCGGCGGATTCAGATCCAGCCGGCGCACGTCCTCGAGGAATCGTTCAAAACTGGGAGCGTTGCCGATGTAATAGGTGAAGAGCTCGTCGTGCCATAAAGGGCGCCCGGCGAACGGAAGCAGCATCAAAACGTAAAGAGCCGTCAGGAAAACTAGCAGGAAGAGGCTGTGCTTCTCCAGCCAATCCGCGCTCCGGTCCAAGGCCTTGCGTGAAATCATCGCCAAAGTTCGATTCTGGCACTCTTGCTAGAAACGAAGCGCTCGACATGAAGTGCTCGACATGAAAAATGCTTAGAGCCTTTCGGATTCAACACAACGCACATACAATAGCCTCATGCCAGTTTCCGAGACGGCGCGTATCAATCGCGCCCGCCTGATCCCCGCCGCTATCCTTGCCATCCTCGTGTACGGGATGATTTCGTCCGTGTTAGGAGTCTTCATGACGCCGCTCTCTGCGCGTTTCCAAATGACTCCCGACCAGAACGGAACGCTCGCCGCCGTAAAGGCAATCGGACTGGTCATAGCGTCGCTCGCGATCGGTCCCATCATCGATCTGCGGGGAAAAAAGGCCGCTCTCGTCGGCGGGATGGCACTGATTACTGCCGCGTTGTTTCTTCTGCCGAGCGTAAACGGGTTTGGGTTTCTTTCCATCTGCTTCCTGGTCCTTTTTCTTGGCGGCGGAATGGTTGTGACCGGCTCCAACGCCTTGGCCAGCGATGTCGGTGAAAACCAGCGCGGCACTACCCTGAACCTGCTCAATCTGTTTTTCGGATTGGGCGGGTTTGTCACGCCCTTCATCGCCACGTACCTGTTTGCCGCCAATCCCCTGGCCCTCAGCTATGCCTTGGGCGCGTTCTGTGCGGCTACCCTCATCTTCGAAATCCTGACGCCCATGCCCGCGCCCACCGGCGAAGTTGCCTTCAAAATGAGTGACGCCACCCGTCTGATCACCCAGCCGAAACTCCTCCTGCTCTCGCTCCTTCTCTTCTTCTACGTCGCGGCTGAAGTCGGTGTGTGGGACTGGATCGTGCGGTTCATGACGGCCCAAGGCTTTCCAGAGGCGGAGGCCACCAAAATCCTCTCGTTCGGTTTTGCCATCGGGCTTCTTGTCGGGCGCTTGGTCATCTCACGCGTGCTCGTCAAGGTGCCTGCCGTAACCGTCACCCTGTTCTCCGCCGTCGCCATGGCCATCACCACCTACGGCGTGCTTCAGGTAAAAACCGGTTTCGCGGCCGGAATTCTCGTTTTTTGTGCCGGTCTTGCCATGGCGCCTGTCTTTCCGACAACCCTTGCCATGGTGGGAGATGCTTTCCCACGCAGCACGGCAACCGCAATGGGCATCGCTATCACTTTCGGGTGGCTGGGTCTAACCTTCAGTTCCAAGATCATCGGCGCAATCGCCGGAGACGATCCCACTCATCTCAAAACCGCCTTGCTCGTTCTGCCTGTGGCTTCGGTCCTGATGGTTCTGGTGAATCTTGCGCTACGCCCGATGCTGCGAAAAGTGGAAGTCGTCCGCTAGCCCGTTTGCTGCGCGGGTCGCTTCCGCTCAACCGCGCCGGTCTCCGCCTTCACCGGCTTGCGGGCAGTCGCAATATGGATCCGCCGCAGTTGATCGGTCACGCACACCAGAAACATCGGCTGACGTGCATTCTTCATCACGTCGATAATGCGGTCGGGTTGGTCCTCGAGATAGATATTCTTTCCGTCCGTAAGAAGGTGCATCTCTACGTCACTGCTGGCCGCCTCAGCTAGACGTTTGCCCATCTCTTTTTGCAGGAACCGGAGCACGCGCCGGATCTTCTGCAGCGAGAAGCCCTTCTTACGTAATGCCGCGATCACCGAAACCTCGACCACCTCTTGCGGCAGATACACGCGCCGATGCCCCTGTTGCCGTGGTGAAACTACATTCCGTTCATCCCACCACTGCAATTGACGCAGGCTGACGCCCGATATACGGGCTACCTCGCTCGATGAATAAACCTCCTGGAGATCAAGAGCTGCGGGACGCGATGGTACTTTCTTCGCTTTCCACATAGGGTTCCTCCATCCTCCTTGGCGGCTGCCGACTGACTGATTGTACAAGGAACGGGGGCAGGTTGGCGGATTTTGCTATCCTGATAGTTTCGTTTCACTCGAAGGAATTTCGTGGCAGAGCACCTAACTCGTAGAGAATTAAAGACAGACCAGCTTGCAGTTTCCGTGGAAGGTGCCGTAGGTTTTCTCGGCCTCCATCGCCGGCAAACTCTCCAACTCGCCGGAGCAGCCCTCCTTGCCGTAGCCCTGGGTATCGGTATTTACTATTGGATGGATCACAACCAAACCGTCCGATCGGAGAAACTGTCCGAAGCGATGCAGGTTTCGGATGCCCCGGTGAACCCCGTCAGCCAGCCCAACGTCCTGAGCTACCCCTCCCAACAGGCCAAAGACGCCGCGGAAACGAAGGCCTTTTCTGAAGTTGCCGCCCAGTACAGCGGCTCCAAAGAAGGCGCGGTCGCGGAATATACCCTTGCCGGAATGGCCGTTACAGCGGGTCGAAACGACGAAGCGCGCAAACGTTTTCAGTCCGTCGTAGATTCCGGAAACAAAGATTACGCCTCGCTCGCCAAACTCGCTCTCGCCCAGTTGGATTTCGGCGAAAACAAGCCGGCCGACGGAGAGAAACTGCTCCGCGAACTGATCGATCACCCCACCGCTTTGGTCTCCAAAGACCAGGCGACGATCACCCTGGCGCGCATGATCTCCCACACTCGCCCCGCCGAAGCACGCGCTCTGTTGACACCACTTATTCGGGAGACCGGCCAATCGGGCCAGGCTGCTAACTCTGTGATGTCCGATATTTCAGCTAAATAGCGTCGGCTATCGTATGTTGAGCCACCTTCGATTCCCTTTCGAAGCTGGCCGGGGACGCCGCTACCCCGAACCGGATCACCCCTATCGCAACGCTTTTCAACGTGACCGCGATCGGGTAATCCATTCCCGCGCTTTTCGGCGTCTGGAAGCGAAAACGCAAGTCTTCAGCGCCGGCATCTCCGATCACTTCCGCAATCGGCTCACCCACAGCATCGAAGTCGCTCAGATCGCGCGTACCGTCGCCAACGTACTCGAACTGAACGAGGACCTCACCGAAGCCCTCGCCCTCGTGCATGACATCGGCCACCCTCCTTTTGCACACGCCGGCGAGCGCGAACTCAACCGCCAGATGCAGCGCTTCGGCGAGAACTTCGATCACAACGTTCACGCGCTGCACATGGTGGAAACCTTCGAGCAGCGCTACGCTCGGTTCCCCGGTTTAAATCTCACCTTCGAGGTGCGCGAGGGCATCGTCAAACACTCCCGCGACTTTGAGCTAGGCGAGATCCCGGAACTTGACGAATATCTCCCCGGGCAGAGGCCTCCGCTCGAATCTCAGCTGATCGATCTGGCGGACGAAATCGCTTACGACACATCCGATTTG
This sequence comes from Bryobacterales bacterium, assembly GCA_963738525.1. Taxonomy (GTDB): domain Bacteria; phylum Acidobacteriota; class Terriglobia; order Bryobacterales; family Bryobacteraceae; genus Bog-113. The sequence continues at coordinate 599,243 of CAVTXC010000006.1, forward strand.
GACGATGCATTCGCTGCGGGCCTGATCAATGCATCTCTTGTCGCAGCGGAGGTCCCCGCCTTTGCCGACGCTTGGGACACCGTTCAGATGCAGTTCCCCGGGGCGTCCGAGGTCGAGCAATTCCGCGAGGCGTTACGCGCCGTCTTGAATAACCTCGTCTCCGGCCTGATCGAGGGCACCGCCAACGCCGCTTCGGAAGCCGGAGTCCAAAGTCACCTCGAAGTGCGAAGTTGGCCCGAACGTCTCGCGCGCTTCACCGCGCTGTCGCAAACCGGCGCTCGCGATCTCAAGCGCTTTCTTCACAAACATATGTACGGCTCTCCGCTGCTCGAGGCCGGCCGGGAAATTGCTACCCGCCGGATTGCGGAGATGTTTGAGGTCTTTCTCCTCCACCCGCGCTTGTTACCGCCGAATTACTCGGAGGCGGCTCTCAGCCAACCCCTTTATCGAGTCGTCTGCGACTACATCGCCGGGATGACCGATACGTACTTTGATCGCGTCTATTCGTCCGAGGTGCTCACGCTCGAAAGTTCCGCGGAACGCACGCCGTAAATCTTCTGGAGTTGCCGGGCGATCAGCGTCGCCAAAGACTTCAGCTCCGCTTCGGTTTCATGCTCCACTTCGAGTTTGAAGAAGAGGTCGCTCCTCATTTCTCCATTATGCCGTGAGGGGCCTCCGCCAGCCCAGGCTTAGCTCGCGCCACGCCCGGTCAGCACCTGCGGAATCGTCCGAAGAAGGATCTTCCAATCCAATCCCAGCGACCAGTTGTCGATGTATTCGAGATCGAGCCGCATCCACGTCTCGAAGTCCACCTGATCGCGGCCCTTCACCGCCCACAATGACGTTAATCCAGGCCGCATGCGAAGCCGGCGCCGCTGCCAGCGCTGATACTGCGCCACTTCGCTCGGAATTGCCGGCCGTGGTCCAACCAATGACATCTCCCCGCGAATCACGTTCAGCAACTGCGGGAGTTCGTCCAGCGAAAACCGCCGGAGATACCGCCCCAACGGAGTCAACCTCGGGTCGTTTGGAACCTTTACCGCCGTCTGGCGCGCGCTCAGATGGGCTACTTCATGCTTTCGTTCTTCCGCGTCTAGGATCATCGAGCGAAACTTGTAACACCGAAACTTCCGTCCGTTTAGGCCGCAGCGCTCCTGCGGGAATATAGCGGGCCCTGGTGATGTCATGCGAACCAGCAGCGCGATAAACAGCAGCACCGGCCAGCACAACAGCAGCACCGCCGCAGCCAACGATACATCAATGGCCCGCTTTACCAGCAGCCGCAGATCGTCATCCGGAGCCGCCGAAAACGTTAACAGCTGGGTCTCCCCTAGATTTTCCAGCCGTATCTGACTGTTCACGTGCGGGAAGAAATCCACCGCGACTCTGGTCCGAACACCCTCCTCGTCGCAGAGGAGAAACACTTCTTCCAGTTCCGCCAGTTCGGGGCTCTCGACGGCAAAGATGATCTCGTCCACTACCCGCTGCCGCAGTATTTGAGGAAGTTCGCTCAAACGCTGCACCTCGTGAGTGCGCTCTAGCCGGATCGGCGCCGTTGCCGGCGTGGTCGACAGAAAACCCGACAACACCACGCCATCGTTCTCGGCGCGCTCCAGCATCGATCCCAAACGAATAGCCCGTTCCCCGGTTCCAACTACCAGCACATACCGATGCGCCAATCGCCGGAACGTGCCCGTCAAACGCACCCCCGCCAAACGGAATAGAAGAAGGAACAAGCAGTTGTAAACCGCAAAAATGCCAATGAAAAACCGGCTTAGGTCGAGACGCAAGAGAAATTCGAATACCAGCAGGCAGAGCGTCCCCAGCATGGCTTGGCGAAACGCATCCCGCAGTATAATCCGCACCGGCGAGCGGCCCAGGCGTGAATACACGTCCAGCCACCAGCCGGAGGCCATCCAGATCACCACGCAAAAAGCCAGTACCAGTGGCTTCTCCGCCACTGCAAACTCATGGGGAAAGGGAAGTGCTAGGCGCGTCAGATACGCCGCTTCAAACGCGATAGCCGTGATCAGCAGGTCGGCGGTCGCAAAGAAAAGCTTTGTCTTTCGCGCCTGACTGCTGAACATCATTTGCTGATCAGCGTCGATCCCGCCGGCTCAATATGGATATCGGCCGGGTCTAACTCCGGATGCAGTTCCCGCAAAACGTCCGTCATGTGGCACACGTCAGCTAACGTGGTTCCGTCGAGAATCTCCGCCGTGGCGTTGCGCACCTTGCGCATCACCAGCCGAGTCCCGCACGTTCGCTCGTCGACGCATTCGTCACACCGGCGATATGCGGTTTCGCTGGCGCACGGCAGCGGCGCCAAAGGTCCTTCCATCAGCCGGATCACCTGTCCAACCGTGATCTGCGCCGGATCCTTCGTGAGATGATACCCACCCCCACGGCCAGGCTTGCTGTCAACCAAGCCCCCTGCCTTCGCCGTCAACAGTATCAATTCCAGAAACTTCTTGGGTATGTGCTCCTCGTCGGCCACCGTTTGAACCAAAGAAGGACCTTGACCGTAGTTACGGGCCAGGTTATAAAGCGCGCGGAGACAGTACTTGGTCTTTTTGGAAATAATCCTCATATCAGGCGAGAGGTGGTACTCGGTACGAACTGTTCAGATTTGTCATTAACATTGCGCGAAATTTGCTTGCCAACGCCGGCGATATCTTCGTACACTCGATAAACGTTTAAAACTTAGCAGTCCGTGTGAGATTGCGGTCGGGCCTCACCCGGAATACGTCCATAAGCCCGATCAGGAATACTTAGTTTCGCAAATTCATCAGATTCTTGCCGGAGGATTAGTGTCGCCATACGTTTTGACGAGAGTCGCGCGCTCCATTCGCGTGGTAACTGCCGTAGTTGTAATCGGTTGGGCGCATTGCCTGAGTTATGGGCAAGTTGCCCCAGCCACTACGGAACCAACCGGCGCCCCGGCCGCTGAGCCGGGTCAGCCTCGCGCGGTAGCCGGGCCAGTCTCCACGCCTCCGGATGTCATGCCAACGGCCGGTGTCACAACTTCACCCCTCCCGTATCGCACCGGGGATATTCTCAAAGCCACCGGTGAAGCTTCGCTGTCTGAAAAGTTCAACGAGTCCCTCCCCCGCTGGCTTCGTTTCACCGGTGAGATCCGTGATCGAGTCGAGGGCTACGACAACGCATCGTTCAAACCCAACAGTTCCGACCTATACGACCTGTTTCGTATTCGCATCGGCATGTTGATCCAGCCCACCTCGTGGGTTCGTTTCTTCATCGCCACTCAAGATTCGCGTGATTTTGAGAAAGCCCCGCACATCCCGCCCTACCAAAACACCTGGGATATCAATCAGGCCTACATCGAATTTGGGCAGACGGAAGGCCGGGGTTTTGGCCTTCGCGCCGGTCGCCAGGAGTTGTACTTCGGCAACGGACGACTAATCGGAAATTCATGGTGGAGTAACGTCTCCCGCTCTTTCGACGCGGTACGCGCCAGCTACCGGAGCGACGACTACCGCTTAGATGTGTTCGCGTCCTCGGTTGTCATTGCTCGCGACGGTGTCGTCGACCACCACAATCAGGGAAACAATCTCTACGGGATCTACGGTCTGGTTCGCAACAAGATCGCCCCTAAATCTCAATTCGAGCCCTATACGTTTTGGCGCGTCCAGCCCGATGCGACTTTGAAGAATTCGAAAAAAGGCCATCTCGACGAATGGACCTACGGATTCCGCTTCCTCGGTCTGCTGCCCGCCAACTTCGACTACCGCACGGAAATGGCGATCCAGCGTGGCACCCTCGGACCAGCCAGCATCAAGGCCTGGACCGGCCACTGGGTGATCGGCGACACTCTCCCCGTTGCCTGGAAGCCGCGGCCGTTTGTGGAGTATAACTACGCGTCCGGCGATTCGAACCCCAGCAATCAATCCACCACCCAAACCTTCGACCCGATCTACCCCAGTACACATGACAAAATCGGTGTGGCGGATCAGGCCGGATGGCGGAACATTCGCGACCTCCGTGCTGGACTCGACCTCCATCCCGCCAAGAAACTAGCCGCAAATTTCAGCTATCACGATCTCTGGCTCGCCAACGCCCACGATTCCTTCTACCCGACTCGTGGTTCCGTGGTAGCCAAAGACCCCACTGGTAAATCGGGAACGCACATCGGCGAAGAAGGCGATTTCCAAGTCATCTACAAGCCCTCGCTTCAGATGCAGGTCGGCGCCGGCATCGGCCGTCTATTCACCGGTGAGTTCCTCAACAAAACTACTAAAGGCAAGGACTACACCCTTCCCTACGTGATGGTCGACTACGTTTTCTAGGTCAATCCCGCATGAAACTACGACTCATTTCAGCTGCTGCCGCGGCCTCCGCGCTGCTCACGTTCTCCGCCTGCAGCACCTCCGGGAACAAGGCCGGCGCGGGTGAACCGGTCACTCTGCGCAACGTCTCCTACGACCCCACGCGTGAGCTTTACCAGGACTACAACGCCGCCTTCGTTAAGCATTGGAAGAGCACCACCGGCGGCGACGTAAACATTGAAATGTCTCACGGCGGTTCCGGCAAACAAGCCCGCAGCGTTATCGATGGACTGAAAGCCGACGTCGTTACCCTCGGCCTCGCCTACGATATCGATGCTATCGCCGATAAAGCGCATCTCCTCTCCGCCGACTGGCAGACGCGCTTACCCAATAACAGCACGCCCTATACGTCAACCATCGTCTTCCTCGTCCGCAAAGGCAATCCCAAAGGCATTCACGACTGGCCGGATCTGATCAAACCCGGTGTTGCCGTGATCACTCCGAACCCGAAGACCTCCGGTGGCGCGCGGTGGAACTATCTCGCCGCTTGGGGTGCTGCGCTCAAAGCCAATAATGGCGATCAAGCCAAGGCCCGCGCCTACATCACAGCTCTATTCAAAAACGTGCCCGTTCTCGATTCAGGTGCTCGCGGCGCCACCACTACTTTCGTCGAACGCAACATGGGCGACGTTCTCCTGGCATGGGAAAACGAAGCCTTCCTCGCCATTCATGAATTCGGAGCCGACAAATTCGAAATCGTACCGCCCCCGGTTAGCGTACTCGCCGAACCTCCCGTCGCCGTAGTCGATAAAGTCGTCGACGAACGCGGCACCCGCAAGGTCGCTGAAGAATACGTCAAGTACCTCTACTCGCCCGAAGCGCAAGAGATCGCCGCGAAGCGGTTTTATCGTCCCCGCGATGCCGCTATCACTGCTAAGTACGCGAATCAGTTCCCCAAAATCGACCTCTTCACCATCGAAATGTTCGGGGGCTGGAAAAAGGCCCAGAAGGAACACTTTGCGGACGATGGCGTATTCGACCAAATCTATAAACCCAGCAGCAGTTGATGATGCGGTTCAAACAGCATAGTGTCTTACCGGGATTCGGGCTGACGCTGGGATACACCATCTTCTATCTCAGCGTCATCGTCCTCATCCCTCTTTCCGCGCTCTTCTTCAAGACCGCGACCGTACCCTTTTCGCAGTTCTGGGCGACGGTCACATCCCCGCGCTCGATTGCCTCTTACAAGCTCACCTTCAGCGCCTCGCTGATCGGCGCTCTAATGAATGCGTTCTTCGGATTTATAGTGGCTTGGACGCTCGTGCGCTACGAGTTTCCGGGCAAAAAGCTCATCGATGCCATCGTCGATCTACCCTTCGCCTTGCCCACCGCCGTATCCGGCATCGCTCTCACCGCCATCTACGCCGAAAACGGTTGGATCGGACATCTCCTGAAGCCCCTCGGGATCAAAGTCGCCTTCACCCCTTTAGGCGTTGCGCTGGCGCTCACCTTCATCGGTCTTCCGTTCGTCGTCCGTACGGTTCAACCGGCGATCGAAGATCTCGACCCCGGCGTCGAAGCAGCCGCTGCCACGCTCGGAGCAAGCCGCTGGCAAACCTTTCGGAAGGTCATTCTTCCCGCGGTCTTTCCGGCTCTCCTCACCGGCTTCTCCATGGCCTTCGCGCGCGCCCTCGGGGAATACGGCTCGGTCGTCTTCATCTCGGGTAACATGCCGATGCGTACCGAGATCACGTCGCTGCTGATCATCGCCCGGCTGGAGCAATATGACTATGCGGGCGCTACGTCGATCGCCGTCGTGATGCTCACCTTTTCATTCATCATGCTGCTGGCCGTGAACGTCCTGCAAGTCTGGCAAACCCGAAAATTGAGAGGACTCACCTAACCATGGAAGGCTTGCGAGACTCCCGCGTAACCCGGGTTCGTGTTAATGACGACCACCTTCGCGTTCCTCGGTTTGTTCCTGTTTCTACCGCTCGTCACCGTGTTCCTGGAAGCCCTCCGCAAAGGCGTGGGCGCTTATCTGGCAGCCCTGGTGGAACCTTCCGCGCGCTCCGCCATTCTCCTTACCCTTCTCACCGCCGGCATCGCCGTGCCCGCTAATCTCGTGTTCGGTCTGGCGGCATCGTGGGCTCTCGCTAAATTCGATTTCCGCGGCAAAAGCATCCTTACCACGTTGATCGACCTGCCCTTCGCCGTATCGCCGGTGATCTCCGGGCTGATCTACGCTCTTCTATTCGGGCTTCAGGGTTTGCTCGGCCCGTGGCTCATCGCGCACCACATTCAGATCATCTTCGCCGTCCCCGGCATCGTGCTGGCAACCGTCTTCGTCACCTTCCCGTTTATCGCGCGGGAACTCATGCCGCTGATGAATGAACAGGGTTCACAGGAAGAGGAAGCCGCGGTGACGCTTGGGCGCCTCCGGCTGGCAGACGTTCCTGGCGCGTTACCCTTCCCAACGTCAAGTGGGCGCTCCTCTATGGGGTCATCCTCTGCAACGCCCGCGCCATGGGAGAGTTCGGTGCGGTCAGCGTGGTTTCCGGTCATATCCGCGGCAAGACCAACACCATGCCGCTTCAGGTCGAGATCCTCTACAACGAGTACAACTTCGTCGCCGCGTTTGCGGTCGCGAGCCTTCTCGCCCTACTCGCCTTGGTCACGCTGGCCGCCAAGAGCGCGGTCGAATGGAAGATTCGCCGCGACATCAAAGCTGCACAGGAAGAAGTTGAAATGGAGTTGGTCCCACAGGAGTTGGCGGCGTGAGTATCGAAGTTCGCAATATCAACAAGCAGTTCGGAAGCTTCGCGGCCTTGAAGAATGTCAGCCTCAAAGTGGACGATGGGGAACTCGTGGCTTTGTTGGGGCCCTCCGGCTCCGGCAAAACCACCTTGCTTCGCATCATTGCCGGGCTGGAAGTTCCCGATCCCTCGGCCGGCAGCGAAGTCCTGTTCCACGGCGAGAACGTCACCACCAGCCAAACCGGGCAGCGTCGCGTAGGTTTCGTGTTCCAGCACTACGCGCTGTTCCGCAACATGACGGTCTACGACAACATCGCATTCGGATTGCGTGTGCGCCCCCGCGCTACCAGGCCCCCCGAGAAAGAGATTCGCGCCCGCGTCGACAAACTGCTGCACCTGATCTCCCTGGAAGGGCTCGCGGGCCGCTATCCCAGTCAACTCTCCGGTGGCCAGCGTCAGCGTATTGCTCTGGCCCGCGCCCTGGCGATCGAACCGAAAGTTCTCCTGCTCGACGAACCCTTCGGAGCGCTCGACGCTAAGGTTCGCGCCGGTCTGCGGAAGTGGCTTCGCAAGCTGCACGATGAAATTCATGTCACCAGCATCCTTGTCACCCATGATCAGGACGAAGCGCTCGAAATATCCGATCGCGTCGTCGTCATGAACCACGGCTGTATCGCGCAGGTAGGCACCCCGGACGAGGTCTTCCACCATCCTGCCTCCGAGTTCGTGATGGACTTCCTCGGTAGCGTGAACCTGTTCCACGGCCGTATCGAATCCGGTAAAGCGGTCTTCGGTCCGCTCGTGGTCGACCACTCGCATGGAGAGGTGCCCGAAGGGCAAACCGCGCGTCTGTTTGTCCGTCCGTATGAGCTCGATATCCACCGCGAAGCCAATGGAGGTACCGGCATGCGGGCCCACGTTATCCGTATCCAATCCGCCGGGTCTCAAGTCCGCATCGAACTGCACGGCGAAAATGGCAGCACCCTCAACGTCGAAATGCCTCATGGCCGTTTCCGGGAGCGTTCCGTTGCCGTCGGCGACGAAGTGTTTGTCACGCTGCTCGACTCACGGGTGTTTGTAGAAGAGAATCGCGCTTAGACCAGGCTCACGCCACACGGCTGGTGTACAGTCGGCATTTGACCTCCTCATGCCGACTACTCCCTTTGTTGCCCGTGCATTAGCCGGTCTTCTGCTCGGTACCCTTATCCCGCCACTTCTAAATGCCCAACCGGCGCCCCGCCCTCGAATCGGCATCGCGCTCGGCAGTGGCGGCGTCGCCGGGCTCGCGCACGTAGGCGTCCTGAAGTGGCTCTATGCCCATCACATTCCCATCGACGCCATCGCCGGAACCAGCATGGGCGCCCTCGTCGGCGGCATCTACGCCTCCGGGAAGACTCCGGAGCAACTCGAACAGATCTCCGAAGAGGTCAACCTTCGCAAACTGTTTGCCACCCGCACCGACTTCGAGCAGTTGAACGTTCGCCGCCGGCAGGATCGCTTGCAGCTTCCCGGCGCCATCAAAGTCGGCCTTCGTCGCGGAGTTCACCTCGAAAGCTCGCTCGCCAGAAGCACTTCTCTAGAGGCCCTTCTCGATAGCGTTTTCCTGCCCTTCGGCGAGCACGCCGACTTCGACCGCCTTCCCATCCCATTTCGCTGCGTCTCCACCGACCTCACCTCCGCCGAATCGGTCGTCTTTGAACGGGGATCGCTCCCCATGGCCATCCGCGCATCCACTGCCATTCCCGGCGTCTACCCGCCCGTCGCCTCCAACGGTCATGCGCTCGTCGACGGAGCGCTGTTGAAGAGCTTGCCCGTCGACGTAGTCCGCGGAATGCAGGCCGACGTGGTCATCGCCGTCCGCATTCCCGCGCAGGTGGATAGCAGCGCGAACGCCTCTCTTCTCGGAGTTCTTGCTCGCTCGATCAGCGTCGTTTCTCTTGCAAACGAACGCCAGTCCCGCACCCAGGCGGATGTGGTCCTGGAGCCCCAAACGCAAGCCATTGAAACCGGAACGGAAAACGCCGTCGAGCGACTCATTCAGGCGGGATGGAATGCCGCCGAATCGCAAAGTGAAAAGTTGCTCTCGCTCCGCATATCCGATTCGGAATGGACCTCGTATCTCCAGCAAATCGCCCAGAGAAGTCCATCGCCTCCACCACCGCCTCAATTCGCGGAAGCCCGGGGCGGGAATGCCCACGTCCGCGCGGCCACGCTGAAGGCAGTCGAGGGCAGCCTCGACCAGCCTGTCGACACCAGCCGCATTGAACAGGAACTGGATCAGGTCCGCGCTTCCGACCGTTGGCAGGCCGGCTACGCTGCGGGCCGCTCCGGGAATACCGCCGGGCTCCTCATTCACCTGAATGACTCCACCACCGGTCCGCCCTTCCTGCTGATTGGAGGCGACGTTGTGGCCCAGTCCTCCGATGTAACGCGCACCAGCTTCCAGCAGCACTTCGTTTGGCAGGATGTCGGCAGCTACGGCTCTGAGTTCCGCTTCAATTCCCGCCTCGGGTTCCAGACCGACCTCTCCGCCGAGTACTACTTCAAACTAGGCCTGACGAAGTTCTTTCTCGCGCCTCGCGCAACCTTGAACCGCGACCCCACCTATATCTATCAGGACCAGAAACGAACTGCCGAGCGCTTCGATCGCCGTGAAGGCGGCGGCTTCGATGCCGGCTACGCCATCAACAACGAAAGCGAACTGCGCGCTGGCTGGTCCGCGCAAAATATCCGCTGGACTCCCCGCCTCGGCGATGACGGGCAAGGTGTTTCCGCCGGCCCGGTCCACGACTTCTCCGTCCGTTACTCCTGGTTTGGCCAGGATCACGCCATGATTGCGACCTCCGGCGCCGTGCTCCATGCCGATGCCGGATATCTCCTGCCCGGGCCGCTCGAGGATGGAACGCCTCACGCCGCTGTCCATGCCGCCAAATTCTTGCGCCTCGATCCCAATAACTCCTTGGTGTTCGCTTTCACCGGCGGAACGTACTTCGGCAATCCGGTTTCCGATGCCTTGCGCTTCGCCCTCGGCGGCCCGTACCAGCTCTCGTCCGCGGTCACCGATGAATTCCGCGGGGACAGCTTTGCGTTGATCCAACCCGCGTTCTTGCACAAAATTGCACAACTCCCCGCGCCTCTGGGACAACGCTTGTTTGCCGCCGTCGCCTATGAGGCGGGCAAAGTCTGGAACTTAGGTGAACCCTCCGTGCTGAGGCAAGACGCGCTTCTCGGCCTTCTGGCGGAAACGCCTCTAGGACCGATGGGCTTCGGCCTGAGCCTCGGCGACGCCGGCCATCGCAAAGTGTTCTTCTCCCTGGGACGCGCGTTCGGCCAGTGAGCGCGCGCGATTCCGCGAGGCTGTGCGACCATGATCGAATTGCCCCGCTTGGTGACATGCTTTCCCGATTCTTGAGCTTGTTACGAGACGGTCTCCTTGACCTGTCCACCCGGCCGCCGCGCAACGTACCCGTCCTCGACGTTCTGCGCACTATCGCCATCGTGCTGGTCTTTAGCGGTCATTTTGGAAGCGAGTTCGCTACCGGAAACCGCCTCTCGCGCTTACCCATCTTCTACTTCGGATGGACAGGCGTCGATCTCTTCTTCGTCCTCAGCGGCTTTCTCATCGGTGTGCAGATCTGGAAAGAGGTGAAGCGCTCAGGAAGCGTCCGGGTCGGCCGCTTTCTACTGCGCCGCGGTCTCCGTATCTGGCCTCTCTACTTTGGCTTTATTCTGCTAATCGCCGCCGAAGGCCTCTTCGAAGGACGCCATTGCCACGGTTTGTGGGCGGATGCCACTTTCCTGTCGAACTACTTCTCGCACCAGATCGGCGGTGGCTGGTCACTGTCTACGGAGGAACAGTTCTACATTCTGTTCCCCATCCTGATCCTGCTCGTTGCCCGCCAGTGGAAGACCGGCCAACTGATCCTCCTCCCGATCGTCGCCCTGATCCTGCTACCCGCCTCCCGTGCTCTCACCATTCATTTCTCGGCAGCGCCCATCGACGAGATCCGCAACTGGATGTATGCCCCGATTCACACCCATGCGGATGGACTCGCCGCCGGCGTCTTAATCGCCTGGATTCATGTCTTCCGTCCGAATTTCATGCGCGATCCATTGCCGCGCTACGGGCTCAGCCTTCTCATGCTCCTGTGCGGGACGGGACTCTACGCGCTCAATCGCGACGTCTTCAACTTCAGCGCGCTCGGGCTCATCTTCGGAGGCGTCACCCTGGCTGGGTTTCACGCCCCCCAAGCCCTGTTCAATTGGAAAGGCTTTTACCTGATCAGCCGTCTCTCGTATGGCATCTACCTGAACCATTTCGGACTTGTACCGATCACCTCGGATTTCCTGCTCCCCTGGCAGGCTCAAGGTAGCCTGTACTTCTTTGCTGCTTACGGGCTGACCTTCCTCGCCTGCACGGCTTTTGCGGCGCTCACCTTCCTCCTGATCGAATACCCATTCCTGCGGCTTCGTGAGCGCTGGATCCACTCTTTCCAGTCGCTTAGCCCCGCAAGCGTTACACATCCCGACCCTCACCCGTCCGCCACCGTGACCCAAGCCTGAATTCATTTCTGAGATCGCCCCGTCTCGTATAGCATGGAACGGACATGCGCATTCGAGACATCCGGGCCACCACCGTTACGGTTCCCCTCGAAGCACCTCTCCGTCATGCAAACGGTTGCCATTGGGGCCGCTTCGTCCGCACGATCGTCGAAGTCGAAGCCGATAACGGACTAATCGGCCTGGGAGAAATGGGCGGCGGTGGCGAGTCCGCCGAAGCGGCGTTCCGCGCCATGAAGAATTACCTCGTCGGACACGATCCGGCGCGCCTCGAAGAGATGCGCTTCCTCATCGCCAATCCCACCGCGTCTCTCTACAACAACCGCACCCAGATCCTCGCCGCCCTGGAATTTGCCTGCCTCGACCTCCTCGGGCAAGCCTGGAGCGTCTCCGTCTCGGAGTTGCTCGGCGGCCGGCTGCGCGACGAGGTGTCTTTTGCGTCCTATTGCTTCTTCCGCTACCCCAACCCCCGTACCGGCGAAGGGGAAGTCAGAACCGTCGACCAGGTCGTCGCAAGCGCGCGCGAACTGAAAGCCAAGTTCGGCTTCCGCGCCCACAAACTCAAAGGCGGCGTCTTTCATCCGGACTATGAACTCGAGGCCTACTGGGCCTTGGCTACCGCCTTCCCCGGCGATTCGTTCCGCTTCGATCCCAACGGCGTGTGGTCCACCGAACAAGCCATCCGCTTCGGGCAAGCCATCGAGGGCCTTCCCAACGACTACCTCGAAGACCCCGTCTTCGGGCTGAACGGCATGCGCCGCACGCGCGCAATGATCAAAGTCCCGCTCGCTACCAACACTGTCGTTGTGAACTTCGAGCAACTCGCCGCCAACGTTCTCGATACCGCGGTCGACGTGATCCTTCTCGACACAACGTTCTGGGGCGGCATACGCCCCTGTGTCAAAGCCGCCGGCATCTGTGAGACTTTCCAAACCGGGGTAGCGGTCCACTCCTCGGGCGAGTTAGGCATTCAGCTCGCCACCATGCTCCACCTGGGCGCCGTCATTCCCAACCTCTCCTTCACCGCGGATGCTCACTACCATCACCTCACGGACGACATCATCGAGGGCGGGCCCATGCGCTACACCAACGGCTCTATCCCAGTTCCGACCGGACCAGGCTTAGGCGTGCGTCTGGACCGCGAAAAGCTGCGCGAGTACAGCGAGCTCTACCAGCGCTTAGGAAATTACCCGTATGATCAGGATCCCGGACGCCCGGGCTGGTTTCCGCTCGTCCCCAACGATCGTTGGGCCGATCCCCATGACGACCGGCTCGTCCGCATGCCGTTCTAATACTCTCCTGAACGCCAAGGACTAAAACGGAAAGTGGGGCAGGGAACTTGTCTTCGCCGGCGTCGTCGAAGCCGTGTTTGCGGGAATCACCGGAGGTTGCACCACACCGAAATTCAGGTCGCCCGGTCCCAAACGGATCGGCCGGTCGAGCACCATCTCAATCGTGGTGCCCTGCGCCAGCGTCGCATCCGGCCCACGTGACAACAGCACCCCCAGCAAACCCGCCACTGCTCCCGCGCTCGCCCCTGCCGCCGCGCCCATTCCCGCCGCTTTGGCCGCCGAGCCTGCGATCACGCCGATCGACGCTCCCGCCGCCGTCGCTTCGCCAATGGTCTTTAGATCCCCGCCTTTATTGCTGTCGCCCTTGATCATTCCTTCGTCTTTTTGCACCTTCTCGTCGGCCCGTGCGTCCACCGCGGACAGTCGCGCGCGGAAATCCCGCACCACGCCGTTCGGCAGGGTCAAAGAATCGAAACGCAGGAACAACTCGCCCTTGCCCTTCACACGTCCCGGGCGCTTCAGGTGCGTCACCGTGCCTTCCACGTAGCTGCCCGGCGGAATCACAATCCGTCCCGCCACCACCACAGGAAAGACCGTCTGCATGTAAACCCGGTCGCCCTCTGCCGAATGCTTGGAGCTAATACTATTGATCAGAGTCAGCGGTATGCGCGTACCTGGCGCCACCGTGAAGTCGCTCGGGGCAGGCGTCGGAGCAGTCGCGACCGTCTGCGTCGCGGTAACCGGTGCCGGACTCGCTTCCTGAGTCTGGGCAAGAGCCGCGCCGCAAATCAAAAATCCGCCAGCCGCAAGGGATTGCCGAATGGAAAACATGGGTGAACCTCCTTCCATTCTAGGCGGCTTTGGATGATTCTCATTTCACCGCCAGCCAAGTTTTTGGGGCGCTCAGCGTATTCCCGGTTTGAAGCCGAATCTCCGGATTTGTCCCCGGCGTCTCCGGCAGTTGCACGTTTACCTGGTACAGTCCCGCATACCCGGGCGTCAGGCCGGCGTAATAGATCGAGGGTGGCGGTACGGCCACGCCACTCACCAGAACCGCAAAATCTCCCCTATCCTGCAGGGGCGCGATCCCCGTGTCGAGCGCGTAGCTCTCCGCGTCAGGTACCGTTCGCCCCAAACCCTCCGCATACAGAACAATCCATTCTCCGGCCGTCGCGGGCGCAACCCTATCGACCAATGAACCATCCAGATGCGTCGCGATGATCTGGTGCGTCGCGTCCTGAAACACCGCCGGCCCTGTCTCTTGCAGCGTGATCGCGACGTAAGGCCCCGCCACGCTCTCCCGCACTACGGCCAGCTTGGTGACGCCGGGGATTAGGGCGCTCGGAATCAGAAAGTTGATCTGCGTCGGCGAGACATAGTAGATTCCCGCCGCGACTCCGCTGATATAGACCGTAACGCCGCCCAAACTCGTCGGCATCTCTCCGCCCACCAGATCCTGAGCTCCCAGCGACTTCGTGTTAAACGAGAGATTTGTCCCGAAGATCGACGCGATCGTGTTCGGCGCGAGCGCGTCCGCTGTATAGGACGCGGCATTCACGATGCCCGTTGTTGCGTAAGAAGGAGCCTGCACAATCGCTCCATCCGCCCAGGCGGAGAACGCAAACGCTGTTCCCGCGAGCACCAAACGAAGAACTGACATGGGAGTAGGTGAAACCGCTTACAACTGTATTCATTAAGACAGAATTTGAGCAGCCGCGCTATTCCTCCCAGGTTGGCAAGGAATACGTTCGCCAGACTGACGTCAATCGCCCGAACAAAGCGCCAGAGCCTTTCGACTGATTGTGGTCAAAGGGATAGCGGCCATCTCCCCCGCCGAAAACCAGCGCATCCCGGGTGGATCATCCCCAACGTCGGCCCGGAACATCTCGATCGTGTACACGGTATTCACAATGGTGTGGCGGAACAAAGCCACCGGGCCTTCTATCTCGCTACCCGGGAAATCGCCAAGCTCTGGCAACTCCCAAAACCCGGCCATGCGACGCGCTTTCTCCCCGCGAGGGCGCAAAAGCACCCGTCCTTCGCGCTTCACGATCACCACCTGCAGCACCGCCGTAGAAGGCGTTTTCTTCAGCCGTTTTACCGGCAAGTCCCGCTGCCGCCCCGCCTGCAGAGCCAGACAATTCTTCGCCACCGGGCAAAGCAAACAGACCGGATTTCGGGGAACGCAGATCGTCGCCCCCAGCTCCATCATGGCTTGGTTAAAATCCCCCGGCCGGCGCGGGTCCAGCAGCTCCTGAGCCACCGCTGTAAACCGGGCCCGCGTCACCGATGCCCCAATATCTCCGCTGTCGCACGCCACCCGGGAGACCACGCGCAGAACGTTCCCGTCCACCGCCGCATGCGGCAGTCCCCAAGCGATGCTCCCCACCGCCGCTCCCGTATAAGGCCCAATCCCCGGCAGCGCGCGGATAGCCTCGAACGTCGAAGGAAACCGATCCCCTATCTCCCGCGCTGCCCTCTGCAAGTTGCGCGCCCGCGAGTAATAGCCCAGACCGCTCCATGCCGCCAGAACCGTCTCCTCGGGTGCCGCCGCCAAAGCTCCCGCCGTGGGAAACTGCTCCAAAAATCGAAGATAGTAAGGGATTACCGCCTCGACCCGCGTCTGCTGCAGCATGATCTCGGAGACCAGAATGCGCCACGGATCGCTCGTCTCCCTCCAGGGCAGACTCCGCTTCGCACCGTCATACCAGCGCAGTATCCGGCGTCGAAACGCGGCTGCATCAAGAGCCGGAACCGTTTCCAAACGCTACTCGTCCCGGGGAAGCACCTGCACAAATTCCCCGACCACCCGATACCTTCCCTCAAATGCCTCCGGGTCAAGCTCAAACGCGGGAAACTCGGGGTTCAACGGTTCCAGGCGGATCACCGCATGTTCCCACTCCCCATCCTCCGACGTCCGCTTAGTGCTCGTATACCTCTTCACCGTGAACCGCGCGCTGCTTCCCGAAACGCCCAATTCCTCGATCAGCAGCCGCTTGCCTTGGCGCGATCCCGGTTGAATTTTCCGGAAAACCGTCAGGCTACCATCCGGTATCAGAGGCTCCATCGAGCGACCTACCACCTGGACGACAAACAGGTCCGGGCTTAGTCGCAACCCACTCGGCGCGCGTACCCACTCCACTTCCGATTCGGAAACCTCGCTGTCTTCCCCAAACTTGGTAGCCGCTGCGCGTAAACCGTAAAACGGAATATGCGAGACAAAAGGACGTACTCGCGTGTCCACGTGCTCCGCGAAAAGCTTGTGAAGCAGGCGCGTGAAATCGCGTCCCGAGGCTGCCTCCCGCGAGGAAATTCGCAGAAACCCGCCTAGCGAATCTTCCAGGCTCTCCAGAAACTCTACCCCGCCCGATTCCTCGGCTCGCGTCCTGAAATCCTCATCCAAAGCGGCGAGATACTCGACATCTTCCGCCGGAAGAGCAAGTTCTTCAACATCCCGGCGCAATTCGAAATCGAATGTGCCGTTCTGCGGGTCGATGAGAAGGACGCCAAACGGTATTTGTGGCGCCCCTGGCGGCGCAATGGAGACGACCACGAATTCAGCGCGGACGTATGCACCGATGGGAACCACAGCCGCCGGCATCTGCTCAGTGTAGCCGACTCCCGCCCCCCTCAACCACCCGCCCGGTACTACGAACCTTGCGCGTTGCTGGGGTAATAACCCTTGCGGTATCGGATCTTGATGTTCGGAAGGTCTACTTGAACCTTTACGTTGTGGAACACCTTGTCCGTAGCGTTCGCCGCACTGTCCGGAATGTAGCGAATGATGTACTGCGTCGTAATCTCACCGGTCAAATCGTTCACCGCGTGATAGATGCCCTTCGACACCTCGCCTGCGTACTCGCCCGTTCCCACGTTCAACGCGTAGTTCCCGTCATCCGACGGGTGCGACAGGTAGCCCAGTGTGTCTTTGTAGAGATTGTTGAGCGGGTACTCTACTCGCCCGCCGGTCTCTTCCGCCAAACGCCGCAGATTCTCGTCGCCTTCCGAGGCGAACCCGAACGACACGGTGCTCATCCCGTAGATTGTCACCAGGTTCCGCTGCGCCACCTCCAGAACCTCCGCCAGAGAATGCTTGCTCGCCGTGTCGTGTCCGTCGCCCACAACGATCAGTATCCGGCGGGGCTCGAAGGGCTCCCCGTGCACCAGCTTGCGCGAGGTGCACGCCGCGTACACTGCATCGTACAAAGCCGACCCGCCCGCCGGCTTCATGCCGTTGAGCTTCTCCACCATCTTCTCCGGGTCCTGCGTGGTGTCGACTTCCAACTGCGCCATGTTCCCGTACGTGATCAGATATCCCGAGTACTTCTTATCGCCCGGCAGAAGGTTCTGCACCAGCTCGATCATCGCTTCCTGGTACTTCTTCCACTGCACCTTCATGCCATTCGACATGTCAATCAGAAAACCCACTACTACCGGCTGGTTATGGTCACGCGTGAAATAGCTGATCTGCTGGGGCTTACCGTCGTCGAAGATATGAAAATCCGACTTCTCCAGATTCGTGACGAACCGGCCCCGGTCGTCGGTGACCGTCACCGGCACAATGACTTCGTTTACCTGGACCTTGATCGTCGCATCTGTCTGGGAGTAAACAGAGAGGGGAAGAACAAAAGCGAGACTGGCTGCGAGGACGCGAAACAGCATTGGCGTGAGATTCCAGTTTAACGGTATAACGCGCCCTCGCGCTGCCGGCAGTGAAATACTAGTCGAGCTGCTTTTCGACCAGGCGGCGCGATCCGTCGAGCGTCAACCCGTAAGCCACGTGCGCCAGCCAGTATTTCAGGTGATCCGCCGGCTTCATCTCCTGGTCGGGAGGGTTCAGATTCAACTTGGGCACCGCGTATTCATCGCCCAGTAGCCACACGGCCGTTGCGTACGCCGTGCCCAGGCCCAGCGTCACGGGTGGCACAACTTGCGCCAAACCACCGTATAGCGCGCCCACCATCGTTCCGAAAGTGAAGTGTACGATCGCTCCGCCCAACTCCTTCTCGTGGGGCTTCAAATCCCGGCTAAGCACCGGGTCGGCAATCCGCACCGCCGTCCGCACCGTGGCGTCGTCGGCTTTCTTGCCCCCTTTCATCGGCTTCGGCGGCTCAATCTTACTCCAAATCGTCGGGACCACATTCATCACGGCCGAAGCGAGCAAACCGCACCCCGCGCCAACCAAGGCCCCTTTCCAAACTTTCATGTATACCTCCGCCAACGATTATGCAGGATGATGACCACGCCACGGGCCTCACCCAACAAAAGGCCACGGGCTTCCCCAAAAACAAAAGGCCGGGATCCGAGGAGCAATCCCCGAATCCCGGCCTGTCGTAACACCCGGTTGTAAGCCGCTTAGACTTGCGCCTTCAGCTTGTCGCGCTGTTCCTTCAGAACCGCTTTCCGGCTGAGCTTGATCTTGTTGCCCTCGAGCGCCAGCACCTTCACCAGGATCTGGTCGCCTTCTTTCAACTCGTCGCGCACATCCTTAATCCGGTTTTCCGCGATTTCGCTGATATGCAGCAGCCCGTCCGTGCCCGGGAAGATCTCCACAAAAGCGCCGAAATCGACGATCCGCACCACCTTGCCCAGATACGTCTTGCCCATCTCAGCCACGGCCGTAATGTCGGCAATGATCTGCAGAGCCTTTTGCGCCGCCGCCGAATCGTTCGAAGCCACGTTGATCGTCCCGTCGTCGCTGACGTCGATCTTGACGCCGGTCTGTTCGATGATCCCGCGGATCACCTTGCCACCTGGTCCGATGACTTCACGGATCTTGTCCACCGGAATGGTCACCGTGTAGATACGCGGCGCATACTCCGACATCTGCGGATCTGGGCTCGGCAATCGCCTCGTTCATCTTGTCCAGAATGAACAGCCGTCCGCGCCGCGCCTGCTCCAGCGCTTCCTTCATGATTGCGGTCGTGACGTTCGGAACCTTGATGTCCATCTGCAGCGCGGTGATTCCCTGGCGCGTTCCCGCAACCTTGAAATCCATATCGCCGTAATGGTCTTCCGCGCCCGCGATATCGCGTCAGAATGGCGTACTTGTCGCCTTCCTTCACTAACCCCATCGCAACTCCGCTGACCGCCGCGGCCATCGGCACGCCTGCATCCATCAGCGCCAGACTCGCGCCGCAAACCGTCGCCATGGAGCTCGACCCGTTCGATTCCAGAATGTCCGAAACCACGCGCAGTGTGTAAGGGAATTTGGCTCGATCCGGAATCAGCGTCGTCACCGAGCGCTCCGCCAGAGCGCCGTGGCCGATTTCACGCCGTCCCGCGCCGCGCATGAACCCGACTTCGCCCACGCTGAACGGCGGGAAGTTGTAATGCAGCATGAAGCGTTTGGAGCCTTCGATGCCCGGTTCCAGCAGTTCGTAGCGTTGCTCGTCGTCCTTGGTTCCCAGCGTCACCGTAACCAGCGCCTGCGTTTCACCGCGGGTGAAGACGGCCGAACCGTGCGTCCGTGGGAGCACTCCCGTTTCGATCGTGATGTGGCGGATCTGGTCGAACGCGCGGCCATCCGGACGGCGATGCTTCTCCAGCATCTCGTCGCGGAAAATCCGCTCCTTCAAAGTGTCGAAAATTCGGGCGGCTTCCGCCACCTGATCTTCCGGCCACCGAAGTCTTGACCTTGTCCTTGAGGGCGCCGATCCGGCTGTAGCTTTCCAGCTTCGGATACTTCTCCGTATTCTGCGCGTCGGTGAGGTCCGCCGCGCACAAGATCCGAGATCTTGTTGTAAAGGTCTTCGTTAACCGCCGGGGGCGCGAACTGGCGCTTCGGCTTGCCGATCTTCTCCGCCATCTCGCGCACCACGCGCGAGATCTTGCGGCAGCACTCGTGCCCGTATTCGAGCGCCGTCAGCACCTCGGCTTCGGAGGCCTGCTGGCTCGCCGCTTCCACCATGACGATGCCATCTTCGGTCCCGGTCACGACGATATTGAGCTTCGAAGCGCGCTCTTCCTCATAAGTCGGGTTCGCTACGGGCTTACCGTTTACAAACCCGATGCGTACTGCCCCGACAAAATGATGGAACGGAATATCGGAGATCGCGAGCGCCGCTGCCGCTCCCATAATGCCCAGCACCGCCGGGTCCTGCGCCGGGTCGGCCGAAAGCACCATCGCGATAATCTGCGTATCGCATAAGAAGCCTTCCGGGAACAGAGGACGCATCGGCCGGTCGATCAGCCGGCTCGTCAGGATCTCCTTCTCCGAAGGTCGTCCTTCGCGCTTAATAAAGCCGCCGGGAATCTTGCCGGCCGCATAGGTGTACTCGCGGTAATCGACCGTGAGCGGGAAAAAGCCCTGTCCGGGCTTCGGTGTCTCGTTGGCGCAGGCCGTAACCAGGACTACCGAGTCCCCGGAACGGACAACTACAGCACCATTGGCCTGCTTGGCCAATCGCCCGGTCTCAAGAGTGATCTTGCGACCGTCCAAATCGACTTCAAAAGTGTGAATCATTCGTGTGCCATTCTGCCGGCGGGTTCAAGACCAGACGGCGGTTTCTTGGCGAGGGGAAGTAAAAGCGGTAGCGGGTAGGGAAAAACAACGAAAACGTTCCCCGCACGCTGACCGGCAGCGCGCGGAGCAATCCCAAATTAGTGACGAATTCCCAGCTTCAACAAAACGGATTTGTACCGCTCCGGATCGTTCTTCCGCAAGTACGTCAACAGCCTACGCCGTTGCGCAACGATGGTAAGTAGCCCCTTGCGCGAAGCGTGGTCCATCTTATGTACCTTGAAGTGCTGATTCAACTGGGTGAGGCGTCCGCTTAGCAAAGCGATCTGTACCTCTGGCGAACCCGTATCCGTCTTATGGATCTGGTTGTTCGTCAGAATCTCTTTTTTTACATCGCCTGCTAATGCCATTACGGGGTTGCTGCTCCTTCTCTTCTCTTTCTCTCGTTTATTCTTTAAGAGAATAACACAATCGAAACTTTGAACGGAACTCTGTTGTTGGCTCCATGAATTCAGCTGCGCTACCATGGATACGCCTGCATGCGGAAATCGTGGCTTAGACTGAGGGAGCTAGCCTGCCTGATCGTGTGCGCCCTGATCGTCTCAGCCGCCCTAGATCGCCAGCCCGATCCCCCCGCTACTAAGCCCACCCCCAGCCAGAGTGGCGTCTTCTCCGCTTTTTCGCATCCGGATGTTCCTGCTTCGCTGCCCATCGGCCTCGCGTTTCCCCCACTTCTCGCCCAGGTCCCGGCTTCCCACTTCACGCCTTTTGAATATAAACTGGGTGCCCGTGTCCCCCGCCGCCTTATTCTGGTCCGTCAAGCCGGGGATGTTTCTCCCCCGTCCGGCGCGGCCATCCTGCTCTGATTCGAATGCAGCACTGGGTTCGATCGGATATCCGTTTCTTCTTTCGGGTCGCCTGTCGAGCGCGGTTAATCCGCCCCGTGAACCGGTTGTGGTCGAACGGGGAACCACCTGTTGGAAAGGCAGTTTCCATTGCAAACGTCCGAAATCATTCGCGCTTGGGGAAAGATCCTCAAAGGCGAACATCCGTCTGTCTCTCTTGAAATTACGCGCGAGTGCCCCTTGCGCTGCCCCGGATGCTACGCCTACGATGCCGCTCACTTGGGCGGAGGCGTCACTCTTCGCGAACTAAGCGATCGAAAGGGACAGGCTCTGGTCGATGGCGTCCTCGAAGTCGCCGATCGCCTGAAACCCCTCCATCTCTCCCTCGTGGGCGGCGATCCCCTCGTCCGCTACCGCGAACTGGAGCAAATGGTCCCGCTCCTGGTCGATCGCGGCATCCACGTCCAGGTCGTCACCAGCGCTTTCCGCGCTCTTCCCGCCGCTTGGGCAACCATGTCGCATGTAAATGTCGTCGTCTCCGTCGACGGACTTCAGCCCGAACACGACGAACGCCGCAAACCCGCCACTTACGAGCGCATTCAGAAAAGCATTGCCGGCCACCGCGTCACCATCCACTGCACCGTCACCGGCCAGATGATGAAACGGCCCGGCTACTTGAAAGAATTCCTCGAAATCTGGACTTCCCGGCCCGAGGTCAATAAAGTATGGTTCAGTATCTTCACCCCGCAAGTGGGGGCGGAGGGACCGGAGATCCTTACGCGTGCCGAACGCGCCCAGGCCATTCAGGAGATGAGCGAGCTACGCAAGCAGTTCCCCAAACTGGAAATGCCGGAAGGCCTGATCCGCCAGTTCGCCGCCCCGCCGCATAGCCCCGAAGATTGCGTGTTCGCGCTGACCACACGCACCATCTCGGCCGACCTGAAAACCGAAATCACCCCCTGCCAGTTCGGCGGCAATCCTGATTGCAGCTCCTGCGGTTGTATCGCCTCGATGGCCCTCGCCGCCGTCGCCGCCCATAAACTCGCCGGCTTCATTCCCGTCGGCGCCATCTTCCGCGCCTCCGTCAAAATCGGCCAGGCTCGCAAACACGAAACGGTGGAAGCGCCCCCCAACGAACCCCTGCGGGTGCTCCAGTAAACGCCTGGAAAGGAGAACTTACCTGGATGAATAGCTGCCTCGCAAACCATTCCGACAGGAAGAACGCCGCCATCGCTCCTCTCCGCGCCGTCTCCGCGCACCTTGGCCGGAACCCGCTTTACGTGCAGGCCAACAACGGCAACACCTCCCTTAAGCTCGGGGAATCGTTGTGGATCAAAGCCTCCGGGAAATGGCTCGCCGAAGCCGAAGCGGAAGAGATCTTCGTCGAGATCCCCATCGACGAAGTCGCTCGCTGCTTGTGTCAGAACACGAGCGTTGCTTGTGCTCCCGAGTGGAGCGTGCGCCTCCGTCCCTCCATCGAAACGGCCATGCACGCCGTTCTCCCGTATCGCGTCGTCATCCACGTTCACTCCGTCAACACCATTGCCTGGGCCATTCGCGACGATGCGCCCGCCCGTCTCTGCGAGCGGCTTGCCGGCCTCGCCTGGGGTTGGGTGCCCTATGTCTCCTCCGGAATCCCTCTCGCGCGCGCAATTCAAGCCACCCTCGCGCAGTCGCCCGGGGCCGAAATCTTCATCCTGGGGAATCACGGGCTCGTCGTCTGCGGCGAAAATTGCGACGCCGCTCTCCGTAACCTCTCCGAAGTCGAGCACCGCCTCGGCGTTCCTCCGCGGCCAGCGCCCGCTCCCGACACCGCTACCCTTCAGAAAGCCGCCCGCTCCGCCGATTGGCGCGTTCCCGACGACGAGCAGCTCCACGCTCTCGGCACCGATCCTCACTCCCGGCGCATCCTCGAAAACGGGATCCTCTATCCCTGCCAGGCCGTCTTCCTCGGACAGTCCGTCCCCGTTCTCCCGAAACACTCTCTGCCGTCCCACGGCTCCGAGTTCCTCGAAGCCGGCGCTCCGTTCCTGCTCGTCGAAGACGCCGGCATTCTGGTCCATCCCGAAATCACCGGCCTCGAAAAGGCCATGCTCGCGGGACTCGTCGAAGTCGTTCAGCGCACCGAGTCCACCGCGCCCATCCGCTACCTCACGCTGCAAGAAACGCTCGACCTCCTCAATGAGGATGTCTACGGTCAGCGCGAGCCCGTCCCCGAAACCGCAATGCTCCGGTCCTGAACCGGGCATTTGTCTCACTCGCGCGCTTGACACAACACTCCTTCTCCGCCATACTTCCATCGATAGCCGATGGGAAAGAAATCTAACTCGTCCGAACTCCTCCCCGGAACGCTCGACCTACTCATCCTCCGCACTCTCGTTCTGGGCTCGATGCACGGTTACGGCATCGCCCAGCAGCTCAAACAGGTCTCCGACGATGTGCTCCAAGTCGGCGAAAGCTCCCTCTATCCCGCGCTCCAGCGCCTGCTTCTAAACGGCTGGGTTCAAGCCGAGTGGGGCGCCTCGGAGAACAACCGGCGCGCCCGCTACTACTCGCTCACCCCCGCCGGAAGGAAACAACTCGCGTCCGAGCGCCAGGAGTTTCAGCGCATGATCGGCGCTATTCAAAAAGTCCTCGAAATGGCATAGGAGGTTTCGCATGCATCGTTTCTGGCAGCGCATTCGTCACTTCGGCCGAAAACCGGCCTTTGAACGCGATCTCGCCGAAGAACTCGCCTTCCACCTCGCCATGAAACAGCGCGAAGCTCAGCAGGCGGGCCTCGATCCCGTGGCAGCCGCGCAACTCGCCCGCCGCGAAATGGGAAACGTCACCCGCGCCGGGGAGGACAGCCGCGAACTCTGGACGTTCCGCTCCATCGAAACCACGTTGAGCGACATCCGCTACGCCGCGCGCATCCTCCGCAAAAGCCCCGTATTCACCCTTTCCGCAATCCTCACGCTGGCCCTCGGCATCGGCGCCAATGCTGCTATCTTCACGCTCATCAACGCACTTCTTCTGAAGCAGCTTCCCGTCCCCGAGCCCGATCGCCTCGTCCAATTCACTCTCTCTGCCGACGAGTTGATGAGTTCGTTCACCTATCCCATGTTCGAAGACATCCGGAACAGCACGCGCAGCTTCTCCGCCGTCTTTGTCTGGGCCAGCTGCAACGCTTCTATGGGATGGGGCGTCGACTCCCGCAACCTGGATTAAGTCCCTCACCACCGGCCAAGCCTACGCCGGGCTCGGCATCCAACCCCAAGCCGGCCGCCTGCTTAACCCCTCCGACGACATCCCCGGCGCTCCCTTCGTGGTCGTTATCAGCGATGCCTTCTGGAACAGCGAATTCCATCGCGATCCCTCCGTCATCGGCCGCACCATTTACCTCAACCGCAGACCCTTCACCGTCATCGGTGTCACCCCGCGCGAATTCCAGAGCGTCGCCGCCGGCGAAGATCCCTCCGTCACCATCAGCATCCACGCCGACGCCGCTATCCATCCCGAATGGAAGTTGCTCCAGTCCAAAACCAGCTGGTTCCTACCCATCTACGCGCGGCTCAAGCCCGGAGTCACAATCGACCAAGGCCGCGCGGAACTCCAGGCCATCTCCGCGTCCGTTATGCGACGCCAGGAAGACCCCACCTCGCGACCCGACCGTCTTCGTCAATTTCGCGCCCAGAAGCTCGATCTCTTTCCGTCGCTCGCCGGCCATTCCTGGCGCGCTCAGCAATACCGCGCGCCGTTGCTCATCCTCATGCGCATCTCCGGCCTGATCCTGTTCATCGCCTGCCTCAATCTCGCGAGCCTTCTCTTGTCCCGCTCCGAAGCTCGCCAGAAGGAACTCTCCGTTCGTCTGGCGCTCGGGTCCAACCGCGCCCGTCTGATCCGTCAACTCCTCACCGAAAGTCTCGTTCTCTCCGCCGGCGGCGCCGCGCTTGGAGCCGTCTTCGCGTTCTGGGCAACCCACGCCTTGGTCGCCTTCCTCTCTACCGAAGGCGCCGCCCTCTCTCTCGATCTCCATCCCGATTGGCGCGTCTCCGGCTTCCTCGCCCTCCTCGCTGTCGCGACGGGCATTCTGTTCGGCATCTTCCCGGCCCTGCAGGGCACCAACCTCCATCCCCATGACGCACTTAAACAGTCCCGCATCGGCCGCGTCCGTGGCGCCGCACGCTTCCCTCTAGGCCGCCTGGTGGTCTCGGCCCAGATCGCGCTCTCGCTTCTGCTAATCGCCTCCGCACTGTTGTTCGTGCGCACGCTCCAAAACCTCAAGTGGCAGAACAACGGCTTCGAACGCGCCAACCTCGTGTTCATTCCGCTCGATCCCGCGGAGAACGCGCTGCCCGATCGACAGCGCGGCCGCTTCTATTACGACCTCTTGGATTCCGTGCGGCATCTGCCCTTCGTCCGCGCCGCTACTCTCACCAACATGAAGCCCCTGGGGGGCTCCTATGAGTGGAACGACCTCGCTCCGGAACTTTGGCCCCAACTCACCGCCCGCGAGCGCACGCTCTATACGCACCGCGTTGCTCCGGATTACTTCCGCACCGTTGGCATTCCCCTGCTGCAGGGTCGCGATCTCCGCCTCGGCGATGTGGATCAAAAGCAAAAACCCGCTGTCTTAAGCCACACCGCGGCCGCCGCCTATTTTCCGCATCAAAGCCCCATCGGCCGCATCCTGCGCATCGATAAGGACGAGAGCTACCAAATAGTCGGCGTCGTGGCGGATGCCGTCTACACCGATCTCCGCGACCCGCACCCCTCCACCGTCTATCTGTCAGGCCCCGGTCTGCAGAAGGAGATGGGCTCCTACCACCTCGCGATCCGCGCCGCCGCCGACAAGCAAGCCGTCTTATCCGCCGTCCGCGCCCTCGTCCGCCAAACTGGCAAAGACGTCTCTCTCGGCCCCGCGGTCACTCTGACCGAACAGATCGACCAGGCGCTCCTCACCGAACGCCTCATCGCGCTGCTCGCCTCTTTCTTCGCGGTCCTCGCCGTTGTTCTGATCGCCGTCGGCCTGTATGGAGTCGTCGGCTACACCGTCTCGCGCCGCACCAGCGAAATCGGTCTTCGTCTGGCCCTCGGCGCGGCCCGCGGCAACGTTCATTGGATGATCCTGCGCGAGGCGCTCTCCCTGTCCGTCGTCGGCATCGCCCTCGGAGTGCCCGCCGTTCTCCTGGCAGGCCGCCTCATGACCTCGCTGCTCTATGACGTTTACCCGGCGGATCCGCTCACGCTTTCACTTGCCGTCCTGCTGATCCTTGCCGTCTCCGTGCTCGCCGGCTGGGTTCCCGCGCGCAAGGCAGCGCGCCTCGACCCGCTCACCGCCTTGCGTTACGAATAAGTCCTCGCGCCTACTTCGTAATCCCCACCTGGCTCATCAGCCACGCGTATTCGAACGCGCGCTGGTGCAACCGGTCGTATCGCCCCGACGCCCCGCCATGCCCCGCCGGATCCATGTTGATCTTGAACAGCAGCGGATTGCTGTCGGTCTTCAGCGTCCGCAAGCGCGCCACATACTTTGCCGGTTCCCAATACATCACCTGGCTATCGTTGAAGCTGCTCGTCACCAAAATCGCCGGATACGCACGCTTCTCCAGGTTGTCGTACGGGCTATACGTCTTCATATAGTCGTAAGCCCCTTTCTCGTTCGGATTGCCCCATTCCAGATACTCGGCTACGGTCAGCGGCAGCGTCGCATCGAGCATCGTGTTCATCACGTCCACGAACGGCACCGCTGCATGCACCGCGCGAAACAGATCGGGCCGCATGTTTGTCACCGCGCCCATCAGCAAGCCCCCCGCGCTCCCGCCTTCAATCACTAGCCGGTCCTTCGACGTCCACTTGTCCTTGACCAGGAACTCCGCGCAATCGATGAAGTCGAAGAAGGTGTTCTGGCCACCCTTACCCCTACCCTACTCGGCCAAGCGGTCCGCCCGCAGTTTCAGCGTTGGCTCGTAGAACATCCTGAAGTGGAAGTGATCTCTCGCGATCAAGCGGGCATATACGCGGAGGTTAATAAAAGAGGGGCCCAAGGCTTTGCAGGTCGCCGATCGCTTTTATCTAAGCTGCAATCTCATAGCTCCATTTCGAATGAGACGCTCAGACTTCAACGTCTCATAATCCACTACTTAGGGCTGCCCACAGACGATTCGAATACTACTTTTATGGGCTGTGAATCCACAGGTTTAAACCCTTCCACTAGCCGATTGTAGCCTTTTAATAAGTAAACCCCGGGACTAGTAATAGAAAAAATGCTGGAAAGATCTTCCTGCACATCAATCTTATCCCCTGGGGGGAACGGATTGGGACCCCATACCGAGTGCGCATGCTTCCAAATAAATCTACCTTGTTGCGTAAACGGTACTAAGCTGCCAGCGCTATCGTAGAGAACGAGAACGAACGCGAACTCAGTTTGCGTGTCACCAAGACGATAGGATACATCCGACTTGTTCTCCAGGTGTATCTTAACAGTCGCCTCGGTTCCAATTGCCACAGGTGCAGAAGGACCAGTTAATGTGAGCTCCAAGCCGTTTGCTTCAGGAAGATTTTCTGTTTGATTCAGTGTTTGCGCATACAAGGAACAACCGACGGTCACGCATGTGACTAGTTTGAATAATGTCATTATTTCTCTCCTTTCAATTGCAAGATTCTGCCTGGGGGTTTGTAACATTGATCATCCAGGTAGGGTTGATGGGTTGGGGGATCGAAGTAACAACGGGTTTCGTCACTAATGGTGTGCCACGTCATTGATGCTGACGGTTGCAACCCCGGCTGCCGAGAGGGTAACTGGCGGCAAATCGTACTCTGTCCCATCTGCCATGAATAAAAACTGGCGTTGCAGTAGATGACCCCGTGACCAGCCTGTTCTTAATCTGGATCGTTGATTGAAAGCCAGAGTCGGTCCGCCAAAGGCCACAGTTGATGGACCAGTTTACCTGGCTTATTGAGGGTCCGGCGTTCACAACTAACGGCTTCGAAGGAACTTGTTTGGAGGGAGTTGCCGCTAAAAGCGTTCCCGAGAACATAAGAACAACGACATTGCGATGCACAAATATTTCCTAGCTGCCAATCTAACTTGAAAGGGTTAGATAAGTATATACCCTGATTTCCCATGCCCACCAGCGATTTCGTGGATCCCAACAGCATCACGCTTTCAAAAACGTTCGGTGGCGGTCAACGTTCGCCTGTTCACGTGACCGGCCCCTGCGGCGTTGCGTCTGGATCCACGGCACTGAGTAGCGGCTGCCGAGCCAGGAGACATAGGCATCGCGTGCCACTTTGCGTTGCTCTTCATCTACGTACGGATAGGGAGGTCGATCGACCGTTGACCGGTTGCATCGCGAACTGGTCTTCATCCCAGCGCAGCAGCACTTGCTCATGAGTCGTTCCATGGACTCGCCGGTTCGCGACTTCCGCCACCCACCGGCGCAGCTCGCCGTTGAGATCGGCGAGGCTCGATGGCTCACGTCCCTGTAACCCGCACAGGAAGTTGCGCCGGATGTACTTGACTCCTTCCCTTTCGTCTGCGCGCGATACGGACGGCAAAGCCGCGGCGTGAAGCCCCAGTCTTCTTCATCAGCATCCCGTCGTCATGCCAGCCCTCGCCCATCTCGTCGCCGCCGCGGATATGCGCGATCGCATAGACCATCCCGCGATCGAGCAAACTCAATCGCTCGCTCGAAAACGTCGCCGACATTCCGAAGCCGTACGACCCATAAGCGTAAAGGAAAAGCGGCGCGCTTCCATCCCTCCTCACACCCTTCTTGTACACGATCGAAATCGGCACCTTCACGTTGTCCCGCGCCGTCGCCCACAGCCGCTCCGATTCGTATTGCGCCGGATCGTATCCACCCAGCACATCCTGCCGCTTCAACAACGTCGATTGCCGCGTCCCCATGTCGTAGTCGTACACGCTCGGCGGTGTCAACAGACTCTGATACGTGTACCGGAAAATGTTCGTGTCGTACTCCGGGTTCGCTGCCGGATCCGCCGCATACACCTGCTCCCCAAACGGAATCTCCTTCCACTCGCCCGTCGCGAAGTTCAATACCCGGAAGCGGTTCAGCGCCGCCGTCTTCTCCTTCGAAACCGCGAATCCCCGGAACAGATCCAGCCCCTCGATCAGCACATCGTCCTGTCCTGGGAGGAACTCCTTCCAATTCCCCGGGCTCGGATCCCGCTCGGGCGTCGTCACCACCCGGAAGTTTTTCGCCCCGCGGTTGGTCCGTATATAGAACAGCCCGTCGCGGTGGTTGACCGAATACTTATGTCCCGCCTCGCGCGGCAGAATCAACTGCAGACGCGATTCCGGATGCTCCGCCGGAATCCAGCTCCACTCCGTCGAGTTCTTGGCGAAGCTCCCCACCAAAATGCACTTCTTGTCCCGCGTGCGTGCGACGCCCACGTTGTACAACTCGTCCTTCTCGTGGAACACCTCGTCCTTCCCCGTCGCCCCTAGCACGTGCCGGAAGACAAAGTCCGCGCGCTTCGTGACCGCGTCTTCGGTTCCAAAAAACAGCGTCTTGTTATCCGAAGACCACGCCACGGAAGTCACCCGCTCCGCCGTATCCGGCAGCAGCGCCCCTGTGCGCAGGTCCTTCACATGCAGCGTGTACTGCCGGAAGCCGGTGTTGTCGGTCGTATACGCCAGCAGGTTCCCGTCGTCGCTGACCTCCATGTCCTCGATCGCCAAAAACTTCAGCCCGCTCGCCATCGCATTCTGATCGAGCAGAATCTCCTCCGGCGCGTCCAGGCTCCCTTTCTTACGGCAGTGGATCGGATACTGCTTGCCCTCCACCATGCGCGCGTAATAGAAGTAGTCGCCCTTTCGGTAAGGCACCGAAAGATCCGTCTGCTTCACGCGCGCCAGCATCTCCCGGTACAGCGCGTTTCGAAAGGCTTCAAATCCTTTGTCATCGCCGCCGTATAGGCATTCTCAGCCTGAAGGTATTTGGAGACTTCCGGATTCTGCTTCTCGCGCAGCCAGAAATAGTTGTCCACCACCACCGCGCCTTGTCGCGTCTCGCGATGATCGATGCGATTCGCCACCGGCGGCTGCGGCGGGGTTGCGTCCGATTGCGCCCGAAGCATCGAAGCCATCAACAGCGCTGTCAATGTGCACGTAAACCGAATTGTCATAGGCGGATTCCGAGTGCCCATTATCGCCGAACCCACCCCTCGCGGCTTTCCTCCCGCAGTGTTCGTGCCGGATCAACTTCCGGATCGCCCACAGCGCCGGACGGAAGCACGCCAGCACCGCAACCGAACTCATCAGCGCCAGACCCGAGGTAAACGTCGCCGGAGGGCGGGCTCACTCCATACAAAACCGCCGAACACCATCTGGCCGCTCCACAACGCGAGAGGGCGGTCCCCGCCGCAACTCCCGCACCGGTGACGCGGCCGTCCTCCACAACGGGCCCCCCTTTGTAGATAGTCGAGGGGAGGCGGCGGGCATGCGGCTGTGAACTTGAATGCAGCGCTTCATTCTGCGCTGTTTGTGTCTCGATCTTCCCGACGATCCCTAACGCAGTGAGTCGAACCCGCTCGCGTGGAGAACTTACGCAGTGCCGCGGCTCCCGTTTTCAGGCATACCAAGCAAAAGATGACAGCCCGCTCGGAGTCCCTACGGTCCCCTTTGCGCATCGTGCAGGATGCGGAGGACCTGGATCATTTCTACTTCGACGCGACACACGACACGTAAGGCAGCCGCGATAGCACCAGCTCGCGCGTTCCGGGCCTTTTGCCGGGGCGACCTCGTTGAGGAAACAGAAGCAGCGCTGTCGAAGTCGAAGAGTGCTGAACTAGCTTTGGCGCGTGTTCGGCGTCTTTTCGAACAGGTAATCGGTGATGCGCTCTTAGTCAGCCGCTGCTTCCTGTGGCCAGCGAAACTTCATCTATCGGGATGAAAGCATACGGGCAAGATCGGCGGAAACCTATCCTTCTCGACCTCCCGCAGAAACAAAGCGCTCGATGCCTTCACGTGCGACCAATTCGGCATCGCTGCCGCGGGCTATAGCGATGCTGGCGAGTTGGCTTGCAGGTCGGATGGAGATAAATCTCCATAGCAGTCTCCGTCGTAGGAATTGCATGGCCGGCGGTTAACCGGCTCCATGTAATGTGCTCGGATCGAACGCGCGACCCCCGGGAAGAGACAAGCAGAGATCCTCGGCGGTATTGTCCGCGGCTCGCCTTGAACTCCTCCCCGGTTTCGAGGCAGTCCCGCGCATCCTCCCTGGCGGTAACAGAAATTTAGAATTATTTCGCGCGGCAAACAAAGACACTTAGGCTCTTCGCCGGCCCCCAGCCGCACATCCGTCCTGTACGTTGAACTCAGAAAGAGACTTCATACACATGACGCCCACGACCACCACCCCTTCCACCGCTCGCGCCGCCACCAACCTTGCCAACGCCCAGCACTCCACCGGCCCCGTCACCGACGCCGGCAAAGAGAAAGTCCGCTTCAACGCCCTGAAGCACGGCGTCTGCGCCAAAGCCGTCCTGCTCCCGCACGAGGACAAAGACAAGTTCATTGAGCTCGGCGAATCGCTCCGCCGCGTCTGGCGTCCCGATACCGAACTCGAAAACAAACTTCTCGCCGAACTCCAGGAGTGTGAGTGGCGTCTCGACCGCATCCGCAAAGCCGAAACCAATCTCCTCTCCCTCGGCATCCGCGAAAATCTCGCGACCTTCGCCGATGAAGAAGATCTCGAAGTCCGCCGTGGACTAGCCGAAGCCGCCGCTTGGCGCGCCAACGCCCGCCATTTTTCCCAATTCCGCCGCCACGAAAATGCGCTGCTCAAAGAGAAGGACGCGCTCGAAGGCATGCTCACCCGCCTGATGCAGTTCCGCGTCAAGCAGATCGAAGAACAGAAAGCCAACGCCGCGAGCGAATTCTCCCTCCGCCGGCCCGGTGGCTTTGTTTCGCACACCACGCCCACACAGTCTTCCGCCTCTGCCCAGTCGGCGCCCAACATCGCCCAAGTTAGTCAACGCCGCTAAGAATTCAAGCGAAACTACGCCCTTCTCGTGGTACAACAAACCGCTCGATGCCTCCCCGCGGAGAAACCACGTTAGGGCTGCAGCTTGAAAACGGTATATGGCAGCTTCCGTACGCTCTTGCCCTTGTTGTACTGCGGAGACTCATTGATGTGCGAAGTCGTCACGTAAAGTGCACCGTCCGCACCCTGCGTGAACGTGTCCGGCCATTCAAATCGTGGATCGCTTACCACTGTCTCCATCGTCCCGTTCGGCAGCCGCCGCATCACTGCTTTCTGCTGCAATCCCGTCAGGTAGAGTCGCCCCTGCGGATCCATCCACAGCCCATCGGTCGGAAACGTCGTCGCTACCTTCTCCACCGCGCTGCCCACTGTCGCCGCGCTCGCATTCGGGTCCCGCAATACGCTCGTCTTCACTCGATACAGGGTCGCCGCGGTAAGCGCTTGGTAATACAACCACTCTTTGTCAGGCGAGATCGCAATTCCGTCCGAGTTGAACGTCGGCGGCTTCCCCGTCGGCCCCAGCACCGGCTTCCCGTCGATCACGATCTGCTGGTTCGGATCCGCCTTCGTCGAAGGATGGCCATCCAGCGCCCGGTGCGCTTTGCCGCTGTTCAAATCCACCACCACGATTCCCGGCGCGCCGCTGTCCGTTATGTAACCAACCCCTCGCTTGTTGTCGAACCGGATGTCGTTCAGGTAGCTGTTCGGTTTGGCTACATCTGGGCCGAACAGGATCACCTTCGTGACCTGGTTCGTCTTCAGATCTACCTTTACCAACTTCGCTCCGCCCGGCACCACAGTTCCCAGCAGCGGCGCCGCCGGATCCAAAATCCACAGCGCGTCCTGATCGTCCACCACAATGCTCTGGACGCATACGAAATGCTTGCCTGCCGTAGGAATTTGGTTGTCCCAGCGGTTCCACGACTCGTCGGGGAAGGGCTTCGCCGATCCGTCCTTGCTCACCTCCACCACCGCGTTCTGATAATGGTCGGACCACCGCGGATAGTTCACAAACAGGCGTCCGGTCTTCGAAATGCTCACGCCCGTAAACTGAAACTCGTTATCGTGGAACACCTCAGTCAGTCCATGAGTTCCGGACGTGCCTCCGCCCGGCGCCGCCATCCCGGCCAGCGCGCAAGCCAGCCCCATCATCCCCGCCATACTCAGTTTCATCGTGCCTCCACCTTACTGAGGGGTCCGAAGGGGTGTCAAAGTAAGACCGTGCGATTTGCACCAACGAAAATCCCGTCTCCATCGTCTTACTCTCACGAAGCGAAGCCCCTCGAAGGGAGAAGCAACTTGCCGCGCCACGTCCTGTTTTCGATCCTTTGTGCCCTCCCCGCGCTCGCCGCTTCCGCTCCGGCTCCCTCGCCCCATACCGTCCGCGCCACCGGAACCATCCAGGCGGTCAATGTGACTGCCGTCCAGGTGCCGCGGATCGAAGGCGCTGGCGGCAATCTCACCCTCGCCAAGCTCATCCCCAACGGATCTATAGTCAAACCCGGTGAGATCCTCGCTGAATTCGACCGCACCAATGAACTGAAGCTCCTCCGCGAAGGCGAAGCCAAGTACGACGATCTGAAACACCAGGTCGAACAGAAGGCCGCCGAACATCGCAACAACGCCGAAAAGCGAGCTTCCGATCTCCAGCAGGCCGAGGCCGATCTCCACAAGGCCGAAATCGAAATCCGGAAAGGTCCCATCCTCAGCGAAATCGACCAGCAGAAAAACAAGGTCAAACTTGATGACGCGCGGGAACATGTGGCCAGCTTGGAGCGGTCTAATCATGCACATGACCTCGCCGAAGCGGCCGAAAGTCGCATCCTGGAACTCCAGCGCGACCGTCAAAAGGTCGTCGTCGAACGCCAGAAGAGTAACGCCGACAAGCTCGAGCTGCGCGCGCGCATCGGCGGCATGGTCGCCCTCGAAAGCGTCTGGCGTCAAGGCTCCCGGGGCCACGCCCAGGAAGGTGATCAGCTCTGGCCCGGCAGCCCCCTCATGCGCGTCTTCGACCCGTCCGAAATGGAAGTCCACGTCGATGTCGGTGAGCCGGATGGAGCCATCCTGATACCCGGAGCTCAAGCCGTCGTCCACCTGGACGCCTTCCCGGGACTCGCCTTCAAAGCCCACTACGATTCCGCCAGCCCCGTCGCCACCGCGCCGCTCGGCAGCTCGATCAAGACCTTCTCCGCCCGGTTCCGCCTCGACGAAACCGATCGCCACCTTCTGCCCGATCTCTCGGCCGCCATCGATATAGTCGTTCCCGCGGAGGTCGCCCATTGAGCCGCCGCCGCACCCGGCTCTGGATTCGCGCCGGTGTCATTCTCCTGGTCCTCGCCGGTTCCGGCTTTGCCCTCCGGCAGATCGCACCACACCACCGCTCTCGATCTCCCCACTGCCGCCGCCCGTAAGGGCGACTTTCTCGTGCTCGTGCACTGCCGTGGGGAACTCAGCGCCCACCGCTCCGTCCAACTCACCGCGCCTCTCGATGTGCCGGATCTTCAGATCGTCTGGCTGGCCCCCGCCGGCGGACCCGTCAAGGCCGGTGAAATCGTCATCAAGTTCGATCCCAGCCGCTCGCAGCAGGAACTGAAAGAGAAGACAGCCGCGCTCACCCAGGCCCAAGCCTCGCTCGACCAGGCCGTCGCCCAGGCCCGCATCACCGCCGAACAGGACAAGCTCGACCTCCAGGCCGCTACCTACCAGGTCGAAAAGGCCAAGCTCGAAGCCTCCAAACAGGCCATCGTCAGCGCCATCCAGGGTCAGGAAAGCGAGATCGATCTCGGCCTCTCGGAGGAGAAGCTCAAAGTGCAGCAGGCCGCGGCCATGCTTCACAAGCAAGTCCGACGAAGCCAAGACCGCGTCCCTCGCGCGGCTGCGCGATGAAGCCCAGTCCCAGGTCGAGCTGACCAAGCGGCGTCTGGTCATGATGGAGCATTCATAGCCCCTTGACGGCATCATCAACTACCTGCCCAACTACTCGCAGGGCTGGATGAACGCGCAGCCCTTCAAGATCGGCGACCATGCCGTGCCGGGCGGAGCCCTCGCCGAAGTGCCCGATCTCTCCACGCTCCAGATGGAGAGCAAGGTCGAAGAAGTCGATCGCGGCCGCATCAACGTCGGGGACGCTGTGCTGGTGCACGTCGACGCCTTCCCGGAGAAGGTGATCACATGCCAGGCTCTCCGCCATCACTCCTCTCACGGAGCAGAGCTTCGACGAATGGCCGCCCACCCGGAGCTTCAAATCCTACGCCTCCATCGAATCCCCCGACCCGCGCATGCGCCCCGGCATGAACGCCGCCAGCGACGTCGTGGAATCGAAGATCCCCAACGCCATCAGCATCCCCGCCAAGGCGCTGTTCACGCTTCACGGCAAGCCCGCCGTCTACATCAAGACGCAGGAACGGTATGTCCCCACCGAAGTCACCGTGAAGGCGCGCAACCCGGATGAGATCGCCGTCGAAGGTATCCCCGCCGGTAGTCTCGTCGCTCTCTCCGAGCCGCCCAAGGAGAAACCATGAGTTCGGTCGTTACCCCTGTCCCGCCTACGCCCGCGCCGCCCATTCGCCGTCCACCCATCGCCGCGCGCGCATCCCGGCGTCTGTGGAGATGGCGGCGTCGCCTGGTGACCACGTTCTGTGCTCCTGCTAGTCGCGGGCGGGGCAATCTGGGGAGGCATGCGCGCTTACCGCGCCATCACCGCCACCAAAGACGTAGTCGTTCCCACCGCCGTCGTTCAACGCGGCGACATCAGCCTTTCGGTCACCGCCGAAGGGGAACTCCGCGGCGGCAACTCCGAGGTCCTGACCGCGCCGCTGACCGGCGGCAGCGACATGCACATCACCAGCCTCGGCGAAGACCGGCGAACAGGTGAAAGCCGGCGACGTCGTCGTCCAGTTCGATACCACTGAGCAGGAATACAAGCTCAAAGAAGCCCAGGCCGATCTGGCCGAGGCTGAACAGCACCTGCTCCAGGCCAAAGCCCAGCGCGACGCCGACGCCGGAGGAAGACCGCTACGCGCTCCTCAAGGCCGAAGCCGACGTCAAAGCTGGCCGATCTCGACGTCCGCAAGAATCCGCTGCTTCCCTCCATCACCGCCCGCCAGAACGATCTGGCTCTCGAAGCCGCGCAAGATCACCTCAATCAGCTGCAGCAGAACCTGGCCAATCGCAAGGCCACCAATGACGCCGCCATCGCCATGCAGGAAGCCGGCCGGGGCAAAGCCGAAGCGCAGGCCGCAACCGCGCGGGCAGAATATCGACGCCATGACGCTGCGCGCGCACCGCGCCGGCTACGTCTCGCTCAAGCAGAACACTCCGGCAATCAGTTCTATCTTCGGGCAAGACCCTGCCGCCATACCAATTCGGCGACTCTGTTCGCGCGGGCATGGCCGTGGCCGAGATCCCCGACCTGACCAGCTGGGAGATCGGCGCGACGATTGGGTGAACTGGACCGCGGCCATGTCGCCATCGGCGAACAGGTCGCCATCACCATCATCGCCGTCCCCGACCGCGTCTTCACCGGTCACGTGAAGGAACTCGGCGGAACCTCTGGGCCGCCTTGGGACCGCCACTTCGAATGCAAGATCGCGCTCGATAACCCGACTCCCGAACTGCGCCCCGGCATGAGCGCCCAGATCGTGGTCACCACGGAGCAGTTGCGCGACGTGCTGTGGCTGCCCGCGCAGGCGCTGTTTGAGAGCGATGGCCGCAAGTTCGTCTACCTCCGCTCCGGCAAGACGTTCACTCCCAGCGACGTCAAGCTGGTCCGCCGCAAGCGAAACGCGCGTCGTGGTCGCCGGACTCGCGTCAAGGTCAGGTGGTCGCGCTCGCCGATCCGATGGAGATGGCCAAGAAGAAGGCCCCTTCCAACGGAGGAGCGATGCAGTCGCTGCCCAAAGCCCCATGATCGGCAGCCGCTATCTCTCCGATTTCGGCCTCGCCGCCCAGAACCTGTGGGCGCAGAAGACCCGCACCGTGCTGACCGCGCTCGGCATCATCTTCGGCGTCGGCGCGGTCATCGGGATGCTCGCCATCGGCGCCGGCGCGCGCGAGGAATCCCTGCGCTTCATCGAACAGCTCGGCGTCCGCAATCTGCTCATCGAATCCCGGCCGGCCACCAGCGATCAGGAACTGCAGCAGCGCCGCCGCTCCTCGCCCGGTCTCACCGAGCGCGACGTGCGCATCCTTGAAGCCAACGTCGACTCCGTCGAGTTGATCTCCGCGCGCCGCAGCCTGCATCCCGCGCGGGTGCTGCCCAAGCCCTCGCAGGATATGCCGGAGATCTATGGCGTGCGCCCCGCCTAGGCCACCATCCACAACTGGCGATTCGCCGAAGGCAAGTCCTTCGACGCCGACCAGTGATAAGGCCAGCGCCGCCGTCTGCGTCCTCGGCGAAGGCGCCAAGGTCGCCCTCCTCGGCTACGGCTCCGCCATCGGCAAGTACGTCAAGGTGAACGACACCTGGCTGCAGGTCGTCGGGGTGCTGCCGGAACAGGTCAGCTCCGGCGCGGGTGCCGCAGGCGTCTCGATCCCAACAACATCATCTACGTCCCGCTCAATACCTTCCAATACCGCTTCTGGGACATGGGCGGCGGTCTCAAAGACGAACTGGATGGCGTCGATATCCGCCTCAAACCGGATGCCGACAGCACCGACGTCGGCCAAGGTCGTCACGGCCATTCTCAACTCCACGCATCACAACACGCAGGATTTCACCGTCACCATTCCCGCCGAGCTGCTGGCCGAGCAGCAGCGCTCGCAAGTCCATCTTCACCTATGTCATGGTCGCCATCGCCGCTATCTCTCTGCTGGTCGGCGGCATCGGCATCATGAACATCGTGCTCGCTACCGTGCTGGAACGCACCCGCGAGATCGGCATTCGCCGCGCCATCGGCGCCCGCCGCGGCGACATCGTCCGCCAGTTCCTGCTCGAGTCCGTGCTGATCTCGATCGGCGGCGGCGTGGTGGGCATCGCCTTCGGCTACTTCCTCTCCTGGCTCATCGCGCGCGCCGCCGAATGGAAGACCATCGTCACCCCTTCGTCCATCGTCATCGCCTTCGGAGTCTCCGTGAGCGTCGGCGTCGTCTTCGGCATTTATCCCGCTAGAAAAGCGTCCCGCATCGATCCCATCGAGGCCCTTCGCTATGAATAGACTCCTCGCGGTTATCCTGACTTGTCTGCTGATCCCGTCGCCTGTGCTCCCGGCTTCGGTTCCCATGCGCGACTGGCTCGATCGCCGCTTCAACCCCAAGACTGTCGATGTCCGGCCTGTGCAAGGCATCACCGAACGCGTGGTGGACGGCAAGCTCCACCTCCGCCTGCGCGACTTCCTGGAACTCGTGCTCCGCAACTCGACCGAGATCAACCTCGCGCGCCTCGATGTCTACACCACCGCCAACTCCATCATCGCCGCGCATAACGCCACCGACCCGCTGCTCTCACTCGGCTTCACCGCGCTCCGCAGCATCTCGCAGGACCAGACGGGCGAGACCAGCTCCGGCACCCTCTCCGAACTCAGTCAGACATCGTTCCTCAATTACCAGCAGCTCTTCCCCACTGGCCAAACCCTCACCGTCCAGTTCAATGCCGTACG
Source organism: Bryobacterales bacterium (assembly GCA_963738525.1). GTDB lineage: Bacteria > Acidobacteriota > Terriglobia > Bryobacterales > Bryobacteraceae > Bog-113. The sequence goes on from CAVTXC010000006.1 coordinate 638,034, forward strand.
GAGTTCCAGCAATGCCTTCTCGAGCGAGACCGTGATTGGCGATGTCACCGGGTATCCGTCCTACTTCTTCTACAACCCGAACCTGCTGGGCACGCTCAACGTCACCCTCGCGCAGCCGCTCATCCAGAACCGCACCAATATCCAATACAAGGGCCCGCTCGAAATCGCGCGCACCCAGTTGATCATCACGTCCGAAGTCAGTCAGGAGAGCATCGCCGACATCGTCTCTGCCGCCGCCAACCAGTACTGGGAGGCGGTCCGCGACCGCGACAACATCAAGGTCGAACAGCAGACTGTGGACCTGGCGCAGAAGTCCTATGCGCGCGACAAGCAGGCGCTCGACCTCGGGGCCCTTGCTTCCCTAGATATCTTCCAGTCCGAGACGCAGGTTGCCGAACGCAATCGCGATCTGGTTCAGGCGCAGTACACCTACAAGGTGGCGCTCGATGGGCTGCGTCGCCTGATCGGAGCCGATCTCACGCCGGAGACGCGCGGCATCGAGCTCGTCCTCGATGACGATCCCTCCGCGCTGCCGCCCAAGTCCTCGGTGCATCCCTTCGACCAGGCGCTCGCTGAAGCGATGCGTGTCCGGCCGACTGCCAGCGCCGCGCGCCGCCGCATCAACGTCGACGACATCAATGCGCGCCTCTCGCGCGACCTGCTCAAACCCAAGCTGGATCTCACCGCGCAACTCGCGTCCAACAGCCTCAGCGGCAACCAGGTCCCGTTATTCGTCGGCTCCACCACCAGCCCCGTCGTCACCGGCACAGGTCTGGGATCGAACCTCGGACAGCTCCTCGGCTTCAACTACCCCAGCTACGGCGGCGGCGTCCAGTTGACCCTTCCCTTCCGCAACAGCACCGCCCGCGCGAACCTCTCCGACGCGCTGGTCAATAAGGTGCGCGACCGCTACACCGAGCGCCAGGTGCAACAGCAGATCACCCTCGACGTGCGCCAGGCCATCAACGCGCTCGAACTCGCCAACGCCACCATCGACGCCGCGACCACCGCCCGCGATCTCGCCGGCAAGAACGTCCAAGCCGAACAGCAGAAGTATGAGCTCGGCACTATCACCGCCTTCGAAGTGCTCGACTCCCAAAACCGTCTGGCAAGCTCCGAGAGCGCGCTCTTGAACGCCTTCGTCACCTACCAGGAGGCCTACGTGAACTACGAGCGCGCCACCTGGATCCTGCTCGACGGCCTCGGCATGGTCCTCGAAACGCCGCGCGTGCGGTAAGCTAGCTGTACTATCTGATATAGTACGCCTGTGATTCCGTTTCGGGTTGATTTCCAGCCCGGCGTCGCCATCTCCGAGCAGGTCGTGTATGCGGTCAAGAAGGCCCTCGTCTCCGGGCAGATCGCCCCCGGCGACAAGTTCCCTTCCGTGCGCGCGCTCAGCCAGGAGTTGAAGATCAACCCCAACACCGCCCACAAGGTGGTGAACCAGCTGGTCGCGGAAGGGTTGCTCGAAGTCCACCCCGGAATCGGCACCGTCGCCGCGCGCCTGCCCGCCTCCACGGCTCGCGAGCGCGGCCAGCTGCTCGGCCGCGAACTCGAGCACCTGGTCGTCGAAGCGATGAAGCTACGCATGACTCTGGCGGACGTCGTCGCCGCATTGGAACGTCATTGGAACAGGTTGGAGAAGCCATGAACCCTGCCATCGTCACAGAAGGGCTGCACAAGCGATTCGGGAAGGTGGAGGCGGTTCGCCACCTCGATCTCTCCGTGCCCTCGGGATCGATCTACGCCTTCATCGGCCCTAATGGAGCGGGGAAGACAACCACCATCAAGCTGCTCATGAACATCCTCGCGCCGTCTGGTGGACGCGCCGCGGTGCTGGGCGTCGACTCCCGGCATCTCGCCCCACCCGCTCTCCAGCGCATTGGATACGTCTCCGAGAACCAGGAACTGCCTGGTTGGATGAAGATCCCCCAGTTCCTGGCCTACTGCCGCGGCTTCTACCCCGCGTGGGATGCGAAGCTCGAGCAGAGCCTCCTCAGCCGCTTCCACCTGCCCGGCGACACGCGCCTGAAGAACCTGTCGCGCGGCATGCGGATGAAGACGGCTCTGGTCTCGTCGATCGCCTATCGCCCCCAACTGCTGATCCTTGACGAACCCTTCAGCGGACTCGACCCGGTGGTGCGCGACGAGTTCATCGAAGCCGTCCTCGAGGTCTCCGCCGAGACCGAGTGGGCCGTCTTCGTCAGCTCCCACGACCTCTCCGAGATCGAGTCGGTCGCCAGCCACATCGGCTACTTCGACGGCGGTGAGCTCCGCGTCTCCGAAGAGCTGGCCACGCTCCAAGCCCGCTACCGCGAGGTCGAGGTGACCGGGCCGTGTCCTCCGCCCGGGCGCTGGCCCGAGGGATGGTCCCCACCCCGCACTGCCGGCCGGCTGACCCGCTTCGTGGTCAGCCGCTATCGCGAAGACACCCTCGCGCCGGACGTCGAAGCGGCGCTGCCGGGCTGCCAGCTGTGGGAGGTCCGCCCCATGACCCTCCGCGCCATCTTCAAGTCGCTCGCGGGCAAGGAGGACGCTTCCGTATGAGGCAAGCCGGACACATCCTCCGGAAGGATCTCGCCCGCTTCTGGCCGCTGTGGCTGCTGCTGATCGGCTTCACTGCGGCACATGCCTGGCAGGCGCTCATGCCCCCCGATGCCGGGTACTCCGCAATCGGGTTGTGGGGCATCCTCGCCATCATCGCCGTGCTCGGCTCACTCCTGTTGCCCGTGGCCTGGGTGCTCTGCGTAGCAGTCGTGATCCAGGAAGAGCCGTTGGTCGGCTCGGACGCCTTCTGGCTCACGCGGCCCTACTCGCGTGGCTCGCTCGTCGGTGCCAAGGCTATGGCGGTGGGGCTCTTCGTGATCCTCCCCCTGCTGCTCCACGATCTCTTCGTCGTCCAGCGGTTCGGTCTCTCGGGTTCCTCCGCAGTGGCGGTGATCCTGGGCAAGGACATCGAGCTCGCGCTGCTGCTGGCGTGCGTTGCCGCTGTTGCCGTCCTCACTGCGACCTTCGCCCGGTTCACCGGCTTGGCGCTCGCCGTTCTCGCCATCTACGTGCTCCTCTTCCTCCAGATGGCCCTCCCGCGTAACGCCGATTGGGGACTCCTCGGAAGCGTGCCATTCCTGGCGAGCATGCTCGGCGCCTCCGTCTGTGCGGTCGTGATCGTCGCGAACCAGTACCGGACAAGGGACACGGCGCGCAGCCGCATCATCGGCATCGCCGGCCTGCTCGGAGCAGGGCTCCTGCTCCTGCTTCCCTGGAGCGTGACATGGGGCATGAGGGACTGGCTTGAGCGACCTACTTCCGATCTCGGAACTGTTCGGCTCTTCCCAGTCGCCGACGTCTCCCACGCCGTGCTGGAGGGGGACTCGCAAGCGTTCACCGCCAGGAGCTCCATGAATGCGGTACTGCTCCCTTTCCGCGCTACAGACGTTCCGGAAGGTCTCTCGCTCCAGGTCCTGCGGGGCTCAGCCGAACTCCGCGTTGGCTCTGCCAAGGTCGCGCTCAGTCCTGTGCAGTTGCCGGAGTTCGACGGCAATGCCGATCAGTTCCTTCGCTTCGGCACGCTTCCGCCGGACGTGCTCGAACAACACAGCAACGAGTCGGCAACCCTGAGCGGAACGTTGTATCTCCACGCCTACCGGCGCTTGCCCGACCTGTATACGTCCTTGACTGAGCGCGGCGCAACGCTCCTGATCGCTCGCCAGCGGTGCACCGCCTTGGCCTTCCCCGCTGGTGGAAGGCGCGTCATCCAGTTGATGCTGCAGTGCGCGGAGCTCGAGCCGGCCTCTGGGACGCGCATCAGGGCGTCGATCATCGATGTGAACGGGAACCCGGTGTGGCGGATGTCACAAGGAGTATCCGCTAGCGGAGACTCCGCCAAGTCCATCCTCCCGTACGTGCTCAGCCCCGTTCACCAAGCCTCCTACGCCTTCGAGTTCAACCCGGTGGGTACGGAACCCGTGACCGCACCACCTGGAGCGAGACTGAAGCTCGCCGTATCGCAACCCGCCGGTCTGATCGAGCGCAGCTTCCATGCCGCCACCGCTCACCTCGCGGACATGAGTGCCGAAAGCTGGAAGCTGCGAGGTACGGCCAACTTCCCGCTTAGCGGCCGGTAGCTCTTCTATCCTGATAAGCATGAGAGTCGCTTTCCTCGGACTTGGCCGGATGGGTTCCGGTATGGCGCGCAACCTGCTGCGCGCCGGTTTCGCTGTCACCGTCTACAACCGCACGCAGGATAAGGCGGAGGCGTTGGTGGAAGATGGAGCGGTGGTAGCGAGTTCGCCGGCCGACGCCGTTCGGGAGTGCGATGCCGCCTTCACGATGCTCGCGGACGACACTGCCGTGAGCGACATTGCCCTCGGACCCGACGGCTTGGCTACCGGGCTCCCCAGGGGAGCCGTCCACATCTCGTCCAGCACCATCAGCACAGCGCTTGCACGCCGCCTCGCGGGGGAGCATGCCCGACGCGGGCAGGCCTATCTGAGTGCCCCGGTGTTTGGGCGTCCCGATGCCGCGGAACAGAAGAAGCTCCTCGTCGCCGTCGGCGGCCCTCAAGCGGAGATCGACCGTTGCCGCCCGTTGCTCGACGCCATCGGACGCCAGACCTTCGTCGCCGGCCCCGAGCCTTGGCAGGCCAACGCCGTAAACCTGTGTGGCAACTTCATGATTGCCAGCACGCTCGAAACGTTTGGGGAAGCCTTCGCCACGCTGCGCAAAGCCGAGGTCAAGCCGCACCTATTCCTCGAGATCATGAACGCCCTGTTTGCCTCGCCGGTCTACGCTAACTATGGTGGGATGATAGCCGATCAGTGCTTCGAACCCGCCGGCTTTGCTCTCACGCTCGGGTTGAAGGATATCGGCCTGGTGCTCGACACAGCTCGCGAGTGCGCATCCCCGATGCCTATCGCCAGCTTGATCCGCGATCAGTTCCTGGCCGCGGTGGCGGCCGGTCAGCACGATCAGGATTGGTCCAGCGTCGCGCGCGTAGCTGCGCGCAACGCCGCGCTCTAGCGCTCCGCCGGTGGTGGCGGATTGCGTTCTGCGAACTGACGCTGATGCCAGTAAGGGTAGGGAAGAACCTGTTCGCTCGCGGTCTCGAGCTGCTTCACCTGGCCGGGGTGGCAGCCGGTCAGTACGATCAGGATTGGTCCAGCGTCGCGCGGGTGGCTGCGCGGAATGCCGCGCTCTAGCGCTCCGCCGGTGGTGGTGGATTGCGTTCTGCGAATTGACGCTGATGCCAGTAAGGGTAGGGAAGAACCTGTTCGCTCGCGGTGTCGAGCTGCTTCACCTGATCGGAGGTGAGCGACCAGTCCGCTGCCGCCAGGTTCTGACGCAGTTGCTCTTCGTTGCGCGCGCCGATGATGACCGACGATACGGTCGGCTTACGCAGCAGCCAGTTGAGAGCGATCTGCGGCACCGACTTGCCGGTTTCGGCGGCCACCTTGTCCAGGGCATCGACTACGTTGAACAGGTACTCGTCTGAGACGGGCGGACCCTTATCGGCAGTCGCATGCAATCGGCTTTGCGCGGGCAGCGGCGCTCCGCGCCGCAACTTGCCCGTGAGCCGTCCCCAACCAAGCGGACTCCACACCAATGCCCCGATCTTCTGATCGAGACCTAGCGGCATCAGCTCCGTCTCGTAGTCGCGCCCGATCAATGAGTAGTAGACCTGATGGGCAACATACTTCGCCCAGCCGAACCGGTCGGAAGTCGCAAGGGACTTCATCAGGTGCCAACCGGAGAAGTTGGAGCAGGCGATGTAGCGGACTTTGCCGCTGCGTACCAGCGTGTCAAGCGTGTACAGCACCTCTTCGATCGGCGTCAGCGCATCGAAGCCATGCATATGGTAGATGTCGATATAGTCGGTACCGAGGCGGGAAAGGCTCGCTTCGCACGCTTCGATGAGGTGATAGCGCGACGACCCGAGATCGTTTGGGCCCTTTCCGCGGGCGAAGGTGGCCTTTGAAGAGATCAGAAGCTGATTCCGTTTGCCTTGGATGGCCTGACCGAGTATCTGCTCTGAGAGTCCGTCCGAGTAGATGTCGGCGGTGTCGAAGATGTTGACGCCGGCGTCCAAACAGACATCGACCAAGCGCCGCGCCTCATCCACGTCGGTGCTACCCCAAGCTTTGAAGAACTCGTTGCTGCCTCCAAAGGTGCCGGTGCCGAAGCAGAGAGATGAGATCTTCAGTCCCGCATTGCCGAGTGTTCTGTATTCCATGTGCGCTTGTTGCTATCGTCCCACGGCGCGAACGACGTCAGGTGTTACTTGACGTAAACGCGGAGTGTCTGCTGCGTGCCGGGCGTCGCCGTCGCGATGGTGATCGCCTGCTGCCCCGGCGCTAAGCCGGCTGGAACCGTGACATTGATCTGATCGACGCCGTATACCAGCCCCGGCGCCGCACCCGCGAACAAGACCGGTGCGTTCTGCCCACCGATTGTCACCGAAACAACGTCCGATGTCCCGTCGGGCTCTGGCACGATCGGGTTGATGCTTCCATTGGGAGAGACCCCCACCGTCAGACCGCCCCCGTACAACACCAGGTAACTCCCCGCCGCCGCTGGATTCGCGGCGTCATTCATAGAGTAATCCGCGTTCAACGCCGCTACCGCTCCCGACCCCGATCCGTCCACTGTGAACAACTCCGGGCTCGAATCCTGCAGCACGCTCACCAACGTGCTGGAAACCGCTCCATTGAACTCGACTACTAATCGCGTCCGCATTCATTACGCACCGGATCGCTGGTGGATTCGTTCGCCAGCGATTACCAGGGGCCGCGCCACTACGTGGCCATCAAATGCCCGCCGACAGGCAATCCCGGCATCGAGTGGTGCGAAAGAATAGAGCGGGACGAGCGCCGCAATGTTGAGAAGATGCCATGAATACGAACCTGCTGCGCCGCCTCGATCAATTAGCACGATGCAAGTGCGCGAAGGTGCCGCCGCTGGATATCATTTTGGATTTCACGGACGGCAAAGCAGACCCGGAAAAGATCTATCGCTTTGTGGGGGGAAGTGTGACTCTCAATGCAGTGATTCACGCTTCGCGTGTTCTCTGAAATAGACTTGGCAACGCCAGAAACTGAAAATAGCGATGCCGAGCGCCACAAGTATCCATGCCCCTTCCCATCCGAAGACTCGCGCAAGAACATCTTTCCACGCAATAGAGTAGAAAAGTACTCCTGTGAATAGCATGGAATAGCGGAAAACGATCTTCATTCTAGCTGTTGAACCACCGCTGCCATACATGACGATGCCTGACATCCCCGCAACTAAGACCCAGATCACAGCTGGGACAATCAGGCGCTCGCCCAAGCTCGCGCCGTTCACTGACACTCTTTGAAATAGCTATACAGAAATGTTGCGCGACCGTAGACGAAGCTGAAGCGCCTCGCCGTCTTTCCCCATCTGAACTCCTTCGCGGCAACACAGGATCGCGCGGAAGCACAGAAGGGAGACGTGACCAGCAGGCTTTTAACAACCGTATTCAAATTTCCTCGGTCTGATGACTCTCTCGGAAGTTGCGTCATCTCCGGAGGGCATCGGCGACAGCGATTCAAGTTAGCACACGAAATCGGGGAAGGCGAGGGAAGTCGACCTGACGGCCGCAGCCTGCGGGTTACCTCATTTCTAATTTCACTTTGTGGCGCGGCGGCGGGAACGCCTCGTTCAGTTCCGACAAATCCTGGTTGGTGAGCACCAGATCGGCAGCGCCGCGGTTTTCCCGCACGTGCTCGGCGCTACTCGCTTTGGGTATGGCAATGACCCCATTCTGCCGGAGTAGCCAAGCGAGAGCTACTTGAACTGCGGTCGCGTTGTGCCGTGTGGCGATCGACTTAAGCTCGGGTTGAGCCAACATTCCGGTGTGTGCACTTGATGAGTGCTCGATAGGAGAGTAGGCCATCACCGGAAGCCCGTGGTCACGGCACCAGGGAAGAAGATCCCACTCAATTCCACGACGCTTCAAGTTGTAGAGCACTTGATCGGTGACGATTTCGCCGCCGCCCGGCAAGGAGATCGCTTCCTCCATGTCGCCGCTATCGAAATTGCTAACGCCATATTGGCGGATTTTTCCCTCCTGCTTGAGCGATTGAAACGCTTCGAGCGTCTCTGCTAACGGCACTGAGCCAAGCCAGTGCAGAAGATAGAGGTCGAGGTAATCCGTCTTCAGTCTCTTAAGGCTGCGCTCGCACGCTTGGAGAGCACCCGTTCGCGTGGCATTATGCGGATAGACTTTGCTCACCAGAAACACCTCTGCACGCCGGCCATTGATCGCCGCTCCTATCAATTCTTCCGAAGCGCCCTCGCCGTACATCTCCGCGGTGTCGATGAGCGTCATCCCGAGATCCAATCCAAGGTGAAGCGCCTCAATCTCAGCGCGCCGCCTCGCGTGGTTCTCTCCTAATCCCCACGTGCCTTGGCCCAAAACAGGAACTGACTCCCCTGAGGGCAGGTTTAGCGTTCTAATCTTCGAAACAAGTGCTTCTGTCGACATTTGCTTTCCTCTCTTCTATGTCTTAGGGTGGCTGGCGACATGCGCTCACAACGAAGCCTCGGTGTTCCGATGCTTGCCGCCGCAAACGGACTCTGGGCTTTCTCGTTGAGGGTGATGTCATTCATGTGTGTCATGTCCGGTTTCGAGACGATCGGCAACACTGGAATATGACGGCTACCGCTCGACGCCTCAATCCTGCGATAAGCCTCCGATTGACTACCGAGGGCAGCGCGGGCGCTAGTAGCCGTCCACATCCTCGGTCTCGCTGCCGCAAGAGTTGACTAGTGTGCATTGATACAGGATTCTGCGGGGTCGGCATGTGGAGCTTTCCCTCGCGGTGACGCCGCCTCATGCTCGCGAGTGTGCCTGCTCCAGTGCCGTGCGGAACAGCTCAACCACTCCCTGATTGAACGCAGGAATATCGTCGGGCTTGCGGCTCGATACCAGGTTTCTATCTGTCACGACTTCCTGATCTACCCATTCCGCTCCGGCGTTTCGCAGATCTGTTTTGAGCGATGGCCAAGAGGCGATCCGTCGTCCGCGCGCGGCGCCAGTCTCGATAATCGTCCATGGCCCGTGGCAGATCACCGCCACGGGTTTTCCTTCGTCGAAGAATGCCTTTACGAATTCAATAGCCGCGGGTTGTGTCCGGAGCGCATCGGGGTTCATGACGCCGCCCGGCAAGAGTAACGCATCGAAATCTTGGGGCCGCGCCCGGTCGAGTTGCACATCAACCGGTAAGGTCTCGCCCCACTCGGTGAATCTCCAGGCGCGCACGGATTTGCTCCTCGGCGATACGATGCTTGTCTTCGCGCCCGCCTCTTCGAGGGCCTTGCGTGGCTCTAATAACTCCACCTGTTCGAAGCCCTCTTCGACCAGGATTGCCACTTTTAAGCCTTTGAGCCTCTCCATCGTTTATCTCCTCTCTGGTTAATCGGGAAAACTAATGCGGATTCTGTTGCAAGCACTCGGTGCCGGTCAGCGGCGTAGGCATTTCAGCCCTCCCTGGCCAACCGTAGATCTGCGCCGCTCGAGTCGCCCTGTGCCTCAGCCAATGCAAGATCAGGATTAAGGACTACCTTGGTCCAGCCGTTGTCACGCGCGTCAAAAATACTAGTAGGCGTTGGACGCTTCGGCGAGCGGCGGTTCATGCGAAATGATCCACGAAGGCTTTGCTCTCTCCCTATATCGGCCGTCTGGCTGATTTTCGGGTCCGGTACACTCTTCACGCTCACGTCACGAGGCCCATGGTAGACAAGCGCTCTCATATCGGTGCACCCTTCTTCCCTCAACCAAGTGCACCTACCAGACCAACCGAGTAATCGTCTCGGCGCGGGCCTATTTCCTTTTAAATGATCGATCAGGAAGCCCGGCCAACTTGACGGGTCTTTTGACTCCGTCGATGGACGGATACGATTGTCGAACTATCGACGGAAATATGAGAGGCGCCAAGCCGGAAGGGCTGCGCGGATTAAGCAACGATAATCAACTGGCGCTTGGACGTGCATTTGGTGAGGCATATGACCGATGAGTATTAAGAACACGGAGCCTTCTGGCCACACTCACAATCCATGATTGTTTTTAGTGCGTGATCTCGTTTCGAAAACCCATTAACGGCACTATCCCCCGTGTTCAGGGACCAGCTAGCCGTCCGCTGGCCACCAATAGAGCCGGTGATATACTCCCGGAATGTCCCGTTCCCTATGTCACATTCTCGTTGCCCTCATGTTAATGAGTCAAGCCGTGTTTGCAGCGACCTCACCCCATCTTTCGGAAATATCCCTTACAGATTTCGTTTTGAACGGGAACGCCGAACTAAGTGGCAACATCGTTCTTACTCAATTCACAGGTCAGGTGGGTAGCGCGTTTCTTCCCAAGCCAATACCTTTCGGTCCTACCGATTCGTTCACAGCATTTTTTACAATGGAATCCGGTCCCGGCGACACCATTCCAATCGTTGGCGATGGGATGGCGTTCGTAATGGAGAACACTCCGGCAGGGCCCGCGTACATCGGCGAAGGTGGCTCGGGTTTGGGCTTCTTTACGCAGACAGTCACTCCGGCACTAGCCGTCACTTTCGACTATTACTCAAACCAGATCACTGGAACGCCGTCCAATTCCATGGCCATCTCACAGCCTGTCGGAACCAATTTGGTCGTAACGCAACCCTTTGACCCTATCTACTCAGGAGAACGTTTTGTGTGGGTGACCTACAACAACAACACGAAAGTCATGAACGTCTACTATAACCGCGTTTACCAATTCCCTTCTACGCCGACACTCACGACAACTCTGCCGCAAGATCTCTCCAGCTTGCTAGGTGGGCAGATCTACTTTGGCTTTACCGGGGGAACCGGCGGGTACGCTGTCACCCAATCGGTGAACTATTCCTCCATCTTCGTTTCTCACAACTCTGTTTCTCATCGCTAGGACGCGCTTAGGAGATCAACTATGTTCGGACCCAAAGTGTTGAATGCAACTTTTTCCGGTGCTGTGTGCTGTCTACTCTTAATGGTGCCGCATTGCCACGCGGCTTCCTCAACCCTTCCGCGCGTGCAGTTGACGGATTTTCAACTCAACACCATGCCGAATATCCTGAATAGTGTGACGGGTTTCTATGCGGGTGCTATCCAGCTGACGTATTTTGAAGACTCAGCCGGCAGTGCCTTCCTGGCGCGGCCCGTGCTTCTTGGACCGACTTCATCGTTCAGCGTGGAGTTCAAGTACGAAGGCGCTGAAGGAGTAACAGGTTCGAACATTGGGGACGGTTTTGCCTTCGTGGTCGAAAATACTACGGCCGGTGCTGGCTACCTGGGAGAAGATGGTTCCGGACTCGGGTTCTTCACTCAAACCGTTTCACCGGCCCTCGGGGTGACCTTCGACTACACCTTTAACGGAATCACCGGATCAGCGCCTGGCACTATCGCGATCGCTACGCCCAACGGGTCAGATCTGGTGGAGGCCGTGCCCACCGAAGGCCTCACCGGTGCGGCGCGTTACGTCTGGATCGATTATCAGAATTCCTCCAAGGTCATGGAAGTTTTCTTCAGCACAACAGACGTGAAACCGGCCACTCCAACTCTCACTACCTCCTTGCCACAGGATCTATCGACCCTACTGGCCGGCCAGATGTACGTCGGATTCACAGGAGGGACCGGCAGTGACTCGTGCAACCAGTTAATTCAGCTCGTGCGATTTGCAGCACAGCAATAACGCTCATCCCAATCAGACCGTTCGTGTGGGCCTGAGGAATGAGTTTAAGCAACCGCTCGTGTGCCACTCCTGTCAAGGGACAAATCTGTTTAGAGATCAGATTCATAGCTACATAAAGGTTCCCGGGCGCGAGCTTAAACTGAGGTTCGCAAAAATGCACGCCAATGAGGACTTTAACCCGTCTGATTACGGTGAGATCCTGGTTTCCGGACGCGGGCAACCATCACCGCAATTCGAGAAGAAATGCGCCAGAAATACAACATGATCGACAGTCCAAAACCAGGGCGAGTCGTCGCTTCGGTCATACCATCTAACTCGCCGGAGGGGTAAGTGCTAGCCAACCGGACCCACTTCTTTAAATAGCAATCATGCCGACTGATTCTTCTCGTGAGGTTTCGGTCGCACCATCCGCGACGAGTACCGGTCGTACAAACACTGGGTAGTTACCCTTGGATAAACATTCTCGCGACCGTGAGCTCGTTGAACCTCCGAAGAGCCTTCCACGCCACGCATCCACACCATCACCGGCTTTTTGGCGCTAGTTGACAAGCTCTGAGGTGCCGCCGCTGGAGATCATCTTGGATTTCGCGGATGAAGCAACGGACCAGTCAAATCGAGACGGTTTCGACGCGCGAAGGCACGAGTTACAAGCACGTGAGGAGTGCAAGGGGGCGCTTGGAGAGGGTGGTAGCTCGATCCTACCTCGGAAATGAGATGGGGCTGTTGGTGGCGCTCCGGATCTGTTCTAATAAACAGCGCAACCCGGATTGTGAAAGGAATCATGCAATGCTAAGCTTCCACCGAAATCATTCCGCGTGCCTACTGCTACTAATTGCGCTTTCTTCCCATTTAAGCGCCGCGGAAATCACTCTTCATAACTTCGCCGCACCTCTGCCCAAAGGTGAAAGCCCTTACGCCGGCGTGATTCGCGACTCCACGGGCGATCTCTACGGAACCACTTACAGTGGTGGTGCATTCAACGCAGGCACCGTTTACACAGTTCACGCGGGCGGCGGCGAGACGATCCTACACAACTTTACCGGAGGCGCTGACGGGGGTAATCCGTATGGCGGAGTTGTAACGGATGGACGAGGCAACCTCTACGGCACAACTTACTACGGCGGTGCTTTCGACTTTGGCGTCGTGTATAAGCTTTCCGCGACCGGTCAACAAACCGTTCTGTACAGCTTCACCGGCGAGGCGGATGGCGGCTATCCTCACGCCGGCGTGATCCTCGATCCGCAGGGGAACCTCTATGGAACTACACAAACCGGTGGGAATACCTGCAACTTCATTCCGTTTAGCTGCGGGGTTGTATATAAAGTGGACACTGCCGGACAAGAGACCGTCGTCTTTGCCTTCGATCAGGCGATCGCCACCGGAAATAATCCTGGTTCTGGAGTCGTACGGGATGCTGCCGGCAACCTTTACGGAACCGCCGGAGGTGGCGACTTGGAACAAGGCGTCGTCTACAAGGTCGACCCCACCGGGCACGAAACCGTGCTGTATACGTTTGAGTATCCGTTCTTTAACGACGGAACAGACCCGAACTCTGACCTCGCGCTCGATGCTTCCGGGAACCTGTACGGCACCACCGTCTACGGAGGCGGGTTCACGAACGAGGGCAGCCTGTATAAGATCGGCCCCACCGGCGGTGAAACGCAGCTGATCAGCTTCAGTGGGACAAATGGCGCTAATCCTTATGGCGGTGTGGTCTTCGATGCCATGGGCAACTTATACGGAGCTACATCTAGTGGTGGCGCCAGTGGATTCGGCGTCGTCTATAAGCTGACTTCCACCGGTGCCGAAACTGTGCTCTACAATTTTACCGGCGCAGGCGACGGGGGCGACCCGACGGACACATTGATCCTCGACGCCTCGGGCAACCTCTACGGCACCGCGGAACACGGAGGCCGTGCCGGCGCAGGCGTCGTCTTCAAAATAGATCCGACTGGTCGCGAAACTGTTTTGTACAGCTTTCCCGGAGCAAGTGGCGGATCATCTCCGCAAGCTCCTGTGCTCCGCGACTTTTCCGGCAATCTCTACGGCACGACATCTGAAGGCGGCGTCAACGGAGCCGGCACGGTGTATCAGATTGATGCCACCGGAAAAGAAACTTTACTCTACAGCTTCACCGGCGGTCTCGACGGAGCAGACCCGCAAGCGGGCGTCTTTCGCGATAAGGCTGGCAATCTCTACGGCACGGCCGCTGCGGGCGGGATCCTCTCCTCAACTTGTGAGTTCTGTGGAACTCAAGGGGTCGTCTACAAGATCGATCCCGCTGGCAAAGAAACCGTCATATACAGTTTCACTGGGGGGAATGATGGATACGCTCCGCACGCGGGCCTCACCAGCGACGGCGCCGGCAATCTCTACAGCACCACAACTTGGGGCGGCACGGGCGACGTCGGAACAGTGTTCCGCATCGACCAATCCGGTCAGGAAACCATCGTCCATAACTTCGATAGCATTGACGGACAGAACCCCTATTCAGGTGTTACTCTCGACGCCGCGGGCAACTTCTATGGCACTACCTCACTCGCGGGTTTGGGCGGCGTGGGCACAGCTTACAAACTCAATCCGAGCGGCGCAGTTGTCCTGCAGTACAATTTCCTCGGCGGCACCGATGGGGCTAACCCCTATGCCGGCGTGATCCTCGACTCCTCCGGCAACCTTTACGGAACCACCATCGCGGGCGGCGTCTTTGAGTCTGGGGTCGTCTACAAACTCGACTCGGGCTTCAAAGAGACCATCCTGTACACCTTCACTGGTGGCGCGGACGGCGGAGTCCCCTACGCTGGCCTAATCCGCGATAGAGCCGGGAATCTCTACGGAACGACTCAGCTCGGTGGGGCAATGGGAAAAGGCGTCGTCTTCAAAATTGACCCCAGCGGAACCGAGACCGTCCTTTATAGCTTCAGCGGAACAGACGGCGAAGCTCCTCTAGCGCAACTCATTGCCGATCCGTCGGGCAACTTGTATGGAACGACGTCGCTGGGTGGCGAGCAACCGGGCGGGGTGATCTTCGAACTCAAGAGTGGCGCCGATTTGCAGTAAGTGTCGGCTCCTAACGGAGGCAGATCCTTCTCGATGCTGAACCGGGAATGGAGGAATCCCATGGCCAGTTAGCGGCGCCCGGGCCAGGGTTAGGCTACTCGGGGATCCGGAGGTCGTGATGCCTTCTTTCATCAAGCCGATGTAAGGCAGTGACACGGGCAGCCGAGTGCGTTCTCGACCGAATGATGAAAGCAATCGAATTGGAAGTCATCGATGTCCGGCTGAGCCGTCTCGAGAAGCGAGGTACGAGGGAAGATGACGAGGATTTCTATTCAGTTCTCAACAGAACTCGATCGGTTAGAAGAGCGCCTGGAACAATCGCGTCCGCATTCATTACGCACCGGGTGGCTGGTGAATTAGTCGCCCAGCGATTAGTCGCCGCGCACTGCGTTGATCGTCGATTGCACGCCGGGCGGAACGCTACCGAGTGGCGTGAATACAAAAGCGCGCGGGTCGAGTCTCAGAAAGCCGAGTATCGTGATCTGCCATCTTATTCAGCATCAGCGTTGCGTCCGGGAGTGAAGCAGCTTGAAATCCTCAGTGACTTTGCAGGTCTGGACGACACCCCAGATCAAAATTGATGAAAACGTGTTTGCCGGTAAATTTCGACGCTGACGTTTTATCGAGCACAGCGAAATTCGCCGATATACAACGAAGTCCAAACAAAACACGCTCGTCCCTATTTGCGTTGAACTTCCGTAACAGAATGCCGGTCCATTCGCGATCCAATCCACAGATTTATAAAGATCGAGGAGCATGAGGCTGCAATCATTGACTCGGAGATATTTCAGCGGCTGCGCAATCTACGCAAACTCGCTTTTGCACATCTGGTTTATCCGAGTGCGGCCCACACACGCTTGAACACAGCCTAGGAGTCTGTCATGTGGCGGGTCTCCTCTCAGAAAGGCTGGGTTTCGATAAGACCGGACGCGACTAGTTCGCTTGGCGGCGTTGCTTCACGACCTTGGGCATGGACCCTTTTCACATGTTTCGAAGGAAGCTCTCGAGCGTTACTCGGATCGCAATAAGAAAGTATGTTTCCTGGGGGTAATGCTTAGCGAAGATGTTGGCTACGGCCCACATTATTACGGCCCTTATTCCGCGAGTGTCGCAGCCGCAATCAGGAACTCAAATCCTTGGGCTATCTGTTCGAAACTAAGGCATCGGCGGGCGGCGTCAATCAGATGGCTTCGAAGTTGCACGGCTTGACTTTTCATTGACGGATGATGGGCGAGACGTTCTCCAACGGAAGAAGGTACGCCTTCGCAGCAATGGAGATCTCCACGTATTTCAGGTTTCCTGCACTCTCAAGCCGTTTGGCCGCCGGACGCGGATGCGGAGCTAACGTCGCGGCTTCTCCGTTTGCAGTCGGAGGATCTGGTGGTGCGCAATCTTCTGGCGTTGGCGAGCGGCGTGACACGCACGGCATTTTTCGACTTGTGGCACGATGCGTCGGACGGCGACGCGCCTAATACGGTGTTGTGGGGAGCATTTCGGCTGCTGGGGCATGACGGCGTGGGTGCGCTACGGCGCGACTTACCGCTCTCGCGTCCTCTTCAGCGCCTCGCGACAGCGCTCGCAGGGGCCACTCTGGCGCGACGAATTCCGGTTGAGGCGGATGCGGAAATTTACGCGTTCCGGGTGGAACGGAAGGAGCGCGTGGCGCCGAGCCTCAGCACTGGGTGGCACTTGCGACGCGCTTCCAGTGGAGATTCCTTGGCTCGAAGAGGCCAAGAGCGGGATTGCCATTGACGGAACGGAGGCGGTTTTCAAAACGAGGGCGAGGAGTTGGCGATTTTGGTTTCGGATCTGCCGATATTGATCGATTGATCCGAGCAAGCGGCAGACTGAATAGGGCGCTTTTGTTCGTTCGAGATTTACCCCGCTGGACAAGAGCAGGGTACGAACACATCTTGGCAGGGTGACGGGACAGTCGTGACGGAGCCAGTAAATGGGGGTCCAAGGCTCGCCGGACAGAATGCTGGCCGGGAGCTTCATGGGAGCGCGGCGCCGTACCTGCCGGAACTAGTAGTCCCTGATTTCACACCGGGCGTGTTCTGTTAACGTAACGCTGCCATAGGATGCCCTAGTGGTGAACGGTCAGATTTTTGGGCCGTTCGTCGCACAAAGTACGAAGCAGAGGAGCAGGCATGCTCCAGACCTTCAGAACATTCCAGTTGCTGCGGATGTGCGACTGGTGTCCTCGCGAAAAGCGCCAGCAGCCCGCCTTCTACGGTTGTTGCCCTCCCGACTCGGAAGTTGTCGAGAGTCTTCAACCTGAAGGAATAGAGGTGCGAATTCAGAACCGGTTCATGGTTGTGTCCGCGACCTCCGCGGATGCTTGGCCGGGAACGGCAAGGAAGCCGTGTAGAAGTAATGGCGACTTTCTGGTTTGCTCTTTTCCGACGAAATGACTTGAAACGTTTTGAAATGGTTTCGAGGGTGCAGGATGAGCTAAATGTTGCAGCACGTGAATGGGTCTTCCTCAATCTGTGACTGGGGAATACGGAAGGATTCCAGTTACCTCAACTGTAAATCCGGCATTGGCTTCGCCTGAAACAGGAGTCGGCAGGGTTCAGCGATCGATCTCGCCAGCCAGCAAGGTAGCGGCGTGCACATCGGTTGGATCTGGCGCCGCTCCCAGCAGTTATTCCACAATCAGGGGCGCTGTCCCGGTAGCCCCGTTGTCCCCAAAGCCAACAATTTTATGATCACCGGGGGCCAATCGCGCTGGAACTATGAAGGTGACCGTGTTCGTGCTGGAGATGGTTCCTTGGCTACTCGCTGTTGCCGATCCGACAAAGAAGTTCGAATCAATATACATGCCCACCGCGTCGAACGAATGGAAACCAAATCCCGTGATGCTCACTTTCGTGCCGGCGGTGACCACGGATGGGGTCGCCACTAGGATTGGCGTCACTGTGTATTCCGCAATTCCTAAGCGGTGGCTGGTCTCCCCGGTCGCCACGAATGTGTTAGTGCCAAACGGTGCCGGCCTCAATTTACTCGCTAGGGTAAAAGATCCTGTGCTGTCTGCGGTAACTATTTGGAGCGCCCCAGCCTCATCCTGAATCACGACCATTTCGCTGGGCGAAAACCCACCTCCCGATATCTGCACCAGGGTTCCAGGAATGCCCCCCGAAGGGGTGGCACTTAGCGACGCGCTCTGACCCACAACCTGCCCCAGCCGGTCGGTTGAATTCTCCGCAAACCATATCGCTCCGCGCGGTCCAACCGCGATCCCTCGCAAGAAGCCGGGATTCGCCACCGGGTACTCGGAAACCACCCCCGCCGTCGTCATGCGGCCGATCTTCACACCGGTAAATTCCGTATACCAGAGTGCCCCATCGAGCCCAGCCGTTATTCCCGTCGGCCCTCCGGCGGCCGGAAACTCCGTGATCGCCCCTCCAAAAGTGATCCGCCCGATTTTGTTTGTTCCCTCCTCCGTAAACCAGAGCGCGTGATCGGGCCCCGACGTAATCCCATAAAGCAGACTGAAGTCCGTCGGCACCGCAAACTCACTGAGCGTACCTGCCGTCGTCATGCGGCCGATCTTGTTGCTTTGCGATTCCACAAACCACAGTGCACCGTCGGCGCCAGCAGAGATTCCGATGGGGTAACTGTTGGCCGGTAAATCGAATTCCGTGAGCGCGCCTTGTGTGGTGATCCGCCCAATTTTCTGGGCGTTAAATTCCGTGAACCAAAGTGCCCCGTCGGAGCCCTGGGTAATCTGCGCTGGAAAGCTATTCGCGATCGGTAAGTCGTATTCTGTGAAGACGCCTTCGGTCGTAATGCGACCGATTTTGTTACCCGAGTATTCGGTAAACCACACTGCTTTATCCGGTCCGTTCGTGATGCCGTAAGGGTTGCTATTTGGCGTTGGGACTAGATGCTCTTTAATCTTGAACCCGTTGACGGTTTGGCTAATCTTATTCCCGCTGTACTCTGTAAACCACAGCGCCGCATCTGGCCCAAGGACAAGACTATCCGGAAAACTGTCCGCTGTCGGAATGACGTGATCAATGATTTGAACTTGTGCTGATAGGTTCCGCGCTGCACCCCAGATCATCGCCGCCAGACAAAATACCCGTAGCAAGAACACTAGTTCGCTTTTCAAAGCGTTCGTATGTTTTGACAACATCTTATTTCCACTCTCCTCTTCTCAGTGACTCGGAGCTAACTCTCGGAGACGACCCAACCGCTCGTTTTCCCGGGTTTGCTTCCCGGCCTTTTAGATTGTGCGAAAAAAGAATCCATCAGACATGCGGAATTTGCAAAGGTTTCGTAAAATACCCGAACATCAGTTACTCCAATTGCATTTCGCGCGTGCGTTATCACATCAGCGTTGCCGGTACGGTATTCGCCGGGAAGATCGTTTAATGATCCGGAGGCATTTCACGGTTGCCTTGTGAGTGGAATGCGATTTCCGTTCCGACCAGAGCACGGGAAGGGGAGCGACGTAGACGGATGGGTTATTGTCTTCTGCCGCACCACGCAGCCATTCAGGGCGATCTCGCTCGAACTGGCGTGTCCGCTGCCGACCTTAACGCGAACTGAGCCGTCTGTTGGCCGGCACGGCTGCCGTAATCAAAGACGCTTGTCAGTCCGGCCGGGCATTGGATGCTGCAACCGACTGGCGTCGTGGACCCGTGAGGGCCGCAGCAACATAAGGTGTGGGGTTACGGCACCATTCTACCCTCGCTACTCTAACGCGAGATCCAAGGCAAGACTTCAAGCCCGTCCAGACGTTATACTGTCCTCACCTGAGCGGAGGATGCAGCAACGCAGGGATCCAACCGGAGCGCCGATTCAGCGCCGGAATTGAGGGCCGGCGGACAGCCGCCCTTCGCGCCATTTCCATTCCGACCAGAGCACGGGACGAGGAGCGCTGTAACAAGATCGTGCAAGTGTTTTAATGACGCGTAGAAGTGTCAAGAAATGTGATGAATGTCGGGGTATCAATTAACACCGACAGCCTTTCGGTACCATCTCTTAGAATTCAAGTGGAAAGGTCGCATATGAGGATAGCGAGAGTGTTAGTCTCTCTAGCGACGCTGACGGACGCTATGTGTCTATCCGCTCAGAGCGAGAAGTCACTGCCAGCGAACTCCCTTAACGCAGACTCAACGACGAAAGTGCTCGACTGGTCCAGCCAAATCCAATCTCCGCGCCTTTTCCCCGTTGTTGTGTAGGAATGGTGTACGATGTGGCCAAGTACTCCAACACAGGCACATCCACAAATGCGGTTCTCAATTACTATTGAAATCAAAACTACTTATCTGTTCGCTGTCCGGAAGCATCTCAGGGCGCCTAGGTAATGAAATGACCCGTGATGGTCAATTTTAGTAAGTGAATTGGAATGCACAACTTATGCTGATCCGCTCCCGAGTCCACCCACTTTCCGCCTCGGCGATTGTTGTTCTAGGGACAGATGGGAAACAGGTTGGCGCTGACGTTAATCTACCGTAATTTGGGGATTAGCCGAAAGTGGGGCATTGGTGCCGATGCTCGGCGCAACTGGGAATCGCTGCGATTGTCAATGGCGAAGGTTCGTTGCTTTGTTGGGAATGGTGTACGCTCTATGGACGACAATGGCTTACCGTTTTTCCGCGATGTTGCATATTCCTGGAGATGTTCGCGACGCTATCGCATTCTATGAGCTGGCATTTGGAGCTACAACGGGCTGGAGCACGCCTCCGGCCGAGGACATGGTAGCGCAGCTTCTGATACAAGGCGCGGAGTTCTGGTTGCATCCCGCCGACGAGGCGATCGGCAATCCGTCGCCACAACCTAGCGGGACAGCGGTGCGGCTGATGCTCATCGTAGACGACCCGGACGCCGTTTTTGATCGAGCCGTAGCTGCCGGTGCAGTGGTTCGGTCCCCCATGCAGAACCGCGAGTACGGATGGCGCGATGGCTCAGTACTAGACCCGCTCGGACACCGCTGGGAAATCGGGAAGCCGCTTTAGCGCCTTCATGGGAGTGACAGCCTCATCGTTTCGGCGTCGGCTTTCCTCAAAAATGACCAGCTCATACGTGGTGTTTTGCACTGGAGTGCCGATCGCCCAACCTGGGATCGTCGGCACGTAATCTCTGGATGCACGCGCTCAAATCGCATCCGCGAGTTCCTGCGCAGCCTCGATCTTCAGGACTATCTATAGCCATCGATGAGTTGAAGGAAGGTAGCAACGATCTTTCGCAGAAAAATCTCCACAAGCACATCGAGGCCGACGTTAAAGCCAGTCTGGCGGGCTATGTCGATGATAGTGTTTGCATCCCGTTGCTCACCACTCCGGACCGCTGGCGCATCAAGCTCACCGCATGTTCCGCTTCCAGATACGGACCGCGTTCCACCTCAGTAATGCAAGAGGCCTGGGGACGCGACCTGCATCTGTCGCTGCCAAAGGGCTGGGAGAGGGATGTCCAATCCCAGTATGCCGCCAATGACTCACTTACTCTGGTTACTGAAGAAATATAAGACTAGAGACTCCCACTTTGGCCGTCCCTCTAGTTAGTATTAGCGGCCAATTGAAAACCTACCGTACTCAAATTGTTGCCGCTAACCATCGCAATCCCGTAGATGGCGCCGCCGCTGAGCACCACGCCCGTTTCCGGCAGTTCACCCGCTTGTCCACCGGCAAAGCTGTGCAACACCTTTACGGTCCAAGGTTGCCCCGATCCAGCAGGAGGGTTCAGCCGGTATACCGTTCCGTTTCCACGACTCCCGCCAGCCCACGTGGTGCCTAGGATTACACCACCGGGTTGCAGCAGAAGCTGTCCTTGTGGGAAAGCGCCGTCGGTATTCCCGAACGTATAGAGACTTGTCGGTGTCCAGGGCGCACCTGGGACTTGCGAAGGTAGAAAACTCGTGATCTGGCCGTATTGCGTACCACCGGTGGTGGGTAGCAGAATCACGCCGGACGGAAGAACCGCAGGCGGCGCGTTCGATGCGAGGTTTGCCGCCGAAAGATCAAATAGCGTTGTCGCTACAGTATTCTCGGGCGCTGCAGCCGGGATATTCAAAGCAAAAAGCGTAAATCCATCGCTACAGATGACGAGGTTGTCGGAAACGGGAGTGAGACCACCACTGAAGGACGCACGCGGGGCGAATTTATAGATACGTGATTCTATCCATGGGGCGCCCGAGCTCGCCGGTGGCGTCAGCTGGAACACGGCCATTGGATTGGCCCCGGTAAGATCGCCCGCGATGAGGCCATAAAGCTTGCCAGTCGGTCCCATCGCTAGGTAGCCCATCGGGAGCCCCCCTTGACTCCGGTCAAAGCCATAGATCGTTTGCTCGGTCCAATCGTTTCCAGGCACGTCGGGAGGAAGTAGACGAAACACAACCCCGCTCCCGCCAGGTCCACCGGTGAACGTGGTCCCGTAGAGATTGCCATCGGGCGCAGCGACAAGTCCGACGTTGGGACTCGAGCCATCAACTCCCCCTACGAAGGAGTAGATGGTGGTTGTCACCCAGGGGCCGCCTGGGGTGGGCTGCGACAACGAGATAACTGATCCATTGCCGTTCCCTCCTTGTGCGGAAGTGGCGTAGAGGACACCGCTCCGGGACTTGAAGGCTGCAAGCGGACCCTGGGCCGCGGTGACTGGGGAGGAGGCTCGATAAATCACCGAGTAGGTGAGATTAGAAGCATCTGGAGTGGACCCAGGAACTTGAGCGTTCGATGGGAGAAAAGTAGCAAGTCCCGTGAGTACTACCAAGCTGGCTCGAAACTTGGATCGAAAAGCGGCCGACTTTACGTTTGAGATCTGTTGCAAGCGAAGAAGCATGATTTCACGTTACGAGACTTGGCCGTTTTACATTGCCAAAGTATTGTAAAAGCTCGGCGACCGCAACAAGATGTCCTGCCCATGAACCAAAAGAGAGCAG
This sequence comes from Bryobacterales bacterium, assembly GCA_963738525.1. Classification (GTDB taxonomy): domain Bacteria; phylum Acidobacteriota; class Terriglobia; order Bryobacterales; family Bryobacteraceae; genus Bog-113. Next base: position 660,695 of record CAVTXC010000006.1, read on the forward strand.
TCCGATCGGGCGGTTCACGGGGGTCTCCTGCCGAATTCTGCGGCGAACCCGGGTTGTCCAGGACCACTGACGAGGAGATGAAAGCGATCTTGAAGAACGCTGGTGATCGACTATACGCAATGACTAAGTGGGATTTCCCATTAAGTTAACCTTCGTTGTGCAATAGTGTTCGCGGCCAAACCGCGTCGTTTTTGTGGCGGGATCGAGGCTGTCTTCAGGTACACTCGCCCTTGAAGCGGCTTCTGGTGGAGTGTGCTATGCCCTACACGGTTGACTTTAATAAAGTGCCGACGATTGGCTTGGAGTCGTCGCCAGTATCGGCTGCACTGGCTGGTTTAAGGGCCATGAGGCCCGCTACTTCAAGACCAAATACAACCGTGTCTTCATGGTGAAACCAGTCGACGAGGCCAAGAACGCAGTTACTTGGGTGGAACGGATTCTCAAGGAGGAGCGCGACATCGTCATCTTGTCTCGCCCGCTCGAAGCAACAGCCTTCCAGATTGAGAACATTCGAATGGCATATGTGTTCTACGCGAGTGGTCTCGCGATCAACGTGATGTACACCATTGATGATCCCAAGAAACGGGCTGTCGGGTTTAAGCTCACTGAAAGCATGGGAGTCCCCGCCGAGCTTGCCCCAAAATTCAGGTTTGCCACCCAGAAGTCGAAACTAGCGGGGGTCATTCGCGGTTCGTACTTTGCGTTCAAGGGAGACTACTGATCGTTATCTGGTTCGGTGCCGGTGTTCCCGTATGGGAACTATGTGTTTGGCCTGTCTCGATTCATGCGCATCGAAGCGCCGCGCATCTCAGTGCGATGGACGTTGTGACCGGCCGGTCGAGGTTAACCAACAGTCCAGCTGGGTCGGGGCTAAATCAGCGCCCTTGGCCCTGGTGAATGAGCCGCGCGTGTGCCTGAGAGGCATCTCCAATACCGCCCGCATCAGCTATGCCGAGGACAGCCCAGCGCTGTTGTAAGTAGCCTCATCTCCGCCGGGCAGTAGCAGCCGTATGCCGTTCGCCGTCAGAGATGCGGCCGCCCTCATCGGACGCCGTGGGTTGGCGGGCGAGAATACGATGGCTCTAGCTCGGCGATAACCGGATAGCCCCCAGGATTTGCTGCTGCGAGGAACTGTGGTGGCGCCACAATTCTGCTGGCGCCAAGCTCAAAAGTCGGGGGCGATACATTCGAACCGAAGCAGTCTATGAGCGACTTCGAGCGAAGGCGATGATTCTCGTACTCCGGCACACCGCTCTCCGGGTTTCCGACGTCGTCACGTTGCGCAAAGATGCTATCTCGTGGGACTCCGCTTCTAGAAGCTGGCGGGTTCGGGTGCGGACAACGAAAACAGGCGACTCAGTTCACATGCCGGTCCCCCAGACTCTGACCGACGCGCTGAATAGCCTTCCGCTCCCCAGAAATGCGCCCCAGAACTGTCCATACTTCTTTTGGAACGGGGTCAGCACTCAGCGAGCAGCTGTGGGTATCGCGGAACGCTCCCTTTCGGCAGTATTCAAGAAATCAGGAGTGCCCAAAGCCCACGCCCATCGGTACCGGCATACGCTTGCCACTAAGCTCCTGGGCGACGGGGCCTCGTACGAACTCATCGCAGATACTCTTGGAAACACTCCTGAAGTTGTCAGAAAGCATTAGGGTAAGTGGTCTAAGGGACGACAGGATAATATCGACCGCGTGATGATCGCGCCACCTTACGGTGCCGGACACAGAAACAGTCACAAAACAGTCACACGAGAAAACCAGGCGTGTAAACTAGTGTTTCTACAAGGGTTAAGTTGG
>CAVTXC010000007.1:0-315595 GCA_963738525.1 Bryobacterales bacterium
CTTGTCGTCTTCTTGGTTCGACGTATTGCTAGGACGGCGGGGCGGGCGAGTTCGCCCGGGTGAAGACGCTGGCGACGGGGCACAACCTGTGGATCGACCGCTCGGCGTAGCCGCAGCGGCAACTGCTCGCTACCGGGTCGGGACGTCCCCCGCCTCGGAGGTGACCACGCCGGCCGATCGGGAACGATGCCGGCGCCGGCCGGCCTGCGCGCCGCGGCGACCGACCCCTGGACGATCGCCGTCTCCTGGGACTCGGGCCGGGGCGGCGACCGGGACTTCGACCTGGAGCGGTCCTCCGACGGCGCCGCCGCATGAAACGCGCCAAGGGCGAGGACACCTTCACCCTCGAAGGCTGCGAGGCCTACCAGACGCTGCTCACCCAGTTGAACTATTACCGCAAGCTCGCCGAAGAAGACGCCGAACTCGACCGGCTGGAAGCGATCGAGCGCGCCGCGGAGGACGAAGCCCGGGCGGCTGCACAAGCCGAAATCGACGCGGCGCAAGCCGCGAGTGAGGCCGAAACCCTGCAAGTTGTTGAAGAAGAAACCACTTTCGACGTGGGTTCGTTTCGCAAAAATTCTTACGAAGCCGCCAACGCGCTGCGCAAAGCGGAGCACAATGTTGCACAACCGGCCGCCGCGCAGCCCAAACCGGTCGCAAAGCTGTCCAAATCCACCTCGAAAAGAGCCCAACGCCGCAAAAAGTAACTCCGAACCACGCCCCATCAAAATGCTCGTGCAAAGCTCACGCCCTACTTATGCCCGGACCTGTTGAAACTGTTTACTCCGCCTCCCGGGCATGTTACAGTCTGCATAATATCCAGCAGCCTAGACGACCCCGCAGCTCGTCAGCTTGCAGTAGTCCGCTCTCGCGCAATTCTGCTTAAAGGGGAAATCAATTGCTTTTCATTAGGAAGTCTCTTCTCTATTTCTGCTGCTTGTTCTGCCTATCCGCGATCGCCGTCCATGCGCAAACGTTCCGTGGAGGGATAACCGGCACTGTCACCGATAGCTCGGGCGCCACTCTAGCCGGAGCCAAAGTCGAAGCCGTGAACTCCGCTACCGGGCTCAACCGCAGCGCCGATACCGGCGATGCAGGCGACTTCTCGTTTCAGGATCTGCCGCTCGGTCAATACGCCGTAACTGTCTCCACCCGGGCTTTGAAACTTCCCGCGTGGAAAGGGTCGTCGTCGAAGTCGGCCAAGTCGTCAGCCTCAAGGTCTCCATGGGTGTGGCATCTCAGACTCAAACTGTGGAAGTGGCCGCGACGGCCGTAACCATCGACACGGCACCGCCACGCTGAACGAAGTGATTCCGGACAAAGCCGTCCAGGATATGCCGCTCAACGGCCGGGATTTCACGCAGCTTGTCAAACTCGCGCCGGGCGTCAACGGCGCCGGTTCCATCAACGGCGCCCGTGTCGCGCAAAACAACTGGCAGATCGACGGCGCGGACAACAACGATCTCTGGCACAACTCCGCCGCGGTCAATCAGGGCGGCGTTTCCGGTGTCGCCGGGACGCTTCTGCCGATCGACGCGATCGATCAGTTCTCGGTGCAGAGCAACGCCAACGCGGAAGCAGGGCGCAACGGCGGCGGCTCCATCAACATGGTGATCAAATCCGGCACCAACGCACTGCATGGCAACCGTTTATTATTTCAACCGCAACGACGCGCTGGCGGCGAACACTCCCGTTTGCCCCGCAGGCGCGGCGAAACCGAAACTCAAGAACAATCAGTTCGGCGGCATCAGTCGGCGGACCCATCATCAAGAGACAAGCTCTTCTACTTCCTGACTTACGAACGCCAGAAGTTCATCGTCGGCAACGGCAACAGCGCGACGGAGCCTTCGGCCGCCTGGGTTTCGCAGGCGACCGGCGGTATTGCAGCAATACAGCATCCCGGTCAATCCGGCGTCGCAGAATGTCCTGTCGTTCTGGCCCGCGCGCGGCCGCACCGGCCCGGCTACTACCAACGAACTTCTTCAGCTCCGACGACAGCGATCAACTACAGCGACAACGGCATCGGCAAGATCGATTACCTGCTCAACTCGAAGAACAACATTGCGTTCCGATATTTCGTCGGTACCGGCGCGCAGACCGCTCCGGTCGGCTCGCCGTATCACGAGTATTATCAGGTTGCGCCGAGCCGCATGCAAAACTACTCGCTGGTGTTTAACAGCGTCATTACTCCGAAGTTCGTAAATCAGTTACTCGCTCGGAGTGAACTACTTCAAGCAGACCTTCAACGATTTCGACACAGGTTTCAATCCCGTCGCGGCCGGACTGAATACCGGCGTAACAATCGCCGTCGCTGCTCGGTTCTCCCGATATCCGATCACCGGATTCGACGAGATCGGCTTGACGCCGCCGCTGGGACGCATCGACACCACGGGGCATATCACGGAAACGCTGAGCTACGTGACCAAGGCAAACACCAATTCCGTTTTGGCGGTGAATACCGCCGCGCGCGCGCTCGATGTGTTCTATCAGCGCAATGCTCGCGGAACCTTCTCCTTCGACGGCACGCAGGGACCCTGGGCCAACAACCCGTCGATCTCCGACAACCTGAAAAGCCTGGCGGATTATCTTGCGGGCGATGTTTCGTCTTCCTCTATCCAGGTGGGACATCTGCAGAGATAACTACTACATGAACGCCGGCTCGCTGTTCTCGCAGGACTCGTTCAAGATCACTCCCAAGCTGCACGCTGAACTACGGCCTGCGCTGGGAATATTACGGACCCTTCTTCGACACCACGCACCAGATTTCGACCTTCATTCCCGGCAAAGGAATCGTTTTCCCGGGCCAGGGGATCGACTCCCTCTATCCTCCCCGCTATGACAACATCGCCCCGCGATTTGGCTTCGCCTATGCTCCGGGCACGAACGGCAAGTTCGTGGTGCGCGGCGGTTATGGCATCTTCTACGATTCGCCGAACCTGAACGGCTTCGGAGACAATCGTCCTCCCAACAGCGGCGCCACGGGAGTCATTTACAATCCCGCCGGGCTCGAATCCGATTTTCTCCACGACGCGCAGCAATTACACCATCGTCCCGGGACAGCCCGTCTTCGGGAACCCGACGCTTCCCCCGCCGCCGTATGGCGTCTTCTCGGTGGACCAGAACTTCAAGAACGCGTCGCTTCAGAACTACAACCTTAACGCGCAATACCAATTGAGCAACACCGCCGCGGTGGAGGTCGGTTATGTAGGCAGCCTGGGACGCCACTTACTCACGGTGCTCGACATCAACCAGCCGCCGCCATCGGCGCTCGGCACGAACGCCACCCGCGCGGGACAGAAACGCTGCGGCCTTATTATTCGCAGTACCCGCAATTCGCGACCATCAACCAGGTGGAGAGCATCGCGAATTCCCATTACAACGGAATGATCGCGAGCCTGCGAACCAATGATTGGCATGGAGTGATCTCGAAGTTCTCCTATACTCTCGGCCACGCGCTGGATGATGCTTCCGCAATTCGCGGCCTCAATCCGACCGAACAGCTACAATCTCCGCTTCGATTACGGAAATTCCGATTACGACGTGCGGCACACCTTCACGAGCTACATCACCTATAGCCTGCCGACCCCGTCGCATGCCAAATTGCTGCTCGGCGGCTGGCAGTTGAATTCGCTGATGTCGTTCTATACGGGGACGCCGTTTACGGTTTACGTCGGGCAAAAACTCAGCGGCACTTTTGAAGGCCAGGATCTCGTCGACGTCATCGGCGATCCGTTCAAGGGCGTAAACCAGTCGTTGACCAACGGCGCGGTTCAATGGGTCAATCCCGCGGCCTTTGCGCAACCCGGCGGCGGGCACTTTCGGGAATGCGAAGCGCAACCGTTCTATGGACCCGGATTCGCCGATGTCGATTTCTCGCTCTTCAAGAACACCAGCATCACAGAGCGCATCACCTCCCAGTTCCGCATCGAGATGTTCAACATCTTCAACCACACGAACCTGCGCGGTCCCCCACCACCAGCTTCAGCTCCGGCAGCTTCGGTCAGATCGCCGACACCATCGGCGACTACAACGGCGCCACCGGCATCGGCGCCGGAGAGCCTTTCAACGTTCAGTTGGCGATGAAGATTATCTTCTAGCGTGGGGCTTCGAGCGGAGCGAGTGGGATTCGCTTCCCGACCACCGCGTCAAACGCCGCCAGCTCCGTCGATACCCGGCCGGAGTACAGCGGGAACCACGTCTTGTCCGGTTTGAGCCACCGCAACCTTCACCTTGCGGTTGGAGAGATTCAGAATCACCAGAATCTCTTCAGCCGCATTCTTGCGTAGAAAGCTCAACGCCAGCGTGGTGCTTCGAGCGGAGCCGGCCGGAGTACAGCGGGAACCACGTCTTGTCCGGTTTGAGCAGGTTCTCCACGGACGAGTAGTCCATCACCGGGAGATCTACCGCTATCTTCATTCTTGCGGAGGAAGCTCAACGCTGTCCGGCTGGCTGTATCGCTCGCAAAGCGAATCGCTAGCGTGGTGCTTCGAGCGGAGCCGGCCGGAGTACAGCGGGACCACGCCTTGTTTGGCGGGCTGTATCACTCGCAAAGCGAATCGCTAGCGATTCGCTTCGAGCGGAGCGAGTGGGATCCGTTTCCCGACCACCGCGTCAAAGCCCGCCAGCTCCGTCGAGACGCGGCCGGAGTACAGCGGGAACCACGTCTTGTCCGGCTTGAGCCACCGTAACCTTTACCTTGCGGTTTGAGAGATTCAGAATCACAGAATCTCTTCAGCCGCATTCTTGCGTAGGAAGCTCAACGCTAACGTGGAGCTTCGAGCGGAGCCGGCCGAAGTACAGCGGGACCACGCCTTGTTTGGCGGGCTGTATCACTCGCAAAGCGAATCGCTAGCGTGGTGCTTCGAGCGGAGTCGGCCGGAGTGCAGCGGGACTACGCCTTGTTTGGCTGGCTGTATCGCTCGCAAAGCGAATCGCTAGCGATTCGTTTCGAGCGGAGCGAGTGGGATCCGTTTCCCGACCACCGCGTTAAACGCCGCCAGCTCCGTCGAGACTCGGCCGAAGTACAGCGGGGACCACGCCTTGTCCGGCTGGCTGTATCGCTCGCAAAGCGAATCGCTAGCGTGGTGCTTCGAGCGGAGTCGGCCGGAGTGCAGCGGGACTACGCCTTGTTTGGCTGGCTGTATCGCTCGCAAAGCGAATCGCTAGCGATTCGTTTCGAGCGGAGCGAGTGGGATCCGTTTCCCGACCACCGCGTCAAAGGCCGCGAGCTCCGTCGAGACTCGGCCGGAGTACAGCGGGAACCACGTCTTGTCCAGTTTGAGCAGGTTCTCCACGGACGAGTAGTCCATTACCGGGAGATCCACCGTAACCTTTACCTTGCGGTTGGAGAGATTCAGAATCACCAGGATCTCTTCAGCCGCATTCTTGCGTAGAAAGCTCAACACGCTGTCCGGCTGGCTGTTGTTGATCCACAGCAGTTCGCCGTCGGTGAAGGCGCGGTGCGCTGCTCGCATCGCGAAGAGCTTCTTGTACTCCTCCAGCGTCTTCCGCCGGTGATCGCCGTTCACCGAGACGTGCGGCTCATCCAGCCAGTGGATGGGCGCGTTGGTCGACCAGTGCGTCAGAATCGGATCCCCCAGTTCCTGGCCGTTGTACAGGAACGGGATCCCGTCCAGGGTGAAGTTCAACGTCGAGAGGAGCAGCGAAGCCTTCTCGCCGAACTCGAGCACCGGGCGCCGCCAGTCGTGGTTGTCGTCGAAACGCAGGACGCGCGCGCCGCGGGGCAGGGCAGACCGCATCGTCTCCCACTGCTTGCGAATGTCGCTCGCCGGGTTGCCGTCCACCATCACGGAGCGGAGGGTCAGGTAGTAGTCGAAGTCGTAGTCGATATCGAAGGCCTTTAGCTGATCGTCCGGCCGGTCCGCTTCCGAAAGGAGGATCACGTCGCGCTTCACCTGGTCGAGATCCCGCCGCGCCTCTTCCCAGAACGCGATGGGCACGCCCGCGCCCACGTCGCAGCGGAAGCCGTCGACATCGAAGTCGCGCACCCAGTGGACGAGACTCTGGCTCAGGTAGTGGCGCACGCGCGGGTTCTGGAAGTCGGGCAGCGGTTGCGGCCAGAAGCCCCGCACCACCTGGCCCTCCGCGTTCCGCCGGAAGAAGTCGGGCTGGTCGCGCACCACGCTGTCCGGCGCGGAGTGGTAGTAGACGATGTCGAGCAGCACCTTAAGGCCGAGCTTGTGCGCTGTGCCGACGAAGTCGCGGAGATCCTGCTCCGTGCCGTACTCCGCCCCGATCGCGTTGTAGTCGGCGACGTTATAGGGCGATGCGTGCGGCGTCCCCGATCGCTTCGCGATCGGACTCAGGTAGATGGCGGTGGCGCCCAGATCGGCTACGTCCTTCAGCCGCGGGATTGCCCCGCGGATCGTCCCCTCGGCGCTGAAGGCCTTGAGCCAGATCTCGTAGATCGTCAGCCGCGGCAGCCACTCCGGTACGGGCTTGGCCTCGCGGGACCCGAAGTCCAGGCCCTGCGCCTGAAGCAGGAAGGGAAGCAAGAGAAGAGGAAGGAGGGACCGGAGCCGCAATACGCTCAAAGCATAACAAGGTGTAAGCTCAGGTCATGAATCGAAGATCGATATGTATAACAGCCTGCTTGGCGCTCGTCGCCGGTGTCGCAGGCGCGCAGGAGAAGCCCCGCAAGAGCCCGCACGATAAGGCCACCGTAACGTTGGCGGGCAAGCAGATCATGATCGAATACGGTCGCCCCTACCTGCGCGGGCGGAAGGCCGTCGGCGGAACCCTGGTCCCTTACGGACAGGTCTGGCGCCTCGGTGCCGATGAAGCCACCAAGCTCACCACCCCGGTCGACCTGACCATTGGCGATCTCAAGGTGCCCGCCGGTAGCTACGCCCTCTTCACCGAGGCCACCTCGGACGGTTGGACCCTGATTGTGAACAAGACCGCCGAGCAGTGGGGCGCGTTCAGCTACGACAAGACGAAGGATCTCGGACGCACCGCGCTGACCCTCTCGAAGCCTCCCTCCACGGTGGAGCAGTTCACCATCTCCTGGGCCAAGGCCGGCGACAACTCGGCGACGCTCACCCTTGCCTGGGAGAACACCGTCGCCACCGTCAACGTCACTGCGCAATGATCGGAAACAACTCGGGCTCGGGTTCACCCTCGAGCTCGAGGTAGCGGGTGTCGAGCAGCCGGGTGGGATCAAGGTTGCCCATCGCGGCTAGAAGGTTCTCCTTCAGCCGCGGATGCTCCACCTCTAAGTCGGCGAAGATATCTCGCAGCGAACGCCGCACCGTCCCCGTCTTGTGTGAGCAGCCGCACGGGATCACCGGGATCCCGCGCGTCTCCCCAAAGGCCCGCGTCACCGTCTCCGGCACGAAGACCAGCGGACGAATCAGCCGGAAGTCCCGCTGGCTCGACCACGTGATCGGCGGCAACGCGCTCAAACGCCCCGTGAACATGGCGTTCCGCAGCAGCGACTCGCAGAAGTCGTCCGCCGTGTGTCCGAACGCGATCACGTTGGCCCGCAGTCCACGGGCGATCTGGTACACCGCGCGTCGCCGGAAGCGGCTGCACAGGTCGCACCCGTGCTCCGGCTGCTCGTCGATCAGCCGGATCGATGGGTTGTCCCGATGGTAGGTCCACTCGATCCCCATGTCGCGGATGTACTCGCCAATGGGCTCGATCGGCCGTAGGAACTTGCCCTGCTCGACAGTGAATGCGCACACCGAGAAGTCGATGGGCGCGCGTTTCGATAGGGAATGGAGCGCATGGAGCAGCGCCATCGAGTCCTTGCCGCCGGAGACGGCGACAGCCACTCGATCGCCCTCCCGGATCATGCGGAAGCGTTCAATCGCTTCTCCGCACTTCCTCAGCAGCGCCTTCTCGGGGTCCACCTGTCGATTGTCCCATGGCGCCCGGGCTGCCGAGGATGGATGCGACGAGGTGCGCAGTGCGAGGGCCGTGCAGCCCGCGCTCGATTCGATCGAGCGCTTCGGCCAAACGGAGCCGCGAACGCGGGTAGACAATAATTCGGATGGGGGCAGCGGGATCCGCTAAGCTTTTCCCATGAGCGCAACCTACACCCTTTTCGCTCCGGACGGCGGCATCCCGCGTGATGAACAGTTGATCTGCTCATTCTGCGGGAAGTCGCTGGACCAAACCTCGAAGTTGTTCGGGAGCAATTTTGCGCGGGATCCCCGTGTCTACATCTGCGCCGGATGCATCTCTGCCTGCGCCGAGCTGCTGAAGCAAGGCTAGCCACGCGGCTCGTGACGGGCCGAGCGACGTCCCCGGCAGATGCCGCGCTTGCTGCCCCGGATGAACGCGAGGAGGTGCGCAGTGTGAGGGCCGTGCAGCCCGCGCTCGATTCGTTCGAGGGCTTCGGCCAAAGGGAGACCGGACCGGTACAGTAGCTTGAACGCCGCCTTGAGCGCGGACACCTCGGCCTGCGCGAAGCCGGCGCGCTTAAGCCCTACGGTGTTGAGACCCACCGGCTCGATGTCGAAGCCGGAGTAGAGGAAGAAGGGTGGCGCATCGAGGTTCACCCGGGTGTTGCCGCCGATCATCGCCAGCCGGCCGATCCGGGAGTGCTGATGCACCACCACTCCGCCCGAGAGGAAGGCCCCGTCCTCGATCTCCACATGTCCCGCGACCAAGGCGCAGCTGGCGATCACCGTTCGGTTCCCGATCGCCGCGTTGTGGGCGATGTGGCCGCTCGTCATGATGTAGTTGTCGTCCCCGATCGTGGTCGCCGATTCCGGCTGCGTGCCGCGCGAGATCGTGTAGTGCTCCCGGATGATGTTGCCGCTCCCGATCCGCAGGTAGCTCCGGTCGCTGGGCCGGAAGTGCTTGTCGAGTGGATCGGTGCCGAGCACGGTGCCCGCCGAGATCGCGTTCCGCTCCCCCAGTGCGGTCCACCGTTTGACGTAGACGTAAGGCTCCAGGACGCAGTCCGCGCCCAAGACCACATCGCGCTCGATGATGCAGTATTCCCCGATCGCGCAGCGTGGTCCAATCGACGCTTCCGGGTGGACGCGCGCCGTCTCCGCGATCGTGGCCGAAGGGTCGCTCGCCATGGAGTCTCATGTTATCGTGTGTCTGAACACCCCGTATGAAACCTGTACTGACGCTCTTCATCTCGACCTGTGCCTTGTTGGCGCAGGGACCGATGCAACCGAACATGGTTCGGTATCAGCCGACTTACGACGACGTCAAAGCGACTCTCGGCCTGTCGGATGAGCAGCTGTCCAAGCTCAAGCAGATGCAGCAGGACAAGATGACCGCGACGCAGAACTTCTATACGAAGATGGCAGACAAGCAGAAGGAGCTGAACGCGCTGCTCGAGAGTAACTCGGGCGATGCCACCAAGGTCGGCCAGCTCATGCTGGACCTGCAGCAGCTGCGCAAGCAACAGCCGCCCGGGATGGGTGACATCCATGAGCACGCTGTAGAGGTGCTGACGGCCGATCAGAAACGTAAGCTCGAGAGATTGGAAGAGGCGCAGAAGATGCGCGCCTCCGTCGATCAGGCGCTCCAGTTAGGACTGCTGTCGCCGCCGCCTCCGCCTCCGGTAACGGGGCGCCCCGTCACGCAGCCGGGGAACATCCAGCCCATGACTTCCGGCAAGGGTCCGGCTGGTCCCAAGCAGTAAGAGAGGTCTGAGTTGACCTCGGCCGAACTCGCGGAAAAGCTCGGCTGTCCGTTCGAGGGAACGCCGCGCGAACTCAGCGGAGCGGCACCTCTCGAGTCCGCCACTGAAACCGAGCTGTCGTTCGTGTCGGGCGAGAAGGCCTTCGCTGCCGGTAACCTCTCTGCGGCAGGCTGCCTGATCGTCCCCGACGGATACCGCTCGTCATCCGATCAGTCGTTGATCTGGGGCGATCCGCCGCGCGCCGTCTTCGCCCGTGCCGTGGCGCTGCTCTACGGTGAGCGTCCACTGCAGCCCGGCGTGCATCCCTCCGCGTATGTCGCTCACGATGTCGCCATAGCCGCAACGGCGGAGATCGGTCCGCTGTGTACTGTGGCGCAAGGGACGGTCATTGGCCCGCACACGAGCGTCGGGGCCGGCTGCCACTTGGGCGCGAATGTCCACGTGGGAGCGCACTGCGTGCTCCACACCGGAGTCCATCTCTACGACCGCACGCGCATCGGCGACCGGGCCGTGCTCCACTCCGGTTGCGTCCTCGGCGCGGACGGCTTCGGCTTCGTCCCGCAAGATGGCGCCTGGGTCAAGTTCCCCCAAGTCGGATACGTCGAGATCGAGGACGACGTCGAGATTGGAGCCAACACCTGCGTGGACCGTGGAGCGCTCGGCCGCACCCGGATCGGCGCCGGGTCCAAGCTGGACAACATGGTGCACATCGGCCACAACTGCGACATTGGACGGCACGTGGTCATCGCCGCGCAAACCGGGTTGTCGGGTGGCGTGGTGGTGGGAGACGGCGCCGTGATCGGCGGCCAGGTGGGCATCGGCGACAAAGCCCGCATCGAACCCGGAGTCATTCTCGGATCCGCCTCCGGCGTGCTTACCTCCAAGATCGTCCGCGGCGGGGCAGGTCCACTTTGGGGAACGCCCGCGCGTCCTCTGCGCGAGTACCTCGAACAGCTCGCCGCGTTCGCCCGTCTTCCGGAACTCCGGCGCGAACTCAAGGACATGGCCGTCCGCTTGGCGGAGCTGGAGCGCGCACGGGAAGATCAGCCGTGATCCTGGTTGTGGGCGGTCACTCGCGCAACGTGGGGAAGACCTCGGTCGTCGCCAACCTCATCGGTGCGCTTCCTTATGAGTGGACGGCCCTGAAGATCACGCAGTTCGGGCACGGGGTCTGCGCCAATAGCGGCGAAGACTGTGAATGCGCCACGGATCCCGATCACCCGTTTGCGCTGACTCGGGAGCGGGATCCGGCAAGCGGAACCGACACATCGCGGTACCTGGCTGCGGGTGCGCGCCAGTCCCTTTGGCTCAGGACGCGTGCCGGCGAACTCGGCTTCGCGCTCCCCGCGCTACGCCGCGTGCTCGACCGCTCCGCGGATGTCATCATCGAATCGAACAGCGTGCTCCAGTTCGTACGGCCGGACCTGTACCTGGTGGTGCTCGATCCGGCCACGGCGGACTTCAAGACAACCAGCCGGACGTATCTTGACCGCGCGGATGCATTCCTCCTGAGCGGTCCCGGGCCGCTCGCGACTACCTGGTCCTCCGTCGCACCGCGCCTGCTGATGGGTCGCCCCCAGTTCACGCTGGGTAAGGGATACGCGATTCCGCCGGATCTAGTCGGTTTCATTGAAGACCATCGTAAAGTTCCGGCCCTGTCGGACCGATGATTATGGTGGATGCAGACGGACACCGTAATACCCACCACCGAACAGACCGACGCCAGGGCAGGGAAGTACCTTATCTTCCGCCTGGGGCGGGAGGAGTTCGGCGTGCCGGTTCTTCAGGCGCAGGAGATCTTGCCGATGCAGGGTATGACCGCGGTCCCCAATACTCCTCCCCATATCCGAGGTGTGCTCAACCTGCGTGGCAAGATCATCCCGATCATCGATCTGCGGCTGAAGTTCCGCTTCACTCCCGAACCAGACTCGCTGAACACCTGTATCGTCGCGGTTCGCGTCCAGCGGGGCGCGGAAAGCCTTCTGGTCGGCATGGTGGTGGATCAGGTGATCGAGGTCGCGAACCTGCGCGCTGCGGACATCGACGATGCTCCGGACTTTGGTCAGGCCCTAATGACGCCCTGGATGCTTGGGGTAGCCCGTAAGGCCAACGGCGTACGCATCCTGCTCCAGGTGGACCAAGTCCTCTCCGCCCGCGAACTCGAAGGCGTCGACGAATTCACGAAACCGTAACGAAACCCGCTCTCCGGGCCGGGCCCCTGGTCCATTAGACTAGAGAGATGCTTGCGGAAGCCGTGGCGCCTGCGCTGAGCGACCCGAAACTGTATGTCAATCGTGAGTTAAGCCTCCTTCAGTTTCAACGAAGGGTATTCGACGAGGCTCGTGACCTCACGAACCTGCTGCTCGAACGAGTCAAGTTCCTTTCCATCCTCTCCTCCAACCTGGACGAGTTCTTCATGGTGCGATTTGCCGGCCTGAAGCAGCAGGTGGCCAGCGGCGTAGTCGAGTTGAGCATCGACGGACGCACCCCAGCCGAAGTAGTTCAAGCCATTCGGGCGGATGTGCGCGAGCTTTCGGCGGAGATCTACCAGTTCTGGCACGATGAACTGGCCCCGGCGCTCGCGAAAGGTGGCATCCATGTCATGCATTACCGTGATGCTTCGAAGAAGCAGCGCGCCTTGCTCGACGACTACTTCCGCAAGACCGTCTTCCCGGTGCTCACCCCGCTCGCCTTCGATCCGGGCCGCCCCTTTCCCCACATTTCGAATCTGAGTCTGAACCTCGCCGTTGTGGTCCGGGACACGCATGGGAAGCACTTTGCCAGGGTCAAGATCCCGGACGCGCTGCCGCACCTGGTTGCTCTCCACGCCTGTGAAGGGAAGGACCGGTGCTTCGTCTGGCTGGAAGATGTGATCGAAGCGAACCTCGCCGACCTGTTTCCCGGGATCGAAATCGTCGCATCTTACCCGTTCCATGTCACTCGCGATGCCGAAGTATGCCGTCCAGGAGATTGAAAGCGACGACCTTCTAGAGACGATCGAAGAAGCCGTCTGGCGGCGGCGGTTCCGCGAACTTGTGCGTCTGCAGGTCAACTGCAGCATGCCAGACGACTTGGCGGAGATCCTGACTAGCAACTCTCGAACTGGATCCCAAGGATGTCTTCCGCGTGGACGGACCGCTCGATCTCGGCCACCTCAAAGAGATCCTGTCCCTGGACCGCCCGGATCTCAAGGAGAAGCCGTTCACCCCTTGCATTCCCGCGGTTTTGAATGACGAGGATCTATTCGCGGCGGTGCGGAAGGAGAACATCCTCCTCCATCATCCGTTCGATTCGTTCCAGCCCGTGGTCGAATTCCTCAAACAGGCCGCCCGGGATCCGGAAGTGCTGGCCATCAAAATGACGCTTTATCGTACCGGGACGAACTCTCCCATAGTCGCGGCGCTGCTGGATGCGGCGATCGAATACGGCAAGCAAGTCGCGGTGCTGGTCGAATTGAAAGCGCGCTTCGACGAAGAGAGCAACATCGAGTGGGCACGAGCGCTCGAACGTGAGGGCGTGCATGTGGTGTATGGGCTGGTCGGTCTGAAAGTCCACTCCAAAGTGGCGTTAGTGGTTCGGCGGGAAGGTGATGTGATGCGCCGCTACGTCCATGTCGCCACCGGCAACTACAACTCGCTCACCGCCCGTTTCTACACCGACATCGGGATGCTGACCGCGGATGAGGAGATCGGCGCGGATGTGACCGACCTGTTCAATTTCCTCACCGGCTACTCGGCGAAAACCGAGTTCCGCAAGCTGCTGGTTGCTCCTCTGAACCTCCGGCCCCGGTTCGAGCAGATGATCGACCGCGAGATCAAGCGCCAGCGCGAGCACGGCGACGGGCACCTCATCTTCAAGACCAATGCTCTCGAGGATCAGCCGACAATCGAGCATCTCTACCGGGCGTCTCGAGCGGGCGTGAAGATCGATTTGCTGGTTCGCGGACTCTGCTGCTTGAGGCCCGGCTTACCGGGCATTAGCGAGACGATTACCGTTACCAGCGTCGTGGGTCGATTCCTCGAGCACAGCCGGGTTTACTACTTCCACAATGGCGGGAAAGAGGAGGTGTTTGTGGGCAGCGCGGATCTGATGCCGCGCAACCTGAGCCGCCGCGTCGAGGTGCTCTTTCCGGTGGAGGACCGCAAGCTCATCCGCCGTCTCCGGGACGAGATTCTCGGCACCTACATGGCGGACAACGTCAAGGGCCGCCGTATGGAACCGGACGGAACGTACGTTCGTCTTCAACCACCCGACGCGGAGCACGCTCTGGACAGCCAGGCGTGTCTGATCACGCCGCGCCGCGCATAGTTTCCAGCGCTAATCCGGCACGTGCGGAATCGGCGGCCGGTTGAATCCATCGCCTTCTCGCTGTCGTGCGCGGCGAAGCTTCAGACGGGTACTCCGCCGTATGCGCCATAATTCCGCAGCACGTAGTAAGTCACCGCGATCAAGCGTTGGCTATTGTCGTCGCGCGATGCGCTTGAGTGAATCCATGCCGGCTTCTTTCTCGGACCTACATGGCCGACAACGTGAAAGCCAGCGGCATCGTCTTCTACCGCCTGACCTGATGCGCCGCGGCGCGCATAGTTCCCAACGCTATTCCAGCAGGTTGAGAATCGGCGGCAAGTCGATCCCATCGCCGTCTCGCCATCGTGCACGGCGAGGCTTCAGAGGGGTACTCCGCCGTGTGCGCCATAATTCCGCAGCACGTAGTAAGTCACCGCGATGAAGCGTAGTTGGTTATTGTGTCGCGCGATGCGCTTGAGTGAATCCATGCCGGCTTCTTTCTCGGACCTACATGGCCGACAACGTGAAAGCCCGCCGCATCGTCTTCTACCGCCTGACCTGATGCGCCACGGCGCGCATCGTTTCCAGCGCTATTGCGGCACGTGCGGAATCGGCGGCAAGTCGATCCCATCACCTTCTCGCCGTCGTGCGCGGCGAAGCTTCAGAAGAGTACTCCGCCGTACGCGCTGCCCTTCCGCCACACATAGTAAGTCACCGCGATGAAGCGTAGTTGGTTATTGTCGTCGCGCGGAGCGCGTGAGTGCATTCATGCTGGCTTCTTTCTCGGACCTACATGGCCGACAACGTGAAAGTCAGCGGCATCGTCTTCTACCGCCTAACCTGATTGCGCCTTTATTCCGGCCCGTGCGGAATCGGCAGGCAGTCGATCCCATCGCCTTCTCGCTGTCGTGCGCGGCGAAGCTTCAGACGGGTACTCCGCCGTATGCGCCATAATTCCGCAACACGTAGTAAGTCACCGCGATCAAGCGTTGGCTATTGTCGTCGCGCGAAGCGCGTGAGTGCATCCATGCCGGCTTCTTTCTCGGACCTACATGGCCGACAACGTGAAAGCCCGCCCCATCGTCTTCTACCGCCTAACCTGATTGCGCCTTTATTCCGGCACGTGCGGTATCGGCCGGCAGTCGATCCCATCGCCTTCTCGCTGTCGTGCGCGGCGAAGCTTCAGACGGGTACTCCGCCGTATGCGCCATAATTCCGCAACACGTAGTAAGTCACCGCGATCAAGCGTCGGCTATTGTCGTCGCGCGAAGCGCGTGAGTGAATCCATGCCGGCTTCTTTCTCGGACCTACATGGCCGACAACGTGAAAGCCCGCCCCATCGTCTTCTACCGCCTAACCTGATTGCGCCTTTATTCCGGCACGTGCGGTATCGGCCGGCTGTCGATCCCATCGCCTTCTCGCCGTCGTGCGCGGCGAAGCTTCAGAAGGGTACTCCGCCGTATGCGCTGTCCTTCCGCCGCATGTAGGAAGTCACCCCGATCAGGGCAGTTGGTTATTGTCGTCGCGCGATGCGCGTGAGTGAATCCATGCCGGCTTCTTTCTCGGACCTACATGGCCGACAACGTGAAATCCAGCGGCATCGTCTTCTACCGCCTGACCTGACGCGCCGCGCGTGCATCGTTTCCAGCGCTATTCCGGCACGTGCGGAATCGGCGGCAAGTCGATCCCATCACCTTCTCGCCGGCGTGCGCGGCGAAGCTTCAGAAGGGTACTCCGCCGTATGCGCCATAATTCCGCCACACATAGTAAGTCACCGTGATGAAGCGTGGTTGGTTATTGTCGTCGCGCCAAGCGCGTGAGTGCATCCATGCTGGCTTCTTTCTCGGACCTGCATGGCCGACAACGTGAAAGCCCGCCCCATCTTCTTCTACCGCCTGACCTGATGCGCCGCGGCGCGCATCGTTCCCGGCGCTATTCCGGCACTTGCGGAATCGGCGGCCGGTTGAATCCATCGCCTTCTCGCCGTCGTGCGCGGCGAAGCTTCAGAAGGGTACGCCGCCGCTGTCATTCCGCCGCATGTAGCATGGCCCCCGATCAAGGGCTATTCCGGAACGTGCGGAATCGGCGGCCAGTCGATCCCATCGCCTTCGAGCAGAGAAGCGCACGTTTCGTAGCGCTTCTCGCCATCATGCACAGCGAAGCGTTTGGGATGTCCCTCTTTACCGCTCCACAGGGACACTCCGGCGTAGGCGCCATCTTTCCGCAGCACATAGTAAGTCATGCCGATAAAGCGTAGCTGGTTCTTGTCGTCGCGATGGTTGTGCGCGATGCGCTTGAGCGCATCCATGCCGGCTTCTTTCGGCGACATTCCCTTGCGCATGTTCTCGACTATGGTGTGCGCCCCGGCAACCTTGATGTTTTCCTCACCGCTGCCCGTCGCGCCGGCCGAGCCCACATCCGGGTCGGTGTAGCAGCCCGCGCCGATGATAGGCGAATCGCCTAAGCGGCCGGGAATCTTCCAGGCAAGTCCGCTAGTCGTCGTCACCCCGGATACTTCTCCCTGCGCGTTCCGGACCGAGCAATGAATTGTGCCGGTGGGTGGGACCAACACCTTTCGGACGGCATCCATGCGATGTTCTTCCGGGATGTCAAGGGCTCCGGCCATCGCGAGCAGACGTTCCGTCGTGACGTGAAGCGTCGCCGTACTCGGCCCGGCATCGGGCGCGACCCAGTTCGGCGCTCCGATCTGCGGACCCCACCAGTCCTGGTTGGAATGAGACTCGCGCCACAGCATCCAGATCTTCCGTGAGTGCTCGGTCAGGAGATTCTCGCGTGGGAACCCCATGGCCACCGCGAACCGCTCCGCTCCTTCGCCGCAGAGCATCACATGGCCGGTGTGCTCCATCACCGCCTTGGCAACCTTGCAGACATTCTTGATGTTGCGGACTCCACCCACGGAGCCGGCGCGGCGCGTTGGACCGTGCATGCAGCAGGAGTCCAGTTCAACCACGCCTTCCTCGTTCGGCAAGCCGCCCAAACCTACGCTGTCGTCGTGCGGATCGTCTTCCGGACCGGTCACCACAAGAAGTCCGGCATCCAAGGTGTCGGTTCCGTTCATCAGCGCGGCGTACGCGCGGTCGAGGTACGGATATCCGTTCGCGGCGCAGATGATCACGGGCCGGTTGCCTGAGCCCGTCGCTCCAGGAGTCTGCGCCTGGGCGGCGGCGGCAGTTGCGGCGGCGGAGGCAGCGAAGAAGTTGCGGCGAGTAAGTCTCGGCATGACCTTACAGTATGCCTTGACCCGGGCTATTCGGTGGCGCGACCCCGGTGATTTTCGACAAATTCCCGATCGATTTCTTTTCTACCCGCGAATCCGTCGTTTACCCCATGCCAAAATTCGATGTCGTCCTCGCCGAGGCGCCAGCAGAGGTAGACCTCGTTATCGTGATAAAGCGTGGGGAAGTCGATGAGGCCTGCGTCGAGATCCTTAATGAGAACGCCGAGCCCTTGCACCTCTTCGACGGCAGACTTCAGGCGCTCCGCGCTACGGGCCTGCATATCGCGATTCATGATGAAGGGCTCGCGATTGACTACCAATCCGCCGAGCGTCATCACGCGCCGGATGAACTGATTAGTCCAGGCCTCGGCGCTCTGAAAACTCGCCTTGCCGTCGATGGCCTGCTCCAAAAGCGTTTGCACGCGCGGCAGAAGCTCCTGCGCCTGCTCGAGAGTGAAAAATCGAGGCATGCTAACCCGCCCCGTTACGCTTCGACAGGAACTTCCTGCGCGGCGTAATGCGACTCCACATAGCGATCGAGCATCGCGATGAACTCGGCCACGATGTGATCGCCGCGAAGCGTTTTCACCAGCTTGCCATCCACGTAGACCGGAGCCACCGGCTCTTCGAACGTGCCCGGCAGCGAGATGCCGAGGTTGGCATGCTTCGATTCGCCCGGCCCGTTCACGATGCAGCCCATGACGGCGACCTTCATCTCTTCCACGCCCGGTGAAGCTCTCCTTCCAGACCGGCATCTGGTCGCGCAGGTAAGTTCTGAATCTGATCGGCCATGTCCTGGAAGAAGGTGCTGGTGGTGCGTCCGCAACCCGGGCAGGCCGTCACCTGCGGGGTGAAAGCTGCGGATGCCCAGCGATTGCAGAATCTGCTGGGAGACGATGACTTCTTCGGTCCGGTCGCCGTTCGGCATGGGCGTGAGCGAGGTGCGGATCGTGTCGCCGATGCCTTCCTGCAGCAGCACGGAAAGCGCGGCCGTGGTGGCCACGATGCCCTTGGCGCCCAGGCCCGCTTCCGTCAGGCCCAGATGCAGCGGATAATCGCACTTGCGCGGCCAGCAGGCGATAGACGTCGATCAGATCCTGCACGCCGCTGACTTTCGCGCTGAGGATGATGCGGTTGCGCGGCAGCCCGTGCCGCTCGGCGGCTTCGCCGGAGAGGACGGCGCTGGCGACAATGGCGTCGATGGTGACATCGCGCGCGTCTTTCGGCTCCGGCAGCCGCGAATTCTCGTCCATCATGCGCGTCAGCAGGCGCTGATCGAGCGAACCCCAGTTCACGCCGATGCGCACCGGCCGGTTGTACTCGATGGCCGCTTCGATCATGGTGCGGAAGTTGTCGTCATGCTTCTTGCCGATATTGACGTTGCCGGGATTGATGCGGTACTTCGCAAGCGCGCGCGCGCAAGCGGGATATTTCTTCAGCAGAAGATGGCCGTTGTAGTGGAAGTCGCCGACGATGGGGACGCGCACGCCATACATGATTCAGCGTGTCGGCGATCTTGCGGGACCGCTGCCGCGGCTTCTTCGGTATTGACCGTGACGCGCACCAGTTCCGATCCGGCCTTGGCGAGCGCCATGATCTGGTTGACGGTGCCGGTCACGTCCGCCGTATCGGTGTTGGTCATGGACTGCACGACGATGGGGTAATCCGACCCCACCTTTACGCCGCCGACATCGACCGAAGCTGGTAATCTGCGCCGAGGGCTTATCGCCATCTGACTGTCCTCATGTAAGACCTTTATTTTAGCAATTCAATCCGCGGCCGGCCCGGTTCGCCTTGACGCGACCCGGTATCTAGCTGGGTGCTATCACGGCTAAACCCGGGGCCATCTTGAAACCGCCAGCGTCGAACCTATATATGCGGTGATCCCATTCGCTTGCATGGTCGCGATGATTTGCAGATCAAATATCCCAAGGCCGCTGACTGCCTTCCGCTGAAGCAGTTCTACCAAATGCCGGACGGTTTGCGAAGGTGTCGGCAGGACGTGCAGGGAGAGCAGGTTAGAGATGATGCGCACGGCGGCGGGCGGGGTCACTTGAGCGGCTCTCTTCGGGTTTGTGATCACCGAGCAAGGACTCGCAGCTTATTTGGGCGGTGACGTACAGGCTGGTCGCAGGATCGCGTGCTGTTTCGAGTAGGGCGCGAGAGGCAGCGTGTTGCGGCGCGTCGGCATCAATAGCGTAGGCGAGGATGTTTGCATCGAGGACGCCCGGATCGACTGACATCAATCGAGATCGTCGCAAATATGGGCCCGCCGCAGCGGGTTGATCACGCCGAGGCGCAGTAGGGGAATATCGACCAGCTTGCCGCGCTCAATCTCGGCCGCGCTGCTGACGTTGGCCAGTTTGCTCAACTCGTCTTGCTCTTGCGCCCGAGTCAAGAGACCCCGTTCAACTTCGGGCTTCAACTCGAGTGGGACGATCAGCCTGATGCTTCCCTTCGTATCTCTCTTAGAAGATTAAGGCTTTCGTAATTAAGGCTTTCGTATTCCGTTTGTCATTTTCCGGAAGTTGGCGCGGGATGGAGCACTCGTGGTGCAGTCCCCGCAACTCACGACATGGCAAAACCGGGTCGGTCGTTCATCGCGCGCTAAGGCACGCTCTTCAAACGCCGTTGTCTCGAAAGACTGTTGCGGCCGGAAATACATAGGACTTGGTTATCAACTCCCCAGGCCCTTCGTGTCAACATACGAAGCATGCGTATTCGTTGGGTCTTTGAGCGATTGGCCGGCTTGCTGGCGTTAGGCGCGGGTGCGTGCGTTTCCTACGCCGCCGAGCAGCCCCCCACTTTGAAACTTCCGGAAACCGCGGCTCCGGTGAGCTACCGGATGGACTTAACGCTTGATCCGGCGAAGGACGATTTCACTGGTTCCATTGCCATCAAGCTCAACGTCAAAGCGCCGATGAACACGCTTTGGCTGAACGCCAACAAACTCACCGTGAAGAGCGCTTCGCTGACCGCGGCCGGTAAGACGTTCCAGGCAACGGCCGTCCCCGGCGGCAACGATTTCATCGGTCTTCAATTCGACTCGCCGGTGCCGCCCGGAGCGGCGGAAGCGCAGATCAGCTACACCGGGCTGGTGCGCCATGGAGCGAGCGCCGGCATCTTTGAGATGGAGGACGGCGGGGACCGGTACATCTTCACGCAGTTCGAATCAACCGATGCGCGAGATGCCTTCCCTTGTTTCGATGAACCCGGGTATAAGGTGCCTTGGCAGCTTACGCTACGTGTTCCGGCGGCGGAGAAGGCGGTGAGCAATACGCCGGTGGCATCCGAGAAGGTGGAGGGCGCGAACAAGGTGTACGTGTTTCAGGAGACCAAGCCCCTGCCCAGTTACCTGGTGGCGCTGGGAGTCGGCCCATTCGAGTTTGTAGACGCCGGCACCGCTGGTAAGAATCACGCGCCAGTGCGCATTGTTACGCCCAAAGGCAAGGCGGCGGAAGCCAAGTACGCGGCGGAGGTCAGCGCGGAGATTCTCACTAAGCACGAGCAATACTTCGGCGTGCCGTTTCCATATGAGAAGTCGGATCAGGTCGCCATCCCGGTGACCTTCGGGTTCGGCGCCATGGAGAACGCGGGCATGGTGACCTACGCCCAGACGTTGATTCTGGCGAAGCCGGAATCCGACACCATCAACCGCCAGCGCGGATACGCGAGTGTCGCGGCGCACGAACTGGCCCATCAATGGTTTGGCGATCTGGTCACGCCCGTGTGGTGGAACGACATCTGGCTGAACGAGGCCTTCGCTACGTGGAAGGAACAGAAGATGATGTCCGCGTGGAAGCCGGAGTGGAAGACCAACATCGGCGATGTGATGTCGAAGCTGGGAGCGGAGCAGGAAGACAGCTTGATCTCGGCCCGGAAGATCCGGCAGGAGATTCAATCCAAGGACGACATCAGCAACGCGTTCGATGGGATCACTTATCAGAAGGGCGCGGCGGTGATCGGGATGTTCGAAAACTGGATTGGCGAGGAGACGTTCCGGAAAGGCGTGCACAACTATATGAAACAGTACGCCTATAAGAACGCCACGTCCTCTGATTTCCTGGATGCGATCAGTTCGGCGGGAAAGAAGAACGTGGGGCAGTCCTTCTCGACGTTCCTCGATCAGCCCGGCGTGCCGCTCGTCTCCGTGGCACTCGATTGCAAGGGCGGCGCTCCCGTGCTTCATCTGCAGCAACAGCGCTTCCTTCCGACTGGTTCCAAGGGAACAATCGGGCAGGTTTGGAGCGTCCCCGTTTGCGTGCGCTACGGGACCGGAGATTCGGGCAAGAGCGAATGCACGCTGATGACGCAAGCGACCGTGGACGTTCCTTTGAAAGAGAAAAGCTGCCCGGCCTGGGTGCAAGCCAATGATAAGGCCGTTGGATATTACCGCGTGGACTACCAGGGCGGTTTGCTGAACGCACTCACCGCGGGCAACGTGCAAGCGCGCTTGAGTGCGCCGGAGCGGGTCGATTTCATGGGCAATGCCGAGTCGTTGGCGGAAGCCGGGAAACTGCCCATGGGCGATGCCCTGGCGATGGTAGACATCTTCCATGCGGATTCCGAACGCCAGGTGGTGCAGACCGCGCTGCAACTGGCGCTTGAGCCGCGCGCTCATCTGGTTCCCGAAAATCTGCTTCCGAACTATCAGCGGTTCATCCTGAAGAACTTCCAGGCACGTGCCCATGAACTTGGGTGGTCGTCCAAACCGGGAGAGTCCGACGATGTGGTTCTGCTTCGTCCCAGCCTCTTGCGCGCCGTAGCGGTATCCGGCGGCGATCAGGAACTGGTGAAGCAGGCGCAGGATCTGACCGAGAAGTGGTTCAGCGATCATCACGCGATTGAGCCGAATATGTTGAGCGCGGTTTTGGGGACGGCCGCTTATTATGGCGACGTGACCCTGCAGACCAAGCTCATGGTGGAACTGAAAAAGACGCAAGACCGGCAAGTGCGCCGGCAGATTATCAATGCCATCGCGTCGTCGCGAGATCCGCAAGCGATCGAGATGGGTTACCAGGCGGTGCTCGCGGGAGACGTACCTTTCCTCGAAGGTGCGCAGCTCCTGTTCTCCGGACAAGGCGCGGAAGCTACCCGGAAGATGCCGTTCACGTTCCTGAAAGCGCACTACGACGACATCGTGGCTAAGCGGCCCACGGGCGGGGGATTCGACTTCGGTTCACGCCTGCCGTCGGTCGGCGCGTCCTATTGCGATGTGTCGTCGCGGGATGAGTTGAAGGAATACTTCGAGCCCAAAGCGCCGACATTTACCGGCGGTCCGCGCGCGCTGGCGCAAACGCTCGAGGAAGTGGATCTTTGCATAGCCGAGAAGGCTGCGCAGGGGCCAAGTGTAGTTGCTTTCTTGCAGAAATATTGAGCCGTTTCTGATTGATCAGTGCTTTGAGGATTCTTCGATTGACTAAGTTCAAGACAGTAGTGATATGTTCGGCGGCGCTGCTGGGAAGCGGCGCGTTTGCGGCGGATCAGCCCCCGAAGTTACGGCTGGCGGAGGTGGAAAGGGCCGCGCCGACCAGTTACAAAGCGGATCTGACGCTTGATCCCGAGAAGGATCACTTTACCGGCTCGGTGGTGATCAATCTGAACTTACCGGAGCCTTTACAGACGCTCTGGTTGAATCAGGAACAGATCACGATCCAGAGCGCTTCGCTGACGTCGGGCAACCGGAAGTTCCAGGCGAAGACGCTTCCGGGCGGAGACGACTACGTCGGATTTCGATTCGATTCGCCGGTTCCCCCGGGCTCCGCTCAGATCACGATCACCTATACGGGAACGGTGATCACCAAGAACAGCTCCGCCGTGTTCCGCCAGCAGGAGAGCGGTAATTGGTATATCTTTTCTCAGTTTGAAGCCACCGACGCGCGCGGGGCCTTCCCGTGTTTCGATGAGCCGTCTTACAAGGTGCCGTGGCAACTAACCCTTCATGTGCCGGCGCAGGACTCCGCCATCAGCAATACCAGCGCTCTCTCCGAGAAGGTGAACGGCGCGACCCGCACCTATGTATTTCGCGAAACAAAGCCATTGCCGAGTTACCTCGTAGCGTTCGGCGTAGGGCCTTTCGAGTATGTCGATGGCGGCCCGGCCGGCAAGAACCATGTTCCTGTTCGCATCGTGGTGCCGAAAGGCCACGCGGGCGAAGCGAAGTACGCAGCTGAAGTGACCGCGACTATCATCGCGCAGCATGAAGACTACTTCGGGATCCCGTATCCCTACGACAAAGCCGACCAAGTAGCGGTTCCTGATACGTCCGGCTGGGGCGCCATGGAAAACCCTGGCATGGTGACGTATGCGCAGAACATTATCCTGGCGAAGCCCGAGACGGATTCGATCAACCGGCAGCGCGAGTACGCCGACACGGCCGCGCATGAGCTGGCGCACCAGTGGTTTGGAGATCTGGTGACGACGGCGTGGTGGGACGACATCTGGTTGAACGAAGCGTTCGCGACCTGGATGGAAGAGAAGCGTCTGGCGGAGTGGAAGCCCGAGTGGAAGACGCGCGTCGGCGACGTGAACGGCAAGCTGGGTGCGGAACGCGAAGATAGCCTGATCTCCGCCCGGAAGATTCGCCAGCCAATCGAGACCAAGGACGACATCAACAACGCGTTCGACGGCATTACTTACGTGAAAGGCGCGGCCGTGATCGGAATGTTCGAGAACTGGATGGGCGCCGAGGACTTCCGCAAAGGCGTCCACAATTATATGAAGCAGTACACGTTCAAGACCGCGACCGCGCCGGAGTTCCTCGACTCGCTGAGTTCCGTGGGCAAGAAGAACGTAGGGAAATCGTTCGCGACGTTTCTGAATCAGCCCGGTGTGCCGATCGTCTCGGTAGCGCTCGATTGCAAAGGAAAGAACCCGGCGCTCCACCTGGAGCAGCAGCGTTTTCTGCCGCTGGGATCGAAAGGCTCCACCGATCAGACCTGGAGCATTCCGGTGTGCGTGCGATACGGGAGCGGGAACACGGGCCAAAGCGATTGCACGCTGATGACGGAGAAGACGATGGACTGGCCGCTGAAGTCCGCCAAAAGTTGCCCGGCATGGGTGCAGGCGAACGACAAAGCGGTTGGTTATTACCGCGTGGATTACCAGGGCGGTTTGCTCGGTGCGTTAAGCCAGGGCAATCCGACCGAGCGCCTGAGCGCGCCCGAACGTGTGGACTTCATGGGCAATGCGCGCGCGCTGTCTACGGCGGGTAAGCTTTCGGCGAGCGATGCGCTGAGTTTGGTGGAAACGTTCCACACCGATCCGGAACGCCAGGTGCTGGAGAGCGCGATCGGGTTGGCTGAAAGTCCGCGGAATCATCTGGTGGATGCGAGTAGTATGCCCAATTACCAACGGTTCCTTTTGAAGAATTTTCAAGCCAAGGCGCACGAACTCGGATGGGTGCCGAAGCCGGGGGAACCGGATGACGTGAAGCTCCTGCGGCCGGAGATCGTGGAGACCGTAGCGACAACGGGCGGCGACCAAGCCTTCGCGGCGGAGGCCAAGACGCTAACCGAGAAGTGGTTGGAAGACCACAAGGCGGTGGATCCCAACATGGTGAATGCGGTGATCGACACAGCGGCATATTACGGGGACAAGGCGCTGTTCGATCGCTTCTTGGCGGAGTTCAAGAAATCCGACGATCGGTTGGTACGCGGGCGGCTGATTGGGGCGATGGATTCGTTCCGCGACCGGGCGGCAATCGAAGCGGGAATGAAGGCGCTGCTGGATGGGGACATCCCGTTCATGGAAGGTGCGGGGCTTCTGTTCAACGGACAGAGAGAAGACGCGACGCGCAAAGTGGCGTTTAAATTCTTGCAGACTAACTTCGACGCGGTAACGTCCAAGATGCCGACCGGCGGCGGATTCGATTTCGGTTCCGTGCTGCCGCAGGTAGGCGGATCGTTCTGTGACACCGAGTCGCGCGGAGAGTTGCAGAGCTTCTTCAAGCCGCGGGTGGACAAGTTCGTGGGTGCGCCGCGCGCTTTGGATCAAGTGCTCGAGAGCATCGATCTCTGCATTGCCAACAAGGCGGCGCAAGCGGCGAGCGTGACCGCTTTCCTGCAGAAGTATTGAGCGTCTTGTGCGGCGCTGGTGTCTTCTCGGAATCGCCGCGGTAGTTGCGCTCCATGCGGAGACCGGGCACGACGCCTGGCTGCGTTATGCACCCGTACCAGGAGCGCAGGTGCCCGCCGTAGTCGTCGCGCTGGGACAGCCCTCGGTGCAGGTGGTAAGTGCGCAACAAGAGATCGTGCGCGGGGTACGCGGCATTACCGGCAAGACTCTGCGCACGGCAAACCAGCTTCCGCGCGAGAGCGCTTTGGTGCTGGGCGAGATCGCGGCGCTCCGGGAATCGTTCCACCTTGTGGGCGATCTGCCGCCCGAAGGCTACTGGTTGAAGACCGTCCAATCCGAAGGCCTGCAGTACACAGTTGTTGCGGGCGGCGACGCGCGTGGAGTGCTCTACGGCGCGTTCGCTCTCTTGCGGAAGATGGCTCAAGGCGAGTCCATCGCTGCGCTCGATGAGAAGCAAACGCCGTATGCGCCTATCCGCTGGGTGAACCAGTGGGACAACCTCGATGGTTCGGTGGAACGCGGCTATGGCGGACGGTCCATCTTCTGGACGGGCGGACACGTTCGCGAAGATCTGAGCAGAGTAAACGATTACGGCCGGATGCTGGCGTCTCTCGGCGTCAACGGCTGCACCATCAACAACGTCAACGCGGATAAGCGCATGCTCGACGCGGCGTTTCTTCCGGAGATCGCGCGCATCGCCGATGCGCTCCGGCCGTGGGGCGTGCGCGTGTCCATTGCAGTCGACTTCGGAAGCCCCAAGACGATGGGCGGACTCGAAACATTCGATCCCCTAGATCCCCGCGTGGCGGAGTGGTGGAGGTCCCGTGTGGACGATCTGTACCGGGCAGTTCCCGATCTCGCGGGCTTTGTGTTGAAAGCGGATTCCGAAGGGCGCGTCGGCCCCGCCACTTACGGAAGAACACACGCCGATGCGGCCAACGTTCTGGCGCGCGCGCTTCGCCCGCACGGCGGAATCCTGCTGTACCGCGGCTTCGTCTACAACCACCACATGGACTGGCGAGACCCGAAGAACGATCGCGCGCGGGCGGCCTTCGACAACTTCCAACCGCTCGATGGCAAGTTCGACGACAACGCGGTGGTCCAGATCAAGAATGGTCCGATCGACTTCCAGGTGCGTGAGCCCGCTTCCCCTCTGTTTGGCGCCCTGAAAAAGACCAATTTGGCGCTCGAGCTTCAAGTGACCCAGGAGTATATGGGGCAGGGCAAGTCGCTCGTGTTTCTTGTTCCGCAGTGGAAGGAGACGCTCGATTTCGACTTGCATGCGCGCGGCGAACGAACTCCTGTAAAGAAGCTGGCCGCGGGCAAGGTGTTCCACCGTCCGTTAGGCGGATTTGCGGGCGTTGCCAACGTCGGCTTAGACGACAGCTGGTTTGGCAATCATCTCTCGCAAGCTAACTTGTATGGCTTCGGGCGGCTCGCGTGGGATTCGGATTTGAGCTCGCAGCAGATCGTCGAGGAATGGACGCGGCTCACGTTCGGCGCGGATCCCGCAGTCACGAAGACCATCGAGAAGATGCAGCTGGAATCCTGGCGTACCTATGAGGACTACACCGGACCGCTTGGATTGCAGACGCTGACCGATATCGTGGGGAACCACTTCGGCGTCGCGGTGGAAGCGTCGGAGAACAACGGTTGGGGCCAATGGCATCGCGCCGACACGCAGGGAGTTGGCATGGACCGAACCGTGGCGAAAGGAACCGGATTCGCGGGACAGTATTCTCCGGAAATCGCGCGGACGTTTGAATCCGTCGCAAGCTGTCCGGACGATCTCCTTCTCTTCTTTCACCATGTGCCCTATACGCTCCAACTGCACTCAGGCAAAACGGTGATTCAATTCATCTACGATTCGCACTACGCCGGCGCCGCCGTGGTTGAAAACTGGATCGGTGAATGGAAGGCGCTCGAGCATCGTGTGGACGACCAGCGCTATCACGAGGTGTTGGCGCAGTTGCGTTTTCAAGCCGGCCAGGCGCAGGAATGGCGGGATGCCGTGACGGGCTGGTTCCTCCGCACCTCGCGAATCCGCGATGCTGCGGGGCGCGCCGGGCACTATCCCGGCAGAGTGGAAGCGGAATCGATGCAGCTCGAGGGCTATCACCCGGTGGACGTCACTCCGTGGGAATCTGCCTCAGGCGGCAAGGCCGTCGCCTGTGGGGCGGCGCGTTGCACGGCGGAGTTCCGGTTCGAAGGCGCACCCGGATGGTACACAATCCGCGTGCGCTACTTCGATCAGAACAACGGCGCGTCCCGTTTTCAGTTAGCGGTCGGAGACCAGACGGTCGAGCAGTGGATCGCCGATAACCGGCTGCCCACGACGAAGCTCGATGGAACTTCTTCCTCTCGCCAGGTCGTGCACGGAGTCGCCTTACGTCCAGGGGACCGCATTCGCATTGTAGGCTTTCCCGACGGGAGCGAACTCGCGGCCCTCGATTACGTCGAGTGCGTTAGCTCTTCGGCACCGACACGGTGATGTTCCGAAACTTCAAGCCGCCGGTGTGGTCGCCCTGGATGTAGAACGGTCCGGGCTCACCTTCGTTGGCGTCGAGGGCTCCGCCCGTGATGCCTTCAATCTCCTTGTGGTCAATGACTGTGGTGCCGTTGCGGACCACGGTGACGGTCCGGCCCACCAGCGTCACATCGAACGTATTCCACTCGCCCGCGTTGCGGGGCAATTCGGGGTTTGGCGTGATCCGTCCATAGATCGATCCGATGCGCCGTTCCGGCGGATTGCTGGTCAGCGGCTCCGATTCAATCTGCACCTCGTACCGGCCGCGCAGGTAGAAGCCGCTGTTGGCGTCATCCGGGCAGTTCACTTCGAAGTGCACTTTGAAATCCTCAAAGGTGCGCTTGGTGCGCAGATTGGCGCCGTGCGCCTGGTTGAAAAGCAGGTTGTCCACCACGGTCCAGTGACTGTTTGCCGGGTCGCCGATCGGTTCCCAACCATCCAGATTCTTGCCGTTGAACAGCGGCTCGGGAGTGGTCCACGCTTTCGGTGTCTTGTGCTTCAGTTCCGGCGCGCGTACGCCGGTCAGATCCACCGTCTTCTCGCCCTGCTTTTGGGTGCCTTTCAACTGAGTTCCGTCCGCATCCAGATCCCACGTCATGGCGGGGCGGCTGCCCTTTGCGGCCACGAGATTCAGCGTCAGGTGCGAGCCGTTTATCTTGAAATCTTTTACTTGAAACACGTTGCCGCCGGTGGGCTGATACCAGATCTCCGGACCTTGACCCTTGTCTGTGATTCCGAGCCAACTCGCGCGCAGGCCGCCCGGTGTATTGATATTGAAATCCCAGCGGCCAATGAACGGATTGTTCGCCGCCGGCAAAAGCGCGGGGATGAGGAGCCCGGACCACAGGATCAGTCGAGGGGAGAGAATTTGCATGTCGCCAGTTTATTACGGCGTGCTCTTCGTACCCGCCGGAAGCGCAAAAGCAACGTAAGCTCCGTGGATCTCGATCTGGGTCGCCGGCGTAAGACCGGGCTGAGCGGACACGCAGAACACGATGTATTCCCGGCCGTTTACCTCGTAAATAGCAGGAATGCCCTCCACCGCCATGGCGACCTCCTTCTCCCAGAGAAGTTTGCCATTGCGCACGTCAAACGCTCGCACTTTGCGGTCGCGCGTTCCCGTGAAGATTAACCCGCTAGCGGTGATCACCGGTCCCAGCTTGGGAAACTGCGTTCCAGTGTTCGAGAACCCTTTCGCAGCGAGCGTCGGAACATCCCCCAGCGGAATGCTCCATTTGATCATTCCTTGATTCAGGTCGTAAGCCGTCAGTGAGGTCCAGGGCGGTGCGATGGGTGAGAGTCCGTCGTTTGCCGTCATGAAGCCGAACCCCTTCATCGCAAAGCGATCCCCATCGGGCACGAGTTTCAGCAGGCACGGAAGGTCCTTCGACACCACCACTAAAGTCCCGTTTGTCGGATTCGCCGCAGCGCCGCCCCAGTTCGCCCCGCCGTTGTTGCCCGGCATCTGAATCGTGTTGCGGCGGCCGGGCGGAGTGAATAATCCTTCGTTCCGAGCGCTCAGAATATCGTCTCGAAACCGCGCTTTGTCCTCCGGGCTGAGAAACGGGCTCAGGTCGTCGACCGTAAATTTCTGACGTGAGAAAGGCGGCGGCTTCGTGGGGAAAGGCTGCGTCGGCCAGGTCTCTTCGCCGGGCATGTCACTCTTCGGAACAGGACGTTCTTCAATGGGCCAGAGGGGTTTCCCCGTAACGCGATCGAACACCCAGACGAATCCCTGTTTACTCACCTGCGCAACCGCATCCACGGATCGACCTTCGTGCTGCACCGTGAGAAGCTTCGGCGCGGTGGCTTCGTCGTAATCCCAGACGTCGTGATGCACCATTTGGAAGTGCCACAGGCGCTTCCCGGTCTGCGCATCGAGCGCCACCAGACAATCCGCAAACAAGTTGGACCCCAAGCGATCCGCGCCATAGAAGTTGTACTTGGCGCTAGCCGTTGGCGCGTACAGAATCCCGCGCTTCTCATCGAGCGAAAGTTCACTCCACGCGTTTGCCCCGCCTACCGTTCGCCAGGCGTCCTTCGGCCACGTCTCGTAGCCGAACTCCCCGGGATGCGGGATCGTATGGAAACTCCAAACGACCTTACCCGTCAAAACGTCAAACGCCCGGATGTCGCCCGGTGCTGACCCATACCCCTGATTCGTCGCCGATCCGAGAATCAGCAGGTTTTCAAATATCCGGCCCGGCGTAGTGGATTGAACTAACGTAAGATCTTTAGGGTTCCGGCCTAACCCTTCCTTCAAATCGACAGCGCCGGAATTGCCGAACGAGAGGATGGTCTTTCCCGTGCGCGCGTCGATCGCTCGCAAAGCATGATTACTGGCAAACAGGAGCCGCCGGTCGGAGCGATCCTTGCTCTCCCAATACGTAATTCCGCGATTGGTGATGATCTTGAGATCGGGTCCCGTCGGAGTGGACCCACAACTCTTTCCCGCTCGCCGCATCGAGCGCCACGATTGAACTATTCTTAGCCAGCACATAGACAACGCCGTCGACCTCAAGGGGATTGAACGCGTACTTGTTCGTGTCGCCCGTCGGATAGCTCCATGCCACCTCCAACTGGTTAACGTTTGATTGATCGACCTGTTGTAATCCGGAGAACTGAGCCGAATCGGAGCTACCCCCGTACTGGTCCCATCGCAGGTGAGTCTGTGCGGTCGCGCTGGACGCGGCGATGATCAGAGCTATCCAAGAAAACTTGCGTGGGCAGTTTGGCAAACCCTACAAGTTTATACACAAATGATTTAAGATTGTCCCGCTATGTACTCTATGTTCAGCAGTACGGCTCAAAGTTGAGGCTCAATGAATAAGAAGATCGAGTTAGAAGGATTAGATAGAAGAGTATTTCTCCGAGGCGCCGCGGTTGTCGCTGGAGCTCTCGTTCTGCCTCACTTGGAGGCTCAATCCGGGCCGCCAACCGGCACCATCACAACCATTCTCGGGGGAGGAGCGCTGCGAAACGGTTCGCCTGCCGCGCAAGTCGCGATTAGCTCGCCCTTCGGAGTCGCCGTCGATTCCCAGGACAATATTTACATCTGCGACAACTATTACCATCGGATCTATAAGGTCGCTGCGGGCACCACCTTATTCACCACTGTAGCGGGGTCCGGAGTACCCGGATTTTCAGGAGATAAAGGGCCTGCCACCAGCGCTGCATTCAATTACCCCTACGGTGTCGCCGTGGATTCCTCCGGCAAAATATATATAGCCGATGCGGATAACAACCGTGTCCGTCGAGTGGATCAATCCACTGGAGTCATCAACACGCTTACGGGAACCTCCACGCCAGGGTATAACGGCGATGGGATACCCGCCGCCGGGGCGGAAATTTATAAGCCGCACGGAGTAGGCGTCGATGCTGCCGGAAACGTATATATAGCCGATTCGGGT
The DNA here is from genome assembly GCA_963738525.1 of Bryobacterales bacterium. Taxonomy (GTDB): domain Bacteria; phylum Acidobacteriota; class Terriglobia; order Bryobacterales; family Bryobacteraceae; genus Bog-113. The sequence goes on from CAVTXC010000007.1 coordinate 31,170, forward strand.
AACAATCGCGTTCGCGTTGTAAACCTCGGCACTAAGCCGCTCATGCTTTATCCACAAAGCAGCACTCCCATAACGGTGAATCCGGGTAACATCGCAACCGCTTGCGGAAACGGAACGGGAGGGTTTACCGGCGACGGCGGTCCCGCCATTGCCTGTAACTTGAACATGCCCTGGGGCGTTGGATTTGACCGCCTGGGGAATATGTTCGTCGCCGATTACTACAATCAGCGTGTCCGCATGGTGAATGCGGCAACTGGAATCATCACCACAGTGGCCGGAACCGGGGTCGTCGGCTCCAATGGAGACGGCGGACTCGCGACCGCGGCGGCCATCTCTTTCCCCTGCAGCGTGGCCTTCGACAGCGGCAACAACCTTTTTATCGGGCAGGAGCAAATTTCCACCATCCGGAAAGTCTCAGCCTCCACGCAGATTATCTCGACTGTTGCCGGCAAGGGTGGATTCGGGTGTAACGGCGACGGCGGTCCTGCCATTAACGCCCAACTGAGTTCTCCTACCGGTGTCTGTATCGACAGCATGGACAACCTCTATGCCGCGGATTACAACAATGCCCGTGTGCGCCTGATCACGGCGTCTACCCAGGTAATCACGACGTACACCGGTTCAACGAATGTCGGAAACGGCGGGCCAGCGTTACAAGCCCTTTTGAACGAGCCCTGCGGATTCTCCATCGGCGCGCAGAACCAATTGATTCTCGCGGATGAAGACACCAACGAAGTGCGACTCCTCGATACCAATCAGATGGTGCGCTTGATCGCCGGTACGGGTTTCGCCGGCTATAACGGCGACGGGATCGCGGCCACCACCGCGCAACTTAATCTTCCTTCCGACGCCCAGCACGATGCTCAAGGCAATCTCTACATCTGCGATCGTCTTAACGCCCGAATACGGCGCGTCGACGCCAAGACCGGGTTGATCTCCACCGTCGCCGGAAACGGCATCTCGGGTTACGGCGGGGATGGGGGACCTGCTACCAGCGCCGAACTAAACACGCCCCGCGCGATCATTCTCGACGCGTTAGGCAACCTCTATATCTCCGAGCTAAATGGACTCCGTGTTCGCTACGTCAATCTCGGGACAACGCCGGCTGTCCTCTATGCAGGTAGCGCCAACCAACTCACCATTCAACCCGGGGTCATCATCACGGTCGCGGGGAACGGAAAAGATGGAAGCACCGGAGATGGCGGACCTGCGGTGAACTGCACGTTGAACGAACCGCGCGGCGTCACCACCGATTCCCTAGGCAACGTCTACATCACCGAAGGTGGCCGCGATCCGCAAAACCTTCCCGGCCCGGGCATTCTTCCCGATTGTAAGGTCCGCAAAATAGACGCCACAACGGGCATCATCACCACCGTCGCCGGAACCGACACGCCGGGCTATAACGGTGACGGTATCCCCGCAACGCAGGCGGAGTTGAACGGTCCACGTAATGTTGCCGTCGATCGTTTTGGGAACATTTACATTGCCGATAGCCTCAATAACCGTATCCGCTATGTGGACGCGCAAACCGGAATCATCAACACTGTTGTGGGCAACACGGGACACGTCGGGTTTTCCGGAGACGGCGGACCGGCGGCCACGGCGCTACTCTGCACACCCCGCTTCGTCGGCCTCGATTCCGCCGGAAACCTTTACATCACGGACGTGGGGAATTCCCGCGTGCGCAAAGTTGTCTTTAATTAGTTTGAGCGCTGATTGCAGGGCGGCCGATCCGCCCTGTCTCTTCTACCGGATCCGCTTTGGTGGGTAGTTCGTGCCAGATCTCCACTTCATATCCATCCAGGTCTTCAAAGAAAACATACGGTTCCCCGGGGCAAAATTCCCCGGATCGTAGGACGGTGCCGCCCGCTTTCCGCACCGAAAAAATTGCTTGCTCAATGTCGTTCACGTCCGTCAGGCGAAACCCGAAGTGCCGGATTCCGCCGGCACGCGGGTCTACCGTCTCAACCTGCTCGAACACAAGAACATCGCGGCTGCCCGGCGTCTGCGCCTGAATGAAGTTCGTCCCTCGATACACTTCCACCATGCCTAACACCTGGCGGTAAAACTCGAAGGCGCGATCCATATCCCGAACCGCCAAGGCGAGATGTGTTAGTCCGTAAGTCTTAACCAATGGCCGCTCCTTCCCTCCATCGCGGAGTAAAGCCTATCACGGCGCGCAAGCCTGGTCATGCATGCCCCGGCATCCGCCATAATCGATAAACCATCAGCAATTCCTCTAAAGGCGAGATCTGTGGAATCATTCAATCGAAATTGGAAAAACACTGCGCCCGTTTGGGCGGCCGTCGCACTCTTTCTAAACGCCGTGCCCGCAACATTCGCGCAACAGGCGTTACTCACGAAGCACACGCGTCCCGAGGTCTCCAAAGGCCAGGCAATGTACGTCCAGAGGATGCCCAGTACTCAGGTTTTGCGCCTCAACCTCGCTTTGCCGCTTCGCAACCAATCTGATTTAGACAACCTTCTATCCCAGCTCTACGATCCCCAAAGCCCCTCTTTTCATCACTTCCTAAATGTTGCGGAGTTCACAAGCCGCTTCGGTCCCACGCAACAGGACCATGACGCAGTGCTTCGCTTCGCGCAAGCCAGTGGTCTTTCGGTGACGAACACGTCCGCAAATAGGATGGTGATCGACGTCCAGGGTACCGTGGCGCAGATTGAGAAGGCTTTCCATGTAGACATGGGCATCTACCAGCACCCCACGGAGAACCGCACGTTTTATTCGCCGGACCGTGAGCCCTCGGCGAATCTGTCCACTCCCCTATGGCACATCACTGGGCTGGATAACTTCTCCCTCCCGCGTCCGGCCAGCGTCCACGGCGACCCGAACGCGGTAGCCCACACCACCGGCTCAGGTCCGAATGGTCAGTTCATCGGAAGCGATTTCCGCGCTGCCTATTACGGCGGAACGGCGCTGACCGGATCCGGGCAATCGGTTGGTCTTCTGGAATTTGCCGGTTATAACATCCAAGACGTCAACACCTATTTTTCGAAAGTCGGCCAGCCGTTGAAGGTCGCGGTAACCGGTGTATCGACTGACGGTTCTTCCCTGACCTGTACCGGCCGATGTGACGACAGCGAGCAGGCCCTCGACATCGAAGTCGCTATCTCGATGGCTCCCGAAATGAACAGTGTCCTGGTCTACGTCTCCGATACGAGCGACGTCTCCATATTCAACCGGATGGCCACCGATAACATCGCGAAGTCGCTCAGTTGTTCTTGGGGATGGAGTCCGGCTGATCCGGCCAGTGACGATCCAATCTTCCAGGAATTCGCCGCTCAAGGCCAAACCTTATTCGTCGCTTCGGGAGACAACGGAGCATTTAAAACCCATACCCGGTATGTCTATCCCGCGGATGATCGCTATGTGACCGGCGTAGGTGGAACGGACCTCACGACCAACGGCGCGGGTGGAACTTGGAAGTCGGAAACTAGCTGGGTCTATAGCGGCGGCGGCATCTCGCCGAACGGAATCAAGATACCCGCCTATCAACAGACCGCCGGAGTCGTCACCACCGCGAACAAAGGTTCGTTAACCATCCGCAACGTCCCCGATGTCGCCACCGAGGGCAATGAAGACAATTACATCTGCTATGGCGGGACCTGCGGTGGCGGCTGGGGAGGCACCAGCTTCGCGGCCCCCCGCTGGGCAGGGTATTTGGCGTTAGTCAACCAACAGGCAGCGGTCAAAGGTCTATCTCCGATCGGATTCTTGAATCCCGCCATCTATAGGATCGGATTAGGCGCGAACTATTCCGGCAACTTCCACGACATCACGACCGGCAATAACGGCACTTACTCCGCGGTCGAAGGCTTCGATCTTGTCACCGGTTGGGGAAGCCCGAACGGAACCGGCTTGATCAACACGCTGGCCCCATAGGAGTGAATGAGAAGGGTCTGTCCGCAACATTGAAACGCCTCGCTTCACTCCTCGGGATGGCGGCCGCTCTGGCCGTGGCCGCTACTCCCGCTTATCAATACTTCCTCGCGGGCAGCGCGAGCGATACCCAAACGGAGACCATTCCCGGCTATGCGCTGATCGGCGGGGCAAACGATGTGGATGACTTCTACCGGTGGCTGATTCGGCGATCGGGTGGCGGCGATCTTGTCGTTTTGCGCGCCTCGGGCGGGGCCGAGTACAACGATCTGTTTAAGCTGGGCGGATTGCACTCCGTGCAAACTGTGGTCGTTGCTACGCCGGAAGCCGCTCGCGACCTATTCGTAGCGGACAAGATTCGCCGGGCGGAAGCTCTCTTCATTGCCGGCGGGGATCAATGGAACTATTGCCGCGTGTGGAACCACTCCCCGGTAAGTGAAGCCATCAACGCGCGCATCGAACAAGGTGTCCCTATAGGAGGCACCAGCGCCGGGCTCGCCGTTCTGGGTGAATACGTGTTCACCGCGGAAAAAGACACCGTCACCTCCGCCCAGGCGCTAGCGAATCCGTTCGACGAACACGTCACCGTCGGCACGAACTTCCTCCACATCCCGGTTCTGCGGAACACCATCACCGACAGCCACTTCCATGCCCGAGACCGCATGGGAAGAAGTCTGGTCTTTCTCGCCCGCATGCTCGCCGACCACCACTTACCCGAAGCGCGCGGGATTGCCGTCGACGAACGAACGGCGGCGCTGGTCGAGAAGGACGGGAAACTGCGCGTCGACGGCTTCGGATCGGTCTACTTTCTCCGGGCCCGCCGGCCCGCCGAAATCTGCGTCCCGGGCAAACCCTTGACGATGCGGGGCATCGACGTCTACCGGGCCGGGAAGGGAAGCCATTTCGACCTCGCGTCGTGGAAAGGGGAAGGCGGAACCGCCTATCAACTTTCCGTTCTGGCGGGAAAGGTCGAATCAACTCAGCCGGGCAGCGACATCTATTAAAAGAAATGCCGTCGATTCGTTCCCTTTTGCTCCATCACGGCTACGCCCTGTTGTTCTGCAACGTGCTCGTCGTGCAGGCCGGTGCGCCGTTGCCCGCGGATCCGCTACTGCTGCTGACCGGCGCACTCGTCCGTGACGGCGACTACTCGTTTGCCGCCGCGCTCGCGCTCGCGATCTTTGCCGCCTTGATTGGCGATTGGTTCTGGTACGAACTCGGCCGCTGGAAAGGCCGCCGCATCTTAAGCCTGCTCTGTAAGTGGTCCCTCGAACCCGACACCTGCGTTCGCAAAACCGAGATGGGCTTCAGCAAGCGAGGCGCGTGGACGCTGCTGTTCGCCAAGTTCATCCCGGGCATGAGTTTGGTTTCCACGCCGCTCGCTGGAGCGATCCATATGGCGCGCTGGCGATTCCTCCTGGCTGATGCGGTCGGTTCGGCGCTCTGGGCCTCCAGCTACCTGCTGGCCGGAGTGATCTTTCACCGGCAGATCGACGCACTGATTCAGATGATGGGCCTGTTCGGCAGCCGCGCCGGCGTGGTCGTTGCTACCTTGCTTTCCCTCTACATCGCATGGAAGCTGATTCAACGGTGGCGTTTTCGACGCGAACTGCGCGTCAATCGGGTGACTCCGGAGGAAGCTCTCGCCATGATTGAAAGCGGCCAACCTGTCACCGTGGTCGACCTGCGCCATCCGTCCGATGTGGAAGCGGCCGGGTTCAAAATCAAAGGCGCGTTGGTGCTCAGTCCCGAAGCGGTCCGGACACGTTCCCATGAGATACCCGATGAGCATGAGGTCATCCTCTATTGCACTTGACCAAACGAAGCGACTAGCGCCCGGGTGGCGCTACAACTCAGAAGAGCGGGAATTCGGAGAGTGCATCCGTTGGCGGGCGGGTTCGAGGCTTGGCAAAATCTCGACATGCCCTTGGAGCAGGTGATGGGAAAGGTGGAGGTAGAAAACTGATGTTAGGCGAAACCGATGCAGTGGCAAACTTAGCGGTAAAAGATATTGATACGGCACGCGCGTTTTATGAAGGCACGCTCGGCTTGACGCTGGTCAGCTCGCAAGGCCACGAACTCAGTGTGTATCAGAGCGGAAACACCAGGCTCAACGTATACCGTTCGCGATTTGCGGGAACCAACCAAGCCACCGCAGTGACTTGGTCGGTCGAGAACATCGAGAGCGTCGTTGCGGACCTGAAAGCGAAAGGCGTTGCCTTCGAGCATTACCAGATGCCTGGAAACGCCCTGGAAAATGATGTCTACGTCCACGGAAGCATGAAGGTCGCCTGGTTCAAAGATCCGGACGGCAACATCCTGAACCTGACCAATCGCTGAACCTCAGCGACCACCTGCGCTTGTAGCCTACGCGAAGCTAAAGCCCGTCTTCGATAGCGGCAGCGTTCGAATTCGCTCGCCCGTCGCCGCCGCGATCGCGTTCGCCACCGCAGGTAGCACCGGAGGCAGAGCCGGCTCGCCCAACCCTGTCGGCGGATTATCCGTGGCGATAAAGTGCACTTCGATTTGCGGAGCTTGCCGCATGCGAAGCAGCCGGTGCATGTCGTAGTTCTGCTGCACCACCCGGCCCTTTTCGAGCGTGATCTCTTGCATCATCTCGCTCAACCCGTCGATCACTCCACCTTGCACCTGCGCCTGTGCGCCGCTCGGATTAATGATCTGGCTTCCCACGTCGCCACACACCCAAACCTTGTTGACCTTCACCTTCTTGTCGGCATCTACGCTCACCTCCGCCACATGCGCGAAGTACCCTTGGAAGCTATAGTGAAAAGCCACACCCATGGCCGTTCCCTTGGGCAGCGTTCTCTTACCCCATCCGGATTTTTCGGCTACTTGCGTGAGCACGCCGCGCATGCGCGCGACATCGTAGGATTCGCGTTTTTGGTCCGAAGCCTTGGTTGTCGGCTCATGCTCCACTTTGGGTTTTGCGGCCTCCTTGACGTGTTCTTTCCCAGGCTGATCGAGAAGATCGAACCGGAACTGCAGCGGATCCTTTCCCGCGGCTAGCGCCAATTCGTCGATGAACGACTGAATCACCCAGGCTTGCGAGTTGGCGCCCGGCGCGCGCAGCGGTCCGGTCTTCAGCATCAGCGGCATTACCGAGGAGTGCGTCGCAAAGTTCGGCACGAAGCCGGCAGGAAACTCACCCGGGCTGATACCCGCCGAGGTCGAGTACTTGTCGCCGTCCCCGTAGCTGATGAAGTGATTCGACCAAGCCACTAAACCGCCGTCCGCATCTACTCCGCCTTTCAGATAATGGAAGCCGCCGGCGCGATAGTAGTCATGCGTCATGTCGTCTTCCCGGGACCACACCAGCTTCACCGGGACGCCAATCGTCTTGGCAATCGCCGCAACTTCCGCCATGTAATCGTTGTTGAGTCCACGCCCGAACGAACCGCCCGCGCGGAGCAGGTGAATGGTAATGTTCTTCTCGTCGATTCCCAGCGTCTTTGCCACGAACCCGCGCCCGCTCGCCGGAAGCTGGCTGGTGGTCCATATCTCGAGCTTGCCGTTCTGATACTTCGCACTGCAGTTGCGCGGTTCGAGCGGCGCATGGGAGATGAAAGGATAACTATACGCCGCCTCGATCGTCTTCTTCGAGCTCTTCAGGGCGTCGTCGACGTTCCCTTCAGTTCGCAAGGTTCGCGCCGGCTTGCTCTGCGACAACTCCTGAGCGCGCTTGGCGAAAGCGTCCGAACTCTGCTGCGCCGCCGGACCTTCATCCCACTGAACCTTCAACTTCTTTCGCGCGGACTGGGCAGCCCACCACGTATCGGCCACGATGGCGATCCCCGGTTCCAGACCCGGCTCCCAATCGAGTACCGGGCCCAGCTTCACGTTTCCGTTGACGATGAATGCGTGGCGCACGCCAGGCATTGCTTTGATCTCGTCCAGGTTGGCGCTGGTCGGTTTCCCACCGAAAACGGGACACTTCTGAAATGACGCGTAGAGCATCCCCGGCATCGTGAAATCGATCCCAAAGATCGGTTTACCCACGGTAATGTCGGGAACGTCTACCCCCGATGTCGCCTGGCCGATGATCTTGTATTCGCTCGCCGGCTTCAGCTTGAGGGACGCTAGATCGGGTGCCGGCATACTTGCCGCGCTTTTCGCGAGTTCCCCATAACCGAGCGAGCGATCCGTCGTCCGGTGATACACGCGTCCGCTGCGGGCATAGCACTCCCCAGGCGGAACGCCCCACTGCTTGGCCGCCGCCGCAATCAGCATCTCGCGGCCGGCCGCACCCACCTGGCGCATCGGGATCCAGTTGTTGGAAGCCGCTCGGCTGCCTCCGGTTGTTTGGTTGCCGTAGCTCGCGTCCAGGTCGGCCTGTTCCACCTTCACCGACTTCCAATCCACTTCGAGTTCTTCGGCAATCAGCATCGGCAGCATGTTCCGAATCCCCTGGCCGATCTCCGGGTTGCGTGAGAGCAGCGTAACGATTCCGTCCGGAGCGATACGGATAAACGTGTTCGGCGAAAGCGCGGGCTGATCTTTCGTTTGCTGCGCGCCCGCCTTCGGAGCGATATACGTGCCGAGCAGCATGCCCCCGCCCGACAGAGCAGTAACATGCAGGAACGAGCGGCGGCTAAGCGGCATGGTTCGAACCTCCCTTACCGGCAGCCTGGTGGATCGCTTGCCGGATCCGCAGGTAAGTTCCACAACGGCAGGCGTTCCCGCTCATCGCCGTATCAATGTCCGCATCGGTCGGCTGTGGATGCTTGCTGAGAAGAGCCGCCGCGGACATAATCTGTCCGGCCTGGCAGTAACCGCATTGCGGGACATCCAAGTCCCGCCAGGCAATCTGAAGCGGATGCGAGTTATCCGGCGAAAGGCCCTCGATCGTAGTGATCTTTGCATTGGCGGCCCGCGAAACCGGCGTCAGGCAGCTGCGCACAGCTTGCCCGGCCAAGTGCACGGTGCATGCGCCGCACTGTCCGATGCCGCAGCCGTATTTGGTGCCGTGGAGTTGGAGGACGTCCCGGAGTACCCAAAGCAGCGGGGTATCGCCCGGAACGTCGACGGTAGTGGGGTGTCCGTTGACCGTGAACTTGATGGACATAGCGATGTACCTAATATACCGTCCGGCGCCGAACCGCGCCGATCATGCCACTGGCCTTGCACAGGGTCGAACGTGAGCGTCTCCGTTCCGTGAAGACAGGAACTCAGAGGCTGGCCCTCTTCGTCGGCAGCATCGGCTACTTGCACGCGGACGCGATTCTCCGCGTCGAAGCCTTCGATCGAGAGAATGAGCAGTGAGCACTCCTTGCCCGGAGCCGTGCGCAATCGTGTCGGGATCTCAGGCGCGCTGGTTCGCTCGGTTTGGGCGTCGTACAGCAGAAGCTCCGTGCCGCCTGCGTCGGACGAGTAGTACCAGCGGCCGAACTCCACCGCAAGCCACCGTCCGTCTGGGGACCACGCCACCGGCCCGAGCGAGTTTGCTGTGCCAACCTCGACCGAAGGCGCTTCCGTAAACACCTCACGAAATGGCGCGCCATCCTTCGAAATCCGGAGATGCACCGTGTTCTGGCAATCGACGGGACCGCCGACAGCGGCATCGATAACGGCTTAAGCTAGCCGGGAAGCGCCCACCGCGCTCAAAACAGGCGTTTGTTGTTCAGCCGGTCCGACGAGCGTACCGTCAGCCGCAAAAGCAACTCACCCAGGGCGCGAAATGAGCTTTGCCGGAGTCCGCCCGCACCACCGGGACTGAGAGCGCAAAAAGAGTGAGGAACGTCCTTCCGAGCATCGGAATCACCTCGCTCTCCAGTATTCCGCATCTCCTCAGAACTGAAAACGCAGCTGCAGATCGATCTTGCGATCGTAGGTTGTCGACGTCCCCATGGGTCCGAAGCCGGCCAAACTGCGAGACTCACCAAAGAAGGTCGACGAAAGATCGCCCGATGGTGTCGCGTAGCTCGGATGGTTCAGAAGATTGCGCGCATTAGCCGTCAGCGTCAGGTTGTACTTCTTCCCGCTCGATCCACCGAACGCACCGGGAGGAGGACCGCCCGGACCGCCACCGCCCGGACCACCGCCACCGCCCGGAGGACCGCCACCGCCGCGCATGCCGCCACCACCCGGAGGCGGTCCGCCTTGGTCGGCGATCCCCGATTCCCCACGATCGCCAAACGACCAAGTCCGGGAGAGACGCATGTTCAACGTGAACTGCGCAGGGCCCCGCGCGGCGTTCCGTCCAATCGCGGTGCCTGCCGCCGGGTCGAGGTTGAAGCAGCCGAAACCCGCCTCATACACGTACGTCGACCCGCTGCATTGGGCCGCCGTCAGCCCTGTCACCAGCGAAGGTCGCTCCGTCGCAAACCCGTCGCCGTTTGTATCCAGACCCGTCGTGATGTTATATGGCGTCCCGCTCTGGGCCACCATGAACGGACTCACGCTGAAGTGGAAAGGCAGCGGAATATTGGTGCCCATCACGAATCGATGGCGGATATCCGCGAAGCTCGATGGGCCCCACTCCGCTTGAAGGTTGTAAGGATTCGCGGGCTCGCCTTCGTTGTTGTCCTTCCCATACGAGAGCGCGTAGAAGCCGAACAGAAACATCTTCTTGAACCGGATGTTGGGGCTAATGAAAAGCTGATGGCTGCGGCTCAGCCCGGCTGATTCAGTCAGAATCCGAATATCGGCATCGCCATAGGGAAACAACCCGTCTATCGGCGAATTGATATCGCGCGAGTTTGATAGATGCACGCCGCGGCTCTCCAGATATTGCGCGCTGATCCGCACCGCCTTGTTGATCTGCCGGTCGACTGCGATGCTCGCCTGGTACACGCGAGGAGCTTTGATATTCCCGTAAAGAATCTGCAGAGTCTGCGGTGCGCTGAACGCCGAAAGCGAACTGGTATCAGGAATGGTCGGGTAGAAGTCGGGGTTCTGCACGATGTACGACTGCTGTGTCGCCCCGTTATAACGGTCCGCGCTGAGGATGACGGAGTCCGCGATCCGGTCGTAGAACACACCGAACCCGGCGCGAAGTACGGTCGCTTTGCCCCCGTTCTGCCCGCCGATCGCCCACGCCATGCTCAAGCGTGGAGCGAAGTCGGCAAAGTCGTGGATATTCGTCTGCGTCTCATACCGTAGGCCGTAACTCAACGTCAGGTTGGGTCTGATCCGCCAGTCGTCGTTGATGTAGGCGCCCAGATCGAACTGGCTCACCGTGGTCGTCGGCGTTCCCGTGCTGATCGTAAACTGCGAAGCTCCGCCGCCGAGTAGCGTCCGGATCTCGGCGTTCGTCAGACCTTCCGAAATACCGAGCAGCGTTCGTTGGTACACATCCAGCGCCGTCAGATCCTCGGTCGCACCCGCAATCGGCTGGTTGCTGCTATCGAGCTCCGGACCCACGCCCCCGAAGAAGGAGTACGTGCCATTAAAGTTATTCAGTGAAGTATCGTTTTCCCGGTATTCGCGCACGCGCGCCCCAAACTTGAAGGTGTGGGTTTGGTGCGTCCACGTCGTCGCGTTAGTCAGTTCGAAGTGATTCGAAACGCTCCCGGAATTTCCGATCTGCGCGCCGCCGCTCGTGAACGCATCCAGCACGTTCAGTGTCGGGTCCGTGCTGGTCACCAAATCGTTGATGGACGCGCGCAGATACTGAAACCGCGTCTCGTTGATCACCGACGGATTCAGCACCGCCGTTTCGGTGATCTGCAGCGTGTTTTCCCCTTCCAGGTTGTTGTAAGCGGTGGACGGCAGGTTGTAACTCCCCACTCCGCTCTGATCTAACTCCAACCCTGTATGTTGATACCGCACCACCAAAGTATTGTTTGCATTGATCGCGTAATCCAGGCGCGGGCTGATTGTCATGCGCGTCTGCGGCGTCACCACCGCTTGATTCACCGTCTGCGGAACGAGGCTGGAATCCAGCGTATCGGCCAGAACGAAAGCGTTTTCAGTGATGTCCCTTCTCTCGAAATCGAAGCTGAACGACGCTTTGTTCCTGATAATCGGTCCGGTAAGGTTCAAGACATCGATCAAGTTGCGGTAGGGCGCGCGCGTGTTCTCCGTCAGCAACGGGTTGCGTGAATTGAAATACTGATCGTTGAATTGAAAGAACGCCTGACCGTGGAAGTTGTCGCTTCCCGGTTTGGTGAAGATCTCAATTCGCCCGAAACCCGGCTTATCGTATTCCGTCGAGTACGGATTGGAGTTGATGCGCACTTCACGAATGGAGGCCTTCGCGGGCAAGTTGCCGCCGGTGAACCCGTCTATATAGATCTGGCCGCCATCCGGTCCGCCGCCCGGTCCTGCTAAAGCCTGCAGTTGTTCCGCGAGTTCATCGGGATCGTCCGAAAGCGTGGCCAGTTCCTTCTGCCCCAAAACCAGCGCCGTGCCGTTCGAAGCCGGGTCGGTCGTCACCGTATTCGCCTGGTCCTCGACATTCATGACCTGCGCGTTTGTCTCGATCGCCAGTTGAAAATCGAGTGTCAGCGATCCCTTCACTTCCACACCGGTCTTCTCGACGGGTGAAAATCCCTTGGCCGAAACGGTGACTGTGTAAGTGCCGGACGGCACCCCGGCAATCGTATACCGGCCCAGGTTCCCGCTGGTTCCTTGCAGTGCGGTTCCGTTGCCGGTCAGTGCGATCGCCGCATCGGGGACGCTCGCGCCCGACGGATCCGTGATGACGCCCTTGACGACCTGATTTCCCTGCTGAGCCTCGATGCGAAACGGCAGAAGCAGAGTCAGAAGACACGCGTAGCGACACAATTGCGCAAACTGTTTCATATGGTTGGTCGACCGCTTCCGCCGCGTTTCTGTCGAAGCGACGGGCTTGTCTCCCTTCAGTAAACGGCAATTCCCCCGCTCCCCGCTCTTAAGTTTTGTTAAAGTCGGGCGCGCTCGCTTCTCCTCGCCGCCCCGCGAGTGTACAGTTCAAATTGCAGGACCGCGCATGGATATCGAAGAATCAAAACCGGCCCCCAAGCGTTTGCTCCTCATCGAAGACGACGTCGATCTGTGTGAACTGATGTCCGACTTCTTCCGCCAAAACGGATTCGTGCTCGAAGCCGCGCACGATGGCCGTTCCGGACTTTCCCGGGCTCTCGACGGAAACTTCGACATCGTTCTGCTCGACGTCATGCTGCCCGTCCTCAGTGGCTTCGACGTGCTGCGGCAGCTCCGCCAAAGAAGCGCTGCGCCCGTTATCATGTTGACCGCCCGCACCGAGCACGAAGACCGCATCGAAGGGCTTGAAAGTGGCGCCGATGACTACCTGCCAAAGCCCTTCGATCCCCAGGAACTGCTCGCTCGCATCCGCGCCGTGCTCCGGCGGACCGGGCACACCAACGCCACCGCCACTCAAGCCGAGATCGAAGCAGGCGGCGTTCGCGTCAACCCTCGTCTACGCCAGGCCTGGCAAGAACATCAGCTGCTTGAACTCACCGGAATCGAATTCGACATCCTTCAACTCCTTGCCCGCGCGGTTGGCCGCGTTGTCTCCCGCGATGAGATCGCCGCCGTGCTCTATCAGCGTGAAGCCTCTCCTTACGAGCGCTCGCTCGATGTCCATATTAGTCACCTTCGCAAGAAGCTCGACCGCGGACAGGGTTCGCCCATCCGGACCATCCGGGGCATCGGTTACATGCTCTCCGCCGGTGAGCCTGCGTGAAGTCGATCTACGCCAAGCTTCTGCTCTGGGTCTTCGCCACGCTCGCTCTCGCGCTCGTCGGCTATGTCGTAATCTCGTTCTCGTTCTCCCGGCGTGGACCTCACGACCTCTTCCGGCGCGACGTGCAATTCCAACTCGACGAGACTGTGGAAGCCTACCAGACCAAAGGCGTCCCCGGGCTCGCCGCGTATCTGCGAAAATTGGACCAACACTTCCCCGGCGAGCATGTCCTTTGCGACGCAGCCGGCAAAAATCTCGTCACGGGGGCTAATCATTCCGCTCTCGTGCGCGAAGCCGAGCGAAGAGGGGATTCGCGCCCTGAGCGGAACAGCCATCTCGCGTTCGCCCAGCGCTCCCACACAGGCCGCTACTGGTATCTCGTGATCTCCGATCCGCCGCTTACCCCGTGGACCTTTTTCTCCTTCTTTGTGCTCGTGCTGGGTGCCGTCGCGATCCTCTGCTGGGTGCTAGCCGCCGATCTCGGCGCCCCGCTCCGGTCTCTGGCGCGCACAGTGGATCGCTTCGGCCGCGGCGATCTCCAGGCCAGAGCCCACTTCACCCGCAAAGACGAAATCGGTGAAATGGCGCGCGCGTTCGATCGCATGGCCGAGCGCATTGGCACGCTCCTCAGTGCGGAGCGCAGGCTGCTGCGCGATATCTCCCATGAACTGCGTTCGCCGCTTGCCCGCCTCAGCTTTGCCGCCGAACTCACCCGCACCGCCGACGATCGCGACGCTGCCGCGGCGCGGCTTAAACGCGAGATCTCGCGCCTCACGAGCCTGGTCGGCTCTCTCATTGAAATGACCCGCGTCGAAGGCGATCCGGAATCGCAAGTGCGCAAGCGGGTCGATCTCGAAGATCTGCTCCGCGAAATCGAAGGCGATGTCCGCGTGGAAGCCGATGCCAAGCAATGCAGTGTTGTGCTCCGCGCCGGCTCCGCCGCCGTCGCCGGAGATCGCGAACTGCTCCGCCGCGCGTTTGAAAATATCATCCGCAACGCCATCCGCTACGCGCCTCCGGACACCGTGGTCGATATCACAGCCCAATCGCAAAACGGCAGCGCCCATGTCTCGGTCCGCGACTTCGGCCCGGGCGTCCCCGAAGACGCCCTCGCCAAAATCTTTCAGCCGTTCTTTCGCGTGGATGGTTCGCGCGACACATCCACCGGCGGCGTCGGTCTCGGGCTCGCTATCACCGAGCGCGCCATCTCCGTCCACCACGGCCGCATCCGGGCAACCAACGCCCAGCCCGGATTGTTGGTCGACGTCGAGATGCCTTCGCTCTAGCGCGTCCCCGCGCTACGCCGCTACCGCCCGGGCTATGGAAGCCTTCTCCGGCGTGGTGCGCGTCCCGGAGTCCCCTCGATCGCTGAAACGGATAACCGTCGCCGTGCGGTCGTACGCGGCGCCGGCATCCGCATTCACGTACTCCGTGCTGTCCAAAATGTAGCTCGCCGGGTCGCGCACTATCGGGTGCCGGCTCTCGGCAATCAAGCGAATCAACTCCCCAATGCTCCCCGCATCCTGAGCCGCGCCCGGCGTTAGCGCCACCAGCACATCTCCCGCACCGAACTGAGCGGTCCGCTGCACATACGCGCTCTGCCGGGTCAAACCCAGCGCCGCGCCCGTCGCGTCCAGTCGATGCACTTGCGCTGACGAGCCTCGCACGATCAACGCAAGTTCCTGCCCCGCGCTCACGTACTCCACGCAATCATGGGTTGCGTCAATGCGCAAACACAGCAACGTCCCCAATACGTCTTCCGACGAAAGATCCCACGCGATTCGATTCAACTCCGCCATGATGGCCGGCAGTTCTCCTTCGCGTTCCAGCAACACGCGCAGCGCGGACTGTAGAGCCGTCGCCATCATCCCCGCCGCGGCTCCGGCCGGCGACACGTTGCCGATCACCGCTACCGTCTGCGTGTCGCCCCGCGGCACAAATCCGAAAAAGTCGCCGCCCAGCTTGCCGCACCGCTCCGTCTGCGCGTAATACTCGATTCCCCCCGCCCGCGGCGCGCGGCAAGGCAGCAGCCGCTCTTGAATCTCCTGCGCCGCTTCCCATCCATGCTCCATTACCGCGCGCGCCCGAATGTCTTCTGAGATAGTGCGCGCCAAGCGCGCATTGCGCAGCATCCCGCTCAAGTGCGCGCCCAAATCCCGCACGAATTGCGCGTCCTCGTCACTGTACTTCCCCCGCTTCCGCGGCCCGATCGCCAGCAAGGCGACCGCCCCCCGCGGCGTCCGGATCGGGCAGATCAAATGCGGCAGGGTGTCGCTGCGCTGCATCGCCGACAAGATGGCAATCTCGTCATCATGTCCCGAGCGCCGCAGCAGCGCTGCCAAAAAATCCAGACACGTCCGCGGATGCGGCGAATCTCCCGCATGGCACACCGCTCGAACTTCCGGCCCGCATCGAGCAACGCCTACCACCCAACTCGCGTTCATCCACTGCAGCAGATCCGTTGCAAGGCGTGTCAAAACCACTTCTTCCGTTCCCGAGCTATCGGTGGACCGCTCGGCTACAGACCATTCAAAAGAAACAAGCTGGCTGGGAATCGGCTGCATGGGCAATCGAGGCGTCATCTGCATACCCTCATGACGCCCCAACCCGCCTAAAGTTGAAAGTTCTTTTGTTAAGAAAATCGAAATGAACTAACTGATTTCAATAGGCGTAGCGTCCCCGTCACACTGTGCGCCGCACTTTCACGAGGCACGCATTTCATTTGCCGCAAATATCTTTAGAAATGACGGAAAGCCTGTAATAGAACAGCTGCGTGTGGCGTCCTAATGCCCATGGGAATGACCGGCGCACAAACTGGCACGGACACGCAACCATCGGTCTGGATTGTCGACGATGACGCAAACGTCCGAACGCTGATCCAGTTCGTCCTCGAACGTGCGGGGTTCCGCGTGGAAAATTTCTCTACCGGCTTTGCCGTCTTCGAGCGCATGCAGCAACAACACGAGGAACCGTCGGTCTTAATCTCCGACATCCAAATGCCGGAACTCGACGGGCTCACTCTGCTGCGCCGCTTGCGCGCGATTCTGCCGGCGCTACCCGTGCTGTTGATCTCCGGCGGAGCCGAATCACCCCCGGCGCTGGCTGGCACTCGGTTCTTACGAAAGCCTTTCAATCCCCACATCTTCGTGGCACAGGTGAAGGAACTTCTCCGCCACCAGCCCACGCCGCACCGTCACGCGGCATAAGCGGTATCAGTTCGCTGGATCAATCAACGTAATCCCGCCTCGTTCAGGATGATCCCGAGCCTGCGCGAATCGCCGGCCGGAGTGAACGTTCGATCCACCGACAATCTCACCGTTACCGTCGACAGCCCGGTCGTATCTACCGGCAGCGATACCGTGTAACTCCCCGGCCCAGGTAGCGTCTTCGTTGTTTCCGGACCACCCTCCACCCTTACGTGAACCACGCGCGCGGGCGCCGCGTCCGCGATGTAGATCTTCAGCTCCAGCGTGGCGGGACGCCCTGGACTCTTCAGCAGCAGCGCCGCATCTTCCGCCGTCCACCGCCAAGGTTGTCCCTCCGCCGGATAAATTCCATACAGGACTTGGCTATCCACCTCGGGAGCGCTCATCGGCAAGATCGACAGCGTTGGCTCCTGAGCGCGCAGCGTCACCGCGCGTACCCGGTCCACCACGCCTCCCCGAACATCGTAGGGCAGCAAACCCAGACTATTCGTCGAGTAACCGGACCGCGCCTCTAGCCCGATCAGACGCAAGGGAATCCACGGGCGGATCTCGGTCCGCGCCACCTCTACTAATGCGCGGCCCCCGTGCGCATACGGGGCAGGGAAGGCGAGTTCGCTTTCCACCACGATGTCCCCCGTCGGAATCCACTGGTCGCGGTGCAGCGGCAGCGCGCCCGCAGCCTCAAAGTAGTGGCGCAAACCCCACTCCGCGTCCACCCAAACCCGCTTCCCCGCGGTTTGGGCCCGCATGTCCCGGGCGAACTGCCGGTACCCATTCCAATGCTCGAAATTCACCGTCGCCAACCCCAGCGAGATCGCCAACTGGATCCCAATCGCAGCGCGAACCCAATTCGCCGGCGCCCGGCTAAGCAGTATCGCGACGGGTGCCGCCAAGGGCAGTAAGTAGCGCGCCGACCCGGAATAGAACAGCGCGCAGGCTCCCGCAAAGAAGATCAGGATCCACAGCATCAAAAAACGCGTGTCCCCATCCCGCCGGTCCCTCCACACCCGAACCGCCGCAAAGGGCAACAGCATCGGCAACACCAGAAAACAAAAATGGATCGCCAGTGCCAGCGCATTGCGCAGCTTCATCGGGATGCGCTCATACCCATAGCTAGTCAGATATCCGGCTGAGATCGCCGCGGGAAACACGCCGCTCGTTGCGCGCTCGAATAGCTGCCACGCCGCGAGCGTCAGAATCGGTGTCGTCGCCAACGCAATATATCTCCACGCCCGTTCCCGTCGGAACCACAAGTAAGCCAGCAGGATGGGGGTGAACAACACCGACTGCATCGCGATCAGCCCGGCGACTGCCAGGCCCAAGCCGCTCGCCGCCAATAACCGCCAGTCCTTTCGATCGACCCCATACACGAAAGCCGCCGCCCCGGCGAGCCAGAAAGAGAGCAATGGAACATCGGATTCCAGCAGGTTTCCGTTCACAACAAAGGGCGGTACCACGCCGCAGAGCAGCGTCGCCGCTAGCGGCCTCTGCGCGAAGCGCCGCGCCAGCGCATACATCCCAAACACCGCGAGCAGCGAAAACACCACATAAGCGGCATGAAACACAACCTCGTGAACGTCCCCCACCATCGCCAGCAAGCCGCAGAGAAACCACGCATTCCCGGGTGGGTGCGGGTAGCCCTGAAACGTGACATCCCGGCCGCCGAAGACGTACCAAATGTGATTGGGATGCAGCGGATCGACCAGCCCGTGATACGCCGCGGCCAGGTAGTAAACGTCGTCACCGCCAATCGCCTGGGTGAGAAACGGCAGCCGGATCGCCAGCACGAACGCGAACAGCAGAATCAGATCGAGCTTGGTCCGAGCGGGGCGTGGTCGCGGAGACAAACTTCCCGATTGTATCGGTACGGCCTTCCGTCGAACTCGCCTTCCAAGGGCTATGCTCTCAGCGCTCTGTTAAAGGTGTGACGCGGTACCGCTGATTGCTTTCCACCGCCTTTAGACGGTCCTCCAGATCGGCTACCTTCCGCTGGAGATCCCTTACCTGCCTAGCTAGGTTTATGTCCTCGGGGTGAACCGCTGAATCCGGGCTCGGCTGCTGGGCCGCAACGGCGCAAGCGGACAAAATGATGATCGACAAGGCACGGCGCATTCTCGTACTCCTCTCCGTTAGACGAGATTCAGATGGATTCCCTTCGGCCTACATTGCCCAATCTCGTCAAGAGAGTCGTAGCAGTTTTTTTCGAGTAAAATCAATAGCTTACAGGCGTATTCTGTCACTCAGCTCCCGAGTGTGCTAATAATAGTGCTCGGGAGCCAGGTCCAATCCCGATTCTGGTTCCACTCAAAACACAGCAACATATTTGGAGGTCGTTTCATGAAAATTCGTCCGCTCTACGATCGCATCGTGGTCAAGCGCGTTGAAGAGGCTGAGCGTATGCAAGGTGGTCTCTACATCCCGGATTCCGCCAAAGAAAAGCCGCAGGAAGGCGAAGTGGTCGCCGTCGGCAAAGGCAAACGTCTCGAGGACGGAAAGGTAGCGACGCTCGATGTGCAAGTTGGCGATCGCATCCTGTTCGGCAAGTACTCGGGTTCGGACATCAAGATCGATGGCGATGAGTTTCTCATCATGCGTGAAGATGAGGTCCTCGGCATTCTCGATCAGCAACCAGTAGCGGCCAAAAAGGCCAGCTAGTTTTTTTAAAGCTCAGGAGAAAACATATCCATGGCGAAACAAATTGTTTACGCGGAAAATTCCCGTCAGGCGATCCTGCGGGGTGTGAATCAACTAGCGGACGCGGTCAAGGTCACGCTCGGCCCCAAGGGTCGTAACGTTGTTCTCGAGAAAAAGTTCGGCGGCCCCAATATCACCAAAGACGGTGTGACCGTGGCCAAGGAAATCGAGCTGAAGGATCCGCTCGAAAACATGGGCGCACAAATGGTGCGTGAAGTTGCTTCCAAGACCAGCGATGTGGCCGGTGACGGAACCACCACCGCAACCATCCTGGCACAAGCGATCTTCCGCGAGGGTGTCAAAGCTGTCGCCGCTGGAGCCAACCCGATGGCGCTCAAGCGCGGAATCGACAAGGCTGTCGAAGTCGCGGTCGAAGAGATCAAGAAGCTCAAGAAAGACATCGCCGGCGACATGATCGCCCAGGTCGGAACCATCTCCGCCAACAGCGATCACCACATTGGCGAGATCATCGCCGATGCGATGAAGAAGGTCGGCAAAGACGGCGTCATCACCGTCGAAGAATCCAAAACCATGACTACCGAGCTCAACACGGTCGATGGAATGCAGTTCGATCGCGGCTACCTGTCACCCTACTTCGTGACCGATCCCGATCGCATGGAAGTCGTTCTCGAAGATCCCTATATCCTGATCCACGAGAAGAAGATCAGCAACATGAAGGACCTGCTGCCCGTACTCGAGCAGATCGCTCGCGCCGGCAAGCCGCTCCTCATCATCGCCGAAGAGGTCGAAGGCGAAGCGCTCGCCACTCTCGTCGTCAACAAACTCCGTGGCACCCTGAACGCCTGCGCCGTCAAAGCGCCCGGCTTCGGTGATCGCCGCAAAGCCATGCTCGATGACATCGCCATCCTGACCGGCGGCAAGTCGATCATGGAAGAGACCGGCATCAAGCTGGAAGGTGTCCGCCTCGAAGACCTCGGCCGCGCCAAGCGCGTCACGGTGGATAAGGACAACACCACCATCGTTGACGGTGCCGGCAGCCAAAAGGGCATCGAAGGCCGCATCAAGCAGCTACGCGCCCAGATCGACGAAACCACCTCCGACTACGACCGTGAAAAGCTGCAAGAGCGCCTGGCGAAACTCGCCGGCGGCGTTGCGGTGATCAAGGTCGGCGCCGCAACCGAAACCGAGATGAAGGAAAAGAAGGCGCGTGTTGAGGATGCTCTGCATGCCACTCGCGCGGCCGTCGAAGAAGGCATCGTTCCCGGCGGCGGCGTCGCACTCCTCCGTGCGGCCAAAGCTCTCGGCGACCTTAAGCTCGGCAGCGACGAACAGATCGGTGTCGACATCATCAAGCGCGCCTGTGAAGAGCCGGTTCGCCAGATCGTCAACAACGCTGGTTCCGAAGGCGCCATCGTCATCGGCAAAATCCGCGAGAACGACAACCCGCACTTCGGCTACAACGCCGCCACCGAGAAGTACGAAGACCTCGTGGCGTCCGGTGTAATCGATCCGGCCAAGGTGACCCGCTCGGCTCTGCAGAACGCCGCGTCCATCGCCGGCCTCATGCTCACCACCGAAGCCATGGTTTGCGAGATCCCGGAGAAGAAGGCTGCTCCGGCCGGTCCTGGCGGCCACGGCCCCGAAGGCATGGACTACTAAACCGCAACTCAGCTCCACACCCAGCCGCGGCTCCCAAAACGGAGTCGCGGCTTTTTATGTGTTATGTGCCCTCCACCAGCGCTGTGACGTGATGCGCTGGTGCAATGATGCTATGATGCTGTAGTGCGCACCACTCTTAACCTGCCGGATGACGTCTATCAGGCAGCTCGCGCCCTGTCCGTCTACGAGGAGGTTTCGTTAGGCGAAGCTCTTGCAAAGCTGGTGCGGCAAGGTATGGATCCCGGCGCTAAGGTGCAGATCGATCTGAGTGGAGCCTTCCCAAAGTTCGTATCTCCTCCCGGAACTCCCGCAATTACCCTTGAAAAGACTCTGGAACTAGAAGACGAGTGGTAATCACCTCTTGTTCCTGCTGGACGTAAACCTGCTCATCGCCCTCGCTTGGGACAACCACGTATTTCACTCCGCAGCCACCAAGTGGTATTCCCGCTCAGGGAAGAATGGGTTCTATACTTGCGCCCTTACCCAACTGGGTTTTCTCAGAATTTCGACCAATGCGGCCTTCAGCACCGCCCCAGCGTCTATGTCCGCCGCGCTGAATCTACTCGGTGCGATCACTGCTCTCTCTGCGCACCGCTATCTCGAACAGCCGGAGCGAGTGTTTTCCGCGCTGAAGTCCAGAGTAGACTTCAAGTCCCACAAGCAGGTGACGGATCTGTTTCTGGTTGAACTCTCCCGCCTCCATGGAGCTAAACTGGCGACGCTCGACCGCAGACTCTTCGAGTCTCAAGCCGACCGAAGCGGAATCGAACTGGTGTCTGTACCCCGTCCTTAACCTCACTTCACCGCCACCGTCACGTTCGCATTCGATACCACTCCCCCGATCGACACCGTCACCGGCGCATTCCCGTGCCCCGTTGTAGGCGGCACCTGCGCATTGATCTGCAACAGCCCGCTGGTCAGGTCCGGCGCCGCGCCGCAATACGACACAGTCGCGACCTGTCCCCCGATCGTCACCTGGCAAGCACCCACGGGCTTCGGCAAAATGTCCAAGGCCAGCCGCCCATCCACCCCCGGCGGATTCGTCACACCTTCTCCCGTCGCATACAGCACCACCACATCCTCTGCATTCGCCGGGTTCGCCGACGAGTTCAGTGATAGATCCTGATTCAGAATTGCGCCCTGCCCTTTGCCCGATGCATCGTGCGAGAGCAGCGCCGGGTCCGCCGCCGTGACAGGAATCATAAACGCATCCGAGCGAACCCCCTGCACTTCCACCTGCACGGCCGCGTTTGCATCGAGCGCTGTCCTATACGGAACGATCGCCGAAACCTGGCTGGCCAACACATACACCAGCGGCGCCGCCACTCCGTTCACCAACACCCGCACGCCCGCCAGCGTGTCGGTCAGATAGCCTCCGTCCGCCGTCACCGTCGCGCCATTCAGCGTTCCCGGGCCCATGTTCGAACCGAAGATGGTGATGATCTCTCCCGGCGCGATGGCATGCGTATCGTACGATGCGGCATTCGCCACTGCGGCCACAACCGGCTTCGGAACAGGCAACCCCGCCGGATCCGCGGGAATAACCAGCAGCGTCATCGAGTAGGCCGGCAGACTCGGCGTCACCGCCCCGCTGCTCACCGGCAGATCCGCCCCGCGCTCAATCTCCGTCAGATTCGCCGCGCTATATTGCCAGCTTTGCGCCGTTCCCGCCGCCGCGAAATTCCCTACGCTCACCGGCGCGTTCACCGCGGTCGCCGTCTTGTTCAGCAGCAGCACGGTGAGCGCAAAATCCGAACGCTGCGCCCCAAAGATCGACACCTGGTCCGGATTGCTCGTCGTCGCCCCCACGCTCGTCTCTCCGAACTGATTTCCGTTCCCGTCGTAGTTCAGAAAGATCTCAAACGCGAACACTCCCGGGTCCGGCTTCCTTGCATCCGGAGGCGACCACAACGTCGCGAGGTCCAAACCCTCCCGTCCGAAAATCCCCAGAATGTCCGCCTGCGCCACCGCCCCCGTCACATCGTCGAGCGCTCCCCAGTTGTACTCCGTAATCGCGGTCTTCGTGCCGGGATAATCGTTGGCCACCCACTGCTTCATTCGCGGTACCAGATACGGCGGCTCTCCATTCGGATACCCGGTATCCGGCGTCGAACCATCCGGCGACGCGTAGTTCGGATCCCAAAACACGCGCGTCGACGTCAACCGCAGAGCCGTGTTCGCGTCATCTCCGCGTTCCCCAAACGCGATCCCCGACGGAGCGATATAGGCATGAACATCCACATAATCCAGCAACCGAAGCCCATGCGCCGTTTCATAGTTCCGCATCTGCTGCATGTACCACTCGACAAACGGCGCCCCGCCATGCGCGTTTCGATCGATCGGATTGTCATAGAACAGGTATGGCGCCGTGTCCCAGCCGCTCTGGAAATCCGCGGCCGAGTACAACATCCCGCTCCATCCCGCCGCGACCGGCCCGCTCACCAACGCCGTTGGATCCGTCTGTTTGATCGCCGCCGCATAAGTCTGCCCCTTCGCGATCATCTCGTCGTAAGTCGATGGCGAGGGGTGGATGTCCATATGAACCGCAAACCACCACTCCGGCTCGTTGTCCAACGACCAGATCTGCACTCCGCCGCGCTGGGCCGTTCCGTATTGAGAGATCAGATGCTCGATCCATTGCTGTGAAAACGTCTGGTCGTACAGCACGCTCGTATCGCTCGGGTCGTTGTTCGTGATCTTCGTCTTGCCATCCGGCAAATACCCGTTCCCGCAATCGGGATGGTAAACATCGACCGTCTGTTGAGCGCCGTACTTCGCCACGCTGTATCCGCAAACGTTGTCGCGCGTCTTGGGAAGCCATCCGTTCATCGGAATCGTTCCCAGCCGCTTCGTCCCCGTGCTCAACCCGGTCTCGACAAAGCTGTCGAACTGGCTGACGCTTCCCGTCGGATATGCATAGTTCTCGAAGTAGTAATCGCCCGCCGAGTTGTATGTGTCGTTCTGCCAGTTGTACCGGCTGGTCGCATCGCCGCCCCACCGCCGTACTCCCACGCGCACCAGGTTGGCGAGACCGTAATCGGAATAGTCGTTGATGCCGTAAATGTCGGGGCTGATCGCGTGCCGGTTCGCGGTGGCGTCCACGGCAAGCGTCGGAACGCTCTGCGGCCACGCGGTCGACGCGAGTGCCAAGATAAACAGAAACGACGGGCGCATTCGCCCGGAATTATATCGCTCGCCCCGGCCCGCGATACACCACGTAAGAAGCGTTTCGATAAACCGGAGCGGCCGCGCCTTCCACAGCCCTGGGGTAAACCACGAAGTCGATGCCCGGCGGTAACAACCCACCCGTTACCGCTTGCCAGCGCCTCCACCACTCCTCGCCGAACTCGCGCAGGTAATTCACTTGGCCGCCGCCCTTCCAATCCACATACACCGCGCGCAGCGACACTCCGCGAAACCAGCCCGGCGCACGATCGCGCCCCGCTTGCGGGAACACGAAGACCGCATCGGCCGGCGTGCGCCTCTGTGCCCATTGTGCCAAGGCCGCAAGATCCGGCGTTTCAATGTTGTGGAAGGGCACAACCCCGGCCAGCCACAGCATCGCCGGAGCCAGCAAAGCTGCCATCCCGAGGCGTGTTCTGCTCCACGCCAGCAACCCGGCACACACCATCAACACCACCACCGCGCGCGCCCCGGGCCAGTCGAAGAAGCGGAACTGCGCCGCCGCCAACAGCGCGAACGCAAACCAGGCAAACGCTTCCATCGGTGTCGCCCGGCATCCCGCTACGCTCGCCGTGATCACCGCCACCGCCGTCACAAACAGCAGCGCGCGGGCGGGTTGTATCTGCGGAATCGCCGCAAAATGCCAGTGCTCCAGTAACAGCCACGAAAGTGGAACGCTCATCAGACCTGCCATCGACAATGAACCGAGCACGACCGCGATCTCTCTCGATGCCCGCAATCGCCACATGGCCAGCGCCGCTACCGCGCCAAACAAAAGATACTGACCAATCCACGCCGCCCACCAAGTCGACACATAGTTGTACGACGCACGCATCCGTTGCAGCGCTTCCTGTTGAGCCCCCAATCGCGCCAGAAAATGCTGCGGCTCCGCCACGGATTGCGCCACTCCAATCCACACCAGCGCGCCCGCCCCGATCGCCATCGGAATCAACGCCACACCCGCACGGCGTCGCGCCACCAACACGCACAACATCGCAACGCCCAGCGGCCACGTCGTGGGCGCATGCAGCAGAAACGCACACGCCCCGCTCACTCCCGCCAGCCAGTCGCGCCGTTGCAGCAGCCATCCAATGCTGAGAAAGATTAACGGAACAGCAAAAGCCCGCGGCGTCGGCTCGTACTCGATCGTCAGCACGGCCGGCGCTGCAATCGTCGCGCCCAATCCGAACAGCGCAGTTACCACCACCGCGTCCGCAAAACCCAACCCCAGCGCCGACGCGATCAGATAGATTCCGAAGAACCCCAGCCCCCGGAACACCAGCTGTTCCCCCTCGAGAACATCTCGCAACGGAGCGCGCGTCACCCATCGCACCAGGTTCGTCAGCTCATCGTAAAGAGTGAAGTTGACGTGCGGGCGCTCCACAATCAGATCGCTCGCCAGCGCGCCGCTCCACTGGTGCTCCAGAATCGGCACATAGATCTGCGTGTCCTGCTGCAAATAGGTGTGTCCGGGAAAGATAAAAAACGAAAGGAGGGTGATCGCCAGCAGCGCCGCCGCTAGCTTCATTTCGCGGGCGTCTTATCCAGTTGCTGCTTGGCCCAGATTCGGTCCGGATCGCTCGCCAGTGACTTTTCAAATGACTGCCTGGCTTCCGCATTCATCTGCTTCTTGCGCTGCGCGAGCCCTAACCAAAGCCACGCCTCCGCGTTCTTCGGGTCAATCTGCAGCGCGCGCTGGAAACTACGAATCGCCGGGTCGAACCCGCCCCCGAAACTCGCCGGCATATAGTAATTGCCCACGCCATCCGCGATCCACACTTGCGCCGAGTTCGGGTTCATCTGCTTCGCCCGATCGATTGCGCCTTTGGCCCGCTTCCCATAGCTCAGCGCCGCGAAAATATTCGCTGGAATCACCTGCCCGCACAACGTCCCCAGCACGCGGTAATACTCGGCATTGTTGCCGTCGATTGCGATCGCCGCATCCGCCGCCTTCACGCCCGCCATCGCCGCCTTCTCCGCACCCGCCTTATCCTTTAATTCCAACGCCACCTCGGCCAGAATCGACGACGCCAACGCCACGCGATACTGCGCCCCCGCATCCTTGGGCGATTTCGCGGCCTCCGCCTCCGCGTTCCCGACCAGCTTCTCCAACGCGGGGCGGTTCTGCGCGTCGCGCGCATGCACCAACGCAGGGTCCATGGCCCCAAAAGCGGTTGCCACGCTAACCACGGCCATCACCAATGCTTTTTTCATAACGCCGCCACCTTCCGCTGCCCGATCAGAAAGTAAATCCCCATCACCGATAACAACACGCCGTTCACCGCAATCGCCATGGGTGCCGAATACACATCGACAACGTGCCCCGATACCAGGCTCCCGATCGGCATGCCGCCCCGAAACGCCACGTTATACACGCTCATCACGCGCCCGCGCATCTCATTGCGTCGTAATCAGCTGCACCAGCGAACTGATCATCGAAAACGCGACCATCAGCATGCCGCCGTTCACAAACACCAGCGCACAACTCAGATAGAGATTCGTCGACAGCGCGAAACCGGCAATGCAAGCTCCTAACAACGTGAGGCTGATCAATGCCACCAGGCCTTTTCTCTTGATGTTCCCCAGTGCCGCCACCGTCAGCGCGCCCACCACCGACCCAACACCCGATGTCGCCAGCAGCGTCTTATAAACCTGTGATCCCCCATGAAATACTTCCTTCGCGAACACCGGGAAGAACGTGATCATCGGAAACGCGAACATCGTCATGCAGAAGGCAATCACAATCAGACCCGCCATTGCGCCCTGGCTGCGAATAAATCCCAATCCTTCTTTCATGCTCGAGAGCATCGAAACCGTAGCCTTGCCCGGGCGGAAATCCGTTCGCAGCAACAGCAGCGAGACCACCACGGCAATGAACGACAATCCGTTCAGCCCGAAGCACCAAGCCGCGCCCAACGTGGCGAGCGCAGTCCCGCCCAGCACCGGACCAATCACGCGCGCCAGGTTGAATTGGATCGAATTCAGCGCGATCGCGTTCGACAGATCTTCCTTCGACACCAGGCTCGGCACCAACGCCTGGTAGGCGGGCCCGCCAAACGCCTGCGCCGTCCCCACCACGAACGACAGCGACAGAATCTGCCAAATCTGAATCACGTGCGTTGCGATCAAAAACGTCAGCAGGAACGCCGACCCCATCTGGACATATTGCGAAGCCAGCAGCAGCCTCCGCCGGTCCATCCGGTCCGCAATTACCCCGCCGACCAGCGAAAACAGCATCACCGGAAGCTGCCCCAGAAACGCATCCAGCCCCAGCATGAAAGCCGACTTCGACATCTCGAACACCAGCCAGCTTTGTGCCAGTTGCTGCATCCACGTCCCAATGCTGGACGTGAAAGCGCCAAACCAAAGCAGCCGGTAATTCGGGTAAGTGAAAGCCTTGAAAATCCTGCGCAGCACAGAGGGGCGGGGGCTCAGGGCAGTGGCTTTTCGCGTTGAATTAAGTGAAGGAAATTGCCGTCCCCGTCTTCAAAGAAGACCAGGCGGTTTCCCTGGGCGGAGTACGGCTCGCCCAAGAACTTGACGTTCTTATCACGAATGTATTCAAGCGCGCCATCAAAGTCGTCCACCGCAATCGCAAGATGACGAATCCCTGGTGTCTTCAGTGCCGCCTGCGACCCTTCCCCCTCGCTCGGAATAATCTCCAACATCGTTCCATCCGGCGCTTTGACGAAGTAATTACCGGCGTATTCGAAGTTGATGCGGAACTGTAGGTGATCGACGTACCATTGAGCGAGCGTGGGCGGATGAGGCGATGCAATCGCCGTATGCTCCAAGCCTTTGAACATAGAAGGTTTAAGTGTAACAGGCGTGCAACGTACAGCTACCGCCGAGCATCTGAACAGTTATATAAAGTGAAAGTGACGCCTATGTTTCGCCTTATGGTGGCCGGTCTGTTTGCCGTCGCCGTCGCCGCTGCCGGCGATGTTGCGGGAGCGCGCCGCTTCTACGAACAGACCAACTACCCCGCCGCGATCGCCCGTTTGAATGGCGCGGCCGACTACCCCTCGCTGCTGTTGCTCGGCCAAAGTTACTTCCTCAACGGCGATCTCAAGAAAGCGACGGATACGCTCGAACGCGCCGCGGCTCTCAACAGCGCCAGCTCCGATGCGTATCTGTGGCTCGGCCGCGCCTATGGCCGGCGCGCCGAAACAGCTTTCCCCCTGGCCGCGCCGCCGCTCGCCATCAAGTCCCGCCAGAACTTCGAGCGCGCGGTGGAACTCGATCCCAAAAACTGGGAAGCAGCCGACGATCTGTTCGAGTTCTACCTGAACGCTCCCGGGTTCCTCGGCGGCGGCCTCGAGAAAGCCTCCCGCATGGCCGACGTCATCGCCCGGCACGATCCCGCGGAAGCCGCCCACGATCACGCCAAAATTGCCGAACAGAGAAAACAGTTCGACACCGCGGAGGCCCAGTTGCGGCGCGCCGTTCAACTGGCCCCGCAACGCGCCGGCAAAGTCGTCGCCCTCGCGCGCTTCCTGGCCAAACGCGGACGCTTTGAAGAAAGCGACCAGACGTTCCAGAAAGCCATGACCATCGCTCCCAACACGCCTGAGATTCTCTACCTCCGCGCCGATACCTTGGTCGAGTCCAACCGCAATCTCCCCGAAGCCCGCGAGCTCCTCAAGAAGTACATCGCCATGGATCTCGGCCCCAAAGATCCCCCGCGCAAAGACGCGGAAAAACTGCTCCGCAAGGTCTCCGGATCGTAGTTCATGATCTGGAACGAAGCCCTCGGCTTCAGCATTCAGGCCCTGCGCGCCAACCCCATCCGTTCCTTCCTCACCGGGCTCGGCATGGTGATCGGCACCGCCTCCGTCATCCTGGTCGTCACCATCTCGCTCACCAGCCAGGAATACATCATCAATCAGATCGAGGCCGTTGGATCGAACATGATCTTCGCCTCCTTCGAAGTTGGCAGCAAGCAGGCCGATGCCGAAGTGAACTCCGACTTCATCAAGTTCGCCGACGTGCAAGCGGTGCGCGAACCTGCTCGGCAACCGCATCATCGCGGCCACCGGAGTTGAGAACAACTACGACCGCATCACCGTCAACGGCAAAGTGCAGCGCCTCCTCATCATCGGCTCCGATGAGTATTACCAACCCGTGCGCAACCTTGTCGTCACCTCCGGACGCTTCGTCGACGCCGATGACGTTGACAACCGCCAGCACGTGGCCGTGTTAACCCAGAAGCTCGCCCGCCGCTTGTTCGGCGCACAATCGGCCGCGGTCGGGCAGATCCATCAAGGTCTACGGGCTCCAGTTCACCGTCATCGGAACGTTCAAGGAGCGCCAGGACAGCTTCGGCCAGTCCGAGCTCAACGACGAAACCGTCGTCATCCCGATCACCGTCCAGAAACTCTTCACGCCCGTCGAGCGCATCGATCCCCTCTACGTCCAGGCGCGCGATTCGAACGACGTTGTCGCTCTCACCGACACCGTCAAGAGCATCCTCGAGAGCCGCCACCGCGAAGGCTCGAACTACAAAGTGGAGAACCTGGTCGGCATCCTCAACGCCGCGAAAAAAATCGGCGTGGCTCTGCGCCTCGTGCTGATCCTGGTCTCGGTCATCGCTCTGATCATCTCCGGAATCGGCATCATGAACATCATGCTCGTCACCGTCACCGAACGAACCCGCGAAGTCGGTCTACGCATGGCCGTCGGTGCGTCGCGCCGCGAGATCCTCGAACAGTTCCTCACGGAAGCCGTGCTCATCAGCGTCAGCGGCGGAGTCGTCGGGATTCTCGCCGGCACCGCCGTCCCCGTCGCCGTGAACCTGTTCGCGGACGGCATTCACATCCCGATCTCGATCGCGTCAATCGTGATCGCCTTCACCGTCTCCTGCGCGGTCGGCCTCGTCTTCGGCATCCTCCCCGCCAATCGCGCCTCCCAACTCAACCCCACCGAAGCCCTACGCTACGAGTAATCCGCGTTTCAGAGTCAGGGTAATGTCGGATCGCGATATCTGGGCAGGTTACAAAACTGCATTCAGCCCCAAAACCGAAACGCCCGCGGCATCGAGGATAGAAAAATATCAAGGACCGATAATGATTTCCCACTTACCCGAAGTCATCACACTAAAGTCAGAGTCTTCGACGAATTCCGGATACGATAACCATCCGGTTGCGAAGATCAACGACCATGTCGTTCGGATAGCCACCATGACAGAGCCCTATTACTGGCACTTGCATCCGAACTCCGACGAGACATTTCTGGTAATCGAAGGACGCCTCCTCATCGAGTTCGAGAACGGATCACTGGAACTCAATCCAGGCCAATTGGTTACTGTGCCCTGCGGAGTTCTTCACCGAACCCAGCCTTTAGGCTCGCGCTCCGTAAACCTGACGTTCGAGTTGGCAAAATCCGAACCGTTGCAGTCCCCACGCAACAACCCCGCCGGTAATGTCCGTCGCGCGGTCCGCACCCCGGGCGTGAGCAAAAGGCCAGAGCTTGCCGACTGTCATCCGGTCCCATGTGGAATCGGTACGGAGTAGGTCGTTACCGATTCGGATAGCTCCAACACAACCTCCGCGATCCGCCACACCCCACGATTAGAGGATGATAATTGACCATCCATGCTTCTCGCCGCCCTCTATACCACCTGATGGCAAAAAGTTGTTCGCTACTTAGTATCTGACTTACAGCATTTCTGTGATACGCTGACTTCCCAAGAGAGGCTTTCTATGAGTCACCTGAAGCTAATCGCCGCGTGCGGATTCTGCTTTTTACTCGGCACCTTATTCCCTCAAAAGCACGTTCATGCACAAACAAACAACCACTCCGAAACCTATTACCTGATCTCATTCATGAAAACAAAGCCTGGTCAGGATGCTCTCAAGATGGAACAGGAACTTTGGAAACCGATACAGCTGGAACGCGTAAATAAGGGTGAAATAGAATCTTGGACCGTTATGCAGCCCCTGTTCTCGGGGCCGCATCCCTATGACTACTTAACAGTCGAAACGGCGAGCAACATCGATAAGCTTACTCACGCCGACTTCGCACCCACGATCACAAAAGCCTGGGGGAAGGAGAAATATAGCGCAAACTTAGAGCGCACGATGAACGCCCGCGACATGTTAGGCAACGAAGTGTGGGTATTCGTGGACGGCATCTCGAAACGAATGAAGTGAGCCGTTGGTCGATTTGCCCGGCGGCGAACGCTGACAACCAGGTGCGCTCTCTTTTTCAGGACTCTACGGAAGTTTTGTTGTAACGGCCAATTCCGAGAAGCACACTCTGGCAGTCGACAATCCGTCGTGTCGCTCAGGGCGCCCCGACGCCCAAGAACCAGGAAAGATCGACGGTGATTTACCGCAGGATAAGTTATGCCCGGGTACTACCGACGCAATTGCCGCTCATGGCCGCGGCAACCTTGCTGGTTATTGGCCCGCCCACCCTTACCGCTTCGAAATCCAGACCTGGTAATCCCCCGTCGCATCCGCAAACGGAACCATCCGCCCCGAGCTCTCTTCCTTCGCCATCACCTGCGGCCCCCGCCGATACGCCACCGCATCCGGATAACTCGCG
Organism: Bryobacterales bacterium; assembly: GCA_963738525.1. Lineage (GTDB taxonomy): Bacteria > Acidobacteriota > Terriglobia > Bryobacterales > Bryobacteraceae > Bog-113. Next base: position 62,965 of record CAVTXC010000007.1, read on the forward strand.
CTTCCCGTAATCTGCTCCTCCGTCATCTCCATCTGGATATCGACCTTATCACCCGGCTTCCACTCCCGCTCGATCACCAGAAACTCTCCCGGATGCCCGTTGTACCGATCCCCGCCCACCGTGGCGACATACCGCTTCGTCCAGTCCGGAACCCGCAGCGCCACTGTGAAACTCACGGCCTTCTCCGGCCGGACCGTCAGCACCACATGCCCGCTCCGCGGAAAATCCGTCTGCGACTCCACCTCCGCGACCCCCGTCCGCATATGGCCCGGAACATACTGCACCACCGCCACTCCGTTGTCGCGCGTGCCCCACGCCGTTGCCGGAATCAGCGACATCCCGCGCGGCTCGCTCGACACGCAGCAGTTAATCCCCGGCGTTGATTTCTTCCTCCCATTCAAAGGAGTGAAGTAGCAGATGTCTCCATTCTGCGGGTTCTGCGCTGCCAGCAACTGGTTGAACACCGAGCGCTCCAGCTGATCGCCATACTTCGCATCCCCGGTCAGCCGCAGCAGCTGTAGATTTAACTGCATCCACGTCACCGTCACGCAGCCTTCTCCTACCTCGGCCTTCTCGTCCGCCGGTAGTTGCTCATTATCCGTGAAGTGTTCGTGCGAACTCGCCGTCCCCGATAGATACAGCCGGTGCGCCACGATGTCTTCCCACGCCAGCGTCACCGGAGTCAGAAAGCGCGTCTCGCCCGTCACGCGGTAGAGTTCCGCCAGTCCCACCAGGTTCGAAAGCATCTCGTACGCCTTCGCGTTCGCCGTCCGGAACACGCTGCCCGTCGACATCAGCGATGAAATGATATGCGGCCCCGCCGGCTCTTCCCACGCCCGCGTAATGTAGTAGCAAAACTCCAGGTACGCGGCCTTTCCCGTGTACCGGTACATCTCCACCATCGGCTCCAGCACGCTCGTCGCCGCCATCCCGACATGCTCGCCCGCCTGAATAATGTCGCGCTGCCCCGGCTTCTCGCCAAAGGTCCGCACCAGCAGATCGGCTACCCGTTTCGCCGCTTCGAACGACGCCGCGTCCCCGGTCGCCCGGTAATAACTCATCAACCCGATCAGGTCGTACTTGTGCACCCACACGTCCCAGCTCGTCCACCGTTTGTCGTCCGTGTAAGTGCCCAGATACCCGTCCGCCATCTGCGTCGCGATCAGCTCCCGATCGATCCGGTCCATCAACTCTTTCAGCCGCCGATCGTGCGTGAACTGCCACGTATTCACCGCCGCATCCAGAAACTTGCCCGCATGCTCGCCAATCCAGTCCTGCTTCCCCGGCCGGTGCTCGAACCCCTCGATCAACCCCCGCTCGTCCACGTGCAGCAGACGGTCGTCGAGGTTGATCTTCATCCGTTCGCCCAGTAGTCCTCCCACCGCCTGATCCTCGAATGCCGCCGGTCGAAACCGGTCCGGTATCTTGTCCGTCACCACCGGTCGCGGCACGGCGGCCCACGCGAGCGCGGGCATCAACAGCAGAAATGCATTCTTCATACGGGCACTTGAGGCCAGTATAGTAACAGGATTGTCCCTGTCACGCCGCCGTTGGATCCAGCTTGCCGCCGCACCTGCCGTGCTCACCTGGACGGCTTGCTCCAGCCGGAAATCTCCTCGCTACCAAGGCTATGCGCTCATCGCCAATCAAGACGGACCCAGCATCGCCGTCGTCGATCTCAGCCGCTTCCAGTTCCTCAAAAAGCTTGGCTTGTCCGCGGCTCCCTCCTGGGTAATCGCCCCGCCTTCCGGCCGCCGCGCTTTTATCCTCGGCTCGGCCGCCCCATTTATGGACGTGCTCAACCTCGACACGCTCCAACTCGAAAAACGCCTCGCGCTGCCCGGAATCCCTCAAGCCGTTGTCCCGTCACCCAGTGGCCGCTCGCTCTGGATCGCCCTTCACCAACCCGACATCCTCCTCGAGTGGCGCATCGACCTCGGCCGGCGCGGCTCCCAACTCCCCCTGCCCGGACGCGGCTCTCATCTGGATCTCATCAGTGACACCGCCGGCGATCACGTGGTCGTTTCGCTCCCCGACATCCACAAAGTCGCCCACTACTCCGCCACGAGCGGTCTCCTGCTCTCCCCGCGCCTCGATCACTCTCCCGCGCCCATCTCCCTCCGCGCCGATGGCAAAGTCATCCTGCTCGGAAACAGCGACGCCCGCAGCATCACCGTGCTCGATGCCGCTACTCTCCACCCCATAGCCGACCTGCCCCTTGCCGTCTACCCTCGCCATTTCTGCCTCAATCGCGACCGCGGCCAGCTCTTTGTCTCCGGCCCCGGTATGGACGCCGTGGCCATCGTCAGCCCCTTCCAGACCGAAGTCGGCGAAACTATCCTCGCCGGCAGCGCGCCCGGCGTCATGGCCGCCACCATGTCCGGCCCGCAATACCTGTTCGTCTCCAATCCCGACTCCGGCGACGTCACTATCCTCGACATCGATACCCGCAAAGTCCTCGCTCAAGTCCCCGTCGGCCAACGTCCCGGCGCCATCCTCCTCACGCCCGATAATGAATATGCGCTTATCCTGAACGAACAATCGGGAGATATGGCCGTAATCCGGCTGCTCATGATTCGCCAAGCCAACGCCGCTGCCCGCCGCAATCGCACCGCCGCGCTATTTACCCTCGTCGCCGTGGGTTCCCGTCCCGTGAGCGGAGCCATCGCCCCTAAAATCCTATGACTTCGACGTATCCGGTTGTTGCCTCAAACCGAACCTCCGCTTCACCCGCGCTACTCTACGCGCTGCTCGGACTGATCGGCTTACTCGCCGTCGTCTATCAATCGCGCCTCATGGTGGACATCGTTAGCTCCTTCAATTCCGACCCCTCCATCGAGCGGCCCTTCCAAGTCATCGGATCTCCCCCGCGCGCGCAAAGCGTCGCGCCCGAAGCGAAGCGGGCAGGCATCTCCGAAGGCGATGTAATCCTCAGCGTAGACGGCCAGCCCCTCCAAGGCATCAACACTCTACAGCGCGTATTCCACAAGCACGTTCCTGGCGATCTCTTCGTCGTCGAAGAACTCCATCAGGGCGTCCCCCATCGCTTCACCCTGCGCCTCGCCGCGAGCTCCCACGGTCCCTCCCCAGTCGGCGCCATCATCATCAACGTCGGTTTAGGGATCGTTCTGCCGTGGTTCTCCCTCCTCCTCGGTCTCTATGTCGCCGCGCTCCGCGTTCGCGATCCGCTCGCCTGGATCGTGTTCGCCATGTTGCTCAGCTTCTCCCATCTCGTCAGTGCCGACCTCTCCGAATGGGGCGACTGGATCCGAATTCCCGCCGAGCTCTTCCACACCTGCCTGTTTACCGTTTGGCCGCTCTGCTTTTTGCTGTTCTGCGTCTACTTCCCCACGCTGCCGCAGTTTTTGCGGAACCGTCGCTGGATCCTCGTGCTCGCCATCTTCCTGTATCTCTTGCCCACCAGCCTGACCATCGCTGTCGGCGTCGGCTACAGTGAAAACCTCAAACGTTTCGCCCCTCTCCAAAACATCGTTCGCGCCCTTCAGACGCCCTACATCGGGCTCACCTTCACCATGGTCGTAAGCGGCATCGTCTTGCTGGGAATCAAGGCCAGGCGCGAGACTCGCCCCGATGGACGCCGCCGCCTTCGCCTCCTCGTCGCCGGTGTCCTCGTCGGCCTCGCGCCCATCATCATCCTGATCCTGTTCTCCGTCCTTCGTCACCAATCGTTCGATACCATTCCCCCGTCGCTCATCATCACCACGTTCCTCCTGCTCATCCTGTTCCCCGCGACGCTCGCCTACGTCATCGTCATCGACCGCGCCATGGATGTTCGCCTCGTCGTTCGCCAAGGCCTGCAATACGCCTTCGCTAAAAACGGCATCGTCGTCCTCCGTAGCGCCGTCCTGATCGTCTTCACCATCTTTGGTTTTCAGGCCGAGAAACGCTTCCACGGCAATCTCCAGGTCATCGTTCCGCTCGCCATCGTCCTTGCCGGCGCCGTGCTCCTCATCAACTTCAGCGCGAAACGCCTGGGCCGCTGGGTCGATCGCCGCTTCTTCCGCGACGCCTACAACGCCGAATCCGTCCTCACTGAGCTCACCGAACAGGTCCGCGCCATCCGCAGCGCTCAGCCCCTCATGGAAACCGTCTGCCAGCGCATCGCCGACACCCTTCACGTCGAGAAACTCGCCGTCCTGCTCCAGCGCAACGGGGACTTCTGTCCCTTCTACGCCCGCGGCTTCGACGAAGAACCCCACGTCCAGTTCCCCGAGAACAGCTCCTTCATCAACCACCTCCGCCACGCCAAAGAAGCCCCGCGCGTGTACTTCGAGGATGAGGATTCCTGGATCTACCGCACCCCCGGCCTCGACGATGAACAGCGCCAGCGGCTGGCCCGCCTCCAATCCGAGTTGCTGCTTCCGTTATCCGCGGGCGAGAGCCTGCTCGGCTTCATCAGCGCCGGCCCCAAACGCTCCGAAGAGCCCTACTCGAAATCCGACGTCAGAATCCTCTCCTCCGTCGCCGCTCAGACCGGGCTTGCTCTCGAAAACGCGCAGCTCACCACCGCCATCGCCTCCGAGATGGCACACCGCGAACGCCTCGCCCGCGAAGTCGAAATCGCCCGCGAAGTGCAGGAACGTCTCTTCCCCCAAATCCTCCAGCCGTTAATGGACTCGACTACGCCGGTATGTGCCGCACCGCGCTCGGCGTCGGCGGCGACTACTATGACTTCCTCTCCCTCCCCGACGGCCGCTTCGGCTTCGCCATCGGTGACATTGCCGGTAAGGGCATCTCCGCCGCGCTCCTGATGGCCAGCCTCCAAGCCAGTCTCCGCGCCGAAACGGCCCATCGCGTCGCCGACCTCGCCGCGCTCATCGCCAACCTCAACAAGCGCGTCTACGAAGCCTCCGCCTCCAACCGCTACGCCACCTTCTTCTACGCCCAATACACTCCCGAAACGCGCCGCCTCGAATACGTGAACGCCGGACACAACCCGCCCATGCTGCTCCGCCGCAGCGCATCCGATTGGGAATTTCAACAGCTCGATGCCTGCGGCACCGTCATCGGCCTCCTGCCGACCGCCACCTATGAGCAGGCCGCCGTCGACTTGCAGGAAGGAGACTACCTGGTCGCCTTCACCGACGGCATCAGCGAAGCCATGAACCCGGATGACGACGAGTGGGGCGAAGAACGCCTTGCCGAAACCATCCTCGCCTGTGCCCGCGCCGGCCTTCCCGCCACCACCACCATGCACCGCATCCTCAGCGCCGCCGACACCTTTGCCTCCGGCGCCAAACAACACGACGACATGACCATCACCGTCTTCCGCGTTATCCCGAACTAACCGGCTCCTGCCAGCGTTCGAAACGTGTCGATGGCGCCCCACACGCCCAGGCCGATCCCTTTGGCCATCTGCGCAAGGTCGACCATATTGTGAGCCAGAAAGATGAGCACCGAACCGTCTTGCGAATCAGCCTGCCACCACCCGCCCCAGACGCCCGGCCGACTAACCGTTCCCGGGTTCCACACCGCATGAAATCGCTTTTATCCGTCTCAAGGACAACCGAAACACCGAAACCAAACCCCCGACCCACGGCAAACGGCTTTTGTCCGAGCAATACGGAGTTGGCGCGCTGGCTGTCAGTCAAGTGATTGGTCATCATCGCGGCGAGCGTTTCGGCGCGTAGGAGCCTCACGCCATCTACCGCACCGTCGCCGAGGAACCAACGCGCGAAAGATAGATAGTCGTCGGGAGTAGTCCACAGCCCGGCGCCGCCCGATTCATAGGCCATACGCTCCGGCCGTTCCGCGACGAAAACACCGCTTCGGGACACATGTTTCATCAAGCGCCCGTCGTCGTCGAAGCCATACGCAACCGCACGACGCTCCCACTTTTCCCAAGGCACGAGGAACCTCGTATCCCTCATCCCCAACGGGTCAAAGATGCGCCGCTTGAGTACGTCTCCAAGCGGTGCCCCTTCGATTCTCGCGATCAGCAGCCCCAAGACATCAGTCGAACAGCCGTAGTACATGGCCGATCCCCGCTGGCCGATCAATGGTAATTTCACAAGCCTCGTAGTCCATTCATCGGGCGCGAGATCCGTATCGATGTCTCCTCCCAGAGCTTCGCGGTACGCCTGGGCGATCGCACCCCGGTGGAAATCCGCATAGGTGAATCCCGCGCGATGGTCAATAATTCGTCGAAAGTGATAGGGCGTTCCGCCGGATCCGTTTCATCGAGAGGACCACTCGGGGACCGCAGCACGCGCATATAGGAGAACTCCGGCGCGTAACGATCAATGGAGTCGGTCAGAGCTATCCGGCCTTCCTCGACCAACTGCAGAGCGGCTACAGACGTAACGGGCTTCGTCAGGGAGGCGATTCTGAAAATCGTGTCCCGTTGATTCCAACACCGGCCTCAATGTCCCGCCTCCGACACAGGCGATCTCCGCCGATCGCGAACGTTCGCGCCAGATGAGAGTCGCTGCCCCACAGCAAGATCACCCGCGCTGACGACCTTCTGTAACGCCAACTCAATTTCGCGGTTCATCTCAGTGGAACAACTCCCGCGAAGGATTGGAAGAAGTCTCCCGTCGCCGGCTGCCCAAAGGCAATAAGCGCGACCGTACCCGTGCCAAACTCCTCGAAGCGGCCCGCTCCCTGATTCGCGAAAAGGGTTACGAGAACACCACTCTGGAAGACATCGCCGTCAAAGCGGGCATCGGACAGACCTACTGGGCGCCCATTAAGCCGCGCGCCTTGGCCGAGGCGACCATTGCGGCCCTCCCGAACGCCGCGCCGCCGCGGTGGGCCGTCTAAACGGACTCGCATACACGCTGACTCACGAGAATCGCGCGCGCAGGTCAGAGAGGTCACCGCCCAAAGCTACGCGTTCGGCGAGCAATGGCTCCGCGCAGTGACGGGTGCGTGTCTTGCATGCGCTGACGGAAGGCCTGTCGTCCAAAGGCTGCTGACCCCCCGAACTGGTGCTGGACGAGATATTTCGCGCCGCCTTCGGAGCGCTGGCGAGAAAGCCGTACAAGGAATAGCCGCCCTATATCCAAATCGTCGATACATACCCGTTGCTAGTACTCCGCGAACCCCCATGTCCGCTAAACTGGTCTGCACGCGCTAACATTCACGGCCCACGCGTGGAACTTCGTGCCAACTAACGGGAACGGTGCTACTCGGATCACGCGCCTCGATTCTTGGAAAGAGATCGGCGCGTTCTTCGGCTGCACCGAGCGCACGGCCAAACGCTGGGAACAGGAACGCGGCCTCCCCGTTCATCGCATCCCCGGCAGCAAACGCGGTCGCGTCTTCGCCTACCCGGAAGAACTCACCCGCTGGATGCACGAGCGCAAGGAACCTCTCCCCATCGCCGAAGACGAAATCGCCGTTGCCGAAGCCCCAGATGTAGAAGTCCCCGCGACCGAAACCCCTGCGGCCCAAACAGCAGAAGTCCCCCTACCGGTTCCCCCTCCGCCCGCAGCCACGCCGCAGCCCCATTCCCGCTCTCGCATCCCTTGGTCCTTCGTCGCCATCGCCGCGCTCTGCGTCTGCGTCGTCTCGGTTCTCGGCTTACGGCTCTTCTCCATGCACCGTGCCCCGGCGCCTGTCTCCGCCGCGGAAGATCTCTACCTCCAGGGCCGCTACTACTGGAACAAGCGGACGCCTGAAAACCTCACCAAAGCCGTCGATCTCTTTACCCAGGCCATCGTGCGCGACCCCGCCTACGCCCGGCCGTACGTTGGTCTCGCCGACTGCTACAACCTCCTCCGCGAGTTCTCCGCCATGCCCGATCGCGAGGCCTACCCCCGCGCTCTCGCCGCCGCCCAAAAAGCCGTCGAACTCGATCCCCGCTCCGCTGAAGCGCACACCTCCCTCGCCTTCGTCTCCTTCTACTGGAAGCTCGATGCTCCTTTTGCCGACCGCGAGTTTCAGCGCGCGATCGACCTCAACCCCGCCTATGTGCCCGCGCTTCACTGGCACGCTACGTTTCTCATGGCCATCGATCGGCTCCCCGCAGCACTCCGCGAGATCGAACATGCGCGCCAACTCGATCCCGCCTCCAACGCCATCCAGGCCGATAAAGGCCTTATCCTGTTTCACCTCGGCCGCCGCGAAGAAGCCGTCGCCCTCCTCAAACAGCTCGAATCCGCCGACCCCCAATTCCTCTCCTGTCACTCCTACCTCCGCAGCGCCTATCTCGCCCTCGGTGACTATCCCGGCTTTTTATCGGAATCCCGGCAAACCGCCACGCTCGCGCACGATCCGCAAGAGCTCGCCCTGACCACCGCCGCGGAACAAGGCTTCGCCGCCGCTGGACCCCGCGGACTCTTCGACCGCCTCCTCATCGCCGACCAAAAGCTCTACGCCGATCACTCCCTCACCGCATACGCCATGGCCCAAGCCTCAGCCCGCGCCGGCCGCGTCCCCGACGCGCTGCGTTATCTCCAGATCTCTCTCGATGCCCGCGAACCCGCCGTCGCCTCGCTACTCCTCGATGACGCCTTCACTGGGTTGCGCGGCGACCCGCGCTTCCGCGATCTGCTCGCCCGTTTCCGCACCATCATCCACTTGACCTAAACCCGTCTAAACTGAAGGGATTCGTTCCATGTCGCGCTCCGTTCGCATCACCAGCCCCTTGCCCTCCGTCACCGAAACCGCGGAGCGTGCCGGCGTCCCCGCCACTCGCGCGCGCGAACTCGTCTCCATGGCGGAGCAGCTGGAACTCGCCTCGTCGTCGTCCTCCATCCGCGCCTTTGCCGCCCCGCCGCCCGCCAAACCCGTCAAGAAGAAGGCCCGGAAAGCAGCGGCAAAAAAGCGCAGCCGCTGATGGCCGCTAAGTCGTCGGGCGCCGCGGACGTCTTCCTCAATCTGCCCTATGATCCGACCGTGGTCGATCTCTTCCTCGCTTATCTCGCGGGCCTCACCACGCTCGGCCTGTTCCCCCGCGCGACCCTCGAAATTCCCGGTGGCGAACGCCGCCTCGACCGCACGCTCGACCTCATCACCGCCTGCCGTTACTCCGTGCACGAGCTCTCGCCGTTAACCGGACCCCCGCAAAAGCCAACTCCGCCGCGCCTCAACATGGCCTTCGAACTCGGGCTCGCTGTCGCTCTCGATCGCGCCCGCCCCAACCAACACACCTGGTTTGTCTTCGAAGCGCGACGCTCGCGGCTCGACCGCTCCCTCAGCGACCTCGCCGGCACGGACGCGCACTTCCATAACGGCCGCCCCGACGGCATCTTCCGCGAACTCGGCAACGCCTTCGTGCGCAGCGACCGCCATCCCACCGTGCAGGACATGGCTCGCGTCTTCCGCGCCCTACGCAAAGGGCTTCCCCAAGTCCAACGTCAGGCCGGAACGCGCACTCCGTTCACCGCACGCGTCTTCAGCGATCTCCGCGTTCTGGCCCGCGCCCTCGCCACGCCCAACTGATCACCAGCCACACCCGATCGCCCCCAACATGATCCCCGAACTCCACACCGAGCGCCTCATCCTCCGGCCCGTCCAGATGGCCGACGCCGAACAGGTCCAGCAAATCTTTCCGCAATGGGAGATCGTCAAGTACCTCAACGCCAAAGTGCCGTGGCCCTTCCCCGATGACGGCGTGCGCGCCTACTACCGCGACCAGTCGTTTCCCGCCATCGAACGCGGCGACGAGTGGCACTGGACCATTCGCCTGAAGTCCGCGCCCGACCGCATCATCGGCTCCCTCAGCCTCCATCGCAGCGATCGCATCAATCGCGGCTTCTGGCTCGCTCCGCCTTACCACGGCCAGGGACTCATGACCGAAGCGGTCGCGGTCACCAATGACTACTGGTTCGACGTCCTCCGCTTCCCCGTTCTCCGCGCCCCCAAAGCGGTCCTCAACACGGCCTCGCGGCGCATATCCGAGAAGACCGGCATGCGCGTCATCTCGGTTTATGAAGGCGAATATGTCTCGGGAACTCTCATGACCGAGAAATGGGAACTCACCGCGGAAGACTGGCGTCGCCACCGCAACCCGCCACCCGCCTAAACGCAGCAGTAGACGCTCATCGCCGATACTTAAGAAGCATCAGACTCAATACCCGCCAGTTTTCGGGCCACCTCGCCGTATCGGAAGCCCGCAGCTTGGCCACTTATGCCGCTACGACGGAGAACGTTCTCGCTCGGCCTTGCCTACCATTCGACTTGCGCTACCAGGCCCGGTAATTCCCACTTCGTTTTGGATCTCTCCCGGCGGAAACCTAGGAATTCACCGCGCATTGCTGTCGCAGCCAGCGCAAGCCGCCATCCAGTTCCCCACACGAATAGTCAATGTGGATCACCCTCCGATGCGCCGGCTTCACCGCGGCCGACGACGCGTGAAGAATCAGCGGCTTCATCAACATCACGTCGCCCGCTCGCACCGCGCAACAAACCGGTCCGCCCGATTGCGCCCGCTCCTCCACCTCCTTCGCGCTCAGCCGGCCCAGCCGATGCGTCCCCGGTAGAACCCGGAGCGCTCCATTGCTCTCCCCGCAATCGTCCAGATGAAGACGCACCGAAAGCATGTTTTCCAACACGTGCATCGGCGGCTGCACATGCCACACGCCGGCTTTCACCGTCCACGGCCCATACCCCGCCACATCCCGGCGCGTCTCCACGCAGATCGTCAAGTCCTGATGCCACGGCACGAGCCAGTTCGCGGTGCCAGTCTTATCGAAAAGAATCGCGCGGACCGGGAACGGCGTACCGCCCAAACACTTCGTCACCGTGGCAAGCAGTTGCTCCGCGTGCGCCAGTCTCCGAACCTCCGGCGAAACATCAAGCAAATTGCGGACCGCGTAAACCCCATCCCGCTTCCGAACCCCTTCGCCGCCCTCCACGTTCGACACTGCGTCCCGAAGCTCCGCAACCACCCGCTGCCCCACGAACTCCGGCAAAATGGCGAAGCCGTCCCGCTCCGGATCGCTTCCGCTTGAAACCGCGCCGCCCCATGATTCCCGCACGCTTCAGACTACCGGAACCGCACCCGTGCGATCTCGAGTCTTTCAGCTACCGTTCGACCTTGCGCCACCAAGCCCGGTAATCCCACCGCACGCGCCCACCCTTAATGGCTTCTTCGTTCTGGATCTCTCTCGGCGGAAACCTAGGAACTCACCGCGCATTGCTGTCGCAGCCAACGCAAGCCGCCGTCCAGTTCCCCACGCGAATAGTCGATGTGGATCACCCTCCGATGCGTCGGCTTCACCGCAACCGCACATCGCCCGCTCATTCTCTCCGACGACGTCCTCCAGGTCGAGGAAGGCTCTCTCTACCCGGCCCTCCAGCGCATGCTGCTGAAAGGCTGGGTCACATCCAAGTGGGGAGTCACCGCCGGCAACCGGCGCGCCCGCTACTACAAGCTCACCGCCGATGGCCGCAAGCAGCTCGCCACCGAACTCAGCCGCTACCAACGCGTCTACGGCGCCATTCAGAAGGTCATCCAGCCAGCCTGACGAAATCAGATCCGGAAAGGAGCAGCGGCATGTTCAACCAATTGTGGCGGCGTCTCGAATTCCTCCTGCGCAGAAAGCGCTTCGAACAGGACCTCGCTGACGAGATGCGCCTCCATCTCGAACTCCGTAGCTTGGAAGAAGGCGGCGAAAGCGCAGCACGCCAGCGCTTCGGCAACGAACTGCTTCTCCGCGAAACCAGCCGCGAAGCATGGGGCTGGAGTTTCCTCGAAACGTTGTGGCAGGACATTCGCTATGCCCTCCGCAACCTGAATGCGAGCCGCGGATTCACCGCCGTCGCCGTCCTCTCGCTTGCCCTCGGCATCGGCGCAAACACAGCCATCTTCAGCATCCTGAACGCTGTGATGCTGCGCTCTCTCCCCGTAGCGGATCCGTCGCGCCTGGTCCAAGTAAAAATCGGCGATAGCCCCGCCTATACCAATCCGCTGTGGGAGCAGATTCGTGCCCACCCCGCTGGATTGTCGGGCCTGCTCGCCTATGCAACGGATCGCTTCGATCTGTCCTCCGGCGGCATGAGTCAGTTTGTGGAAGGGCTTTGGGTGAGCGGCGATTACTTCCACGTCCTGGGCGTGCCGGCCTTGCGCGGACGCGTTCTCACCCCGGACGACGACCGTCGCGGCGGCGGTAAATCCGGCCCCGTAGCCGAGATCAGTTATGCGTTCTGGCAAGCGCACTTCGCCGGCGATCCGGCGGTGATCGGCAAGACGCTCCGCCTCAATCGTCATCCCTTTCAGATCATCGGAATTACGCCGGAATGGTTCCACGGTTTGGATTTGGATCGCGGCTACGGCGTCGCCATTCCCATCGCGTGCGAGCCCATTCTCCATGCCGACGGCAGTTGGTTAGACGCCCGGAGCACTTGGTGGCTGCTGATTCTCGGGCGGCTCGCGCCCGACGTATCTGTCCCGCAAGCGCAGGAACGCTTGAAGTCGGTCTCCCCCGGCATCTTCCAAGCCACGCTGCCGCCCAATTGGGGTCTGGAAGACAAGAAGGAATACCTCGGCCACCTCTTGACCGTGGCTCCGGCGGCAACCGGCTTTTCAGACACGGGCGCCAATTATCGACCGCGCTCTTCGCCTTGATGGGAGTCGTAGGTCTGGTGCTCCTGATTGCCTGCGCCAACGTAGCGAATCTGTTGCTCGCGCGCGGTGCGGCCCGGCAGCGCGACATCGCCCTTCGCTTGGCGATCGGCGCCGGAAGACTCCGCTTAATCCGCCAGCTTCTGACGGAAAGCTTTGTCCTATCGACCCTGGGCGCGATAACTGGGCTCTTGTTCGCCCTATGGGGAAGCCGCCTCTTGATCCACTTGCTCTCCGCGAGCGGAAAGAGAACTCGAATTCGATCTGTCGATCGACGGGCATCTGCTTTTGTTCACCGTTGCCGTAGCGACCCTGACCGGCCTCTTGTTTGGACTGCTGCCCGCCCTCCGTGCCACCCGCGTGTCGCCGAACCAGGCCCTGAAAGAAGGTGCTCGCGGAACGGTGTCCGGCTCATCGCGCTTTAATCTGCGCAACACGCTGGTCATCGCGCAGGTAGCCCTCACGCTGATCCTTCTCGTCGGCGCCGGATTGTTCATCGCGACCATGAACCACCTGCTCCACGTCGATACCGGTTTCGACACCCATAACGTGCTGATCGCGAGTGTGGATGTGCTGCCCGCTGGTGTGCCGAAAGAACGGCGTCTCGCGGTATTCGCCGATATGCTGGATCAAGTGCGGCATGTGCCCGGAGTCGTCACCGCTTCGAATTCGGCGATGACTCCCATCAGCCACTACCTTTGGAACCAGTGGACTTATCCGGTCGGCAAACAAGCCGCCTCGCGTGAAGATGAGAATCTCTATCTCAATCGAGTCTCGCCGGGCTACTTCCGAACCATGGGAACTCCGTTGCTGCTCGGACGCGAGTTTTCTCGAGCAAGACTCTCTCGGCTCTGCCAAAGTCCATCATCCTGAGCGAAACCACGGCGCGTGCCTTCTTCGGAGCCGAAAGCCCGCTCGGGAAAATGGTCGCCATGGACAATGGCCGGGTAAGCGAGATCCGCTTCAGGTGATCGGCGTTGTCAAAGACGCTGAAGTATGAGTCTCTGAGCCAGCCGGCGTCTTTCAAGACTGGCTATCCTCGCCGGGAGCCAGGACGCCGATCCCGGGCCTGGAATCAACTTCGAAATTCGCTCCGCCGTCTCACCCTGCAAACATCCAGCCCGCTATACGTGACGCGATCACTAAAGTAAATGGCGGCGCCTCGATCGAGTTCCACAGCTTCGAAACGCAAGTGAAAGACTCGATGCGCCAGCAGGGTGTAGTCGCACTCTTGTCGGCATTCTTCGGTGCGCTCGCGTTACTGTTAGCCATGATCGGGCTCTACGGCGTCACCGCCTATTCGGTCGTACAGCGCCAAGGCGAAATCGGAATCCGGATGGCGTTAGGCGCTCAGCGCAAAACAGTGCTATGGCTGGTCATGCGCGATGTGGCGCTGATGCTCGGCGTCGGAACAATGCTTGGTACGTTAGCCGCATTGCTCTTGGCCCGCCTGGTGACAAGCCTCCTGTTCAACGTCAAAGCCAACGATCCGGTGACATTGGCCGCGGCCGCCGTCGCGCTCGCCATCGCAGCCGCCGCGGCCGCCTACTTGCCCGCGCGCCGCGCCGCCCGTATGGACCCCATGCGCGCTCTGCGCAACGAATGAACTGACTTCCCGAGAAGATCTGTTCCAATTGGCAGGAGCGCTAACTGACCGTTGAATCCCGGCGCCTGCGCAGCCAAGCGCAAACAGCCGCCAGCGGACACAACACAGATACCCTGCGGGTATGCCACACCAAGTACTCATACGTTTCCCGATTCACTTCCGTGATATCTCCGTGGTTTCGAGTAGGTAAGGTCCTTCTGCCGGAACTGGGCTAAACAGTGGAGTGCTCGGGACCCCGTCAAAATGAAATGTGGCAACATCAAGTGTCGCGAGATCCCAACATGCAAAGACGATGACTGCGGTAAGTAAAAACGCTTTAAATACCCACGCGATTGATTACAGAAGGCGTGTCATCGAGCGCTCTTAACGCTTTGGGTCCCGGCTTACTCCACTTTTCCTATACTTCGTAACGCCCGGAGTTTGCTGCCGCTCCATTCGCCCGCCACTCCAGACCTGGATTGTGTCCGCACGGTTATGCAACCCAACACCCATCTAACCTGCGGCGTGAGCCAACGACTTAGTAACTTCCCGCTGGCTCGCATCTCTTTTACTCTGGTGTTCCCGCCGGAACGTCGCCGGTGGACAGCCATACTCCCGCTTAAACGCCCGGCTGAACGCTGCTTCGGACTCGTAGCCCACTTGACCCGCGATCTCAGCAACACTGGACGGTGTGGAAGTGAGCTTCCTTGCGGCCACTTGCAATCTCCAGCGCATCAGATAACTGATCGGAGACTCGCCTAAGTAGCGGCTAAATCGCTCGGCCAGCGACGATCGTGACACCCCCACCTCTTTGGCGAGCGCGGCTAGCGTCCAAGCATACTCGAAACGGCTATGGAGCGCCGCCAGGCTCCTGCCCACCACCGGATCCCGTGCGCCTGCCAGCCATCCCGTCTGCTCGGCCGGCAAACCCGCTATATATTGCCGCAAGGTCTGCACAAACAGCGCTTCTGACACTTTCGCCAACATAGCCTCGCTACCCGGCTGATTGCTGCTCACCTCGTCCACTAGGTACCCGATGGAACTTTCCAGCCAGCGCCCCGATGAACCTGATCGTACGTTCACCTTGAGCACTCGCGGCAAGCCCCCCAGAATCGGCCGGCACATATCCGCATCGCAGGCCATATACCCGCATACAAACCGCGTCAGTTCGCCGTCTCCCCCGGCCCGCATCGGCCCTAAGTCCCGGCACTGTATAAGTCGCAGCATGGCTTCCGAATCGATCATCTGCTCCGGGGCGCCGTTTCCAAAGGTGTGCGCATCCCCATGAGGGAAAACCACGATATCGCCGGCCCCGAGCCCGATAGCTGGATCGTCTCCGATTTGCACGAAGGCGGAACCGTCGATGAGCAGGTGAAAAATAACTAAGTGTTCCGCTCCAGGAAGTAGCGTTTGCGCCATGGAATCGGAGTGTGGAGCGGCTATGCCCCAGGGCGCGAAAAACTCAGCGTGAAAGAACAGCGCCCCTTCGAGCTTGACAGCGCTCAAAACCTCTGAAAATGCATCCATAACGGCGGTCTCCCTGCAAAGGAACTTGGACGCCCGGCAAACCGGCAGAGGCTCGCGTGACTAAGAGCAAGAATCGCGGACTCCTGAGCATGGCTTATTCCCGCTCATTCCTTCAAAATCACTCTAACGCGCGGTTTCCTCTTGCAGAGTAGGGCCCACAAAACAGTGCAAAGGAATACCCCGGATGAGTTCCCTGCAGGTTATCACGATCAATGCGGGGCGCGTCCGCCCCCATTGAAACGTTTGCCGGGTTTTACAGAAATTTTGCGAGCTGAAAAATGGAGAAAGTATGTTGAAGAAAATTGCTTCTGTAGCTTACGCCGCCGGAGCGTACTTGCTGTTCCTGGCGTCGTATTTGTATCTGATCGCCTTTGTTACCAATGTCGCTACGCACGCCGTCAGCGGGCACGCGACATCGTCGCCGCTCTGGGCAGCTCTGGTTGATATCGGGCTAATCACGTTATTCGGTCTGCAGCATGGCATCATGGCCCGTCCGGAATTCAAACGGCGCTGGACGCAGTTGGTGCCCCCGCACCTGGAACGGAGCACCTTTGTCTGGTTCGCCGCTATCTTGGTCATCGCGATCGTTCAGTTCTGGCAGCCCATCTCGGGCGACCTCTGGAATGTAACCGGTGCGGGCGCGCTCGCGCTCTACGCAATCTCGCTTCTAGGATTCCTGACCGTTCCGGTTGTTAGCTTCTTAACCGACCACTTTGAGTTGTTCGGGCTGCGCCAGGTGTTCGAGTACGCGTTGACGAAACCCCTCTCTTCCTCCGAGTTCAAAGAGCGGGCGCTGTACAAGAAGGTGCGTCACCCCATGATGCTGGCATTCTTGGTTGCCTTCTGGGCCACTCCACATATGACCGTTGGCCATCTTCTTTTCGCCGTCCTGATGACCGCCTACATACTCGTCGGAGTTTACTTTGAAGAGCGGGACTTGGCGCGCAAGCATGGAAAGGCGTATCTCGATTACCAGGCCCGCGTCCCCAAGCTTCTGCCCTTCGGTGCGTTGGCTCGCCAGGAGCAAGCCCCGTTCGAAAACCGAGTGAGCACGGCGCAGAGGCATGGATGAAAGTCAGACGGAGAAGTGCGCAATGGCGTCGCGAGGGATTCAAACGCGGCTCCCGATGAACTTAGATTCCGCATTAGCTGTGGATCCGAAAAGGGCGGCGCAGCGCATCGAGCGACGCGCCTCGCTGCCTGCCGGTAAAGAGGACCGGTTCCGTGGGGCCGGGCTACACCTCCGCGTGGCATCGCGACCCTGCGGGCAACGGGACCTTCTACTCTGACATTGCTCCGGAGCAAGGTTGCGCACGATACTCCAGTAAGGAAGGGAACGGCAGCTTAGTAGCTCCAGTCCGGATAAGTGGGGCCGGCCCGTTCCATTCGGTACTTATAGTCGACAATTCAGTGATCTGGCACATCCGACTAACCGAAACGGTTGCTTCCCGCGTTTTGAACGTTGCGGCGAAGCTCGTTCCGGAAAGCTGGTGGCGCAATCGCTCTGTGCTGGCTTTGATGGGACTAGCAGCGCGATTCACTCTGAGGACAGGGACAACGAACCTGACCGGACGTACTCCCAACAATCACCAGTTCTTAGCGAACCACCAGAGGCTCTGGCTTGTTCAATGAGCGATGCCATGATCCGCGGTGTAAACGCCGGGCCTTTAGGACCACTCGCTGAACAGGCGCGCCTTTGTGATTCCCTGATTCCGCAAAGGGGCATCTTCGCCGTTGTGCGCGCGTTCTTAGAAAGCGCCCCTGGCGCGAGAAACGTATATTGACTTCGAAGCGCCGCAACGTTCTCTACTAACCGGATCACGCGGCCGAGATCATCTCGATTTCCCGCGTCACCGTCGACGGTGTGGGAATCGGATCGCCAAAATCGCGAAGTGCGCGCAGGTGACCTTCGATCGCCTCGCGAATATTGGTCTCCGTTTCGGCGAGCGTGCCGCCGGTCGTGATACAACCCGGAACGTCCGGGACGTAGGCGGCCCAATTGTCCGGCGCTTTCTCAAAGACGACTGCGTATTTGAGGCTCATTGTTAAATCGATCTCTCGCCTTCAACTGACCTCTGTGTAGTGCTCGCGAAGTCGCCCTAAACTCATTGGACGCCTAGACATCTTCGAGCGTCGCGCGATCAACTATCCGCTAACTTCTGGTTTGGCCCGTTCTGGGTCGCCGGAAATCTCGGATTGAATGTACCCGCACTGCGGCGCGTCCAGCGGCTGGCTGGAGGGAACCTCGCTCCGCTCTTGGAGAAATCGCATGAAAGTTTCCATCTTAATCCCGGTGAACGCATATGCGATGTGCACGTGATGGAGAACACGCTGGCCGTTGATCTTCTGGACGGCCGGACAATCATCGTTCCTCTCACTTGGTACCTGCGGCTTCTAAACGCCACTACGGAGCAACGTTCCCGCTGGGAATCGCCGGTGCGGGATACGGAAATCATTGGCCGGAACTGGACGAGGATCTGAGCACCGAAGGCCTGCTTCGCGGGTAGTGTCCTAAAGGACTATTTGCTACTTTTTTGCCTACCTCCACCGCGCGTCTTCCGCTTCGCCGCAAGCTCGCGGTAATATTCCGGTCCACGCTGAGCCGTTTTCTTCCCACCTTTCGCGCCCATCTCGGCGGCGGTTTGGGGGATGTCCTTCTTTGCGGTTCGGGTGATTAAGTTTTTGGAGAGCGCAAGCGCGGCCGTGAGGGACTCGCGAGCGGAAGGGATGGAAGGGTGAGGATTGGGGATTGTCTCAAGCACGAGATCGGCCTGATTCACGAGACGGTGAATTGCTTTCAGGTCGCGGCGGGTAGTTGGTCCCATCGCAACACGGTAACACAAAGCAAGCGCTTGCTGTTATTCTTAAGAGGTGAAGATTTTGGTTTGGGTTTTGGCGGTAGCCGTGGTCAGTGTCGTAGCGCTCGTCTGGGTGACCGCATTCGGGATGGATGTCGAGTGGAATGGCATCTGGTAGAACAGCGATCAATTCCTTCAACGCACCTTTAGGACACTACCTGCTTCCCGGCGCCCCCGCTGCCGCCCGTGCGACGCTAATGCAGTAGAGATGTCCATGGAAAAGGTCGTTCGCATCTTCCACAGTTCGAAAAGGCCGACGAGGCTACGTTCCGCGAGCGGCAATCTATGACTCCCGAAGAGCGCGTCGAGCTTTTTCTTGCGATCCAGCAACGGAGTTTTCCAAATGGCGCCAGTGGACCACTCGCGCGAGTTTGTCGCGTACTGACCCTCAAAGAAACTTAAGCTTCCGATTTTCGGGACAGCACTGCCCCTTCGAGAGTGTAAGAACGCGCATCGACACTACCTCATATTCCGCCACCTGAGATCAGGTCAGAGTGTTCCGCCCAAACTGCCTGCTGCCGGCCTTTTACCCTCCGGTTCACGCGCCCGCCCCGAAATTCATCACGCAAATTTAAAATTTTATAAACCTTCCCCTTTCAACAACTTAGCTCTCCTCTCCACCCCGGAAATTACCTGCCCCCTCCCTAAACTAAAGACAGGAGCCTTAACTCATGTCCACCGCAAATCTCTCTGCCCCCCAGCACCAGGTGCTCGTCCGCATCCTCGCCGGGGACACCGTCCAAGCCGCGGCCGATGCCGTCGGCGTTCACCGCAACACGGTCCTTAACTGGCGTCGCTCGTCTCAAACCTTCCAAAACGTCTGGGAGTCCGTTCACTATGAACAAGCGATGCACTGGCGTGACCAACTGCTTCCCATCGCCTCGCTCGCGGTCGACACCATCCGCGACATCCTCGCCGACCCAAACACGCCCGCGTCCATTCGACTCCGCGCCGCGCTCGCCATCCACAAGATCGTCTCCACTCCGCCCGCCGCCCAGCCCGAAGGCAAGCGCACCATCAAGGTGGACGTCAGCTCCCTTATGCGTCTCGGCGATCCCATCAGCCCCGTCGCCTCAAACAGCGCACCCGAAGACGAACAGAAAAAGCCCACCGAAATCCACCCCGTCGCTGCCCCGCTTGTGCGTCCCGAAAGCATGCACAACGATGCACAATCGCCTCTCGAAGCAGCCCCCGCAAAAGAATCTCCGGCCCCTGCAAAAGAAGAAGCTCCTAAGCGCCGCCTCACCTCCGCCGAGATCCTCCGCAAGCATGACCAGGAGGCTGGTGAGTTTGCCAGCTACGTCAAAGCCAATCGCGCCCGTCCCTGCCCCTGCAAAAGCGGAAAGTCCTGGGGCAACTGCTGCCAACCGGGTGCACAAGCCGCCTAAACGCCTCAACCGGAACGCCTAAATAGGATGAGCCCATCGTCGCCAAAAGTAGCCTGCCATCGCCTCCCACTTCGCCCCTCGCGCGTCTCTTACACGCTGCGTGCCGCGAGAAGTCCGGGAAGACGCAGCGGATGCTCACTTTGCGCCCAAGCTAAAATCGAACTTACATGGCGATCCAAACGCTATTCGGCACCGTCCCGCAGGAGCCGACGCTTCTCGATAAGCTCAAAACCGGGGTCCAGAAAACCCGCGCCGGGCTTGTCTCCGCGCTCGAAGACGCCATCGGCGGCAAAAAAGAGATCGATGCCGATCTCCTCGATGAGCTTGAATACACCCTCCTCAGCGCCGATATCGGCGTCAAAACCACCAACGAGATCCTCGACCGCATCCGCGAACGCGCCGAGCGTCACCAACTCAATGACGCCGCCGAAATCAAAGGCCTCATCAAACAGCACCTCCTTGAAATCCTCGAAGCGACCGACCGCCCCATGCCTCGCGTCTCCGAGCCTCCCGCTGTCGTCATGGTCGTGGGTGTGAACGGGGCAGGGAAGACCACCACCATCGGCAAACTCACGCAGCGTTATAAGAGCGAAGGCCGCTCCGTGATCCTGGCCGCCGCCGATACATTCCGCGCCGCGGCAATAGAACAACTTGAAGTCTGGGGCGAACGCACCGGCGCCGATGTCATTCGCCAGAAGCCCGGAGCCGATCCCAGCGCCGTCGTCTTCGACGCCCTCCAATCCGCCAAAGCGCGCAAAATCGACTACGTCATCGTCGACACCGCCGGCCGCCTGCAAACCAAGATCAACCTGATGGCGGAGCTTGAAAAGATGCGCCGCACGGCCGCCCGCGTCGTCCCCGGCGCGCCCCATGAAGTCCTGCTCGTGCTCGACGCCACCACCGGCCAGAACGGCCTCGAACAGGCCCGCAAGTTCACCGAAAGCTCCGGCGTTACCGGCATCGTTCTCACCAAGCTCGATGGCACGGCGAAAGGCGGCGTCGTCGTCGCGATCGCCCGCGAACTCAACCTGCCCATCCGCTACATCGGCGTTGGCGAGAAAGTGGACGATCTGCTGCCCTTCGAGCCCGGAACGCTTCATCGAGTCCCTGTTCGAATGACTGACGCCGATTACCTGAAAGAGGCCCTCGACCTGGCCGCGGAGGGGCGCGCCCGCTCCAGTCCCAATCCCATGGTCGGCGCCGTCCTCGTCAACGATGGCCATGTCGTCGGACGCGGTCTTCCACGTCTACCAGGCCGTGGATCACGCCGAAATCATTGCGCTCCGACAAGCCGGCGACGCACGCCCGCGGCGCCACGCTCTATCATCACCCTCGAGCCGTGCTCGCACCAGGGACGCACCGGCCCCTGCGCCGATGCGCTGATCGCCGCCGGCGTTGCCCGCGTGGTCGCCGCTATGCAGGATCCCAATCCCGCTCGTCGCCGGCGAAGGGTTCCGCAAACTCCGCGCCGCCGGGATCGACGTCGACATCGACGACGCCAGTCCGTCGCCGAAGCCGAAAAGCTCAACGAGGCGTTCCTCCACTTCATGCGGACCCGCAAGCCGCTGGTCACGCTGAAAACCGCGCTCACGCTGGATGGCAAAATCGCCGCGCCGGAAGACAACCGCGGCTGGATCACCAGCGAAACGCGCCCGCGCCCACGTCCAGCAGCTGCGCCATGCATCGGACGCGATGCTCACCGGCATCGGCACCGTGCTCGCCGACGATTGCCTCCTGACCGATCGCACCGGCCTGCCGCGCTCCCGCCCGCTTGCTGCGCATCGTTCTCGACTCCCAACTGCGCCTGCCCCTTGACTCCCGCATGGTGCGCAGCGCGCAAGAGGACGTCTGTCGTCGGTCACCACCTCCGCCGCGTCCGAAGAACGGCGAAAAGCCCTCGAAGCCCGCGGCGTTCGCAGTCCTTGTATTCGATGGACGCGGCGGTCGCGTCGATATCGCCCGCGCCATCGGCTGGCTCGGCGAACAGAAGGTGCTCTCCGTCATCATCGAAGCCGGCAGCAAGCTCAACTGGGCCGTCCTCGAAGCTCAAGCCGCCGATAAGGTCTTCTTCTACTACGCCCCCAAGATTCTCGGTGGCACGCAATCCCTGCCCATGGCCGGTGGCGTCGGCCGTCGCCGTCGTTCCGACGCCATTCGCGTGCGCGACATCCAACTGCATCCCATCTCCACCGACGAGTTCGCCGTCGAAGGTTGGATCGAGAGGGATTGGTAGCGTGTTCACCGGCATCATTGAAGAAGTAGGCACGGTCGCCGTTGCCGGACCCCGGCTCACCGTCGCCTGCCGGCAAGTCCTCTCGGACGCTGTCGAAGGCACCAGCATCGCCGTCAACGGCGTGTGCCTCACGGCAGTCAATCTGCAGCCCGGCTCGTTCTCCGCAGATCTCGCCCCCGAAACTCTCAAGCGCAGCAATCTGGGCGACCTCTCCCCCGGCTCCCGCGTCAACTTGGAACGCCCCCTCCTGCCCGTGTCCCGCCTCAGCGGCCACATCGTTCAAGGGCATGTCGACGGAACCGGCCAGGTCCTCAGCCTCGACCTGCTCGGCGACAACAACTGGTGGCTGCGGATTCGTCTACCGGATGGCCTCGAACGTTACTTCGTCGAGAAGGGCTCCATTGCCGTCGATGGCATCAGCCTCACCATTGCGGAGATCGCCGGCCCGGATGTCGCCATCACCATCATTCCCCATACCTACGAACACACTGCGCTCGCCGGCCGTAAACCCGGCGATCGCGTCAACATCGAAGTCGATGTCATCGCGAAACATGTGGAGAAGCTTCTGCGTGGACGCTGATCGGGTAGAGGTTCCCCGACGCATCGTACTCGAGCTCGAAGGGCTCGCCTTCAATCGCGAGCAGTGGATTCGCCTCGATCTCCGGCCGCAGGTTCTTGCTCAGTTCGAGCGGCGTCAGCTCCATCGTGTTTCGGATCCGTCCGATAAGGAGCGTCGCCGGATCGAGCTTGCCCATCGTCCGGCCGATCTTCTCGATGCACTCCCGATCGGTCGCGAAGTGCATCGGAATGCGCGCGCACGCCGCCGTCGATGAAGTCAGCGTGTTGATGTAAGTGGCGCGTCAACATCGAAGTCGATGTCATCGCGAAACAGGTGGAGAAGCTTCTGCGTGGACGCTGATCGGGTAGAGGTTCCCCGACGCATCGTACTCGAGCTCGAAGGGCTCGCCTTCGATCGCGAGCAGTGGATTCGCCTCGATCTCCGGCCGCAGGTTCTCGCTCAGTTCGAGCGGCGTCAGCTCCATCGTGTTTCGGATCCGTCCGATACGGAGCGTCGCCGGATCGAGCTTGCCCATCGTCCGGCCGATCTTCTCGATGCACTCCCGATCGGTCGCGAAGTGCATCGGAATGCGCGCGCACGCCGGCGTCGATGAGGTCAGCGTGTTGATGTAAGTGGCGCGTCAACATCGAAGTCGATGTCATCGCGAAACATGTGGAGAAGCTTCTGCGTGGACGCTGATCGGGTAGAGGTTCCCCGACGCATCGCAGTGGATTCGCCTCGATCTCCGGCCGCAGGTTCACGCTCAGTTCGAGCGGCGTCAGCTCCATCGTGTTTCGGATCCGTCCGATACGGAGCGTCGCCGGATCGAGCTTGCCCATCGTCCGGCCGATCTTCTCGATGCACTCCCGATCGGTCGCGAAGTGCATCGGAATGCGCGCGCACGCCGCCGTCGATGAAGTCAGCGTGTTGATGTAAGTGGCGCGTCAACATCGAAGTCGATGTCATCGCGAAACATGTGGAGAAGCTTCTGCGTGGACGCTGATCGGGTAGAGGTTCCCCGACGCATCGCAGTGGATTCGCCTCGATCTCCGGCCGCAGGTTCACGCTCAGTTCGAGCGGCGTCAGCTCCATCGTGTTTCGGATCCGTCCGATACGGAGCGTCGCCGGATCGAGCTTGCCCATCGTCCGGCCGATCTTCTCGATGCACTCCCGATCGGTCGCGAAGTGCATCGGAATGCGCGCGCACGCCGCCGTCGATGAAGTCAGCGTGTTGATGTAAGTGGCGCTAGTCAACATCGAAGTCGATGTCATCGCGAAACAGGTGGAAGAAGCTTCTGCTGCCGGGCGCAGATCTGGACGCTGATCGGGTACAGGTTCCCCGACGCATCGCAGATGGATTCGCCTCGATCTCCGGCCGCAAGTTCACGCTCAGTTGAGCGGCGTCAGCTGCCATGACGTGTTTCGGATCCGTCCGATACGGAGCGTCGCCGGATCGACTCCCTGGTCCAGGCCGTCTTTCCGATGCACGTCCCGCAGTCGGATCGCGAAGTGTGCCATTGCTGGAGCATGCGCACGCCGGCGAAGGTCGATGAAGTCAGCGTGTTGATAGTAAGTGGCGCGTCAAGGCATCGTCGATGTCATCGCGAAACAGGTGGAGAAGCTTCTGCGGACGCTGATCGGGTAGAGTTCCCCTCGTACTCGAGCTCGAAGTGCCTTCTCGCGAGCAGTGGATCCGCCTCGATTGGCCGCAGGTTCTCGCTGCAGTTCGAGCGGCGTCAGCTCCCGTCGCGGAGCCGTGCCGATACGAGTCTCGCTCGAACCACGCCGATTCCCCCGCACGCCGGCGTCGATGAGGTCAGCGTGTTGATGTAAGTGGCGTTCAGATCGACCTTGTTCACCAGCCGCTTGGTGACGATATCGGCCATGCCGAAGCCCGACGCGTTGCCATACGTGTGGGGGCTCAAGTCGCGCACGAAGATGCGCTGAATCGCCGGGGCCACGCTCCACGGGTTGTACAAGCCCTGTACGCTTCGGTTCACCACCTTCGTGTCCATCCCGGAGCCGCTGATCTCCTTGCCGATCTCGTCCAGGATCAGCAGGTCGAGCGCGCACGGGATGCGCCCCATCCAGGTCTTCACCTGTTCGAGCAGTTGCTCCTCGCGTTGTTCCATCTGCTCGACGGGAACCGCCGTCAGTTGCGCGGTGTTGTGGTACGCGTCTTCGAGGATCGCCAGGCCGCCGATGATCTTGCCGGTACCGAGCATCTGCCGCCCGATGGAGCGCACCGTCGCTTCGAGCCCCGCCCGGTAGGCGTGGGCATGATAGTGTTGCGCGCCGGCCCATTTCCCCAGGCCGATCGCCATCATCTTGAAGAGCCCGCTCTCGAGCTTCCCCTCGAAGTCGGTGTGCCACTTCACGCGGCCCAGCAGGATGATGCCGTCGCTTTCCGCTGCGTTCCGGTCGAGGAACGCGTCGATCCCATCGGGTGTCCGCCCGATCGAGACCACGTCCAGCGAGCTGCGGATCGGGCAGCCCATCGTCTCGGCGATGATCCCGTAATGGGCCAGCACATCCGCCTGTCCCTCGGCGGTCGCCGCCCCATGGCTCCCCATCGCGGGGAAGAGGAACGGCTCCGCGCCGGCGGACTTGCAGAAGTCCACCACCGCGCGCGTGATCGTGGCGATGTTCGCGATCCCCCGGCTGCCTACGCCGATCGCGATCCGCGCGCCCGGCTTCACCCGCTCGCCGAAGCCCGCCGATCCCAGCTCCCGCTGCACCACGCCAGGGATGTCCGAGAGCCTCCGGTCGGGGAACTTCTGCCGGATCGTGAGCATGCGCGGGTAGGCCATGACCGGATTATAGAATCACCGGATGGACTATCGACGCGTGACCGTGTTGCAGCACCTTGACTATCACTCCTGGGCGACCGGGCAGATCCTCGATGCCGTCGAGCATCTCTCCGAGGAACAGTTGCGCCGCAATCTCGACAACTCCTTCGGGGGCATCTGGGGAACCCTGGAGCACATCTACAAGGCCGACTCGGTCTGGCTCAAGCGGCAGCGCGGTGATACGAGCGCCAAGCTCGACGAGGCCGACGCGGTCAGCAACCTGGCCGATCTCCGCGGCAAGTGGACCGCCGTGCAGTCCGCTCTCCGGCAGCTCGCCGGGACGTTCGGGGAAGACGATTGGGAACGGCCGGTGGAGTATCGCTTCATGAGCGGGGAAGCCGCGAGCTCCCCGGTGTACGAGAACCTGCTCCACGTGGTCAACCACGGCACCTATCATCGGGGCCAGATCGTCACCATGCTCCGGCAGGTCGGCGGCCAGCCCGTTTCGACGGACCTGATCCGCTACGTCCGTCTCAAAGCGAGCCGCCCGAGCTAGTGCTTGCCGACGGAGGGCGCCGCGGGGACCTTCGCCATATCGGTGAGCTCGCTCGCGCCCCTTGATGGGTTGCAGTGGAACACCGGCGCCTGGACGTTGTACTTGGCCTTATACTGCTGCACAATGGCGGACTGAAACGCCTCCGCCGCATCGGGCCGCACCAGGTTCACCGTGCATCCCCCGAATCCGCCGCCCGTCATCCGCGCGCCATACACGCCGTCGATCCGGAGCGCCGCCTCATGAGGAAGTCGATCTCCACCGAGGTGATCTCGTAGTCGTCCCGCATGCTGTAGTGGGACGGCTACAAAAGCTTGCCCATCGTTCGCAAGATCCCCGCGCCGCCGCCGCGCGGAACTGCTCCACCCGTTCGTCCTCCGTGATGATGTGCCGCGCGCGGCGCTTGCATCAGCGTCGCTCAAGACCCGCATCGTCCAGGTACGCCAGCTTGGCATCCCGCAGGCTCTTCACTTCGGGGTGCTTCTTCTGAATGCCTCCACCGCCGCCGCGCATTCCCGCACCCGGTCCGAGTAGGCCGAGGACGCCAGCTCATGCTTCACCATCGAGTTCACCGCCAGCACGGTGACGTCCTTCGGGATACTCGACCAGCCGGTGTTCCAGGATGCGGCAGTCGATCTCCACCGCCCGGTTCTCCTGGCCGAACACCGAGATGTACTGGTCCATGATGCCGCACGGCATCCCGACGAACTCGATCTCGGCGCGCTGGCAGAGCTTCGCGATCTCGACCTGGTCGAAGACCGGCCGCCCAGGAATGCCAGCGCGCTCGAAACCTCGAGCGCCGCCGAAGAGCTCAAGTCCCGAGCCCTCGGGCACCTCGCTGTGGAGCATGAGCTTCATCGGGTGGATCTGGACGCCCGCGCATCGCCAGCTGCTGCGCCACCCCGATCACGTAGTCCGTCCAGTTCTTCGCGCGGCTTGGCCTGCAGCACGTCCAGGCTCGAACTCGAACCCCTCGCCCCGGTCGAGCGAGTAGACGTGGATCTTCCGTCCCTCGCTGCCCGGCGCCGACGCCATGTAGCAGGCCATGTCAAGCGCGATCGGCATCACGAACCCGAGGTTGTAATCGGTGTGCTCGCCGATCAGGTTGACCCGCCCCGGCGCCCGGAACACCCGCGGCTTCAGCGAGCCTCTCCGTAGAGTTCGCTGGAACTGTTGGATCATTGGTGTCAGACGCGATCAGCAGCCAGCATGATGACCCGAACGACCAGCATCGGCAGCCCCGCGTAGAGGTTCACGTTCGCGGTGCGTCAGATCGGACCGGGTTGCGGTGAGAACATCCCCAGCACCACAGAGCACCAACCCGTCAGCGGTGAAGAACAGCCCGGTGGGAAGTCGCAGATCGAGCATCGTATAGGTTCTCCTCCGTTTAGCGAAACGCAACGATTCAGCATGACCAGCACCACCGCCACGATCAGGCGAGGGTGGCCGGCCGCTGATACCACTGGCGCCCGGCATCGTGCGGCAACTTCGGTCAGCCCGTAGACCAGGCCTGCCAGTTCCGCTTCCGGCTTCGGCGCCGTCGCCAGGCTCACCACGATCGTCACCAGAAAACAGGTGCTGAAGGCGAAGATCGCGATCCAGAAGTTCTGCGCCATCGTGGAAGGGAAGTGGTGCAGCGTTCCCGAACCAGCCGCCCTTGCCTTCCGCTTCGGTCAACCCGTGCGTCAGCGCCCGCCATCGCCGTGCCGGTGCAGCAGCCCGGCGAACGCGCCGTGCCCGGTGGTCCGCTTCCAGAACATGCCCAGCAGGAACGTGGCGAACAGCGGCGCGTTCACGAAGCCGAACACCAGCTGCAGCAAGTCCATGATGTTGTTGAACTGCGTCGCCAGATACGCGGTCGCGATCGACAGCACGATGCCCACGACCGTCGTCAGCGGCCCACCCGCAGATAATGCGCGTCGCGGCGCGTTCTGGCGGATGTAGCTCTGATAGATGTCGTAAGTGAACACCGTATTGAACGCCGTCACGTTGCCCGCCATGCCGGACATGAACGACGCCATCAGCGCCGTCAAGCCCACGCCCAGCATGCCCGCAGGATAGAACTGGGCCATCAGCGTGGTCAGCGCCTGGTCGTAGTCGTAGCTGCCGTCCGGCTTCAAGCGGCAGCGCGTACCCGGCGCGCATCTGCGTCAGCGCCAGCGCCGCGATGCCCGGCAGAATCACGATGAACGGCATCATCATCTTCGGGAACGCCGCGATCAGCGGCGTGCGCCGCGCGGCCGACATCGAATCGCGCCGCCATGGCGCGCTGGACCACCAGGAAGTCCGTGCACCAGTAGCCGAACGACAGCACGAAGCCCAGCCCCGCGACCAGCCCGAACGACCTCCACGCCCATCGGGTTCTGCGGCAGCGTGCCCGACGTACTTCCAGGCGTGCGGTCATCACCTGCGGGCAGCCGCTGCTGCATGCCGCTCCAGCCGCCGGCCTTGCACGATCGCCAGGATCGACAGCGGCGCGAAGCCGAGCACGATCAGGAAGAACTGCAGCACCTCGTTGTAGATCGCGCTGGTAAGCCCGCCCAGAAAGGTGTAGGCCAGCACGATGGCCGCCGAAAGCAGCACCGACGTCAGTGAAGCTCCAGCCCAGCACCAGCTGCAACAGCTGCCCAGCGCGTACATCGAGATGCCCGACGAGAAGAGCGTCATCACCGCGAACGTGAAGGCGTTCAGCCCGCGCGTCTTCTCGTCGAAGCGCAGCTTCAGATATTCCGGCACCGAGCGCGCCTTGCTGCCGTAGTAGAACGGCATCATGAACACGCCCACGAACAGCATCGCCGGCACCGCGCCGATCCAGTAGAAGTGCGCGGTCATGATGCCGTACTTGGCGCCCGGAGGCGGCCATGCCCGACCACTTCCTGCGCGCCCAGGTTGGCGGCCAGGAACGCCAGGCTGGTGATCCAGACCGGAACGGAATGGCCGGCGGTGAGGAAGTCGCCGGCCGATCGGGCCCGCTTGCGCAGCTTCCAGCCGATTCCGATGACGAAAGCGAAGTACAGGGACAAGATCAGGTAGTCGACGGGGGCGAGTTTCAACGGAGAAGGCTATCCCATTCCAAGAGAGTGCAGAACCGCCCCAGAATCAGGGGAGCCTTTCTGCCTCCATATACGCTATTACTCGAAAGGCGTTTCGGCAAGCTTCAAAGGTGGGAA
The DNA here is from genome assembly GCA_963738525.1 of Bryobacterales bacterium. GTDB lineage: Bacteria > Acidobacteriota > Terriglobia > Bryobacterales > Bryobacteraceae > Bog-113. The sequence goes on from CAVTXC010000007.1 coordinate 92,159, forward strand.
TTCGCCGCATTCTGCCAGTAACTGAAGGTTGTACTAGTGATCTGTTCGTCCCCTAACGGGGAATGGTATAGCGCGATCAGAGCACGGAAGAACGCGTCCGCGTAGGCCTCCAGTCCAAGCAGATGCACCGATCGCAGGATCCGGGTGATCCGCAGATGGTTGTGGTTGTTGGGATGGAGCCAGTTCGCGGCCGCTTGGTCGAACCGGGGCGATTTGGCGATCGCGGGCTCGTCCGTCACCGTCCATCCGTAGAACTCGACCATCATGCGGAAGGACCGCAGCAGCGCGTCGCGCAGTTCGATGCTCGCGCGAAACTCGGCAATCGTCTGGTTGTCCAGCACCGGCGCTTCCGGGTTCACCGGACTAGGTTCCGGAAGCGGGAACAGCCATTGGATGTAGTCGTGGACCGACTCCAGCCGGTCGGGTCCCCAGGTTTGTATGGTGCGGAGAAAGCGGCCCCGATGATCCGGGATCTCATTGCTGTAGAAACGGGTCAGCGTGGTGCTCATGCAGGGAAGACATCCGCTACTATCTCATGGGAGCGCAGCCGGTCCGCCTGCTCGTAAAGCTCGCAACTCACCATGACTTCATCGAACGGCATCTCTTCCAGGAACGTCTTCAATCGGGCCCGAACGGTGTCGGGGCCACCGATAATGGCGGCGCCCATCTTGGTTTCGACCCAGGCCTGCTCCTGAGGGCTCCAGCGCCCCTCCATGCTCTCCACCGGCGGCGACAGCAGAAACGGCTCTCCGCGAATCAGCTCGAGCGCGCGCTGGGCGGGTGTGGTGGACAGCCGCCGCGCTTCGGCGTCACTCGACGCCGCAATCACCGGCAGCCCCACCATGGCGTGCGGTTCGGCAAGGTAGGCGGAAGGTTGAAATCCACCACGGTAGAGGCGCAGCGCATCCCGCATGTCCTGCGGGGCGAAGTGTCCGGCGAAGGCGAACGGTAAGCCGAGCGCCGCCGCGAGCTGCGCGCTGAACGTGCTCGACCCGAGCAGCCACACCGGCACGTTCGTCCCGGCGCCGGGAACAGCGCGTACCTTCTGCCCTGGGCGGGCCGGCGCTAACAGCGCGAGAAGCTCTTCGACTTGGTCCGGGAAGTCCGCCGCGGCGTTTGGATCCCGGCGCAACGCGCGCGTGGTCAGCCCGTCCGTCCCCGGCGCGCGGCCCACTCCCAGATCGATCCGACCCGGGTACAGAGTCTCCAGGGTGCCGAACTGCTCGGCGATCACGATGGGCGCGTGGTTCGGCAGCATGACTCCGCCCGAACCCACCCGGATCCTGCTCGTCCCCCCGGCTACGTAGCCGATCAGAACCGCGGTTGCGGCGCTCGCGATCCCGGGCATGTTGTGGTGTTCGGCGAGCCAAAATCGGGTGTATCTCCACTGCTCGACGCACCGCGCCAATTCGAGCGTGTTCCGGAACGTCTCGGTCAGCGTGCCGCCCTTCCGAACCGGAGCTAGATCGAGCACCGAAAGGAGCTTTACTGGCATGGCATGTCACCCGTATTGATCTGCAAGGGCAGCGATAAACCGGCCGGTGTCCCCGTTCCGGTTGTGGAATTGGCGTACGTTAACAAGATAGTGGTCCCCAGTTCATATTGATGAGCGCCGCAGGTCAGAGGAATCAGGTCGGTTTGAAACTGCGTGCTGGGGATGGTGAAGTTGATCTGCTGCAGCCCTGCAAACGAGGATTCGCCCGCGTACGCCACCTGAGCTCCCGTTACATAGGAACTCGCGTAGTCGTCGGGCGGTTCGGTCGAGAGCGTGAACTCGATGCGTACATCCGTATTAGCGCCCAGGCCGGTTAGATAGATCGAGTAGTATTGACCGACGCGGACGGGATTGGTCGACGTGATCAAGCGGCCCTGTAGATCTACCACCGAACCTCGCAAGGGCTGGAGCGGGTTGGTCTGCGACCCCATCAACTGGCACGGGGACGTGTCGCCGAAATCGGGGTTGTAGTTGCAGTCAAAGCCCTCCTGGAACACAGCGGGGCTGCCGGTCGACACGCCCGAGCGGAAGGTCGTGCTCTGCCCAGCCACGGTCAGCGTGAAGTCGAACAAGGCCCCGTAACAGTAGGTGCAACTGCCTCCCGAAACGACGCTGGGAGGAACCATTCCAGCCGGGAGGTAGAAGTTGACCTGGAGCGCGGAGACGTAAAGCAGCTGCGCGTCGTAGCAAGGACCAGTGCCGGCTGGCAGCACCAAGCACACATTGAGCGTGGTTGGCCCAAGGTGAGTTGGCAAAGGCAAGCTTCCGGCAGCGTAGACGGAATCGGAAAGGCCCGTGCCGAAGACGGTCGCGAGCCCGTCCTCTGTCGCGGCGGCGTTACCGAAGGCGCCGCTGGTGACCGCCAGAATCACTGGAGCGGGTGTCTGGGCGGTCGCGCCCAGCGCACCAAGCAGCACCGCGATCAACACGCGTCTGGTCATGGGATCAACTCGAAGGTGATGTTCACGCTGGCGTGGACGTCGATATTCCCGGGCGAGATCGGCGTCTCCGTACTCGATTCGGCTCGGGCAAACTCAACCTGGCGGGCCGGTGAGATGATCACCGGCTGCCCTTCCTCCACCTGCAGTACGCGGCCGAGTTTGAGATGAAGACTCTCCGCCAACGACTCCGCGCTCGATCTTGCTTGTGTCGCGGCATCCCCCAATGCGCGTCCCCGGAACGGCTTCTCGTCCTTCAAGGTGAAGTTCAGCCGGTTGACGTTGTTCGCGCCGGACTTCGTCGCCGCGTCGATCACCTTCCGGACCAGCGACGTATCGTTCAGCTCCATGCGCACGGTGTTGTTTGCGGTGTAGCCCAGGATGGTGGGCGTCCCGCCCTCTTTGGCGTAGCGGTAGTTCGGGTTCACCGAGAGATTCACCGTCTTGATGGTCGCGCCCGGAGCCGCCGCTTTGAGCTGGTCGATCACCGAATTCGCCTGCTTGCTGTTCGCGTCGGAGGCAGCTTGGGCGGTAGCGCCTTGAGTGACCACGCCGATGTCAATCTGCGCCTGATCCGGCTCGGCGGACACGGTTGCTTCGCCATGCACACGAACATACGGCGGGGAGTTGCGCGGCTCCTGAGCGAAGGCCGTACCGCACACGGCGAGGGTGGCAAGAACGTACAGGGTTCGTCGCGTCACTCATCCACGTTATCTCAGGATTAGCTCAGGGTAATCTGGGCTTGTGCGTCTCTCGCGCCGCGAGTTCCTGTTCGGCGCCGCCGCGCTCCCGCTCATCGCCCGGGCGGAGGATGACTTCCTGGAAGATCTCTCACGCCGGGCATTCCTTTACTTCTGGGAGCAGGCAGACCCGCAAACGGGTTTGGTGCTCGATCGCGTTCGCGCCGACGCTCTCCACTCTAAGCGCCAGAGCCTGGACGTCGCGAGCACCGCCAATACCGGTTTCGGGATCACCTCCTTCTGCATCGCCGCCGAGAGAGGTTGGCAGCCGCGTGCCGCCGTGCGCGAACGCGTAGCTGCGTCTCTCCGGCACCTTGCCTACAAGCAGGAGCACGTGCGCGGCTGGTTCTACCACTTCGTGAACCGCAAGAGCGGCGACCGCGTGTGGAAGAGCGAGCTCTCGACCATCGATACCGCGTTGCTGTTGGGAGGCGTTCTCACCGCCGGTGAATACTTCGCGGACGATCCCGAGATTCCACGCCTTGCCCGCACGATCTACGAACGCGTCGAATTCTCGTGGATGCTCGACAGCCGCACCGACCTGCTTCGCATGGGCTGGTACCCCGAGAAGGGCTTTCTCCGTGCAGGCTGGGTGGACTACCGGGAAGAAGCGATCCTTCTGCTGCTCGCGATCGGGTCTCCGACCTTCGCGATCCCGGTGCGGTGCTGGTACGCGTTCGAGCGAGACCGTGCGGAGTTCGACCGCTACCACTGGGTGGGCCGCGGGCCCATCTTTACGCACCAGTACTCGCATGCGTGGATCGATTTCCGGGCTAAGCGCGACGGCGCGCCGTTCGAGCTGAACTACTTTGACAACTCTGTCGTCGCGACCTATGCGCATCGTGCCTTCTGCTTGAGTTTGCGGGGCGAGTTCCCGAGCTTCTCCGAGAACCTCTGGGGCATCAGCCCTTCCGACAGCGAAATCGGATATATCATCTGGGGGGACACCGGCACGAAACGGGACTTCGACGGCTCGGTGGTGCCGTCCGCCGCCGGTGGCTCGCTCATGTTCGCGCCTGAGATCTGCCTCCCCGCGCTCCTCTACATGCACGACGAGTTCGCGCCCTTAGTCTACGGCCGCTATGGGTTCGTCGATTCGTTCAACCCCCAATCGTCCTGGTCGAATCCGGACTACGTGGGCATCGACCAGGGCATCACGCTTCTCAGCGCGGAGAATCTCCGCAGCGGAAATGTGTGGCGATGGTTCGGCCAAAACGAACGCGTGCAGTGGGCTATGGGTCAGCTCTTCACATCGGCCCTCCATTCCTGGTAAGATCTGGTCCCAAGGGCGGCGTATATCGGATGACACTGGGCAACCGGAGCTGGGACGAGTGGATCGCGCAGTATGGAACGAGTCACCGCAACGAGGTGAATCGCGTTTGCCACACGATTGGGATTCCGATTATCGTGGCGTCTTTGTTATTGGTCCCGTTCTTTCCACTGGATGGCGATTTGTGGAGAGTGGCGCTGCTGCTGTTTTGCACCGGCTGGGCCCTGCAGTTCATTGGGCATGCCTTTGAAGGCAAACCGCCGGAGTTCCTTAACGATTGGCGATTTCTGCTGGTGGGCTTGCGGTGGTGGGTCGCGAAACTGAAGGGCCGCGCGTAGCGATCGCCTACTCGTCGGCTTCCATGGCCTTGGCCATGTCGTCCGCCCCGACGAGAGGGACGGACACCTTGGTGTCTTCGCCTTCTTTTACCTCGAGCGGCGCCAAGTGGCTCTCGAGAGCGTGGAGCGCCTCGGGCGAATTCGCCAGCGCCCAAGCGTCGGGAGATGCCACAACCAGCACCCGATACTTACCCGGCGCGACGCCGTTGAACTGAATCTGCCCGACGCCACTCGATATGTTGTTTCGCCACCCATCCATCTCGGTGTGATCCGCGGGTAGAAGAAATCCGGTAAGCCCTTGGGTTGAATCCGGTTTCGGCGAAAGGTCGACATCGACTTTGGAGGTTTTGGTTCCCACCACGATGCGCATGAGGCCGGAGCTCTGTGCGCCAATCTCAAAATCGGTAGGAGTGACTTCGCGACCGGCCAGAGACAAAGTCTTCACGTAGCCGAGAGGCATCTGGAGCCGGTAGTGGCCTTCCACCACTCCCTTGAACAGGAAGGTGTTGTCGGGTTGCACAGAGGCGGCGGGAAACGGGCCCCGATAATTGCCAGAGAGCGACTGCAAAGACAGTTGCAGGTTATCCATGCGCTGGCTGGGATCATCAAACTCGATCGACCCCGCGATGGACGCGGCGGCAAGCAGGCGGAGATCCGCTTGCGTAACTTGAGTCTTGCCGACCTCCACGGTTTGCCGCGCCTCGAACACGTGCTCCGGATTGAACACTGTCGCGGTGAGTTCATAGGAACCAGCGGGAACGCGTTGAAACGAGAAGACGCCCTTTGCAGCGTCATAGCGCGCGTTGAAACCCTCATCGATTCCTCCCGAACTTCCCACTGGCGTCAACTGCAACTGTGCCCCGGATAGAGCACTGCTGTCGCCGCCGGACAGGGTTCCGCGAACCACATATAAGGGTACGCGCTTCAGGTGAAAGTCCACACCGGTGAGCTCGGCGCCGGCAGATATGGCGAGCCCCCCCGCTGAGATGGCGCTGTCCCCCTGTCCATAGACAGTGGGCGCGTAGCCCTCGTGCGGAATCATCGGGTCGCCACGTTTCATGAAGCCGTGGGGCGCCGGAAAGGTTATCTGGCATTGCGCGCGAAGCGAGTAGCGGCCGGGCTGCAGGCCGTGGATGCGGTACGTTCCTTGCACATCGGTAGGCGACCCGGAGCCGCTGAATTGGCGTCTCCTCGCGTTGCCGCCGCTCACGCTGGTTCCGCTAACCGAGCACCCGGCGAGAGGCGAATCGTCTTCATCGAGAATGCGCCCGGACACAATCGCGCCCGGCGTCAAGCTCACCTCGACGGCGCCTTTCTCTTCACCATCGGCCAGCGTGACGCGCTGAAATTGACTCATGGGACCCGTTGCAAAGAAGTCTTCGTGTGAGGCCGTAATGACATAGCCACCGGGGGGCAGAGCGCGGAAGGTGAATGCGCCGCGGCTGTCGGTAACGGCTGTGAGCGACACGGGGCCGTGCACCGAAACGCTTGCCTTTTTGAGCGGCAGCTTCCCTTTGGCGTTCACCACGGTGCCCGAGATTACTCCTTTTCCGATCGGAACTGGGGCCGGTTCCGGCGGAGGTTGTTCCGGCTGAGATCCTCCGGGCGCAGCATCCGTTTGCGCGAAAAGACGTGCGGCGAGGAACAGGAGTGCCGGCCAGCGAGCGGCGATCATTGCGACCCGCTCTCTCCACGGACAATCAGCGTGGCTTTTCGCGTGAGCCGTGCTCCCGCGCTCACGTCGAAGCTCTCACTTCGGCCGAGGTAGGGCTTGAGAAATTCCGGGTTGGCGAATTCCCCGGGTTCCATGCGATCGAAGGCGTAGATCTTATAGTGGCCCGGAGTCACGCTCTTGAATTCGAAGCGGCCTTGCTCGTCAGTGGAAGCGACGCTGTAGAAACTCAACACATTGTCGAACTTCCCGTCGGGCGCGAGCAGCACCATGGCGCGCTCCGGGTGATCCGTGCCGCTTTCCACCACGTTTCCGCCGATGATCGCGCCATCCATATCGAGCACCAGATTCAAAGGTTCGCGCGAACCGCCGGTGAGGAACATGTCCTCGGTGAGCACATCCTGTTGTCCGAGCGTCATGGATTTGATGTAACTTCCAGGCGGCTGCGGCTCGACTCCAATGTCCCATAGGCCGGGAACAACGTCGTCGAATTCGAAGAATCCATCGTCGCGGACATCGGCGGTAGGAGATTCATTGAGAAAGCGCATGTCATCGCCCGCCGAGAGCCGGACGGTGTACGGGCCGTGCGACTTAGCGTCTTTGCCAAGTAACTGGAGATGTCCCTTTAAAGGAGAACCAGGGGTAAGTGGAACGGAGATGTCACCGGCGCCTGATTGCGCGTTTACCACCTGCGAGGAGAAGTAGGTGCGGTCTTCGCTCTTCAGGAGCGCCAGAAGGCGATGTGGTCCGGGCGGGATCATGGGAAATTGGAAGCGGTATTCCGGACCGCTCGCGCCGGCTGAGATGGCCTGCGACATCGGCGCTGGTCCGATCGGCAAAATTTCCAAGGTGACTACCGCGTTCCGGCCCGCCTCAGGTGGAACGTCAACCGTGCCCTGGACCTGAGCGCCCGGTGCGGGTGTCAAAGTGAAATCGATGCCCTTGATGTCGTTCCCCGCATTGAGCGTAACCGACGCGGCAGCGGCGACATCCTCAGCGTTTGGGTAGTACTGCGTGTTGTAAATCTCTTCGGGAGGCGCGACCCCATACGTCACATCGGGGTGACTGATCACCGCCGGTTGAAAGCGCCGGACAGCCATGAAGCGGTATTGCCCGGGGCGTACGAAGCCCATGCGGTATTCTCCCCGGTCGTTGCTCATGGCGTGCCCAACCGCCACCCAGTGAAGCGAACGCCGGGAGTAATTGGCGTGGAGCATCTCGATTTGAGCGCCGGCTACAGGATCGCCGTCGGAATCAGTTACAGTGCCGGAGACGGATCCGAGCGGCAGGGCGGGGAGGATGATGTCGCGCCTGCTCTGTCCGGCGCGCACGGTCAGCGGAATGGTGGGACGTCCCGGATCGCTTTCTCTTCCGTAACATACGCGCTCATAGCTCTTAGCGCGAGCGCACAGTTCGTATGTACCGCCGGGAACGCCACCGAAGGCGAACGCGCCGTTAGCATCGGAATATGTAACGGCATCGAGCGGTTCCGCGCCTGTGGTGGAAAGCGTGACCACGGCGCGGCTTAGCGGTGCGCGCGACCAGGCATTGCGGACCACCCCGAGAGACGATGCTGCCGGTCTGCGCCCACAGTGCCGAACACGAGGAGCGCCAGAAAACGACGCGGAACATGGGCTACTTAGCTTAGTGTACTGGGCGACTAACTCAATTACTTCCACGCTTGTTTTGATTTCCTCACGGGGTAGCAGCGCCGACCAGTAGGCGACGATTTCGCGGACGGGCGGGCGTCCTTCGCCGAAGCCGGTGGCGCCCGGCGGTCCGTTGAGGACCAGAGGAATCAACTCGCGCGTGAAGCGGTCGACCGCTTTGCGATCGGGACCGCGCACGCCGATGCGCAGTTGCACTTCGGTCGGGTTCTCGATAACTCGGGCGCGACCGGACCACTGGCAGGCGTTAACGCCGAAGAATTCCGTCTCGATCTCGTCGAATTGCAGACCCAGAGCGATGCCAGGCGTGCGCGCACAATGCGGTCGGCGGCCTGCGGCCTTTTCGAGCGCCTGCGGGTAGCTATAGACCAGCGTGCCGATGGATTTCCAGCCATTCTCATAACTGATCGAGAGCTTCAACGAGGGCGGCCGTTCGGAGCCGCGGATGCCGCTCACGCGGACGCGATCCGGCCCGATGTCTTCAAGCTTGAATGCTGGTGAAGTCGGCGATGCAATCCGGCGTGATGTAGCGGCTGGGGTCGCCCAGCTCGTAGAGCAGTTGCTCTTTGACGGTATCGGAATGGACGCGGCCGCCGGTGCCGGCGTGCTTGGTGATGACGAACGAGCCATCGGCTTCGGCTTCGACAATCGGATAGCCGATGTTGGCCAGATCGGGAATGTTTTGCCAATCCACCTGGCAGTTGCCGCCGGAGCATTGCGCGCCGCACTCGACGATGTGTCCGGCAATGGTTCCCGCGGCGAGCTTGTCCAGTCTTCCGGACCCCAGCCGAAGGTGTGAATCATGGGCGCGAGCGCGAGCGCGGTATCGGTGGAACGGCCGGCAATGACGACATCGGCGCCGGTGGCGAGAGCTTCGGCCAGCGGGAAAGCGCCGATATATGCGTTGGCGCTGAGGATCTGCGGGCGGATGGCGGAGATGGGCTCGTTCGGTATCCATGTCGCGCATCTCATAGCCTTTGGCCAGAAAGTCGTCGATGCGCGCCAGCACATCATCGCCCAGCACCACCGCGACTTTGAGGCCGGGCGCATGCTTCAGCACGGCTTGGGCGCAGGCGACCGGGTTCACGCCACCCGCGTTGGCGATCACCTTGATGTTGTTGGCGCGCAGCTTGTCCGCGAGCCGGCCGACCAGCGGAGGAAAGTCGCTCGCATAGCCGAGCTTCGGGTCGCGTTCCTTCTGCTTCTGCAGAATGGACATGGTGACTTCGGCGAGGTAGTCGAGGATCAGGTAGTCGATGGGGCCTTGCTCGACGAGACGGACGGGCGCTTCCAGCCAGTCGCCCCAGAAGCCTTGCCCGTTTGCGATGCGGATCATCTAAGAGTCTCCAGCGCGAGAGCTTCGGCGCGGGGGCGCGTCATGCAAAGCGTCGAGCGCATGCGAGAGAATCTCGCGCGTGTCTTTGGGATCGATCAGCGCGTCGACATGCCCGCGAGCGGCGGCGTAGCGGGCATCGAGCCAGCGATCGTAATCGGCCTTGGTGCGGTCGATGGAGTGCTTGCAGATCTTCCGGCATCTCGGCCCCTGGACTTCTTAGCTTCTCGAGTTCCGCGGAAAAGAGCGCGACCACGGCGGAATCGCCTTCCATGACGCCGATGCGCGCGGTGGGCCAGCTGAAACGAGAAGTTCGGGATCGAAGCCCTGCCCGGCCATCGCGTAGTAGCCGGCGCCGCTGGCGTGATTGATGGTGAGGATGATGCGCGGGCACGGTGGCGCAGGACATGGATTCCACCATCTCCGCTCCGGCACGTATGATGCCGCTCGCTCTCGGCGTCCGAGCCGACCATGAAGCCGCGACACGTCCTGGACATAGATCAGCGGCGTTCCGGCGCGCTCCGCGTGTTCCACGAAGTAGTGGACCTTGCGCGCGGATTCGGTGTAGATGATGCCGCCCACGCGTGGACCTTCGGCGCCACGCAGGAAGCCGCGGCGATTGGCGATGACGCGCGACCGGGCGGCCATTCAGACGGATGCTGCGCGCAGAGCATCTCGGGCGCGTAGTCGGGCTGAAACTCCTGAAAGTGGTCGGCGTCGAAGATGCGATCGAGAACGTCGCGGATTTCATAGGGCAGGCGATGATCGGCCGGGCAGCACGCCGTAGATGTCGGTGGGCGGCTGGCGGGGCGGTGGTTTCGGGGGGCGGGCGCCGGCGCGGGAAATTGCGCGAAACGGTGCGCGGATCATTTCGCAGGCAATGCTCGTCGTTGTCCGCCATGTAATGCGCGACGCCGGACTCGGTGGTGTGCATGCGCGCGCCGCCGAGCGCTTCCTGATCGATCACCTGGCCGGTTGCGCCTTTCACGAGATTGGGTCCGCCCAGGCCCATGAAGCTGGTCTTCTCGACCATGATGATGCAATCGCTGAGCGCGGGCAGGTAAGCGCCGCCGGCGATGCACGGCCCCATCACGGCGGCGATTTGCGGGACGCGCATTTTGCGGCGCATGAGCGAGTTGTAAAAGAAGATGCGCCCTGCGCCGTACTGCCCGGGGAAGATTCCGTCCTGATAAGGCAGGTTCACGCCCGCGGAATCGACCAGGTAGACGATGGGCACGCGATTGCGCATGGCGATTTCCTGCGCGCGCAGAATCTTGGTGATGGTCTCCGGCCACCAGGCACCGGCCTTCACCGTGGCATCATTGGCGACGACTACGGCGGGGCGGCGTTCGATGAGTCCGAAGCCGGTGACGACGCCAGCGGCTGGCGCTTGGCCGTCATAAAGATCGTAGCGCGATGAGAAGCCCGATTTCGACGAAGCGCGAACCCGGGATCGATCAAGAGCGTGCGATGCGTTCGCGCGCGGTCAGCTTGCCGGACTTTGTGCTGTTTGGCGATGCGGGTTCCGGGCCGCCGCCGGCTTGATGCGTTCTTCGAGCCGGCCCAATCTGCTCGACCAGCAGACGCATGTGGGTCTCGCGGGCGAGCTGTTTGTTGCCTTCTTTCGCCGGCGCTGGCGTGGGGCTCGGCTTTTCAGTCGTCATTCCACATACCATCTTGCCATTCACACGGCGCAAGATTAGATTGAAGAACATGCTTCGTCGATCAGTGGTATGTCTTCTACTGCAGTGGACCGCAATTGCGGCCACGGGCGCGGATCCGTGGAGTGCGAATCAGACGCTGCAACCGGCGGAGCTGGCGAGCATGTTGCAGCAGGGAAGAGCGCCGCTCATTCTGATGGTCGGCCCGCGCCTACTGTACAACGGGAATCACATCCGCGGGTCGAAATTCGTAGGCCCTGCCGGTTCCGAGCCAGGCCGCGTGGCCTTGCTGCAGGAGGTGGGCGCCGTTCCCAAGGATTCGGAGATTGTGATCTATTGCGGCTGCTGTCCCATGCAGAATTGTCCAAATATCCGTCCTGCATTTCAAACACTTTCGGATGCGGGATATCGGGCTGTGAAAGTACTGATAATTCCGACAAACCTGCATGCGGACTGGACGGGCAAGGGTTATCCGGTGGAAAAAGGTGACGTGCCGAAGTAATCTTCCCAATTAATTCTATTTATTGTTTAGGAGATGATTTGTTCTGTACACTTCATTTCCATGTCTTTTCTTTCTCATTTCACCTACGCAATTCCCTTCATTGCGTTGCGGGTGCTTGCTCAGACGGGTCCTCCTCCCATACCAGCCATCCAATCCGTCACCCCGATGGGCACGGTCACACAGAACCCTTACATACAAGGCCGTGACGGCACTTACAGCGCTCCAGTCAACGGCAAATCCATTTGGTTATTTGACGATACGGCGATGACCAAGAACAACGCTAGCGGGACGAACTTCATCGATAATTCAATGTCGTGGGCCACCAATTTGGATGCCTCCCACGGCATCACGCTGAACGGAGATTATGTGGATTCGACCGGAGTTCCCACACGGTTTATTCCATTTCTGCCGTGGGAATCCGCTTACAACACCGCTCACAGTTCGAGTAACTGCACGGCCACTCCGTGCGGCGCGGAGTTCGCGCTGTGGTCGGGCCCGCTGGTTCCGGATCCGGCCCGCAATCGATCGTTGATCTTTTTCGGCGAGATCTGGCGATCGCCTACGTACTCCGGGTGGATCAGCATCGGCGAAGGGTTAGCGATCTGGCAGAACGGAAAGATCACGCGACCCGTGGTGCATCCCGGCGCGCAGTATTCCACGCTGCTTTGGACGGGGAGCCAAGTAGGTTTCTCTTCGGGCTGGGTGGTGGACGGTGACACGCTTTACCTTTACGGGAATCAAGCTGAATTTCTTGCGGAAAATACGCAGATTGCGAAGGTAGCGCTCGAGAGTGTGACGGATCCTTCGGCGTACAGCTACTACGCCGGCAACAATGTGTGGAGCCCGAACGCGAGCGATGCCGTGACGGTGTTCAACGGCGGCGCGGCAGGAAGCTCCGTCTTCTACGACCCGTTCCTCGGAATGTATGTGGCGATGTACAGCGGCGTCTTGAATAACAATCTCTACTACAACGTTTCGTATACGCCGTGGGGTCCCTGGTCGGCTGCGACGCAGTTCTACACGGGGCTTCCCCGCTATCAGGGAGACGCCGATTACGCCGCCTTGGCTCACCCGGAGTTCGCCTCCGGCAATGGGCAAACCGAGTACATGACTTATGTTCAAACTACCGGCTTCTTGGCGCAGGTTTTACAGCTGGTGCAAGTGGTGTTCACGCCGCCCGCGAACTAATATAAGTGAGACCTCACCGGCGCTGGCACTTACTGCAGTAGTGGGTGCCGCGTTGGGAGACGAGGGTGCGTTTGATCGGCGAACCGCAGGTCCGGCAAGGGCCTCCGGTTCGCCGGTAAACGAGGTGTTCGTGTTGGAAGCTACCTTTGTTGCCCGCGGAATCGACATAGTCAGATATAGACGATCCCTTGGCCGCAATCGCCGCTTGAAGCACCTGCTGAATGGCATCGTAGAGCTTCCGTGCGCGCGGCTTCGTTACTGATGTCGAGAGGGTTCGGGGGTGAATCCCGGCGCGGTGCAGCGCTTCATCGGCATAGATGTTCCCGATTCCCGCCAGAAATCGCTGATTGAGTAGGAGCGCCTTCATTTGTGCTTTGCGGGACCGCAGTGCGGCAAGAAATTCGTCGAAGGTCGCGGTCAAAGGCTCGGGTCCGAGCGCGATCACTCGCTTCGGCAACTCCTCTATGAACTCCACTCGACCGAACTGACGGCTGTCGTTGTAGAGCAATAACCCGTCGTCCAGGGTGAAGATGACGTGGGTATGCTTAGCGACATCGGCGTTGAGCAAGAGCTTGCCGGTCATCCCTAAATGGACAATCAAATAACCGCGGTCGAGGGTCAGCACAATGAACTTGCCGCGCCGGGTGATTGTTTTGATCTTCCGGCCAATCACACCGGCGAGATCGCCGCGGACTACCCGCTTCTGGCGAACCTCGGCGTTCAACACCTTGCGCCCACGTAGCGACTGTAAGCTGCGGACGACGGTTTCTACTTCGGGAAGTTCGGGCAAAACACGATTTTACGGCAGGTTGCTCAGGCGCACCCGTTCAAGGAAGATCGATCAGGACGTCCTGGCCTTCGATCTTCACGGGGAAGGTCGCGACCGTCTCGTTGGGATCGGAGTCGTTGGCTCCGGTGCGGCAATCGAATTCCCAAGCGTGCCAGGGGCACATGACACCGGTGCCGTTCAGGATGCCCTGTCCGAGCGGGCCGCCCTGATGGGGGCAGACGCCGTCCATCGCATAAACCTGCCCGTCTACTTTGCACAGGGCGTAGGGATTTTCGCCGACCATTACTTCAAGAAGTGGGGAAGAATCGAATTCGGAGAGGGACGCAACTTTGCGGAAGGCCATCAGGTCCATGTCACCATACGCGGAAAATGCAAACAAGTGGCGTTGCGGACAGCGCGTACGGTCCGCAACGCCATTTTGTGAATCAAGCGAAGCTTTAGAGCGCCGAGCGCTAGTGAGCCGAGCTTTGCGAACTCCCCGCTGGTCCGGCTGACTTCTGCTGCGCGATGAACCCGTCGATGCGCTCGCTGAGCACATCGAGCGGCAGCGCGCCCGCGCCAATCACCTCGTCGTGGAACAGCCGGATATCGAACTTGTCGCCCAGCTCCGTTTTGGCTTTCTCGCGGAGGCGCAGGATGGTCAGCTGTCCAACCTTGTAGCCTAAGGCCTGCGAGGGCCACGAGATGTAGCGGTCCGTTTCGCTCTGGACCAGCGACTCGGGGATGTTCGAGTGCGCGTGAAAATAGTCCACGACCTGCTGGCGTGGCCATTTGTAATAGTGCAGGCCGGTGTCGACCACGAGACGAATGGCGCGCAGCATCTCGTCTTCGAGGCGTCCGTAATCGCTGTACGGATCCTGATAGAAGCCGATGTCTTTTCCAAGCCGCTCGGTGTAGAGTGCCCAGCCTTCGACAAAGGCGTTGTATCCACCTTGGCGACGGAACTGCGGCAGATCGGTCAGTTCCTGCGCAATGGAGATCTGCAGGTGATGACCGGGGACGCCCTCATGATAGGCCGTCGATTCCATGCCGGGCGTGGTTTGCTTCTCCCAAGCGTAGGTGTTCACTTCGACGCGGCCGGGGCGTGAACCATCCGGCGTGCCCTGCTGATATTGCGTGGAAGACTCTTTGGCGCGATACGCTTCAATAGCCGCTACGGTAACGCGTGCTTTCGGAAGGTGCGTGAAGAGCGTCGGCAGCTTGCCGTACATCTGATCGATGTACTTCCGGTACAGGTCCAGAATCTCCTCTTCGGAGTGGACATGAAGCTTGGGATTCGTGTTGATCGACTCCCGGAAGGTCTTCAGGTCCGCGAAGCCAAGCTTGGTGGCGATGGCCTTCTCCGCGGTCTCGATCTCCTCCACCTGCTGCAGTCCAATCTTGTGGATCTCCTCAGGCGTCATGCTGGTTGTGGTTGACTCTTTGACGTAGAAGGTGTAGCGCGCCGGGCCGTCGGGCAACGACCAGACGCCGAACTCGGTGCGGCCTTTGGGTGCATATTCATCCCGCACGAAATCGCGGAACTTCTTGTAGGCCGGCACGATGTCGGTCTCTACAGCAGCGGTGAGCTCTTTGCGGATCGCCGCCTGATCTTCGGGCGAGATCGAAGCCGGCATGTTCTTCAAGGGCCCGGTGTAAGGGCTGTCGGCGATGGGCGTGGAGACCACGCGGTCGGCCTGGTCGGCTACTTTCTCGAGCAGGAACTTGGGGGGCATGATTCCATCGCGAATCCCGGCGCGCATCAGCTCAATCGTCTGATCAAAGGCAGTAGGCCATTTATGGAGGCGGCTGATGTAATCCCGATAGTCTTTGGCGGTCTGGAACTGGAGCAGCACGGCCATCTGCGGCGTATCGATATGGATGCCGGACATCTGGTTGACGGGCATCTCGTAGTCTTTGAAGCGCTCGCCGTCGATCCCGTCCTGAAGGTTGCGGACCATGAGCCGCTTATTCAGCGCTTCCTGTTCGGGAAAGCCGGTCGTATCGATCGCCTGGAACCGAGCGAGGAATTTACGCGCGTCGGCCTGCTGGCGTTTAATGGTCTCGAAGGAAAGATCGGAGATCTGATCGTTAAAGCGCTTATCGCCGAGAATCGAGGCGTACTCCGGCGCATTCCGCATGGTGTAGTCCCACTGCTCGTCGAGCAGATCGTTGAGAGCTTTGCGGCGAGCTTGGAGAGAGTCGGGAGAAGAAGTTTGAGCGGCAAGGATCGAGGCGAGGGCCATCGAAGCCAGCAGCAGGCGGCACAGGTGCATGTCTTTACTGTACGTGCGACGAACCGTTTCGGTTCGAAGAGTTGCCGCTTTTTGTTAACATCGGCGCTTGCCAGCCAGTCTGCCAGGCCGCCACTTCGTCCGCATCCTCATCGAACGCCGGGGGCTGCTGGCGGGGCTCGTGAAGCGTGATTTCGAGACTCGCTATAAAGGGTCCGTGGCGGGATGGTTGTGGGGCGTGATCCATCCCCTGGTCTTGCTGGCGGTCTACACTTTCGTCTTCAGCATCTGCCTGCGGCAAACCCCTGGACCGGGCGAGGTGACCCAGAATTTCCCGCTGTTTCTATTTGCCGGTATGCTTCCCTGGCTCCTGTTCAGCGAGACGGTGCAGCGCTCGTCGACCGCGCTGCTCGAGCAGTCGACGCTGATTACCAAGACGGTGTTCCCTTCGGAAGTGGTGCCGATCGCCATCTTCCTTTCGTCGCTGGTCAGTCACCTGATGGCCGTGGCGCTGGCGCTGCTGGGAGCACTGATTTTTCTCCACCAGTTCAGCATTGCGCTCCTGGCGCTTCCGCTGACGATGCTGATCCTTGGACTCTTCGCCGTGGGTCTCGCCTGGGTCGCGGCAAGTTTGCAGGTATACCTGCGGGACACCACACAGGTCCTGACGGTGGTTCTGACGCTCTGGTTTTGGGTAACGCCGATCTTTCTTTCGGAGCAGCGTTTTCCTCCGCGCTTCCGGTTTTTGTTGGCCTTAAATCCTTTGGCGCCGCTGGTTCGCGCCTATCGCGAGATGCTTTTGGGGGGAACCTGGCCGCGGGGCGGAGAACTCGGAATCGCTGCTATTTGGAGCGTGGCCATGTTTGTGGGCGGAGGGCTGTTCTTTCGCTACATGAAGCGGGGCTTCGCGGACGTGCTTTGACGGCTCGGCTGTGCGGGAGTGATTGCCCCGACGGAGAACGTGAACTATACTATTAGGTTGAACCACAATGCCTAAACGTACTTTTCAGCCGAACAACCGCAAGCGCGCAAAGAAACACGGTTTTCGGACTAGAATGAAGACCGCCGACGGACGTGCCGTGATCTGCCGCCGTCGCGCCCGTGGCCGTAAAAAACTGACTGTCAGTTCGGAGAGGTAGTTCCGAATCGTTGGCAGTAGCAAGCTCTGTTTTCCGAAAAGTGCACGCATCCTCCGTTCGAAAGACTTCCGCAAGGTCTACGACAGTGGGACGCGCTTTTCGTGTTCCCTTTTCACGGCTTTCTGCCTACGCGGAATCCCGCCCGCGATCGAAGGGCCGCGGATCGGCTTCACGACTCCGCGCGCCTTGGGTATCGCCGTCGTTCGCAATCGCGTGCGCCGTAGGATCCGCGAAGCTGTGCGTGTCCGTCTGGATCGGTTGAGCCGCGAGTGGTCGATTGTGATCAATCCTCGCCGGAAAGCGTTCGACTGTCCGTTCGGGGAGATCGAGCGGGAGATCGAACGGTTGGTGGTTCGGTGCGCCGAACAATAGCCGGGTCTCTTCGTATCTATAAGCGGTGGATCTCTCCCATGTTGCCCTCCGCCTGCCGGTTTCACCCCACCTGCTCGGAGTACATGCATGATGCTGTTCTCAAGTTCGGAGCCCTTCGCGGAATGTGGCTCGGCCTCAAACGCCTGGCGAAGTGCCACCCGTGGCACCCCGGCGGTGTAGATCTGGTACCTGTCAAGCGTGCATAGCGTCGTGAATGAATGAGCGAACGTAATCCCTATAATCCCGGCGACAACGACAACGAGATGCAAAAGCGAACGCTGCTGGCGTTCGTCATCATGGGCGTCGTGTTGTTCGCGCTGCCGTATTTCTTCAAAGCAGGCGCTCCTCCGCAACCAGTTAAGAGTGCGAAGACTACCCCGCCCACCGTGCCTTCTGCCGCTGCCAGTGTGCCGGAGGCTGCGCTCCCTCCATCCGGTAGCTCATCGCCTTCGTCCGCTACGCCTGTGGCATCCTTAACCGCCGCCCACGACGAGGAGCAGGTAGTCGTCGATACCGACCTCTACCATGTGGTCTTCTCAAACCGCGGCGGAGTCGTGAAGAGTTGGACGCTGAAGAAGTATCCGAACGCCGAGGGAAAGCCACTCGAAGTCGTGAACAATGCGGCTGCGCCAAAGATCAAGAACCCGTTCTCGATCGAGTTCCGCGATTCGACCAGACGACCCCTCGATCTGAATGAGGCGCTGTTTGTGCGCCACCCAGTCGCCTGGCGGTTTGGGCGTCACCTTTGAATTTGCCGAGAACGGATTTGTCGCAAAGAAGACCTTCGACTTCCGGCAGGACAGCTACCTGACGCAGATCACGAGCAGTGTTTCCTTAAACGGGGCGCCGGTGCCTCATCTGCTTGCCTGGCGCGGCGGGTTCGGCGACTTCGCCGTACAGAACGCAAGCGGCCTACAGCATGCGATCCGCTACAACGTCACCGATTCGAAGCTAGCTACCGACGCGACCAAAGCCGCCAAAGATCGGGCCGGTGCAGCGCGATGGTCAATTTTCGTTCGCCGGTCTGGAAGACCAATACTTCGCGGCCGTGTTCCTTCCGCAAGGCAGCGGCAACACGCAAACCACGCTGTTCGACGACTACGTTCCCACCCCATACGACAAGACGGTCCAGCAGTTTATCGGGAGCGCCATCGGCGGCGAAGGCGCGAACCGGCTGACGCTGTTCGTCGGCCCGAAAGACCTCAATCTCCTCAAACAAGTGAACCCGAAGCTCGAACAGATCGTTGACTTCGGCTACGTTCGGTTCCTGGCAAAGCCGCTGTTCTCTGTCGCTGCGCTGCATCAATCAGCAGCTGCGTTCACAACTACGGATGGTCCATCGTTCTGGTCACCATCTTCATCAACTTCCTGTTGTTTCCTCTTGCGGCTGACCAACATGAAGTCGATGAAGAAGATGCAGGCGCTGCAGCCGGAAGATTGCGGAGATCAACGAGCGGTATAAGAACATGAGCCTGCGCGATCCGCGCATGGCGCAGAAGAACGCCGAGACGATGGCGCTGTACAAGGAAAACGGCGCCAATCCCATGGGCGGGTGCCTCCCCATGCTGGTGCAGATGCCTTTCCTCTTCGCCTTCTATAAGGTGCTGGCGGTTTCGATATCCATGCGCGATGCGAGCTGGCTTTGGGTCGGCGATCTGTCGCAGCCGGAGCATCTTGCCATCCGCATTCTGCCGATCATCATGATCGCCACCAGCTTTCTCATGCAGCGCATGACCCCGACCACCGGAATGGACCCCTCCCAGCAGCGGATGATGATGTTCATGCCGCTCATCATGGGCTTCTTCTTCTATAACCAGTCGAGCGGCCTGGTGTTATACTGGCTCACTGGAAATTTGATGGGCATCGCCCAGCAGTACTTCTTCAACAAAACAATCGTCCCCGCGCAACCCGTTCCGGTCGTTGAAGGCTTCCGTCCTCGAGCGTCGCCGGTCCGAAGAAGCCGGGCCGCAAATAATACACTCCATGACGGTGGTTCGGCTTTGAGTGAAATTAAGTATTCGGTCGAGACAACCGGTCCGAAGATTGACGCCTTCCTGCGGCAGATGATCCAACGACGCGCGGTTCGATCTTGACCTTTCGAATCGTGCCCGGCGAGTCTTCCAATCCGGAGATTGAGAATCCCGGAAATGATGGTGAAGTTCTGCGGGCCTGATGTGGACCTGCTGCTCGGCAATCGCGCGGAACTGCTTGCTGGCTCTGGAGCAGGTGACGATGGAAATGCTCCGCATGCCGAGTGAAGACCACTCGCGGCATCTCGTTCGATGCCAACGATTACCGCCTGCTGCGCATCGAAGAACTGCGCATGAGCGCCGGCGCTGCAGCCGAAAAAGTGAAACAGTACCGGCGTGCCGTTCCGCTTCAGCCCCATGAACAGCCGCGAACGGCGCGTGGTGCATCTGGCGCTTGCGCAATGAAACCAACGCTGCGCAGTGAAAGCTCCGGGCAGGGCGGCTTCCGGCATGTGGTGATCTATCCCGCGGGCATGGCGAGTCTGCCCGATCCGCCCGCGCCCCCACCGATGCGGCGTCCCTCCGGACCACCTCGCGGCGGCGGCCGTGACGATCGCGGCGGGAATCGCGGCGACCGGCGAGATAAGCGCCGTCCGCCTCATCGAGACCGCAGTCGCTAGAATTTGGATTTTTCAGTCTTGGACCCGCGGGACACGATCGTGGCTATCGCGACGCCTCCCGGCCGGGGTGGTCTCGGGATTGTGCGTCTCTCCGGTTCCGACGCCGTGACGATCGCTAACCAGCTCGTTCGCGTTCGCTCGCCACTCGTCTCCTGGTCTTCTGTTCGCGGGGAACTGCTCGATGCCGCCGGTCAACTCGTTGATGACGTTCTGATCACCTGGTTTGCCCGTCCCCGTTCCTACACCTCCGAGGACGTGGTGGAGATTGCCTGCCACGGCTCGCCGGTTGTGCTGCGCACCGGCGTAGAACGCGCGCTAGAGTGCGGGCGCAAGGCTGGCCGAACCGGGCGAATTCACCTTAAGAGCCTTCCTCCACGGGCGCATCGATCTAGCCCAAGCCGAAGCCATACGCGATCTCATTGATGCCACAACGCTCCATCAGGCCCGCGTTGCGGCGCAGCAGAGTCACGGGGCGCTGGCGCATCGTCTGCAGCCCGTAAAGGCGCAGATGCTCGACTTGATCGCACTGCTGGAGGCCGGCATCGATTTCGCCGAAGACGATATCTCCATCGCGCCCAATGCCGAACTGGCCGCGCAGGCTCGGGCCGATCGCCGCTGAGGTGGATCGCCTCGCGCGCACGTTCGGCTATGGGCAGATTCTGCGCGAAGGCATGTCGCTCGCCATCATCGGCCGCCCCAACGTTGGGAAAAGCAGTTTATTCAATCGCCTGCTCGAGCAAGACCGCGCCATCGTCACCGACGTTCCCGGCACCACTCGTGATCTCGTGTCCGAAGTGACCGCCATCGAAGGCATCCCCGTGCGCATCACTGATACCGCCGGCATTCGCGAAGGGGAGAGCCTGGTGGAAAAACTGGGCATCGAGCGCAGCTTCCATGCCATGGCGGACGCCGACTTATGTCTGGTTGTCGTTGACGCTTCCGCGCCGCTCGATGAACGTGACCACGAACTGATCGCCCGCGCCCGAGAAGCCGGACGATCGCTGATTGTCGCCAACAAGTGCGACCTCGCAACCACGATCCCGGGCGCCGCTCTCGCCGTATCCGCGCAGACCGGGCAGGGGATCGATCAGCTCCGCCGGGCGATTGTGGAGGCGGTGGCGCCGGGCGGTGCTATCGAACAGACCGGCGCGGTGATCACCAATCTCCGTCAGGCCGAGGCGCTGCGTGAAACAGCCGGTGCGCTGGCCGCGGCTCGCAGCGCCATCGAGCAAAGCGTTCCTCACGAGATGCTGCTGCTTGATCTTTACTCGGCTCTGTCTGCGCTCGACAGCCTGACCGGAAAGACCACCGCGGACGACATTCTCAACCGTATTTTTGCGACGTTCTGTATCGGGAAATAACTGGCTAACGGCTCTTCTTAATCTCGATATTCAGCCGCTTGATCTTCTGATTCAGCGTCGAAAGCGGCACCCGCAGGTTTTCCGCCGCTTCCGTCTGGCTCCAGCCGCATTGCTCCAGGCGTTCGACAATGACGCGGCGTTCGTAGTCGGCGACGATTTCAAAGAGCGACGCGTCGGCCGGCAGCGGTCCATTGTCGCGCCGCATCCGGATTCCGTTGGCCTGCAGCAGGTACTCCGGAAACACGTCCACCGGAATCACCTGTCTCGGACGCCAGCACCACGGCGCGCTCCACGATGTTTTCGAGTTCGCGCACGTTGCCGGTCCAGTTGTGCTCCATCAGCACCTGCATCGCGTCGGGCGCGAAGCGCAGCGCCGATTTATTGCGGCTGTCGAGAAAGCGTTCGTTCTCGCGGCAATACTTATCGAAGAAGAACTCGACCAGCGCCGGGATGTCTTCCTTGCGGTCGCGCAGCGGCGGCAGGATGATATTGATGACGTTCAGCCGGTAGTAGAGATCTTCCCGGAAGCGGCCCTCTTCCACCAGCTTCCGCAGATCGGCATTGGTCGCGGCCAGAATCCGGACGTCCACCTTCACCGTCTCGGTCGACCCGAGCGGCGTAAACTCCCGCTCCTGAATCACGCGCAGCAGCTTGGCCTGAATCTCCGCGCCGATGGTGCCGATCTCATCCAGGAAAATCGTGCCCTTGTTGGCGACCTCGAACGAACCCTTCTTGGTTTGCGTCGCGCTGGTGAACGCGCCCTTCAAGTGACCGAACAGCGTGGATTCCAGCAGCTCCGTCGGAATCGACGCGCTGTTCACCGTGACGAACGGGTTATCGGCGCGCGGCGAACTGAAGTGAATCGCTTTGGCGATCAGTTCCTTGCCGGTGCCCGTTTCGCCCGTGATCAGAATAGTCGATCGGCTGGGCGCCACCTGCTCCACCAGGTCGAGCATCCGCAGCATCCGCTCGCTCTTGCCGACGATGTTGGGGAAGTTATAGCGCTGCTTCAGCGCGCGCTTGAGCAGCCGGTTCTCGCTGGCCAGCCGCTGGCCCGTGATGACCCGCTGGATTTCGATCAGCAGCTTGTCGTTGTTCCACGGCTTGGAACGAAGTCGTTCGCGCCCAGCTTCAGCGCGTTCACGGCGGATTCGACCGACGCGTAGGCGGTGACCAGAAACACGGGCGTGTCCCGGTCGCGCTCGCGAAATCCTCGCAACACGATCCAGGCCGGATTTGTCCGGCATCATCATGTCGAGCAGCACCAGGTCGTAGGCGCGCGAGCCCAGCCGTCTTCTCGCCTTCGGTGGCGTTCGGCCGCGAGATCGACCGCGTAGCCTTCCGATGCCAAGCAGCGCTTCGAGGCTCTCGCGGATCTCGGCTTCGTCGTCGATCACCAGGATGCGGCCGCGCGAAGCCGCGAGCGTTACGCGTTTCTTCAGGAATCAAAGTGGATGCCATTCGATGCGATCGTTCTGATTAGGCCAGGACGGCCTTGCGGGCGACCGGCAACTCCAGATGGAAGCGCGAGCCACTGCCGTTGCGTGGGAAGGCTTCGATCGTGCCGCCGTGCTCCTGAATGATTCCGTAACTCACCGAAAGCCCCAGCCCGGTTCCCTTGCGCGCGCCCTTGGTGGTGAAGAACGGATCGTAAATGCGGTTGAGGTGCTCGGGCGCGATCCCGTGTCCAGTATCGCAGACATCGATTTTGATGCCGGACTCGTCGGCGCTGGTAGTAATCTCAAGCACGGCTTCTCCCGGCGGACAATTCTCCATCGCGTCGCGCGCATTGATGAACAGATTCAGAAACACCTGCTGCAGCTTGCCGGCATTTCCCGCAATCATGGGCAGCGCAGCGATCCAGGCGCAGCTCAATCCGCACGCCGGCTTTCTCCATCTGATGTTCCAGCAGAGACAGCGTTTCCTGAATGACGCTTGTTCAACTGCACCGGGCTGTTCTCGGAGTCGACGTGCGCGAGAAGTTGAGCAAGCGAATTGACGATCTCGCTCGCGCGGAACGTCTGGCGCGCGATCTTGTCGAGCATCCGCGATTTCTGCTCGTCGTCCTGCAGCTGCTTGGTAAGCATCTGGGCATAAGTGGAGATCACCGCCAGCGGCGTGTTGACTTCGTGCGCAACGCCGGCCGCGAGCAGTCCGATGCTACTCAGCTTGTCGGCCTGCACGAGGCGCCGCTCCAGTTCGGAGCGATCCGTAATGTCGTCGAAGATCACCAGCCGTCCGATGCGCTCCATATCGCGCGAGACCAGCGGCGCGATGGCGATGTTGACCGTGGCTTCCCGCGCCGGCAGATCGACGTCTGAACCGCTTGCCATTGCTGGCGCTTACGTGAATGGCGTTTCCGTTAACGCCGTTGCTGTGCCCGTTCCCGCTATGCTCTTCGCGCGGTCGCAGCACGAACTTGTCGATATGGTGAATGCCGTTTTCTTCGCGCAGCGCCGTCAGCCGCTCCACCAAGCGCCGGCGGAAACAACTCGGAGAGCGTGCGGCCTTGCGCGTTCTCCCGCGTGATGCCGGTCAGCTCTTCCATGCGCGAGTTCCAGCTCTCCACGCGATCGTCGAGATCCGCCGCCAGAATGCCGACGCTGATCGATTCGACGATGTTCTCGCTGAACTCTTTGAGCCGCTCGTACTCGTCCACTTTCCGCTGAAGCGCCTGGTAGAGATTGGCGTTTTCGATCGCGATGCCCACATACCCGCATAGCGTGGAGAGCAGTTCCACGTCGTCGCTCGACAGGAATTCGCCGTTTTCCGCGCGGCTGACGCCCGAGATACGCGACCACGCGCCCGCGCGCCGAGCAGGGCAGGTAATAGGTAAGATCGAGCGCGGCCAGCGTGTTGCGCACCGAGGCCGGCCAACCCTGCGCCGCCGCATCGAACCGCAGCCGCGTGCGTTCGAAGAAGAAATACGGAATCTCGCGATGCCAGTTCAGGAAAGCTCAGATCGAGCTTCGCGCCATCGACAGGCCGTCCGCTCGAACCGATCGACTTGCGGAGCACAAACGCGGGCGCGCGGATCGATGGGCGAATCGGGAAGCGCCAGAAAGAACGCCACGTGACGGATCGAAAGCGTCTGCATCACGCGATCGCCCACCGCGGTGAGCATCTCGTCCAGATCGGTCTCGGCGTTCAACTCGCGCGCAAACTCGATCAGCGTCCGCCGGTAATCGTACTTTTCCTGATAGAAGTATTTGTCGAGGCGTTCCTGGATCCAGTTCCGGAGCGGCTGGAACAGGAACGCCGTCATCAGCATCACGGTCAGCATGCCGGTGCTGCCGATGTCTTTGAAGTTCTTCTGCGCGAAGCTCGCGAGCGAGAACACAATGCCGTAGAAAGCCGCCAGCACGCACACCGTCGCCGCCGTGTAGGCAAAGCCCCGGCGGAAGATGATATCGACGTCCATCAGCCGGTAGCGCGCGATGGCGTAGGCGATGGTCAGCGGTATCAGGGCCAGCGACAGAACGGAGAAGCGCATCCAAGCGTCCGGCTCTTGCCCCAGCAGGAAAGGAGCGAGGTAGAGAAGGGTGAAAGGCAGCGCACCGCAGACCACGCCGTTGCGCAGCCATTTCAACTGCTGACGAACCGTAGCGTCCTGGAGCGCCGCGAAAACCGAGCGCGAGAACCAACGCGCATACGCCGTAGTACCCCGCGAGCAAAGCCGCGCTCACGCGGTCGAGCGCGTAGCGCACCTCAGCCAAGGGCGAATCGCTTCCCAGGAATCCGATTGAGAAACCGACGTACAACGCAATTACCACGGCCGCCGGAAGATAGATCAGCCAGGCATGCAGCCGCGGACGAAACCACGATCGCGGCTCCGGAAAGGTGAGGCAGAAGTGCAGCAGCAGAGCCGGCGCGAAGAGCGTGGTCACCACGTTGCCCCAATACACGATCCAGTCGAACGTGTTTAGCTTCCCGGTGTAGTGAAACGTCGAAAAGATAAACGAGGCCAGGCAGAAAAGGTAAAAGTGCCGCGACTTGTACGCGCTGCCTCGCCGCAGGTAGACGAAAAGCCCGATGATCAGGTAAATGCAGTCCGGTAGCATACTGGGAAAACAGCGCCCGATCGCGGGGGCTTTCGCCCGTAATGATGGGAACCGAGATTTCGACACCCTGGCGGAGGATGGTGTACGTCGCCTCCCGCCAGATTCCCAGGCCGTAAAGAATGCGAGCGGCATCCTTGGCATTCTTCACCTCCGCCGAGTTGATCCGCAGAAGCACATCGCCACCGCGTAACCCCGCGCGAGCCGCACCGCTATCGGAGGCAATCCGGTAAGCCGTAACCGCCTGCACACCGGGCGAGCCCGCATCCACCCACGTCACTCCGTCATCCGGTAAATGGAAACGGTGCAGCTGTTGGAAGTTGAGGCCCGCGGCGATCAAAGCGGCCGCGGTGAACACGGTGAGCAGCGCGGTAGATAGCTGAAATTTCAGCTCCTGAAGCATGATGGTTCCGGAGGACGGAATCCCGGTCGCACTTAAATGCACGTTACCTGCCACCCATGTAACTGATTTAGCTCAATAGAATGCAAGTACTTAACGGACTCGATCCCGGCTTTCATCCGGTTTTGCGGAAATTCGGTTCCTTTAATGCATATTCCCCGGGGTTTTACTTCGTTCCTAAAGTTTTGGTGCGGAAAGCCGTTTCCGCATCCATTGCACGAATTCGTCCGGCGCCGCCATGGTCGAAAGACGGCTCTGCCGAACCAACGCCCACCCTTCAAATTGCTTCGTTTCTTTGATCTCCTTCAAGGTCACCGGCTCCTGGAATTCCTCTCGAAACTGAAAGTCAACAATGGTCAGCTTCGGATCCTTCGGGTCGGGCCGCGGTTCAGACGCGACCTCTGCCATGCCCACGATGGCCGACTCGCCCCCCGAATGGTATATGAACACCCGGTCTCCCGGGCGCATCTGACGGATGGTCGCAAGAGCTTGCGGATTTTTCACCCCGTCCCAAGTTGTGCGGCTATCTGATTGTAATTGCTTAATGGAATAGGACTTTGGCTCGGTTTTTGAGAGAAAATAAGTCATAGGTAAGGTTCCATCGATTGGTGCCGATCATACAATAGGATGTGTGGCCCGTCCGCTGTGCGCAGCCGCACGCCAAACGTCGAATTCTCGACGAAGTGGAACCCACACACCCGCGGAGGATGTGTTCTCTTGAAATTTGCAGTCTGTATTCTACTTGCGTCTGGGGCTTTGTCGAGCGCCCAGACGGCTCCGGATCCGGCGGTTTCCTCGCCGGCCACGCCCGCCGAGGCGGCCCCGGCCACAACGACCGGGCCGAACGACGCTGCCGCCGCGAAGCCGGGCAATGTCCCTGCCGCGGCAGTCAATCCAGCCCCGCCGGCCGATCAGTTTCGTGATTGGCCCGGAGGATGTCCTCTACATCCGTGTCATCACGAAGCGGACCTGAGCGGTCCCGCAGGATGTCCGGCCCGATGGCATGATCTCTATGCAACTCATCGGCGATATTCAGGCCGCCGGGAAGACTCCCGAACAACTTGGCGCGGCGATTCGCGACAAACTGCTGGAAACCATGCGGAACCCGGAAGTCAGCGTGCAGGTTACCAAAATCAACAGCCGCAAGTTCACGATTCAACGGGGAAGTGAGACGTCCGGGAACGTATACCTTTCGGCACCCCGATCACCGTTCTGGAGGCGCTGGTCAACGGGCAGGGGTTTCGCGATTTTGCCAACGTGAAAAAGATCTATATCCTGCGCAAAGGCGAAAAGCTTGCGTTTAACTATAAAGACGTAAGCCACGGAAAACACATGGAACAGAACATCGTCGTGCAGAACGGCGACCAGATATTCGTGCCCTGAGGAACAACCATGCTGACACCTGAAGCTTACTCCGCCATCTCGCGCCGCCCGATGGATTTCAGCGACTATATCGACGTGATCCGGCGCAACCGCGGGTGGATTCTCGGCCCGATTTTCGCCGGGATCGTCATCGGGGCCGTGGTCGCCCTGGTTCTTCCGAACATCTACGTTTCGCAGGCGTCGCTGCGCATCGCGCCGGCCGCAGATCTCGGCCACCATTCTGCCGTCGATCGCGAGCCAGCAGATGTCGGACCGCATCAGCGCGATGCAGCAGGATATCCTCAGCCGCGCGAGCGTTGTCCGAGCTCATCCAGCGACCGGGACTCGATCTTTATAAAAAGGAGCGCGAACGGAAGCCGCTCGACGACGTGCCTGGAGAACATGCGCACGAAAGATGTGCACATCCAGGTAGTGCGTCTGCCGGGCAGGCGGAACGGCCGGCTTCTGCTTTCACGATTTCTTTCGCGTACCCGGACCGCTACAAAGCGCAGGCACGTCGTGAGCGCGCTGGTCGCGCGATTCATGGAGTCCAATCTTTCCGGGCAGCGCGTCGCCGGGACAGTGACACGGATTTCATCCACGACCAGGTGATGCAGCGCCAAAGACGGAACTGGACCGCCTCAACAATGAGTTGACCGATTTCCGCAGAAGAAAACCGGGCGCCTGCCCGAACAACTTCAAATGAACGTGCAGGCGCATGACTTCCCTCCAGGCGCAGCGCGTGTTCCTCGATGACGCGTTGAATCGCGATTCGCAGGAGAAGATCATGCTTGAGAGCAAGCTCGACACCATCCGCTCGCAGAAAGACACCTACGGCTCGCTGGCGCAACAGAGCATGCGACGATCCGGCACCAGATCGGGCAAGAGCGATCAGCGTGCGTGAGCTGAACAAGGCCATCTCGGATACCGAGGTGCAGCTTGGCGGCGAAAAAGGAGATCTACACGGATTCCCATCCGGACGTCGAAAGCCTCGAGGCCACGCTGGCTCGCTCTCAAGAAGCACCGCGCGGATAGCCGAAAAAGACGATGAGAAGCAGCCGCCAGCGCCGGGCCGGTCAAAAACCCGCGGCTCCCGCCGGGCGAGCGCTTACGTGACCGCGCAAATGAGCGACATGGACGGCATCGCCGACCCAGACGCGAAGCCAGTTGAAGGCGCTCGAAATGGGACCGGCAATCCAAGCATGAAGGAGCTGGACCAGATCAACGCGCAGATCAATTCGTTCCAAAGCCGCCTGGAGTCCGGTCCGGCCAATGAGCAGCATTACCTGCAGTTGATGAGCGATCAGCAGCAGGCCAACCAAGCGTATCAGGACTGATCAAGCAGCAAAGCCTCACCGAGGAGAATCAGAATGCGCAGACCCGCAAGGCCGGGGAAAATCTGGAAGTGCTGGATCCTGCTTCGCTTCCCATCTCACCCACGGCGCCGAATCGCTGGATGATCATGGGCATCGGTTTCGGGGTAGGTCGTCCTACTCGGTCTCGCTCTGGTCACCATCCGCGAGATCAAAGATACCTCGCTGAAGAATCTGAAAGACGTGCGCGCCTACACGCAGTTGCCGATCCTGAGCAGCATTCCGCTCCTCGAAAACGACCTTCTCGTCCAGCGCCGCCGTCGCATGGTCTACGTTTCCTGGTCGGCCGCTCTCCTGGTTGGCGTCCTTGTGATTAGCGGATCGATGTACTACCACTTTTTCCTTTTGCAGTCCTGATGGTTTTGAAGTCTTAAAGAGATCCTATGAGCCGAGTACACGACGCGCTTCGCAAGGCTGAACAACTGAATGGCACGCCGCTGCCTGAAACCACCGAACACCGGGCGCCGTTTTTGCCGGGTGACGGGCTGTACCTGCCTGGGGAACGTCGCGCCTCCGTTCTGGGCAACGAGTTAGCCGATGTGCTCTCTCGCGTCGAAGAGATTCCTTATTCTCCCGCCGAGGAAGCGCATCTCGTCAGTATGGATTCTCCGCAGGACATGCCGGGCGAAGAGTTTCGCAGCCTGCGTACCCGCCTCAATCACCTGCAGACGCTCCAAAAACTCCGCACCGTGGTCGTCACCAGCGCCTCGCCTGCGGAAGGCAAGACGTTTACCGCTCTGAATCTCGCGCTGACCCAGGCGCAGCTCTCTGAGAATCCGGTCTTGATGGCCGATCTCGATCTTCGCCGGCCTTCCGTGCACCGGCTTCTCCAAATTGACCGCGGTTT
This sequence comes from Bryobacterales bacterium, assembly GCA_963738525.1. Classification (GTDB taxonomy): domain Bacteria; phylum Acidobacteriota; class Terriglobia; order Bryobacterales; family Bryobacteraceae; genus Bog-113. The sequence continues at coordinate 121,528 of CAVTXC010000007.1, forward strand.
GGGCTTCTCCGACTACATCTCGGGAAATGCTCCGCTTGAAGCCTGCATGCGCCGCCTGAGCGGGACAACCCTGTACGTCATGACCGCCGGGTCTTCGGTCAAGAATCCCCTCGAACTTTTAGGCACCCGCGAATGCAAACAGACCATCGAAGAGAGGCTGCCCAAGTTATTCAAGTGGTCGATTCTCGATTCCCCTCCGCTGCTGTTTTCGGCGGATGCCAATCTGCTTGCCACGCTGGCCGACGGCACCATCATCGTCGTTCGTGTCGGCGCCACCACATACGACAACATCGTCCGCGCCATGCAAACACTCTGTGAAAACAACGTTCTCGGCATTGTGGTGAACGGCGCGCGCGCCGCGGAGCTCTACAGCAAGTTCACGTACTACTACTCCAAGAGCGACTAGTGCGCATCCTACGACGCGATTCTCCTGGTCTCCTTCGGCGGACCTGAAACCCGCGACGACGTGCTTCCTTTTCTCGAAAACGTCCTGCGAGGCCGCAATGTTCCGCGCGAGCGGATGCTGGAAGTCGCCGAGCACTACTACCACTTCGGCGGGAAAAGCCCGATCAACGATCAAAATCGGGCTCTCTTAAGCGCCCTGCGCGCCAGCCTCCAACAATCGGGCCCCCTGCTGCCGGTTTACTGGGGAAATCGGAATTGGCAGCCCTACCTAAACGACACCATTCGCGAGATGCAGCGCGACGGCGTTAAGCGAGCCTTGGCATTCGTCACTTCTGCCTATAGCTCCTACTCCGGCTGCCGCCAATACCGGGAAGACATTCAGCGGGCGTGCGAAGCCGCTGGTCCCGGTGCCCCGCTGGTCGACAAGCTGCGTGTCTTCTACAATCACCCCGGCTTCGTCGAACCCATGGCGGCGAATGTCGCGTCGGCCTTGCTCGATCTGGGAGACGTGGACCCCCAATCGGTGCAGGCATTCTTCACCGCGCATAGTATTCCCGTTTCCATGGCGCAGACCAGCGCCTACGAACGTCAGATCGGAGAGGCGGCGCGCTTGGTTGCGGAGTCGCTTCAGCTGCCGAACTGGTCACTAGCGTGGCAGAGCCGGAGCGGCCCTCCGAGTCAACCATGGCTTGAACCGGACATCGGCGACGTCCTCCGCAAAACTGAGTCCGCGAACGTAATCCTCATTCCAGTCGGTTTCCTCTCCGATCACATGGAAGTTCTCTACGATCTCGATGTCGAAGCGCGACAGATCTGTGAAGAGCGGGGCATCCGGATGGTCCGCGCCGCTACCGTTGGATCTCATCCGCGTTTTGTCGAGATGATCCGGGAACTGATCATGGAGCGCGAGAGCGAGGCGGCAATCCGTCCCGCGTTGGGTTTGTTTGGGCCGAATCACGATTGCTGCCCCGCCGGATGCTGCCCCGCGCCCGTCAGGCCGGCGACTCAGCCCGCCGCGATTCATCGTCCTGCGGTGGTTTGAATCGTTTGTACCCGTCCTTGCCCCAGTGGGGGACCCAGCTCGCGTACCTCGAAGTGGACGGAACTCCCCTCCACCGTCACCCATACATACTGGTAGAACCAGCCCTCCGCATATCCCACGCCGGTTTTGGTCGAATCTCCTACGCTGGCGCCGGAGCTGCCTACCTCCAGGAACTCGACGCCGCCGCTCGCGATTGCCTGGAACTGGTGGCCATGTCCGCTGACAATGCAGCAGACCCCGTACTCCTTGGCTAGATCCAGCAGAGGAAACGACCGGACCTGAAGCTTCAATGGAAGCAGCCAGAAGTTCCGATGAAAGAACACGAAGATTGGGCCCTCGCCACGGCTCTGTTCCAGATTCGACCGTAAGAACGCGAGTTGGTCAGGCGCTAGACCTTCCGTTCGAGAATTGTCCAGAACCACTACGTGTGCATTTCGAAAATCAAATGAATAGAATGGTTTGCGACCTGTTTCCTCAACAAAGACATTCCGCGAGTCATCACTCCAGACATCGTGATTTCCGGGCGTGTGATAGACCGGAATATTCTTCGGCCAAACTCGCTTCACGGCTTCCCATTCCGCCCGCGCTTGCCGGTCGTTCATGCCCTCAATGGCATCCCCGACCGTGATTACGAAATCCGGGTGGGCCTGAATTGCTGCCCTCCAGACAGCTTCATAGACGCCCGGAACAGCGCGGCCGGTATTGTCCCCAATGATCGCGAAGTGGAACGCCTCGGCCGGCTTCGGTTCAGCGGTTACCGCGGCCGCTCCCGCGATTGCGAGCAACACTAAAATCCGGGCCATACCCCATCTTCTCAGCGCTGCTTTCCTCGTGGTGCTCCTGTCATACTTTTGTGCGAATCTCCTCCCCGTTCGTACACCACGTACTAGGAGGTGTTTTGCTCGTCGATCATTGGGCAGCGCTGCTTCTCGCGCCGCTGGCTTTGTGGGTGTTGCTGAACGGTCTCGATGACATGGTCATCGACTGTGCATGCCTCGTCCGCTGGCTTTCGCGGTTTCGCGAAATCATGCCCAATGATGCACAATTGGAGGCCGTCCCCGAACGGCGGATGGCGATCTTCGTGCCGCTCTGGAAAGAACATCGCGTTATCCAGAACATGGTCGAGCACAACATCGCCACTCAGAAATACTCGAACTTCGACTTCTTTATAGGCGCTTACCCGAACGATCCCCCGACTCTTGCCGCAGTCCGTGAGGTGGTCCGCCGGTTTCCCAACGCTCACCTGGCCGTGTGCCCCCATGACGGACCCACCTCCAAAGCCGACTGCCTGAACTGGATCTACCAGCGAATGCTTCTCTTTGAAGAGGAACACGACGCCCGCTTTGAGATGGTGCTCACCCATGACGCTGAGGACCTCGTTCATCCCGAAGCCCTCCGCTGGGTGAATTACTACGCCCAGTGGAACGAGATGGTCCAGATTCCGGTGCTTGCGCTCCCGACCCGTCCGCTCGAACTCACCCACGGCGTCTATTGCGATGAGTTTGCCGAATTCCAGTTCAAGGACATGCCGTCCCGCGCTCAGCTTGGCGGCTTCGTTCCGTCAAATGGCGTGGGAACCGGATTCTCGCGTCGTGCGCTCGCCCGTTTGGCGGCCACCCACACCAACTGTATCTTCGAGCCGCGGTGCCTGACGGAGGATTACGAGAACGGTTTCCGCATCCACAGGCTGGGAATGCCACAGAAGTTCGTCCCCATTCACCGGCACAACGGTTCTTTCGTCGCCACACGCGAGTACTTTCCCCGCAGCTTCCGGAAGGCCGTGCGCCAGCGGACCCGTTGGGTAACCGGTATCGCCCTCCAATCCTGGGAGATGCACGGCTGGCGCGATACCCTGAAGCAACTCTATTGGTTCTGGCGGGATCGCAAGAGCTTGATCGGGAACCTCGTTACGCCGCTCACCAATGTCCTGTTTGCCTACGGGGCCATTACCTGGTTTATGTGCACAATCATGCACAAGCCGTGGGGACTCGGAACTGCCGTCCAACACCGCTGGCTGCTGCCGGTGGGTATTGTCACCCTGTCGATTCAAGCCATGCACGTCACCATACGCGCTTGGTGCTCGTACCAGCGTCTATGGCTGGAAGTTCGCTTGTGCCACGCCCATCCGGGTAATTTGGGGGAACTGGATCAACTTCCTCGCCACCGGTAGCGCCATCCAACGGTACGCATGGGCCCGCATCCGCAACCGACCCCTAATCTGGCTTAAGACCGAACACGCCTATCCCAACCGCGCCGCTCTGGTCGAACACCACCGCAAACTGGGGGAAGTCCTGGTCGGCTCCTGCTACGTCACCGCGGCCGATCTGGCCGACGCTCTCGCCTCTCAACCAACCGGTGTCCGCATTGGCGAGTGGCTGGTGCGCCGCGGCAAACTCTCGGTCGACGAGCTCTACGAAGCGCTCTCTCTGCAGGCCAACGTCCCGTTAGGTCTACCCTCCGCCGACGAGATCATGTTGCCGGTTACGCGGTCACTCCCCGCCCGCGTCGCGCGAGAGTTGAAGATTCTTCCGTTTCGAATCGCGGCCGGCCAGCTTTACGTCGCTGGTCCCGACTTCCCCAACGAACAGACCGCCGCGCGAATCGCGCAGTTCTGTTCACTCCAACTCCGCTTCCACCTGGTCACCCCTGACCAGTTTGGAGAGCTGACAAATCGATACCTGCCGCCTGCTCGAAAGACACGCAGCGCGACCGCCTAATGGATGGTTGCAGACACTCGGGTGCGATACGCTAGTTGTTCCATATGCCTCCCCCCGGGGACGCAAAACGTCCGAGGACTGATGAAATTTACCCCTACCCGCTTGTTTCTCGCTCTCCTTCCTTTCCTCGCGCCTCTGGGAGCTTTCGGGGCGCAGGATTACGTATCCCGCTACGACGTCTACGCCGGATATGTCTATTTCGAGAGTCCGGCGATTAACCTGGCCGAGCGCGGCTACCATATCCAGCTGGGCTACAACGTGAAGCCCTGGTACGCCATTGGCTTTGACTATTCCAATGCCGAAGGCACACTCGCCCTTCTTCCGAAATATCTGCCTTCCAATCTGGAAGACCAGGTCAACAGCGCGCTTAACCTCTTGATCAATGCCGGAATCCTGCCCAAGACCTATCAGCCCTCGGTCACCACCAACGTCTCGACACAGACGTTCGCGCTCGGCCCGACGCTGATCATCCGGCACTTCCGCCACTTCGCGATACTGCTCCATCCCTCATTGGGCGCAGTGCGCGAGCTCGCCAAGCCCTACCCCGCGGATGCCCTAACGCAAACCCTGGTCGCTGAGCTGATTCCGACTCCGACGAAACTCGATTGGCAAGGCTTCTACGGAATCGGCGGCGGGGTGGACGTGGGCGTTACCAAGCACTTCGGCCTACGCATGCATGTCGACGTTGTCTACGACCACTTGTTCAACGACATCTTGCGAGACGGCCGCTGGACGGTGCGGGCCTCCCTGGGACCGTCCCTGCACTTCGGCCGGAACATCGCCCAATAACCGGTTCTTAAGCCGACGGGATAAAGAGCCGGAGCACCAGGAAGATCACGGCTGCTACAATCGCGGCTGCGGGAATCGTGAGAATCCACGCGGTTACGATGTCGCCGGCGATGTGCCACCGGACTGCCCGCACCCGCTGAATCGAACCGACTCCCGCGATGGCGCCGGCAATTGCATGCGTACTGGAGACGGGTAGCCCGAGCAGGGTGGAGAACAGAATCGATAGCGCCGCGCCAGTTTCTGCGCAGAATCCGCTGCGCGGTTTCAACCGCGTCAGTTTGGTTCCCATAGTTCGGACGATTCTCCAGCCGCCGCTCAGCGTGCCCAATCCGATCGCCATACTCGACGCGAAGATCACCCAGTAGGGCACCGCGAAGTTCTTCTGAAAGCCGGAAGCCACCAGCACGGCCGTGATGATCCCCATCGTCTTCTGCGCGTCATTCGTGCCATGCGCGCAGCTCAGCAACGCAGCGGAGCCGAGTTGGTAGTGCCGGAACTGCCGGTCCATCCGCGCCGGTGTGGCCTTCCGAAACAACCAATAAACGGCGATCATAAGCAGGTACGACAAGACGAGTCCGATCACCGGCGAAAGCACGATAAACACCAGCGTCGCGGGCCATTTCCCTACAATCAGGCCTGCAAACCCGGCCCGCGCGATAGCGGCGCCGGCATAGCCCCCGATCAATGCGTGGGAGGAACTGGTAGGCAGCCCTAAGAACCATGTCAGCAGGTCCCACAGAATCGCGCCGAGCAGCCCGGCCAAAACCACGTAGGGGGTGATGATCGCGGTGTTCACAAACCCCTTGCCGATCGTCGACGCTACCCCGGTTCCAAACAGAATCGCCGCGAAGAAGTTGAACATGGCCGCCCAAAAGACTGCCACTCCAGGGGACAAGACCCGGGTTGCCACTACCGTCGCGATGGAGTTCGCCGCGTCGTGGAACCCGTTGATGTAATCGAAAATCAGAGCGATCGCGATAATCGCGACTGTCAGGGCCAGGATCGTCATACCCTAACTGTTCTTCACCGTGACGTTCTGAATCACATCCGCCACATCTTCGCAGCGGTCGGTCGTAGCCTCTAGAAGTTCGTACACCTCCTTCTTCTTCAGCAACTCGATCGGGTTCGTCTCGTTGCGGAAGAGGTCCTGCAGCAGCGTACGCTCCAGCGTATCCGCCTCATTCTCCAAGCGGTGCACCTCAATGCAGTCTTCCAGAATTGGCTTCTTATCTTTGAAACCATTCAACGCTTTGGCCAGTGAGCGGCAGCATCCATCGACCATTACGGCCAGCTGCACCACTTCGCTTTGAATAGGCTCAAGCCGGTAAGCGACAATCCGGAAAGTCGCATTGTCAATGTAATCCAGAACATCATCGAGCGCGGTGGCAAGCGCCTGAACGTCTTCGGGATCAAAGGGCGTCAAAAACGTGGTCTGGAGCTTCCGTGAGATGTCATGCATCACCTCATCGCCTTCGCGCTCCAAAGCTTTCATTTCGTCGGCAATCGACCGAGTGTAGTCGTAGCCCCCACGTAAGCCCTTCACCAGCAACGCCGAAGCCTTACAAAGAATATCCGCCTGCTGGTTGAACAGTTCGAAAAAGCGGTCATCCCGCGGTAGCAATCTCATTCGAGCTTATTCACTCTATCGAAACGCAATTGAAACACGAGCTGGGTTGTGGATATCGTTCCCGAGCGGATTCGACGAAGGCCGGAGAGAATGCAGTACTCAGGGGGTGGTTCTTACTGTTTTCTTTGGGTATACTGAACTCCCGATCTTTATACCTGATCTTTATATTTGATGCTTAGAACACTACTCACCGCAGCCTTTCTGGTAATGCCGCTTTCCGCCTCGATTACCGTCTCGCTAACTTCTTCGGTTTCTTCGCCTCAACTGGTAGGTACCACGATTACGTGGACGGCCACTGGTTCAGACACCTCGCCTGGCACTTTGGACTATCGATTCAGCGTGTCTCCTAAGGGTGGCGCTTATCAGATTCTGCAGGATTTTGACGTGTCGAATGCGTTTGAGTGGACTCCCTCAACACGCGAGGGAACCTACAACATCCAGGTAATCGCGCGCAACATAACCACGAGAACCACTGCCACGATGGTCGTGCCGTTTACTGCCACGCCGCGGGTTACGGTGAACGGCGGTCAACCAGTAGTTAGCGCGACCCCAAATCCGCTGGTGGCTTTGTATAGCGCTCCCGGTTGTCCGTCGGGAAGCACTATCCGCGTACGTTTCGGCAGCGGGACAAACGTGCGGCGAACCTCGGCTTTGAACTGCTTACCAACGGCGAGCGCCAATTTCTACGTAGCTGGTATGTTGCCTAACGCCACTTACAGCATGAATTACGAGGTGGTTACCGGGACGCAAGTTGTTTCCGGACCTCTGCAAAATTTCACCACCGGCGCCATCGATCCTTCTCTGGTATTCCCACCCACCAGCGTCCCGTTGACGGGCGCTACCGATACGCAGCAAAGCCTTTTACTGGTAAATGCCTGCACCCTCAGCGGTCCGCCGTATTACTTCCCCTTCGCTGTAAATTTGACCGGGCAGGTGATCTGGTATTACCCCCGACTGGGCACCTCTGCTCAGCCCGTGTGCTACAACCTCAGGCCAGTCACCGGCGGCACGGTCATGATGATGATCAATGACCCGACGCGGCCCCAAGGCGATCAGCAGATCTTTCGTGAAATCGACCTCGCCGGCAATACCATCCGGCAAACCAGCGCTACCGCCGTCTCCCGGCAGTTGCAAGCTCTGGGACGGGCTTCGATCAACAGCTTCTCGCACGACATGATCCGCCTGCCGAACGGACACACACTCCTGATCGGTTCGCAGGAACGAATGTATCCGGCCGGTACGCAGGGTTCGACCGCTCCGGTCGACATTTTGGGGAACGCCATTGTGGATTTGGATTCCAACTTGCAACTCGCCTGGTCGTGGAGCGCCTTCGATCACCTGGATATCACGCGTCCTGCCGTTCTCGGCGAGACCTGCCGGGCCAATATCGTAGGCTGTCCTCCGCTCTTCCTCGCTCCGGTGGCGAATGACTGGATTCATGGCAATTCGCTCAACTATGTCCCTTCAGACGGGAGCATCCTCTTCTCTTCACGTCACCAGGATTGGGTGTACAAGCTTGACTACGGTTCCGGTTCCGGAACAGGAGATGTGATCTGGCGGTTAGGACTGGATGGAGACTTCACGATGACCACGACAAGTGATCCATACCCTTGGTTCTCGCACCAGCACGACGTGGAGTTTGAGTTAGGCGGAACGACTTTGTTGTCTCTTTATGACAACGGAAACACCCGCATCGCCGCGAATCCAGGGGAGGACAGCCGCGGACAGGCGTTGACCATCGATCAAACCGCCATGACCGCTTCTGTGACGGTCAATGTGGATATGGGGGTGTTCTCGGTTGCAGTTGGCAGCGCGCAGCTGCTCGATAACGGCTCGTACCACTTTGACTCCGGTTGGATTCCGACCGGTCCGTCGACGGCCACAGCGCAATCGGTCGAAGTACAGCCGAACGGCATCTTCAATTGGGAGTTTACCGACGCGACGCTGACCTATCGCTCATATCGGATGTCGTCCCTGTATTCGCTTCCCTGACGCTCCACAAATCACATGTATCGGTTCTTCACGATTCTGGCGATCGCATTCGCCCCCGCCTTCGCGCAGTCACTTGCCACAGTGACCGTTCAGCGCGCTCCGTCCGGTCCTGTGGTTCCACAGGATTTTATGGGACTGAGTATTCAGCAAAGCCTGGCTCTGCAATACTTCGGCAATTCTCCAACCGGCGACACGGTGCTTTTCACGCTGATGAAGAATCTCGGGCGCGGCACCATCCGAATCGGGGGCGCCGCCGCGGACAGCGACTGTCTTTCCGGAGTAACGGCGCCTACACCGTCGATCTGTCAATACATGCTTACCTCGGCGGACTTCAAGAGCTGGGCTTATGCCAGTTCCCAGACAGGCTGGCCCATGATCATCGGATTAAGCCTGGCGCAAAACGAGTCTCCCGGAGCGCCCCAATACGTATTGAACGAAGTCACGACCGGGATTCTCCCGATCACGCAAGCCTATCCGCATGCCTCCCTGCTCGGCCTGGAACTCGGGAATGAACTCAATCTCTATTACATGAATCCGGCTTATCGCCCGGCTACTTACAGCGTGAACGATCAGATCACCGACCTGCTTAGCTACATCACGGCTTTCAAGGGCAACGCCTCGACCCAAACCATCCCGCTGCTTGCGCCTGCTTACTTCAATCCGTCCGCCTCGACCATAACCTCTCAATTAGACCCTCTACTTGCCGGAGTGGTCTCCTGCTCCACATGCAGTCCAACTAACATCGGCTTGGTTACGTTGCACGAGTACGCGTTGAACGCCGGCAAGATTGCTCCCACTATCACCGCGCTCTTGAGCCCGACCCTGATTCAGAACATCAGCCAGTCGTTCCAAAAGGCGGTGAACGACATAAGCAGCCTTTACAAGCTCCAGGTGCAGATCGACGAAACCAACTCCGTCATTCCCGATCCCGGACAGCCGGATGTCAGTAACGTGCAAGCTTCCGCTCTTTGGGCGCTGGATTACTCCCTCCAGATGGCGCGTCTCGGAGTCCGCCGCATCAACTTCCATATTCACGATGGGAGTTTTTACGACCCGATTCAGGTCACCGTACCGTCGCCCGGTGTTTACCAGGTTCAGATCCAACCGGAGTACTACGGAATGTACGCGTTCTCCGCAGCCAAAGGCCAGCAATTCCTTCCCCTCACCATCTCCACCACCGCCAATGTGCGCGCATATGCGCTCTCTTCCTGCGCCACGTGTGCGATCACTATCTATCTCATCAACAAAGATCTTGCAGCATCGGGACCCATCCAGGTTTCGCTCTCTTCCCCTGGCACCAGCGCCACCTACTTAGAGTTATCGGCCCCGACGTTAAGCTCTTACGGAACCGCTGTCACCTACGGAGGTGTCCAATTCGACCCCACGACCGGTATGCTAACCAGCCCGGCTCAGGCTACCGCGGTACAGCCCGATCCCAGCGGCAACTACACGGTTACGCTGGATAACGCCGCTGCCGGCATCCTGACGATCCAGCCCTGATCAGGCGCCAACCAGCAGCGAAACCGATACTGGCCAGCACCATCACTGCTGGATCGATGGGCAGTCGATAGCGCGCCGACGCTAACGTCAGGTAATACGCGACGGGTATTATCAACGGTCCCGCAGCGACCGGAAATGCGGCCCAGTCCCGGCGCTTCGCGAGCACAATCAACCCGGCCAGCGCGCTAAGCGACATCACTAGGTTGAGTGCCACCACCCACCGGAACCACCAGGAGTGCGACCGCAGGAAATCGCGAATAGCATGAAGGTCGCCTCCCGCCCACAGGGCGCAGAAGCGCTCCGCGCACAAACGGATCTCCGTCACCGGATCGGTCCGCATGGCGGCAATCGCCACCTGCTCCTTCTCCCGCATGTAGGCAATCTCGCCCATTTCGACGAACTTCGCTCGTTCAGTGGAATCGGAGAGCGGGTGATATGAGCCCGGCCAACGCCCTAACGCCGGATCGATTGTGCCCATCCACAAAGAAACGCCCGTCACGCTGCGCAACGGAATCAGTGCATGGAACACCGTGTAATTCCGAACTGTCCATGGCGCACAAGAAAGAAACACCACCGCGGCCGCAAGCAACGGACCTCTTGCTCCCACACGTTTTGCGCCCCACCAAATAATAAAGGGGAGAGCTAGCACTAGCGTCGCGCTCGTCATAAGCGTTACTCCCCACAGCAGTCCGTACAGCGCCCAGTTACGCAGCCGTTGCGACGAGGCCACAGCGAGTGAAGCCCAAACAATCACGGCGAAGAGGAAAGCCGCCAGAGTCGCGTCCCACATCGCTTCGACAGAAATGATCAGCGCGTTCGGGAACGCGGCCCATAGCCATGCAGCCGTCGCGCCGATGTTCCGAGATACTACCCGCGTTCCGATCCAATAGATCGGAACGCATGTCAAAGTGGAGAGGAGAATGTTGAAGAGTGCTGCCGCTTCATACGCCCGTAGCGAGTAGATGCCGAATAAACGGAAGATTCCGGCCAGGAGCGCGGGGTAAACCGGCGTCATCCACGCCGTTGGGCCGCTCGGGATGCGCAGAGGATTGCTGAATCCTTGTCCGGTTGCGAGGGCATACGCGATGTTGCCCGGCTCCATCAAGAAGGGTATCGTGCGTAGCCCTTGCTCCGTGTGCCCCGCCGCGTAGCTCCACCCGTAGCCCACCCGGAGGACGAAAGCCGCAAAAACAATGAATGCCAAAGATCCGCAAATGGTCAGGATTCTTGCGCGCACAGGCCGGAGCGTTACCGTGATCTCCCCTCTGGAGTCTAAACCCTAAAGGAGATCATGAAGATCTCGATCATCATCCCGGTCTACAACGAATTTCACACCTTCCCTCTCGTGCTGCGGCGGGTGCTCGAAGCCCGTCTGCCGGCCGGATGCACCAAAGAAGTAATCGTCATAGACGATGGTTCGACGGATGGCACCGGACCGCTGCTGCGCGAACACGCGTCCAGCGGGGCAGTGATCGCGCACCATTCCGCGCAAAATCTGGGGAAGGGAAGCGCCCTTCGCACGGGCATCCGGCACGCTTCCGGTGATGTCGTTCTGATACAGGACGGAGATCTGGAGTACGATCCTGCCGATTACCTCCGCATCCTCGAGCCTATCGTCAGCGGGAATGCCGACATTGTGTACGGATCGCGCTTTCTTGGCCGTCCTGTCGGAATGGCCCCGCTCAACCGCTTCGCCAATCTCGTTCTGACGCTCACTGCCAATGCCCTCTACCGCGCAGGAATCACCGATGAAGCCACCGCCTACAAAGCGTTCCGGTTGTCTGTTCTTCGAACGGTTCGTTTGGATTGCCAGCGCTTCGAGTTCTGTCCAGAGGTTACCGCTAAGTTCTCGCGCCTGGGTTACCGGATTGCGGAAGTCCCCATCAGCTACAACGGGCGGGGCATTGCCGAAGGCAAGAAGATTCGCGCCCGTGATGGCCTACACGCCATGTGGACGCTCGTGCGTTACCGGTTCACTCGGAAACGCAAGCTGACGTTGGAGTAATCGGTCCACGATTCATCCGAACCTCGCGTGTGAGCCCGCGTGTTAGCCTAAGACCCGAGAGAAACATCCATGCTGCGGATTGTTGTTTGGTCGAACTTCCTCAAGTAGATGTTCTGGAGCCGTAAAGCCGAGCCGCAGCGTTCCGGATTGAGCGGCGTGTGGGCCGCGGCAGTGACGCCGCATCGACGTGAAGGATACGAAGCCGACTTCGCCTCCATGCTCGAACTGGTTGACCGCCTCTCACTCTCCGGCGTCGACGGCATTGTTCTCCTGGGCGCCACCGGCGAGTTTCTCAACATCAAGATCGAAGAACGGCAGCGCCTCGTTCATTTGGCCGTTAAGCGAAGCCGCGTTCCAATTTTGGTGGGAGTCGCTCATTCCACTCTGGATACCGCCGTCCAACTAGCCGAATCCGCAGTCGATTCCGGCGCGGCCGCCGTCCTCTTGATGCCGCCTTACTTCTATCGTTATGGTGATCCGGAGATCATCGAGTACTTTCGCTTGTTCGCCGTGGCAGTCGGCGGGGCCGTTCCCATACTGCTTTACAACCTTCCGCTGTTCACCAATCCGCTCTCGCTTTCCGCCGTTCGCGAGCTCTTGTCGGGAGAGGAGTTCGTCGGCATCAAGGATTCGAGCGGAGATCTTGGATTCTTTCAACAGCTTGCAGGCATGCGCCGCGAACATCCGTTCTCGTTGCTTTGCGGCAACGACCGTCTTATCGTGGATGCACATCACGCCGGAAGCGATGCTATCGTCTCCGGGGTCGCTTGTGCCGTCCCCGAACTCGTACTGGCTTTGCACCGCTCTCTCGTTAACGGCGACCAAACGCAGACCGACCAGGCCCACTCCTATCTGCTCGAGTTCATCGATTGGATCGACCGTTTCCCTGTTCCCGTTGGAATAGCCGCCGCTACCGAGGCCCGCGGCATCAAAGTCGGTCCGCCTGCCATCCCGCTCACCGCCGATCAGTTCGATACGTTGGAACAGTTTCGCACCTGGTTCCAGCAATGGCTCCCCGCCGTACAACGTCTCCCCTATGCCAGATCTACCAAATGAAGAGTTTCGGCGGCTCGGTCACCAACTGATCGACTGGATCGCCGATTACCTGAAGAACTCCTCCACTTACCCGGTGCTGTCCCGCAATCGCCCGGGCGAGTTAATGGATGCGCTGCCGGCCCACGGACCGGAGCAGCCCGAGAACATGGATCGCGTCTTTTACGATTTCGAGAAGCTGATCATGCCGGGCATCACCCATTGGAATCACCCAGGGTTTCTGGCTTACTTCGCCACGTCCGCATCTGGGCCAGGCATTCTTGCCGAGTTGCTGATTGCCGCGCTCGATGCCAACGGGATCCTTTGGAAAACGTCTCCCGCTGTAACGGAACTAGAACTCGTCGTCGTACAGTGGCTGCGCGAATGGATGGGGCTGCCGCCCGACAACTTCGGCATGATCTTCGATACCGCCTCCATCTCGAGCCTTCACGCCATCGCCGCCGCGCGCGAGCTCGCCGCGCCCGAGGTTCGTACCACGGGAAGATCGAATGCTCCCCTGGTGCTCTACTGCTCGGAACACGCGCATTCCTCGATCGAGAAGGCCGCAATTGCTCTGGGCATTGGCCAGCAAAACGTTCGCAAAATTCGGTCGGACGATCAGTTCCGGATGATGCCCGCGGCGCTCAAAGAACAGATCGAAGCGGATTTCCAATCCGGTCTCCGGCCCTTCTGCGTCGTGGCGACCGTGGGCACCACATCGACTACCAGCGTTGACCCGGTTCCCGAGATCGCGCACGTCGCGCACGCGCACGGCCTATGGCTGCATGTAGACGCCGCCTATGCCGGCTCGGGCGCCATTGTCCCCGAACTGCGATACATTCTCGACGGCGCGGAAGAGGCCGATTCGCTCGTCACCAATCCTCATAAATGGCTCTTCACGCCAATGGACTGCAGCGTTCTCTATACGCGGCGGCCGGAGATTTTGCGTCAGGCGTTCACTCTGGTTCCGGAGTACCTGCGAACCTTTGAACACGACCGCATGGTCAACCTGATGGAATACGGGATTCCCCTGGGCCGCCGCTTTCGCGCGCTGAAACTGTGGTTCATCTTCCGCGCATTTGGCCGCGAAGGCTTGGCCGATATGATCCGCGACCAGGTTCACATGGCGCAAGAGTTCGCCGTCTGGGTGCACGCCGACCAGAGGTTCGAAGTGGTCGCGCCTGTTCCGCTTTCGGTGGTTTGCATGCGGCTCCGCGCGGGCGATCAACCCACCCTGCAACTCATGGACGCGATCAACGCGGAAGGCGAATCATTCCTCTCCCACACCGTGCTCAATGGACGAACCGTTCTGCGCATCGCCATTGGCAACATCATGACTACGCGAGACACGCTGGCGCATCTGTGGCGTCGTCTGCAGGAACTGAGTGATAACCTAACTTAACTTCAGATGGCGTCGACCTTCTTCGGGCATCCCCGCGGGCTCGCAACACTGTTCTTCACCGAAATGTGGGAGCGTTTCGGTTTTTACGGCATGCGCGCGCTGTTGATTCTGTTTATGACGGCGCCCGCAATCACCGGAGGGCTCAACCTACCGACCGCGCAAGCCGGGATGATCTACGGTATGTTCACCGCGATGGTGTACCTGCTGGGTTTGCCCGGTGGCTGGCTCGCCGACAACATTCTCGGGCAGCGCCGGGCCGTTCTCTACGGGGGTATTTTAATCGCGATCGGCTATTACACCATGCTCCTCCCGGGCACCACCGCGTTCTACACCGCCCTCACGTTAGTCGCTCTCGGAACCGGCTTGTTGAAGCCCAATGTCAGCACGATCGTGGGCGGTCTCTACCCGCAGAACGATCCCCGCCGCGATGCCGGCTTTTCCATCTTTTACATGGGCATCAACATCGGGGCTTTGATAGCTCCGCTGATCTGCGGTTATGTCGGAGAAGGAATCAACTGGCACTACGGTTTTGGTCTCGCCGGGGTGGGCATGACCGCCGGCTTGATTCAGTACGTGCTCGGCGCCAAGTATCTGGAAGGCGCCGGAATGCCGCCCGCCCCGAATCCTGTCGCCAAACGGCGCGCCGGCATCGGTATCGCCTCTAGCATTATTCTCTTCTTAGTGGTCGTGTTCCTCTCCCGAGGATTTCTCAACATCACCACTGAAGGCGTTTCCAATGCTTTGGGCCTGTTGCTGACCTTTATCACCATCGGCGTTTTTGCATGGCTCCTGCTCGATAAGAGCTGGACCATCATTGAACGGAAGCGCCTGGCCGCGATCATGGTTCTGTTTCTTGCGTCGGCCCTGTTCTGGTCCGCTTTTGAACAAGCGGGATCCACGCTCAACCTCTTCGCGCAGCGGAGTACTCGGCTTTCAATCGCTGGGTTTGGCCTAAAGGCCAGCTATTTTCAGGCTCTGAACTCGTTTTTCCTGGTGGTGTTCGCGCCCGTCTTTGCGGCCCTATGGATCAAACTCGGACGTCGCGAACCTTCTACGACGATCAAATTCTCTTACGGTCTTGTGTTCGTCGGGCTGGGTTTCGCCGTGCTTATCCCGGTCGCCAACGGCAGCGCAGTAAGCCCCTTATGGCTTACCCTCACTTATCTGCTGCACACCATTGGGGAACTGTCCCTCAGCCCCGTTGGTTTAAGCGCTATGACGAAACTTGCGCCGCAGCGCATCGCCGCGATGATTATGGGCGTATGGTTCCTATCGATTTCCGTCGGTGAGTGGATCGGCGGACGCGTCGCCGCCGTCTATGAGCAGTTCTCCCTACCGCTCATCTTCGGAGTTGTTGCTTCGTTCTGCATCGTCTGCGCGGTTCTTCTAGCGTTGTTTAACAAGCCCATGAAAAACCTGAGCGCAGGGGTGAACTAGCTTAGAGCGGCAGTTCTTCCGCGGTCGGGAACATGTGCTGCTGCCTGCCGAGATCGCCGTCGTACTTCTTCGTCGTCTTGAATAGCTCATAGCGTCCGTCGGCCGCCAGGTTCGCCGCCCGATCCCGAAGCTGCGCCATATGGCTTGCGCTGAGTGCCTGAAATCCGCGCGCTACCTGCAGATTCTGATGCAGAACTTGCACCGACTCCATTCCGCTAATGGTGGTGCCCACTCCAGGGATGCTCATCGCGTATCGCAGCCCCTCTTCTGCCGTGAACGCTCCGTTTAATACCGGCTCGCCACTTCCACACAGGCTCTTCATTCCCAGGGGTGCGATGCCGCGCTTCACCAGTTCTGGCAACACCATGCGCTCGAAGCTCCGCGCATAAGTCCCGTCCAGGATGTTCAACGGCATTTGCACCGTGTCGAACGGGTAGTTATGGGAGAGCATCTTGAGATGGATCTCCGGGTCTTTGTGCCCTGTAAATCCAACGAACCGGACCTTTCCCTGCTGCTTCGCCTCGTCGAGCGCCTCGATAGCTCCACCCGGAGCGAAGATCTTGTCGGGGTCGTTATCGTAAATCACTTCGTGAATCTGCCAGACGTCCAAATGGTCCGTCTTTAAGCGCGTGAGCGACTCCTCGAGCATCTGCATCGCGACTTTCTTGTCGCGGCCATGCGTACACACCTTGGTCATCACGATCGCCTGGTCGCGCTTCCCTTGCAGCGCCTTCCCCAAACGTTCTTCACTCACGCCTTCGTGATATTCCCACGCATTATCGAAGAAGTTGATGCCCGCATCGAGTGCTTCGTGCACGATCCGCGTTGCTTCATCCTCGGTATCCGCGGTACCGATGTGATAGCCGCCGAGCCCAATCACCGACACTTGCAATCCTGTCTTTCCCAAGGGCCGCCGCGGGATTTCTGTTCCGTTCTGCGCCATAGCCATTCCTGCTCCTGCCAGCGCCGTGGTCTGCATGAAGGCTCGGCGTGTTGCTCCGTTTAGAATCGGCATCGATTGTTCCTGTTTACTTTTGCGGTTCCGGCATGGTCTTGTACGGCTTGCCCGTGTTTTTTGCCGCCGCCAGCATCTCCTGGACTTCCACGCTTTTGGCATCGAGCGGAAACTCGTGAGGAATGCGCGATTGCGGGTTGTCGTATTTGATCGAGGTTTTATAGAGTTCGAAGTGGCCGTCGCCTGCCGCCTCTCGCACCTTCTCCCGAAGCGCTTGCATTTCCTGCGGAGTCATCGGCGTGAAGTTCTGAGCGATTTGCAGGTTCTGGTGGAGCACCTCGATTTTGTCTACGCCCGCGATTGTTGTCGCTACGGGAAGACTCATCGCGTACCGCAGCGCCTCTTCCGGGCTCAGCGCGCCGCGCTTTACCATGTCTCCCGTGCCGCCCATGGGCTTCATTCCCAGCACCGCGATTCCCCGCCGCTGGCATTCCGGCAGAACGTGCTGCTCGAAGCTGCGGAAGTTCGCGTCCATCGGATTTAACGGAAACTGACAGGTGTCGAACGGGAAATCGGTCTCAAGCATCTTCAGGTGGATCTTCGGATCTTTATGTCCCGTAAATCCCACAGCGCGGACCTTGCCCTGCTTCTTTGCCAATGTGAGCGCTTCCGCCGCGCCATTCGGCCGTATAAACAGTTCAGGATCGTTATAGAACGTCACCCCGTGAATTTGCCATATGTCGAGGTGGTCGGTCCGGAGGCGTCGCAGCGATTGCTCCAGCATCTGCATCGCGAGGTTTTTATCTCGCCCGTGCGTGCAAACCTTGGTCATCAGGATCGCGCGGTCGCGCTTTCCATTTAAACCTTTTCCCACCATCTCTTCGGTCATGCCGAGGTGATACTCCCAGCAGTTGTCGAAGGTCGTGATCCCTCCGTCCAACGCCTCCCCGATGATCTGTAAGGACTCTTGCTCGCTCTTCGTGTTTCCCAGGTGATGGCCGCCGAGGGTCAGAGCAGACAATTGAATATCAGTGCGGCCGAGACGGCGCTGCGGAATGCCTGGCATCGCTTTTCGAGATGCAAAACGCGCACCGCAGGGCAGAAGATCTTAGGAGTGGATTGTGCGATCGGAACCGTTTCGCCGTCTTTGCTGTACTTTCGCGACCAGCCCTGTAGCCGTATATGGCTTTTGAACGAACCCGGAAATCTCGTGCCCGGCAAACAACCGTAAGCTCTCCGACTCGCTATAGCCGCTCGAAATCAAGACCTCGAGGTCGGGCCGGATCATCCGCAGGGCGACTAGCGTCTCCATCCCGCTCATCTCCGGCATGCTCAGATCCAAGACTGCCAATGACACGTGCCCCGTGTCTCGCTTTAAAATTTCGACTGCGGCCTTCCCGCTTTGCGCGACCAGGACTCTGTACCCATGGCGTTCGAGGCTAAACTTGGCTGTCTTTAAGACGAACTCTTCATCGTCGACGACAAGGATCGTCTCCGTCCGGTGAGGCTTTTGTAGCAGGGGCTGTTCCGCTTGCCTCGGCGGAGCGGTCCGCTTCTGCGGAACCGGGAGGACCACCGTGAACGTGGTGCCGACCTTAGGCGTACTCTTCACTCGAACGGCGCCCTTGTGTCCCCGTACAATTCCATCCACCGCCGCCAGACCCAAGCCTCGGCCAGTGAACTTGGTCGTAAAGAACGGTTCGAAGATCCGCGCCTGGGTCTCCTCATCCATTCCCGACCCGGAATCGCTCACCTCCAGGCACACGTACTGACCCGGGTCGAGTTCGCTCCCGCGCAGCGCTCCCCGCAAGAACTCTTCCTGCAAGTGTTGCTCGCCCGTCCGCACTAGGATCAACCCCTCCCGATCTCCAATAGCCTCGGCGGCATTTAACACCAGGTTCATCACGATCTGCTGTAGCTGACCAATATCCGCTTCTACCAACGGGATGTTCTCCGCGAGGTCTAGTCGTACAGATACCTTCTTCGACACCGAATGCGTGACCAGTTCCACAGTCTCTCGCGCGACACTCGACAGATTAAGCGCCTCGACAATAAAGCGGCCTTTGCCCGAGTAGGCAAGCATCTGCCGGGTTAAATGAGCCGCGCGTTCGCCGGCGCGCTGAATCTCTTGAACGGTCTCTCGTACCGGGCTATCCTCGTCGAGCATCTCCTCAGCCAGGCTTGCGTTTCCCAGGATCCCGACTAAAAGATTGTTGAAGTCGTGTGCAACGCCGCCAGCGAGCAGCCCGATTTTTTCCAGGTTCTGTTTCTCAAACAGCTTCTTCTCCAGAGCTTTCTGTTCGGTCAGATCAATAACGAAAAACATACAGCGGAACGGGGCTCTCTGCAGCAGAACGATGCCGACCAGAGCGGAAACACGGACACCGTTTTTGCGCACATACTCCTTTTCGTACGGTGTACACGAACCCCGTTCCAAAAGCTCGCGAATCGCACGGTCATGCCGCTCGCGGTATTCGGGCGCTGTAATCGCGGCAAACACCACGCGATGCTCGATCAAATCTTCCCGCGTGTACCCCACCAGCTGTAGGAATACATCGTTCGACTCCAAAACCTTCTCGTGATCACACGCGGTGATCCCAATTACATTTGCGTTCCAAAGCCGCTGAAAGCGATCCTCGGCCTGGCGTAGAGCTTGCTCGCCGACCCGGCGCTCGGTGACGTCAATCGCAATACCCGTGTGGCTGATCGGCTCCCCTCTGGGAGAGTAAGTGGTCAGACCGCGAACCGCAATCCAGAGAAGTGTGCCATTCGGCCGGATCACCCGGTATTCGCATTCGAAGGGAAGGTGATTTTGCAGCGCCTCAAGAAACGTTCTCCTGACTCGCTCGACGTCTTCCGGATGAGTCAGTTCCATGGAGGATTTCGCCGTCGGCTCAGAAGTGTGAGAGTCCATCCCGAGCAGTTCGTACATTTCCGGCGACCACGAGACTACATTGTTTTCAGCCTCCCAGCACCACGTTCCCATACGCCCGGCCGTAAGCGCCAAGCGAAGCTTCTGCTCGCTTAACTTGACCTTCCGCTCCGCTTCGCGGACGCGCAGCAACGATCGTACGGTCGCCAGAAGGAGGTTGGAATCCACTGGCTCGGTCAGCTGGGCATCCGCGACCGAAATGTGGGCGTACGAAGAGCTTTTGTTCGAAGCGGTTTCTTGCGAGGCAATCTGGAGAATCACGAGCGGAGCCGCGTTAGCCGCGGCCGCCTCTCGTTCCCGCACCCATCGGCACAATTCGAATCCCGAAAAGTCGGATAGGTCGGCAGCAACCAAAAGTAGGTCTGGGTACTCGGCCGGCAAACGCTCGAGGGCTTCTGTCCCGCTCAAGGCTTCTGATACCGTGTAGCCCGCACGCCGCAGGATTTCTCCCCGGCTCTGCCGCGTGGCCTCGTTTCCATCGACGCTGAGAATGCAGGAATTCAAGCTGCTTTCACCTTGCCGCCCCTTTCTCAACGTCCGGGTGCCATCGAACGGTATTCTCGCGGTGAAATTGCATGAAATAACCCCTGCAATTTACCACCCTTGGGGGAACGAGATCCGCTTTCTCGTGCGTCTAAGTAGTGGGTAATCAATCCGCAAGGATGCTCCCCACGCTAAAATGAAAACTGGGTTGAAATGATCGATCATCTACTGGCCAAAGTATTCGGCACCAAGAACGAGCGCGAGATCAAGGCCATGCAGCCGGCCGTGGCCGCAATCGGCGCCCTTGAGCCGGAGCTCAAGAAACTTTCCGACGCTGAACTTGCCGCCAAGACCGTCGAGTTCAAGCAAAAGCTCGATAACGGGGCCACTCTCGACGACCTCCTGGTCGAAGCTTTCGCCGTGGGCCGCGAAGCCGGACGCCGCGTTCTCAACATGCGCCACTTCGACGTTCAACTAATCGGCGGAATGGTGCTCCACAAAGGTAAAATCGCGGAAATGCGGACCGGTGAGGGCAAAACCCTCGTCGCCACGCTCCCCACCTACCTCAACGCGTTGTCGGGCAAGGGCGTTCACGTCGTTACCGTGAACGATTACCTGGCTCGCCGCGACGCCGAGTGGATGGGCCGGCTCTACAATTTCCTCGGTCTGAGCACCGGAATCATCGTTCACGATCTTGACGACCTTCAGCGCCGCGAATCGTATGCCGCCGAGATCACTTACGGCACGAACAACGAATTCGGTTTCGATTACTTGCGCGACAACATGAAGTTCCGTATCGAGAACTGTGTCCAGCGCGCCCACAACTTCGCCATTGTCGACGAGGTCGATTCGATCCTCATCGACGAAGCCCGTACCCCGCTTATCATCTCTGGACCGAGCGAGCAATCCACCGATAAGTACTATAAGGTCGACCGCATCATCCCTAAGCTCGAACGCGGCGAAGTGATCGAAGGCAAAGAGCCCGGCGAGAAGTTTACAACCGGGGACTTCACGGTCGATGAAAAGCACCGTAGCGTCGCTCTTACCGAGCAGGGCGTCCTCCGCGCGGAAAAACTCCTGGGCATCGGCAACATGTATGATCCGGCCAACATCGAGTGGAACCACCACGTGCAGCAGTCCCTCCGCGCGCATGTTCTGTTTCATAAGGATAAGGATTACGTCGTCAAAGATGGCGAGGTGATCATCGTCGATGAGTTCACCGGCCGTCTCATGCCCGGGCGTCGCTGGTCGGACGGTCTCCACCAGGCGGTTGAAGCGAAGGAAGGCGTCAAGATTGAACGCGAAACTCAAACTTTCGCCACCATCTCCTTCCAAAACTACTTCCGCATGTATAAAAAGCTCGCCGGTATGACCGGAACCGCCGAAACGGAAGCGGCCGAGTTTCAGAAGATCTACAATCTCGACGTCACCGTTATCCCCACTAACCGCGAAATGCTCCGGAAAGAGTTTCCGGATCTGGTCTACCGCACCGACGAAGAGAAGTTCCGCAATGCCGCCAAAGAGATAGCAGAGAAACATGCTGCCGGACAGCCCGTGCTGGTCGGTACCATTTCGGTCGAGAAGTCCGAAAAGCTCTCTGGTGTGCTCAAGAAAATGGGCATCCGGCACGAAGTTTTGAACGCCAAGAATCACGAGCGCGAGGCCTTCATCGTGGCTCAAGCCGGTCGTAAAGGCGCCGTCACCGTCTCCACCAACATGGCCGGGCGCGGTACCGACATCCTGCTCGGCGGAAACGCCGAGACCATGGCGCGCGAACAGGTTCGCAAGCAGGGCAAAGATGCGGACGAGATGATCAAATTTCCCGAAGGCAAGGCCGAATGGGAAAAGGTTCTCGCTCAGTTCAAGCAGCAGACCGAGAAGGAGCACGACGAAGTCGTCTCCCTCGGCGGATTGCACATTGTTGGCACCGAACGGCACGATTCGCGCCGCATTGATAACCAGCTACGCGGCCGTGCCGGTCGCCAGGGTGACCCCGGCAGTTCCCGCTTTTATCTGTCGCTCCAGGATGACCTCCTCCGCATCTTCGGCGGCGACCGCATGCAGAACCTCATGCTGCGGCTCGGCATGGAAGAGGATGTGCCGATCGAGTCCGGCCTGATCACCAAACGCATTGCTGCTGCTCAAAAGGCCGTCGAGGTCCAGAACTTCGAGATGCGTAAGCACCTCATCGAGTACGACGACGTAATGAACAAGCAGCGCACCGCGATCTATAGCATGCGGCGCAGCCTGCTCGAGGGAGAAGACCAGAAAGCCCGGGTCATGGAAATGGCCACCGATCTGGTCGGGGGCTACATCGACGATCGCTGCACCGAAGGCACTCACCCCTCCGGCTTCGACCTGACGGGACTAAAAACCGACATCATGACTCAGTTCGGCGTGAAGGTCGAAACCGAAGACCTCATCGGACTCTCGCGCGAACAAATCGAAGACGTACTCGTCGAAAAGGTCAAGCAGAAATACGAAGAGAAAGAGAGCCTGGTCGGCGAGGGCATCATGCGCGAAACCGAGCGCTGGATCATGCTCAATGCCATCGACGACCAGTGGAAAGATCACCTGCTCTCGATGGATCACCTGAAGGAAGGCATCGGCCTCCGCGGCTACGGCCAAAAAGATCCCCTGGTCGAGTACAAAAAGGAGTCTTACACCCTCTTCCAGGATCTGATGGGCCGTATTGAAGACGAGACGGTCCGCTACTTGTACTTCCTCCGCTTTGAGAACGGCGCGCCACCTAACCTTCCTTCACCGGATGACGATGCCGATTACGACGAAGATGACGAAGACGAACAACAGATCGCCGAGGCCGAAGCTCGTGCAGCCGAGGAGCGCCAACAGCGGGCCGTCCAAGCCGCTCAAGTCTCCGCGCAAGATCTCACCCGTAATATTCAGCGCAAAAAAGAGCGCGAACTCGCCGGTCTCCAGTTCGTCGGCGGCGACACCACCGCAACGGCCACAAAACCTGTGATTAAAGGCAAGAAGGTCGGGCGGAATGAGCTCTGTCCTTGTGGCAGCAACAAGAAGTACAAAAATTGCTGCGGAACACAGTCCTGATTTCGAAGCGGAACCGACTGTTTCCGGCGTCTAATGCTCTAGAAGACATGCGAAAAATCATTTTTCTCGCCGCCCTCCTTATCGCGGTTCCCGGTTGGGGGGCTATCCTTCCTGGGGCCATTGGGCAGTGGAAGCAGGTTTCTTCCTCGCCTTTGGACGTGCAAACCAATCGGCCATTGTGGGATGAGTATGGCCTTCAGGAAGCCGCCGAAAGCGTCTACCGAGGTCCTGCCGGCACGCTAGCTGTCCAAGCCTGGCGTCTCGCCGACTCTACCTCATCCATGGCCGCTTTTGAATACCTGCGGCCTGCAGGCGCCAAGCCCGCCCCAGCCTTCGATAGCCTGACGCCCAATGCGGCCCTTTTGCCCGATGGCGGGTTGGTCGCCCTCGGAAACTATCTCGTGCGCTTCCAAGGCGCTCTCCCCGAACCAGAAGCGGTTGCCGACATGTTCCGCTCCATGGCTCATTACGAACGCTCCGCGCTGCCTACTTTTAACACCTATCTACCCTCGCGGCAAATTCCGAATACCGAGCGCTACATCGGTGGTCCAGTCTCCCTTCAGCAGTTTTTTCCGGAAGTTCAACCCGCCGTTGCTGGCTTCCGGCTTGGCGCCGAAGCGGCTGTGGCCGAATATCAACCAAGTCTCAAATTAGCCCTTTTCTCCTATCCCACACCTTCCATCGCACGTGATCGCGAAGCTGCCCTCACCAAGATTCCCGGGGCCGTTGTGAAGCGAACGGGCCCACTTGTGGCTGTAATCGCACATCCGGCTGATCCCAATGCGGCAGAAAAATTACTATCTCAGATTCGCTACCAAGCCACCGTCACTACCGGTGAACGCGCTCCCAACAAGAAAGACAATCCGGGGAATCTGTTGCTTAACGTCTTCTATCTCATACTGATAGTCGGTGGATTCTGCCTCGTCTCCGGAGTCGTTTTCGGCCTGGGACGGATGGTTTTCCGCCGATCGGGCCCAGCCGGAGATGGAGAAGAAATCCTCGCGCTTCATCTCGAAGGACGGTAAGTAACGCATTTTTAAGGTTTTGCGATCATTTTGCCACCGTCAAAACGGTCCATTTTTGCCAATCCGCAATTCTGTGGAAAATGGGATTCTCTGGAACTATATGATATTGCGTAACTTGCGGATCGCAAAATCAGGCCCGGATTTCACTTGACGCGATACCCCGCTAGACTTTAACATCCAATCACTTAAGTTTTTTGGCGGTTGCGAAGCCGTTGAAAAATGATTCTCCCATCGAATGCCGGCCCTGAATGGGGCCGGTGAGAAAGGCCCGGCTCCTACCGGGCCTTTTGTAATTTGGACGTCACTCGTACCGCAGAGTCTCCAGCGGGTTGACCCGAAGCGCCGCCCGGGCAGGGAAGTAGCTTGCTAGAAGAGCCATCCCCAACAGCCCCGCCGCGGATCCGGCGAACGTCAGTCCGTCTGTAGCGCTCACCCCGTAAAGAATTCCGGACAGCACACGGCTCGCCGCGGAAGCCAAGCCCAATCCAATCAACACTCCGCTCGCTGTGGTCACCAAAGCTTGCCGGAGCACCATCCTGAGAATGTCACCCCCTGACGCCCCTAAAGCCATCCTCACGCCGATCTCGCGCCTTCTCTGCGCCACCAGATAGGCAATGACCCCATACAGCCCAGAAAGCGCCAGCATCAGCGCCAGCACGCCCGCCGTACCCAGCAAGATACCGGAAACGCGTGACGTGAACATCGCGAACTCCAGCTGCCGGCGCATGCTGCCCGGTTCAAACAGCGCGAGTCGTGAATCGACCCCGCGCACGATCCGGCGCAGCGGCTCCGCTATTCCCGCCGGAGTCCGAGCCATGCGCACCACCAGCGCGGCCTGCGGCACGTAATTCTGCGAAAACGGGCGGAACAGAAAAGGCTTCGGCTTCTCGCCTAAGCTCTGGTACCGTCCGGTCTCTACCACCCCCACCACGGACAGGTTCTGCTGAACTTCCCCATCCCCCTCGACAATCCGCTTGCCGATCGCGTCCTCGCCCGGCCAGAACTGTTGGGCAAACGCTTCGTTGACGATCGCCACACCCGGGCCGTCCGCACGATCTCCATTCCCGAACTCCCGGCCGCGCAGCAAGCCGGTCCTCATCGTCCGAAAATATCCGGGACCTACGCCGGCAACTTCAACCTCCCAAGTCGTCTTCCCCACGGGCGGCAGCCGACCCGGTACGTTGACTCCTGTCTCCATATCCGCTGTCGAGAGCGGCAGATGATCGATCATGGAAGCCGACTCTACCCCGGGCACGGTCCGAATTTCCTCCAGCATTCGCGCAAACGCCTGCTGCCCTTTGTCGCGGGTGTAGCCGAAGGGACCGAGATCAACCGTCGCCGCAAACACCTGTTCCGGATCGAAGCCCGGCCGAGCCGTCTGCGCCGCCCGGAAACTCCGCACGCACAACGTACCCGTCACTAACAGGACCAAACACACCGCAACTTGCGAAATGATCAACGCATCTCGCAGCCGCGACCTGCCCGCCACAGCCGTCCGCCCGCCGGTCTTCATCACTTCTGACAAATCCAGCTGGGTGCCACGCCAGGCTGGTAGCAACCCAAACACGAATCCGGTCAGCAGCGACACTGCGAACACGAATAGCCCGACCCGCCAGTCCGGAGCCACGTTTAGCTCCACTTCGAACGTCGCCGGCCGGAGGCTCATTAGCAGTGGGCCGGCAAGGAGGGCCGCCACGTAGCCGGCCGCTCCGCTCAACAAAGCCAGCAGCAAACTCTCATGGAAGGTCTGCCACATCAGCCGGCTGCGGCTCGCGCCTAGCGCGGAACGGACCGCCATCTCCCGTGAACGCCCGGTCGCCTGCGCCAGCAAAATGTTCGCCGCGTTGGCGCACCCGATCAGCAACACCAGTGTCATTACCGCCATCAGCAAAGCCATAAACGCGACCACGTACTTGCGAAACGGCCCCGGGATCAACTGCGCGGGAAATGTACCGGCCGTGCCCCGCGCGTTCGGGTGAGCGCTCGTAAACTGGTTTCCGAGTACCTGCATTTCGGCCTCTGCGGCGCTCGGTGTACTGCCCGGCTTGAGCCGTCCCACGCCGAAGAGCCATGACGACTGCACGCTTTCCAGATGAAGTTCCGGTCCTGCTACGGGTGCGTCCCGCAGGGGAACCCACACGTCCACGCGGAGCCCCGGCAGCATTCCGTTGAAGCCGCGCGGGGCCACTCCGATTACCCGTAGCATGCGCCCGTTCAGATTCCAGGATTCCCCGATCATCTCCGAGGACCCGCCGAGTCGGCGCCACAAGTCATAGCCCACCACTACGCTTGGCGGCTCCGCGGAACTCGTAAACAGTCTCCCCGCCGCGGATGAGACTCCCGACACTGCAAAGAAGTTGTCGGAGACCAGCTCCATCGTGACGGTCTCGCCCGCTCCGTTGCGAATCCAACTCACCCGCTGCCCATCGCCCGCAAACGCCGCCAAGCCGCTGAACGAGCGCGTATGATCCCGAAAGTACACGTACTGCGGAAAGCTCAACGGAGTATACGGTCCCATCGGATTCGGATCCCGTTCCCGCTTACCCCAAACTTCCAGCAGTTCTCCTGAATCCTTCACCGGCAACGGGCGTAACAGCAGCGCGTTCACAAAGCTGAAAATGGTCGCGTTGGCACCTAATCCAATGGCCAGGGATAGCACTGAGATGGCAGCCGTTCCCGGCTTCTTCTGAATCGTGCGCCACGCTTGCCGCAGGTCATGGAGTATTTGCTCGGGGGTGACGTGATGAGTCATACCCCGCGCATCGCGCTGTGAGGCGTGGCCGTTCCACCAGTTTTCCGAGAAAAAGAACACAAGTGCGGCCGACGTGCTTACCCCAGATTATGAGCCGGATGAAAAGAACCTTAGCAATCGCTTTCCTCTCCTGCGGCGGATGGATGTTTGCGCAGGAGCCGCCCGCCGGAACCAACAACACGGTTACCCCGCCAGCCCAGCCCGGCGCACCCACTCCACCCCCTGCCGTGCCGCCGGAAATGCCCGGACCCGCCACCCCCGGCGACAACAAGGTAACTCCGAACTCTCCGGGAACTCCTGCCGCAAAAACAAAAACGCGGTCCAAAAGGGCGAAAAGCAAACCGTCCGCGACGCCTGCGCCTGAATCACAAGCTCCCCCGACAACGGCGAAGCAGCCCCCGCAGCCGTCCTCTTAACAGTTTGGCGCGCCAGACAAAAACTACGGAAATGTTCGTCTCACAAAGATGGTGGACGGAATCGCCGATGAAGCCCTGTAAAATAAGCCTTGGCTTCGCAACCTGGCGCGCTCACTGACAAGAAACTGAACGTCATCCCCCTCGGCGGTCTCGGCGAGTTCGGGATGAACATCATGGCCATCCGCTATGGCGATGACATCATCGTTGTCGATTGCGGAATGATGTTCCCCGACGCGGAACTACTCGGTGTGGACTACGTCATCCCCGATCTCACCTACCTCAAAGAGAACCGGCAGTTCGTTCGCGCTCTCATCCTGACCCACGGCCACGAAGACCACATCGGTTCCGTAGGCTACTTCCTCGATAGCTTCCAAGGTGCCGGTCTACGCCACAGCCTTCACCCTCGTTGGTAGAGCGGCGGCTCGAAGAATACGACCTTGCCGAGGACCCCGACTTCCGTCCCGTCAGCCCAAAGACATCGTCGAGATTGGCCCCTTCAAAATCGAGTTCATTCACGTTACGCACTCCATCGTCAGTGCTGTCGCTCTCGCCATTACCACCCCGCTGGGCGTCATCATGCACACGGGCGATTTCAAGGTTGATCCAACCCCCATCGACAACGAACCGTTCGACCTGCATACCTTTGCCGACTACGGAAAGCGCGGCGTTCTGCTGCTCATGTCGGATTCGACCAACGCCGACCGTTCCGGCTATACCGACTCCGAGCGCGCTGTGCGTCCCCGCATGGAGGACATCTTCAACCGGGCCGATCGACGCCTCTTCGTCTCCTGCTTCAGCTCATCCATCCACCGCCTGCAACTGATCCTCGATCTCTCGCTCGAGTTCAATCGCCGCGTCGCCATCATCGGCCGCAGCATGACCTCCGTCACCGAGATCGCTCATAACCACGGTCTTCTCGACATACCCGACGGCGTTCTGATTCGCCCTCAGGATGCGATGTCGTTCCCTCCCGACAAGCTCACTGTTCTTATCTCGGGTACGCAGGGCGAACCCATGTCGGCTCTTTCCCGTGTCGCCGTCGATAACCACAAGAACGTCTCCGTGGAAGCCGGGCGACACCGTCGTCCTCAGCTCCCGCATTATCCCTGGCAACGAGAAGACCTATCTTCCGCATGATCGACCATCTCTCCAAGCGCGGAGCCGACGTGATGTACGGCAGCATGAACCCGCCGCTGCACGTCTCCGGTCACGGTAGCGTGGAAGAACTCCGCCTCATTCTGAACCTGGTGCGCCCCCGCTACTTCATGCCTCTTCACGGTGAGTTCCGGCAGCTTGCGAAACACGCTCGTCTGGCCGAACACCTCACCCACTCAGGCCTCGAAAAAAGCTTTCTCATGGAAACGGGAGACCGTCTCGAAATCGACGTCCATGGCGCGCGCAAAGCCGGCAAAGTGGCTGTGGGCCGTGTCTGCATCGATTCCGGCGGCTTCGACGAGATCGTCGGCGAGACCGTCATTCGCGATCGCCGCGCGCTCTCCGAAGACGGCATCGTCGTCCCCATCATAGCCATCAGCAAACACTCCGGCCGAGTCGAAGGCGTCCCCGAACTCGTCAGCCGAGGGTTCACCTCCGAAGATGGTGGCTCGGAACTGCTCGCCGAAGCCCGCCTCGTCGTCGCGCGTACTCTCGAAAACGCCAGCCTCGAAGAGAAGACCGACTGGGGGGTGATTAAAGATAAAATCCGCGCCGATCTCAAGCGCTACATCTCCAAACAAACTCAGCGCCGTCCGTTGATCATGCCGGTCATCCTCGAAATCTGAGATGACTTACATCGGAAATGCCTGCAACAAAAGCGCGTAAGCCAGCCAAAGTTCCCCCGGCAAAAGGCTTATACCTGATTGGTTGTTACAAGCTGTTTGAAGGCTGCGCGTTGGTGCTGCTCGGATTCGGCGTGCTCCGCATGCTGCACCGCGACATTCAGCCGCTCCTGCTCCACTGGGTTCACGTTCTGCGCGTCGACCCGGACAATCGCTACATCCATCGGCTTCTCGAGAAAGCCTTCTCGGTCAATCCCCGCCAGCTGCGCGAACTCAGCGTCGGCACATTCCTCTATGCCATCTTGCGCTTTCTCGAAGGCTTCGGCCTCATCCTGCGCAAACGCTGGGGCGAGTACCTCACCGTCGTTGCTACCGGTGTCTTCATCCCGCTCGAGATCTACGAGATCTACCGCCATCTCACCTGGATGCGGCTCGCCGTTTTCGCTATCAACGTCGCGACGCTCTGGTACTTGATCTTCGCTCTTCGTCGCGGACGCCGCTAAGCCCTCGGCTTCGGGTATCTAAGCGCCCTCCGGCCAGTGCAATCCCGCCAGAAACCAATCCACCCGCTGGCCGCTGCGCGCCACGATTTGCGCCGGATACTTCTGCACATCCTCCGCGCCCGTAAGCACTTCGTTCAGAGCCTTTTGCTTGTCTGCGCCGTCCAGGAGAAAGACGGCCGAACGCGCCGCAAGCAATACGCCCGGCAGCAGCGTCACGCGTTCCGGCGGCATCTTCTTGCCGATCACCGGAGCCGCAATGCCCGTACGATCCGCCAAAACCGGGTCCCCCGGAAACAGGCTCGCCGTGTGTCCATCTGGTCCCATTCCAAGGTGCACGACATCGAACACCGGCAGTTCCCCCTCCACCAAATGCAAGCGCTCCCGAATCGCCTTGCTGTATTCCTCGGCCGCCGTTCGGTACGGAATCTCGCCGTGTACGCTCACCACGTTCTCGCGGGGAAACGCCACAGGCTCCAGAAAATTCTTATTCGCTAAACGGAAGTTGCTGTCGCTATCGTTGGGAGGAACCGCGCGCTCATCGACAAAAAACAACAGGAGCTTCGCCCACGGAAACTCTACGCCACGCAGATATTCAAACAGCAGCTTCGGTGTATTCCCGCCCGATACGGCAAGTGTCGCCTGCTCCCGCTTCGCCAACGCGTCCTGCAGCCGCTCCACAATGAAAGCGCCGCAATCGAATGCCGCCGTGCGCGCGTTGGGAAAGAGATGCGCCACATTGTTGCTCATACCATTACTCATGCCGCGCATTCGCCAGTAGAGCGTTCGCCATCGGCAGCGTGGCCCGGAAAACGGCGTCGCTCGAAGTGATCGATAACTCCTCCTGCAGGGCGATGTAGTCCGTCGCTTCCGGAAAAACCGCGCGCGTCTCCAACTTATTCGCGTTCACCTTCACTCCGCCGCACGTGTCGCAATTTAGCGAGACATCGCACCGCCCGTCCGCCCCGCTTAGCTCCACGCCCGCGACGGCCGGTCCTTCACCCTGTTTTAATTCCACCTGAATCTTGCTCCCCGCCTGCGCCAGCCCGTTCTGCAGCCATCCCGCTAGGTACGCCGTCTCCGTGCGCAGCTCACCGCCGTACGTCACTGTCGCACGTTGATACTGCGGAAGAGCTCCCAGGCACTCCTGATTCGAGAACAGCTGCGCGATCGTCTCCCGCCAGCGCGTGAGACGAGCCCACGCCAGATCTCCAATCAAGCGATCGCCCCCTGCCTGCGCGAGCACTTCGCCAATCGCCTTCCCCGGATCGGCGGTCGCACCTGTATCCACAATCACCTTGTCCGACATGCTGGCAATCGCCGGGAATGCCGCCGTTCCAAACAGGCGCATGCTGCGACACCACAGAATTACCGGCAGATCCGCCACCGCCAGCGGCAGCACCACCCCGGGGACATCGTCCAAGCTGTCCATTGAAGCCGTAATCTCGATCTGCTCACAACAGATTTGCTGCCGCTGCCCGAACGGCATCCAGCACTGTGCAAACACTCGCGAATCCAACACTTGGCTGCTCTTCTCCTGCAGCCGGATCAAAACCGACCGGCTCGGGTGTTCCTTCATCAATCGCGCGATCGTTTCACCGACGTTCACCTGGTCTTCCGCATCGTCGGTGATCGTGATCAGCGTCATGGCGCACGCGCGCAACACGCCAGTCCCGTCCCCGTTTCCGTGATTCTCCTCGTGCCCCAAATCCAGCCAGAGCTTCGCCAGGTCCTTCAGAATCTTGTCAGGGCGTACCATTTCTGCTCCTACGGCCTCCGCCACACGTGGCCATGACGTGCCAGCATCTCGTCCGATCCCACGGGACCCCATGTTCCCGCTGCATAGTTCGGGAAGTTGAAGCTCTTGTTCAACCACACCTGTAAAATCGGCTCGACCACCGTCCAACTCGCTTCTACCATGTCCTGCCGTGTGTACAGCGTCGCGTCTCCCGAGATCGCATCCAGCAGCAGCGTCTCATACGCCGAAGGCGATCGCTCCCCAAAGCTCGAACTGTAGTTGAAGTCCATCGACACCGGCCGCAGCGTCATCCCCGCTCCCGGCCGCTTCGAAAGCAGCTTCAGCGAGACGCCTTCTTCCGGCTGAATCCGCAGGATCAGCAAATTCGGTACCGCTGCCTCCGCCGTCCCCGCATCCCCAAACACCGCGTGCGGCGCTTCATTGAAACTGAATCGAAATCTCCGTCACGCGCTTCGGCATCCGCTTACCCGAACGGATAAAGAACGGCACCCCCGACCACCGCCAGTTATCGATAAAGAACGTCGCCGCCGCGTACGTATTGGTCTGCGCCTGCGGATTCACGCCCTCTTCCTGTCGGAAGCCCGGTACGTTCTCGCCCCCGATGCGCGCGGGTCCATACTGCCCGGCCACCGCGTTCTTCGCTACTTCATCCGGCTTCATCACGCGTACCGAACGCAGCAGCTTCGCCCGTTCGTCCCGCACCGCGTCCGGTGAAAATGTCGCGCTCGGCTCCATCGTCACCGTCGCCATTACCTGTAGCAGATGATTCTGAATCATGTCGCGCAGCGCGCCCGCTTCCTGGTAATAAGCCCCGCGGCCTTCTACGCCGATCGACTCCGCGGCCGTGATCTGCACGTGGTTCACATACCGCCGGTTCCATAGCGGTTCAAAGATTCCGTTGCCGAAACGCAGCGCCAGGATATTCTGCACCGTTTCCTTGCCCAAGTAATGATCGATCCGGTAAACGTCCTCTTCCCGGAACACCTTATGCAGTTCCTCGCTCAATTCTTTTGCACTGCGCAAGTCGTGCCCGAACGGCTTCTCTACCACCAAGCGCCGCCAGCCATCACCCTTATTGATTCCCACGCTGCCGATTCCATGTGCCGTTGGCGCGTATTGACTTGGCTGCGTCGAAAGATAGAACAGAACGTTCCCGCCGGTCTGCCGCTCTTTCTGTACGCCCTCAAGACAAGCCTTCAAGTCGCTATAACACTTCGGTTCGTCGACATTTCCCGCCATATATAACAAGCCTTTTGCAAAGCTTGTCCACACATTCTCATCAAATGGGGAATCCTCGAGAAACTTCTGGACCGATTCCCGCATCTTGTCACGGAACTGTTGATCCGACATCCCCGTTCGTGAGATGCCTATTACCGCGAACCCCGGCGAAAGCCGCCGTTCGAACGCCAATCGGTACAACGCAGGGAGTAATTTCCTTTTGGTCAGATCGCCGTTTGCGCCAAAGATAACCACCGCGCATTCCGGCACTCGACGCTCGAATCGCAACGGATCGTAAAACGGATTCTCGGCTGGCATGACGCCAACATAGCATGCGCTATCGCGGTGCGCCCGCCCGCTTGCGGATTCCCAAAAAACGGGCTACCCTCGAATTTCCCGGTAATTTCGAGTAACCTCGCCAATTTCAGGGTTCTTACAACTTAATCCCTAATTATCAGAATGCCGAGACAGGCCAATACCCGAATGCTGCTCGCGGTAAGTGATCTTTTCTTTACCGTGAAGATCCTTGACGCTGCCAAGCAAGCCCTCATGCAACCTACCATCGTGAAGACGCCCGAGGACTTACTCGAACAGGCAAAAACTCTTCCCGCTCTCGTTATCTTCGATCTCAACTTCGAATCGATGCAGCCCGTGCAAATGATCGCGCGCCTGAAACAAAGTCCCGAATTAAAAGGCATGGGAATGATTGGTTTTGTCTCTCATATTCAGGCCGATCTCAAGAAAGAAGCGCAGAACGCAGGCTGCGACATGGTACTCGCCCGTTCCGCCTTCTCCCAGAACTTGCCGCATATCCTCAAACGCTATAGCGGCGTGATCTAACTCTCCGCTGTTATCTTTTTCAAGTGCTCGAGTTTCGCCTGCGCCGCTCCGGAGTCGATCGCGTCGCACGCTTGCCGAACGGCATCTCTCGCCGTTGCCGCGCGCATCGCGGCGAGCAATCCCATGGCTGCATTAACCACGACGATGTCGCGGCGTGGACCTCGCTCGCCCGTGAGGATCCTGGTTGTGATCTCCGCATTCTCGCCGGGCGAGCCGCCTCGTAATTCCGTTAAACTCGCGCGCTCCATCCCGAAATCCTCCGGCACAACGCGCTTCTCCCGCACGCTGCCTCCGGCAATCTCGAACACTGCCGTCGCGCCGCTTAACGTCACTTCGTCCAGCCCGTCTTCGCCATGCACCACGTACCCACGCGGCAGCCCCAACTCCGCCAGCGCAGAGGCTACTCGCGAGGCCGTATCCATGGAAGGCGTTCCCACAATCTGCGCGGAGGTAGCGGCCGGGTTCGCCAGCGGTCCCAGAAGGTTGAAAGCTGTGCGCATCTTCAACTCCCGCCGCACCGCTTGCGCCTGCTTCAGGCGCGGATGAAATGCAGGGGCAAACAGAAAACAAATGCCCACCTCCCGCAATGCCCGGGCCGCCTGCTCGCCCGAAACCGCAATCCCCACCCCCAAGTGCTCCAACACGTCCGCGCTCCCCGAAGCGCTCGAAACACCCCGGTTCCCGTGCTTTGCTACGCGCACCCCGCAAGCCGCCACCACAAACGCCACCGTGGTTGAAATGTTGAACGTACCCGCCGAGTCGCCACCCGTGCCGCACGTGTCAAGCAGCATCTCTCCGGGAGCCGATTCGAACGGCACGGGAACCGAGGCCTCGCGCATCGCTCGCGCAAAGCCCGCCAGTTCCTCCGCCGTTTCCCCCTTCATATGCAGCGCTATCAGGAAAGCCGCGATCTGTGCATCCGTGCCCTCGCCCGCGAGAATTACCCGCATAGCGCCACGCGCTTCCTCCGCGCTCAGATGCCGCCTCGCCGCCACCGCATGGAGATACTTCACTAGCATTCGGTTGTCCGCATATCGGCCCTCGCCGCCGCCGTTCCGGGCCGTCCGGTACCCCATGATATAGTTCTAAGTCGGGCTGGATGTTTCGGGTCTAGCATCCCGTCAGTTCCCCTGTAGTTTCCCAACCCGACTCAAAAGCGGAATCATGAAAATTCACGAGTATCAGGCGAAGGCGATCCTGGCGAAGTATGATGTTCCCGTGCCGCGCGGCGAAGTTGCGTACACGGTCGGCGAAGCTGAAGCCGCGGCTAAGAAACTTGGCGGCAGCGTTGTGGTCAAAGCCCAGATTCACGCGGGCGGCCGCGGAAAAGGCGGCGGAGTCAAAATCGCCAAGATCTGCCGAAGAGGCCGCGCAAATTGCCGAAAAGATGCTCGGCATGACCCTCGTCACCCACCAGACCGGCCCCGAAGGCCGCGTTGTCCAGCAACTCCTGGTCGAAGAAACACTCCCGATTGACCGCGAACTGTACCTCGGCATCGTCCTCGATCGCACCCTCGGAAAGCTCGTCTTCATGGCCTCCGCCGCCGGCGGCATGGAGATCGAAGAGGTCGCCGAAAAAGACCCGCACGCCATCCTCAAGGAGGTACATCGAGCCCGGCTACGGACTCCTTCCCTACCAGGCCCGCAATCTCGCCTTCGGCATCGGCATTCCTGCCAAAAGCATCAATGCCGCGGTTGCCGCCATGATCGCGCTGGCCAAGGCTTGCGAAGCCAACGACGCCACCCTCGCCGAGATCAATCCCTTCATCCTCACCAAAGACGGCAAGGTCTACGCGCTCGACGCCAAAATCAACTTCGACGACAACGCCATGTTCCGCCATAAGGATCTGCTGGAATTGCGCGACCTCAACGAGGAAGATCCTCTCGAAGTCGAAGCCTCCAAGTTCGGCCTGAACTACGTCAAGCTCGAAGGCAATGTCGCCTGCATGGTCAATGGCGCCGGTCTCGCCATGGCCACCATGGACATCATCAAGTACGCCGGCGGGAGCCCTGCCAACTTTCTCGATGTCGGCGGCGGCGCCAATGCCGAGCAGATCAAAAACGCCTTCCGCATCCTTCTCTCCGACCCCGGCGTCAAAGCCGTGCTCATCAACATCTTCGGCGGAATCCTGCGCTGCGACACCCTGGCCAACGGCGTACTCGCCGCGGCCCGTGACCTCGACGTGAAGGTCCCCATCGTGATCCGTATGGAAGGCACGAACGTGGAAGAAGGCCGCCGCATCCTCGCCGAATCCGGCTTCAACTTCACTGTCGCTGAAGGCATGCGCGACGCTGCCGAAAAAGTGGTAAGCCTCGCCGGAGGTCGCGCTTAAAATGAGCGTTCTCGTCGACAAGAATACCCGTCTCCTCGTCCAAGGCTTCACCGGCACGCGAAGGCACGTTCCACGCCACCCAGGCCATCGCCTACGGCACCAACGTAGTCGGCGGCGTCACCCCCGGGAAAGGCGGCTCCACGCATCTCGACCTTCCCGTTTTCGACACCGTCGAAAAAGCCGTCAAAGAGACCGGCGCCAACGCCACCGTCATCTTCGTTCCGCCGCCCTTCGCGGCCGACGCCATCATGGAAGCCGTCGATGCCGGGCATCCCCCTCGTCGTCTGCATCACCGAAGGCATACCCGCCCTCGACATGATCAAGGCCTGGGAATTCATGCAAGGCAAGTCCGTCGCGTCTGATCGGTCCCAACTGCCCCGGCGTTATCTCGCCCGGCAAGTGCAAAATCGGCATCATGCCCGGCCACATTCATCAAAGAGGGCAACGTCGGCGTCGTCTCCCGCTCCGGCACCCTCACCTATGAAGCCGTCGGCCAGCTCACCAAGCTCGGCATCGGACAATCCACCTGCATCGGCATCGGCGGCGACCCCATCATCGGCACCAGCTTCACCGATGCCCTCACGACTGTTCAATGAGGATCCCGAAACTCACGCCATCATCATGATCGGCGAAATCGGCGGCAACGCCGAAGAGACCGCCGCAGCCTACGTCAAAGCAGCACGTGAAAAAACCCGTAGTCGGCTTCATCGCCGGCCAGACCGCGCCGCCCGGGCGCCGCATGGGCCACGCTGGCGCCATCATCTCCGGCGGCTCTGGCGCAGCTGCCGATAAAATCCGCGCCATGGAAGATGCCGGCATCACTGTGTGCGCTTCGCCCGCCGATATGGGCGATAAAATTCAAAGCCGCCTCTCATCAAAGTAATCAACATGGAACGAACGTTCTCAATCATCAAGCCGGACGCTGTCCAATCCGGCCACACCGGCGCCATCTTAGCGCTGCTCGAAGAAGAAGGCTTCAAGATTCGCGGCCTTCGCATGACTCGCCTCGCCAAAGCGCAGGCCGAAGGCTTCTACGCCGTTCACAAAGAGCGCCCGTTCTACGGCAGCCTCGTCACGTTCATGACCGAAGGTCCGGTGGTCGCCATGGTTCTCGAACGCGATGACGCGGTCAAAAAGCTCCGCGAAGTTATGGGCGCTACCAACCCCGTCAACGCCGCTGAGGGCACCATCCGCAAACTCTTCGCCGAGAGCATCGAACGCAACGCAATCCACGGCTCCGACGCGCCCGATACCGCCGCCCAGGAAATTCCGTTTTTCTTCACCGCCGCTGATTTGCTCTAGCGCCTCGCGGCGTCAGCCAGTATACTCGCCAAATGCTGGAAGCCACCGCTCTCGCACCCGGCAGTTTCTGCTGGATTGAACTCGCGACGTCCAACCAGAACGCCGCCCAACAGTTCTACTCCACGATGTTCAGTTGGTCCGCCACCGATGACCCCATCGGTCCGGGCCAGTTCTACACCACTTTTAGGCTCGATGGAGAAAGCGCCGCCGCCGCGTACACGCTGCAGCCCAACATGGTAGCCGCGGGCGTCCCACCGCACTGGCTGCTCTACATCGCTGTCACTGACGTCGACGCTACCGCGGACCGCGTTTCCGCGCTCGGCGGCAAACTTGTCAGCCCGCCTTTCGATGTGATGGACTACGGGCGCATGGTCGTCGTGGCCGACCCCGCGGGCGCTTCGTTCGCCCTTTGGCAGGCGCGCACCCACCCCGGCTTCACCGTCGAGGGCGAGGAGAACGCCTTCTGCTGGGCCGACCTTAGCACTCCCGATCCCCGCCGCGCCAAGCCTTTCTACGAAGACCTGCTCGGATGGGACATCGAAGCCGCCCAAAACGACTCCTCCGGTTATCTCCACATCCGCAACGGCAAATCGTTCATTGGTGGCATCCCGCCTGTGCGCGCTCGCGCCCCGCACGCACCAGCCCACTGGTTGATCTACTTTCAGACCGCCGATTGCGACGGTTGCGCTACCAAAGCCGAAGAGCACGGCGCTACTATCCACATGCCTCCCATGTCTCTGCCCAACGTGGGCCGCATCGCCATCATCGGCGATCCCCAGGGTGCCGTCTTCGCCCTCTTTGAACCGCAAACCGCCGCTTAGGAGTCCCATGTATCGCATGCTCTGCCTCGCGCTCTTTGTCGCTGCCTCCCTCCCGCTTCCGGGCGTCGCCCAAACGGAGCAAAAACAAGCGGACCAAAAGAGCGACCTTTCCGCAAAGATCGCCGAGCTTGCTGGAGCCTACGTCGAGTGGGGTGCCCAGTCCAGCACATCCGGCGCTCAGTTAACCCTAAAGGAAGTCTCGCACTCTGGTACGCGATTGGAGTACCATCTCGTCGTCTCCGGTCTCCCCCACGACGGTACCTACGCCGTAGTCACGTGGCCTGTCACCGAGAGCGCTCCTGCCGCGGTGATCAACCCCGCCTTCATCGCGCCCTCCGGCATCGTTCTCTGCAAAAAGAACGGCGACGTCACTTCCAGCGGTGACACCGTCAACCTGACTCTCGACACAGTTCGCGGCGAACCAGCCCGCATCGGTCTCGTCAACCTCCAGGACAAAACGCAGCGCGCCCTCGCTCGCATCACTCCGCGTCCTATCGAAGTCACCGATGGCAAATGCCGTCTCTCCGCCACCTATCTCACCCCACGCGGCGAAGTCGTCTTTGCGGAAGCCGATGGGCTGCACCCCGGGGACAAGATCACGGTCGCTCTCCATTCCGGTTCGAAAGAGGTCAAGCTCAATGCCGTAGCCTCTCCTGCCGGCTCCTACCGCGCTAGCTTCCTCCCTTTCGATCCGAAGAACGAAGCTCACAAAGGGCACGCGGAGCTTCGCCTTACCGCGCCCGGCTGCTCCCCGTCCCTAGAATTTCCGTGGGGCAACCTGCTGAACCCCTAACATTGCAGTAACTCCCCGAAGAGCGTTCGCGTATTCCAGCCACAGGTCCATCACGGGTTGGGCAATCCTTGCCGCCCTCTTCGTGTCCGCGTCGTACCTTTTACCCTCGCGTTTGGACTCTTGTGTCTCACTCTCATTGTTTTCGGCCTTCATGGCTCCGCCAGCTTCATTCCATCCCGCGTCCTCATCATGTTCGGTGTCATCACCGGCGGCTTCGTCCTATGGGCGCTTCTTCCCGCTCCCGCTCCCGCCCCGACTTCCGGATCGACCTCACAACACCCGCATCTCGCCGCCGAACTACGTCGCATCACCGGCGCCTTTGGCCAGCTGATGCCGGACGACTCCTATCTCACCGCCACGCTCAACGCCTTCGTGGCGCAACTCGGGAGATCCCTCCGCCGCCGTTCACGCCGGGTTATGGGAATCGGCATGCCCTTGCCGCAGATCCTCTCCGCCTCGCAGTTCCGCGCCACCATCGCGCACGAGTGCGCGCAGTTCTATCGCGGCGATACCCGCCTCACGCCCTGGCTCGCGCGCAATCACAACCTCACCTTTCGTCTCCTCGACAGCTTCATAAACGACAATCCTTTCCGCAGCGTCCTCCTGCACATCCCCTGGCTCAGCCCCGGCTATGCCGCTCTGGTCCTGATCGTGACCACGCATTGGTGTCTTTGCTCGCGCGTCACGTCCCGGTTCTCCATCCGCCAGGAGTTTCGTTGTGACGAACTTGTCTGCCGCTTCGCCGGTTCCGAACCGCACCGGAGGAGGCAGCGGAGATACGCATCTTGCCCTGTCGGAACTCTTCGCCAGTAAACTCCCATTTAGCTCTCACCCTGGCTTTTCGGACCGCACCGTTCGCTCTCGCTCCTTAAACGTTCGCGATCCCGACCCGGACTCCCGCCCCGCCGCCTCTCTGTTGGACTTGCCCATCGACTTGGAGGAATCTCTCGCTCGCCTAACGTTTCCCGACCTCCTAACCACCTTAAATCGCACCACCTGGGAGCAGGTTGCTCTGCGGTTCATGCTCCCTGTTTGGGTTAGGACCGGCAAACCTTGCGGTCGTTTCTCACGGATAGGACAGTGGGTGATCTGGGGCCGATCATCACCTGTGTCCCGGAAACGAGTCACCTCGTCCGAAGCCCGCGCGGGAAACTTTTCGACGTTCTCCAGCGCCAGCAAATCGCCGGCGGCATTGTGTCCGGCGCCGTTATCCTCCCTCCGGACCGCCCGTTGGCCCCCCGCTTCTATCCGGACTGCGCCACCGTCTCCCGCTCCGATCAGACCCTCGACCCGGATCGCATTGTGCAGCAGCTCCGCTCCGGCGCGCTTACGGCCGCCGCGTGGTTGCAAACCGCGCAAACGCTCGCGATGGACGCGCTGCCGCTAATCCCTGCAACCCGGTCCTCTCCTCCCGCGTCACCCGATTAAGCGCGCCTCTGCGTAAGGCCGTGTCCGCCAAAAGCGCTACGCTGAGAAAACCGATGTCCTTCGCCCGCCTCGCATTCCCCACTGTTATTTTCGCGCTGGCGTCATTCACCCCGGCCGTTGCGCAGTCTTCCGCCAACTCTCAGCCGGAGGCTGCGCCCGCCGCGCAGGCTCCGGGTTCCCCAACACCCGCCTACTACCCACCGCCTCGCCGCAAGCCCGCCGTCGGAGCCACGCGCGAGATCGGCCGCGGCGCCGGCAGCATCGGAACCGGCGCACTCAAAGGCACCGGCGAACTCGCCAAAGGAACAGCGAACGGCGCGCTCGACCTCGTCACGCTCCATCCCATCGACGCCTCCGCATCGCTCGGACGCGGAGCCCTCGGAGCAGGGAAGGACGTCTCGGTCGGCACCCTCAAAGGCACCGCCCAGATAGGCAAAGGCGTCGGCAAAGCTATCCGCAAAATCTTCTAACTCGCGCCCAGCCGGCAAGCCGTGCTCGCGCCATCCACCAGATAAGGCGTCACTCGGACGCCCTCCCGCACATACCCAGCAAATCGCTCGCCTACTGCACCATCACTTTCCCCCAGCGTTCTCGCTATTCCCGCCACCATCCCGTCTGTCCCAACCAACACCACGTCCGACTTCCTCCACATCGAAACCCCCGGACCGCGCACATGCCCCTCCACCCGCTCCGCGCCGTTC
This sequence comes from Bryobacterales bacterium, assembly GCA_963738525.1. GTDB lineage: Bacteria > Acidobacteriota > Terriglobia > Bryobacterales > Bryobacteraceae > Bog-113. Next base: position 162,581 of record CAVTXC010000007.1, read on the forward strand.
TCGACGTTGGTCCGCTGCTCGATCGCACCCCCGCAGCCCTGCTCTTCCTGCATTGCCAAGCCTTCGAATCGCGCGCCCATCCATCGCGCCCGTGGCTCCGCAAACACGCCCAGCCGCCTTTCGCGGAGGTATGAGCTCCAGTGATCCAGAAGATGCTGATCCGGATACATTGTTGACATCCATAGCTGGTCCCCCGCGCCCACGATTAACCCCCCGGCCGCCGCATCCATCCGTCGGTAGTAGTGAAACCACGACTCCGAAACCACCATCTGCGGCTTCACCATCCCCACCGTCAGCCCCAACACCCCAGCGCACACCGCCCCAAACGCCACCCGGTCTGCAACGGACACGCCCCACGACGCCGCCAATGCAAAAAGCGCCGCCCAAAACAGAAATGGAATGGTGAAGTACCGGCTGGGCAGCGGTCCCGCGCCGTGCGCCGCGAGCCATTCCGGCGTGATCCGGCCAAGCGCGATGCTGAAAGCTACCGCCGCCAAATACAACACTAAACCGGTCAACACCACGCTTTCAGTTCTCCGCTGCGCGCTCCTCCACAACCGGAACCCCGCATACGCGGCAGCCACCAACCCCAGCACCCCAACAGCTTCGCCCCAACCCAGCGCGATATTCGAAACCGGACCGCCCAGAAACATCGAAGCCACCAACGCCGCACTCCAGGGCCGGCGCAGCATCTCCAACATCCCCATGCCCTCGCCAGCGTTGTTGTACCCGGCCGCATACGCCGCGCCATAACAAAGGCCCACGCCCGCGATCGTCCACACCATCCATCGCTTCGCACGCCACGCGGTCGCCTCAAATACCAGCGCCGGAAACAGAATCAATCCGCTCCCTAAGCAAAGACAAGCACCTGTAGCGCAAATCATCGACGTCCCGAAGCGCGTCTTTCCCATCGCCCACAGCGCTCCCAGACTGAACAGCACGAACAGCGTGTACTGCATCCCCATGCCGTACGCGAAGTTCTCCATCTGCAGCGCGGACAACAAAAAATGCGCGCTCACCGCAATCCCCAGCACCGCTAGCCATCGTCCCTTTGCCGCGAGCAGCCGCCAAACGAGACAACTCAGCACCACCAGTGACGCGCATTGTGCTGCCAGATTCAACGCTGCTAGCACCACATTGGAATACCCGAAGAAGCGCTCGTCGACCAGCATCACCAAGCGCGGGATCACCGCCCGGTGTCCCCAGTAGGGCTGCCAAAGGTAGGAAAGCGGGTAGCGCCCATCATGAAAACGCCACAGCTCTTCCAGCATCACCCACTCATCGGTACGCAGCGCATTGCTCACCGACCACCGCATATACCACAACATCCTCGCCGCCAAGCCGACCGTCAGCGCGCCAAACGCGACGGGCAAGATCCACAGAGCCGAGTGGGCGTTCTCGGACCTACCTGAATCTCTATTCGTTCTCTTTCTCAGCCTCTTCCCCGTGTTTCACAATGTCGCCGTCCTGAAACAGAATTCCCTGCAATATCCCTCGCCATTTCTTCTTCTTCCGCAGCAGAAACTCCAGGTCCATGCCGAAATGTTTGAACTCTTCGCCTTGCGCGTCCTCCATAATTGCCTTCGCGTCTTTGTCTTTTTCGACAGCAAGGCGCTGCTCATACCAATTGATCGCCTCGGCCTCTTCGGTTAGCGAAGCGATCATGCGCGCAAAGGTGCGCGTCTCCTCCGGCAATTCATTCGGTGGCTCGTGATACTGGTCAAAACCCATTCGTCAATCTTATCCACCCGCTCACGGGCGATAAACTCTACCGCGTCGCGCGCAACGGCAAAAGCTCCTGCACTCGCCGATCCCGCAGCCATAAACCACCCCACAACAGGACACCCATCATCACCGGAAACAGGAGATTGAAAACCGGCGCACTCACGCGCACATGCGTCGCCACCGCTCCGCCTAGATAACCGGTCAACAGAACTGCGCCTAAAATCGCGGTGCGCGGGATCACATACAGGACCGTGCAAACCAGCAGCGCCACGCCCATTCCGAAGATCGCTGATTCGGGGTACCCCAACTGTGTCGTCGCCTCCACCACCTGGCGCGGTTTCATCAGCTTGCCGCCGGCGTCCATAAGGAGAAACAACGCGGGCAGAGCGCTCACTGCGCGACCCGCCCAAAGCGTTCTGTTCGAAATGCGGGAATCCGTGGAAGCAAACATAGAATTGAGCGCAGTCACATTTATACCTGATGGCATGGACCTCAACAAGTGAAAAGATCAAGAGTGTCCCTGCAGTCATTCGATGATTTGATTATTATCAAAGTAACGAAGCAAGCCACATGGCCGTCCGAACCAAACACACCGAAGAACAGGTTGACCGTTTTGCCGAAATGTTCTCCGCCTTGGGCACCGGCCCGCGCCTCCGCATCATGCGCCTTCTCCTCTCGGCTCACCCGGATGGCATGGTCGTTGGTGAAATCATCGAAGAACTGGGCTTCACCGCGTCCACGCTCTCTCATCACCTGGAAAAACTGAAAAACGTGGGCTTAACGCGGGTTCAGCGCGAAAGCACCTTCCTCCGCTATTCGGCGAACGCGGACGCCCTCGAACAGCTTCTCGGCTTCCTTTACGCCGAATGCTGCACCCGCAACAAAGCCGTCGAACCCCAAGCCATCGTCAAACTATCCCGCTAAGGCAGAAACGAAAGGACGCCACCATGGACATCACACAAGTCGTCAAAGATAAATACGGACAAGCCGCGCTGCGCGTCAGTGCGGGCGGCAGTTCATGCTGCGGTGCGTCAGCGGCGCTCGACGGCTGCTGCGACCCGATCACCTCGAACCTCTACGACGCGGCGCAAACCGGTGAATTGCCACCAGAGGCCGTCCTCGCCTCGCTCGGCTGCGGTAATCCGACCGCGCTCGCCCAACTACAGGCCGGCGAAACCGTACTCGATCTCGGCTCCGGGGGAGGCATCGACGTACTCCTCTCCGCCCGCCGCGTCGGCCCCACCGGCAAAGCGTATGGTCTGGACATGACCGACGAAATGCTTGCCCTCGCCCGAGAAAACCAACGCAAGGCAGGCGTCGACAACGTGGAGTTTCTCCAAGGCCGGATCGAACACATTCCGCTGCCGGATAACTCGGTCGATGTCGTCATCTCGAACTGCGTCATCAACCTTTCCGCCGATAAAGCGCGGGTGCTGCGCGAGGCTTTCCGCGTCCTCAAACCGCGCGGCCGCTTCGCCGTCTCCGACGTGGTCACGCGCGGCGAAATTCCCGCCCCCGTGCGTGAAAATATGCTCCTTTGGGTCGGCTGCATCGCCGGTGCTCTGGACCAGTCCGAATACACCAGCAAGCTCGCCGCAGCTGGCTTCGAAAACATCGACATCAAACCCACCCGCGTCTACAACATAGAGGATGCACGCGCCTTTCTTAGTGGGCAAGGCACCGATGTGGATGCGATCGCGCCCGCCGTCCAGGGCAGGTTCTTTAGCGCCTTTGTCCGCGCCACAAAGCCCGCGAAATGTTGTGGGCCAACCTGCTGCGCGTGAGACCGCTTACTACGCCCACTCCCTCACTTCAGATTCCTATTCAGCAACCCTGCCAACCGGTAACCCGCCACTGTCACCTGCGCTTGCGCCACCTGCAAAGCATTCTGGCTGTATGCGGCGTCCGGCGGCGGAGATATCGTCACAGCCGGATTGTTGTCGTCGATGATCGGCGCGACATACACGACCGTCTTTGCCAAGTTGAAGCTTTCATTCACCCACGTTTCCGGTGCGGTCTCGCTCGCCCCCGCCGGCTTTTTCCGTTTCAACAACGCATTCCCCTGCGTCGTCACCTGCGCCACCGTAGGCTTATCACCTAACAGCCCGTCCCAGTACGCATGCAATTCGTCCCGGCACGGTCGCGCGCATAACGGCACAAAATTCCCCCCCGCGTCCCCGTTTGGATGATTCACCGTAAACCGCGACGTCGCATGCAGCGGTTGATGGACGTCCCCCACCAAGTGCTCCAACCACGCCACGTCGTAAGACTTAATGTTGTCGGCCTCATCTGTGCCGATTGCCTGCATCATCAGCGTGATCTCCGTCTCCGCATTCGGAACCTTGGCAGGCAATCCCGGCGCGCCCGCCGAGTAGGGCACATCGACGAAATGCCAGTAGCGATGCATCAACAGATCCGTGTACCCGATATTCTGTGCATCCGTCGCTTCCCCCGGCGGTGTATCGCCGCCGTCGCTCGTGTACCCCGGATCGCACGTCTTCTGCTTAATGCAGTCCGGCCACGTCGCCGCACTTAAAAACGCCGTTAATCCCCTTTGTTTCTTGGTCACTCCTGCAATCCACGTCGGGTACAGCGGATTCAGCATCAGCAACGCATCCACCCGCTTCCGCGTCGCCGGTTTCAGCCTCTTGTACCCGACGTAAGCCACTACCATGTGGCCTCCGTCGAACCACGCCCTGACCGGCGCACACAGGAGAAAGAAACTCATCAGGGTGGCGACGGCACGACCACGAAACATGGCTCTCTAGATAACATGATCGCGACGTGGACACAAATGAATTTCCCGCAACAAAAAGCTTCTTAAGTTGATCGTCACCTAAATAGCTCCTTCCCTCCATCGTCCGGTCCCTATGACGCTTCTGAGGTGGTCCCAGCTTTGTGCGTGGGGGTCCTTGATTTAAGCGCCTCAGGACAGGACCACGGGTGTGCGTTACGCGCCGGGCATCGTCGGATTCAAATGGTATTCTTTCTGAAATACAGAAGACTGTTTTGAAAAACTCGTTTCAGAATCAAGGAGCTTTCGTGAACTTTAGCCGTCAACGTTTCGTGGCCGGAAGTGTTTTCTTTCTTTTGACCACAGTGCCTTCTTTCTCCCAAACGACGCGTAAAGGCTACGCGTATCCCCCACTTCACCGTATTTTCAACCCTGATGTAAGCCCCGATGCTGGTCCTACCGGAATCTTCCCCGGCAAAATTAAAGTTGCTTATGGTATTAATTTGATTCCGTACAAGGGTGCGGGACAAACAATTGCCATTGTGGACGCCTATGACGATCCGACGATCGAAGCGGATCTCGGAACGTTCAGTACCCGCTTCGCATTGCCGACTTGCACTACCGCGAACGGTTGTTTCAAGAAGATCTATGGATCCGGCACGAAGCCTCCGGCCGACACGACCGGGTGGTCGAACGAAGTTGCGATCGACGTAGAATGGGCGCATGCGATCGCGCCGGCTGCCAAGATCATCCTGGTGGAAGCAACGAGCAACAGCTTCGAGGACCTGTACACCGCGGTGGATACGGCGGTGGCGAATGGAGCAAGCGTCGTTTCGATGAGCTTCGGGGGAAGCGAGTATTCGACCGAGACCGCGGACGACGTGCACTTCAATGTTCCCAACGTGGTGATGGTTGCTTCGTCTGGGGATAGCGGTCACGGGGCACAAGCACCGGCGATCTCTCCGTATGTCGTTGGCGTGGGCGGGACATCGCTGACGATCAACACCTCGACTGGCGCGTATGTGAGCGAGAAAGCATGGAGCAGCAGCGGCGGCGGCGTGAGCACGTACGAAGCAGAGCCGGTGTACCAGAGCGGCGTGCAGACAACGGGTAAACGGGGTGTACCGGATGTGGCCTATGATGCGGATCCGTCGACCGGTGTACCGGCTTACAGCAGCTACGCCTGTTCCAGTTGCTACACGGGTTGGGAGCAGTGGGGAGGCACGAGCATCGGCGCACCGCAGTGGGCCGGTATCTTCGCCATCGCAAACTCAATCCGGGTAGGAAGTGGGAAAGCGACGTTGAACCAGGTACAATTCCTGCTGTATCCGGCTGCGGAGGCCGACTATCACGATGTGACCACCGGGACGAACGGAAGCTGCGGGACGCTGTGCAAAGCGACCACGGGCTACGACTTTGTAACCGGGGTAGGCTCGCCGCAAGCGAACAAGCTGATTCCGGCGCTGGTATCGGCACCGTAGTTCCAAAAAGAGCAGTGCCGGGGCGGATCACGAAAGTGGTCCGCCCTTTTTTGCTGTGCGCGAGGTTCTCCGAGACGCAATGGTTGGCTCGACAGCTACTCGTTCTTGTCCTCGGAATCTTCTTTCAAGGCCGGCATGGAGTCCGGAAACGGGTGGTGGAGCATTTCCGCCGCCAGGTCGTCAATAATCGTTCGCTCCTCGGGGGAGTGCAGTTGCTCGCGAAGCCGCCGGAGCGCGACACCAACGACGTCACGATGATGGAGTTTCGATCCCAGTCCTTTCCCGATTAGTTCCAGCCAGAGCTCATGCACGAGCTCTACGTCTTCCGGCCATAATCGCGGCGGGTGGGGGCCGAGGTTGAAGAACAGAGACTTCGTGTGGTCGGGGAGAACCACTTCCAAGGTGAGGGAGGGTCGGGGGGCCGGCAATGCTTCCCAAGCTTCACCGACTACTTTTCCCTGTTCGAACGGGTTGTCGGCAAAATGCGGTGACAAACCCGTGACTACCCGCGCGGAACCCAATTTGGCGGCGGTTTGGACGATACCAGTCCACGGATTGGCCGCAGCCACGGCCAGCAGGTTGGCCTTTTTGCCCGATGTCTCGGCCATCGCAACTACTTTAGAAAAGAGTTCCTGTTCCACACTGGCGAAGATTTGATCGGGCTCTAAGTCAAATTCGCCCGAAGCAGCCGCCGTGACCCGATGTACGGACAGCACAACAATGTCGACCTTACGCGTGTCCGTCTTGTCGAGGACCTTCTGGAAATGCTCGAGGTGATGAGGGTTTCGGCAGGCGACAAGCACGTTTCCGACGCGCACGTTCACCGTTCCCTGAGACACTTCTTCGCTTTGCTCAAGCTGGAAATGCTCCCCACGGCTGGTCGTGGCGGCTTCATGCCGGCGGCGATTCAGCTTCTCGGAGATGGCAAAGGTCGCAAAGAACGTCAAGGTAAAGAGAATCCCGGAGATGGTCGCGACTTCCTTGGTCAGTAGGTTGATACAGGCGAGCGTGAAAAGGAAAGGGTAATCATTCCCAGGCCTACCGGAATTTCTACTCCGCGGATATGAAAATTCAGCGGCACCTTCCATTCGCGATTCCGGGCATCTTGAAGCGCAGCACGAGAACGGAAAGCGCGTTCATGGAAAAGCTCCATACGACTCCGAACGCATAAGCTTCGCCCAGCATGTTCACGTCTCCGCGGCTGAGAATGATGGTCACGATTTGAAGCAGGACGAGGTGTTGATGACGCGGCTGGTAGTGCCGAATCGGGATGCGGTTTACGGAACCAGCCGGGCAGGACTCCATCTTCGGCGACGCGGTTGAGGACGCCGTTCGAGCCGATGATGGCGGTATTCACCGCGCCAGCCAGAATCAGCGTGCCGACGACCACGACGAAGGCGTGAAAAGCAGCTTCAAAGCCGCCGGTCCGACCAGAAAAATGGCGAGTCCTCCAATGAGATTGTCCAGATACTTGCCGCGCTCTCCGATCGGGGATCAGCATGACTGCGAAGAAGGAGACGAGTGACGTGAAGAGCATGCTGTACAGGAAGATGACGGTTCCCGGCTCGTTTGAGATTCTTCAACTTGGGGGACGCGATTTCGCGGTACACCTGCGCGAGCGTCTCGAATCCGCTCATGGCGAGGAGGGAATGCCCCAAGCCGACCAGGATGGCAACGGCTGTGATCGTTGGTGCGACCGTTCCTTTGAGCCAACCGAGCGATCCCGGGCCGAAGCGGATATTGTTTGCGGTTGGGAAGGGAACGGGCTGGTAGCCCTTGAAGATCATTGTCAGGAGGCACCAAGCGACCAGGATCACCACCATCACGGTCGTGATCTGCATGATTCGGAGGGCCTTCTCGCTGGATTCGTGCAATCCTTTCAGGTTCTTGACGCCAGAAGTAAAGGGTGACGATCACGGCGAAGAACGCGCGGCGAAACCAGGGTGGATAGAAGTGGAGACTCGGAATGTCCAACCGGTCGCCGATCTCGTTGACGAGCCCGGCGAGATAGAGGCCCGCGCTAACGCCGCTGATCGGGCCGGTCAGGATGTAGTCGAACATGAGCGCGGAAACGGAGAGCTTGGCAAGCGTTCCGCCCATCGCCTCGTGCACAACTTTGTAGACACCTCCTCGCACGAACATGCTGCAGCTCTCAATGTAGATAGCTTTTACGGCGTACGAGAACAACATGATGCCGAGGATGAACCAAGGGGCCGACTTGCCGATCTGGGTTTCCGCGATGCCGCCCGCATAGTACGCGGAGGAGGCGAGATCGCTCAGGACGATGGCGGCTGCTCTCCAGAACGAGATAAACGAGAGCATGACGGTGGTAGCGACCACCACCTTCGCCATGGGCGCGCTCTTGAGGGAAATCTTGTCAGTCAATGGGAACGTCCCTTTGTAGATGTCACGTTTTTCAAGAGCAACAGCTTTAATTTAGCCTGATCGGAGGACAACTGCATGGTCAGATGCGGTCGAACGGCCGCGAGTTGGGCGCTGCCCGGGATACTGAGCCGGGCGTTATTGTATTGCGGTAAGTGAAAGATATCGTGAAAGCGTACCATTTTCGCGGCGCGCTTTCGTACACCCGGTTTTACCGGTTTGTGTGTAGTAAAGTGGCGGGTGCCAGGCGCAACCGGGATGAATTTAGGCTATCTGATGCTCGTGATCGCGGCGGTGATCTCGGTGGGCACGAGCCTCTCCGTTCACCGTTACCTGGGTCTTGGAACCATGGCCGCCGGCGGGGCGGTGGTGAACTACTTCTTTATGGAGCCGGTCCATTCATTCCGAATTTCGCAGATCGGCGACATTGCCGCCCTCGGCTGTTACGGTGTCGTCGGGATGATCGTGGTGTTAAGCCAAACCACCGCGGTCCGACCCGGGACGGCACTTCGGCTCGCGCGCTTCCAACTGCACGCTCGCTCGATCGACGAGAGCACGCCTCTTCTCGACGGCTATCATTTCGATCTTCTGGTGCAGCTTTGCGCTGAGATCAGCAGGATGCGTGGCGCGTCGGTGGATCTTCGGGACGTTCTGAATGTGGCCTTGCGGCGGCTGGGAGAGGATTCGGAATCGGCATCCGGGGAGATTCTTGACGATGTCCAACGGCAACTTGAGTATGAAGAATGGATTGCATCTCAGTTAGCCAAAGGGCAGTCGGAGGTGAAGGAGAGGGACGACGATTCACGGCCGACTTCCAAGTAGGCCGGTTCCACTAAGCGACCCTCACGTGGGTACACCAACGGCAGAATCGAATCTGCTGAGCGCGAGTCATCCCTGCGTCCTCAATCTTGTACCAGTTATGTAAGCCGCTGGTGCAGAGGAGGGACTTGATCCAGTTGGATTCGTGGACGCGGTGCGGAGAGAGTCGGGCGAGCATCTCCGGAGTGAAGTCTATCGAGGGCTCAGAAGCGGCATGGTGTTGATGTTGCAAGGACACGATTTCCCACCAAACTACAACAGATTTCCCCGACTTCGGAACTGGGCAATCAGATGAATTTTAGCCCCAGCGCGCGCGGTAGAGGTCGAGGAATTGCAGGTGATCGGATTGTTTGCGCAGGCGCACTTCGTCCATCCACTCGGGGACATCGCATTCGACCCAATCGGCCAAGACGTCGATGGTGTAGTCGAGGGTGAGAGCGCGGACGTGCAACTCCATTCGCGCGGAGAACTGCGGGTCGCGGCTCGCATCCGGGAGGAAGCGCTGCCAGGGGTGAACTCCTTCGGAGACGATCGGCCACAGCAGTGAGGCGCAGTCGAGGGCAGGATCGCCAAGCGCGAGATCGTCCCAATCGAGGAGGAAGAAGTCCCCTTGATCTGCGAGCAGGACGTTGCTTCCCCAAACGTCCCAGTGACAGGGCGAGCGAGCGGGCGGATCGAAGCCGCTGTCAGTCTGGGGCAGATTGACGACGAGTTGGGATTCGCGTTCCATCCAGGAGAAGACAGCCGGAGCTAGGAAAGGGGGCGGTGCGTCGCGGATGACGGCGAGATCCTGTTCGAATTGTTCGCGGTAACGGAGATTCCAACAGTCCCGGTAGGTATAGGCAGTTTCGGGGAGAAGATTGGCGAGGGCGCGATCGGCATGAAGGCGGGCGAGCGTGGCGGCTAAGGGCTCGGCCCATTCCGGCTGTTCGGTCGGGTTCCAAGTGGAGCCTTGGATATTTTCGAAGACTATTCCGCCGTAATCCGTGCCAGGTAAGTCGAGCCAGGCAAGAACGCGGGGCGCGTGGTAGTTAGCGGTAAGTGTCTGATGGACGTGCATCCAGCGGCGAATGCCATCTTGTTCCGCGGTCCGGGTGAGCTTGACGTGAAGCGCTCTTGAACCGTCGGTGACGTGGAAGGATTGGATCGTGAAGTTACCCCAGTTTAGGACGCGGGAGACGCGGACGAGCCCCGGTGCGAGTTCGAGAGAACCGTCGTTCAACTTTTGGACTAAGGCCGCTTCGAGGGGAGTCACAGTTCCTTGGGCGAGAATTCGCGCCACGTTCCAATGGGCAGGTCGCCGATGCGGATCCGGCCAATGGCGGTGCGGACTAGCTTTAAGACCTTGCTGTCTACAGCTTCGAGCATGCGGCGGACCTGGCGGTTGCGGCCTTCCGTGAGGGTGATTTCCACGTGCGTGTAACTGCCCGAATCGCGGATACGCTCGACTTGTGCGGGGCGAGTAGGGCCATCGCTGAGTTCGACACCGGAGCGGAGTTGAGTGAGCTGTTCATCGGAGAGGCGCGTAGAAGCTTTGACGAGATAGGTCTTGGGGACGTGCGAGTCGGGATTGGTCAGGCGTTCGGCCAGATCGTTGTCGTTGGTGAGAATAAGGAGGCCGCTGGTCTCGAGGTCGAGGCGGCCGACGGGACCGAGCCAGGTGTCGACCCCTTCGAGAAGGTCGTAGACGGTGGGGCGATTGTCGGGGTCTTTATAAGTGGTGAGGTAACCCTTGGGCTTATAGAGAAGGACATAACGCTTCTGTGCGGCACGGACCGGTTTGCCGTCGAAGACGATGCGGTCGTGGCGGGCGTCGACCCATTGATCAGGGTTTTCGACGACGCGTTCGTTAACGGCGACGCGGCGAGCGTGAATCCAGGAGCGAGCTTCGGTGCGGGAGCCGAGTCCAGCACGGGAGAGCACGCGTTCCAGGGTTTTCTTGGAAGTTGTCCGATTCGGTGGTAGCCTGATGCCCATCGTCAAAGCTGACTCTATGTTACGAATTTTTGTTTCCTTCGGTGTGTTGGCAGGGAGCTTGTACGGGCAGACGTATCCATTGGAAGCCGTGGTGATTACGGGGACGACCGTACCCGAAGCGACCGTAATGGAGATGGCGGGACTTACGCGAGGGATGGCAGTGGATAAGGGGGCGATCGAGAAGGCGTGCGCGAAGTTGGGGGATTCGGGACTGTTTGCGGATGTCCAGTACCAATATAAGGAGGGCGCGAAGAAAGGGTTCGTGGTGACGTTGTCCGTCGTGGATCAGCCCGGGTTGACGCCGGCGACGATCGATGTGCCCGGGGTGGACGAGGCGGAGGTTTGGACGTGGCTGGCAGCGCGTTTTCCGGCATTCGATCATAAGGTTCCGGGGGCAGGCGCGGCGCAGGACTATTTGGCGCACGAAGTGGAGAGGCACTTAGCGGGACAGTTACACGGTCATCATATGGTGTCGCAGATGGAAACGGAGATGGGGCCTCACGGCGGGAGTATTTTGTCGTTCCGGCCCGACGTTTTGCCGCAGATTACGGCGCTGAAATTCACGGGTGAACACGAGGTGTCCGAGGCCGAATTGCGGGAGATGATGCTGCGGGTGGTGGGGACCGATGGGTATATGGAGCGCCGATTCCGGAGCGCGGTGGATCTGAATCTACGTGGGTTGTATGAGCAGCATGGGATGTACCGGGTGGCTTTTCCGGGAGTCAAGATGGAGGTGGCCGGGGAAGATGCGGTGACAGTGACGACTCTGATCGAGGAAGGGCCGCAGTACACGCTAGGGCGGGTGCAGTTTTCCGGTGAAGGAGTGCCTGCCGACGAGATGGAGAAGTCCGCCAAGTTCAAAGTGGGGGAGGTGGCGAACTGGAGAGAGATCGACCGGAGCATTGACGAGGCGGCAGGTGTTTTGAGGCGCGCGGGTTATCTGGACGCTTCGGCGACACCGGAGCGAGTGTTTGATGAGCAGCGGCATGTGTTGACGCTGCGCGTGCCAGTGGAACGTGGACCTCTGTATCGTTTGGGGAAGGTGAATTTCAGTGGACTCACGCCGGAGCAGGAGGCGAAGGCACGTTTAGCCTGGACGGCGCAGACGGGCGCTGCTTTTGAGGCTCGATATCCGACGGAGTTTTACCAGGCGTTCGGAAAGACGGTCGATGTCCGGCAGTTTAAAAAGTGGCGCGTGGCCGCGAAGAAGCTGCCAGGGCATGTGGTCGATCTGGAAATTGCGTTTGGGGGGAGTTGAAGGGGAGAGAATGGAGAGCGAGACTCACGTATGGAGCTGATCGATCCAAGGCGATTGAACAATGACGCGATGAAGTGTTCGCGGGCGCTGGAGCAAGGGAACATTCTCTTTTTCCCGCAGGTGCCATTTCCGTTTTCGGAAGAGGACCGGAGGAATCTGCTGAACGCGGTGCAGACGTCAAGCGATCTGCACAAGAACATCGCGTACCGGCCGAAGCTAGATCGCGTGTCTGGGTTGGGAGATTCGCAGGCAGGCGTGGAGGAGCAGGTGCGGACGAGTTTGCGCCATTTTTCCGAGCAGTCGGCCAAGTTTTTGGGGGATCTGTTTCCACATTATCGGGAGAAGTGGCGATTAGACTACGCAAGTTTCCGCGGGATTGAGGAAGAGGGGCGTGATCTTTCATGGAAGAAGCGTAACGACCTGCTGCACACGGATGCGTTTCCTACGCGGCCGACGAACGGCGACTTGATCTTGCGATTTTTCGCCAATATCAACCCGAGCAGGGAGCGGGTGTGGGTGACATCGGATCCGTTTGAAAAGACAGCTGAACAGTATGCTGCTGATGCGGGGTTGCAGGCAGCAGCGGCGGGGGGTCATTCGCCGTTGCGGTATCTGCGAATAGCCGCGAAGGCGGTCGGGTTGCCGGTTTTGGACCGGTCGCCCTATGACCAGTTCATGTTGGGGTTCCACGACTATCTGAAGGGCAACGAGGCGTACCAGCGAGATTGCCCGAAGTACCGATTCTCGTTTCCGGCGGGTTCGGCGTGGATGGTGTTCACCGATGTGGTGCCGCACTCGGTACTCTCCGGGCAGCATGCGGTGGAGCAGACATTCATCATTTCCAAGGACAGTCTGGCCGAGCGGGAGCTCGCGCCGGTGCATATTTTGGAGCGGTTGAGCAAGCAGCGGCTCACGAGTTAAGCGTTGTCGAGTCAAGCGTTATCGAGTCAAGTGCGGTGGTGATTCCAGATTACGTTCGCGATGCGTCCGGGTTCGAGGGGTGGGCGGAGGCGGCATTTGCGCCGGCCGACGAAGCGGGCGTGGTGGCGGTATTGAACGAAGCGCGAGCCAAGCGGATGCCGGTTACGGTGCTTGGGAGCGGCTCGGGTTTGACCGGCGCGCGAGTGGCGCAGGGCGGGTGGGTACTGTCGCTCGAGAAGTTTCGAGGTATTGAGATTAGGGCGGGTCAAGCGCGGGTGGGGGCTGCGGTAACGCTGGTGGATCTGGGCCGAGCGGCGCTGGCAACCGGGCAATTCTATGCGCCGGATCCGACCGAGAATACCGCGTCTATCGGGGGCACGATCGCGACGAATGCGAGCGGGTCTCGGAGTTTCCGGTTTGGGAGCACGCGCCGGCACGTGCGGGCGTTGCGTGTGGCGCTGATGGACGGAACCGTGCGGGAGTTCCGGCGCGGAGAAGCGGCGCCGTTTGCGGTTCCGGCGATTCCGGTACCGGCGACGACGAAGTACACGGTAGGATACGCGCTGCGTCCGGGGATGGACTGGGTCGACCTGTTCTGCGGGTCGGAGGGAACTCTGGGCGTAGTGCTCGAGGCGGAGTTGCAGCTTTTACCGGTGCCCCCGGAGCTGTTCAGCGCGGTGGTGTTCTTCAACGGGGACGATGCGTCATTGGATGCCATTGAGCAATGGCGGCCGGTGCCGGAGTTGCGGATGCTCGAGTATCTGGATGCGAATTCGCTCGATCTTCTGCGGGATCTGTATCCCGAAATTCCGGGGACAGCGCGCGCGGCGCTGCTGATTGAAGCGGAAGGCGATGACATTGAAGGTTGGGAACGCCGGCTTGCCGAGGCAAGGGCGCTGATCGAAGGGTCGTGGTTTGCCGTAGGGGCGGCCGATCGCGAACGTTTCCGGAAGCTACGGCACGCTCTTCCGGAACGTGTGAATGCGACGATGCTGAGCCGCGGCTTCATGAAGATGGGGACGGACTACGCGGTGCCGATCGAGCGCAATCGGGAGATGTTGCATTTCTACCGGGAGCGGCTGGAGCAGGAACTGCCGGGTCATTACGTGATCTACGGGCACTTGGGCGACGCGCACGCGCATGTGAACATGCTGCCTGCGACGGAAGCGGAACTTGCCGTGGCGAAGGGGTTGATGGGCGACTTTGCGAAGAAGGCAGCGGCGCTGGGTGGGACGGTTTCCGCGGAACATGGATTAGGGAAATGGAAAGCGTACTTGCTGGCGGTGCAATACGAGCCGGAGCATATTCAGGCCATGATGGACGTGAAACGCCGGTTGGATCCGCTGTGGTTGCTCGGCCGGGGAACGCTATTCGGGGTGCCGGAAGAACTCGCTTAAGGGGTGTAACTCGCAATCTGGTGCTTGGTCGTACTTTCCGCGCAACCTATTCTGCCCGCAGCTGTTAGAATATTAGAAGCCCCCGTCGTCTCTTCCGAATACATGCCTACACAGGATTTATTGGTGTCTGAAAAGACTTCCCTCGACCTCGCACAATTAACGCTTGGGGTAGTGTGCCCGATGGCGAACGAGGGCGATGATGCGGTCCGCTTCGTGGACGCGGTTCTGGCTCAAACCGAGGATTTCGGCCATGTCACGTTTTTCGTGATTCTGGACCGGGCCACAAAAGACAACACGCGCGAGCTGCTGGATGCCCACGCGCAGCGGGAACGGCGGCTGCGGGTTGTATGGGCTCCTGAGAACAAAGGGTTGGTGGACGCCTACATTCGAGGCTACCGAGAGGCGATCGCGGCGGGCTCCGATTGGATCCTGGAGATTGACGCCGGATTCAGCCATGACCCCGCAGACATTCCGAAGTTCTGGAATGTGATGGCGCAGGGCTACGATTGCGCATTTGGGACCAGATTCGCGTTGGGCGGGAGCATCGTTGACAGCTCGGCCAAGCGTTACTGGGTGAGCAAGGGTGGATCGAAGCTGAGCAATCTGCTGCTGGGGACGAAGCTGGCTGATATGACGAGCGGCTTCGAGCTGTTTACACGCGACGCGCTGCAGATGGTACTCGACCGCGGCATCCAATCGCGGGCGCATTTCTTCCAAACCGAGATCAAGACGTATTGCCGGAAGCTGAAGGTAGCTGAGGTTCCGATTACCTACCGTTCGGCGAGTCCGCGGTTGGGCAATACAGCGTTGAAGGACGCTTTCCGGCAACTTTGGCGGTTGTTCCGGCTGCGTATCGCGGGTCAACTATAATCGCCGAATAGCGGCGAATCGGTTTCGCGAATTCGTGAGATCTCGGGAATACCAAGCGCTTGATTTCGGAAATCCTGCCTGTAATCAATGACATACGTGGTTCTGGCTTTGGAAGCCACACTGCAATCGTCAGTGCGTGCCAAATGAATCGTCCTCAGAAGGGAACCGACTTGTCCAAGGAGAGCCGTTAGACGCGCTTTTGCAGGCGCATTACGCGCAGTCTCTCCGTCTTGCCCGATCCATTCTGCGCGAGCCGACGGAGGCAGAGGATGCTGTGCAGTCCGCATACGGAAACGCGCTTAGACATATATCCGGTTTTCGGGAAGAAGCACGCTTCTCCACCTGGATCAGCCGGATTGTAGTGAATCAATGCTTGATGCGGCTGCGCCAGTTACGTCGGACGACGACTGTGAGTCTGGCCGATATGCTGATCGAACCTTCCGTACCGTTATTTTCGAGTTCGCGGCTGGCGGGGCCGCATGAGATGTTTGAACGGAACGAGACAGCGGCTGCCATCAAGCAGGCGCTCGGGCGACTTCCAGCTCCGCTTCGGCTTACCTGGATGCTCCATGAGCTGGAAGGTCTCAGCATGCGTGATCTATCCGACGCAATGGGGATTTCGGTTGCGGCGGCGAAGAGCCGTCTGTTTCGCGCGCGCGCTGAGTTGCGCACCATCCTGACGAGTGCGCTCGGTGCGCGGCAGCTTGCTTCAGCGAGTTAACGGGCTTTTTCCAAAGCCTCGCGGTCCAGCCGCTAAACTGTTTTACATGGCTGAGTTGGGGATCGCGTCGCATGCGGACCGCTACGGGCTGCTGCTCGAAATCTCCCGCATCGTGAATGCGCCGTTGGAACTGCCGGATGTGACGGATGCGGTCGCTAAGGCTTTGCAGCCTCTGGCGGCGATCGATTCGCTAGTTCTCATCACCGTGGAAGGCGACCAGGTGGTGACGCGCTCGATCCATATCAGCGGCGTCCCCCGGCAAGAAGGCGACACTGTCCACGATCTGGTGGCCCGCGGGTTCAATCTTTCACCGGAAGAAGTGAGCCGCCGCATCCCGATCGTGAAGCCCCTCGCGGGTTCGAGCCTCGAGTATGCCGCGCGGCAGGGACGCCCCTATGTGATGAACGACCTGGTGGAGTCGGGGCCGGTATTCGAGTTCGACAAGAAGCTGATCGAGTTCGGGATACGGGCATGCGTGCTTTGTCCGGTGACGGTGCGCGACAGCCTTGTGGGCGCCTTGGCTTTCAGCCGTCGGACGCCCAATCCTTTTACCGACGAAGAGGTGACTTTGATGGGAGACATCTCCGTCATCGTGGGCACGGCGCTCGCGAACTCGCTGGCATACGAGCAGATCCGGATGCTGAAGGACCAGTTGCAGGCCGAGAACGTCTTGTTGCGACAACAGATTGCCGAGACGGACGAATCGGACGAGATGATTGGCAGGTCGGCATCGATCCGGCGCGTGCAGGAGGCGGTGGAACGCGTTTCCACCACGGACGCGACGGTGTTGATCTGCGGCGAGACGGGTACGGGCAAGGAGTTGGTCGCACGCGCAATTCATCGCCGATCGTCGCGGGGTAAGAAGAGCCTGGTGAAGATTAATTGCGCTGCACTGCCGGAGGCGTTGATCGCATCGGAGCTGTTCGGACATGAGCGGGGAGCTTTTACCGGAGCGACACAGCGGCGGATTGGCCGGTTCGAGATGGCGTCGGGAAGCTCTTTATTCCTCGACGAAGTCGGCGAAATTCCGTTGGATGTTCAGGTGGCGCTGCTGCGCGTGATGCAGGAACGCGAATTTGAGCGGCTCGGCGGAACGCAGACGATCCACGCGGATGTCCGGTTGATAGCGGCGACAAATCGGAATCTGCAGGAGTCGATCGCGGAGGGGTCTTTCCGTGAGCGATCTGTATTACCGGTTGAACGTGTTTCCTATCGAGGTGCCGCCCGCTCCGAAGCGGCCGGAGGACATTCCGCTTTTGGTGGACGCATTCGTCGGGCGATTTCCCAGCGCATGGGGGACGGATCGCGGGGTGGATCGGGAGCCGATGGACCTGTTCTCCAGCTACGCGTGGCCCGGGAATATTCGAGAGCTGCAGAACGTGGTCGAGCGCGCGGTAATCCTGTCGGATGGCGGGTGGTTCGCGTGGATCCGCAGGCGTTGATGCAGACGGCGGAGGCTGAGGCAGCCGCCGCGGGTAATGGGAAGAATAATATTTGCGGGACCAGGAGCGCGAGATCGTGGAAGAGCGCGCTGGCGCAGAGCAACGGACGAGTGTCGGGACCCGCGGTGCGGCTATGCGGCTTCGGGTGCCAGCGTCGACATTGGAGTCGAAGATTCGCGCGCTGGGGATCGACAAGCATCGATTTAGGTCGCAAAAGGCTGTTCCAGAGAAGAGCTCTGGGGGTGAATAGCTCAGCGCCGTTTTCTGTGATGTGCATATCGTCCTCAAGACGGATGCCGAACTCACCGGGAATGTAGATACCAGGTTCATCGCTGAAGACCATGTTGGCGGCAAGGGGAGTCGATTGCCGCGGACGAGATAGGTCCATTCATGGCCATCCATTCCCATGCCGTGCCCCAGCCGGTGAGAGAAATATTTGTAGTCCGGGACCCCAGCCGGCATCGGTGATTACTTTGCGCGCGGCGGCATCGACTGCTTCGCAAGGCACGCCGGGGCGGGCGGTGCGGACCGCAGTGGCCTGCGCGCGTGGACAGTGTCGAATACGCGCCGCATCCTGTCGGTGGGTTTCCCAGAACGAAAGTGCGGCTGATGTCGGACTGGTAGCCCTCCACCGAGCATCCGTCATCGATCAGAATGACCTGCCCTCGCGAATGACTGGCGGCTGCATGGAGCCGTGCGGAAGTGCGGAGTACGGCCCGACCTGCACGCTGGCCTCGCCGCGGAAACCGAGCTGACGTATGCGCTTGAGATCAGACCGGAGAACTCGTGCTGCGTCATGCCCTCGCGCAGGCGTCGCCAGGCCCACTCATACGCTTGAAGAGTGACGGAACAAGCAAGCCGCATGAACTGAATTTCGTGAGGCACTCTTGATTATACGGCAGCCGGCGGTTACGGGTGTCGCGCTGGTCAAGGTGGCGGCCGGAAGCGCCTTGGCAAGCCGTCGGAAAACACCAATCGGACTGTCTCCTCGACGCCGATACGGCCTGTGGTGGCGTTCGTCCTTTAGGCCGAAGCCGACGCGGGCATAGGGGCTCTCGTCCTCTTGCCAGACCAGAATCTGTATATGGTCCGATCGCCAACCGGCGCGTGATCTGTTCGCCCGCGCGATCCTGTTCGAATGCGGGACAGACGAAAAACGGCTCGCACGTTGCGGAAGAACGAGGGCGAAGAGACGTTCGCTATTTCCCCAGCGGACGCCGCTGAAGTACTAGAAGCGAGGTGCCGCCCGTAAGAGCGATGGCGCTGAGCCGTTCGTCGCGCATCAGGCGCTGCGCTTTTTCCATGCGGGCGCGGCGCTCAGCCACCGAGATGGGACTGGCCTCGAACGACGACTCGGCAATGCCGACTCGGCGCGGCCCAAAGCGGCGGCGGAAGACGAGAGAGCGGCCATCTGAAGCCATCGGCGGCGCGAGAGATTCTCCCGCTCTAGCGTCACTCTCAATCAGATGAACGGTTCGATTGGCGGCATGTTGGATCGGATTTCCGTTTTCCCGTTGGGCCATCGGACGTCGAGGCGTTCCACTGGTTTCGCGTCACCGAGACCGAAATAAAGAGCGGCCTCGTTCTGGGAAAGGTAGCTGCCGCCGCCGACGATTTCCTTCATCTTGCTGGCGGCCCGAGCGGTAAGGTGGCTCGGGCGCCGATGGCGCTGCGGTTCGAACGCGTCCCGGTGAGAGTAACGCGCAACCAGTTGCGGCGGGTGACGATGTTCTTGAGAAGGCTGGGAGTATGGTTCATGTTGACGATGACGATCTCGGGGCGGCCGTCGCCATCCAGGTCGCCGACGGCCAAGACCGCGTGCGGGGCGGGGAGTTGCGAAGCGCTTCGCCGGCGCTGATCGGTGATGTCCGCGAAATGGCCGTTGCCGAGGTTGTGAAACAGAAGTGTCTTTTGCCGGTAGTGTTCGCCGACGAGCGGGGATCCGTTAGGCCTTCGATCTCCCTTCGGGGTAGACGTGGCCGTTGGCCGTGAGAGGTCGGGCCAGCCGTCTTCATCGACATCGAGGAAGGCGACGCCCCAGCCGAGGAGTTGACGGCTGTTGAGGCCGGCTCTGCTTGCGCGACGTCGGTGAAGAAATGGCCGTCTTCGTTTTTGTAGAAGCGAGATGAGATCGCCGGAGAAGTTGGTTTTAGCGATGTCGAGAAAGCCATTGCCGTCGAGATCGGCTGCCGCGACGCCCATGCCGGCCTGCAGGCGGCCGTCGGCGTTGTAGGCGACACCCGCTGCGACGCCGTTCTTCGAAGGTGCCGTCGTGATTGTTGCGGAAGAGCAGGCGAAGGCGTCATGTCGCAGGCGACGTAGATGTCGGGCCAGCCGTCGTTGTCGAAATCGGCGGTAATGACACCGAGGCTGTAGCGGCCGCCGGGCTGCAGGATGCCGGCTTTCTCGCTGACATCGGTGAAGGTGCCGTCGCCATTGTTGTGATAAAGAGCATTGTGGGCCAAGCGGTAGTCCGCGCGGGCCGCACATCACGGCAAGCCCTTCCACTTGCAGGAGTCGTCGCTGCCGGGCTTGGGGGTATGGGCCAGATCGAGATCGACGTAGTTGGCGACGAAGATATCGAGCTGGCCGTCACGATCGTAGTCGAACAGCGCGCAGCCGGTACCCCAGCGCGTGCCGGTGACAGGAAGATGCGCCGCGAGCAGTGATGTCTGCGAAGTGGCCGTTGCCGAGATTGCGGTAGAGGATGTTGTGCCCGAAGTACGTGACGAAGAGATCGGGATGGCCATCGTTATCGATATCTCCGGTGCAAGCGCCCTGAGCCCAGCCGGTAGCGGTGAGCCCGGCACGCTGCGGCGACGTCGCGAAATGGCCGTGACCGTCGTTGCGATAAAGCTGCGACGGAAGTTTTCCGCATCGAAGCGTGGCGCCATTGGCGATAAAAATGTCGTTGGCGCCATCGCCGTCGAAGTCGAAAATGACTGCCCCGTTGCCGGTGGTCTCCAAAATCAGATCTTTTTTCTGTCTCCCCCAGAAATATTTGCCACAGTGAAGCCAGAGTCGAAAACCGACCTCAAGGAAAACGATTGATTTCCCCATGCTGGCCGCGAAAACGCTACATACAAAAAGGCTTATGACGATTGGAGCTTTCAACGAGACCCCATTTTAACGTCGCTGAGAAAACAGTTTCAGGTATTGCGAACGCCACTCGATGGTGATATGCTCGGGCAAATTTGTTAGGGGTTTCATCAAATTAATTTAGCGGGGCAAAAATGAATCGCTTCGTCGCGGTTATCAGAACGATGTTTGTCGCGTTGTTTGCGATTTCTGCAGCTTTTGCACAACGCGATTTAGGAACTATCACAGGAACTGTCACTGATCCGCAGGGGGCGGCGGTGGCAAATGCACGAGTCGTCATCACGGAAGACGCCACCGGTCTCACTTACGAAGCGGCCGCCGACGATCCGGGCACTTATCGCCGTCCGCTACTGAAGCCGGGCACCTACAGCGTTACGGTCGAGGCTCCGGGTTTCGAAGCGCCGAGCAAAAGGGCGTCATCGTCAACCCCGGCGAGCGCGCCGCGGCCAACATAGCGCTGCAGATCGGCAACGCGTCTCAGACCGTGGAGGTAACGGCGGCCGCGCCGTTGCTCCAGACCGAAATCACTGTTCAAGGCGCCAATCTCAACTCTACCGAAGTCTAGTCAATTGCCGCTAGGAGGCCAACGAACGTTCTCATTTTTGGCGCGGCTTCGCCCGGCGTGGTTCCGGCTGAACCCGGCGCGCGCGATGCGCTGGGAGGCGGGTTCTCGGCCAACGGCGTCCGTTCGACCGGTGAGAACAATTTCCTGCTGAACGGCGTCGACAACAACGTCAACGTGATCGACTTCATCAACCAGCAGTCGTTCGTCATCAATCCGTCGGTGGAAGCCATCGGCGAAATGCAGATTCTGACCAACGGTTACAACGCCGAGTACGGACGCGCCGCGGGCGGCGTGGTGGACGTCAACATGAAGTCCGGCACAAACGCCGTGCACGGAGTGGCTCTTCGAAATTCTGCAGAACACCGATCTTGAACGCCAACCGTTGGGAGAACAACTAGCGCGGACGTGGCATCGAGATCCATTCAAGCAGAACCAGTTTGGCGTACGCTGTCGGCGGCCCGATCATCAAGAACAAATTGTTCATCTTCGGCGACTATCAAGGAACGCGCATCGCGACAGCGGCGGAACAATTCAAAACCTCGGCTACGGCGGCTATTACACGATTCCCACGCGGCCATGTTGCGGCGACTTCTCGGGGATGCTGGGGCAGCGATCGGCTCGCAGAATGGCCAGAATATTTACCAGAACGAGATCTTCGATCCGAACAGCACCACTTGCATAGGCACTTGCGGTTCGCAAGGCGTGTACACGCGCACGCCATTTCCCGAATAACACATTCCGGCCAGTCTGATGGATCCCGGCCTCCCGTAATATCGCCGCGCTGTATCCGTCTCCCAACCAGCCCTTCGTGAACAGGCAACTTATCCGCAGAACGACTACTACACCATCACCCCCGGTCAATTTGGTACGGATCAGGGCGATACGCGCGTGGATTACCGGCTGAGCGAGAAAGACAGCATCTTCGGCAGCATCAGCTGGTCGAATACGGCCAAAGCGAGCGTGCGTGCCTTTCCGGGAGCGCTGGACGGCGGCAACTTCAATGGAACGGGTGAAACGGACCTTGGACGAATGCCCAGTTAGGTTACACGCGAGTTTGGAGCCCGACCATCATTTCGGAAACCCGCCTCGGCATTCAGCCGTCTGGTGACTGCGCGTACCCAGGCGAACGCTAACACGGATGAATTCAAGGCGGTCGGGATCGGCGGCTACGATCCGACCACTAGCCTGAACGGCGGATCTACCGCAGATCAGCCTGGGCCGGTACAGCCAGGTCGGCGCTGAGGATTGGCTGCCGACCAAGGAGTACAACAACGTTTGGGACTTCATCCAGAACGTCGCAATCACGCGCGGCGAGCCACTCATTGAAGTTCGGTGCGGAGGTAAAGCCGATCCAAGTTCCCGTTCTTCCAGGTTCCTTTCCCGCACGGCGAAATGAACTTTGCCCGCACGGAGACGGCATATCCCTCGAACATCAAGGACGCGGCGGCGATGAACGGGACGTACAGCGCGGATACGGGAGACGAGGTGGCATCGTTCCTGCTTGGAGCAATCGACAACGGGCAGATCTCGACCGACGAACTATATCTCTTCGACACGTCAAGCGTATGCGGCGTTACGTGCAGGACGACTGGAAGGTGACTCCTAAGCTGACCTTAAACCTGGGCGTGCGGTATGACTTGTGGTCTCCGATCGGCGAGAAGTTCTCGCGTCAATCGAACTTCGATTTCAACACTCTGACCCTTGAAATCCCCAGCGGCCCGAACCAAAACGCCCCGCTTCCTCCCAACTTCAACACGCCGTATACGACTTTGGTAAACGGAATGGCGATGACCTACCCGCATTGTTCCCGAACGTGCAGGTTTCTCGCGGACAAGGTGGATCAGTATCTGATTCCATGGGACAAGCTAGGATATCGGGCCGCGCGTCGGCATTGCTTATAACGTTCGCGAGAAGACCGTGGTTCGGATGGCGTACGGCATCTTCTACGGCGGTGAAGAGAACCAGGGCGGCAACCCCAATCGCGGGTGAATCGGCTCCCTTCAATGAGACGCCTCAGTTCAATCGTCCGGCCGGCGTCAGCAGTTTTGAGCCGGATCCCGTTCTTCGCCAATGGCGCGGCGACGGGCGGCGTTTCGAGCGGGTATCCGCTAACGGTGTTCACGACGACCCCGGTCTCTTCGCTGCAGTTCCGTTCAGTCGCGCAGGATTTCCGCAACCCGATGGTGCAGAAGTGGAACTTCGCAGTGCAGCAGCAACTGCGGGGCGACATGGCTCTGGAAGTGGGTTACCAGGGCAACCATTCTTCTCACCAGCTGCTTCAACCTGATTTCAACGCGTGCCCGACGGTCTACACGACCAACTCGAACATCAACTGCAACGCTGACCGTCCGGTGCCCGAAATTGGAAGCATCTCGGGTACGGCGACGTTTGGATACGGCAACTATAATGCGCTAACGGCGAAGCTCGAGAAGCGTTTCTCGCGCGGGTTGCAGTTCATCTCTTCGTACACGTATGGCCATGCTTTGGCGAACACGGGCACGACGCTCAGTGGTTCGCAAGGCTTCTACACGAAGAACCCGCTGGACTATTCGACTTCGTATTCAAGCGCAGCCTGGGACGTCCGGCACAACTTCACGACGGGATTCACGTATGAGATTCCGTTCGGCAGAGGCCGCTCGTACGGCTCTAACATCAACCGGTTCGCCGATTTTGCTTTAGGCGGCTGGCAGACCAATGGCATCCTCTCACTGCGCACCGGCAACCCTTACACTATCTACGCGAGCGGCTGTCAGCAGGTGGGCGAAGGCGGGTGCGGTCCGGACTTGGTTCCCGGAATGAATCCGAACGATGCACCTTCGGGCGGACGCACTCCCTCAATGTGGTTCAACACGGCGGCGGTAACCGCGCCTTCGGCGCTAACGGGCGGGAACCTGGGCCTTCAAACGAACTATGCGCCGCCGACGCGCAATCTGGATCTGTCCCTGTTCAAGGATTTCCCTTTCACGGAGAGATTCCGGATGCAGTTCCGGGCGGAGAGCTTCAACCTGACGAACACCCCGCAGTTCGGTACGCCGGATAGCGGTTTGGGCGACGCAAACTTCGGCAAAATCACCAGCACGCAAACGGGAAGTGAACGGCACATTCAATTCTCGCTACGCTTGCAGTTCTAGTGGGTGAGTTAGTTTAAAGAAGGGCAGCTGGTTCGCCGGCTGCCCATTTTCATTGGGATCTTGATTGTTCGTCGTTCCGATTTTATTCGCCGTCTTGGCGGCGCCGCAGGACTCGCTACAGTCCGGTCTCGACGCGATGCGCGAGGGCAAGTTCGCCGAGGCCAAGGCGACGCTGGAGAATGCGGCTCAAGAGTCACCGGCGAATCCTCAAGTCTGTTTGGCATTGACGCAGTTGTATTCGCGGACGAATGACGCTTCGCATCGGGATGAACATGCCCGGCATTGCGTGGAACTTGCGCAGGCAAGTGATCGGTGGAGCGAAAGAGCGAATATTCGGGATTACCTGGGAAAGATCTATTTGGCGACGGGCGGGTTTGACGATGCGGTTCGCGAGTACGGGGAGGCGGTGCGTCTGTCGCCCTATGAGGAGCAATACCGCTTTGATCTTGCACAAGCGTTTCTGGGACGCGAGCGATTCCGGGAGGCTGTCGATGTACTCCGGGACGCGGAGAAGAGCTTCGATAAGAGTCCCCAGATTCAATTGGCCTTGGGGGTTGCTTATTACGGGGAACGGCGTTTTCCCGACGCCGTGAACGCTTTTCTAAGGACAATTGAGCTCGCTCCGGACGTGCTGCAGCCGTACGTGTTCTTAGGGAAAATGCTGGATCAGGCCGGAGACCGGATGCCGGAGATTGCGCGGCGGTTTGAAGCGCTGCGCGAAAACAGACCGGACGATTACGTTCCGTACTTGTTACTGGCGAAGATGCGCGGTGCGCAGGGCGGTGATGCGGCCGAGCGCGAAAAGCTGCTGAGGAGATCGATCTTGCTGAACGATCACAATGCGGAGGCGCATTACGAACTGGGTGTGCTTCTCGAAACGGTGCGGGACTATGCGGGAGCGGCCGGCGAGTTGCAGAAGAGCGCGCAGTTGCTGCCTGACGATGCGGCAACACACTATCACCTGGCGCGGGTGTACGATCGTCTGAAACAGCCCGATGCCGCCGCGCAGGAACGCGAGAAGCACCGTGCGCTGACCGCGCATGAAAAGATAACCGCGGGGATGGAGCGATGATTCCGCTGATCTTTCTTCTGTTTTTCCGGTCCGGAGCGAGCGACGAAGCGGTGAAGGCCGCCGAGTTGGCCGGCCGCGTCCTGTTGCTGAGCGAAACGGACGGAGAGCGCATTAGGGGCAACGCTTCGGTGCCGCCTGGGATGGCGCCTATTCTCACATTTCGGTATATCGAAGGGACGAAGCGGGGTCGCTTCGGAGATTTGGACCTTGTTGTCGACGATGCTGGCCACTAGCGCGGCAGTGTGGGCGCTACTCGGGCAAGCAGTGGCGACTACAGGCGGGAACACAGAAGCAGGGGTTAACGCATTCCGTGAGGGTCGCTTTGCTGAGGCGCGAACCAGCTTGGAGGGTGCGCTTGCGCGAGATTCAAACGACAACACGGCGCGGGCTTTTCTTGCCATGACAAAAGCGGCGGGACACGACTGCGCGGATGCCGCGGGGACATTCGAGCAAGAGCGCGACGATACGCTGGCGCGAATGGCTGGGTTAGCTGCGGTCGAGTGCAATGTCGCATCCGAGAAGCAGGACGAGGCCTTTGCGCTATTGAGGAAGGTGGAAGCGCGGTTTCCGGCGGATCCTGATGTGCTTTACGAATCCGCGAAGCTACACCGTAAAGCATGGGATCGCGCCGTGCGAGCGATGTATGAAAAGACTCCAGCGTCGTATCGCGTGAACGAGATTTCGGCCGAGGTCTTTGAGTCGGAGGGGAAGTATGGGGAGGCGGCGGCGCAGTATCGAGCGGCGATCACGAAGGCGCCTGCTGCCCTCAATCTGCATTACCGACTTGGCCGATGTCTTCTGTTGGATTCCACCACTGCCGAGAACCTTCGCAACGCGAACGTGGAGTTTGAAGCGGAGCTGAAGTTGAATCCCAGCGATGCGGTCGCGGTGTATCAGGTTGGCCAGATCCTCAGCGCGAGCGGCAAACAGGAGGAAGCGTTGCGCAGGTATCAGCAGGCGCTGACCCTTCATCCGGATTTCCCGGAAGCGCTGCTGGCGATCGGAAAGATCCTCGCAAAGGACAAGCAGTTTGCGGAGGCCGCAGCGACTTTTGAGAAGGTAACGGCGACTCATCCCGATATTGAGGCGGCGCACTACAACCTCATGTTGGCGTATCGAAGCCTGGGCCGCCGCGAAGATGCCGCGCTGCAGAAGAAAGAACTTGACCGGCTACAAAGACCGCAGGAAGGGGAGTTCAGCGATTTTTTAAAGAAACTGGGAGAAAAGGCGCCCGCGCAGTGAAGTGTTGGTGGATCGCGATAGTGTGCGCGTCGCTTGTTGCGAGAACGGCTTACGAACCGGACTTTCGCGACATTGGTCCGCAGGCAGGGCTGACGGCATCGTTTCCCAACGGCGGCGCGGTTTCTAAACAGGGCATTGTCGAAACGACAGGCAGCGGGATCGCGATTATCGATTACGATAATGACGGACTGCTTGATATCTTCGTGCTATCGGGCGCCGGCGGCACTAACCGGATGTACCACAATCTCGGGCAGGATCGGTTTGAGGACGTGACTGTGGCGCTTGGACTGCGGCGCGAGGGTTGGGCGCAAGGCGTTTGCGCAGGAGACTACGACAATGATGGATTCACCGACCTTTTTGTCACTTATTACGGCGAAAATGTTCTATACCGAAATTAAGGCGGAAGGCGGTTTGAGGATGTTCGGCCGGCGGAGTGGGCGGACGCAAGACCGCGTATGCTTCAACACGGGCTGCGCGTTTCTGGACTACGACCGTGACGGCAAACTGGATCTGTTCGTCGCGAATTATCTGAAGTTCGATCCCAAGACGACACCGAAACCGGGCGAGAACCCTTTTTGCTTTTACCGCGGCTTGGCGGTGGCGTGGGCCGCGAGGCTTGCCGTTTGATCGCAATATTCTTTATCACAACTGAAGGCGGACGCTTCCATGATGTTTCGCAGCGTTCGGGCATTGATGCTTCCAAGCGCCGAGAACTATGCGCTCGGCGTGTTGACCGGCGACTTCAACGGGGACGGCTGGCCCGACATTACGTGGCTTGCGATCAGACGCCGTCGATCCTGTACATCAACAAGCATGACGGACACTTCCAGGACGAGGCGATATTCGCGCGGCGTGGCGTTCGACGAGAATGGCCGCGCGCTATCGGGGATGGGCGTGGCGGCACGGATCCCGAGCGGATCGGGGCTAATGGATTTATTCCGGACGAACTTCTCGGACGAACGGGAAACGCTGTACCGCGATCGCGGGGGAGGCGAATTCGAGGATATTACCCGGAGCGCGGGAATGGGGGTGAACACGCGATATGTCGGCTGGGGCTGCGGGTTTTTCGACTTTGACAATGATGGGTGGGCAGATCTTCTGCTAGTCAATGGGCACGTGTTTCCGGAAGTGGAGCGGCTCGGAAATGACCTGCACTTCAAGCGAGCGAGTCCATCCTGTATCGGAGCAACGAGGAAAAACGGGGTTTAGCGACGTTTCGAATCTTCGCGGTCCCGGGCCTGTGGTCCCTCCATTCCGCCCGCGGAGCAGCTTTCGGGGATATCGACAACGATGGCGTGATTGAGGTAGCGGTGAATAATCAGAATGAGCGTCCGTCACTTTGGAAACAAGAGCGAAAACCCGCCGGGCAATTGGATTTCGCTTGCCTTGAAAGGCACACGTTCCAATCGGAGCGCGATTGGATCATCCGTCGTGGTGAAGACGGGAGGCCACGCGCAAAGGGCCGAGGTGCGGAGCGGAGGTAGTTACCTATCGCAAAGCGATCTGCGGCTTCACTTCGGCTTAGGTAAATCGCGCAGGGTGGACCGGATCGAAATCCGATGGCCGGGCGGGGCGAACCAAATCCTCAAAGCGAAGGATGTAGTCCGCGGGCCAAGTAGCTGCATATTGGCGCGAAGCCTAGGCGACGTCAGAGCGCGTCATAAGTGACCGAATCTCGGCGATTTCATCGGCGAAGGCGGAAATCGGCGGCGCCGATAACGCCCTCTACTTGCTTGGCGGAGCGCAGCCCACAATAGCGGAGGTAACGGCCGGTTGTGGAGCGTCCATGCGATGGCGACTTCTCCTGGAGAGCGGCCGTGGCGCTGGCCGATTTCTTTGAGGTGCTCGACCAAGTCGAGGTTTTTGGAAAGCTTAGGCTCTTGGAAATCCTTGACGTTTCGCCGGAAATCATCTGGTGCGAAATTCGCGGCGCGTTCGGCTGTCATTCCCCGGAGAGCAATCCGCTGCGCATGGGCGAATACGACGATGACGCCAATGTTGTTCGCTGAGCAGAAGGGCAGGATCTCGGATTCCACTGCGCGGGCGAGCATCGAGTAGGGAGGCTGCAGGGAGGTGACCGGTGCGATCTTCTGCGCGCGTTTCATTGATCCACATTGAAGTTGGAAACTCCGATATATCGAACCTTTCCTTCACCTTGAAGCTCGGCAAGAGCCGTCCAGCCTTCTTCGACATCTTCGTCCGGTTCGGGCCAGTGGATCTGGTAGAGGTCGATGACGTCGACTTGAAGTCGGCGAAGACTGGCCTCGCATTCGCGCCGAATGGATTCACGCTTGAGGCTCTTTCCGATTTCACGGTTTTCGTTCCACACGCGTTCGCATTTGGTGAACACAAATGGCTTGCAGGGAAGATCTCTTGAATGGTGCGGCCAACAATCTCTTCGGAATGGCCGAGCCCATACACGGCTGCCGTATCGATCCAGTTCAGGCCGCGTTCGAGAGCGTCGCGGATGGCGGCGGTGGAATCTTATCATCCTGCGGTCCCCACCCAAATGCCCATCCACCTCCGCCAATCGCCCAGGCGCCGACGCCGATCCGGGTGAATTGCATGTCGCTGTTGCCCAGGGTTTTCGTTTCCATAGGAACATCTGGAGCACGTGGGCTTTCAATGTATATTTTCGAACGGCCCTCGCAGAAGCGGATCGCGATTAATTCGATTTCGGCGGACCGGGGACGGTCTTGTTCAGTGGAGGCGCGATGCTCCGGAACAAGGCATGGGCTTGTTCGACGCCTTGACCGGCACGCAACGGACGACGAAGTCAATCCCTTGTGCCGCGCAGAGCAGTTCGACGGCGACGATCGCTCGATATCGGTCACGATTTCGCGGAATTTAGCGCTGCCGTCATCCCCATCGACACGTGGTCTTCTTTGCCGCCGGATGTGGGGACATTATCGACACTTGATGGATGGGCCAGGACTTTGCTCGCGGCCAGGAGGCTTACGGCGCTCACGTGCGCGATCATGAATCCGGATGACACACCCGGATGAGAAGTCAGAAAGGGAGGGAGGCTTTCGTTCAGATCGGGGTTAATCAACCGGTCGATACGGCGTTCGCACATGCTGCCCAGATCGTAAAGCGCGATCGCGGCATAGTCCAGAACCAAGCCGAGCGGAGCGCCGTGAAAGTTTCCGCCCGAGAGTACTTCGATGTCTTCGGAAGCCGCATCGCAGAAGATCAGGGGATTATCGGTGGCAGAGCCGCTCTCGAGCTCCAGCACGTGGCGGGCGTGTTCGAGGGCAGTGAGCACGGCGCCGTGAACCTGAGGGATACAGCGCAGACTGTACGCGTCCTGCACGCGCGGATCTCCGGTCAGGTGCGACTCGCGAATTTCGCTGTCACGGAGAAGCGAACGAAGAAGGGCAGCGATACGGACCTGCGTGTGGTGTGGGCGCACGCGGTGAATGCGCTCATCAAAGGCGACGGGCGTGCCCAGCAAGGCTTCGAGGCTCATCGCTGCGCCTATGGCGGCAGCATGCGAGACGCGCAAAGCACGATGGAGAGCCAGTCCGCCCACGGCGTTGATCGCTTGAGTCCCATTTAACAGGGCCAAGCCTTCCTTGGCTTGGAGGCGCACAGGAGAAAGGCCGTTTTGGCGCAGCGCTTCGGAACCATCCACGCGCGTACCCGCGCTGATGGCTTCTCCTTCACCGATCAGCACCAGTGCCAAGTGGGCGAGGGGCGCGAGGTCGCCGCTTGCTCCAACCGAACCCTTTTCCGGGATCACGGGCAGAACATCTCGTGCAAGCAGTTCGAGAATCAGCTCGACAATTTCAGGCCGTGCGCCGCTGAAGCCGAGTGCCAAGGTGTTGGCGCGCAACAAGAGAAGCGCACGAGTCTCTTTGTCGTTTAGCGGCCGGCCAAGGCCGCAAGCGTGGCTGCGGACCAGATTGCGCTGCAACGCTTCTAACTCGCCAGGCGGAATGACGTAATCACTGAGCCTGCCGAACCCGGTATTCACTCCGTACGCCACGGCACCGCGCGTCAGTAGCCGCTCGACAGCCGCTCGCGATTTCTGCATGCGTTCTTTGGCAGCCGGAGAAAGGGTAAAGGCTTCGTTCGATTCGGATACACGCGTCAGGTCTTCGAGCGTGAGGGGGCGATCGCCAATCAAGATCACAACGAGATGATAGTAGAGACGAACCGAGCGTTATTGCGCTGCGTTCTGGCCGGGGGAATCCGAATGCGCGCGCCGGGCGGAAGGTTCGGCCTTCAAGAGTCTGCTGACCGAGGAAAGAAGCATATCTTTATCGAACGGCTTCTGAACGAAAGCGACGCCTTTGTCGAGATTTCCCTGGGGAAGCATGGCATGGTCGGAATAACCGGAAGCAAACAGGACATTGAGTTCCGGACGAAATTCCTTCAACTGGGCGGCGAGATGCGGTCCACTCCCACCAGGCATGACGACATCGCTGAGGAGCAGATCGATCGGTCCGGTGTGGGAGGCCGCAAACTCGGCGGCTTGTTGCGCATTGGCGGCGAGGTGAACTTCATAGCCGGCGGTGCAAAGGATCTCGCGCACGATTTCGCGTATTCCCGCTTCGTCCTCCACCACGAGAATGGTGCCGCTCCCGGTTCCGCAATCCTGCAGCTCCGGCTGCTTTTCGGCGTCGGCCAGCGAAGCCACTTTCGGCAGGTAAATTCGGAAGCACGTTCCCTTGTCGAGTTCACTCTCGACCACGATATGCCCTTCGATCTGCTTCACAAAGCCGTACACCATGGATAACCCAAGCCCGGTGCCCCGGCCTGCTTCCTTGGTCGTAAAGAAAGGTTCGAAGATCCGCAGCCTCGTGGCTTCGTCCATCCCGTGCCCGGTGTCCGACACCGAGAGGATGATATAGGAACCCGGCTTGAGGGGAGTGACCGGAACATAGCGCGATGTAATTTCCACGTCACTCGTTGAGATTGTAAGGGCTCCCCCGTGGGGCATCGCGTCGCGAGCGTTGACGGAGAGGTTCATCAACACTTGCTCCACATGGCCCGGATCCGCTAGCACGCAGCCGAGGTCCGGCTGTAGGGCCATCTTCAACGTAATGTCTTCGCCAATGAGCCGATGCAACATACGCTCGAGATGGGAGATAACGGGATTGATGTCGATGATCCGCGTACGTGTTACTTCTTTTCGGCTGAAAGCAAGTAATTGGCTGGTCAATGCCGCCGCTTTTTCAGCAGCCTTTTGAATTTCATTAAGACTCAGCAACTGCTTCTCGTTGGCATCGCTGGCCATCTCTACCGAAAGCAACCCAGCGTAACCGAGGATGATCGTTAAAATGTTGTTGAAGTCGTGCGCAATGCCGCCCGCTAGCCGGCCCACGGCCTCCATCTTTTGGGCTTGCTGAAATTGCTCCTGCAAACGATTGCGCTCCGTCACATCGCGCTGGAGACTGAGGTAATGAGTGGTCTCGCCCCATTCATCGCGAACTGCGCTCACCTGCCATTCAACGGTGTATTCCGTGCCGTCTTTACGGTAATTGATCGATTCGTAACTGGCGGAACCAAATTGTTCAAGATCTAATGCGATTTTGCGGCAAGAAATGCGTTCGGATTTGGGCCCTTGTAAAATCGATGGATTTTTGCCTAGAACTTCTATCTGCGAGAAACCGGTCATACTGCAAAACGCGTCGTTGACGAACACGATCCGCGGTCCTGGAGGATTGAGACTTCCCTCCGTAATCATTACAGATTCGCTGGCGCTTGCAACCGCAGCCGCAAACAACCGGAGATCCTGTTCTAAGCGCTTCCGCTCAGATACGTCATTGATAACCTGCAGGCGCGCGGGACGGCCACGAAACGTCAGATCGTTTGAGTATGCATAAACAACCAGCGAGGAACCGTCTTGCCGTTGATGTCGACGTGGCCCTGTCGCGATATGCGACAGAAAATTTCCATTTGAGAAATCATCGAGAGCCCGCCGGTTTTCATCGAAGCGGATATCCGAGATCCGCATGCGCAAAAACTCTTCTTCGCTATAACCGTATTCAACGACCGCGGCGAGGTTAACAGCCAAAAATTTGAGGTTACTTAGATCATAAATCCAGGCTGGCAGCGGATGGTGTTGAAATATTTCATGATAAAAGCTCGGATCGAGCGCACCGAAGTTCCCCGCTTGGGTACGAGTCCACCCGTCATCTGGCATCGCGATTAAATTCACTGCCTCCCTCTCCGGATGCGCAGATAATCCTGTGATGTAAATGGAGACTCCCGTTTACCACGCTACAGAATTATAACTATTTTTAGTTTTGCGAGGTGTTAAAAAGGCTAGTAATTTCGTATCAATGAACGCTATTAATTAAATCATTAATTGCGTTCGTAAAGGAGAACTGTAGGGCAGCCGTATGCATGTCCAAAGCTTTTAATCGGACTAGTGCTCTGTTCTTCCACTTTGTATCACCAGTAACACTGGTATGAATGCGATCCAGAGCTTCCAGTCCGATTTGAATAATCTCGATTGAATTCTGGCACAGAGGCGCTAATTCAATAAGAAGGTCGTTGCCGCGGACGAGCGCGGAAACTTCAATACAATTCTTCCGCCAGGAGAGAAGCTGCGCGCGAATGTCATCACGTGGACCGTTGTCGGCAAGAGCTTTGCGGACCGCTTTGGTGAACTGGCGAGCCACCTCGCTTTCCGGGGGGATCGCATCGACGAATCGGATAAAAGGAGACGACGTCGTGTACGGCCCAAAACGTTCCCGCTCGTAGCCCTTGACCGGCTCAACCAACTCGGAGAAATCCCGCAAAGCGGAATTATCGGAATTCCCGGTTAGGCGTTCAAGCATCCGGAACTGCCAGGAAAGGTGGGTGGTGCCGGCGAACTCCAGTTGAACGCTCACGAGGTTCAGGCGACGGTACATGTCATCCACATCGCGGATGTCCCGGGGTGACCAGAGACGTTCAGCAACTGCGGCCGCGCGCGGCCAGATACGGGAGTCAGCGGTCTCTGAAGTGATCATCTCGCTCCACATCGCCGCTTCCCCACCGAGAATATTTTTCTGTTGTTCCAGGGTGAGGCCTTCGCTCTCGTTTTCCATCGGATCGACGAGATAGTGTTGGCTCGCTGGAAACGCGAGATCCAAATACCATCCGGATGACAAGATTCCCTGGTATCCCTGCCGCGCTGCTTGAGCAAGCGACTTCTGTCCCCGCCAAGATTGAATCACGATGTTTTTCGGAAGGGCGGGGGAGAGAATTTCGTCCCAGCCCACCATCCGCTTTCCGTGCTTCTGCACGATCTGCTGAAGGCGCTGATTAAAGTATGCATGAAACACCACGTTGGCGTCCGGATCGAGCGCCGTGGCTTTCATCCCGTGCTCCCTTTTAAACTGCTGGATACGGGCGCTCTCACGCCAGAGCTTGCCGTTTACTTCGTCTCCCCCAATGTGAAAATACGTGTCGGGAAAAAGCTGGGCCATCTCGCCGATGAAACGATCGAGAAATTCATAGACCCACGGCTGCGAAGGGTCCATGACCGAATCGAGAACTCCGTAAACATGATCGATCTCACGGGGCGCCGGAGTGGCGGCCAACTCCGGATAGGCGACGAGCATGCCTGTCGCGTGCCCTGGTATGTCGAATTCAGGGATTATGCGGATTCCGCGATCGCGAGCGTAGGCGAGGATTCCGCGGATGTCGTCTTGGGTGTAAAAGAGGCCACCCGATCCATCCTGTTGCAAGCGGGGGAACACATGACTCTCGACGCGAAAGCCCTGGTTGTCCGATAAATGCAAATGAAGAACATTCAACTTCACCACGGCCATCCCATCGAGCGTTCTCTTCACTTCTTCGACCGGCATAAAGTGACGGGAGACATCCAGTAGAAGACCGCGCCACGGAAAGCGCGGCTGATCATCAACGGTGAAGGCGGAAGCAGCGAACCCGTTCGCGCCGGGTTGGATGAGTTGGAGAAAGGATTCGATCCCATGCAGAATCCCGAGAGGTTGCGGGGCGTCAATCTGCGCTCCTGACGGACTGATTCGCAAGCGGTAGCTTTCGTCCTCATCAATAGCTTGCACGTCTTTTCCGGGGCCGCTGCAATTTAGCGTTAAAGTCACCGTGTCCGATGCGGGAGCGATTTGTTCGTTGAGAACCGTACCGGTTTGAATCTCTACCCGGCCGATCAGCCGCCGCGCGGCCCTTTCCAAACGCGGCTCGCGATAGCCGGCTAGCTTGACGCGAAAGCCTGCATCGATTTTCAGGTAACCGGGACCGGCCTGGACGTGTGCGGGCAGCGGCATCAGGGATGGGGCTAGCGCAAAGGCCTGCTGACACGCGTAGAAAGCGAAAAACGGGAGGAACGTTCGGAGTCGCGGCATGGATCTCCTAATGTACTTCCTGGTCGAAAAAGTTAACGAGGATGCTCGTTAGACCGTAAGTACGATTTTGCCGATGTGTTCACCAGCTTCCAGATAACGGTGCGCTTCAGCAGCCGCGTGTAGCGGGAAGGTGCGATCGATGATCGGCTTTACGACGCCCTTTGCTAGAAGCGGCCACACTTCGGCGAGCAGTTCTTGCGCAATCGCCCCCTTCTCCTCGACCGTTCGGGGGCGAAGTGCGGAGCCAGTGATCACCAGGCGCTTTGTCAGCACGGGGCGGAGATCAAGATTCACTCGGCTACCTCCCATGAACGCTATTTGCAGCAGACGCCCACGCGGCGCAAGCACCCGAATGTTGCGCTCGGTGTACTCTCCCCCAACCATGTCGAGGATGACGTCAACCCCTTCGTTGCCGGTCAGCCGTTCGACCTCTGAAACAAAATCGCTGATTCGGTAATTGATCGCCGCATCCGCGCCTAGTCGGAGACATGCTGCGCACTTTTGTGCGCTACCCGCAGTGGCAAATACGCGAGCACCAAACGCGCGCGCTAACTGAACGGCGGTTGTTCCGATTCCACTAGTCCCGCCGTGCACCAGAAATGCCTCGCCCCTCTGCAAATGGCCAGTTTGAAACACATTTGCCCAGACAGTGAAAAACGTTTCGGGCAGGGCTGCTGCCTCGGTCCAATCCAAGCCGAAAGGAATCGGCAGACATTGCGGGGCCGGGGCCACGGCATACTCGGCGTAGCCGCCTCCGGCTAAAAGCGCGCAGACGGGATCGCCCGAACGCCATTCCGCCACTCCAGGCCCGACTTCCGCGACCTCGCCGGAAATCTCGAGACCCGGCAATGGCGACGCTCCAGGAGGCGGCGGATAAGCGCCCTGCCGCTGTAGAAGATCAGGCCGGTTGATTCCAGCGGCACGAACGGCAATCAACACTTCCCCCTCTTTAGGCCTAGAAATGGGTCCTTCCACAACCACCAAGCTCTCCGGCGGACCCGGCTGACGAATTTCAACTTGGCGCATAGTGATCAAGCCCGCGAGAGCAGCTCGGCAGGATAGGTCGGAACCGATCCAGGGCCGGGTGTCTCTTCGTGGAAAAGAACTTCCGCACCGAGCAGTACAAACGCAATCCAAGCGGCGTCGGCGAGAAGCAGGTGCAGCAATTGCAGAGCTATGGGGGCTAATAGCGCCAGATTGATCATCCCTACACCCAATTGCGTAATGATCGTCCCGGCCAGAGCAAACGCGAGTTGGGACACGCACACAGAAAAATGCGAGGAGACGAGCCGGTAACAAAGCAGCAGCAAGGCAACGCTGACCAGAACGGCGATCACGGGGTGCCAGATGCGAAGGCGCAAAAACAGGTGGGACTGGCTAGCAAAATCCTGACGAAAACCTTCCGCGATCGACGTGGATTGGAACAGAGTGTCTCCTAAAGCGGTGATCGCGCCGCTGACGCCTAAAAACAGGATCGAGGCCCCGGCAAGGATGAAAGAGAGCCGGCCAACGGGCGCATTTGAACGCCGGACCAGCGTCTCTTTCGAACTCGCCCAAGCAGTGACGGTAAGTGCCGCGACCAAGAGCAGGGTGTTGATCAGGTGAATGCTTAACGTAAAGCCCCGGCCCATCGAGGTGTCTTTCGCAACCTGACCGAGCAACACCAGAGCCGCCCCGATCACTGCCTCCATCAGTTCGAATACGATCACGGAAGCGGCTGCGCGCCGGACCAGATGGCGCGCCGGGTAACGCCAGAATGCCCACGCTACTAGACCGATCGCTAGGGTGAGCGCGAGGCCGCTAGTGATCCGATGGCTAAACTCAATCAGCGTCGCCAGCGTGGGAGACCGGGGAATGGCGGTGCCGTTGCACAGTGGCCAATGCGCGCCGCAGCCGGCCCCGGAACCAGTAGCCCGCACGAACGCGCCCCACACAATAACGGCCAAGTGATACAGCAATACGCCCCACGCGAAGATTCGAAAAGGGCGTCTGGTCTTCATAGGGATTCCTTTTCTTCAGCTTACCTGTTAAATCAGGAGCGCTGCCTTCACTTTGAAACGCCTGTCGCGATATACTTCCGCAGGTGTGGAGGAATAATCCGATGTTCAGGCGCCAACTTGCTCTCAGTCTCACGACAGTCGCTGCTTTGGCTGCGCTCACAGGGTGTGCTAGTCCGGCTCACAGTCCCGATGAGAAGTATTACCTGATCACCACGAACACGAAAGTTCCTTACTGGCAGACGGCACTAGCCGGATTGTCGAAAGCGGCGTCTCAGATGAAGGGCACTCGCACGGAACTGGTGGGTCCCGATACGTACGATCCGAAAGCCCAACACGAAGAATTTCAGGCGACGCTCGGAAAGAAGCCGGCGGGCATTTTGGTCTCCGTCAGCGATCCGAAAGTCATTCAGCCGGACATCGACGCTGCGATGGCGCGTGGGATCCCGGTAATCACGATGGACTCGGACGCGGAAAATAGTAAACGCCTGCTCTTCATCGGGACCGACAACTATAAGGCCGGCACAATGGGCGCCCAGACCCTGGTGAAGCAATTGAACGGCAAAGGAAACGTGGTGGTCTACACGATGCCCGAACAGGCGAACCTCGCCCAACGCATGCACGGCTACACCGATATCCTCTCGACACATTCCGGCATCAAAGTCGTTCAAACGGTCGATATCAAGGGAACCGCTACTATCGCGTTCGACACCACGACCGATATGGTGAAGAAGAATGCCAAAGGTATCGACGCGTTTGTCTGCTTGGAGGCAATTGCCTGCCCGGAAGTAGCCGACGTGCTTGACCGCGAAAAGATCACGGGCAAGACTAT
Organism: Bryobacterales bacterium; assembly: GCA_963738525.1. GTDB lineage: Bacteria > Acidobacteriota > Terriglobia > Bryobacterales > Bryobacteraceae > Bog-113. The sequence continues at coordinate 200,570 of CAVTXC010000007.1, forward strand.
CATCGCGATGGACGCCGACGACCGTACTCTTCAGTGGATTCAAAAGGGGATGATCACTGCCACGATAGGACAGAAGCCGTTTACGATGGCCTACTACGGGATCAAGATGTTGGACGATCTTTATCACAACAAGCCCGCCACGCTCGGGCGCGATTGGAAGCAGGATGCATTCTCAACGCTTCCCGAGTTCGTTGATACCGGTGTGACGATGATCGACAAGAGCAACGTTGGCGAATTCATCAAGGCTCGCGATTCGGCAACCGCGAAGCAGGAATAGGGATCCTGAGCTTTATCTCTTGACGTTAGCGCCTGCTTTTAAGATCTGCTGGGCATAGTAATTCGCAACACGAGCTTCGGAGTGGGCGACCTCCAGGTAGGCCGCCCGGTAGAGCTGGTCCTTTCTGTTCATCAGAAGGTTGCGGATACTCTGCTGAACGCGCGGATCGGTCAACTCGCGTTGCCCCGCCGGTTCTTTCGAGATCATCTTAAAGATCCGGTAGCCATCCGGAGTTGCGATGACGCCGGAGAGTTGGCCGGGATTCATCAGCAAAATCGCTTTTTTCAGTTCAGGGTTCGCTTTATCTAAAGCAGACTCACCGACGTAGCCGACGTCGCCGCCATTGGGCGCTGTGGCCGGGTCCTCGGAGTAGTTCTGGGCCAGTTCGGCAAAGTCTTCTCCCTGTTTGAGGCGCTGCGCGATGGTTTCGATTTTTTTCTGCGCCTGTTCCTCGTTTTGCGCCTTGTCGTTTTTCAGGTTGTGCGCGTTGGGATCCTGCTTGGGTGTGACAACGATCTGGGCGATTCTGAGTTGTGGCTCAGGGAAGTTGAAGCTTGCTTTGTTCGCGTTGTAGTAGGCCGTGACATCCGCGTCGCTAATGGTGATGTGCGAGACAATGTCTTTGTTGATGAGCTTTTGCAGGCTGAGTTCACGGCGGATCTGCGCACGCAAGTCGTCCACCGTGATGCCCTGTTGTTTGAGAGAGCGGTCGAACTCTTCCTGGGTGTAGGGCGCGCGCAGTTCGGTAAATTTGGTGTCGACTTCCGAGTCGGTGGCCATCAACCCTTCCTTCTCGGCGCGCTGCAGCATGATCTCGTTGTCGACCATCGTTCGCAACACTTCAATGCGCTGCGTCTCGCGTTGATCCTCGCTGGTGCCGCCCGAGTTCACAACAAATTGCCGCTTATACGACTTATCCAGATCCGCGTAGGTGATAGGGCGGTTATTGACGCTAGCAGCAACGTCCGGCCCGGGCCGTTTGCTGCAACCGGCCAGACTCACCGCAAGCCCGATAAGGGCCGTTCGAGATCTTCTCATTGGAATGCCCATTATAATGACGCCCATGAAAATCGGGATCATTGGCACAGGCGCAATCGCCTTCAAACACGCGCAAGCCTGGAAGAACATCGGCTGTCAGGTTTCGGTTTGCACGAACCGTTCGGCCGAGAAGGGGAGGGAATTCGCTCGCGTTTTTGGAGCTGAGTTCGTAAGCGACGGAGAGGCGGTTTGCCTGCATCCCGAGGTCGATCTAGTCGACGTGTGTACCTTTCCGGACTACCGGCTGGAACCCGTCACCGTATGTGCCTCGCTGGGCAAACCCATCCAACTGCAGAAGCCGATCGCCACCAAACTGGACGTCGCGCATCGCATTCAGGAAATCTCGCGCGCTTCCTCCATTACGGTGGGCGTCGTTTCTCAGCACCGGTTTGATCAGTCCGCGCGCTTCGTTCACCGCGCCATTCGCGAAGAGCGTCTCGGGCGGATTCTGCAGGCGGATTGTTATGTGAAATGGTATCGTTCAGCAGCTTATTACAGCCGCCCCCTAAAAGGAAGTTGGGCAATCGAAGGTGGGGGCGCGTTGATCAATCAGGCTATTCACCAGGTGGACCTATTGAGGTGGCTGATCGGCCCAGTCTCGGAAGTGTGCGGCCGGTGGCAACTCGGTGCCATCCACAAAATTGAATCGGAAGACGTCGTGAACGCGCTGCTTCAGTATGAGAATGGCGCATCCGGAGTGTTGCAGGCGTCGACCGCATTCTGGCCAGGGTATCCGGAGCGCATCGAAATTCATGGTTCGAAGGGTTCGGCGATCATCACCGGCGACCGGCTAACCCAGTGGGATGTGGAAGGTGACCTTGGCGAAGACGCGCCGCTCGCGCACGAGGCTGCCTCGGGTGCTTCGGACCCGATGGCGATTGCCCTCACTCCGTTCGAAGATCAGTTCAGGGATTTAGTTGAGGCGTACTACGAGAAGCGGCTGCCGCTTGTCTCAGTTGAAGATGGCGTCCACGCGCTGGCGATTGTGGAAGCGATTTACGAATCGTGCCGCACCGGGCGAACAGTTGCCCTATGACTATCGGAGCATCAGGTCGCGCAGTACGGGTAATGGTAAAGCGCCTTCCCGTAACGCGCGCTCGTGAAATTCGGTGTGTGAGTAGCGAACGCCCATTTTGCGCCGGTAATCCGTGCGCAGCTGATCCCATCCGCGCCAGCCGACGAAGTAGGTGGGAAGTTGGCAGGATGATAGCTTCGCCCGTTGCAGTTTCTTGGTAGCTTCTTCGCGCTCCTGAAACGTCTGCTGGATCATGAGATCGATGGCCTGTTGGTCGGTCATACCCATGGTTTGAAGCCGAATATCGAGGATAGTGTTGGAGACGACGCGTAACATCTGCTTGCCGAAGGTGAGTTGCATCTCCGGCGTATTCCGGTAACCTTCCTCTATGAGCAACTGCGTGGCGTAGACTGCCCAACCTTCCACGTAAGGTCCGTTTGAGAAGATCGCTCGAAGGAGACCTTGCCATTGCGGTTTAATGTCGTTCGCGTATTCGAATTGCACGTAGTGGCCGGGCATCGCCTCGTGAATGGTGAGGATCTTGAGGCCGTAGGTGTTGTACTCGCGCAGTTTCGATTCCACGCGGTCGGCGGTCATATCCGCCGTGAATGGAGTAATCCAGTAGAACGCGCCGAGTTGCGGCTCGAGCGGGGGCGCCGGAGAGAATCCGCCCACCGCATAGATGCCCCGCATGAATTCGGGCGTGGGGATCACTTGGAGATTGCTCCTCGCCGGGAGAGTGAGCAGATGGTGATCCTTGACGAATGCGGTAGTCTCGGCGAGATCGCTCTGCGCCTCATCGAAGTAGTTCTCTTTCGTGGAGTGCTGCGCGGCTACCTTGTCAAGCACCTGCGAAACCAGCGTGTTGAGATCGGAAGGAACCGCCTGGTTCGGGAAGTATTTGGGGTAGAGCGCCGCGGCCTGCGTCTTCATTTGCTGGCGAATGCTCTCCATTTTGGCTTCGGCGTCCGCAAGCGTCTGTTGCGGGGTATCGCCGGTTGCGAGAGTCAAATCGAATTTCGCTGCATAGTTTTTGGTGCCGAGCCGCCAGTCGCTTTGACGCTTGCTCAAATCGTCTTTTAGATAAAGGTTGAACGCCTTCAGAGAGGCGACGGCGCCTTGGGCTGCTGTGTCGAACCGGGGCTTCAGGGATTCGGAGATCTTCGGCCGTATGGTCTGATTTATCAAATCGATGTTGCCCTGATTTTCTTCCTGAGCGACAGTGTTCCAGATCTCCGGAGAATCCTTCAAATTGCGCTTGGCCACTTCGAGGAAAGCGGGAATTTTCTCCAACCGCGCCGTAATCTGCGCGTAGCGCTTTTCGGGAGGCGCGTAGTTCTGGATAAACGGCGTGTAGAGAGCGTTCCCGAGGAGTTCGACGTAGACGGTCGGATTGTGGCGATAGCTCTGTAGTTGATCCATTTCGAGGAACCCGGCTTTAATTTGAAGGCGAAGGATATCGAGGTCCGCCTTCAACTCGGGGTCGAGCGCCGCTTTGGAGAGCCGAGCGATCTCCGCCCCGGACTGGGTATAGAAGTCTCGCGTCTGGCGGATTCCCGCATCGGAGAAGTCGTCGAGTTGTTCGTCCAGTCGGACGCCCTGATATTCGTGGAAACCCGTGCTGGTAGCCGACACGGGTGAGAGAGCAAGCGTTTTGTGAACGAAATCTTCTGAGAACTTGCGGACCTGCTGTTCAGCCGCGGGCTGATCGAACGCCAAGCTCGTCATAGCTACGGCCAGAACGACACCAATCGACAGAGATTTCAAATTGCCTCCAATTCCTCTTCGAGCATTTGTTTCCTCGCCAGTTCCGCGTAATAACCCTGCCGCTCGATCAGCACGTCGTGCGTGCCGCGTTCCACCACTTCGCCGTTGTCAAGCACAATGATTTCGTTCGCATGACGCACCGTCGATACGCGGTGCGAGATCAGGATGGCAGTGCGGCCGCGAATCGCGTGCGTAAGGGCGGATAAGATGCGGTCTTCAGTCAGGGTGTCGACGCTCGAGAGGGCATCGTCGAGAATCAGAATCTTGGGATTTCGTAACAGTGCCCGGGCTATGGCTGTGCGCTGCTTCTGACCTCCAGACAAAGTTACTCCACGTTCGCCCACTATGGTGTCGTAGCCCGCTGGGAACCCTTCAATGTCACTCGCCAGTCCGGCCAATTGCGCGGCACGTTCAATGTCGGCTTGGCTGGCACTCTCCGCTCCAAAGGCGATGTTTTCCGCGATGGTCGCGCTGAAAAGAAACGTCTCCTGCGGAACCATGCCGATGTGACTTCGAATGTCGAGGGGTCCAGATCGCGGAGGTCAATCCCATCGAAGCGCACGACGCCTGCTGTGGGATCGAGTAGCCGGGGAATGAGGCTCACCAGCGTGCTTTTCCCGGCACCCGTTCTGCCGACTATGGCGACAGTCTGACCGGCTTCGATTGTAAGGTCGAGCGGGCCTACCGCGCGTCCGGTTGGGTAGTCCACGGTTACCGACTCGAAACTGACTGCGCCGCGCGGGTGTGTCAGGGAAGCGGGTGTCGGCGCGGCGGCTATCGCGGGTTGTTCATCGAGGATTTCTCCGACACGAGCAAGCGAAGCAGTTCCCCGCTGCATCAGGTTGACCACCCAGCCGAGCGCGATCATGGGCCACACCAGCATTGCCATATAAGTGTTGAACATGACGAAGCTGCCGAGGCTGATGCGATGTTCCAGAACCTGAACGCTGCCAGCCCAGAGAACGCTGAGAAAGGTAAGGCCGATCAGCGCCTCGAGCAATGGCTCGAAGATTCCCTGTAGCCGGGCAAGTTTGAGATTTTGCGCAATATAACTCAGGTTGAGCGACTCGAATTTGCGAATTTCGCTATCCTCGCGGGCGAAGGCGCGAACCATACGCACACCCGCGAGAGTCTCCTGCACGCGACTGCTGATATCTGAGAACATGGCCTGGATTCCCTGGAAGCGCGCGTGAATGCGGCGGCCAAAGACGATGACAGTGATGCTCACCAGAGGGAGCGGGGATGATGGCCAAGATCATCAGTCGCCAATCCATCCAAGACATAACGCCAATCGCCAGGATAAAGGTTAGCGTCGTCTCGCACCAATACATAACCCCGGGACCCAGCATCATACGGACGGCGTTCAGGTCATTAGTGGAGCGCGCCATAAGGTCCCCCGTGCGGTTCCTGGCAAAGTAGCCGGGAGACAGCCGGGTGAGGTGGGCGAACAGATCGTTGCGAATGTCGTATTCGATATCCCGCGAGATCCCGACCAGGATCCAGCGCATCCAGTATTGAAAGAAACCTTTGGCCCCACAGATGGCGATTAGCAAAAGAGCAAACCCGACGACCGTGCGCATCGGGCGGCAAGCCGTCAGAGCATCGATGGCAGCGCGGATAACCAAAGGAAGGGATGCCGCGGTGACATCCTTCAGAACAAGCGAGGACAATCCGAAGATCCACCCGCTCCGGTACTTGGCTAAGTAGGGCCAAAGCCGCGCCAAGTGTTTTCGCATCAGTCAGTCTCCGGCCCAATTCGCAATTGTCTTAACCCATTCGAACGCAAAGGTCTTTTGGCCCTCGCGCGATCTCCACCATCCGTCGGCCGTGAAAAAGGGATCCGGGGACGCGACGACACGAAAGGGCAAATCCGGCGCTTCCTGGCGGAAGGTGCGTGCCGCGCGCCGTGTGTGGTATGCGCTCGTCACCAGCAGAAAGCGCTGGACGTGGAGTTGACGCATGCACCGGACGACGTCCTGGGCCTCATCACGGGTGGATAGAGCGTTCCCAGGAACCCTGACGAACATCTTCTTGTCATATCCGAGCGAGACGGCCCAAGCTACAGCCAACTCGCCTTCGTGTCTTCCGTAAATGGAACCCGACCCGCTGACCAGGACGCGTGGCGCGAAGCCATTCTTTGCGAGATTGGCAGCGGTGATCAGACGGTCGCCCCGAAAGTCGCCGCCGAGCACCGAAATGGCATCGGCTTGGTACGGAGCCTGCGATTCCACGAGGTACGATCCAAGCCAGGTCAGCCACATCGAGTGGAAGATGAAGGCCAAGGAAGCTGATGCAAGCCAGCAGCAAGAGTGTGAAGGTAAGACGGCGAGAAATCCGCCGCAACTATTTCTCGTCCGAGCTGCTCTTCGGGTCCAGATGGCCGACGGTCTTCAATCGTTGATAGAGGCGTTCGATCTCAATCTCGTCTTCCGGGCGAAGCACGCGATAGCGTGGAGCAGGCAGTTGCCGGCGCTCCGACCCCCCGGTGAGCATTTCTCCCCAATACTGCCGGTAGGGGATTCCGTCGATCAGAGCATCGCGAGACATACGGCGCAAAGTCCGTAAAAGCCCCTTGCAGGATTCGAGATCTCCGGGGTAGATGATCAGGATGCGAGAATCGTCGTACAAGGTCAGCCGAACGGCCAAAGGAGAAAGCCAGCCGGTGCGATCGACGCGGCGAACGTCAATCCAAGGGATCATCCGCTTGCCAATCTTGAGATACGGGTCTTGAATCTCGATTACCGGGCGAAGGGCAAGGGCGAACATCACCACCGCTGTCAAAAGGAACAGCGCAGCAGGGACAAATGCGGGTATCCAGCTCACTCCGAGCCAAGCCGAAAAGATCGCCAAGGCAAATCCAGTGATGCCAAAAAAGATGTAGTAGCGTGCGGGCTGGTAACGAGTCATGGACGCCCTGACAACCTTAAGCCTACTCCCCCTCTGAATCGGTCGTCAACGACGCCATAAGTAGTATAGTCCCCTCGCCAGATAATGAATGCCACTGAAGGCGGTCAGGACTGCCGAAGGCCAGATGAACAGAGACGCGGCGGCATGAAAACTCTCGGAATTCGAGGCATTCGACGCGACAATCATCCCCGCCGTGAGAATCTGCAGCACCGTGCTCCCTTTCCCGTACAACGTGGGTTCGAGTTTCCGATATTGGGTTAACGCCATCATCAGGGCGGACGCGAGCAACAGCAGAAGATCGCGACCGAATACGATGGCGACGAACCAGATCGGAACGGCACGGATCCAGGCAAGGGCCACAAAAACACCGCTGAGGAGGATCTTGTCCGCGACGGGGTCCAAAAGCTGGCCGAACTTCGTCGCGGTGGCAGTATTGCGGGCGACCAAACCGTCGAAGAGGTCGGTGAAACCCGCGACTACGAGCAGGGCGAGCGCTTCGCGCGAATGGCCGGTGACGATGCCCCAGATCACGAGCGGAGCGAGCAGGATGCGGCTGATGGTCAGGAGGTTGGCGAAATTCCACCAGCCGGCGGATTTCATTCGATGGTGAGGAGGAGGTCCTTCGCCTCGACTTGCAGACCCGTATGCGCGATGAGCTTGGTGATTTTGCCGTCCAGAGGTGAATATACAGTGCTTTGCATCTTCATCGCTTCGAGCACGAGTAGGCGGTCGCCCTTTCTGACCGGCGCGCCTTCCCGAACGGCGACTACGGTTACCAATCCGGGAAGAGGTGCGCCGACCTGCTCGGGCTTAGAGGGATCCGCTTTGGCACGAGCGGCTTCCGTGTCCTTGATGCTCTTGTCGCGAACGTCAACTTCGCGGGGCTGTCCGTTGAGTTCGAAGAAAACGGTGCGCTGGCCATCGGCGCGCGGTTCGCCGACGGTGAGATATTTGATGACGAGCGTTTTGCCTTCTTCGAGGTCAATCGTGATCTCTTCGCCATTCTCCATCCCGTAGAGGAATTGCGGTTGTGGGAAGTACCTCGACGTCGCCGTATTGATTGCGCGCCTCGGAGAATTTCAGGAAGACCTCCGGGTACATGAGATAGCTCATCACCTCGTCATGCGAGGGCTCGTGATCGAGCTTGGAGGCTAGCTCGGCGCGAGTTTCGGCAAGATCGATAGGGGGCAGTAATGCGCCGGGACGGCCCTCCAGCGGCTTCTTGCCACGGAGCACAATCTCCTGAATGTGAGGCGGCCACCCCCCGTCGGGGACGCCGAGGGATCCCATGAACATGTCCACAACGGAGTTGGGGATCGGGAGCTGGTGATCGGGGCCGAGCTTCTCGAATTCGGCAACCGTCATGTCATGGGTAACAAGGAAGATGGCCAGGTCTCCGACGACTTTGCTGGAAGGGGTGACTTTAACAATGTCGCCGAAAGCCAGATTAACCTCCGCATAGGTGCGGGCCACATCCGCCCAGCGATCCGCGAGGCCCATACCCTGCGCTTGTTCTTTGAGGTTAGTGAATTGACCGCCCGGCATCTCGTGCTCGTAAACTTCGGCCGTGCCGCCTTTGGGGCTGGTGTCGAAGGGCGTGTACAGAGTGCGCACAGACTCCCAATAATCCGAGAGCTCATTGAGCGCGCGGAGGTCGAGTCCACTCGATCGTGGGGTGTTGTCGAGAGCGGCAACCACGGAGTTGAGGTTAGGCTGGCTGGTCTGCCCACTCATCGCGGCAATGGCGCCATCGGCGACGTGAACGCCCGCGTCGGAGGCTTTGAGGATCGTTGCTGCATTGATGCCGCTGGTGTCGTGGGTGTGGAGATGGATGGGAATGCCGATTTCCTGGCGAAGGGCGTGGACCAGTCTTTCCGCGGCATAGGGCCGAAGGAGGCCGGCCATGTCTTTGATGGCGAGGACGTGGGCGCCCATTCGTTCGAGTTCGCGGGCCATACGGATGTAGTAATCGAGGGAGTATTTCTGACGATCGGGATCGAGAATATCGCCGGTGTAGCAGATGGCCGCTTCACAGATGCCGGTGGTGCGAAGGACGGCATCCATCGCTACTTCCATGTTGGGCAGGTAGTTCAAAGAGTCGAAGATGCGGAAAATGTCGATTCCCTGGCGCGACGCTTCGGCGATGAACTCCCGGACCACGTTATCCGGATAGGCTGTGTAGCCGACCGCATTGGAAGCACGCAGGAGCATCTGAAAGCAGATGTTGGGTACGAGCTTCCGGAGACGGCGGAGGCGACGCCAGGGATCCTCGAGGAGGAATCTCATGGTGACGTCAAAGGTGGCGCCGCCCCACATCTCGAGGCTGTACAGCCCGGGAAGACGGCGGGCCACATAACCGGCCACCGCCTCAATGTCGTAGGTGCGAACGCGCGTGGCGAGAAGGGATTGATGCGCGTCGCGGAAAGTGGTGTCGGTCAGCAGCAGGCGCTCTTGCTGGGAGGTCCAACGAGCAAAGCCTTTTGGACCGAGCGAATCGAGAAGCTGCTTGGTGCCGGGAAGGATCGGATCGGCCGTGCGCGGGACGCGGGGCTTGGGGAGGACCGCGGGTTGCGTCTTGCCGGCGAGTTCGGGATTGCCATTGACAATGACTTCGCCGAGGTAGGTGAGCAGCTTGGTAGCGCGATCTTTACGTGGGGTGAACTCGAACAGTTCCGGTGTTTGATCGATAAATGAGGTGGTTACGTCGCCGGATTGGAAGGCTTCGTTATTGACCACGTTTTCGAGGAACGGAATGTTGGTTTTGATGCCGCGGATGCGGTACTCGCGGAGAACACGATCCATTCGGTGGCAGGCTTGGCGGAAGTTGGAACTAAAGCAGGTGACTTTCACGAGGAGCGAGTCGTAAAAGGGGGTGATGGTGGACCCGGTGTAGCCCGAGGCGGCGTCCAGGCGCACGCCGTAACCGCCTGGGGACCGATAGGTGTGAATCTTTCCGTAGTCCGGAGCGAAGTTCTGGGACGGATCTTCGGTGGTAATGCGGCATTGGAGGGCGGCGCCGAAGAGCTTGACGTCCTTCTGCTCGGGCAGTGACAGAGGTGCCTCATGGAGGCGATTCCCTTGGGCGATCAGGATCTGGCTTTGGACGATGTCGATGCCCGTGACCATTTCGGTGACGGTATGTTCGACCTGGACACGCGGGTTGACCTCAATGAAGAAGAACTGATTGGTATCGGCATCGACCAGGAACTCGACCGTGCCGGCGTTGTAATATCCGGCGGTGCGTCCAATCCGGAGCGCCGCTTCACAGAGAGCTTCGCGGACTTCGGGGGGAATTGCCTGTGCGGGAGCGACCTCGACGACCTTCTGATGGCGACGCTGCACGGAGCAGTCGCGCTCATAGAGATGCATAAGCGAACCATGCTGGTCACCGAGGATTTGAACCTCGATGTGGCGCGCGCGGCGGATGTACTTTTCGAGGAACACGGCGTCGTTGCCGAAGGCAGCGCCGGCTTCCTTGCTGGCTTCTTCGAGTTTGCCGGCGAAGTCTTCTGGCCGGTCGACCACGCGCATCCCCCGACCCCCGCCGCCAAAAGCGGCTTTGACCATAAGCGGGAAGCCGATGCGTTCGGCTTCGGCGCGGGCGGTTTCGGGGTTGGTGAGAGCTTCGGGTGTGCCGGGCACGATCGGAACGCCGGCGCGTTCAGCGAGCTGGCGGGCGGCGGTCTTGTCTCCGAGCAGTTCCAGGAGTTCGGCGTTCGGCCCAACGAACGTGATTCCGGCGGCTTCGCATGCGCGCGGCAGAGCGGGGTTCTCGGACAGGAAGCCGTAGCCGGGGTGGATGGCGTCCACACCCTTATCCCGGGCAAGTGCCACGATGCCGTCCACATCGAGATAAGCCTGGACGGGGCCGAGCCCTTCGCCGATCTGGTAGGCCTCATCGGCCTTGAAGCGGTGCAGGCTGAGGCGATCTTCCCGGGAGTAAATGGCGACGGTACGAAGACCGAGTTCGGTGGCGGCGCGCATGATGCGAATCGCGATCTCGCCACGGTTGAGAGCCAGCAGTTTCTGCATGTTCGTATCAGTGTAGATGGAGAGCGTTTAGTACTGGATTTCGACGACTTCGTCTCCGGCAATGGCGCAGACGCGGTCGCCAGGGGAGGGCTGGATTTTGGCGGTTCCGGTGAGTCCTCCGAACGCGGGGAGCACCCCTACGGTGCCGCTGAACCAGAAGCAGGGCAGGGTGGCGCGCTGGGCTCCGTTGCCGCGCAGGCGGATGGCGGGATGGAGATGACCCGCGAGGGTGTAGCCGCGTGGCGATGCCTTCGGGAAATGGCTATAGACGAACGGGGAGTCGATTTCGGGGGCGTTCACGCAGCGGATGTGGAGCTCTTCGGGAGGATCGCCCGCATGGCGGTCGTGGTTGCCGCGGACGAGAGCGAGATCGAGCAGGGCATGCGTATTCCGCCAGGCGGCGATCTCGGCGAGGGTGGATTCGGCTCGGCCCTGGCGCGCGTGAAGGCAATCTCCCAAAAGGACGATGCGGCCGGCGCCGGTGCGCGCGACGATGCTGGCCAATCGCTCCAGGCCCTCGCGCGTCGTTCCGCCGGGCACGGGGATGGCGGCCGCGCGCATGGTAGCGGCTTTGCCCCAATGGGTATCGGCGATGAACAAGGTATCGCGGCGGGGCCACCATGCGGCGCGCTCGGGGAGCAGAAGGAGACGCTCGCCAGCGAGTTCGATCTCTAGGTCGATGCTCAAACGGCAGCACGCTCCAGTTGTTGAGTCATGCGGCGAACGCGGTCGGCCAGCTTTTCGGAGCTGACCCGATTGCGGGTGCGATCGACGAGGAGAGGAAACGACAACGGGGACGGGCGATTGATGTCGACCAGCCGGATTTTGGAAGAGGCAAGGCGATCGAGGGTGCGGCCCATGCGGCTTTGCTCCAGTTGGCGTTCGAGCACTTCCCGATGGGCCTGATCGACAAGCAGGTTTTCGCTGTCATAGCGGAGGAACACATCGAATAAGAGTCCGCTCGAGGCTTGGAGCTGGCGCACGGACTTGCTTTGTCCAGGGTAGCCATTGAAGGTGAGCCCGGCGACTCGGGCGATTTCGCGAAACTGGCGGCGAGCCATCTCGGCGGCATTCATGCTGGCGGGGATGTCTTGAAAGAGGTTCTGCGGGGAGAGCAGGCCTGCCGCGAGGGCTTCTTCGATGGGCGCCGGATCAGGAGACAGGAGTTCAAAGCCGTAGTCGTTGAACGACATGGAGAAGGTGATGGGGCGCAGCCGTGACATGCGCCAGGAGACTAGCGCGGCGACGCCCTCGTGCACGAGACGCCCTTCGAAGGGGTAGAGGAACAGGTGGTGGCCTTCAGCCGTTTTGACGCGCTCAATCAGGAACTCATCGAGTGGCGGGAATAGCAGAGATCTCGGCCTGTGCGTCGAGCACGGGTTTTACGGCGAGCATCTCGGCGACTTCGAAGACACCGTTGCGAGCCTGTTCCAGGCGGGCGCGGACAGCGAGGGCGAGTTCGGTGGAGAGAGGCATGCGGCTGCCATCCCAGCGGGGAATCTCTCCACCCGACTTCTTGGCTTTGCGGACCCAGGCGGTCATGTCCCGGACGCGGACGAACTCGAGAGTCTTGCCGGCGAAGACGAACTGGTCGCCGGAGCGGAGGCGTGCGATGAAGGTCTCTTCGACGCTACCCAGGCGACCGCCGGTGAGATAGCGGACATCCATCACGGCGTCAGCGGTGATGGTTCCGATGGAGAGGAGATGGCGACGGGCGATCTGTTTGTCCATGACGCGGAAGAGACCTTCATGGAGGACGACGCGGGAGAACTCGGGGTAGGCGCGGAGGGCTTCCCCGCCGCGGGTGATGAAGTCGAGCGTCCAGGCCCATTCGTGATCGGTGAGGCCCCGGTAGGCGAAGGTGGAGCGCACCTCGCGCAGCATGTCGGCCTCGTCGAAGCCGCCGCCGAGGGCCATGCTGACGAGGTGCTGAGAGAGCAGGTCGAGCGGGCGGACTATGGGGTCGCGACTTTCGATAGCTCCGGCGTAGTAGGCGTCGCGGGCGGCGGCGACTTCGACGAGTTCGAAGGCGTGCGTGGGGGCGCAGGTGATGCGGCTGGGGACACCGGGACGGTGTCCGGAGCGTCCGGCACGCTGCAGGAGGCGGGCAACGCCTTTGGGACTGCCGATCTGGATGACGCGGTCGACGGGGGTGAAGTCGACGCCGAGATCGAGGCTGGAGGTGCAGATGACGCAGCGGAGGGTGCCGTTGCGGAGGCCTTCCTCGACCCAATCGCGGAGCTTGCGTTCAAGGGATCCGTGATGGAGGGCGATCGAGCCGGCCCAATCGGGGCGGACGTCGAGGATGGCCTGATACCAGATCTCGGTTTGGGAGCGCGTGTTGGTGAAGACGAGGGTGGTTTGGCCTTCCTCGATCGCGGCGACGACTTGGGGGAGCATGTTGACGCCGAGGTGACCGGCCCAGGGGAAGCGCTCCATGACGGGTGGGATGAGGGAATCGATCACGACCGATTTGGGGACGACCCCGCGGACGAGCCGGCCTTCCGGGGTGCCGAGCAGGGTCTCCATCGCCACCGCGATGTTGCCGAGGGTCGCGGAGAGGCCCCAGGTGCAGACCTGCGGGCTCCAGTGGCGGAGGCGGGCGAGGAGGAGCTCGGTCATGACGCCCCGTTTGGAGCCCATGAGCTCATGCCATTCGTCGACGACGATCATGCGGAGGTCACGGAAGGTCTCGCGGGCGTCTTCCTTGGCGAGGAAAAGGGCGAGGGACTCGGGGGTGGTGACGAGGGCGGTGGGGAGGCGCTTGTTCTGGCGGGCGCGGAGGCTTGGCTTGGTGTCGCCGGTGCGGGCGGAGAGGGACCAGGGGATGTCCATGCCGAGGAGCGGCGCGCGGAGGGACTGCTCGGTGTCGGCGACGAGGGCGCGGAGGGGGGTGATCCAGAGGATGCGGAGGGGTGGGTCGACTTCGCCGTCGCCGTCCATCCATTCGAGCAGGGGGCCCATCCAGGCGGCAAGGGTTTTGCCGGTACCAGTGGCGGCGTGGATGAGGCCGCTCTCTCGCTTACGGTAGGCATCCCAGACTTCGTGCTGGAAGGCGAACGGGGTCCAGTTGCGGGAGCGGAACCAGGACTCGACGCGGACCAAGGGGGTGCGGGAAGCCACGGGGACTGCCTTTATTGTCTCGCGTCGGGTTCGTGGGGGGTCATTTTGGGGGTGTTTTGGGTTTCTCTTGGGTTATGGAGGGCCTTTTTTAGGCCATTTTGAGGACCCATTTTTCAGGAATTCCGTTTAGATTCAATCACTTCCTGGGTTCGTATGGAAATTTTCACTTTTTTCAGCGCCTATCTGCTCTCGTAAGCGGGGGGCCGCGCCTCTTCGGCATCAACTCGCCTGCTATCACGGTCTCACGGCGAATGGCGGCGGGAAGGGTTTGTCGGGATTAAGTTGCTGAGGCGCCTAGGGATATATTGCGGAAATTTCGGAACTCGAGAGAGACTTTTGAGCGCCCGTGATTCGTTCCGAAGTACCTGAGCCGGCGAGGATCAGGGAATACTCAGGGAATTCTATTCAGAGCATTCGGGAGCACGGCTTCCTCGGCCCCTGTGACTACCCATACTGACCCAGGCTGGACTGTGGCCTGAGCTCCAGCAGTCGCGGCAAAAGTCAGAGTGGTCGGACTCAGAACGTTCACATCGGAGAGAACAAAACCTTGTATCGGATTCACCACGGTGGAGCTTTGCACGAGATTGGTGTTTACGCCGGTTCCGGTGATGAGGCTTGCCTGGCCTGCCGAGACTGTAGAGGGACCGACCTGAGTCAGGACCGGCTCCGAGGGCGGGAGTAACTGGTTGAAGCCGCCTCGCATCCAGAAAATCGCCATGTCTCCGCGAGTTACAGGCGAGGAAGGGCAGTAAGTGGTCGCGGTGCAGCCGGACGTGATGTTGTCCTCCTTCATGCGCTGGATCCAGGGGAACGCGAATTCAGTTGTGGGGACATCGGAGAACAGCGGTACCGGCGGGTAATCAAATTGCGTTGTCGAACCGTATCTTGCGCGAATGATAAATACGGCCATCTGGTCCCTGGACACCGACGAAGTGGGACAGAACAGTGTGGGGGCGCATCCGGTGGTGATGCCCAACTCTTTCAGTCTTTGAATCCATTGAATACCGAAGGACCCAGTAGGAACATCAGTGAAGTACGGCGTTCAGGAATAGGTGAAATTATCTGTTCCGAGAACGGTCCGCACTAAGAAGATCGCCATCCGGGCGCGCGTTACGTCGTGCGTGGGGCAATATGTCGGCGGATTCAGGCCGCAACCGGTGGTTATGCCTTTTGCGTAGAGTAGATTCACCGCGGCCGAGTAATCAGACTAGAGTGATAGGACGAAGAGTAGTCTCCCCGGGGTGCGTGACCTGGGTTGTTATGAACCAACGAAGGCTCACTTATCAGCGCTAATCTGTCTCAACTTCCGGATCGCCGACTTGAACGAAGCCGCTGGCGCGGCGGATGCTGCGCGTGCGCGTACCTGGATTGTTTTTGGGTTGACGGTGTTTTGGGATAGTGTTCGGGTCGCAAGGAGGTCCCTGTGACCCGTCTTCGCAAAGTGATGCTGGAAGAACTCCAGCGTCGTAACTTCTCTTCTGAGACTATACGCGGCTATCTCGGCACTGTCGAGCGATTCGCGCGATTCTTCAGCAAGCCGCCCGATCGGCTCGGCCCCGATCACATCCGTCAGTGGCAAGCCCATCTGCTGCATGAAAGAAAGCTCGCCGTCGGCACGGTCGTAAACCGTGTGGCGGCACTCCGCTTCTTTTTTCGGCGCGTACTGAAACGACGACTGCCTGTCGATTCCATACCGTACCCGAAGTACACACATCACCGCACGCCGCGCATGCTCAGCCCGGACGAAGTGTCCCGCCTGATCGAGGCTCGCCGGCAATCTGCAGGCGCGCACGATCCTTATGGCTCTGTATTCCACCGGGATGCGACGCAGCGAACTAGTCCACCTGAAGGTCGGAGACATCGACAGCGAGCGCATGGTGATCCATATTCGAAAGGGCAAGGGCGGCAAAGACCGCGACGTGCCATTGTGTCCGAGGCTCCTTGAAACCCTTCGTGAATATTGGCGATGGAAGAAGCCGAAGACATGGCTTTTCCCAGGCCAGCCTAGCGGCAGCGGTGAGCACCTGACTGACAAAGCGGTCTGGTACGTCTGTGCTGAAGCCGCTCGTTTCGCCGGCTTGAAGAAGCATGTTTCCCCCCATATGCTTCGGCATAGCTTTGCCACGCACCTCTTGGAAGATGGTGCGGATCTGGCGACCATTCAGGTGCTGTTGGGACATGCGGATCTAGAAGCAACCACCATCTACCTGCACTTGTCACGGCGCCATCTGGAGAAGACGGTAAACCCACTCGAACACTTATCGATCTCGGCGGCGTCGGACCGGCTGTACCACCGCAAAAGACAAAAATGAGCCGGCCTGCCGTGGAGGTGGCCGACATCCTCCGCGCGCAAGGCGACCGTTTTCTGGACAGGTACAACAAGAGCCTCAGCTTTCAGCAGATGAAAGCTTTCCGGGCCATTCAACACTGCCGCACGGCAGCATTGGGCGGCCACCGGGATGCCTGTCTGAAGTGTGGTCACCAGGCCATCTCCTATAACTCCTGCCGCAACCGCCATTGCCCCAAGTGCCAAGCGAAGGCGCGCGAACAATGGCTCGACGCACGGGAACGAGAGCTTCTCGCGACCGACTACTTTCACGTGGTTTTCACGGTGCCGCATGAATTCAATGTGCTGGCACTCGAGAATCCGCGAGTGTTCTATGACCTGCTATTCCGGGCCAGTGCGGAAACCTTACTGGAAGTCGCGGCCGATCCGCGGCATCCTGGTGCAGAGATCGGCGCGATCAGTATTCTGCACACGTGGGGGCAGAATCTGCTCCTGCATCCGCATGTTCATGGCGTGATCCCGGCGGGCGGGTTCTCTTCAGACCAGACCCGCTGGGTTGATCCCCGGTACCCCTTCTTTCTGCCGGTCAAGGTTCTCGGCCGCGTGTTTCGCGGTAAGTTCTGCGCCGGGATGAAACGCCTCGTATCACCGCAAGCGGCTGCGCTGTGCCGGGCCAGCGTCCCTGCTGGCCGAGCCGAAACAGTTCCATCAGCTTCTGCGTCGCCTGCATCGCCACGACTGGGTCGTCTACGCCAAACCTGCCTTTGGGGGCCCGGAGAAAGTCTTACGCTATCTGGGCCGATATACGCATCGGATCGCCCTCTCGAATCACCGCCTCCTGGCGTTCGATGGCCAGCGCGTCACTTTCCGATGGAAGGATTATGCGCATGGCAGTAAGCAGCGCAAAATGACGCTGGACGGAACCGAGTTCCTGCGCCGATTCTTTTTGCATGTTCTGCCGAAGGGGTTCGTCCGAATCCGGCATTTTGGATTCCTTGCCAACCGATTCCGCAGCAGCCGGCTCGCGTTGTGCCGTCAGTTGCTTCCCAAACAGCTCCGTCGTGCCTGTCGGTTCTGCAGAGTGCGAGTGAAGTTCCCTCCAACTGGCAGTGTCCTCGTTGCCGGCGGACCAATGATCGTGAATCCTCAGGCTCACTTCGAGCGGATCTGTCCCAATGCGGTTACTTCGATACTTCGTAGTGGTTCAGTCAGTGGCGACACGCCGACTTGCCTTCGGCACGTCCGCGCGTTCGTGTGTCTGTGCTCTCTTCAAAGACACTTTCCAACGAGCATTCGCCACCAGGCTTCAAGACAAAACCGGGCTCTTCGAATAACGGAGCCAGATCTTTCAGCATTCGGGACATTCGGGTCATCACGCCAGACCACCAAAGCAGTATTCAGCGCCCATAGACTGCGTCCGCCGCAAACGCCAGCGGCTTCCTTCTAGTCTCCTTATCGAAAATGTCCCGGCATCGAAAGAAACACTGCACCCGAGCACTTTCTGCCGGGACATTTCCGATCAAGGCTAGCGACGATCCGCTCGGAGCCGGGAAGCACTTTAGCGGATCGCGCGATATACGTCAAAGTGCCATCCGCTTCCCAGAACCCCGTTTCCGGCCAATCTCACCATACCCGGCAAACGGTCAAAGTGTATTGCGAATGAAAAGGCGCTTTCGTACCTGCAGACGAAGGGGGCGCGCTCCCTTGAAATTACCGCGGTAGCGGCGCTTGCTCTTGTCCGCAATGCGGCAAAAGGAAACAAAGGCGGCCGATCTATCCGCGCCCTACAGACGCTCTATCGACATGTCGCGCTACCCAAAAACAATCTTCAGAGAGGGGCGATGAAGCTATCTTGTCTAAAGAGCGCGAAATCCTATCTCTTCAAGGACCTGAACTTGAACAAAATCCAAAAGATCATCAAGTGTGAAACAAGCACCAGGGGTGCGTAGAACGTATAGACATACCAAAGGGTGGCTAAGTCGAAGCTCGGCACATTCAACTGCACGACGCCGCGTACTCCGTTTAGCAGATCCAGGAAACCCCACGTGTTGGCCACCCACACCAGAGGAATGGCGATACGCCAGTTGCCCCGCAGAGCAAAGATGGAAGCGAAGGCCAGCGCCGCTTCCAGGAGATCACCGTAAGCCGCATTGGAACGAAACTCGCCGGACAGTTTCGGATCGACCATACCCGCAACTAATAGAGTCATTCCCACATAGCGGGGCACATGCACAAGGAGCAGCGGAATTAGGGCAGAATTACGGGAAAATTTGGTTAGGTACGGCCAAACGTACCACACCGCGACGATGCCGAAGACGACAACGCTCGTAAGAAGCTGCATCCAGAATATTTGAGTCGATCCCATTTTCGTGTTCCTTTAACGTTCGTTTCTCGTAATCTCGGCTGCGCGCCGGCTAATGATCGCGCCCCTGTTGTTCAGCCGGCAGGTCGCGTAAACCTCATTCAGGTTCCGCTCTTGGCCCACACCGGATAGTCGATATAGCCACGTTCGTCGCCGCCGTAAAAGCTCTCGTTATCGGGCACGTTCAATGGTCCGCGGCGACTTAAGCGCGTGGGCAGATCGGGGTTCGCGAGGAAGAGCCGGCCATAGGCCACGGCATCGGCAGATCCGTCCGAGACCGCGCGCTCGCCCCGCTCAGCATCGTATCCGCCGTTGGCGACATAGATCCCCTTCCATGCCGAGCGCAGGCGTCGGAAAAAGTCCGCCTTGCAATCGACGGGGATAGCGTCTTCCACGACGTGCAGGTATCCGGGCCGATGCCCGTTGAGCACATCCACAACGCACGCGAATGTTTCCTCTGGATTTGCATCGCCCATGTCGTTGAAGGTGCCGAGGGGAGAAATACGGACCCCAACTCGACCCGGCTCCCAAACGTTCAAGACGGCCTCGACGACCTCACCGAGAAAGCGCGCCCGGTTCGCAGCGCTGCCGCCGTATGTGTCGGTGCGGACGTTCGATTTCGACCGGAGGAACTGGTCAATCAGGTAGCCGTTGGCAGCGTGAATCTCCACGCCATCGAAGCCAGCGGCCTTGGCATTGGAAGCAGCGCGACCATAGTCCTCGATCGTGTCCCGGATCTCCGTCAGGCTAAGAGCTCGGGGCTCTGAAACATCGACAAACCCTGTCTCAACGACCGTCTGAGCGCGTGCCCTGATCGCGGAAGGCGCTACCGGGGATGCGTTTCCCGGCAAGAGGCTGCTGTGTGAGATTCGGCCCACGTGCCAGAGCTGAAGAAACATTCGCCCGTCGACCGGTGTACTGCATCGACGACCGGCTTCCAGCCGGCGATCTGTTCCTCCGAATGGATGCCTGGGGTGTTGATATAACCCTTTCCCATGGCCGAGATTTGCGTCGCCTCCGAGACAATCAGGCCCGCCGATGCACGCTGGCTGTAGTACGTGGATGCCCACTGGCCGGGCACCCCGTTTGGCGTAGCGCGATTTCGGGTCAATGGCGCCATGAAGACACGATTGCTGAGTTTCATGTCGCCGAGAACTATGGGATCGTAAAGGCTCGTCATGCTGGGGCTCCTGTAAATGGCGTAGCTGTGTTCATCTGGGTTCATCAAAAACTTGGGCAGCGCTCGTCCGGGACCACCGATAGAAGCAAGAGCCTATCGAGATTCGCGATCCAACGGAATGCGTCTCACAACGAAGCGCCGCCCCAAAGCTTTACTTCTCGGCGACCACCTGAAGCATAACAACCGTAGGAGCCTCGGCAAATAGCTGCCCCGCCTTCACCGCCGCCACAAACTCCTTTCCAGCCTCGCCGTTCAAATGGGCTTGGCGGCCAGCTTCATCATTGTAGGTGTCGAAGATTGCATAAACTCCAGGCTTACCTTCGTCTTTCGCCGCGCACCACGTCAGCGTTCCAGGCTCTTTACTTGCCAGCGCGGCCTCCTTCTTTAGAAACGCCTCGACTTCCGGTTCCTTTCCTGGTTTAGCCTTCAACTCGACATATATCGCTAACTTAGTCATTCGGTCATATCCTTTCTTTGAAACAGTGGGATTTATTTGTTAAGTGCCGGAGCGCCGTCACAGACTGTGCGGGCGGCCTGTTTGATCACATCGACTACGACATCCGGGAAAGTGATGGGGATGGCGTGCGAAGAGTTCAGCTCAACGACGTGAGAGCGGGCACGATCGGCTTCGAACTGAAATTCTGCCTGAGGGATGACGGGATCCAGCAGGGGCCTGATTTGCCAACTCGGTTTGTTCGCCCATGCAGCCGATGTCAGTTTCTCATTGAGGGCTGCCAGGGCGATGGGGCGTTGGGTGGCGATCATCAGGTCGACCACGCTCTCAGGCACGTCGGCGGCGACGAGGTAGCGGTACTTGTCGGCCTTGACGTGGACATTCGTGCCGCTGGTTCCGTCGGGCAAGGTGTACGGGGTCAGCTCGACGGACGAGGCGAAGTCGCCGCCGGGAAACCGCACGAGACAATCGTTTGCGGATTCCCCTGCCCCTGGCATAGGGGAGCCGGCGTAGATAAGGGCCTTGACCTTGGGGTCGTCCCCGGCTTGGGTGATGACGGCTCCGCCGTAGGCGTGGGATACGAGGATCACGGCGCCTTCGATCGTGTCAAGCAGGCTGCGCAGGTAGGCAGTGTCGTGCGCTACACCCCGCAAGGGATTGGAGAAGACCTTGACCGGGTAGCCGTCGCGCTGGAGCCCCTGGATTACGCCATGAGTCCAGAGCGACGAGTCTTCGAGTGCCCCGTGCACAAGCACGATAGTCGGCTTAGATGATGTGTTCATGATGAGTTGTCCTCGGTTGTATTAACCGATGCGGTTTGCCTGCTGCAGGTAGACGTGAAAGCCCATCTCTAAGCCTTCAGACCGAAATGCCGGATCGAGTTCAGTAGGGGAAATGTGATCCAGATAGTTGCTCATCGTCTTGAGAGCGACGCCGATCAGAACCTCAAGTATTTGCTCCTTACGGTATCCTGCGGCCAGGAAGTTCTCGATCGTCTGTGCTCCCACATGTCCACGCTCGGAGACGATCTCCCTCGTGAGCACCACAAGTGAGTTGAGCTTCGGATCTGGCAGCGGCAGGTCGGACCTGACGGCGGAGACGACCTCGGCCGGCACGTGCAGGAAGGCCTTCAGCACCGTGCTGTGAGCCGCCGTGCAATACTTGCAGCTGTTTTCAACGCTGGCGGCGAGCAGAACGATCGAGCGCTCCACAGCACTCAGGCTCCCCTTGTCAAACGCGCCTTCCAGGCCCAAATAGCCCTCAAGCAAAACGGGGGAGTTTGCGAACACCCCAAAGAGGTTTGGAATGAATTTAAACGACTTTTGGATCTTTTCTAGAAGTGGCCGAGACTTCTCCGGGGCAGTTTCCACGCCGACGGGAGCGAAGAGATTGGTTTGGGTACTCATAACTGGGGGCTTCCTTTCTCGAGATCGAGTTGAAATAGACAGACATGTCTGTCTATCATCGGACTTATTATAGACAGACAGGGCTGTCTCACGTCAAGATGAATTTCATGGGTGAAGAGCAAGAACATCGATCCGCGGAAGAGAATTCTGGAGGTGGCCGACCGGCTCTTCTACGCAGAGGGGTCCGCGCGACCGGCACCGAGAAGATCATGTCCCTCGCCGAAGTCGCAAAGGCGACGTTTTATCGGCATTTCGAAAGCAAGGATGCCCTCGTGCTCGCGTACCTCGAATACCGCGATCGGGCTCTTTGGGACTATCTCTCTCAGTCCCACTCCCCCAAAGGATCTGCGTGAGGCTCTGATCAAGTTCGAACAGTATGGCGAACTGGCCCGAAATAATCGGCTGCCCGTTCCTTCGTATCGCATCCGAATTCCCGGATACTGCCCACCCGTTCCATCGCCTGGCGATCGAACACCAAAACAAGATTGTTGACTATCTAACCGACCTGCTAAAGCCCTTCGCAATTGACGAGAAGAGAGCGGCTGCGGCGGCGATACTTGGCGTCATCAATGGCGCCTTCTCCATTCGAATGCTCTATGGGAATTCGAAGGAGATTCCGATTCTCTCGTCCGCCGAGGCGGTACTCAAGAGCTTTCAAAGCCCGCGAGCTCAGGCTCGCAGATAATTGGCTGTTATTGTGGAAGCCGCATCCCCGAAGCAATTCGATCTCGGGCACGCGGCCACTTTTGTGGACACGCGCATTCGGTGGGTGTGACTTGTGCCGGCGGGAGAAGAAGTCCGCTTCGAGGACGCGAACCGTCTCTTGGGAACGTGGGTGCACTTCGGCGCCGGATCACTCCATGCCCAATTCCTGCACTCTCTGCGTCAAGTCCTGGTGATCGATCTGAAAGACGATCTGAAACGAACCGTTCGATTCAGAGAGGACGTAGGAAGAGGCGTTTTCACTATATACCGGCTCGCTTGCGTTTCGTTCAAACCGCATTTCCTAGGCGACTTTCACAAGCGTGTACCTCGCGTCCAGCATAGATGCGGTAAGAGAGTCGATACTGGAGCACACCAAGCCGCGCGACTGGAAGAATTCTTTGCGCCGGGGAAGAACTTTCAGAAAGTCTTCTTTCTTCACGCATCGAACGCCCCCTGGACCACCAAACATGAAGACGTCAGCATAACAATCCGCAATCTGCTCCACGTTAAATGTTGCATTTGCAGTTTCATAGCGAGTGAAGAAGGACTTCACGCGGGTGTTCTGGTCGCTCATTCGTCGCACGATAGCACGTGTTCTACCGCCAAGCGGAAGCAAGTTGCTTTGACAAAGGAAAGGGGTTGGGATAGCCCTCGCAGGTACGTGAACCAGCCGCATCCGTTTGTTTTAAAACCGCTTCGCTCGCCCCTTACGACCTCGGTAGATCATGAAACCCGCATAGGCTCCCAAACAGCTGGCCGCACCGACTGAAATTAGCTGAACAGCCCTAACAGGGGCAACTGCAGCCACCACCCCGCACGCTCCCCCTAAAGCAAGAAGCAATATTAATTGCAGCTTAGATTGCTTGGATAGTCGGTCGTTTGCCATCAGAACAAGTCTCTCTCGGACTGGATGGTGGGAGTTTTTTTGAACTCGGAGATCTGGCGGGCTGTCGTCCGCAGAACGCGCCTGTTTACCGGCCCAGATGCCTGATGGCACGTCGTCAGGCACGACGCCATGCACTCCGCACTGATATGTCGCCCGCGATCAGGCTCATTAGGTGCGTGAGTACTGGTCCGAGACGCCTTACAGCGATTTGATAGGATGCCGCTGGTGCGACTTACTCGCGTAAATACTTGGGATGCTAGTGCGAGTCTTGTCGATTCTGATCGGCGTCGAGCGCGCCTGTTCGCCGCGTCGCAGAGACGGTGTCGAGATCGAGCCGCAAAATCGATTGGGCCTTCCAAAACGCCGCGTCACAGCCTCGTATTGCCGAGAGCAGTTGAAATTCCGGTTCATCTTCCCATAGATCGTTACGAGAATGCTCTTAGCTATTGACGCGGATGAAGATCTTCCCGAACGCGCCGCGAGCAAGATGCTCATACGCCTCGCGAGTCTGATCGAACGAGTACACCTGTCGACGACCGGGTGAATCTGGTGCTGGTTCAGAAACTCGTTCATGCGAACTCGCCAGCACGCCTCCGCTATACGCATGACCCCACACCAGCGGCAAACCGACGTCATGGCCCGGTTAATGCCCCAGAACGACGGCATTACCGTGAGAATCGCCAACGCAAGCGCCGCGCTGTTGGCCTGCGCTCAAAGGCGCGGGCTGAACCAACCGCAATCCCACGAATTGCAGTCTGCCGGAAAATGACGCGCATAAGATTAACGTTGGCAGTCTGCCCCTGCAGAAAACCGATTTGAAAAATCTGACCCGCGACACGAGTCGCTTCAATAGATTTGTTTGGCCCGTCGCCACCGACCACATCCAGCAATTGATCGACGCCCTTGCCATCCGTGAATTCCAACGCCTTAATCTCCCAATCCGGATGCTTGCGATAGTTGATCGTCTGCCATGCCCCCAACGCTTTCCCTTTCTCAAGGTTCTCGTCTTCGCTTGGAGGCGCGATGACCCTGGCACCCAGCGCAGAGGCGATCTGAATCGCTAAGACCGAAACGCCGCCCGCTCCCTGCACAAGTACGGTCTGGCCGGGGCAACCATGGAGTACCAAGCCGTAAGCGCTGCAATTGGAAGCGTGGATGCCTCGTTGTCCGTCATCGCCGCTGGGGCCTTCGCAGCGGACGCCGCGTTCAGGATCATGTACTCGGCGAGACCACAGGCAGCGGAGTTCCATAGCAGAACGCAACCTCGTTGGGCTTCGGATTCCCGTCCACCCAGGCGGAGTAGAGATGCGAGTTCACGCGGTCGCCCTGATGCCATCGACGATCTCCTTGTCGCGGAAGTTTAGTGAGACTGCCGCCACTTTGATAAGGACCTCGCCTTCTTTCGGCGCGGGAGTCCGTGTTTCCCCGAGTTGCAGGTTCGCGAGTCCGAATCCACTGAGTAGCCACGCCTTCATCGATCAATCTCCGACACGCGGAAACCGGTCAACACCTCAATCTTCCCGAATAGAAAATGGCGACGCGACAGAACGAGCCGAAGAAACGCGAACTGAAACTCACGGCGGTGCTCTACGCGCTGAGCGATGCCACGAGGCTTCAGATCGTGCGAAGGCTGGCGGCAACACACGAGATCGCACGTGGCTACTTCGATATCGACATGCCGAAGTCAAGCCTGTCCCATCACTTCCGGGTACTCCGAAATGCAGGTGTTATCACAACCCGGAAGGAAGTACGGCGTTGTTGAACCGGCTAAGAAGCGCGGATCTGGAACCGCGTTTCCCGGGTCTGCTGAAGGCGATTCTCCGGGCAGCGCACAGACTTAGGTAGAAGACGATCTGCGCGCGGGGGCACAAGAAGCTTGCTATCTGAAGAAGCGTTCTGACGTTTCGCAGATGTCGTCGATCAGTCGATGTTGTCGTACTGCATCATTGAAATTGCTCGCTTCCCATGTGCTGTTTTTCTTGTCGTCAGCGAACGCTGCGTAAAGGTACGCCAAGTCCTGCTGGCTCATGTCGAGGCCCGAGCTGGCGAGAGATTGGTACTGTTCGGGGACCGGCAGCGGCGAGAAACTCGTTTCTACGCCGCTGATGCCCTGGATAGAGTTGTCGTCCCTGTTCTGGAAGGCCAACGGGTTTGTGATTCGAAGCACGCCTTCCGTACCTGAGACGTCGATCTGAAGGCCGATCCGGTGCTTCTGTGCGCCTTCAACCTGGATGGAGAAGAGGCCTCCACCCTCAAGGGTCCCGATCACCATCACCTCGTTGGGATTGGTGTTAGGAACTCGTTCTCCGGTCTCAACCACGGTGAAGAATGGAAATTGAGTTTGGATAACCGCAGTTAGCTTTTTTGGGAAGCCGACAGAACGAAAGAGCATATCCCCAAAGTGGGCCGCGTAGATAGACAGGACGTTCGAGAAGTTTTCAGCGGCAAAAGCCCACGAGTGCCGGTCCGACATTTCCGGGACGAAAGCATCCGCGCTTACCATCATGTGAACACCGCGAAGGCTCCCGACATAGCCTCCTTTCACAAGATCGCGCGTGTAGCGGGCACTGGGGCCCATGCGGCGCTGTAGACCGACCATGTGCCTAACGCCTTTGGCCTCAGCGAGCGCCAGAAGTTCTTCCGAATCCTTCGTGTTAGTAGAGAGCGGCCATTCGCAGTAGACGTCTTTCCCCGCGGCAATTGTCTGCTTCACCAGTCGCGCGTGTTCAGGAGCTGGCGCCACAACCGCCACCAGATCCACATCAGGGTGGCTGATGAGCGACTGCTCGTCCCCAAAGGCCCACCTGATACCGAACTCCCTGGCGGTTTCTTCGGCGGTTGCCATTCTTCGGCTCGATACGGCTACTACCTCGAACCCGCTCAAGGCTTTCAGGGCGGGAATATGTCCATACTTAGCCCAGCCTCCGGCTCCAATAATCCCCACACGAATTTTCTCGTTGCTCATCGCTCGCCTGTTCTTAGCTTAGACGGACATCCGCGCGGCAGGTAACCTTCAAAACGCGTGTATAGCCAAGGTTCGATTGCTACTCTTAGAAGCCGCTGTGCACCAATTCACGTCGTTCGACGGACTCCGCATTGCCTACCGCGACGAGGGTCAAGGTCCGGCGGTTATCCTTTTGCACGGCTTCGGCGTGGACGCACTGGGTCAGTTCGGAGACTTCGAGCGCATACTTCCGATATTAGAAAAACGGCAAGAGATGTTTCGCGAGGTTTTCGGCGGGGCGCTTCCGTTGCCCGATCCTCCCGCTGAGGGTAGGACCGGTCTTGCGCA
This sequence comes from Bryobacterales bacterium, assembly GCA_963738525.1. Taxonomy (GTDB): domain Bacteria; phylum Acidobacteriota; class Terriglobia; order Bryobacterales; family Bryobacteraceae; genus Bog-113. The sequence continues at coordinate 227,301 of CAVTXC010000007.1, forward strand.
TGCGCTGCGCGCCGCCGGCGCCCGGACTATTCTGCCCGACATGCGAGGCTTCGGTGCGTCGGATAAGCCCAGCGAAGGGAAAGCTTACACAGATTTCGCGATGGCAAAGGATGTCGTCGGCCTCATCGAGCACCTGCGACTGGACGCCACTGACGTCATCGGTTTCTCGATGGGGTGCGGCACAACGGCCGGCCTGCTCATGATGCACCAGCGGGCAGTAAGATCCGCCATTTTCGCCGGAATCGGCGATTACGTCATCCAAGACACCGTGATGGACTTTCCCAAAAACTGGCCGATTCCCGATTCCGTACCGCGACCTATCACCGGCCAGGTATGGGCAGAGGAAGGAGCGAGGATTTTGGAGCAGGGAGAAATCATCCCTGGGCACCTCGGCTCCGCGAGTCTCATTGCTGCTCGCGTTACCGGCGCGGACCCGAGGGTCCTGGCGGCCGTGATTCGCGGTGCGGTCGCTCCGATATGGCCTGACTGAAAGGCTCCGCACCATCGATGTGCCTGTCCTGATCCTTAATGGGAAATCCGACGCGGCCAATCAGAAGGTCGCGCGCCTTCTGGCCGAGATCCCCACCGCGCAGTTCGCAGAGTTCGAAGGCGACCACCACTCGACGCCTTACCAACCGGCTTTCCACCAGGCAGTAGTAGCGTTCTTCCGTAAGCAATGGAGCCAGCGCTCCGCCTCGGGATTAGCTCGAAACCCTTAAGTTCCAAAAAGCGCGCGCTGTTTACCGATCCACCCTCAAAGCACCTTGCCGGAACATGCGACCGATGAGCCGACACGCGCAAACCAAGTTGACGCAAAACGTGCTTGTCGCGGAACTGATTTCCGTCGACGTTGTCCCATCGGCTTACGGCCCACCGGACCGCGCGGCCGAATCAGGAACGATCTCCGATCAAGATGGATGCGCCCTGGACGCTCGTCGCGCGGTATAACCAGAAAAGGAGCGGGCTGTGCTCCATCCAGGACCGGATTCCTTCAGCCTGGGAGGCAGTCCATTTCGATAAGCCACCGAGAACGAGCATCAATACGAGTCCATCGCGGAGAACCGCCGGACCCAGTACCGGCACGAAGCCTCCGAAGGTCAAGCCATTCTGCGTCGTTCTCGATTTTGTCGACGTGGCCGGCCGGCACCAGCTTAATACCGCGGCTTCCATTTTCGGGCTGTCTCCGAAGTTCGACCTCAAAGGTAAATCGGCCACAGATGTGGTGGAAGAGGTCGAGACGCTCAAGGCCAAGTCGCCGGCAATCAACCTGTCGCTCTACGACGACATCGAAGGCGTGCGCGGCGTGGCAGAGGCCATGGACCTGTTTGCGGTCCCGGTGGTGCCTCCAGAGATCACTGTGGTATCCAAGCTCTCCTGGACGTCTGGCGTGGCCGCTGGGACCTACCAGCTTGTCCTGCCAGATAAAGGCCTGCTACAGGTCAGACAGAACACCCTCGGCGAGTGGGAAGCGTTCAAGAGCACGTCTGGAGTAAGACGGACCCTCGCAACGGAAGGATCACTGAGAGGTGCGATCTCCGCCTGCAGATGGCTGCTGATTGCACTCGCCCGCGGCTTCGGGAACGAGATGCTTTCGTTTGTTTCGGTATGACTCATGAGAACCACACTGGCCCGGCGACCGGAATCTACTTTGTATGTGGGCGAACATCCCGCTTGCCCCAGATGTCTCTAAACTGGACTTATGGAGATAAGCAACTCCTTTGCATTGGCATTCGAGGCGCATGAACAGTGCGAGGCGCTGCGTGGCGCCGTCACCGGCTCTCTGCTAGCAGACGGACGGCGAGCGAAACTGCGAGGCGTTCGTGCCGGAGAACTGCTCTGGAACCCGGCATCAAAGCCTGACCGCGTGTTCCATCTCCGGTCCGGTCGAGTCAAAATCGTGGCCTCAGACGCGCGCGGCAATGAGAGGGTGCTCCACACAGTCAAAGCCGGTGAGATCTTCGGCGAAATCTGCCTCTGCAGCCATGCTGATGTCCCTCATGAAACTTCAGCCATTGCGGTGAATCGGTCGGAGATCCTTGAGGCGGGCTACGACGATTTTCGGGCGCAGCTCAAGACCGATTCCGACCTGATGAACATTGTGCTTCGGTTATTCTGCGTGCGGCTTGCCGAGGCCGACCAAAGGGTGCAGATCCTTGCCGAACATGATGCTCGCCGCAGGCTTCGGCGCCTGCTCGCATACATTGCGGTCAGTCGCGGAACTCCGTCAAGACAAGGCAACTCTCAGAGGAGCGTGACGATTACCCACGCGGAGCTGGCATCCTTGGGAGCGCTGAGCCGCCCGCATCTGAGCCTCCTCATGACGGAATTTCGCGAGCAGGGCGTGGTTTCCTACGAGCGAGGCTCAGCGTTGCGCATCGACATCGTGAAGATCGACCGGCAACTCCGGGGATCTTAATATTACATGTCGGCGTAGGGGTCGGGAGGAGCGATACCGTTCAGCCGGGCGTACACAGTCAGTGCTCCGCGATGATGAGATGTGTGATCCACAATGGCGCCGATAATCGCGAAGCAAGGCATCCCACCCAGTACCGGACCAGAAGGAAGCAAAGTCATGAACACGGCGTCGCTTTGGTTTGCGAGGAGGTGAGTTGCGTCCGTCATGGATTTCTCAAACCACACGCGCGCAAAAGACAGCGAATCGACTCGAAGCACGGCTTCGATCTGCGCTTCAAAATTCGTGTCGAAGCCTTCGGGACGAAACGCTCCTTCGATAAACCAATCGATAACGCGGGCGACGTGAGCAACGTGCTGTGCCGTGGTCATCATTCCGGGTGCCGGCGAGAACCCGGCAATCGCTTCTGTAAGGTTGGCGGTTGAGCGATTGAACCGATCCCGGGCAACAGCAAGGTTCTCAGTGGCCTCCCTGGAAAGGGAAACAGAGGCCCTGTGCAAAGTGAACATGGCTTAGCGTAACGTGGAACAATCCAGATACCATGTAAGCCCGCATACATTGCGCTATGAGTTTATCGCGTGAGAACGCTATTCCCCATTACGGCGCAGCGAGACCTTTAAGATGAACGAAGCCGCTGGCGCAGCGGCAGCTTCGCGTAGCGCAAGAGGCATTCGGCTGCGGCTTCGTTCTTGTCAGCGACTCGTATATAGGACGCAACGTCTCTCGATGGATCACTCCGCGTTTAGTCGCGCAGGGCCGTCGATCGTGAGTTCAGGTCGTTCGCTGCCGCGTTGAGGTTATCTGAATGCGGTGAACCGACAACAGGATGGCTCTACACAGAATTGTGCGGGCCGTTTATGAGTTTTACGCCAATGTCGAGGCGGCTAGCAGAAGACCGACCAGAGATAATAGTCCTGGAAGCTGAACGGTCGGAGTGCCTGTTCTTCTTGCTAACGATTCGTCTTTCCACGGCAATGGCCGCCGGGACTGTAGAGGCGGCGGAAGGCCACGGAGGCGCGCCATTCTGCGTCCGCTAGCTGACTTCCCGTTCCTGGTCAATATGTGATTTTCGCCGGGACGATCCGAACACAACTAATAATAGAGGGGATGGCCGACGACGTTGTGGGAAGTCGGACCCAGCGGCAAGCGGCTGCGTTGGTCGCTTTCAAAACGAGAGAGGAGATAACGTCATGAACACGATAGGATTGATCGGTGCTGGGCATATCGGAAGCCAGGTTGCGCGACTTGCCATTCGAAGTGGGTACAAGGTCGTCATCAGCAATTCGCGTGGTCCCGAATCCTTATCGGACCTTATCGCAGAGCTCGGACCTGCCGCCCGCGCGGGTACTGCGATGGAAGCGGCGCAAGCCGGCGACATCGTTGTAGTCTCTGTTCCGTTGAAGAACTACCGCGCAGTGCCTGTGGAGCCGCTCGCAGGCAAGATTGTGATCGATACTAATAACTACTACCCTCAACGCGACGGCCGCATTGCGGAGCTCGAAAACGAATCCACGACGACCTCGGAACTCCTGCAGGCACACTTGCCGCTCTCGAAGGTAGTCAAAGCGTTCAACCATATTTACGCAGGCGAGCTGACGACCCACGGCCAGCCGCCCGGCACCAAGAACCGCCGCGCGCTTGTGATTGCCGGTGATGACACAGATGCTAAGGCCGCGGTAACGCATCTCCTGGATCAGTTCGGCTTCGACACAGTTGACGCCGGGCCGTTGAAAGAGGGCTGGCGCATTCAGCGTGACACGCCGGGCTATGGGCCGCGCCGCACGGCGGAGGAACTGCGCAGAGATCTCGCCGCGGCCAAACGCTACGCGGACAGATAAGAAACGGAACGGCGGCACGTAGCCCATGCGGTCTCTTTCGCGATGCCGACTAATGAGGACTGATTCCTGGAGTTTGGGAAACGGATTAGATTGCGATCCCTATGATTGCTGCAACAAAAGCCAGCGTTGCGGCGAGGGTCCGCAGCACGTGCCGCTGGAGCCACAAATCTCGTATCTGTGCCCATTGGGGCGGTGGCGCGTCGGCCGTCCATGACTGGACTTGCTTATTGAGCGGCACCTCGAAACCGATGGTTACCACTAATACCGCGGCCATTAACACCAGGCTCGCAAGGAACATCCACCGCGCTGTGCCTTGGGACAGTAACGTGGCCGCTGCGAGAGCGAGAAGGGTGCCGAGCATGACTGGCGGCATCGCCTTGGCGAAGAGGTTGTCCTCCAGCTGAAAACGGAGGATCCATGCGGGCGCCGGGAGTGCCCGGGCAGCTGACTGAGCCATGCCTGTGCCTACAAGGACGCCGGCGAGGAGGCCAACGCCAAGTGTTGCGACGAGGGACGCTGAGTTTCTGATATCGAGTGCCAAGAGTTCTCTCCGCAAGTACGTTGCAGACCTAACCGTACCGCATGTCTCCGCCGCCGGAATTGTACAAATGCGACATTATGCTCCGTTGGCCTCGGAAGAGACACTGCGCAATGCATGCGCAACGCTCCCGGCACGCGCAAAGGATCCCGGAGTGCAACCATTCATACTTCGGAAATCGCGAATTAGATGGGCCTGATCGAAGTATCCTGAGGCGGCAGCGATGGTCGACCAGTTCTGGTTTGGCCGAGCTCGATGGAGCGCCAGCGCTTGCCTGGCTCGATGCAGCCGCTCAAAGGATTTGGGAGAGACCCCGACGAACTCTCGAAACAGGCGCTCCATGGTGCGAAGGCCGAGTGCGTGCGCATCGGCGAGCTGGCGGAGCCTTGCGCTCGTGTTGGGTCTCTGGATAACGTCCGTGAGGCGTAAAACAGGGACGGCATTTTGATGGGAGCGCTGACGCGCAAGCTGAGTCAGAAGAAACTCCTCCGCAATGGTGGACATGTGGTGGGGCTGAGCATCGGCCAGGCGCGCTTCCAGCGAGAGGATAGCCGAGCCTAGAACCAATTCAGCACTCGTGACAGTATTGCGAAGAACGGAGGCAGGTATCCCAAAGATGGAACGAAACCCAACAGGCGAAAAGCGAATGGTGAACGCTTTGATGTGTCCGCTCCAAAGGATGTCTTCGCGTCTTACAGTATGCGGGCCGACAAGTGCGCGCGTTGGTGCTGGATGAATCTCTCGTGTATGCGTGTTGACGACTGTATACGGCCGACGCAGGTGAAATTGGAGAAAGCAGTCAGTCCTTGCCGGTAATGGGTTGAATACCTCGGCGTCGCCGAAATCGTTGTCCCTTAACTCAAATGACAGGACATAGGGTCGCAGCGCGGTGCATGGCGCCCACCGCTGGCTGAGACGGGAGCGACCTTCTTTTGTTGCGACGAGAGACATAGAAATCCGACGCTGCGCATCATTTTAGCTTTATCAAAGAAGCGATACGTACTGATAAACGCGCGTCGCACAGTCCATCATCCTGAACGAACATCGTAGGATTCCAGTTGCGATGCCGACTTATCGGGAGTAATCTGCGACGTGTCGAGGTGAACTCCGGTAACGCCGTTTTCCGGACAGTCGACCCTGTGCCGGAGTTGATTCGGCGAAAGCTCTCCTGCTCGTCTTCGAAGATTGGTTCGTACTCGGCATTCAAGCTCCATCGCTGTTGATGCTTAGGGGATGAAACTCTTGAATTAGGGCGACGAACATTGGCGAGACCCGGATGAATTGTAGACAAAACGGCGCCCGCAAGGTAGGAGAAAGGTCCCGTCCCGGATCGGCGACGGTTCAGGTGTTAGTACGCAGTCGTGATTGAATAAGGGTTCGACGAGCTCCTTGTTGAGGTGCCGAAATGGTTCAAAGTGACGAATCGCAACTCGACCCGGAACTAATCAGGCGTCAACTCGATCGGGTCCTTGCGTCCAACGTATTTTCTGCTGCTAAGCGAAGCCGAATGTTTCTACGCTACATCGTTGAGCGAACTCTGTTGGGGACCCCACCGAAGGAACTTGAAATCGCAGTGGAAGTATTGGGAAGAGCAGCGGATTACGATCCTGACAGAGATGCCACGGTGAGAGTGGAGATCAGCCGGTTGCGCTCTCGCCTGCGAGAATACAACGACACCGCTGGAAAGGACGACCCGGTTTACATCAATATTCCGAAGGGTGCCTACCGGGCTGTCTTTGATTCCGGCAAGGCCAGCCAGGTGGCTTCTGCATCGGCTACGGAAAGGTTCTCACCCCCGCCAGCATTAATCACGAGCGATTCGCTCCTTTCAAGTCCTCAAGCGCAGGGCTCGGCGGCAACTAACTTACGCCCACCCGAAGCGCAGTCGCAGACTGCTCACCTAAACCCGAAGTGGTGGATTGGAATAGTGGTTGTCGGCGTCCTCGTGCTCATCACCTTAAGGGCTTCACGGCGTAGTCCGCAAACCGGTGCTCCAATCCATTCGCTTGCAGTGCTGCCGCTGAAAGATCTATCCGGAACCGCGAGTGAAGAGTACTTCGTCGACGGCATGACTGATGCTCTCATAACCGAACTGGCCCATACACTCAATCTGCGGGTGGTTTCCCGCACCTCGGTTATGCAGGAGAAAGGAAGCAGGAAACCTTTACGCCAAATCGCGTCTGCGCTGCGTGTGGATACTGTAATCGAAGGATCTGTGGTTCGATCGGGAAACCGGGTTCGCGTTACGGCCCAATTGATCGACGCCAGAGATGACCGAACCCTTTGGGCACAGAGCTACGAAGAGCCGATCGGCGACATTCTGACGTTGCAGGACAAGGTAGTTCGCCAGATCGCGCTTCAGACTCAAGCTGCCCTTGCGCCCCGTCGCGAGAGTATTCGCTCTCGACGTCTCGATCCGGCGGCCTACGATTCCTATCTCCGCGGTCTCTATTTCCTCAATCAGCGAAATGTCGAGAAAAGCGTCACTTATTTTCAGCAAGCCGTAGCTTTGGATTCATCCTATGCCGCGGCCAATGCGGGTTTGGCCGAGGCGTTAGCGACAAGGTCAGTTGGAGGAGACGCGCTCCTCGATGACCGGTCGCGCGCCTTGGCAACAGCGAAACGCGCAATCGAACTGGACGGCGAGAGCGGAGAAGCCTACGCCGCGTTAGGGCTCGCCGAGATCGTTAACAGGGATTGGACAGCCGCCGGTCGAGATCTGGAAAAAGGCATCGCGCTCAACCCTAGTAACTCTTTGGCCGAAATGCACTACGCGATTTATCTCGATGCCATGGCCCGACCGGAAGACGCGGTATCTCATATGAGGCGAGCCCTTGAGCTTGATCCCCTCTCGTTTCTCATGAACCGGCATCTCGGCGCAACCCTCTACTTTGCTCGCCACTACCAGGAAGCGCTCTGGTACCTCCAAAGGGCTGAGGAACTTGAGCCCGCACACTTTGGTTACGTGGAACCGTGGATCGCTCGTTGCTACGAAATGACACTTCACTTCGAGGAGGCGGCGCGCGCCGATTTGGGCAATCTGAGCGCTGCCGTTCCTGACGCCAGGCTGGCGCATTTGCGTCAAGCCTATCGGCATGGCGGATGGAACGCCTATCAAAGAGCGAGAATTAATCTCATCGCCAAAAATCCCAACGCTTGCGATTCATTCGAGGTGGGCGAGAGCTACTTGCGGCTTGGTGATTCGGACCGTGCGCTTTCGTGGCTCGGCCGGGGAGTCAAGGAGAAATGTTTTTGGGCTGACTCGCTGCCCGTCGACCCTATCCTAGATGGTATTCGAAGCAATCCTCGCTTCTCAGCACTGCTGCAATTAGCACGCTTGGGGAAGAATTTGCAGCCTGTAGCTAACTGATCACATAGCGTTGCGGGCTGGAATCTCGGTGGAAAGCTCCAAACCGCCTTAAGCCTGACGATCCGCGGCGTTCTTCGGTTGTTGACACGGCCTTCTGCAATTGGTTGATAACACAAGACAATTACCCGTAACTTACGGGAAATCTCTTGAGTTGATTCGGTCTGACGCGCAGAATCGATCAGAACTGCGGAGGAATCCCGCAGGAAAAGGACAATCTTGAAAATGAAAACTTATTGCTCAACGTTTCTGATCGCGATCGTTCTCGCGTCTGCAGTGCCGGACTACGCCCAGGTCTCACCACCGGGGACCGTAATTGCTTCCGGGCTGCTCGGTCCGCGAGGCCTGAAATTCGGCCCGGACGGGCTGTTATACCTCGCCGAAGCTGGACTGGGCGGCAACACCGACAGCACAACGCTGCCCTGTCAGCAGGTTGGTGCGCCGGCAAGCCCATACTTCGGAGGCCCGACAGGACGGATCTCTAAGTTAGATGGAAACGGGAACCGTACTACGGTTGCTGATGGACTGCCATCCGCCTTATCCAGTTTTCCAACGGGAGACACACTGGGGGTGGCAGATATCGCGTTTCTAAATGGGACGCTCTACGCAGTTCTCGCGGGCGGTGGTTGCTCCCACGGCAACCTGCAACAGCCAAACGGCATCGTCCGGGTCAACGGGCAAAACGGAAGTTGGAACTACATCGCAGACTTGAGCAACGCTCTACAAAAGTTTCCTGCTGCCTATCCGGATATACAGGAATATACACCTGGAGACTATGAGCCAGACGGCGTGTTTTACAGCCTGACCGACTATCAGGGAAAGCTGTATACGGTGGAGCCAAACCACGGGCAGATCTTCTCCATCACTCCAGAAGGCCGCGTAGACGAGACCATCGACATCTCTTTCTCGGAAGGTCATATTGTTCCGACCTCGATTGCAGCCCATAATGGCAACTTCTATGTGGGCAATCTCGGGATATTTCCGATCCTCCCGCAACGGGAGACGGTGCTGACATTATCGAATAACTTCTCGTTCTTTGACAGCACGCCAGGGCTGGGCACCGGCCCCGGAGATCATTCCTATCGAATCGCTAGCTCGCGGGCGGGTTTTACGACGATTGTGGGCGTGGAGTTTGGTCCCGACGGTCTCGCCTATATCCTGGAGCTTTCTTCAGAGCCTGGATATCCTACTCCTGGCTACGGCGACGTGGTTCGAGTACAGCGCGATGGCACGATCCAAAGTGTGGTAACGGGACTGACGTTGCCCACCGCCATGACGTTCGGGCCGGACGGCGCACTCTATGTCTCTAATTTTGGGGGTGTGACGGGGGCAGCGGGAGAAATTCTCAAAATTACAATACCGCTAAGTTTCTGAACCCCTCCTTCAAGCGGAGCTGGTTAGTGGAAAATACTGGGTGGACCGCCAGATCCGTGTCGGCATTTGGGAGCGCGTTTGTCGCAGTGTCACGAAACGCGCGACCCCTCCCGGCTTCGCTACGGGCTTCGGTAACATCCGCGAGCCGACGCAACCGCAACTTGACGTATCACACACCCGTTTCTAACGCTTAGACCCTTGTTGATGCTCATGATGTTAAGACAATGCATCATGAGCATCAGGACCACGATTTCTCTGAATGATAGGGTGGTAGCGGCGCGTTAGACGGGAGAGCCTGTTCCGAGGAGCTTCGTTCCGGGATACTTTAATGATCTGCTTCGAGCGGCACTGTTGAATATCGACTACGAACCGCCCAGCCGTGCCGCTCGCGATTCGACCTACCCGCATGGGCCACAAGCCAGGCCTGTATTATCACACCGTCGAGGCGCTTATGGAGTACGGGGAGGCGACCGCCACCGACGACGATTATTGACGCCAATCTGCTCCTGTACGCCGATAACGCAGATGCGCCACAACAGAAGGGAGCAGCACCGTGGCTCAGGAACTGCTCAGGAACGGCGGAGTAATCGGCCTGCCGTGGGTAACCTTGCGAGCCTTCATTCGCATCAGCACTAGTTCCAGAAACCGGGCGAATCCGAAACCGGCCGAGGAAGCATTTGCAATCGTTGGCGACTGGCTGAGGCAATCCGGCGCATCCCATTGCATCCTGGTTCAACGTCCGTTGGTAGCGGACGTTGTCCTAGCCGCAGTCGCGATGGAATATAGAGCCTTGCTGGCATCGACCGACCAAGACTTCCGCTGCTTCCCGGAGCTGCGGTTGTTGAATCCACTCGGGGGTTAGCACTGCGCGCGCTTGCCGGTTCGATCCCTGGCACACAGCGGAATAACGCGCAAGCTTCCGATGTGGGAGCCCGCAAAATCCGGTCCCGGAATTTCGAGATGCCACTTGTGGGGCACCGGACGAAACCCCGTTTCCGAGCAACGATAAACGCGCCTATCTCCCAAATCGAGTTATCAAGTGCTTCGTGCACTTGGCGTTCCCTACTGGTTCGCGCTTTGGTCGGAGGTCAGCGAGGCGGTGCCTTCGTCGTAGGTGTCGCCTGGAATGCTGATGATGTCGACCGACTTGCACGTGTCGCCAGCGCGAATGGTTTCGCATTTCATTTGGCGGTTCCATACTTGTTCGCCCTTGCGGATGTGGAGATGGACGGTGACGTTTGTCAGGTCGAAGGCGGAAGTGTTTTTGACGATTAAATCATCATTGAGCAGTCCGTAGTCGATCTGCCAGCCCCAGTGGACTTTGGTCAGAGATGAGTACAGCGGAGCTTGAGTGACGCGGAAGTTGGAGAAGTCCGGGCTGGTTCGGATGTACGGGATGTTGGTGAATCCGTCCTTGAAGCTTTGCGCGAGCCAATCTCCAACGAGCGTCGATTGGTTGTTCAGGCTGAGAAGCGCGGCGTAGCGCGTGCAGAACGAGGCGTCGTTGGCCCAACTCCTGTCGGAGTTGTAAGCCGCGGTCGAGTGCTCCAGGGCTTCCGCGAAACGGCCGGAGAAGGCGAGCGCACGAGCGAGTTGGACGTCGCCCCAACGATCTTTGTCATTCGGGAAAAGGGATAGGTAGGTGCGCGCAATTTTCGAAGCGTAACCGGCCATGGCCGGGCGCGCGCTGTAGCCGTTTAATCCCGCTTGGAGGGAGGCGGCCTCGGCTGAGTAGTAGACGGCGTCAGAGAGGAATTGCGAACGAAAGCTATCGTAACTACGGTTCGCGGGGACCAGCTCAGTCGCTTGGAGCGAGGAGTACGCCGCCTGCTGCAACTGAGCGGGATCGTTGCCGGCGGCGAGCGACTCGGCGTACTTTGCCTTGATGAACGGATCGCGCGGGTAGCGCTGCAGGAAGTCCGACATGCGTGCGCCTTGATAGCCGTCGAAGCCGGCTTCGCCCGGAGCCCAGCGAAATTTTTCGGTGAGGATATTGGCGACGCCCTGCGTGGCGGCCCACCCGGTGTTCCAGGTGTTCTCGAGTTTCCGCTGCTGCTCCGCTATGGCTGCCCGGGAGGTGTTGGTGCGCGCAGTGCTGCGCTGGGCGTAATCGAACAATCCGGTGAGGGCTCCGGCGACCGCACCGGTATTGGACGCATTCTCTTTGCTCATGACCTTCTCGGCGGTCGATTGCACGTCCGAACCCTTGCTGAAGGCGGTCCAGAGACTGGTGAAGGCGTCAATGGTCGATTGCGTGTTGGCCTGGCTATCGATCTCATTGATAGCTGCGAGATAGGCTTCGGTAGCGGCGAGCGAATCGAGACAGCCTTGGTAGGCCATGTCGAGGCTGGGGTCGAGTCCGCGCGCGCGAATCTGGCCGCGCATCCCGGACGCAAAGGCCCGTGTATTGGTGAGCCATGCGGAGAGTTCTTTGCGGCTCTTCTTGCTGTCGGGCCAGTTCGCGTAAATGTAGGCGAGCACGCGGATCGCGAAGAGGTTCTCGTCCACGTTGGGCTCGGTCACGATCGCGTAGGGCTGGTCGGGTGAGGAGTCCTGGGGACGCGCGGCGCGGGGACTTCCGAGAATGACCGTGAGGAGGCAGAGCGCGGCTACTGCGCGACGAGCGTTGTAATGACGAGCGTTGTAATTCGGTGCGGCTGGCGAGGTTCGCATAACAAAGCTCCCTGGGGAGTATCCGGCCGGAAGGAAAAAGCCGGTCTACTAGAGCTATGCGAAATGCGCCGCGAAACTCCGTCATCTGCGTTTCATGCGAACGCGCAGGAGCGGACTCGCCGCGCAGTAAAGGGTGTCAGGGTCCGACCGGAGCCGGATTACTCTTTGCTGCTGGCGAGCGAGAACATGGCGCCCTGAGGGTCCACACCCTGGATGATCCAACCGCCGCCGGGGACTTGCATGGGACCGTTAACGATCTGGCCGCCGCCGGATTTGACGCGTTCTACCGCGGCATTGATGGAATCCACATTGAAGTAAAAGCCCCAGGCGGAGACCGGCATCTGCGGAGCTTTGATCATCATGCCGCCGTCGCCCATCGGTTTGTGGTCGCCCTCGTCGAAGATGCGGTAGATGCCCATGGGGCCCATGTCCATATCGCTGAGTTTCGTCCACCCAAAGAGCTGGTTGTAAAACTGGAAGCCCTTGTCGAGGTCTGTGGTGTAGAGTTCGTGCCAGCCGACGGTGCCGGGCGTGGGCGACGGGGGGCGCTCCGGAGTAGGCATGTCCGGGTGAGGCGTGAAGACCACAAAGGCGGCGCCCTGTGGGTCGGAGACAACCGCAAACCGCAGCATGCCGGGAATGTCCGTAGCGGGCCGCCATAACTTGCCGCCGGCCTCGACGATCTTTTCGATGTGAGCATCGACATCGTCGACCGAGATATAGCCGATCCAGGAGGTGTGCCCGGGCATGGTCAACATTCCTGCGATGCCCACCTCGCCCAGGTTGAAGGTGGTGTACTGCATGCCGTCCGGACTGGAGACCTCGTGCGTCGTCCAACCAACCACGTCCGAGTAGAACTTACCGGCGGCTTTGGTGTCGCTGGTCATGAGCTCGTACCAGCCGAATTTTCCTTTTGGCGTAAACATTTGGGATTCTTCTCCGGATACATTATCTACGATGAGTTTGCGGGTTCAAAAGCCGCGACGCCGCGGATGTCGGCGATGATCCAAGCGATGATGCAAGTGGTTGCGCGTTCTCTCCGGCGGGGTGTCGATTCGGCTTTCGGCGTAATCGGGTGCGACAACGCCGAAGGTGAAGATCTCCGGCACGAAGGCATTCATGGTCGCTTTGGAAGTGCCGCCAGGGCCGACCAGCCAGGGCACGATTACCAAGGACACGATTGCGTCGAACCGGCGGCCCCGGTTGCGAGTAGGCGTTACGGCGTGAGGAAGCGGCGAACCGCCATCATGTCCCGATGACTGCGCATGAGTTCTTTCGCCTCGGACAATCGCCTGAAATCTCGCGGGGCGAGAGATGGAACAGGATTTCGCCCGTGTCCGGTATGCGTGAACCAGAACTCTATTTCGTCATTCCCACGAACCGTTTACGCGAGGTCGGCGGAACGGTTCAGCTTAACGATGAGCACTTCTGGTTGAGCGGAGACTCCGCGCCCATTTCGGCGTTCGACGATTCGGGCGCCGCCCACCATCAAAAATACTTTGTCTCGCGAAGAGACCAGGACGCACAACCAGGTTTACTCTGCCGGGCCGGCGGAGAAGGACGCCTTTCTCAGGTACCTGCGTCAGCGCCTTCGCGCCAAGCGGTTGGACGCGTTGGTGAAGAACGGGCGAAGACATGCGCCCGTATGCCTTGATGGAAGACAGCCTCGAATCGCTCACGCACGATGAGATTTGCCGGGGGAAGCTCTTCAAATTCAGCGGGAACGGATTCACCCGGAAGTCGATCCAGCCGGGTACCCTGCGACTACGAGCCCGGGGAGTTCCTGGTCGACAGCGCGGCCGATCTCGAGACTAACGCCAGCAAGGAGCTGGCGCGGGAAATCAGTTTGTCTCAGACGCGGGTTTCCGACGCCCGGCGCTGTGGTGAAGGTGGCACAGACATTTCGTTCGGGCACGAACGATGTGGATGCGATTGATTTGTGGAGATGTTTCTCGACGACGACTCGCAGAAGAGCCTGGATGATCTGAGCGAACTGTATTTGCGGGTGAACTTCCGTCCCGCTGTCACCAACATAAACTGGCGAATGGACTGTGCCGCCTTTCGTCCCGGCGCGGCTGCGGTTGAGGATTACATCTATCGTTTGTGGGTGCAGCAGGGTGGGTTTGCCGCGGCGCAGAACCATGGCAAAAGCAACTATATGCGCCATCCACCCGGCGGTGGAGATCTTCAAGAAGAGGTGTCGAACCTCTTGAAGCGGAAGATCAAGGCATCGCTTTCGGGGCTGGAGGATCTGAGCATCGCGTTCGATTACGAGGGTGAGGGGACGGATACCGAACAGAGTTACTGGGTATTTAACAAGACCGAGTAACTCGCGGAGGGAACCAGAATGCCCCCTAGCTCGAAATTGGAATTCTGTAACGTGATCAGGTCGATTTTGCCGTCGCCGTTGAAGTCTCCGGCAACGATCGTCAACGGATCTAGTCCCGTGCCGTAGTTGATTGGGAAACTAAAGGCGCCATTGCCGTGGCCGGGAATTACACAGATCGCATTGGAGGCAGCACCGACCGAGGCGAAATCCAGGTTTCCGTCACCGTTGAGATCCGCTAGCACAAAGTGGTAGGACTCCGGATTCGCATTGAAATACTTCGGGCTCTGGAACGTTCCATTCCCGTTGCCGAGGAATTCGAAGAACTGCCCTCCAAGCGCCTGAAATGTGATGTCCATGTTGCCGTCCCCGTTCACATCCGCGACCGCCGCCCGTTGAAACTGGCTCGCGTTTGTGATCGTGATCGGCGCCTGCAGGGCGCCGTCCGGATTGGATAAGAAGAGCACACCGCCGCCGGGCACAGATGCCAATTCGCCTTCAGAGACCACAACATCGGAGCGTCCGTCGTTATTGAAGTCGGCCGCAGTGACAGACGTCGCGTAATTCGGAACGTGATAGGCGGCCGCGGTTGCGAACTCGCCGTTCCCTTTGCCGAGATAGACGTAGAAGGCGGAGGACGATTGATCACCGGTTACAAGGTCTTTTACGCCATCTCCGTTGAAGTCTCCGATCGCAATGGATCCGGGGTGTCCCGAAACGGCGATGCTGGTTCCCGACTGGAACGATCCGTCCCCTTTTCCGAGCAAGATCCGGATGCTTCCGTTGTTGTCCGCCACGGCGAGATCCGGGAACCCGTCCCCATTGAAGTCCGCCGAGGCAACAGCCACCGGCGCGGCGCCCGGGAGAGCGATGGTTACGGCGGTGTCGAGAGGCGATTCACTCTGCCCGTTGCCCAACAACACGGAGATCGTTCCGGCGCTGGAAGCGGCTACCACGTCGAGCTTGCCGTCATTGTTCACGTCGACCGCAATGGCATCCTGCGGCTCGCTGGGTATTCCAGATGAATAGACGGGAGGGCGTGCGAGATTTCCGCCCGGTTCCGTGAACAGGACGGATACATACGCGGTTGAGCTTTCCGCCGTCGCGAGATCGGGCAGCCCGTCACCGTTGAAGTCGGCGATCAACAGGCTGGTCGGAATGTAACCAAGAGAGGCCGACTTTTTCTGGGTGAAGCCGCCCAATCCGTCCCCGATCAGGAGGAATGCGGTTTGCACAGTCGTAAAGACGGCAATGTCCAGCTTACCGTCGCCGTTGAAGTCGGCAAGCGCGATGGACGCGTCTAGCTGGGGAGCAGGCACGACCGCCGGAGCCTGGAGGGTTCCATCGCCATTTCCGGCAAAGAGGGCGAGCCTTTCATTGGAGATGGCGAGAAGGTCAGGTTTGCCGTCGCCGTTCAAATCGCCAACGGCAAGCGGACCCATCGGAATATCCGTCGTGTAGATCGATTTCCGGGTGAAAGTTCCGTCGCCTGCTCCAAGCAAGATCGAGAGGTTCTTCGTGGGCGAGTTACTTTCTTCCGCAAGGTCGATGATTCCGTCCTGGTTAAAGTCGCCGGAGACGACGCGGAGCCCGGAGGAAGGGACGGGGATGTACGCCGCTGGGGCGAATGTGCCATTGCCCTGACCTAACAGGATGGTGATGTTGGTGGACGTCGCGACGGCGAGATCCAACTTGCCGTCGCCATTGAAGTCATCGGACACGAGGCTGGAACTAAGCGCACAGGGGACGAGCGGCTGTTGGGAGAAGACGCCATTGCCCTGGCCGAGGAAAATTTGGATGCCACTCGGCTGCGCGGTAGCCGCAAGATCCAGGATTCCGTCGCCGTTGAAATCGCCAGCGACCACGGCCAGATAACCTTGATCGGTGATCTCCGAAGTAACCCGATTCTTGAACGTCCCGTCGCCGTTCCCGGGAAGCACGGAGATCGAGCCATCACCGATAGCGGCGATGTCCATTTTTCCATCACCGTTGAAATCTCCGACAGCCCCAGCGTTGGACGGGACCAGCGTGGCGTGATCCCTCGGCGGCGCGTCGAACGAGATTGGACTTTGCGCCCACGCCATTCCGCAAGCGATCAATGTGAAGACTGCAATTTTCATGAGTTCCCCCGCTCGAAGTCAAGCGGATTATTTCACTGTTCGGACGTCATTGGGGAACATCTGGCAGTTCTTTACAAAATCGGCGAAGGTGGTGAGCCTGCCGAAAACGGTAGAGGGGCGCAAGTGTCCGGAGGATCAGTCAGGTTTTAGTGGGTCAGCTTCCAGAGGTTACCTGTTAGCTCTCCAAGGCCCATGACCACTTTGTCTTTCGCTACGTCTATCTCGAGGAAGCTTGTGCCGACGTTATCCATCAGGAGCCGAGAATCGTGAAAGTGTTGGACCGGAAAAGGTACGCCGATCGGCTGTTTGGAGACTTTCTGCAACCGTTGGCCCCAAAGACAAATGCGGCCGTCGCGGTTCGACACGAAGTAGAGCAGACCGCCGTCGGGAGACCATCTGGGCTTATCGTCCCAATTACTCGGGTGGTCAATGGTGATCCAAGTGGTCTTGGCAGGGATACCGGCGGAATCGAGGGGCACCACCTGGATCCGGCAGCCCCCCATCTCCGGTGCGCATGCGACGAAGGCGATCGCGTCGTTGTTCGGAGAGAATTTAGCTTGAAACAAGCCGTCTCCTTTAAGGAACACCGAATCGCGTCCGGTAGATACGTCGTGCAGGTCAATATTCGGATTCGGATATCTTCCGACGAGCAAGCGCTTGCCGTCGGGCGACCAGTCCCAAACCTTGCCACCTTTCGCATCCGCGATCTTACGTCCCGGCCACTGGTGAATGTCGAAGATCTGAATCCGGTCGCCGGAGTCGAATGAGATCAGATTCCCATCACGGGACAGTTGCGGGTGGAGCTGCTGGTATTTACTATCCGGGAAACTATGTTCCTGCCCGTTCAGCAGATCCTTGATGCGCACTTCGAAGGGAGGAGTCTCCGGAGTACCGACTTCAGGAAGGGCATGGAAGTTTTGGCTGGCGACATACGCTATTTTCTGTCCATTTAGTGAAATCGAGGGCTCCGCTTCGAGAGGCCCGCTTGTTACCTTTCGCAACTCGCCTTCTATTCGGGCGGTATTCGCATCGAGCGGAAGACTCCAGAGAGACTGGACAAGATTGAGGCTGGAGAAGATAAGGCTACCTGAATTAGTGAGTTGCCCGGAGGTCTCGAGAGTGGTTCCTGAAGTCAGGCGTTCCGCGACGCCTATAGATTGGCCTTCAGCAGAAACGGCCATTCTCCACACATTGAAGGCATCGCCATGCCAGGCCGAAAAGAGGATGAACCCTGGAATCCACTGCGTGAGCCGGGGAACCTGGGCTTCGTCGATCGAGAAGCCCTGTTGCTTCAACGAGTCGAAAACATTGATTGGCCGGGATCGTTCCCCGTTCAAGAAAGCGACAGCCCAATGAAACGCATCATCATCGGTCAAGTTCGAAATCATCAGCCGCTGGCTGTCGGGGCTCCAAATCGGGTTACCGACATGAGGAAGATCCGCGGCGATGCGGTGCGGCTTTCCGCCATTCGCGGGAACGACATAGATCTCACCCGCCTCTCCTCCGGTGAGCACCGTCCTATTCGGCACTCCGTTCCAATAAGCGATCCATTTGCCGTTCGGGGAGAACCGCGGATTGCGTCCGCCGGGTGCGACAAAAGTCGGCTCGCCGCCGATTGCCGGAACCGTGTATACGCCTCCACCTTTTTCGGCGGAATGGAAAACAATGCGGTTGCCTTCCGGAGAGAACGACGGTTCCGCGGTATCGAAGTCGGAGTGAGTGAGCTGGATGGCTGATCCGGGCGGGGACAGTTGCTGAATCCAGAGATTCAGGTGGGATTGGTTGCCCTTATCGGACACGTACGCGAGCAGCTTGCCATCGGGAGAAGCGGCGGGGTCCATGGTTAGACCTGAGCCGCTTGTTAATTGCAAAAGAGTTGTGGGACGCGCCTCGTTTTTTCTCGTTCGAGGGTTCCCGATCAGCAAGCTAAAGAAGGCAATGAGGATAACCGCAGCAGTCGCGATCGTCCAGAGGACCGGCGAGTTGAAACGGGGCCGCAAGATCGGTGTGGCGAGGGCGCTGGACTCGGGAGGCAAAAGCGGCGCAACGCTGCTGGTGCTATTTGTCTGCGTAGTCTCTACAGGCGCGATGAACCTGTAACCTCGCCTCGCGAGGGTTTCGATAAACCGCGGGTTCTCGGCCGCATCACCGAGGACCTGGCGAACCTTAGCGACCGCGGCGTTGAGGCTATGGTCGAAGTCGACGTATGTATCGGCCGGCCAAAGAACGCGGGTCAGCTGTTCGCGTGTAACCGCTTCGCCGGGCTGTTCCAGCAGGAGACACAGAAGTCGGAAAGGCTGTTCCTGGAGCTTGATTTTGCGGCCGCTTTTCCTAAGCTCACCGCTGTTTACATCCAGCTCGAAAAGTCCAAAGCGTACGAGATGTGGACTAACTGGGATTCAGGTACCTCTGTTGGGCGAGTGTACCAGAAAAACACTCTCTTTCCCGTGTTCGACCGGGAAATGATCTCGTCTGATAGGTGCTTTGTTTTGAGTAACTAACAAGATGAGGAACTCCCTCCTTTGAAATGTTCCGCAGAAGTTCGAAGCAGCCGCACCTGTCCTGATACTTGCCTCACCGGATTTCCGGGAGGTGATGGTCTTGAACGCATTAAGGATTGGGTCGGGTTTTTTGGTGACGGGCGCGGCTTTGTTTGCAGGGGCTGTACACGAAGGGGTTGCCGTGCTGGAAGCGCCGGACGCGTCGCTTTCCATCGTGCTCGAAGATCGAGCTCACACCGGGGCCAAGGCGTTATACCGGGCCGAGAACTTGGCGAGTGGCATTCTTTCCCACGCTGGAGTCGTTTCCCACTGGACGACTTACTTGCATTCGGACAGCGACACGCTGCTGAACAATTTCCGCAGGGAAACAGGCACCGCTTGCGGGCAGCCTCTCGACACGGCTGAAATCCGAGTGGTGATTCTCCCGCGCGCGCCGAGCGGTTTTTTCCCTGGCGCACTGGGGTTTGCGTCACCTTGCGCCCGGGAGGGAATGCAGGCCACGATCTACGCCGACCGGGTGGAATCGGTGAGTCACGCCAGTCCGGCGAGCCTCCCGCGGGTATTAGCGTACGCCCTCATTCATGAGATTGGCCACGTACTGCTGCGATCGGGGGTGCATGACAGCAGTGGACTAATGAAAGGTATCTGGGGGAAACGCGACTGGCAGCGCGCCGCGGTTGAGTTGATTCCGTTCAGCAAGGAGGAAGAAGACTGGATCCGGCAAGAGATCCAGCAACTGGCGGCTCCTCCAATGCCCGTTTCCGCGAGGGGAAGCTCCTTCTCCCGCTTTCACATGGTAGAAGCGGAGTAAGATAGCTCAACAAATCCGTTCTTGTAAGCGACCACGTCTTTCAGCTCCCACCTCTGTTCCGTTAGAGGGCCGCCGAAGAGTCGCACTCCATCACTCAACAGGACAGGAGCTATGGTTAAGCGAATGTCGTTCACCAAACCGAGTTCGAGAAAACTCTGCGCTAGGATGGCGCCGCCTACAAGCCAGATGTTTCTATAGCGAGGCGCGAGCTTTTCATTGACGAGAGTCTTGAGATCACCCGAATGAAACTCGACGCTTTTCCGGGTTGACTGCAGGTTCCTCCCGGTTACCACCACGGTTGGAGTGTCACCGTAAGGCCAACCGAGCTCCAGCGCATGTTCATAAGTGCGAGAGCCGAGGACATAACAGTCGATGGCTTTGACGAAGTCCGTGACTTCCTCAGCTGAGATGGGAACTCCGGCTTCGTATACGCTTCCGCTGGTTTCCAGCCAGTCGACACTGTTATCCCTTTTGGCGATGAACCCGTCCAGGCTAGAGACTACGTGCAGGGTTACTCGTGATCCTGTTGCGCTGCTTTCGGTTGACATAAGTTCTTGAAGCTTTCGTCCAAAGAAGATCGTACAGGGAATCACAGGTGGTTTGCGGCGCTCGGGTCGGGCTTCCGCATCGTCCTGGCGACTTTCAGCGAAGAATCTCGATCAAGAGCACCCAAGCGCCGGTCACGCCCGCTATGAACGAGAGGAAGAACCCAGGCACGAGCCAAAACAGAGCATTCGGATCATGGAACAGGAGGAGTATGCCGGTGATCCAAAAGGGCAAGCTCGCCAGCTGAGTCATTACGACGCGCGGGATCAACCAGGACAAAGGGTGACCGGACCGGGATCTTGCATACCGAATCTGAACAAAGACCTGCAGACCCCAGGATGCAGCGGTGACGCCTAGAATCTCGCCAGCCACGATTGCGACCGGCTGACGAGGAACAAGCGCCAGAGTCGAGACGAAGAACACTTGCAAGAACTGCGCTAGCGAGTCGCTGCCGCGCTCCGCAAGGCCGGGAACGCTCATAATCCGGCCGAGATTGATCGAAATTGCCACGAACACCAAGCCGGTGAACGTGGCGGCCGCACTTGCCTGTACAGAGAGAAAGGTCTGCCATTCCGAAAGCGATGACATCGAATATCCGCCTAGAATCGCATGTGAGATTGCGGTGGGGAAGGTCAGGACAGCGACATGACTAAGGCCTGGAGGCACGGGCCGCGTCTGCGAATGGAGGCGAGGCGTCGTACCGAGAGGCTGGGACGGAAGAAAAGACGAAGATTTGGAGGAACGAAATCGGACTGGCTGGCCGAATTTTGCCAGGATCGAGACGCAGGAAGACACGAAATGTCGATTTCGGGCGGGTCCGAACGACTTGGAGTAAGGGGGAGGATGTGCCCCCACTCTGGAGAGTGAAAGGATCGTGATGGCTCAGGATGGCATGACTTGGCGCACAAGCGAACGAGTAGGGGGACGAGCTGCGGGGCTGTTGTTCGCCGCAATTGTGATTTTAAGCGGGGCGGTGCAGGGGAGGGGTGAAGCGGCGGAAACACCGTACCCCAAGATGGCGCCGCTGCCGCAGTATCTGATGGCGCGAGATGCGGAAGTAGCGATGGCGCGCAGTGCGGCACCAGAAGCGATTTCCCGGGATGCCGAGGTGTTGGTGCTGACGGAGCACGGATACCAGCAGGCGGCCCCGGGTACAAACGGCTTCGTTTGCATGGTGGAACGGTCGTGGACGGCGGGGATCGACGATCCGGAGTTTTGGAGTCCGAAGCTGCGCGGGCCGATTTGTTTCAATCCCGCTGCCGCGCGGACTTATCTGCCTCTGACGATTCAGAAGACTAAGTGGGTATTGGCGGGCCAGTCAAAGGCGCAGATGTTCGAGAGCGTGGCAGCGGCGTTGGACCGGAAGGACCTACCGCCGATCGAGGCAGGCTCGATGTGTTACATGCTGTCGCGGCAAGGGCATTTGAACGATCACGCGGGGCCTTGGCGTCCGCACCTGATGTTCTTCACGACGCCGACGGATCCGGCGACGTGGGGGGCCGGCGCAAAGGGATCGCCAGTGATGGCCTTTCAGGATAAAGAGGATCGGATGACAGTATTTCTGATTCCGGTTGGGAAGTGGTCGGACGGATCGGACGCGCCAGGGATGGAGGAGACAGGAAAGTGAGCGAAGGGGTCAAGAAGAAGTATTTGTGCATGGTCATAGTGGACGAGAAGAAATTACAGGAGCTCTCCGCAAGGGATGCGCAGGCGCTTGACAGTGAAAGCCTTCACTATGACGAGACGCTGCGGAGAGGCGGGCACTTTTTAGCGGCACAGGCGCTGGAGCCGGTGCAGTTAGCAAAGACGGTGCGGTTGAAGAACGGAAAGGCGATGGTTACGGATGGACCGTTTGCGGAGACACGGGAACAGATCGGCGGTTTTATCCTGCTCGAAGCGGAGAACCAGGAGGAGGCAATCGAACTGGCGTCGCGTATTCCGGTTCTCCGGTGGGGCGCAGTGGAGGTGCGACCGGTGAAGGAGTTGACGGCGAGCGAGGGAAGTAAGTTGGAGTAAGCAGCGTGACTCGGGCAGATCATGACTTATTGATGGGTTGGCTAAGGATTTAAGCCGGCGGCAAGCGGAGAACTGTTTGATCCGGCGACGGGCAAGCGGCAGAGTGCGCGAGCACTATGTGGGCGGAGACCAACGCTATGAAGATGGACCGTGTCGGGGTGGGCGCGATCCAGCTGCGGAGCGGGAAGGTGCTTGTGGCAGGCGGAGTAACGGATGTCAGCACGGGCCCGTTTACGGAATCGGCGGAGGCGTTTGATCCACCGGGGAATACATGGACCGCGATTACGCCGATGCACCATCCGCGCGCGAATACAGTGAGCGGCACGCCCTTCCCCGATGCAGCCTGGCGGCAACGTTCTCATTGCGGGTGGGAATGAAACGGGCGCTTCAACCGAGGTGTACAGCCCATCCACGGGCAGTGGAGCGAGGTTGCCACGGCCCTTGTCCCGACGGAAACGGTTACGCAAACGGGTAGGGCGGCGACGGGATTAATCGGAGGGCAAATTCTTTCTTCCGGAGATGCGCCTCAGATCTACGCGCCGGGACCATAGCGAGCGGAGGACGATCCGCTCTGCTCGAGGGCGATGGTCTTGGGCATTGCGATGCAAATGAGTGCGTCCGTAAGGCGGATTGGTGGTATCTTCTATGCCTGAACGGAAATGCCCTACGTTCCCGGCTTCGAGTACGATCTCTTCATCAGCTACGCCTCGGAGGATAACTCCCAGGGTGCAGTGGAGGAGTTTGTCGCGACGCTCGAGAAGCATATCGCCGACAACTTAGTGAACAGCTTCTCGCCCAAGGAGAAGATTCGGATTTACCTGGACCGGCAGCGGCTGGCTAAGCAGACGGCGGTGAATTGGGAGGAGCAGTTGAAGGCGGCGGCGTCGTCCTCCGCGATTCTGGTGCCGTTGTTGTCGCCGAATTACCTGAGTTCCCCCTACTGCAGCAAAGAACGCAGCTGGTTTGGGACGCAGCACCACGTGGGAAGCACGTGTCCGTTTGCGGTGACGGGGTGGCTGCCGGTCGGGCAGAGCCCGATTCCCATGGAGTTCGAGAAGGCGCAACGGCATCCCGCGGGTCCGGAATGGCTGGGCTGGTTAGCGGCGGAAGAGCGGATCAAGAGCGCGCGGGAGCTGGCGATCAAGCTACGCGACGCGTTGGTCGAGATGCGGGCGTCAGTAAGCGGAGTGTTTCTGGGACCGGCGGAAGGCCGAGGCGTCGGGACGCGCAGCCGGCTGCGGGATGAACTGGAGAAGTCCGGATGCCGGGTACTGCCGGATGCGGATTACGTTTATAACGACGCAGAGGAAGTGCAGGAGTATCTGAAGAGCGCGTTGCTCGCGGTGCACTTTCCGGGTGACGGGCTGGATCTAGAGGGTCTTCGGGCGATGGAGGAGTCGTTCCTCTCGGCTGGAAAGACGCTGTTGATTCAACCATTCGGATCCAATTTGTCGGAGGACGAAGCGGGAGTGATCGAGGAGATCGAGGCGGAGTTAGGGCAAGGCGGCCGGTATGCCGCGGTAGTCCATATGCGGCTCGAAGGCAAGACCGACGATCAGGTTTGGGACGTGGTCAAGCGCGAGGTGCTGGCGGCGCGCTTCCAAAAGAACAAGAGCGAATTCACGGTAGGGGTGGCGTGCGAGGCGCGGGACTTGGCGGGGGCTAAGGCGCTGGCGGGTTTGATTGCGGGCCTAGGCGTGCCGGCGCAGTATCCGCTGTTCGATACGGCGGCGAGCATCACGGAAAAGCTGCAGGCGTTAAGGACGACCATTACGCAGAGCCAGGCGCTGCTGTGTTATTGGGCGACGGCAGATGGCAAGGGGCTACAGAAGCGACTGGAGCAGGATGCGCACCGGCACTACAAGGCGCGGGCGTGGTATGTGGCACCGCCGCTGGATGTTCCGGCGAAGCTGACGTTGGGGCAGACTCCGCAAATGGTTTTGCAGCAGAAAGCGGCCGAGATGGATTTGGCAACGGTGGAGCCGTTTCTGCGCGAATTAGGGTGGAAGCCGGAGTGAGCGTGGGCGAGCCGGTTTCCAATCCGTTCCCGGGGCTGCGGCCATTTCGTACGGAAGAGTCGACGCTCTTTTTCGGGCGGGACGACCAGATTGGGGAAGCGCTGGACCGGATGCTGCGGCAGAAGCTGCTGGCGGTGGTGGGCGTTTCGGGCTGCGGGAAGAGCTCGTTGGTGAGCGCGGGGATGATTCCGGCGCTGGAGATGGGGCTGGCGGGGGATCCGGAACAGCACTGGCGGGTGGCGGCGATGCGGCCCGGGGACGGTCCGCTGCGGGAGTTAGGGCGGTGTCTGGGGTTTGGCGGAGAACTGGCGGAGCGAACGTACGGCCTATTGGAGGCGGTAGAGACGCACCTTCCGGCTGGACATAACCTGCTGCTGGTAGTGGATCAGTTCGAGGAGATCTTTCCGTTCCGCGATCGCAAGCTACGCGAAGGAGCGGGAAGCGAAGCCGATCTCTTCGTCAGTTACTTGCTGCGGGCGGCGCTGGACCAGACGGGGCGAGTGTATGGGCTGCTCACCATGCGTTCGGATTACCTGGGGGAGTGCGCGAAGTTTCACGGCTTGCCGGAAGCGTTGAACGACGGGCAATACCTGGTGCCGCGCATGACACGGCAGCAGTTACAAGAGGCAATTGAAGGGCCGCTTGCGGCGGTCGCCGTGCAGATGCATCCGGCGCTGGTGCAGGAGTTACTGAACCAGTGCGACGAAGAACCCGACAACCTCCCTTTGCTGCAACATCTGTTGCGGCGCATGTTCGAGGAGTGGACGGCCGAAGGGGCGCAGGGAGCGATCACACCCGCTATGGCGACCGGGGTCGGCGGGCTGGCGGGAGCGCTGAACCAAGACGCGGAGAGCGTTAGCGCGGGCCTTTCGTCTGAGGAACTGCGGATCTCGGAGGTGATGTTCCGGCGGATTACGGAATCACGACGACAGGCGGATCAGGCAGAGGATGACCGACCGGTGCGCAGACCGCAGACGGTAACGGCGCTGGCCGAACTGGCGGGGGTTGGGGAGCTGACGCTTCGCGGGGTGGTGAAGCGATTCGAAGAGCGTGGACTGCTGGTGCTGCGGCGGACGGATCAGGGCGACAAGGTTGACTTGCCGCACGAGTGCCTGTGCCTGCGATGGACGCGGCTGAAGGAGTGGATCCGGGCGGAGGCGGAGGATGCGAAGAAACTGCGGTTTCTTTGGGACGCGACGGAGCGGAGAGCGCCGCTGGCGGGGTTGGCACTAGATGAGGCTCTCGAGTGGCAGCGGGATGGACGATTCGAGGCCGCATGGTGTTCACGCTACTTGAATGCGGAGCAGATTGCGGGTGTGGCTGCGTGGGTGGTTGAAAGCCAGCGGATAGCCGGAGAAGCGGCGGAGCGGGAGCGAAAGGGGCAGGACGCGGAGATGCGCAGCCGCCGGGTTCGACGGGCGGCGCTCCTGCTAGGAGTTTTGGCGGTGGCTTTCGCGCTGTTGGGGGCGTGGGCTTACGAGCAGAGCGAACTGGCGAAGAAACAGAGCGAATTCGCAAATAAGTCGGCGGAGAAATACCAGATCGAGCAGAACAGGGCCGAGGTGGCAGCTAAAAAGGCCCGGTACGAGCAGGTAGTCGCGCAGGATGCGACGCTGCGGGCGACGAAGGCAGAACGCGCCGCGGAAGCTAATTTAGCGGTTGCGACGAAGAGCAAGTTTGAGGCGGAGGCGGCGAAGGCGCGGGCGGAGAAGAGCGAGCAGAAGTCGAGGGATTTCGCGGAGTTGTACCTGGCGTCGCAATTGGCGTCGTGGTCGGATTCGGTTTTTCGGGACAACCCCGGGGGCTTGGATAAAGCCGTTTTACTGGCGATTGAGTCAATGCGTTGGCGGCCGTCGGCCGCGGGGGAGAAGTCGTTCCGTCAGGCTACGGGCTTGCTGCCGCTGAGGCGAGTGGCGTGGACGGGTCCGAGCGCAATAACAGTTGCGTTCAGTTCGGATGCGCAGTGGATGGCGACGGATGCGGGAGTGCTGGACGCGGCTACCGGGAAACTATTAGTTCCGCTGCCGTTGAACGGCCGAGCCACCACGGTAGCGTTCAGCCCGGATCGGAAGTGGGTTGCGATGGGCGGTTCGGACGGGTGGGTGCGGCTGATGGACGCGCGCACGGGACAGCAGGTGAACGGGCTGCTGAGAGAGGGGGTGCCGCAAGCAATGGCGTTTAGTTCTGACGGGTCTCTGCTGTTGATTGGAGTTAATCCGATCCCTGGCGCCGCGACGTCTCAAGGAGCCGTGGAAGTGCTGAAGGCATCGACATTCGAGGTGGTGAAGAGTATAGCGTTGCACGGTCGAGTGCGGGCTGTGGCAGGCAGCGCGGACGGTAAATGGATCGCGGTGGGAACGGAAGACAAATTCGCGTGGTTGATCGACGCAACGAACTTCGAGGAGATTCACCGGTTTATACACGGGAAGGAGGTGAATGCCGTTGCGTTCAGCCCCGACGGCAAGTGGCTGGCAACGGGGAGCGATGACAATGTAGCGCGGCTGATCCGAACGGATGGAGGCGGCGAAGCGTTTCGGTGGCGATTACAGGGGCGAGTGCGCGCGGTGGTATTCAGCCCGAACGGCAAGTGGCTGGCGGTGGGGAGCGATGACCGGACGGCGCGAGTGATGGACACGAAAGAGGCGAGGGAGGTGGCGCGGCTGCCTAATGACAGCGTGGTTCAGGCCGTTGTGTTTACCCCGGACGGCAAGCATGTCGAGACTTGGGGCGACGACGGTGGAGCGCGCCTGATGGAGATACCGGAGCCCAGGCCGACGGTCGCGCTGCACAATCAAGTGGAAGCGAACTCGGCGGTGTTCAGTCCAGATGGTTTGCATTTGGCGACTGGATCGAAGGACGGCGTCGTGCGGGTCGTTGAGAGTGCGACCGGAGCGGGGTGCCAAGAGTGGAAGTTAAGCGACGATGTGTCGGCGGTGGCGTACAGCGCGGACGGAAGAGTTCTGATGGCGCGAACGAAGGACGGCACCCGATTGATCGATATGGCGACGGGTAAACAGTCGGCCGGGATACTCGATACGAGGACGGTGTATGCACTCGGGATGAGTGCGGATGGGAACTGGAGCGCTTCGGGAGGAGAGGATAAATCCGTTCGGCTAACCGACGTGCGGAGCGGGCGCGTGATTAACCTGACGCAGGGGGCGGCGGTGTATGCGGTGGCATTCAGCCCGGACGGGAAGTTGCTGGCTACGGGAGGCGAGGATGGTTCCGCAATTTTGTGGGATCTGGCGAGCGGGAAAGAGATATGGAAGGTAATCTATCCAGCGCGGGTGTATGCGGCGTCGTTTAGCGCGGACGGAAGATGGTTAGTCACAGGGGGCGGCACGGTGGCGAGGGTGACCGAGATGGCGACAGGACGCGAGCTACACGAGATCGATATCGGGAGCGGCATTTTGGCGGCTGCACACCTGAGTCGGGATGGCCGCTGGCTTGAGACGATCCACCAGGTATCGGAGACCGACATAGAGCTGATTTACAGCCGGCATCTCCTAGATAGCGGGGCCCTGGTGAAGGAGGCGTGCGGCAGATTGACCCGCAATCTGAAAGCGAGCGAATGGGAGCAATATGCCGGCGGTATACCGTACCGGCGCACGTGCGAGAACTTGCCGAGCGGTATAAGCGGGCCATGATTGCCGGGCCGGGTATATTCGCGTAGATGGGAATCGCGAAAGAGAGTTTGGAAGCCGATCTAGAATACTCAGCGTGGGCGAACCGCCGGTTGCTGGGCATGTGCTCGCTTCTTACGGACGACGAGCGGGTGCGCGATCTAGGGCAGTCGCATCGGAGCGTGCTGCACACGCTGCATCACATGTACGAGTCGGAGCGATTCTGGGCGGATTGCCTAAGGCGTGACGCGATGCCGCCGATGGACCAGATTGGCGAACCGGAGGGGGAACCGGACGTTCGTTTTGATGAATTAGTGGCGAGGTGGCCGGAGGTATGGGACGGCGCGGAACGGTGGCTTGCGTCTGTGGCGGAGGAGGATTTGGCGCAGGCGCTGCGGTCCCGGCTGCCGAACGGGGTAGAATTCCATTTCGCTCGCTGGCAATTGTTGCGGCATATGGTCAACCACTCGACGCTGCACCGCGGACAGATTGTGGGAATGTTGCGGGCAATGGGGAAACAGCCGCCAAACGTCGACTTAATGAGTTTCTTGCTGCGCTGAGTACTTACTCCGCTTAGCGGAGCTGAGGCGCGGCGGACTTGTAGGAAGTGATCTCTCGAACTGATCGAGAAAGGCGATCGAGGTTGAACCAGTCGGCAAATTCATAATCCTTCGACGTGTCAACGGGTGGCCGGCTTAGCGGGCGATGCGCCGCATCACTTTTGTCTTTTCGACTTGTCGAGCGACCCCATATGCGAACTGAAGCCGACTGCAGTAAAAAACTCTCTGGAATGTTTAAACTTTCCGCAACAAAATCATAAACTCAGTGGCATAATTGCGCGACTGCACAGGATTATGTCGGGCGTTTTTCGCTTCATGTAAAGGTGCGTTTGTTGGAGTGGGAAGGACCGCGCGGCCCAACCTTGCCGTTTGGTCTTCGGTGAAGCGTCTTCCCGTCCGACCTTTCTCCAAACCTGAAATGACTCGAGGCATCAAAGGTATGTGTTTTGCAAAGCAACAGATTTATGCGGCGGCGGCAGCGCTCTTCTTCACGCTGCTCATTCCAATCTTGAACGCTACCGCGGCTGATGCAACTGAGGATGCCGTCGGAATAGCAATTGGGCAGATTGATCGAGCGATCGCGACCGTGCGGAAAACGGGAAGCCTAGCTGGTGTTATCCCTGATTTAGAACGCAGCCGCTTGACCCTAGAGAACGCTCATAAAGAACTGACCACGCAGGGTAGGGACGCCGATGCAGCTTACGCGATGATGCGCGCCGCCGACTGTTTGCGGATACAGAGTAGATGGGCCGAGGCCAAAGCGAGCTACAAGGTAGCGATTGAACAGGCCCGACTTGCTAGAAATGCCGAGTACGAAGGTAAGGCGTGGCTCGGACTAGAGCGAGCGGAACGCATCGGACTGCGAAATCACGGGGAGGCGACGGCGGCGATTCAGACTGCGATGCAGCTAATCGAGAAAGCCAGTCTCCCTCGCACTCTCTATATTGATGTCCTCGGTGAAAGGGCGGAACTCGCGCTATCAGACGGGTCGGTCGGGGACGCTTTGGTGGACATCGAGAATGCGATCGAAGCCGCTGAAAAGATCCAGGACAGCACCCGGGTTTGGCAAGGCCTCACGACGCGATCGGCAATCCACCACTGGGCCGCGACAGCGCTGGTAGAGCAATATAACACTCTCCCTTACCTGACCACTGCGGAATGGAACTCATGCAAAACGCTCGCAGACAGTGTCCGAAAGTCAATTGACCAAGCACTGTTTGATACAAAGCGGGCTGCGGAGCTAAGTGAAAAGCTCGGGTACACATCCATAGCTGAACAAACAAGGAAAGACGTGCCGCTTTTGACAGTAATGGCACAAGTTTTCGAGCAGGGGGTCGCACTCAGGGAAAAGGCGCGCGTCCATTACATGCAAACACAACGCGAGACCTCCGCGACTGATCAACTCCAAACGAACGCCCTGGTAACGATGGGAGGAAAACCTATTCCGACCGGTCTGCTGGACACCAACGGCGCGGCGTCTAATCCGGAAATGCAGATGTACATCAGGTACATCCAATCTGAACTGAAGAAAGAGCAGCCCGTAGTTGTCACAAGCTGGAGGAACCGATTTACCGAAGGCCGCACGTTGGAGGCAACACAAGATGTTGAAGCCGCAGTCCAAGCTTATCGCGACGCGGCACAGTTGGTTGAGAGTGAACGTTTATCGGTTCCGGACGAAGTAACCCGGAGCAGCTTTATAGCTGAAAAAACTGAGTTATATTACAGGCTTGTTCTGACTCTTTTAGACCGGAAGGAGTTTGCCGAAGCGTTTCAGTGGATGGAGCGTTTCCGAGGAAGGGAAATGGCGGATATGGTCTCGTCGTTGAACCTCCGGCTTCCAACCCAAAAAGAGCGGGACATGTACTCTCGCTGGAGCACGGCCCGATCAGAGCTCTCGGCGCAAAAGGCATTAGGAAAAGGGGCAGACACGCGCTCTTATGAAGCCGTACTCCACGAGATTCAAACGCAGGCGCCCCAGTTGTTCGACTTAATTGAACCTCATTCCGTGACGCTGGACGATCTCCGGCGGGCGATGCAGGCTTCGCCGTTTGATCTGGTTTATTACATTTTGGCCAATGGGCGGGTCGTGCTGTGGCACATTGGACCCAAGATAGTCGACGCTAAGGCTTACATAGCACCGGAATCAGAACTTAGGCGACTGTGTACGGGTATCCTTCGAGACCTGTCGAACGGGGGAAGTTTTCAACTT
The DNA here is from genome assembly GCA_963738525.1 of Bryobacterales bacterium. Lineage (GTDB taxonomy): Bacteria > Acidobacteriota > Terriglobia > Bryobacterales > Bryobacteraceae > Bog-113. Next base: position 258,234 of record CAVTXC010000007.1, read on the forward strand.
GAGGCGGCGCAGACCCTGCACCTCTTTCTTGCTCAACCTGTGATCGAGATGATGGAGACGAAGCACCTTGTGATCGTACCGCCGCCGGGGTTTCAAAGTTTTCCCTTTCAGGTGCTAGTCGACAAGCAATCAAAGCGGTTTTTCGACGAGGAAGCTTCTCTGTCCTATAGTCCATCGGCATCGTTGGCGGTCAGACTGCGACCTTCTACGCAGCTTGTCAGCCCAAATGTGCTGGCTGTGATCGGTCCGGGTTTGGAGTTTGGTGACCGCGACGCCGCTGACATTGCTGCTTTGTACCCCAATACTACGGTTCTCCATGGTTCGGCAGCGACCTTTTCCGCTCTGTCACGTGAATCTGCAGGACGAGCAGTGATTCACGTCGCCGCACATGGAAAGTATAACGAAAATTCGCCAATGCTATCGACCGTAGAACTCTCGGGAGGATCCGGGACCCAGGAGCTTACAACGGCAGCGCAGATGATGACCTTACCCCTCCGGGATGTTGAGATTGTGAGTCTCGGGGCCTGCAGCGCGGGCAGGGTCGGCGTTAATCCGAGCAACGAGATCTTCGGTTTCGCCAGGAGCTTATTTTACGCGGGAGCGCAAAGCCTTGTTCTACCGCTTTGGGAAGTAGACGACGAAGCTGCGGTGTTTTGGTTCAAATCCTTTTATGCTGAAGCGCGATCTCACTCGTTACCGGAGGCTGCGGCTTTAGCGAACGCAACGTTACGCCAGGATCCTTTATTCGGATCCAATCCGCGGTATTGGGCAGCCTATATGTTTATCGGACGGTAGTAGCTGGAGTGGTTGGGAACGAGATATGAAGGTTAGCTGCGTACTCCTCGCATTGCTGGCGGTGAAAGCGATGTCACAGACGATAGATTCGACAGAAACGTTGAGGGTCGAGCCATTTGGCTCTGCCCGGTCAAAACTGATTGCAGCTGGGCCCGGAGAGATCATTTCCATTCGCCCTGAGCGGCGAGGCGAACTGGTCCCCGCAATTTTTATTTACAGAGAGAGTGTCGGGCCTGTCGCAAAAAACGATGAAGAGGGTGACGAGTCAGTGTTCCGATGGACTGTTGCCGAGCAGGCCCTCTACCAGGTAGTTATCTATAGCCGGGGCGAGGTAGAAGTAACATACAAGATTCAACGTCTTCCTCCCGAACCGACACGCGGCGAGAGCCGTGCGGGTAATCCGGATGCCCAAATTGTGCCGGTGTATGTGGCGACCAACCGGAAACAAGTAAACATTGTTCCGGCGAGATTTTCAGCTGAGCCCAACGACAACGGGGCTCTGTCGTATGCCGCGTTAGAGGTGAAAATTCCAATCGATCACAGAATGGGGCAGATCGAGTACCCAACGGTTCTTCGGTATTTGTTTGGTGTGGATTCCGAAAAGTATTTTGTAACCAGCGAACTCAAGGTGATCGGACAGGAACGATTTTTAGACGAGATCCGACGTTTGTCCTCACGGTCTGCGGAAGGAGACGCGCTTGTTTTCGTTCACGGTTTCAATACGACGATGGAGGAGGGAGTTCGAAGGACGGCTCAACTCGCGTACGACCTGAAGTTTAAGGGGCCGGCCATAATGTTTAGCTGGCCTTCGCACGATTCTCTACTCGACTACAACAAAGATGGGAGGAACGCAGAACTAAGCGGAGGTCCGCTCCGCGATCTGCTGCTGAGCTTATCCCAAAGAGCCGGAGTTAAGCGAATACACGTTATTGCGCATAGTATGGGAAACCGCGTACTGGCCCAAGCGCTGACGAGGATTGGGGACGCGAAATCGACGATTCGGGAAATAGCCTTGATGGCGCCGGACATCGATGCCGAGTTGTTCAGGGAACTGGCCTCCAGATTCCCGAAGTCGGTGGGACCGATCGCCCTTTACGCGTCCTCTCGTGACAAGGCTCTACTTGCGTCCGCGAGCTTCGGTGGATATCGGCGAGCTGGGCAAGGAGGGCGGGATATTCTCGTTGTCCCAGGAATTGACACGATTGACGCATCCAGCGTGGACACAAGTTTGATCGGCATCGGACATCAATACTACGCGGACCGTCGAGAGATTCTGACGGACCTATATTCTTTTTTCCGAGGAGATCCGCCGCAGAGCAGAATCTCAATCCATCGAGCAGCCAGCGGAGAGTATTGGATTTTCGCTCCTTAGTTCCCCCGTAGCCCGATGCCGGTGTGGGTCACACCATGTCTTCCTAGGTGGCAAAGTCAAAGGCGCGTAGCAGGTACGGTTTGCGCACGGAAGACGGGCCTATACCTTGCACCTTGCCCAATTCTTCGTGCTGTATCGATGGCCCGAATCTTTTTATCTACGAGCGGCGTGGCCTAACTAGCGTGAGTCGCGGGATTTACGCCTTGCGGCGGACTTGTAGAAAGTGATCTCTCGAACTGATCGAGTTGACCCAGTCGGTAAATTCGTAATCGTTCGACGTGCCAACGGTGCGCCGGCTTGGTGGGCGATGCGCCGCGCCGCATAATGAATCGTACGAGCAAGTTGTATTTCGAGTAGAGGAGCGCACCGGCGCGCCCTTTGATTTTCGACGGGTGCCAACCAGTCTGCTCCAAGAATGAATTGATCATTCTCCTTGCCTCGGCGGCGGCTTTTTCGCGGAAAGCGAGAGTGGCGGAGGAGTCTTTGGCCCCCGTTTCGGAGAGACGCACGGAGAGAAACGCCGAGGGCATCCGTTCGAGCTGGAGAACGTGAGTTCCAGGAAACGGGTCAGTTGCCGTTCGTGACGTCCAATATGAACCGAAGCGGCGACGATGGGGGCGGAGTAGTTCTGCAGTGCAAAGCAGGGTGGAATCGCAGCGGCGTTTACAAGTTGAGAGGAGCACCCGTGAGTATCAAGTTGTTGGGCGATGTGCTCGGCGATTCGACGCGTTTGCCCTTCGCGAGTGGCATGGAGAATCAGGACCGGTTGCATGCGGAATCAGCCTTGAAGGATAGGGAACATGCCGGGGGCCTTCTGCAAGGTGTAATTTCACTTGAATGACGCTCCACTTCGAGCTCGGGCTGCGGCAAGGGCGCGTCCATGCCAGGAAGGTGGGTTGAAGAGCGCTAGGGGCCTTTTCTCCGGCAACGTTACCGGGCTTGTGTGTAAGTCAGTTGATACGACGATTGGTTCTCGTTCCGAGTTTGCGCGAGGATGCGAATGCGGTGATCGCGCGGCACCAAGCAGTTCACCAAATAGGCCGATTTCCGGCTCGCATGCCGGTTTTCGAAGATTAACTTGCGACTGCCAGTGGCCGGCTTCAGGTTCGCAGTGAACTCGATCTGGATTTCTCCGAGACCTTGTTTCATCTCCTCAACGGTGGGGAAGTCGACGGAGACGATTCGCGGTTGCAGAGGGACTCCGTCAAGGCTGAGCGAGAGGTCATGGAGCACTTGCCGGGCATAGGCCTGCCGCTCGGCTTCGGAGATGATGCCGTCGCCATTGGAATCGATACGGGCAATTACTTCAGACGATACGGCGATACCCGGAACGAGACGCATGAAGGCACCGACCTTGGCTTCCTCCAGCGAGAAGATGGTGGCCTGCAGATACTCATCGAGCCGGTGCGCACGGACGGGTAGGGCCAAGGCCAGCACGGCGATGATGGCTGCAGCCCATCGCGGTTTCATTGCGCCGTTAACTTGCGCCCGTAATCGTTGGAGGGATCGCGGTACATGGTGTGGACATGCAGGGAGGGATCGCCGCCCAAGCCCTGGGGGGCATATTCGATGACAAGCTTCGGTCCCTGGATCCGATAGTAGGCGGTGATGTTGTGTCCAGGGGCGGCGGCGGTGGGACCGCTCCAGGCAAACCAGGTGTCGTCGAGGCCGGCTTTGACTTCGGCCATGCGGGCGGCCGCGGCGCTTGCATGAATGATCCCGGTCCATTCGGAGATTACATCGAGCAGCATAGTGCGCTGGGACGAGGTCATCTCGGAAGCTTTCAACCCTTCGGGCTGAATGGTTTTGCCGTCCTGTCCGGGACCGAGGACGAGATCGGCGAGGCGAAAGCTCAGGATCGCCTTTTTGCGCTGGGCTTCGTCGAGGGATTTGAGCAGGGCGAGCGCTTTATCGCTTTCCTGGCCGAGAGGCCGCACGGTCTTGCCGTTTAGCGTGTAGAGCGCGGGCTGAGCGCCGGTGAGGGTAGGTGTCAGGATGCCTTGCTCCCCGGCAATGGTGATATTGAGCGCGAGGTGATGTCCTCCGAATTGGAGCATCCAGGGGTCTGTTGCAGAGGGGACGCCCAGGATGGAGATGTAGTAGAGGTCTTTACCAAAGATGGCGCCGCCGCTGAAGGGCGGTGGGCCGCCATTTCGGTTTTGCGGTGGGCTATTGTTGCCTGAAGGTGGCGGGCTTCCATTGCCGAAGGGGGGAGCACCTCCCCCATCTGGACGCGGACCCCGCTTACCGAACGGGCCTTGGTCGGTAGCCTTGTTGACCTCGTCGCCGTCCATGATCTGCTGCACTTTTTCGAGACCTTTTGGACTTAAGACAGAGGCCAGAAGGGTCATGCAGGCGGAACGTTGGGCGGGGTTCATGTCTTTCAAGCTGATGCCGGCTCGGGGGACCATCAGAATCGGGAAGTTCGACCAGCGTTTGCGCTGCTCGTCATCGTTGAAAGCGAACATCACAGATTTCCGCTGCTTCCCATCGAGTGTTCCGAGAAAGGCATTGGCCGCGCTGACGATTCGGGGCGTCGCGGTTTGGGCCAGGGCAGGCGGGGAAAGGAGTCCGAGCGACACCGCGATGCTTAATGCCGCAACGGCTGTTGGGCCGGTCAGTCTTGTCAGGTTCATGTGATTCTTCTCGATTTCAGGATGCAGATCTCCATGCGGGTGCATTAGTGCCAGCGAGCAGTCGCTTCTCGTTTCTGTGCCGCAACGACCAGAGAACCAGACTTACGGCCGCCAGCGAACAGGCGATCCAAACTGCGTTTTGGGCGAGCCGGTCGACGATGGAGTCAACGGGAGTGCGGAGATCAAGCAGACGTTGCCCAATCCAACCGAGGGATGCGAGGCCGGCGAACGAGGCGAATCCGATTCGCACAGCGGAGTACGCACCCGTGCGGCTGAGTAGCATTAACGAGGGCAGCGTGGCAGCCACCACGACCAGTTGCATGCATTCGATGCCGAGGTTGAAGGCAAAGATACTGGCCACGCGGTCCCAATGGCCGAGGCCGAGGTCGCCGAGGGTGGTCGCAAATGCCAGGCCGTGAATCAGTCCGAAGGAAGCGGCGATGAACGCTTCGCGTCCGGGGAAGAGCGGCCGGAGCGCATGGAGGGCGGAGATCAGAATCGAGATGGCGATCAGGACCTCGATCGGGCGACCAGGTACGCGCACGACTCCCAGGGCAGCGAGAGCCAAGGTGATGGAGTGACCGACGGTGAAGGCCGATACGACCTTGACGATTCTGAGGATGCTGATGCGGAGGCTGGCGGGTCCGGCCCATCGACGATGCGCAGCGTAGAGCGGCGCAGGCAAGAGAAGGGCGAGCAGGAAGAGGAGATGGTCGGCACCTTCGGCAATGTGGCGAATACCGAGATGGAAGACACTGTTAAACCCGCGAAGCCAGCTGCCGCCGGAGCGATCAATCGTAAGGGACGGCGCGCGGCTACGCAGCACCCCGGCTAACTGAGGATCGTTGGCGAAGATACTGGTGTTCCAATCCGAGCGAATCGAGACGAGGGCGACCTGCGCGGGAAGGTGATCGAGGATCACGTCATCTTCGAGCTCGATCACGCGAGTCGCGGAAGCCGGTGGTGAAGTGAAAGCAAGATGGGCCAGGAGATAGGGAGCACCGTCGATGGACGCGAGTTCCAATGGTGCAGAAAGCGATCCAACAAGCGACAGCCCGGCATTAGTGCGCGCATGGAACTTGCCGAGGATGTAGGTGGCGAGAGACGACTGTTCGGAAGGCAGAGTGTGCAAGTCAAGGGGCTTGCCGTAGACAGCGTTCATGCGTTCGAGAGGCAGCTGCAGTTCGACTCGCATCTGGGTACCAACAAAATCCAGCATCACGGCGGACTGAAACGTGGAGTGGGCGCAAGCCGCGCCCGCTATAAGAAACGTGAGGATGGGGAGAGAGACGGAAGCATGGCTTCGAGCGTGGAAAAGATGGTTCATAGCAGCTGCATCCGGTCGACGACTACCGACTTCCGATCGCCGCGCACGATTCCCAGAAGAATGGGGTCACCAGAGGGAATCCTGGCCCTCGAGTAACTGCGGATCGAGATCAGGAGAGCACAGGCACAGATGGACGAACAATGCCCGTTCGACGCGGATGTCACTCAACCGGATTTTACGATGCTAGCTTGAGCCGTTTTCTTGAGCTGTCTGTTCCGGGGAGAATAGGAGGATGTTGCGATTTGTTGCCTTTAGCTTAAGCTGTGTCGCCGTATTGAGCGCACAACCCAAAAAGATCGTCGTAATGAGCAGCGACAATGCTCTGATGCGGGGTTTGCAAGAGGCTGGGAAGGGCGCGCGGATCGTTCCCGTGACGATGGCAACAGCCTCGAGCGAGATCGGCGATGCGGACGCGTTTATCGGGATGATTAATTCTGAGCAGGTGCGCGCGGGCAAGAACCTCAAGTGGGTGGGGGTGGGGAGCGCTGGCGTCGAGGATGTTCTTTATCCACCGGATGGTGGCAGCGACCTGCGCAACAGCAACATCATGCTTACCAATAATAAGATCGTGCAAGGCCCCGAGATCGCCGATCATGCGTTGGCCATGCTTCTGATGCTTTCGCGAAACCTTTACGCGTTGTATCGCAATGATCAGCAGGAGGTCTGGAATCCGCGCACTTTCCATGGAATTGAACTGAGTGGGAAGACGGCGGTGGTGGTGGGGGTTGGTGGAATCGGTACGCAGATCGCTATTCGGGCTCATGCGTTTGGCATGACTGTGATCGGAGTGGATCCGGAAGATAAGCCGTTTCTGCCGTTTGTTTCGCGCGTAGTCAAAACCGGATCAGCTAGATGACGTTCTGCCCGGAGCAGACGTGGTCTTTATCTCCGCCCCGGACACGCCAAAAAGCCATAAGATGATGGGATCTCGCGAGTTTGCGTTGATGAAGAAAAACTCCTATTTCATTGCCGTAAGCCGCGGGGGCATTTACGACATGAACGGGTTGGTAAAAGCCTTGGACGAACGACGTTTGGCGGGCGCGGGCGTGGATGTGACAGACCCGGAACCTTTACCCCCTGGACATCCCCTCTGGAAGTTTCCAAATGCGATTATCACGCCGCATATCGCCGGCCGGTCCGATCAGGACCATGAACGGATGATCGGTACGATTACGGAGAATTTGCGCCGCTTCTTAGATGGGAAGCCGCTGATCAACGTTGTGGATAAGCAAAAAGGCTATTAGCTATTAACCGTGGAAGCGGGAAGCGTGTCACTCGGCAGGGCTAGTGCGTGGTGGTGTTGAACAGGACGACAACGCCTCCTGAACCGTCTGGTAGAACGAGGTCGGGGACGCCCGCCAGAGGCGATTGGCCGTGCAGCGTTGCCGCGATGATGTCGCCTGGCGCGGGGCCCGCGCCAAAGCCGATTGGGCTACTCGAAAATACCCCTCCACCCAACCCGAGGTAAACGGCCGTGGTGTTCCCTTCGACTAGACTCACATCCGGAATGCCATCTCCATTCAGATCGCGGAGGAGCAGAGTCGTAGCCACCACGGTAGACGGGTTATTCAACAGTCTTCCTGTATCTATAAGACCGCCCTGACCGTCGCCTAGGTAGACTTCCGCTCCACCATACAGGCTCGGAAATACAGCATCGAGCACTCCGTCTCCGTTCAGATCCGCCAGTCCGACTTCGTACGGATCTCCCCAGCTCACTTGGAGGGTGGTTTCGTTGAAGCCGCCATGTTGGTTATTCAGAAGAATGTAAATGTATTTGTTGAAGTCGTAGGTAGCGACAAGATCGGGCCAGCCGTCGCCATTCAGGTCGCCAGTAGCAATCGACACGAAATAGCCACCGGGCGGCGGGGGCGCGAAAACTGTGGGGCTCGCGAACGTGCCATCTCCGTTGCCGAGCGCAAGGAGCTCCGCGCACGTGGCGAGATCCAGCTTGCCGTCGTGGTTAAAGTCACCCAGTGTCACGAAGCTTCCGGTCGCAATGATCAACGATCCGGCTTGGCGGAAGGTGCCATCACCGTTGCCCAAGTAAGAAAACACCAGCCCGGAGGTGGTCGGCACGACTAGATCTGCAATTCCGTCGTTGTTCAAATCGCCTGTCAGCAGACATCCGGGGCCGTTCAGCGGAATAGTGTCTGAGAGTGTATAAGGCTTGGCGGTGAGCCCGGTACCCAGGAGAATGGAGATGCCCTGGGTTGTGTTCAGAGCGAGGTCGGGCTTGCCGTCCCGGTTGAAGTCCGCCGCGGCTCCGCAACCGAATGCCCCAGGCACGGGTGTCCAATTTCCCTCCTGGAACTTGCCACGGCCCTGATTGAGTAGCACAGAGACGGACTCCTGGCTATCGGCGATGATGTCCAGCTTTCCATTGTTGCGGAGGCTCGCGAGAGTGATGCTGTGGGATTCGGACGAGTCATCGACCGTATAGTGGACCGGTTTTTGAAATGTGCCATCGCCCTTTCCGAACGCGATGGAAACACTCGGCGTGACAATGTCAGGAATGCCGTCGCCGTTAACGTCGCCGACGGTAATCGCTATGCCCCCGCCAGAAATTTCGAGTACCTTGGGTGCAGAGAACCCGCCCTTCCCGTCGCCGAGGAAGATGAAGGCTTGCGAAGATTCCAGGTTAGTCATCACCAAGTCCGGGTGACCGTCGAGGTTCAAATCCGCAGTCGCAATCGGAATGGGTTTTGACGGGTGAGAATAACTGACGGGAGCTTGGAACGTGCCGTTCCCGTTTCCGAATAAGACCACAAAACCACTCGGCAAGCCACCAGCGCCGTAAGGGATGGTGGTCGCTATGTCCAGCTTGCCATCTCCATTAAAGTCTGCGGCAACAACCTGGCTACCGCCAAATGACGAGGCGAGCGAAACTACCAAGATACTTTCGCTAAACGTCCCGTCTGCTTTACCCGCAAACAGCCACACGCCTTGGCTTCCGGTAACTACTAAATCAGGGTTTCCGTCACCATTGAAATCCCCCAGTGCAAAAAGACCAGCCCTGACGTCATTCCCAACGGGATAGAATACCAAAGGTTGGAACGTTCCGTCTCCGTTTCCGAGACGGACGCCAACACCAAATGGGGGCGTCGCATCATTCAGGCCACCCGACACAATCAAGTCAAGTTTGCCGTCGCCGTTCAGATCCGCTAGCGCTAGCCCGGCAGGATCTTCGATCCCAATCCGGCCCTCATCTACCGTTCGGAACGTTCCGTTGCCGTTTCCAAAGAGAACATCGAGCGTTCCTTGCGTGGTAACAATGTCGGGTCGGCCATCCCCGTTCACATCGCCTACGGCCACGTATGCACTGAAAAGATCGATATAGTCATGGCGGGACAGGAATGAAGGGCTCTTTGGGGATGGCGTATCGGCGTTCGCTGTGTTCGCCGCGATGAGCGCTGTTGCTAGAAGACCAGTGCGAATCCATCTCATGCTGACAGTTCCCGATGCAAGTAGTTTTAGGTGCGCGCCCGAACGACGTTGGTTATAGTTATACAACTTTTAAAGCTACGCCGATTGGGCGATCTCATTTCCTATTGCGGAGTTCGGCCTAGCGATTGATCTCGCCCGTTAACCGATAGGCATTCTAAAGAGCACAGTCGTCAAACCCAACCGCGGATTGGCGCACCTATGTGGAAAACTAGCGCTAAATGGCGCACCAGCAGGTTGAGTGCCTGTGAATTTCGGCTCAGAGCACGCGGTCCGGTCTCGGCGAGACGAATGCATGAATAGGTGGAACATGACGGTGTCTACGGGCCGAGTTCTACGGAGAGCGGCCCAAACGGCTGCGTCGGCGTTGGGGATTGGAGCGGCAACTTACGCGGGAGTGGCGGCTGTGACTTGGTTTCGCTTCGGTCAGGTGACGCGTTCGCGTAAGTCCGAGAGCGCATCGATGCTCGACCAGTTCATGCCCACTTACGAAGTGATGGAGCGACACAAGGTGAGCGTGAAGGCGCCCTGCTCCGTCACATTGGACGCAGCGCGTGAACTGGATTTGCTCGATTCGCCGGTGATTCGCGGAATTTTCCGGGCACGAGAGGTGTTTTTGGGAAGCCAGGCAGACGCGAGCTTTGCGCGCCGCGGGCTGCTTGCGCAGATGCAGGCGATCGGGTGGCGGGTTCTCGCCGAAGATCCGAACCACGAGATTGTAGCCGGCGCGGCGACGCAACCGTGGATAGCAGATCCGATATTCCGGCCGATCCCAGCGGACGCGTTCCGCGCGTTCTGCGAGCGGGACAACGTCAAGATCGTGTGGAATCTGCGCGTGGAGCCGGAAGGCGAAGGGCGTTCGATCTTTCACACCGAGACTCGCGCGCTTAGTACGGATGAAGCATCGCGAAAGCGGTTCCGGACTTACTGGGCTTGGGTGATGCCCGGAGTGTGGCTAATTCGATCTCTGTCTTTGGGGCCGCTGAAGAAGGAGGCCGAGAGGCGGTATCGCGTTAGTCAAGACGCTAAGAAGGGGCATCTCCGTAGTAACCGTCAGCTTCCGGACGCGCGCTTTCGACCCACCATTGGTGGGTAACCCAGGCTTGCACTTGTGCTTTGACGTTAGGCGGCAGATAGGCGTGAACAGCAAAGTCCAGGGATTCACCGGAAGCTTTGGCGGGGACAGGCAGCTTGTAGACCAGCCAGGAACAGCCGGCGCTTTGGGTGTTACCGAAGCGGCGCGCGTCGGGGACCGGAATCATTTGGACACTTCGTCCGCCTAACCGGGCGCGGACTTGGACAATTTCCACTACGACCGGCTTATAACGGTATTCTTCTCCCGTCTCGTTCGCTAGCGCGATCACGATGGCTATGACGGAACGACCTTCGAGCAATGGGGGGAGCTTGGTGGTGAAGCATTGGACATCCTGCTGCATGCCCGCTTTATCGAACCGCGTGGCATCCGCAAACAGTAGGTTCATCCAGGGAGCGAGAGTTGTGGGCACCAGGGGAAGGGAACTACCGAGAGCGGCCGCATTCGCGTCACTAATCCGGCGAGTTGTTCCCGACAGAGGGACATCCGGTTCGATGCCGATCATCAGAGTCTCGAAAGGCCGCATCCAGAGGTCGAATCCGACGGGATGGACGGCTTGGGTAATGACTTCGGCCGGCTCCGGGAAAAAGCTCACGAGGCGCGGTTTGCGACCAGTCCAGGGCACTGTCACCTGGCGAGCGGTGAAGTGCGCGTTGTGTAGAAAAGCGATGCCGCGCGCGCCTTCAAAAAAGGCGTAGCCGTAAGGGTCGTTGTTCCACGAATCGCCTACGGTGCGGCGGGGCTGCATCAAGGTGGACTCATATTGCCGGGCGAGATCCATCATCTTTGCGAGGAAGCGAATGTCGTCGTCGTTCAGCAGGTTGGGATCGCCCCAGAACTGGGGGAAGAGGAGGTTTCCGCGACCGAGGTCCATAACGAGCGCTTCACGCCAGCGTTCGCGCCCCATGAAGTTGGCCCAGCGGATTTGGGAGAGCCAGATGCCGAGGCTGTCCTTGTTCATGGGCGGAATGAGTTTGGCGAACTCCGTGTTCTGGTCGATGGAGACGGTGACGGCATCGCGGTAGTAGAGGGTGGGGACCCAACTGGTGCCGGAGCCTTCCATGAAGAGACCGGATTCGGCGATGACATCGCCGTGAAGCGCCCAGAACGGAGAGCCGGCGCCCCAATACCAAGTAACGAAGACGTCAGGCTGTGTGTTTCGAGCATTGCGCGCGATCGCAATGAGGTGGTCGTACATGGCCTCGGTGGAGTATTTGCCGGGGAGATGACCGTGGCTAGTGCTGTTGCAGTAGTAGTTGCCGGAGTCGAACTTGATCAATCGCGCGCCGTTCGTGGCGATGTGGTGCTGGACAGCCCGATTGAAGACCTCGAAGAACGGTTCGGAAGCGATGCACATCTGCCGTCCCACTCCGCCGCTGACGGGATATCCATTGCGGTAGAGCGCCACGGGCGGCTCTCCGGGCGATGCCGGCGAGGGACCGGCGTCCGGGATTGCACTGCTTTGAATGGGCGCATATGAGCCGTTGGCCCAGCCTCCCCAGCTGACGGAGAACCAGAGACCGAACTTCATGTGGAGGTCATGAATGCCTTGAATGACTTGGGCGGGACCGTCGGGGAAGCAGGCGGTGATGAATTCCGTGAGGTCGCCGTCGTTCTGTGGCCAGCCGGTATCAAGAGTGAAGTAATCCAGCTTGACGCCTTTAGACTGCCAGCTACCTACGACTTTCTGACAGTCGAGCACTTCTCGATCGGCCAGCGTGCCGCAGCCACCCCATTGGTTGTTGATTCCATAAGAGGTGTAGATCGAGACGTGTTTCTTGGCGGTACGGGGACTGCGCGCCTGGAGGTAGCGGTGGAATTGTTCGAGTTCCTGTCCCGCTTCCGCGGCGGCTACGACCGATGTTGCGCTTTGGAGGGTTTTCCCGGGGTGCAGGACTCGGCCTGGGCAGTGCCAGAGTTTGACGCGATTGTCTTGCGATTGATTAATTCCGGCCGGGTGTTCGATGGCGAAGAAGGCGTGATCACGGAGAAAGACCGGCTCGCCCTGAGCGCCATCGGTAAGCGAGCCGGCGATGTTGAATTGATCCAGAACAACGTCGAGTAACTGGCGTGGGGATGGCCCCTCATTTTTGATCTCCAGCCACTTACGGCGGGTGAGGCCGTCGAGCTGATACACGGCATTGAGGGAAATCCTTTCCCGAGGGTGACGCAGGTGAAATATCGCGTGCGTATCATTTTTTTGATCGATGCCGGAGAGCTCGAAGTCGGAGACGCGCAGCAGAGGATTTCCGATAGCGATGTACTGATCGAAGAGAAAGGGATGGTATACGTAGCGCTCGATAGCTCTGGCCGGCAGGTTACGGAAGTGGAAATCGTAGGCTTGGCAGCGGACGGCGAGAATGTTTTGAGAAGCGGGCCCGAGTTGCAGCGAGGCATGAGCCGCTTCGCCGGGACGCAGCGTGTAGACGCCGGGTTCGCGCCAGCGGCCGGAGGACGTGGAATGACCGCAGGCAATTCCGTTGATATAGACCCATCGCTCGTTCCAATCCTGTTGATCGTAGCCTCCGAGGACCAGAGAGACTGCCTGATGCTTCGCTTCATCGGGCAAAGAAACGGAACAGCGGAACCAGGCTGAGCCGCCGAAGACACGTCCACGTTGTCCGCCGGCAAGATTATGAACGTACTGCCACCCCGCTTTGTCGCTGTTAGAGGGGATCGTGAGTTCGTCGGAGATGCGGAACTCCCACCATGGAATCTCGATACGCGGGCCGCCTGGGAGGACCAGAGTCAATTCCTGCACATCGGTGAGCGGGTGGGAAGTTTTGCGAAGGCGGTTTTCAAAGACGGTGCTTCGGATGGCAGCGGAGTCTTGCTGAATGCGCCAAGCGAGCTGAGGGTTTTGGAGAATGATTTCGCGCGGCTGAGCGGCGGGTGCATTTTCCGGAAGGAGGGCGCTGCCGGCGGTTAGAATCGCTGTGTTTTTGAGGAAGTCTCTTCGGTCCATGTTCGGGTCTGTTGCCGCAACCCGAATATCATATATCCCGCCCGACGAGAGCTTGCGGGCGCCTACCGCGCGGGGGCGGCAGACGGCCCGCTGGCACTGTCAGACGTAGTGCGTTTTGCTCTATCGGTCTGAAACCTAATGCAGCTGTGCAAGGATCTTTACCGTATCCTGCTTGCCCGCGGTCAGCCGCTCGCGCGCGATTTTTTCCTCCTTGGAAACCGCAAAGTCGGCGCCGTTACCCACTCCATCCCAAATCTGCGAGATGAAGCAAGATCCCTCATAGCAGCGGAAAACGACGCTGGTTGGTTCGTTACCCGACAGAGTCATGCCGCCGGCTTTGAGGGCCAGCTGCGGGCCACGGTGTAAGGGGCGGATCAGCTGGGCGTTGAGGTTAGTGGGTTTGTAAACGAGGTAGTCGCCGGCCGGCAGGGTTTGCTGCGCCGCGTGGAAATCGAATGGAACGTGGACTTGCAAGGCATAGCTTTGGGCGCTAAGTGCTCCGGCAGAGGCCCAAACGCCCGCTACGGCCAGTAGGATTCGTATCGCTGTATGTCGCATTGTCTTTCTCCTTTTTTGAGTCCCGATTACTTGGTTGGGAACGGCTGGCATAAGGGCACGCGCGACGCCAGAACGAGAAACCCCCGCGTATGTTAGAAACACAGCACTTAGCAATAAAGCTAGTCAGAAAACATTGCGATTTTTGAAGCGAAAGGTGAAAGCGACTCACTTAAAGGTGAAAGAATCAGGTGTTGATGAGCAGCATGGCGCGGGGACCGCAGAACTTCGAGTCGACATTGCGGATCTGTTCGCTACTGCAATCGGTACGCGCACTTTACTACGCGCGCGATTCCCTTACGGTTCGGAGAGTGTTGGAAGAGCACGTGGTCGGGCTTATTGGCGAACTGGTTCCGGCGGACCGGATCGCGATTGTGATGGAGGGGCCGGAAAACGGCGGTTTGGCAATCGGACAGCCGCTGCTCGATGCGGTGGTGCGGGAGCGATCCGGCTTCTGCCGGAAGATTGGGGATAAACAAATCGCACTCACGCCATTGGTCGTGCGGAGCGAAGTGGCGGGCGTCCTTTATCTGGAGCGAAGTGGGGCGCTGGAGTTTACGGAGGCCGAGTTTCTTCTGGCGGGCGCGGTGGCGGAATTGGCATCGATGGCGCTCGAGAATGTTTATCAGCTGGATTGGCTGCAGAGTGAAGTGCGGCGGCTCGAGAGCGGCACGGACTTAGCCGAGATGCTTCCCGGGGAGAGTAAGCCGATGCGGGAGTTACGCGATCGCGTGGGGCGCGCGGCACCGGCCGAGGCAACCATTCTGATTACGGGCGAAAGCGGGACGGGGAAAGAACTGGTGGCACGCGCCATACACCAGAAGAGCGCGCGGGCATCGAAGCATTTCGTGGCGATCAATTGCGGCGCGTTGACGGAGACCCTGCTGGAGAGTGAGTTGTTCGGACACGAGAGGGGTGCGTTCACCGGCGCGGTGGGGCAGAAGGCCGGGCGATTGGAGCGGGCGGAGGGCGGCACGTTGTTCCTGGATGAAGTCGGCGAGATGCCGCTCAGTCTCCAGGTGAAATTGCTGCGCGTGATTCAGCAGCGTGAATTTGAACGGGTAGGCGGCACGCGCACGATACCACTGGACGTGCGGTTCATTGCGGCCACGAATCGCGATCTGCCCGAAGAGATTCGACGGGGAGCGTTTCGAGCCGATTTGTTCTATCGGCTGAACGTGGTGTCTCTGCGGACGCCAGCGTTGCGGGAACGCGCGGAAGACATCGTACCGCTAGCGATGCGATTCGCGCGGCAGACCGGGTTGCGATGCGGCCGGGAGATTGGCGGAATCTCGCCGGAAGCGCGGAGCTTGCTGCGTGCCTATACATGGCCCGGGAACGTTCGGGAGCTGGAGAATGCGGTGGAGAGCGCGATCGTTTTGGGGGCGGAGGAGATGATCCGAGCCGAGGACCTCCCGGAGTATTTGCATGGCCAGGATTCGGGGGAGACGGAAGGACGCGCCGGGATGCTACAGGATGCGATCCAGGCGGCGAAGCGCATGGTGGTGCAGCGGGCATTTGAGCAGGCGAATCAGGACCATGGGGAAGCGGCGAGACTGTTAGGCGTTCACCCGAATTACTTGTACCGGCTGCTCAAGAGCGTTGAAGTCCGGGGTGGGCGTTGAGCGTGGGGAAGGTTCTTCAGGCGGTAATCCGCATAGTGTGGGGATCCCATTGGATGATCTTGCGGTCGAAGTAACTCTGGTTGCAAGCCAGGCTCGGAGCGGCCGCACGGAAGCCAAAGACGGCATCTTCGTTCAACTTCGCTTTGCCGCGCATAGTGTCGAAGAAGTTGGTGAAGTGCTCGACGTGTTCGTCGTAGCCGGCGGGGGCTTGATAGCTGGTCGGGGGATCCGGCGGGGCGTCCTGGTCGGCCTTCGGGTATTTCTGGTTGTAGCGTTTCAGCAGTTCGGCTTGCATGGCTTTCGGGTACGTGTCCAGCGCATCCCATCCGCCGATGCCCGGCGCCTTCGCCATCCGGTGCGGGGCTACGGAAAAGCCGCGCCAACTCATATCCATCACGCCTTCGCTACCCACGAAGCGAGTTAGTGCGCGCTCGCCATTTCCGCTGGCGAAGTCTACTCGGAGAGTGAGTTGAAAGGCTGGATGCTCGGGGGTTTCCGGGTATTCCATGATGGCTGTCAGGACGTCCGGCACATCGCGGCCGTCCTTCCAATAAGCAATATTTCCGGAGGCGAAGATCCGGACCGGGCCTTGGGAGCCGGTGACGACATGGACACCGGAGATCAGGTGGACAAACAGATCGCCGGCGACGCCGGTTCCGAAATCGCGATAGTTGCGCCACCAGAAGAACTTCTTGTCATCGTAGGGAATTTTCGGGCCATCCGAGATGTACTTATCCCAGTCGACTGTTTGGGGGGACGCGTCGGTGGGCATGGTGTACTCCCAGGCGCCTAAGGCGCTTTGCCGATCATACGAAGCCTCGATGCAATTCAGCTGACCGATGGCGCCGGCGCGATACTGTTCCCGCGCTTTTTGAAACACGACGCTGCTCACCCACTGACTGCCGACCTGCATGATGCCATTGGTTTGCTTTTGCGTGTGGATGACGTCGAGACCTTCCCCGATTTGGCGCACAACAGGCTTCTCGCAATAGACTGCTTTGCCTTTCCGCATGGCCTATTTGGCGATGGGGGCGTGCCATTTGTCGCAAGTGGCGATGATGATGGCGTCGATGTCCGGGCGGTCGAGCAAAACGCGGTAATCCTTCGTGACGGCTAAACCACCACCGAACTTTTCCTTTGCAGCATCCAGCCGCCCGGTATACAGATCGCACGCAGCGACGAGTTCTACGCCGGGGATCTTTAGAGCTGTGGCGCAGTCTTTGTTCCCCATAATCCCGAGGCCAACACAGGCGATACGGATGCGGTCGTTGGGTGAGATTTTAGGTGGATCGGGCGCGCCGGCCGCGTTTGCAACCGGGATCAGGAGTCCGGTTCCGGCGGCCGCTGACATGAAGGTTCTTCTGGTTAGATCGCTGCCCATCATTACGTTTGCCCCGGTTTCTGAGGATCGGGATGCGTGCACCCTGGTGCTAGATTTTACATGAAGGCGCGCCTTGGGTTAAGGTTTGTGTCACGGCGGGTTTCCGCGAAGTGCGGAGGACGCGTACAAATCGAGACTACTCGGAACGGGAAGGAAAGACGATATGAACGTCTGGCCTGAACTGAATTGGGCGGATTGGAGCAAGACTGCGGACACGCTGCATATGTGGACGCAGATTGTAGGGAAGACGCGACTGGCACTCAGTCCGATGCAGGCCCATTGGTGGAATATTCCTCTTTATGTGAGCGCCCGCGGGCTGAGTACTTCCGCTATGCCGTACGGGGCCGAGATGCTGGAGATCGAGTTTGATTTCATCGGGCACGAGCTTCATTTCCGGCTCAGCGATGGGGTTAGCCTCTCGACACCCTTAAGGCCGCAATCGGTCGCCGATTTTTACGCGGAGTATCAGCGAAGTCTGGCGGCGATCGGGGTCCACGTACCGATCTATCCAGTCCCCGTGGAGCTGAAAAAGCCGATACCCTTTGCGGAAGACACTGAACACGCGGATTACGACGCTGAGTACGCGAACCGTTTCTGGCGCGTCCTGGTACGGGCCGATAAAATCTTTCAGAGGTTTTCATCGGAATTCACGGGAAAGATCAGTCCGGTGCATTTCTTCTGGGGGAGCTTCGACCTGGCGGTGACGCGCTTCTCGGGTCGTGCGGCTGCAGCTCGTGTGGGAGCGGACCGGGTGACGCGCGAAGCTTACTCGCACGAGGTAATCAGCGCCGGATTCTGGCCGGGAAACGGAGGATTCGCCGCCGCGGCATTCTACTGTTACGCGGCACCGGTTCCGGAGGGATTGGACAAGGCCGCGATCGAGCCGGCGAGCGCGAAGTACAACGCGAAACTAGGAGAGTTCATTCTGCGGTACGACGATCTCCGCGCGGAGCCGTCCCCGGACGAAGCGCTACTCCAATTCTTGCGGAGCACATACGCGGTGGCAGCGGATCTGGCGCATTGGGACCGGGCTTTTCTGGAACGCCAAAAGGCAACCGAGTAAGCCGCCAGCCGCCTTCTGGGGCCCGAGCGGCAAGATTATTCGATGCGCAACGCGACCATCGGTTCAACATGCGCAGCGCGGCGCGCGGGGAGCCAGCCAGCTAAGAAAGCGGCGGCTACGATGGCGCACGAGGCGGCCGTGGCAGTCAGGGGATCGAAGGCGGCGACGCCATACAGGCTGCTCGAGATCGAGGCGCTAAGGAAGGCGGATGCGATCATCCCGATTGCCAGGCCAAGCGCGGTGACCAACAACGTTTCTTTCAGAACCATGCCGATTACACCGCCGCGACTTGCTCCCAAGGCCATGCGGATGCCCATCTCCGTGGTACGCCGCTGGGTCAAGTAGGTCATGACGCCATACAGGCCGATGCCAGCCAGAAAAAGAGCAAGCAGGCTGAAGTAGCTGGATAGCTTAGCGATCAGACGCTCCTGCAGTAACTCATCGTCAATGAGTGCCTGAGCCGAGGAGATGGACTCGATTTGAAGATTCGGATCGACGTTCCGAATCCGTTGCCGAATCAGGTTTTCGGATAATCCGGCAGCGGTCTGGCCACGAAGCTCCAGCCGCATACTGCCGATGGGATCGTCTTTACTCGAAACGAACTGTGAATAGAAACGGCGCGCGGCGGGATCGCGCAAGTTGTTTTGTTTGGCGTCGCGTACAAGACCCACGACGGTAACCCATGTTTTGCCGTCGTCGAGTGAAACGCGGCGGCCAATCGGGTTGGCGTTGGGGAAGTAGAAACGGGCCATGGCTTCGTTGATGACGATCACCTGGGGGCCATTTTCCATATCGCGCGGTTCGATTCCATGGCCCGCGAGGATCGGTGTACCGATGGTTTCAAAGTAGCCTGGACCGACGCGGTCGGCGTGACTTACCTTGTCGTCGTCGGAGCGTGGAACAAAGCCGGGGACCATTACGCCGGAAGCCGATTCGGTGCCGCTGAAGAGACCATTCTCGGAGACGGTCGCGCTACGAATTCCAGGGGAATTTTGTAATGCGCCAAGCAGCCGCTCGCTGAGTTGGATCAGCCGATCGCCGTTGTAGCCGGAGCCGACGGCGTCGATTTCAACGACAAAAAGGCTGTCGCGAACATAGCCGACGTCGGAGTTCTGAAGGTTTTGTAAGGTGCGAATAAAGAGGCCCGATCCAAACAACAAGACCCAGGAGAGGACAATCTGGAAGACCACCAGGCCTTTCTCGACACGAGGAGTTCCGCTGTGGGACCGGCCGGTTCTGCTGCCCCGCAAGTTTGAAGCGACAGTGGTCCTGGTGGCGTACAGGGCGGGCGCCAGGCCGAAGAATAAGCAGGCTGCGATGGAGAGCGCAAGGGTGAAGAGCAAGGTCGTGGAACTGAGTTGGAAGTCGAGGGGCAGGCGGTGATCGCGCGCCACCAGGCCGAGCAGAAGACGGGCGACGCCAAGGGCAACGAGCAGCCCGGCCAATCCACCAGCGAGGGCCAACACGAGACTTTCGGTCATTAACTGGCGCAGCAAACGGTATCGGCTGGCTCCGATGGCGAGGCGCAGGCCGATTTCACGGGTGCGGGAGATGGCGCGCGCAAGCTGCAAGTTCGCGACGTTGGTGCAGCAAATTAATAGAACAAGTGCCACGAGGAACATAAGCACGAACAGGGGCTTCGCAAATGTATGGCGAATGCGGGAGAAGCCGCCAGCTGCGCGTTGAACGCGAATCTTCTTGGCCGCGAGTTCCCGGGCGGTAGCGGGGGTTGGAGATGTAATTTGTTCCTTGAGGATCGCGTGGGCCAAGCTGTTGGCGGCAGCGGCGGCTTGCGCCAATGAGACTCCGGAATTCAGACGTCCCATCAGCAGTAGCCATTGCGTCTTGGGATCTTTTAGATAATTGCGCCCAGGGTTGGCCAAGGGCTGCGCTTGAACGGGAAACCAGAGATCGGACTGATAGCCGACAATATCACCAAAGAAGCCGGGCGGAGTTACGCCGACGATCGTGAAGGATGCACCATTGACGCGAAGATCGCGACCCACGACGTCCATCGCCCGCTGGAAATGACGGGCCCAGTAAGCGTAGCTAATGACGACAACCGGCTGTTCGGATTCGGTGAAAGTACGGCCGAGCAGAGGCGAGACACCCAGCACCGAGAAGTAGTTGCTCGTCACAAAGCGGGCCAGTGGGTGTTCGTCGCTTTGATCAATGTTGAGGCGTTCGCTTCGCCCGGTTGCATAAACGCCGGAGAAGATGGCGTTGTGCTCGCGAAACCGCAAATAGAAAGGGTAGGAGAAGACGCTTCCATCACCTAAGGTGCCTCCCTGCACGTGGCCAGGGGACGTGGGATCACCAATGGAAACCAATTGTTCGGGATGAACCACCGGCAGGGATTGGAGCATGATGCTGTCAATCAGGCTGAATATTGCGGTATTGGCGCCGATACCCAGAGCCAGAGAGAGGATGGCGATAAAGGTGTAAGCGGGGTTCCTGCCGAGTACGCGCAAGGCATAGCGGAGATCCTGAAGAAAAGGTTCCCAGGAACTGAATCTCCACATTTGGCGGGTCACCTCGCGCACGAGGGCCACGTTGCCGAACTGGCGCTGGGCCGCTTCTTCGCCGATATCTCCAGCCGCCATACGCAGGTGGCTCGAGATTTCCTCATCGAGATCGTGCTCCCGCCGTTTCCAGAAGGCCATCCTAACTCTCACTTTCCGGCGCTTGCTTCGCGGAGTTTAGAACGCCCGGATTGAGAACTCCGGAGATGGCGTCCACCATTTGGCTCCAACGATCGCGTTCGGATAGGAGCTGTTTTTTGCCGGCGGGAGTGAGACGGTAAAACTTGGCCCGCTGATTCGCGTCGGTGAGCTTCCATTCCGATTTCACCCAGCCTTGTTTTTCCAGGCGGTGAAGAGCCGGATAGAGCGATCCTGTCTCGACGTGGAGCAAGTCGCCTGAGTTCGCCCGAATGGATCCGCTGATGGCGTACCCGTGTTGCGGTCCCCATTGGAGGCTTTGCAGAATGAGCATGTCCAACGTTCCCTGGAGCAGCTCAACTCGGTTTTGGTAGACCTTCCTGGGGGGCATGTAGAGATTCTACACCCGAGGGAGTAGGTAATCTACTACCTTCACAATCACTTAGCCCAGACGGTGATGCTTTCAATGGACAGGGAACTGGGAAAGTCGGAAAGCGAGACGGGTTGAAGCCCAGGCATGTCGAGGGTGTCACTGGAGCCTACGGCGAGGTTGACGATCATCTGAGCTGAGCCCGAAGCTGTCCAGGTGAAATATGCTGCGTACACGAGGGTTCCGTCTACATACTTGTAGACCGCATCCGGAGTCCAAACGGTACCGTAGTCGTGATAATCGGCGGCGAAGTTGAGACCGGGATGCCACACGTTGGCGTCGGTTTTGATGGAGTAGATATCCGCCCCCGCACCGGGGCCGTGCTGGTACCCGGTCCAATCGAATTGGCTTTGTCGCTGCATGACGAAGAACTCGGGATTATCGATTTCGGAGCCGTCGTTTACGCCCGGGGCTTGGGTATAGAACCATGCGGCCGGCCAGGTTCCTTGGGCGGAGGGAATCTTCATCCGAACTTCGACGGCGTACACGGAGAAACCGGTTTTCCCCGGGATGAACGACATCTTGGAGCAGATTTTCCCGGAATTGATTCCACCGGGAAACAGCCCACCCGAGGTTGGAATGGTAGCGGTCAGGTTGAGGGAACTGCCGGTAAAGACGAAGTTTTGATTGTTGAAGGGTTGGTAGCGTTCCCATTCCTGGTTGGCGACCGTAGTTCCGCCTATTCCGTACGGGTCGAAGGAATTGGCCAACTGCTGCAGGTTTCGAATGCTATTGCCAGGGCCGGTGCCGAACGTGTAACTCCGCAGAGTATTCATTCCGGAGATTGCCTGATCGAAGGTGGCGGCGCTCGAAGGGTCTAGTGAGCTTTGAGCCGCCGACTGTCCTGAAGAGAAGAGAGCCACCGCGATCAGGCCGCACGTCGTGGTGGCCGTACGGAGACGATCAACGCGTACGAGCTCGAACTGGTGTGACGGGCGGAAGCGACGGGAAAGGCTGGTGCTTGCCGGGGCCGGGGAGTCAATCATGAAGCTGTCATCGGCAGTGAACCGCGGGGCTGTAGCGCTTTCGCTAGGGAATCAGCAGCGTTTCAAGGCTTAGTCTGACCTGGAATACGGAAATAAGCGCACTATTGTGATGCGGTGTTGGGGTGCTCTTGCGGGGCTCCTATCATCCTAGGCCGCTCTTGGCTGATATTCTCCGCACTCTCGGTTGCAGGAATGATTAGTTCGAGGAAGGCAATGTGCATCTCATCGGTGGTCTGGTCTCCCCAGCGCACTTGGGCGGATGGATCGGGATTAAAACGGTTGTTCGCGGAGTTATCAAATGTCGCGGTTGACTCGATGCGCGTCCCCGAAGGCAAGGGCAGGGGATCGCTTAGAACGTAGGTGGTCTGCCAGCCGAAGTCGTACTTGGGCACGCGAAGGAGCAGATCTTGGAAGCCGCCGGGATAAAGCGCCCGAATCTCCATACTGGAACCGCGCATATGCATGTGAGGTTGGATGGACAAGAGACGCACCGGGGCGGAGAGGGTCATCGCGGCGTGGGAGGTGTAGCGCGACTCGCCCGGAGGAATATGCAGATCCAAATCGCGCACCGTGTCGATCGATAAAATCCGGTAGGCCGGCGGCTCGGGAGCGAAGTAGATGCCTAGTTTGGTGTGGTCGATGGCTTCTTTCCCGTTCGGACTATAGTGCATCTCCAAGACGATGTCCGAGCCGGCTTTGATGAGTTTTGCCCCATTGTCGAGCCATTGCCGCGCCTCATACCCGGGTTCATATCCCAACAGCAGCTCGCGCCGATCGAAGAGGCGTTCGTCGTCCCGGCGTTTTCCGCGTTCGGCCACGGTAGGAATGAACACCTTATTTGCCGGGAAGCTTTCGAGGAAGCTGGAGTTAGGCGGCCTAACAAAGGCATTCATGTGGTGAATCGCCGCGCGTTGATCCACTTGAAATTCGGCGGCTCGCACCCAAGTATCCCGATTGAGGTGCAGGGGCACGATGAGGAAGGAGTACGGGAGGAGGCCGCTTCTCGGAACGATGAATCCGGGAACCTCGACGATGAGATCGGGAGTGCCGAGTTTCCAACCACCATTGGGCGGAGGCGGCAATTTGGTAGCGAGGGGAACGCCCTCCGATGCACCGCTGTCCACCCAGGCGACGAGCGTGGCGCGCTCCTCGGGACTCAACGATCGATCGTTGCGGAACCGGTGGGCGCCGGGCGCCGCGTGCCACGGAGGCATGGTACGGGTCTGAACGGCTTCACGAATGGCTGCAGCCCAGGGGCGCGCCTGCCGGTAGGTGGTCAACTCCATGGGTCCAATGCCGCCGGACTGGTGACACACGACGCAACGGCGGTCCAATATGGGCCAGACATCGGCTGAAAACGTCTTCGGGGTTTCAGCGGCGCCGAAGGAGGAGCTTATCGAGAAAACCGCCACCAGCAATCCGATCAATAAGCGCATGTTGTTGTCCTGCCAAGAATGTTATGACAAAACAACGTGGCATGGGCTCCGAGCGGATATCCGGACGCGATGTCAGCGAAGAGGCATGCAAATATCGGTGAGCAAATCCGGGGGAGCGGTGTTTTGCGGCGTGTTGCGGTATTCCTCGAACACAGGCTCGTCGGCCGCTTCTTCGCCGGATTGAGGCAGCCACTGCCCGTAGAGCCACTGATAGGCTCGCGCCAATTCGCCGTAAGGGCCTTTGTGCCGCAGCACGGCGTATCTGCCACCCCGAAGTTCCGTCTCATCGAAAGGCGTTTCGACGGGCATGTTTCCGGGATCCGCAAAGATTACCCCCGCTCTGGAACGCAGGTCACTCTCCGGGACAGCGGAAGGATCGTCATAGTAGATCGCTATTTGCCGCAAACCCGATTGGATTGCATGGTTAGCAGTCAGCCATGCATGCAGGTGTTCGAAGGCTCGGCCGATGTGCATGTAAGACCCGGTGTGCGAACACGTCAAGGCTTTCGTTGAGGGAAGGGTCTGAATGGTGACTTCGTACATAAGCGATGGAAGATCCTTTCGTTTGTGGATTGAGTCGGTGTGAATGCCGTGAGAGCGATATTCTCCGGGAGACATTCCGAAGGAGGCGCGGAAAGCGCGGGAGAAGGATTGAACGCTGTTAAATCCGCAGCCGACGGCGATAGCGCGGATCGAGGCTTCGCTGCGAACGAGATCCCCCGCCGCACGGTGAAGACGTAGCCGGCGGATCGTGCAGGCAACGGTTTCTCCGAGGATGCCGTGGTAGACGCGGTGCCAATGGTACGGCGAGAGACAGGCCACTTCGGCCAACCGGTTCAGATCGAGCCGTTCGTCTAGGTGGTCGTAGATGTAGTCAATCACGCGGTCCAGGCGAGTCTGATAGTCGGCCCAATGTCTGATGTCATTCCCTGCCACATTGGCAGCATATGCCGAAAGATGTGAACAATTCTTGCGGACTGAAGAGGTGCGGTAAAGTGTCACGGGATACGCGTCGTTCGTCGCTGGCTAGACGGGCACGCAGTCAGTACTTTTCACATCCATT
The DNA here is from genome assembly GCA_963738525.1 of Bryobacterales bacterium. Classification (GTDB taxonomy): domain Bacteria; phylum Acidobacteriota; class Terriglobia; order Bryobacterales; family Bryobacteraceae; genus Bog-113. The sequence goes on from CAVTXC010000007.1 coordinate 283,062, forward strand.
CCGAAAGGTAATTCGCAATTTGTGACGATTCGTCAGCTTGTAACAAAGTTCCTGATGTGCGCGGCCGCTGCCCACTCGGGCGAGGCGGCCCTGTGGGGGCAGGCAACCCTTCAGATTCTTCACCGGTTTGCGGCGGGGCCGAGCAGCCCGACGGCCGCGCCGATTGAATCGAAGCCTGGAGTCTTCATCGGAGCGGCAGGTTTGCTTTATCGTGCAACCTCGCAGGGCGATTTTTCCGTATTGTCGACCGAACCGTTCATCGGCGAGCTGTTTCCGGCCAGCAACGGCTATCTTTACGGAGTGACAGGGTCTGGCAATCAGGGTACGGGTATCTACATAGCGGATTATGCGGGGAACACGAAGCTGATCAACGGCAGTTTTCAATCCGTGTTCCCGGGATTCTTTCAAACAGACGACGGCGGTCTTTACGGGCTCGGGTCCACCGATGAGAGCGGAACGGAGGCGGAAGCCTTCTTTCGTATGAGTCTGAAAGGTGAAGTTACCTGGTCACAGACGAGTGGCATCCCGCGTTTTCCAGTAGGAGGGCCGATCCAAAATTCGGACGGGAATCTTTATGGAACGATCGTCGGCAACCCGGCCACAGGGTCGGCAGTGGTCTATCGCGCGACACCGCCGCAAGGGCCGGTGTCGGTGATTTCCACGCTTCCGGGATTTAGTGACCCCTCTGGGGGGGACTATCCGTCGGGTCCTCTTCTCGAGGTTGCAAATGTTGTTTATGGCGTGAACACGTACGGCGGAAAGGGATCTGGCGCGAGTGCCGAGACCGGATACGGGACGGTGTTTGCCGTGAATCCAAAGGGCGCTTATCAAGTGATTTGGAAGTTTGCCGGAGGATCGGCCGGACAGAACCCGACCGGTGGTCTCATTCTCGCGAGCGATGGTTACCTATACGGCACTACAGCCTACTCGGAAGGAGCGCAGATATTCCGGCTGAAGATAAACGGTTCGGAGTGTGCGATTGTTTATCAATTTGCGAGCGGGCTGACTCCGACGTCGTTGCTACAAGGTACGGATGGTAAGTTCTATGGCGTTCTCACGTCGGCGCAGAACTCGACTGACGCGTTCTTCAGCCTGGATTTAGGGTTGCCGGGTCCGACGCCGGCCGTGGGTTACTTCGAGCCGAGCACGGCGGCGATCGGAGACAAGATTCTGATTCGGGGCGACTACCTGCAAGGTGTAACAGGCGTTAATTTCACCGGCGCACCGGCGACGCAGTTTGGAGCGATCGGGCCGTACTTCGTAGTGGCCGTGGTACCGTCGGGCGCCGCAACTGGGCCGGTGACGATTACAACACCAAACGGGAGCGTTACGCGAAAGCAGATTCTCACGATTCCCTAAGAGGACAAGAGCGGTTCACGATTGACAAACGCGGAAAACGAAGTGGCCTAGACTTGGCGTATGGAACGGAAGATGTTTTGGCTGATCTTCACCGTGCTAGGAGTTTGCGCGGACATTTTCCTACCGTTGTGGTGGGCGTTGGGTGCAACGATTCCGATTTTCATTCTGAGTTGGTGGTGCGCTTACCGGAGTGGGTGGTTTAGCTATTGAGATTGCGCGGCATGGGTTTTGGGCGAGCGGAGCCTTCTTCAGTTCGCCGATGAAGCTAGCCAGCCGCATCATGAGCCTGCTGCCGTTCCTTCATTTCAGCGGCTGGTCCGATAGAAGCTGCCGGTGCCGCCGCGGTTACAATCGTGACTAGGCCCAATCCAAGCCCAGTCAGCTTGTTCTGCCAGCGCACTTCACCGGTGCCGGCGTCTAAGCAAAACACCTCTCCTTTCGTGGTGACCAGGAGTTGATCGCGATCGAGCACCACATTTACAAAGTCCGAACCGATCAGGCGCACTCTCCATAACTCTTTTCCGGTAGATCGATCCAAGGCGATTACAAAGCCGTGAATTCCGAGATACACAGTTTCTTCCGTTTTGGACATAGTAGGTCCAGGTTAAGTCGGAAAATTTGCTGTGTCCAGGCTCCGGGATCTTAGTGTATCTACCACTTAGGCGAGGGCCGCCCCAAAATTACTGGTCCAAAATTTCCGGAATCGTGGTAGCATACGCCCGATTGAAGAGCTGGATTTCCTTTGAGCGCGCTCATGTTTCCCGACGACGAACGCTCCGACGACACTCTCCCGGTTACCGAACCGGTAGGCTTCCACTCGCAGCGGCGACAAACACGGGGAACGTTTCGCCGACAGGCTAAGCTGCGACCGGATGAAGTTGTCGCAGACCGATTTGTCATCATCCGGTTTCTCGGAGCAGGCGGCATGGGCGAGGTCTACGAAGCCCAAGACCGATTTTTACAAGATACGCGGGTGGCCCTGAAAGCGATTCTCCCGGGCACGGTGGCGCTTGAGGGATCTTTGGCGCGTTTGGAGCGAGAGGTTGTTTTAGCGCGGCAGATCACGCATCCGAACGTCTGTCCCGTTTACGATATCGTTCATTCTCCCGACACGCCTGGTTTTCCCTGCTTCATCGCGATGAAGCTACTGCGGGGTGAGACGCTAGCCGCCCGGCTCAGCGGGGAGAAGTCTCTCGAGATCGAGGAAGCAGTAGCAATTCTTCGGCAAATTGCCGACGGCTTGCGGGCTGCGCACCAGGCGAACGTATTGCATCGCGATTTGAAGCCCGGCAACATCATGCTGGAAGGATCGGGAGCGTCAATCAAAGCAGTAGTAACGGACTTCGGACTGGCGCATGAGTACGAGCCGGACATGACTGCGGCCGACGAGCGATATCTTCTGGGTACTCCGGGCTACATCGCGCCGGAACTCCTGAATTTGTGCCGTGCCACACCCGCCAGCGATCTCTACTCACTGGGGGTCGTGCTGCATGAGATGCTTTCGGGAAAACGTCCCGGAAGGGATCCCAAGAGTGGGCGCCCGGTCCTCTCACCCGTTTTGACCGCGAGGCATGCGCCACGATTTTGCGTGCTCTTGATCGAAGCGTGTCTATCCGCCGACCCCCACGTGCGCAACAAGGGATTTGAGCAGGCCATTCAGAACTTCTACCCGGATACGAAGTCTTTACCGGCGGTCTATCCGACGGAAAGATCGTTTTCGAGGAGAAAGGTGTTCAGCATTAGCGGAATAGCCGCCGCGGCGGTTGCCAGCGGTATGTACTGGAAATGGGACGTAATCAAAAATGCCGACCATCCACTACCCAAGAAACGCTTTGTAGCGCTTATGAATTGGCCGCCTGGAACGAGGCCCGACGCACAACCGATCTTAAGCGGTGTGCTGGATGCGATTGAAAGCGTTCTGACGCGGGTTGAGGCGGTAGACCGCGATCTGTTTGTCGTGGCGTCGCGGGAACTCTTTGAAGATGCCGCAAGCCCGACCAAGCTGACTCAGGTGCGCGACCAGCTTGGCACGAACCTAGTGCTGGGTACAACAGGTCTGAAGGAAGCGGGGAAGTTTCGTCTGTTTCTGAGAATCTTCGATGCATCAACGAACGCGCTGCTTCGGGAACGGATGATCCTGTGTCCCCTGAGTCAATTAGCGAATCTCCCGACGCAAGCAGTCCGAGCGGCCGGGTTGCTGTTCAACATCTCGTTGGACGATCAGCAGTACAAGCAAGTCGCTCAGCCGCCCGCTACGCAGGGCGCTTTCGAGGCGTATCAAACGGCCGAGCAGCTGATGAAGAAACCCAACTTTGAAGGTCTGAACGGAGCGATTCAGAAGTATTCCGAAGCAGCGAACCAGGATCCGAGATATGCGTTAGCATACGCGAAACTGGCTTACGCCTACTGCGCTCTTTACGATTTGAAACATGATCCGACGGACTTGGAACTGGCGAGGAACAATGGGGAGCGCGCGCTCCAGTTGGACAACAGACTGGTTCTCGGGCACTTGGCACTCTCCACCGTCTTTGAACTCAACGGGGATCGGCGCAAGGCCCTGGACGAGGTCGCGCACGCGCTGTTAATCGATCCGAGTAACCCGAACACATTAAACTGGCAAGCCACGATCTATCAGCGTATGAACCGATGGCAAGACGCGGAGAAGACATTCAAGCGAATGGTCTCCCTGCGGCCGAACGATTGGTTGGCATACAACCAGCTTGGATGGATTCTGAGCATGCAAGGTAAGTATGCCGAAGCGATCGGGGCATTTCGGGAAGCGAGCGTAACGGCCCCGAAGCAATCTCTCGCGTTCAACAATCTGGGTGCTCTCTACTTGAAGACGGGCGATCTAAGTAAGGCAGACGAGAGCTTCCGCAAAAGCCTTCAGCTCAAAGAAGATAGCGATACCCTCGCCGGGGAGGCAGCGACCCTCCGCGCACAAGGGAAGATGGCAGAGGCGCTGGTGGATGCGCGGCATGCGGTCGAACTTGAGCCCTCTAATCATTGGAGCTGGGCGGAACTGGGCGATTGTTACTCGTCCATCCGAGGTGAACAGAGGAATGCCTACGAAGCTTATTTGCGTGCATCCTCCGAGTTGGAGAGGCAGCTTCATGTGGACGACAAAGATGGCCCCGGCTGGATGCGACTTGCCTTGTACCGAGCCAAATGCAATGCGCATGACGCCGTACTTCCGCTGGTGTCAAAGGCGGAGAAGCTGGGTGCGGCGGATCTGGATTCCCAACTCGCAAAGGTCAGAATCCTGGAGATTGCCGGACGTCGAGGCGAAGCACTGACTGCCGCGGCGGCGGCCATGGCCAGAGGCCTTACGAAGTTCGAGATCGCGTATGCACCGGATTTACAAAGCTTCAGGAGAGATCCTGCATATCTACGGATGCTGGGTAATTCGACGAATAACTCAATGTAACCGCATCGGTAACAGCAGACTTCACTGATTTCCGTTCTGTGAAGAGGTTGACGTTCTTAGGAGAGTGGCGATGAAGTGGTTCGGCTGGATCGGTTTGTGCGTCGCGTGCATTGCATTCGGATTTTACATTGGCTATTTAACGGGACATTCCGGCCCAACCGGCGCCGTTTTGAAGGTGGAAAACCTCAATGCGATTCCAACAGCGGAGACGGAAGCCACGGTGGTTTGGGAAGGCGCACCCGAAGGCTCGATTGCGTTCTATCCGGGATATGCGCCCTGTGCGCCTGCCGGCAACCCTCCTAGTTGTGTGATCACACCGGGGCTTGCGGAGAACTTGTATGCATACCAGATATCCTCGACGGCAGCAGGCTCAAGCAAAACGGCTCGGGACCCTGCAGTCGGATTGCTGCGCGTGGTTCCGTGCCCGCACTGTCCTTCGGGGAGCGGAACCGGTACTGTGGTTCAGGTCACGGGGGTCCAAGCCGGCTTGCCGACTCCGCCACTGATCTCACTGTTGTGCCTCGGTGGGAAGGCTGGGAGTATACCGGCATCACCGCAAGCCGTATTGGCTGGAACATCGGTGAAGTGGTTTTCCAACGGAGGCGCAGACCCTGATTGGTCGGTAACCTTCGCCGACCCGGCCATTTGCGGGGCGAGTCCGTTCAACCGTGCCAATCCGACTTGCACGGTTGCAAATGTTGCAACCGGAGATTATACATACACCATCAACCTTCCCGACTCTCCTGCTTGTAAGCTGAGCCCGGGCCAAGGGACGTTGCACGTGGGCCAGTAATGAGTTGGTCGAACGGACGCGATTACGACCCAGGTTTTCCGACGGGATCGAGGATGTGTTCGAAACTTTCGGGCTGTATCGGTACCGCTAAGCTGTTCCAATCGACCAGCCAATCTGACACCCGGAGCGCCGCAATCGGCTTGGAATAGAAGTAGCCCTGGTAATAGTCGACACCCAGGGCGCGCAACATCTCGGCTTGCTCGCGGGTTTCGACACCTTCCGCAATAATGTCAAAGTTCAGCGCGCGCGAAATGAAGACGATAGCGTCGATCACCGCGTGCGAATCCTTCTCCATTGCACGCACAAAAGACTGGTCAATTTTTACAGTGTCAATGGGCAGGTTTTGCAGGTAGGCAAGGGAAGAGAATCCTGTTCCGAAGTCGTCCAGGGAGACGCGAACCCCCTTCTCGCGTAAACGAGTAAGAGTAGCGACGATCTGTTCACAGTTGCCGATAAAGAGGCTCTCGGTTAGTTCGATGTGCAAACGATGGGGAGAGAGACCCGATCGAGCTAATTCCAACAGGATTTCCGTTGCGATATCGCCGGACACGAACTGCAAAGCGGACACGTTGATGGAAACAGCGGGGGCGGGGACACCAGCCCAAGAGGCGGCGGACCGGCACGCTTCGCGGAGCACCCAACGGCCGATCGACACGATTTCACCAGAGCGTTCCGCAATTGGGATAAACTTGTCCGGCGGAATGGGTCCACGAGTGGGATGGTTCCAGCGCAGAAGCGCCTCGAGCACCTTGCATCGGTTCGTGCGTATATCGACAATCGGCTGAAAGACGAGCGAGAAGGCATTCGTGCCAATGGCTTCCCGGAGCGCCTGCTCCAGTTGATGGCGATCCACCAAGTCTGCCGCCAGGCTCGGGTCGAAGATGCGCACCTTTTGGCGTTTCTCTTCTTTTCCGGCGTACATGGCAACATCCGCGGCGCGAATCAGCTCGTCGGGAGCTTTGCCGTGGGTTGGAAAGATCGAAATTCCGACGGTCGCATCAATGACGACGGTCTCGCGATCGATCTCGATGGGCTTTACAAAGTTTTCTCTAAGCAGTTCGGCTAAGTGAACGGCGTCATCCGGGTGCCGGATTCCCCTCAGAACCACCACGAACTCATCGCCTCCCCAGCGGGCTATATCCGTGCCCGGCTGAAGGCTCCCCGAGAGGCGCTCGGCGACCACTTGGAGAACGCGATCACCAGCGTGATGACCTTTTACGTCGTTGACCTCTTTGAACTTATCCAGGTCGACGAACAGCACGGCCACAATTTCCCGGGCTGCCGACGCGTTCGCGAGCGTGTAAACCAGACGATCCCCGAGCATGGCGCGATTAAACAGGCCGGTGAGGGAGTCCGTGGAGGCGAGGCGCGACAGTTGTTGGGCGTACCGCTCACGTTCGGCAATTTCCAATTCGAGATCGATGGTGCGCTCTTTAATGCGCGTTTCCAGCGAGAGGTTTGCCTGACGTAAGGCAAACTGAGCAGTTTTCAAGTCTGCATTTGTCTGCTCCGCCCGATTTCGCTGCCCTTCCACTTCTCTCAACAACCCCTGGTTGGTGCGGCTTAGGCGGATGGCCGTCATGGTCGAAGCATGACTGACGCGCGATGAGAGCACCATAATGGCGAAGAAGATCATGCCCAGTGTTCCCAACGTCTGATTTTCAACCCCGCCCGCGTGGAAAAACATTAAGGAGCAGGGGATCAACATGGCTGCGGAATAGCCGATGGATAGGGCGAGCGACGGGGCTAATACGGTGGCGCTCCCTCCGGCCATTGCTGAAAGGATGATGGCCATGGAGGTGCGACCGACTTGATCCAACGAGGGGAAAAAGATGAGCGGGAACGCGGCCCAAATCAGGCCGCTCAAAGCTACTCCACATCCGAATCGCCGAATTTCTTGATTTCCCTGCCAGGCAGGCGACCTCCAGCGTTGCCGGGCCAGAAGAGCATCTACACTGCGGATGGTAAGACCGGCGATCATGCACAGCCACCAGGCAATCACACTGGGGCGACCAGCCTCCTCAACCACCATATAGGACAAGAAGGAACTCGCCGCGACAGAAACGATGATTCCACCCACGCTGTGGCGCGATAACAGTTCCGCAGAATCGCGAGCGATCAGAGCTGCGTTGTCGAGCGGCGGGTCGATTTGGATCACGCGCTGTTCCCGGTCAGACAGGATTACCCCTTAAGACGCCTATCGACCGGGGATGCACGTACCTTTAGCCGCCAAGTACCAGATTCAAAGCGCTTGGCTGCAAAGGAGTTCAGAACCGCGTTGGCTCGTCGTCACTTTCCTCCAGCAGCCTGGAGGGCCATAGCGGCGCCCGTACACCAAGGACACTTGCAACCAATCCGGCTTTGGCCCTGGAGAAAGCTCTGAACTTGCGTCCGGCATTCGTCCATTCCCGTTTGCCAGTGCTCCTCGATCTTCTTAGTGTCGGATTGGGTCAGGTGCCAGGAGAGCGGCGCGTCGAGGCCATTGAACTCAAACGTAACCGTGTGAACCGGGAGACCGCGGGAGGCCCATTGCCGTTGCAGAAAACTCAGTTCGATGTCGTTGTGGGCGATCTGGCCCGCACTGCGTACCGCTGCCATAGTCGCGAGTGGAGCAATGGCCTGGTAGAACCAGCCATGGCTCTCTTTGTATTTTTCCGTTCCCGGGTCTTCTTTGACCGGCGCGCCATGAATCTGAATGACAAGAACTCCATCGAGATCCTGACTTTTCGCATCCAGCGCCTCATCAAGCCACTCGACCAGAGTGGCCATTCCGTAATTGTCGTAGTAGCCGCCATCGACGACGTGAGGTCTGGGGCCTGGCGCTTGCGCTCGGGCTGCGGGCGTGACATACGGAAAACTAGCCGAGAGGCGAGCTGCTGTGACAATCCCGACATCCCGCAAGACTCCGTTTACGGTATGCACTTCCTTCGCGTCCACACGTGCACGTTGGCCTGTCATCTTGCCGTTGAGACGAGTGGTTGACAGTAAGAGCCGCTCGCCGGTTTCCGTGACGGTAGCATTCAAGATAACGCCTGGGAGCTCCCCCTTGGCAACTCGCTCGTTCCAAGTGCTGAGCGGCTGGTCCAGCGGATGAGGATCAGCCGTTTTTCGCGTTGCGTTCAGAAGCCAGGCTTTTTCGAGCGCTCGACCCCTGCCGACCATCCAACCGAAGAACCACGGGCACAGCGCGCGAATTAAGTCGGTCCAACCCAGGCCCCAAGCCACCTCATCCAAGCTGGATTCAGCGGCCGCGACCGGCGGGATGACTGCGTCATCGGGTTCGGCGAGCCAATGTACATAACACGCCGTGCCGACGCTTCCGCCTGAAACCGAGCTGATCATTCGAACCGAATCACGAAAATCTTGGCCACACTCTTCAAGCAGACCGAAAAGAACGCGGGCCGCCCAGGCGCCGGCCTGAATACCACCCCCATTAGCGGCGACTACGATCAGACGTTTCGAACGCATGGGGGCCAGCGTTTCCGCAGCATCAGGCGCTTCTCGCCATTGGGGACCGATGTCGCGCAGATCATAAAAGTGGTCCGATCTCTTCGACTGCGCCGTGAGAGTGCCGGCAACCAAAACGATGAGGAGCAGAGGAATTCTCCACTGATCGAAGAAAAAGGCGGCGCCTGACAGCATCCAACTCAGCACCATGGTCATCATCAGGGCCGAGCACAAGGCGGGAACCGTTTTTACTTTGCCGAGTTTGCGCCACCCATAAAGGCCGACGGCGGCATAGATTAGCAGTGCGAAGGCTAATGCAACGAAGGCGGTGAGATGGTCTGCCCAAGGATCTTTGCCGACGTTAGGGTCTACGTAACCCCGAAATAATCCGGTGCCCTCAAGCCAGCGCTCAAAACCGGGCGAACCCAAGCCGGGAATCAAAGCTGCGAGTGTTCGCCCCGAGTGAACTACCGTGGCAGCGAGGGCAAGCGCAACGGCAATACCTCCGACAGCAGCAAGGATCAACTCTGACGGACGTCCCCTATCTTCCCTAATCGAGAACGCGATTGCGGTCAGAACAATCGGGAGGCTCAATATCAACATGATCACAAGCCATATCTCCGGGGAGGGAATAAAGTGGGCCGGTAGAGGGCTGATTCCCGCCCGTGCTCCGCCGTGATTCATCACTAGGTTCGCGGTGCTACATGCTGTGCCGGATAGAGCCATCGCGGCCAGGGTTACCACGAAAGTGCTGGCCGGAGTCAGATCGAACAGTCCCCGGAGGAGCGAACGGGCGCCAGTAAGGAACGAAATGGCCGGAAGGAAGAGAAGCAGGGCCGCTGTCAACAGCGGGACTCGCATCAGCCCGCCGTACTCCGCTAACATCAGCCATGAGACGGGAGTTCGGGAAATTAGAGGGAGTAAGGCGAGAGCTGCGAGCGCCAGTGCCGAGAGGTTCTTGCCCGTAGTTATTCCGTTGAAACTGCCCTTCACCGACGACTGAGCCCCGCCGGCAAACACAGCGATGCACAATCCACCGACAACGAGTTTGACTACGCTCAGGGCCGTGGCAGGAAGCGCTGTGAAGATGAGCAGGACGCCTTCGAGCCCGACGGTCAGGAAATAAGCAAACCATTTCAACTGGCCGTACACCCGCACTGACCCGCGCGGCGTGGAGTTTGTCAGCCGTAAAATGGCGACGTTCTCCAAGACATCAAAAAGCCCTGTAACGAAGGCGCACAGAATGACCGGAAGTGCCCGGGGCCAAGTGACGCCCGCACCGTGACCCGCCGCCGCGAAGAAAAGTACGTACAGGCTGATAAAGACGAAGTCGAGCTTCTGGAGGCGCCTGGCGGAGGCACGATTGTTGCGGCCTTCGGCGGTGTCCGGCGCGCCAAGTACCTGGTCGACATGCTTGGGAGAACTCGCGAGTTCCAAGGCCAAGTTCGCATTTTCGGCATACGGCCAAACCGGTTCCGCGGAGGGCTGAAATGGGCAACGCCGCTTCATCCAGCCGCCCCATAAAATCCCGGCCACCAGCAAAAGCAGCGGCGCGGATGCAACAATCCAATCGTTTGCCATGTGAACCTCTTTCTGATTGCTTTTCCGGTACATTCCCCGGGTTACGCGTACCGTTTACGTACGAAGTCCTGAGGAAGATCTGCGTATCAAGATAAAAACGTTTCAAATATATGCGGATTTCTATGAAGCCGATCACCTCAGAACCTATGGCGGCGAATCCACTCGGATGAGCTGAATGGTCCATCCGGGGGCACGGGGGGCAGCGGGGAAGTTCAGGATCACCGTTGTGGGCAGGCGCCAACATCAGGATTAACCTCATCAGATTTGCGGTCTCGTTGATGTCTGCAGATAGTAGCGCCAAAACCCGATCGTAAGGGACACAATTTGCTGACCGGATTTAGTCTATTTGTCGGATTATTCCAGCCGTTCGAGACGCATCTGCTTTTACAAGCTCTTTACAACTCCTCAACCACCTGAGCGAGCGCAACGGTTACGGTTAGTTTCGAGGCAGCTACGAATAACTATGACTAACGACGCGCGCGGATTCCAGGCAATCATAAACGTAGGTACGAGACTTTGGAGAGGAGTGGCGCTATGCGCGGTGATAGCGGGCTCACTTCCCGCCGCAAATAACTATCTCGTTCATTCGCTCGTCGCCGACTTACCAAGCCAGGCTGACCGCGTCGACGTAAACCTAGTAAATCCCTGGGGAATTGCGGCAAGTCCTACGGGGCCATTCTGGGTCGGAAATAACCATACCGGCACGTCCACGGTATACGACACCTCGGGTGCGCCCCATTCGTTAATCGTTTCCATCCCGTCAGATTCCCCGACAACGCCAGGCGCGGTGACCGGCGTGATCTTCAACGGAGGCTCTTCCTTTCCAGTGGCAACGGGGGCTGCGGCAGTGTTCTTGTTTTGTACCGAGGACGGGACGATCGCCGGGTGGAATGCTTCCGTGGATGCAAACAATGCGAGAATACTGCTCGATGAATCCGCCAGCCACGCTGTTTACAAAGGTTGCGCTCTAGGCGGAACGACGGACGCGCCACTTTTGTATGCCGCGGACTTCCGCAATGGCAAGATCGCGGTCTGGGACGCAAATTTCCAAGCGGTTGCTTCTCCGGCGGGAAGTTTTCAGGATGGGCAGGTACCTGGCGGATTTGCGCCGTTTAATATCCAGAACATCGGCGGTAAGTTATATGTCACCTACGCGCGGCAAGACGCCGAAAAACAGGACGACGTCGCCGGCTTGGGTAACGGCTACATCAGCGTTTTCGATATGTCGGGGACGCTCCTGGCGCATTTAAGTTCGCAGGGTCCTTTAAATTCTCCGTGGGGAATGGTGATCGCACCGACCGGGTTTGGAGACTTCGGAGGCGCTTTGTTGGTCGGCAATTTCGGAGACGGCAAAATTCACGCGTTCAGCCCCACGGACGGAACTTTGCTCGGCACCTTGGACGACGTTAACGGGAACGCAGTCGTGATACCGGGGTTGTGGGCACTGCTGTTCGGCAATGGAGCCGCTGGCGGAGATCGCGCGACGCTGTACTTTACGGCGGGATCGCCTGGTCCGAACGGAGAGGCAGTCGAATCGCATGGAGCGTTCGGCAGTATTCAAGCTGCGCCTTCGTTCCCCAATAACGGGCTCGCCAATGGAGCGAGTTTCTCAACGACACTGGCTCCCAATTCCTGGGGCACGATCATTGGGGGCGGCCTATCCGCGACAACCCGCGCCTGGCTATCCAGCGATTTCGTCAACAATCAGCTTCCTAGCCAATTAAATGGCGTGTCGGTGACAATCAACGGTGAACCAGCCTACGTAAGCTACATCAGCCCGACTCAAATCAATTTCCTGATTCCAAGCGATCTCGCGCCGGGGCCGATTCAGGTGGCAACTCAAAACAACGGGCTGTTGAGCGGAGCCGTGGATGCGACACTCTCACCCGCAGCTCCTTCATTCTTTCTCCTGAGCGGAAACTACATTGCCGCGACGCACGCCGATGGAAGTCTGACGGGTCCGCCGGCGCTGATTAGCGGATTGACAACGACGCCGGTAGTTCCCGGGGAAACAGTGGTGCTGTACGGTAACGGCTTTGGAGCAACGAACCCCGCGGTCACCAATGGACAACTGGTAACAACCCCTTTGAATCTAAGCGCTCTGCCGACTCTGACGATTGGAGGCCTTCCGGCGACGGTAACGTTTGCAGGTCTCAGTGCGACAGGGCTTTACCAGATTAATGCGATTGTGCCCGCCGTGCCGGCTGGCGCCGGGCCACAAACCGACGCGGTCGTCATTGCGGAGATATCCGGGATGCAGTCACCCTCGACCTCGCTCTTGTCCGTCGCGGCGCCAGTAGTGACACCGGCCGCAGTGAGCATCAGCAATTTCGCGTTTGTTCCCACACCGATTACAGTCGCGCAAGGTTCGCCGATTACCTGGACAAACTCCGATGGGGTGCAGCATACCGTGACGGCGGACGACGGAAGCTTCGGCTCATTGAAACTGAACAAGGGAGATACCTTTTCGCAAGCGCTTCAAACACCCGGAACGTATAACTACCATTGCTCAATCCATGCATCCATGCACGGAACGATCGTGGTGAAATAACGCGCGCAGAGTTCAGTCGGATGTCACTGGAACTCAAGCCTTTGCTGGGAGGGAGGCACCGGGGGCCTTTCTTCGAACTGGCGGCGTTGATTTCGGAGCATGGCGGCGACAAACTGCCACGTCGGCCCGGGAGTATCACGCCAAGGTGCGGGAACAGTAACCATGCAGTACGTTGCGTTTGCGGGGTTGTAGTGAAACAGGCCGGCCCGTCTGCGGATAAGCTGCTTCCACTCCGGGAAACTGGCCACCCCAATCTCTACGAGCCCGCAATCGACCGGGATTTCACTGGGTGCTAGCAAACCTCCGGGGACAACGAAGTAGAACTCGTTTGAGTAACGCATGCCGATACGTCGCTTGAACGGCTGTTTCATTTCGCTCAGGAAGTCGGACCGGGAAGCTTTTAGCTCGTAACACACTCGTTTCATGGCGAGATGAGGCAGACAGTTCAGGGCAAATGCGTCCAGGCGCTGCGCGTTGTGGTTGCGATGTCCAGTGCCGACCCGAAGCTCGCGCAGAAACAGCCACTCGGATTTGCTGGCATGTAGAGATGATTCGAGCGCGTTCAGGAGGAACGCCGCGCAGCGAGGATCAGTTTGACTGGGAGATGGGGCAGACTGGTCCGGAGGGCAGGCATCAATCCTCGTCTCCATCTCCATTAGTTTATCCGTCGGGCGCCGATCTTAGCTAAGGGGGTTGTCGGACGGTAAACTGAGAGGGTTGGATCGTTCTACCAGGATCCAAGCGCTTGGCGTGGCCGACGTTCGGGCCGACGCAGCCGCAGTTTTCTGAGATTTCTGTGCAGACTTTCCAGTCGGGACTAGCGTCTTCACATAAGGAGCCACCATTTGATTTTTCGGGCGGTTGAGGATGCCGACCTGATTGAGCGGACGCGAAAAGGAGATGTGGAATCCTACAACCTCCTGATCTCCCGGTGGGAGAAGCGCGTCTACAATTACCTGCTACGCATCCTTAACAGCCGCGAAGATGCCCTCGATCTGAGTCAGGATGTGTTTCTGAAGGCATACCAAAACATTCGGAAGCTTGCGGATCCGACTCGATTCGGTCCTTGGCTGTTCCGGATTGCGCATAACGAGGCATACTCGTTGTTTCGCCGCCGGAAGCCGGAGGATGAACTGACCGGGGTCGAATCACCACACGAACCGGTCTACCCAGTGGAACTAACACTGGCCGCGGCAACCGCGCTCGAGAAACTATCTCCCGAGCAGCGGGAAGCGGTTGTGCTGAAAATCTACCAGGGGTTCAAATTTGAGGAGATGGCGGAGGTGCTGAACTGTCCAGTCTCGACCGTGAAGTCGCGGCTGTACACGGCGCTCGAACTACTCAAAGGTCAATTGGCTCCTATTCGTACCAGAGGTGTTTCATGAGCTGCGCGCCGTCCGATCTGCGTGACTATTATTTCGATGCGCTGGGCCCGGTTGAGAGCCAGCAGGTGAAGGAACATGTGCAGCGATGTGAAAAGTGCAGCGCGGAAATCGAGCAACTCCGGCTGACCGCACTCGCACTCGAGGCGCTGCCCGCGGAAGAGATTCCCAGGCGAATTGCATTTGTATCGGATAAGGTATTCCAACCTTCTCCGGTAGTGCGATGGTGGCAGGCCATTTGGCTTTCCGGGGTCCGGACGGCTGCTGTGGCAGCAATGGTTCTGGCGGCGGCGCTGGTGGTGCATGCTTACCGGGTGGCACCCGCGGTCCAAACAGTGAAAGTGGTGGAGCGGGTAGCGGGAACACTCGACCCGGGGGTAATACAAGCTGCGGTCGACCGCGCGGTGGCGAAGGCGGTAGCCGATTCCGAAGCACGGTTCGATGTGAAGCTGAAGCAGGTGGTGGACCAGAACGATCGGGAGAAGCGGCAGACAATGGAACGGGTTGCGGAGGTTCTGGACACGATGGACCGTCGGAGCCGCGTGATGACGGTGGCCAGTAATGCGCTATTGGAGACCGGGCAGTGAAGCGAATAGGACTGGCCTGTCTGATAGTCGGCGCCGTCGCGGCGATGGCGTCCGGAGATTCTTCGCGGGTGAGCCGGCTGGCACTGGCTAAAATCGAGCACCATTTCGACCGATTCCTGGTGACCAAGCCTGACGAGTGCGATCTGCTCGGAAACACCCGGGGCGTTTATCTGGATAACTACGGAGTGGTGTTTACCAGCATGGTAGCCCTGGTCCCGACGCCCGCGCCCAGTCCTTTTCGATCGCTAACCGTGAAAGATATCGAAGACATTCACGCTCGAAAAATCCGCCAGCTACCAATCATGCGGGAGAAGATGAGGGACATGCTGCTGATGGTGGCAGCCGATCCTGGTTTGGATAGCGTTCGACCCGACGAGCAGGTGGTTTGCGGCGTGACTTTCTTCTATTACAAACAGTGGGAGAACATGAGCGGGCTACCCCAGCAAATCGTCATGCAGGCGGAGAAACAGAAACTATTGCAGGTGCAAAGCGGACGCGTGCCGAGAGCGGCAATGGATTCATTCGTGAAGACACAGGAACTCTAATCTATGGCGATCTCAGCTGCCGCTCCCCGTTTAGGCGAGATTCTGATCAGCCGGCAGATGATTGAGCAGGAGGACCTGGAGCGGGCTCTGGAAATCCAGCGCGATCGGAGCGACCGGCTGGGCAAGATCATGGTCGACATGGGCCTTCTGGCTCAGCGTGATCTTCTGCTGGTGATCAGCGAACAGCTCGGTGTCCCCATGGCGGTAATCGGGGAACCTCCCGCCATTCCGGAGACCGAGGGTATTGCGACCGATTTCATGCGGGAGTGCCGGTTCCTGCCCATCGGGCTGGACGGCGCAAACCTGCGCATCGCAATCAGCGACCCGCTTGACCACGAGACGATTAACGCCGTTCGGTCCTACACCGGGCTCGACGTGCAGCCGGAACTCGCCGGCGAGCAGGAGATTCTGGATGCCATCGACCGGTATTTCGGGGAGTCCGCTCGCCAAGCGAGCGAAGCCGACTGGGGCACGACAGAAGGAAGCGAAGACCTCGAACAGCTGCGCGACATGGCGAGCGAGGCGCCCGTCATTCGGTTGGTGAATACGACGATCGGACAGGCTATTGAAAAGCGGGCCAGCGATATTCACATCGAGCCTTTCGAGAAAGAGTTCCGCATTCGGTTTCGGGTGGATGGGGTTCTGTTCAATCAGGAGCCACCGCCCCGCGAGATGAAGGCCGCGATTGTCTCAAGACTAAAACTGATGGCGAAGCTGAATATCGCCGAGCGTCGTCTGCCGCAAGACGGGCGAATTAAAATCAAGATTCTTGGCCGGGAGGTGGATCTACGCGTTTCGACGCTGCCGACGTTGTACGGCGAAAGCGTCGTGATGCGATTGCTGGACCGTTCAGCCGGCGATTTCTACGATCTGCTGAAGCTTGGGTTCGACGATCACATGTTGAGGCGGATGGAATACTACACGTCGCTCCCTCATGGAATCTTTCTCGTTACAGGGCCAACGGGAAGTGGAAAGTCCACGACGCTGTATTCCGCGTTGAAACGGATCAACACAATGGAGCGCAAGATCATTACGATCGAGGATCCGGTGGAGTACCAGATGGACGGGATCAACCAGATTCACGTAAACCCGCAAATCGGGTTAACTTTCGCGTCGGGTCTCCGCCACATCGTACGACAGGATCCAGACGTGATCATGGTCGGTGAAGTTCGTGATCGGGAAACTGCGGACGTTGCTATCCGCGCGGCGCTTACGGGACACTTTGTGTTTTCGACTTTGCATACCAACGACGCGCCCAGCGCAATCACACGCCTAACCGACATGGGAGTCGAGAACTATCTGATTACGAGCTCTCTGGTTTCCGTGCTGGCGCAGCGACTGGTGCGCCGCATCTGCCGGAATTGCGTGGCTCCAGCGGGAAAGGAATTTAGCCCCTTCGGGGAGGAAGTGGAGACTTACCGCGGAGCGGGATGCGTACAATGCTCCGGCACAGGATTTCGGGGACGGGTCGGCATCTTCGAGCTCATGGAGCTGAATGATGAAATTCGGAAGTTGATCATGGCCAACGCGGATGCGTCCGAGATCACCAAGGCTGCGAAGAGAAACGGAATGCGGCAATTGCGTGAAGACGGATGGGAAAAGATCGCCGCCGGAATGACAACCTCAGACGAGGTTATGCGGGTGACGCAGGAGTTTTAGCGGCGTCCGGAACTTGGGTGGGATCGGTTTTCAGGAAGACGGTGCGAGTCGGGAACGGCATGTCGATGTTCTCTGCCCGGAAGCGTTTCAAGATCAGTTTGCGGAGTTCATGCTGCACGATGTACTGCTTGGAGAACTCGTCCACCTGTACATTCAGTTGAAACTGAAGTGCGGAGTCCCCGAAGCCGGGAGTAAAGCGGACGGTGGGTTCGGGATCGGATGCGATGCCGTCGACCGAACGCATAGCCTGCCGGGCGATTTCAAGCAGCACCTGTTCCACATGGTCTGGATCGGAATCATAGCCCACCCCTACCGTAATGGGGACGGCCATACGCTTCTCAGGCAGGTTATAGTTGGTCACAATTGCCTGCGCGAGCTTGGAATTCGGCACGATAATGAGGTTGTTGCTGAGCATGCGTAGAGTGGTGCTGCGCCAGCTGATATCTACGATGTAACCCTCTTCGCCACTGTTGAGCTTGATGTAATCGGCCAGGCGAACCTGTCCAGCGATGGTGATGTAGAATCCGCTGAAAAGATTGCTGAGGGTGTCTTGCAACGCTAGCGCCACTGCCAAACCTCCGACGCCCAAGGCGGTGACTAGCGGGGTGATGGAGATTCCGAGGTGCCGGAGCAGTATGGCCCCGCCGATACACGCGACGGCAATCTGAGCGAGATTCTTAGTAAGACTGGTCGCCGGCATGTCGCTTCCGCTGCGACGTCCGGAAAACCTCACAATCGCTCCCGCCAAGTGGGTGGACATGACAGTGAGAGAGATAATCCAGAGGGCAAACAGCGATTTGCCCAGGTAGTGTTCAACCTTCGGCGGAAGGCTGGCGCTTTCGAGAGCGAAATAAATTCCAAAAATCAGAGCCCAGATGACGATCGGTCCACGGAGAGACTCGATTAGAATTTCGGCGATGTGCCCGGAAGAGCGGGTTTGCCAACGACGGAGAAACCGAAAGAAAAGGTCGCGAACGACTAGCCCTCCCACGAGCGTCCCTAGGAGCAGCGCCGTAGGGAGTACCCATTGGTGCCAGTCGGTCAGCGCGTGGCGCAACCAGGTGTTTTCCGCCAAGTTCATAATTTCTCCTACCATCTCATACGGTCTGATCGACACTATTCCACGTTTCGACCTGATTGTGCGTCATCACTACCAGATGGGACTGTGTCTCTGATTCTGAAGCGAGCACGATTGGGACTAGTGGCCTCTGCCGGCGCGCGATTGCTGCTGGTTCTCGTGCCCGGTGCTCTGCTGTGCGGTCAACAAACTCCTGCCGTGAATATCCCAAGAGGGTTGGGCATCGCCTTCTATTTACCGGCGACGGTCGAGGGCGGCAGCGCTTCAGGTGCCGCTGTTCTTCCGCAGTCTGTTCCCACGACAACAAACCCCATGGCTTCAGCGCCTGCTGGAGCGCTGACTGCTCAACCGGCCGGTACGGAAGTAGTTCCCGGGTCTCCAATACCCGGGGTGAGTCCGGTGCCGCCGATAAGCATCCCTTCTCAACCGAGCGGCATTTTCCAAGATCTTCCAGCCGTCCAGGTTCCTGCCCCGGCGCCGCCGCCTGTATTGGACACAACCGATTTACGGCCCGAGAAAGTCTTCGATAGCATCACGGCGCGCGAACTTGCGGCGGCGCGAAAGCTCCTCCCGCCAGCGCGCTTGGAACCGAAGGAGGGATCGCAAAATTACGAGCTCGAAGGCGATTACAAGATGTTGTTCCAGCAATTGGCGACTAAGCTGGGGCTGCAAGTGGTGTTCGACGGAGATTATCAAGCTGGCCGATTTCTTCATTTCCGTTTGAACGATGTCGGTCCGCGGCAAGCATTACACGCTCTGGAAGCGGCTACAAGTTCGTTTGTGACGCCCTTAGGCGCGAAGGTTTTTATCGTTGCGCAGGATACGGAGCCGAAACGCAAGGATCTGGAACAGGTCGCGACGCTTTCCGTTCCGATACCGAACGCCCTCACTGTTCAAGAGATTACGGAACTAGGCCAGGCCGTGAAACAGGCGGTCGGCGTCGACAAAATCTTTTGGGATTCGCAGGCCAACGAAATCGTGATCAAAGATCGAGTCTCCCGCGTGCTAGCCGCACAAAGCATTCTGAGCGAATTGGTCGACTACCGCTCGGCGGTCGCTATCGATCTTGAGTTTGTCGAGCTCGACGAAACACAGATGCAGGAGTTCGGGGTGGATCTTCAGACCAGCTTCCCAATCAGTTTTCTGGGAAGCCTTGTTTCAGGCAGTTCCACACTTTCGGGGATCAGCCTTTCGCAGATCACCAAGTTCGGCGTGGGTCATATGTTCGGGGTGGGGCTGGTGAACGTAAATGTCATTGCACAAATGACGAACTCCGGCGCTCGTAATCTGCTGCACGCCACTGTCGTTTCCGTGGATGGGCAGAAGGCGACGTTTCATTCAGGAAGTAAGTATCCCGTGATCACCAGCCAATTCATTGGCGCGACATCGGGGACACTGGGCTCGGCGCCGGCCTTCACGTTTGAAGATCTGGGAATCGTTGTCACCGTAACCCCGCACGTGCACGGGGTCGATGAGATCGGGATGGATCTGGATACGGAGTACAAACTTCTTGGTGGAGGGACTGTGAACGGGATCCCAATCATTGAGAATCGGAAGATGCAATCCACTGTGAACGTCCGGGATAGCCAATGGGCAATCGTGGCGGGGCTTACTCAGGATTCACGTTCCCGGACATTCAGCGGCCCGGCATTCTTCTCGTATATTCCCTATCTCCGCAATCTGGTTAGCCACTTCACGGGTAACAAGAGCAAGACTTATATCCTTCTTGCGGTGAAACCACGGCTTCTCTCACTTCCCCCGAGCCAAAAGGCGACTCGCCAGGTGTATGTGGGAAGCGACACCCGGCCGATTACCCCTCTCTAACATGCCCGAGAAACAACCGGAGCCTTGGTTACGTGGCGCGCTCCCGGGCGTTGACCCTCTCCTTGCGCCCGTTTTATACGCGTTGATGCAGGCGAAGGAAGATCTTCATGAACATACCGCAGGCTTGACCACAGAGCAGATTTGGACACGGCCAATGGGTTTAACTTCGCTCGGCTTTCATCTTCGACACATTGCCGGCAGCTTGGACCGCCTTTTGACGTATCTCAAAGGAGGCGAACTTTCAGAAGCGCAGCTTGCCTTTTTGCGAAACGAAGCGATTGGCGGCGCGGGTTGGAATGCTTTGATGGAAGCCGTGGATGTGGCAATCGACAGGACCGCCCGTATTGTGGAAGCGCTACCAATCGATTCGCTTCGGGAGCGGCGGACGGTAGGGCGTAAACGTCTGCCGACGACAGTTCATGGGTTGGCGGTTCATATCGCGGAGCACACGCAACGGCATGTGGGGCAGGCAATCGCTTCATGCAAATTGCTTCGGGCACTTGCGACTTAGAGTGCATTCTGCGAGATCTCGAATCTCTCGGGAGCGAGCAGAATCGCGCGGGTATGGCTCGGTTCGGAATCAAGGTTGAGAGGGCGTACGGTGTCTCCGTAGTACACCTGCGAAGAATTGCCAAGCGTTGTGGGCGAGACCACCAGCTGGCTGAGCAACTGTGGAGCTCCGGGCGGCATGAGGCACGCATCCTTGCGAGTATGGTGGACGATCCGGCGAAGGTCACCGAGGACCAAATGGAGCAGTGGATCGCAGAGTTTGACTCCTGGGACCTGTGCGACCAGGTGTATTTGAATCTATTCGGCTATACCAAGTTCGCCTGGAAAAAACCTGCGCCTTGGAGCAAGAGAACGGCGGAATTTGAAAAACGCGCGGCATTCGCGTTGATCGCCGGATTAGCCGTGCACGATAAGACGACGCCCGATGCCCGCTTTGTTCGGTTGTTGCCCCTGATCGAAAAACAATCGGGCGATGACCGGAACCTCGTGCGTAAGGCAGTCAATTGGGCTCTGCGTCAAATCGGAAAGCGCAATGCTCACCTGCGTGAGGAAGCGCTGGCGTGCGCCGATCGCATCTTGGAAGCTAACACCCGCGCGGGGCGGTGGATTGCTCGAGATGCGATACGAGAACTACGCTCGCTCTAGGCGGAACGCGGCAACTGCTAGTGGAGGCACCCGCACTTTAATGTGGTGGGGACGGCCATGGCGATTCTCCCCAACGGAGTGCGATCCGAGCTCGTTTACCACGCCGCTCCCACCGAATCTCTGCGCGTCGGTGTTGAAGACTTCGCGGTAATAACCCGCTTCAGGCACGCCGATCTCATAAGTTTCCCGAGCGACAGGTGTGAAGTTACAGCAGACAAGCACGAAGTTTTTAGGATCTTCCGCCCGTCGAATGAAAGTGATGATGGAGTTCTGAACATCATGGAAATCCACCCATTCAAAGCCGGTGTAGTGAAAGTCGAGTTCATGCAGCGCGGGCTCCGCCCGGTAGAACAGATTCAGCTCACGGACCAGTGTCTGCAGGCCGTTGTGGATAGGGTACTGAAGCAAGTCCCAGCGGAGGCTGGATTGGTAGTTCCACTCTTCGTACTGCCCCAGCTCACAACCCATGAACAGAAGCTTCTTGCCGGGATGCGTAAACATGTAGCCGAGAAAAGCTCGCGCATTGGCAAATTTACGCCATTCATCCCCTGGCATCTTGCCCACAAGCGAACCTTTTCCGTGAACCACTTCGTCATGCGAAATCGGAAGAACGAAATTTTCGCTGAACGCATAAAGAAGGCTGAACGTTATGTCGTTGTGGCTGTACTTGCGATGTACCGGATCCTGGCCGAAATAGTGGAGCATGTCATGCATCCAACCCATGTTCCACTTCATTGTGAATCCAAGGCCGTTCAGATAAACCGGCCGGGACACTCCGGAAAACGACGTGGACTCTTCCGCGATGGTCATCGCGCCTGGAACTTCGTGGGCTAACTCATTGAAGCGCCGGAGGAACGAGATCGCATCGAGATCCTCATTCCCGCCGTATTTATTAGGAATCCACTGCCCCGGCTCTCGCGAGTAATCAAGGTAAAGCATCGATGCTACCGCGTCGACGCGAAGTCCATCGATATGATATTCCTTCAACCAAAACAGCGCATTGCTAATCAGGAAACCACGGACTTCGTTGCGTCCATAGTTAAAGATGAGCGTGCCCCAATCACGATGCTCTCCGCGGCGCGGGTCGGCGTGTTCGTAAAGCGCTGTTCCATCGAAGCGTGCTAAACCATGAGCATCCTTCGGGAAATGCCCGGGAACCCAATCAACGATGACTCCGATCTCGTGCTGGTGACAGATGTCGACGAAGTACTTGAAGTCTTCAGGCGATCCGAAGCGTGAAGTGGGAGCGAAATAACCGGTTACCTGGTAGCCCCACGAACCGCTGTACGGGTACTCCATGATCGGCAGAAGCTCGATGTGGGTAAACCCATTCCGTTGGACATATTCGACCAGCCGACTCGCGAGTTCCCGGTAACTCAGTGGATGACCTTGAAAGTCTCGCATCCAGCTTTCGAGATGCACCTCGTAAACCGAGATCGCTTCCTTTTGCCACTTGAAAGATGCACGCCGGCTGAGCCAGTCCGCATCTTTCCATATGTGCCCGCTGAGATCGTAAGTAAGGGATGCCGTGCTGGGCGGGACTTCAGCTGCAAACGCAAAAGGATCTGCTTTCAGCTGCTCGTGATGCGTAACGCGCGAGCGAACGTTGTACTTATAGGCTACGCCGATTCCGACGTGGGGGATGAAAATCTCCCAAACACCGTCGCGAAGACGCATCGGATGACGGCGCGAATTCCAATGGTTGAAGTCGCCGACCAGGGAAACGACTTCCGCATTCGGCGCCCAGACGGCAAAACGGAAACCCTTCAGACCTTCCACTTCGGCGGGGTGTGCGCCGAGCATCGTCCAAGCCTGAAAATTGTTGCCCTCGCCGTGAAGGTAAAGTTCGTAGTCGCTGAGCAGGGTAGGGAAGCGGTAAGGATCCTCCACTTCGATCTCTTCTCCCGTAACATGGTCGCGATACGCAATCCGATAATGGCCGGGATCTCTGGCGAGTTCCAGCGTGAAGAAGTCGCGATGAACGCTATTCGACATCGGTAAACGATCATCGCCAATCAGCACAGCCGCCGCATCCACTTCGGGAAGTAGCGCTCGAATTTCCCAAGTCTCCGAGACACTCTTTGGATCCTCGATCCGGTGTGGTCCGAGGATGCTGAAAGGATCGCTGAAGCGACCCTGTACAAGAGCCTGGATATCGGCGTCCGTCATGAGAACCTCATTATATGGCCGCCGAGCTACATGTCCACCTCGAGGGTTCCGTGGACCCAAGAACCATCGGGTTATCAAGCATACGGTTTGGCGACTTCGCGGGGTTCCTACAGGTATTCAAAGCGATTGCGCAGTGCTTACGCGGGCCTGGAGACTATGCCGCAATAACGGAAGATCTCCTGCGAGGTTTCGTCGATCAAGGAATCGATTACGCCGAAGTCACCCTTTCGGCGGGAGTGGTGATTTGGAAGTCGCAGGATCTCCATCGGACATACGAGGCGATTCGCCAAGTGTGCCGCTTGTTCCCGCAGGTTCAGGTGAAATGGTGTTTCGATGCCGTCCGCCAGTTTGGGACCGATGCCGCTATGCGGGTGGCAGAGATCGCCAGCGAGTTCGTAGACGACGGCGTGGTGGCTTACGGGATTGGAGGCGATGAAGTAGCGGCGCCTGCACGGCTCTTTGGGGATGTGTATGCGCTGGCGCGGCGTCGTGGATTGCGATTAACGGCGCATGCGGGAGAGACGGACGGCCCAGCTTCGATCTGGGATGCGATCCGGATCGGATCCGAACGGGTCGGCCACGGAATCCGCGCGGTGGAAGACCCTGAGCTGATGCAACACCTCCGGGACAGAGGGATCCCCCTTGAGGTTTGCATCACCAGTAACTTGGCCACAGGGGTAGTGAAGCGGTTAGAGGATCACCCGGTCCGACGGCTCTTTGATGCGGGAGTGCCGATCACCTTGAATACCGACGACCCAGGCATATTCGAAACGACACTGGCGCGGGAATTCACAATCGCTCGGGACGTGTTCGGATTCAGCGAGTCGGAACTGGAATCCGTAGCCGAAAACGCCTACCGGTTCGCGTTCCGGTAAGTCAAAGGACCCATTTACCGCTGCGTTAGCGCTCTCTACGCCGGTTTGGCAGCCGCGCTGTTCTCGTCGATCGCCTGCGCTGCAATCTGGGCGATATCGAGAAGTTTGATTGGTTTGTCCGTGACTTGGGCTAATGCATCGCGAAACATCGTCTGGCAGAACGGGCAGGCGGCGCCGATCGTTTCGGCCCCTGTGGAAACAAGCTGCTCCGCACGCGTGACATTGACCCGCCGCCCTTGCTCTTCACCGAGAAACATCTGGCCGCCGCCGGCACCACAGCAAAACGACCTCTCGCGTGTGCGTTCAGGCTCGACCGTCTCCGCGTAGCGATCAATGATGGCGCGCGGCTCCTCGTAAATATTTCGATAGCGACCCAGGTAGCAGGGATCATGATAAACGACCTTTTCGCGTGTCCCGTTGTGTTCGGGAAGAAGGTGTTGTATACGAGCCAGCAATTCGCTGTGGTGTTCAATATCAAACGTACGTCCCGCTTCCTTCCAGTCGTTCGAAATCGTGCGCACGCAATGGGGGCAGATGGATACCATCTTTTTGGGATTGGCAGCTTCGAGCGTTTCGATATTTTGTTCGGCTAGTTGTGTAAAAAGGAGATCGTTTCCGAGGCGCCTCGCGGGATCGCCGTTACAGCGCTCCTTCCGAAGAACGCCAAAAGTGATTCCCGCATAACGCATCACTTTCGCAAAAGCCTGGACAGTCTCGCGGCCTTGGGGGTCATAGGCTCCCATACAACCAAGCCATAGGCAGTAATCCTGCGAGCCGTCGTAGATGGGCAACTCGGCCTTTTCTATGAACTTCTGCCGCTCGCTTGAGGCAAATCCGAGGGAGTTGCCATTCCGTTCCATATTCAGGAACAGCTTGGTCCCGTAATCGTCCTCCCACTTGCCTGTGTTTACCGCTCCCCGACGGAGCCCGATGATAATCGGCAAGTGCTGAATTCCGACCGGGCACTGGTATTCACAGCCCCCGCAGGTGGTGCATTGAAAAACGGCTTCCTCGGAGATGTGCGTGCCGATCAGAGGAGCCTCGCTTCCGGGGCCTGCCGCGGGATCGTTCAGGTAACGCCGTAGGCCGAGAATGATCTCTTTCGGATTGAGCACTTTCCCGGTGTTGAATGCGGGACAGTGTTCCGAGCAACGGCCGCATTCGACGCAAGAAAAAGCCTGAAGCGTGTCGAGTTTGGTCACGTCTTTCCCCGTATCCAGGCCAAAATCCTCATCCCCGGAGAGCTTCGGAATCTCACTAAATCCTTCGCGTTTCGTAAAGATGGCAAATGGACTTAAAACCAAGTGCAAGTGTTTGGTGTGTGGGATCAGCGGAAGGAACACCAGGAGTGAAGCCGTGTGCAGCCACCAGTTGGCCTTGCCCGGTATCCCGCCATCGGGGATAAAGAATTCCGCGATATAGGTGACCATCAAAACGAATATCAAGAAGGCGATGAATCCCGATTCGTAAGAGACCTTGCCGAGCCAACGCGGACGAACAAAGAACCGTCGGACGAAAAGACCAGCGATCGAGATAGCGACTAACCCGGCAAATGTGCCCACAGACCCGAAATACACCTTTCCGAACCAGGATGAGCGCGGCACCGCATCCCAACCGAAGCCTCCAGCGACGTGATTCAGAGTAACGAGTCCAAAAGCCAGAAATCCCCAGAACACAAACGCATGAGCCAGACCGGGAAGGGGCCTTTCCTTAATGACCAGACCCTGGCACAGCACCTCCCAGACGAAATCCTTTAGGCGTGGGCCGATGGGATGAAGGGAGTAGTCGGGATCGGCTTTTGCTTTCTGAAGGGCGACTAGGAAGTGTCGAATTCTCGTCCAGAAAAGAAATAGCGAGACGCAGATCGCGACTGCGAGCACAACCATTTCCAAAACAGAAGGTCGTCCCATAGGCAATAAGCACTGTAGCATCGGGGGCGCCCCCGTACTATGGAACCCATTTCGGCCGCTCCAGCACGGTAGAATCAAGACTTCAATCATTTAAGGAGGACTGTTGCGAGTTCTGGTATCGGGAGCGGCTGGCTTTATCGGGTCACACATGTGCGACCGTCTGTTAAACGAAGGGCACACTGTGGTCGCGCTGGATAATTTCCTCACGGGCCGACCCTTGAATATTGCTCATTTGGACCGCCACCCGCGGTTCACGTTCACCGAGCAAAACGTATCGAGGGCTTTCGTGGTCGAGGGTACGTTCGAAGCCGTCCTACACATGGCTTCGCCCGCTAGTCCGTTCGATTATCTGGAGAGTCCCATTGAAACGCTGGAGGTTGGCTCGGCCGGGACCCAGAATATGCTGGAAGTCGCGTTAAAAAACGGATCGCGTTTTCTTCTCACATCGACATCGGAATGCTACGGTGATCCTCTCGTGCATCCCCAGGTGGAGACGTATTGGGGAAATGTAAATCCGGTCGGGCCCCGTTCTTGCTACGACGAGAGCAAGCGTTTTGCGGAAGCAATGACGATGGCGTATCACCGCAAATACGACTTGCGGACGCGCATCGCGCGCATTTTCAATACCTATGGTCCGCGGATGAAGCTCAACGATGGAAGGGTAGTCCCCGCGTTTCTGGATCAGGCGCTGCGCGGAGAATCGTTGACGGTTTTCGGAACGGGCTCGCAGACGCGCAGCTTCTGTTACGTGAGCGATCTTGTGGACGGGCTTTACCGCCTCCTCATGTCCGATGAGGTATATCCGGTTAACCTGGGAAATCCTCGGGAAATGACAATCGGAGAGTTCGCTGAAGCGATTCGGCAGCGGCTGAACCCTGAGAGCAAAATCACCTTTAAGCCACTGCCGGAAGACGACCCTAAGCAGCGGCAACCTGACATTTCAAAGGCAAAACGGCTACTCGGCTGGGAACCGAAGGTGAGTTTGGAGGAAGGTCTCGAGGCCACGATCGAATATTTCCGGGGCGTAACGCCGACTCTCGCTTAAGAGCCCTGTGATTCAATAGGGTAGTCTTCCATCCGGCCCGGGTGGCGAAACCGGCAGACGCAAAGGACTTAAAATCCTTTTCGCCGTAAGGCGAGTGTGGGTTCAAGTCCCACCCCGGGCACCAATCAATCGAAACGAACCGAAAGATGCCTTACGCGCCGCAGTGCGTTTTCAATGCGGCGTATATTGATTTGCGAATGTTCGCCCAATTTTCCTTAGGTCCGGTTCGGGATATGCGCGACTTGAGACACTTCCTTTCCTGTAGTGTAAGTTTCAGAACATAATCGGTAAACCTACTGTAATTCATTAGGTAGTATCGTGGTGCTAAGAGGTGTTCATGCTTCTAGTGGCATACGCCTAATCCAGCTATTTCTTTTAACTCAAGGCGATGTATAAACCAGCGGAAGCTCGTCTGCGAGCGCCGCGTAAGGAGCATTGTGATTCGATCAGTGGTATTGGCAGGTCTTTTCTCGGCTGTAGGCGTCTTCGCTCAAACCGCGGCGGTACCGGCCGCCGAGCAACCGGTTTACGACCAGTTGCAGGGGAAACTGACGGCGTTCACGCAAACCGTGACCTCTCAGTGGAATGGCGTGAAAACTCCCTATCTCAAGTCGGGAGAGTTGTTGAGCGCTGACGGAAATCTCGGGCTGCTATTGCTCGGCGCAGGCCAACGCACGAAGTATTTGAACGAACTGAACGCTTTAAAAAACCTGGGGAACACGGCCGTTGTCGTCCAGATGGGATATCCGCTTCTCTATCAGCCGTTCTTACAGTTCAACGGAGATCCGCAGGATTACGCTTCGATCATCGCTTTCTACCAGCAGGTCGCCGCGGATGTGCATGCGGCCGGAATGAAGCTGATTGTAGAGAGCTCTACTATATTCCCTGGCTTTTTCTCCCAGGGATCTAGCTTGAACATTACGGGTTACTACCAGTCGATTAGTTATGACGAATATATAACCGGCGAAGCGACCATGAACGCCACAATCGTCAACGAGATCAAGCCTGACTATCTCGACGTAGGATCCGAGCCTGGCACCGTTGCCACCAATACCGGGTTTACCCAGGTTTCGTCATATAGCGGATGGGCTGCCGCAGTCCAAGGGTTTGTATCCATGATACCGACGCCGCATCCCATTCCGATCGGCGCGGGTATAGGAACTTGGCAAGTGGTGAACTCGACGCAATACATCGACGCTCTGGTCCCCTTCGTGGACTACATCGACATTCACGTGTATCCGATTAACGACCCACCCAACTCCGCAATCGACATACCCACAAATACGCTCAATGTGATTAACGAAGCCCTCGCTAAGGGTAGGCCAGTTGCCATGAGCGAAGCGTGGCTCTCGAAGCAGACCGATGCACAGTATGCGACGGATGTCGCCGTTGCTAGCAGCGTCAATAATTTTTCGCAAGACGTCTTTAGTTTCTGGGCGCCGCTAGACCAACAATTCATCAACGTGCTCAGCGACATTGCGAATTGGAAGAACTTCATTTACTTTTCGCCATTCTGGACGCGCTTCTACTGGTCGTATATTGATTACAACACTTACGCCAATGAGTCGGCCGAAGCACTGATCAATACGTCCGTGCAGACTTCCGCAACGGCGTTGTCCCAGAGTAAAGTAACCTCAACCGGTCTATTTGTACAGGGTCTGTACCAGGGGCATTCTGGAGGTCTAACGCTAACAACAGCGGCGAATTTCAATACAGCGGGTGTGGCTCCCAATTCGATTGTTTCGATTTTCGGTTCGGACTTGGCGGCCACCGCCAGCGTAACGGGATCGTCATTGCCTACGTCGCTTGGAGGCTCCTCAATGACGATAACCGATAGTCTGCAGGTGACTAAGCCGTTAAGCTTCTTTTACACGTCTCCGCTCCAGATCAATGCCCTGATCCCTTCCGGTTTGGCTAACGGTAACGCGACACTTGCCCTCACGACAAGCTCTGGCAGCGTCATCACGGGGAACATCAATCTGATGACCGTGAATCCGGGCATCTTTACCAAAGATGGCTCAGGCGGCGGTGTGCCGGCTGCGCAGGTTTTAACCTATCAACCCAACGGTTCGTCCGCTTATACCAATGTGTTCCAAGGATCGGCAGCCCCGTTCACCGCGCTGCCAATTCAAGTAAACGCGGCAGGCACTTCGGTGTATCTTGTTCTTTACGCTTCCGGTGTTCAAGGAAGGGACTCGCTCTCGAATGTCTACGCCACCATCGCTGGTGAGAAGCTGCCCGTCAGCTTCGCCGGCCCCCAGGGCGGGTACTCCGGACTTGATCAGATGAACATTTTGCTCCCCTCCGATTTGGCAGGCAAAGGTCTCGTCAACGTGCAAGTGACGGTTGACGGATTGACGTCGAACACAGTCCAAGTCGACATTCAGTGACGTTCCTCTGAAGCTATTGCCGGGGTGTGCCTTTTAAGGAGATCACCCCGGTGATGATGGTTTCCGCTATTTTTCCCCCAGTGTGATCACCTGCGTGATCTGACGCGGGTTTGCTAAAATACCTGTGTTCGGATCCAAGTCTGCACGCGAGCTTCAAAAGCCCCATTTTCCGTGTTGGGGTTGGCAGACGATGGTCTCGGGAGCCCAGTAAGCCACCCTAGCTCAGTTGGTAGAGCGGCTGATTCGTAATCAGCAGGTCGCCAGTTCGATCCTGGCGGGTGGCTCCAGTTTAGAATCAATCACTTAGGCTTATCTGATAGAACCCATTTTCCTCGGTTGTCAGCAAAGTTGTCAGCACAAGGGTTGTGAACCGACAGACCGTGCACGCAAGAGGGAATTAGCCCCCAGCAACGTGAACGCTCCACTGGGTATTGCCTACATCGGGTACTTCGCCCTCAAAACTGAGCTTCAGGACGCTCGTTTTGGTACAAGGGCGAGTTGGGGGCGGGTTTGACGTTTCCTTTTTGTGCGGGGCCGAATAGCACTTCCATCTTGTCTGCGGAGTCGCGATCGCTACCCTCAAACAAATGTCCGTACGTGTCCATCGTCAACTTGATCGAGGAGTGCC
Organism: Bryobacterales bacterium; assembly: GCA_963738525.1. Lineage (GTDB taxonomy): Bacteria > Acidobacteriota > Terriglobia > Bryobacterales > Bryobacteraceae > Bog-113. Next base: position 313,467 of record CAVTXC010000007.1, read on the forward strand.
CGAGCCGTTCAGCGATCTTCTTTGGATGAACGCCTTCGTTGATTAACAGCGAAGCGTGGCTGTGGCGAAGATCATAAACCCGCAGCTTCGGAAGGCCGTTTTCCGTGCAAACCTTTTGGAATCGTCGTAAGACGTTGCGCTCTTCTGCAGGTGTGCCAACCTCCGAGGGAAACACAAGTCCATTGTCTTGCCATTTCGGACCTGCCAACGCGCGCGTCTCCTTCAAACGAAGTTCGTGATTCAGAAGCACGTTTCCGACGAAATCGGGGAAGTCGATCGTGCGGCGGCTCTTCTCTGTTTTCGGCGGCCCAAACAGAAACCTCTCGCTCGGCTCGCCTTTCTTCCGTCGCGTCCTCGATAGCACCTGGTTCACTGTTAGTCGTTGCGATTCAAGATCAACGTCCGTCCACCGGAGCCCATATAGTTCTTCTGGACGTAGACCAGTCGTGATGGCCACAGTGAATAGCGCCCGATATGGCTTATCCTCGATCACGGCGAGAAACCTTCGAGCCTGCTCAGGTGTAAGGAACTGAATGCGCTTGGCCGTGGCGGACGTAGGCCGCTTCCGTTTAGCGGCTCGGAAGCGAGCCGCCGCCGGGTTTCGGTCGAGGATTTCCCATTCAACCGCAAACTGCAAAGCACGTCGCAGAACCGCTTGCGCATACTCTACGGTGCGCGCGCCGAGGCCACGATCGCGCAGCGACTTCATCCACAGATCAACGTGCCGAGGCCTGAGCTCTGCGAGTGCGATTGATCCAATCGCCGGGGAAATATTTCGCTCAATCTGATAGCGATAATCCTGCCATGTCCGAAGCGCTACTCCGCCTTCACTTCTGTAAAAGTCCAAGAATCGATTGAGGAACTCGGCCAACGGTGATCGCCCTTCATCAACGTTCAGCCCTTTCTTATGCTGCTGAACGAGTTTTTCGGCCTTCTCGATAGCCTCGCGCTTTGTCGGTGCCATCGCCGACCGTCGTTTCCCGTCCGCAAACAGATCCTTCGGAAGGTCGACGCGGAAGTAGTCCCGGCCCTTTCGACGAACCTTGAATGCCCTCATACCCGTTCAGCGTAGTCCACGTTGTCAGCACGAAATCAGCGGGTACCTACTTGCCCGGGATCGCTATGGCCACGGTGCGCGGCGAGCCAGTCTCTAAGCTCCCGTGACGAAACTCGGATCATAGGGCGGCTGCCGTTTCGTCCACCGAAGCGGTAAATAGGCAGTGTGCCGTCATTCATCATCCGGTACGCGGTTGCCCTGCTGACGCCCAGCTCTCGTTGGACCTCCGTTGCACGGAGGAGACGATCACTCGGCAAACTTTGATCAGTATTCCGGATTTGAGGTTGTGTTTCGATGGAACTCATACTCTCTTTTCTGTTGATCTCGGCTGACAGCGTACTTTAACTGGTGACCGTCTTGGAGTGCCGCTTTGATATCAGGCCGGATCCGGCGTAATTGACCGAACTTCGACTGCGGTCTTTCTTCGACCAGGGCAGAAAGCGCGCTCTTCAGATCGCCCGCTGGCGAAGCGGCGGCGCTATTCCTTTCACCTGCGTTTTGTGCTGCGCGGTTTCGGCCGGTGGGTTGTCGCAGGTTCGGCATTTTGGCTTTCATAAGTAAGGGAGTGGGGCAAGGGCATTCCGAACACTGCCACAACTGGTGTTTGGATATGACATGCGCGTGCGCCCTTTTTGCACCCAGAATGCAACCGGAATAGCTCGCCGGAGACGTCCTTGCACCCTGTTTGCACCCGGATTGCAACCACGCGAGATGCTGGTGCACCCATTCTGCAACCAAAATGCAACCGAAGCAGCGAGGATAGCTGGGCAGAGACGCGCAGAAAAGACCCACACCGCAGCCAAAACCCCGGTAGTGGAACATAAAGGGTTGTACGGCTCGTGCCGTGTGTTTTTGCTGTTTGTTGTTCCTTTGCAATAGCTTTCGGTGCCGGACAGATTTGTGACATGTCCGGCACGTTGCCGGACGAGCAAAATTGTTCGGAATCGTCGGCCCAGACTCCCTCTGTAGTGAGGTCGGTCATGGCAAAACGACGAGGGCGGTTAGAGGTTCGCCTTACTGAACAGTTGGATCAAGGAATTAGGAAAGAAGCGAAGGCGCGCGGATACTCCAG
>CAVTXC010000008.1:0-63688 GCA_963738525.1 Bryobacterales bacterium
TGTATTGCTCGGGAGTGGCGCGCGGGATGGGAATGGTTTTGAGGGACTGCAGGAGTTCGACGCACCACCAGGCACCGGCGATGCCGAGCACCGCGCCGCCGAGGCCGAGGAGCACGCTTTCGGTAAGCAACTGGCGAATGAGGCGCGAGCGTCCCGCACCTAAGCTAGCCCGGAGAGCCATCTCGCGACGGCGTCCGGTGGCGCGGGCGAGAAGCAGGTTCGCAACGTTGCTGCAGGCGATGAGAAGGACGAGCGAGACAGCTCCGAGCAGGATTAGGAGTGGCGTCTTGGAGTCGCCGACGATCTGGTCGGTGAGGGGGACGACGATCGCGTTCACTTTGCTATTGGAGTCGGGGAACTGTTTTTCGAGGCGCGCGGAGAGGGAGCGCAGATCGGCTCGGGCTTGCGCCAGGGTGGCGTCGCTGCGTAGACGGCCGACGGCTAACCAACCATGGTTTCCGCGGGGCCCGAGTTCTTTGGGGCTCATATCGAGTGGCGTCCAGATATCGGTGGTGGTGGGGAAATTGAACCAGCGGGGCAGCACTCCGATAACGGTGTAAGGCTCGTCATTGAGGCGAATCTTTTGGCCGAGCGCGGGTGCGCTGCCGCCGAAGCGGCTTTGAGCGAAGCCAAAGCTGAGTACGGCGATGTGATTCTTCCCGGCCGTATCTTCGCCGCGAGCGAACGCTCGGCCGACTTGGGGATGAACCCCGAGGACGTTGAAGAAATTGCCTTGGGTGTTGACGACGGAGGCGGACTCGGGCGCGCTCTCACCGCTGCCAGTAGTGGCGCTGGCGTTGCGGGTCCACGAGTAGAGGCTAGTGGCTTCGAGGGTGTGGTTTTGGGCTTGCCAATCGAGGTAATCGGCACCGGAGAGCGGGAACTGGCCGGGCGATTCCTCAGTTTGCCAGAGTTGGACCAAACGGTCCGGAGCGCGAAAGGGTAGAGGCCGCAAGAGAACAGAGTTCACGACGGAGAAGATGGCGGTGTTGGCGCCGATGCCGAGCGCGAGCGTCAGGACAGCGACAGCGGTGAAGCCGGGTGTTCGGCGGAGCTGGCGGAGACCGTGGCGAACATCCTGCAGCAGAGTCTCAAACCAGTTCCATCCCCATATTCGGCGAACATCCTCTTTCACGATGGCGGTGTTGCCGAAGGCGCGTTGGGCGGCGTAGCGGGCGTCTTCCGGAGTTAGGCCGCGGTCCTGGTACTCGGCGGCTTCCAGATCCAAGTGGGCGCGAAGTTCGCGCTCGAGGTCACCTTCACGTTCTTTGCGATCGCGGGAACTCATCCTAACTCTCCTCGGCAGGCCACATGACTTGGGCAATGGCGTTGGTCATTTGCTTCCATTTGGACTCCTCTTGTTCGAGCTGTTTTTTGCCGGCGGGGGTGAGGCGATAGAACTTGAACTCGCGCTTCCCTTCCTTGGAAGCGGTCTCCCAATTGGCGACTAGCCAGCCTTTGCGCTCGAGGCGATGGAGCGCGGGATAAAGCGAGCCGTGCTCGATCTGGAGAACGTCATCGGTGGTGCGCTGTATATGTTTGGCGATCTGGTGGCCATGGGCGGGGCCGAAGCGGAGCGTGCGGAGGATCAACATATCCAAGGTGCCCTGGAGCAGTTCGATACGGCCGGGGGATTCTTTCGCCATAGCTGGTCAGCAGACATTCTACCCTGGTGGAGCAACATTTGGGTAGACGCTCTTCTATCAAAATGGTTAGGGAAGACGGAATCAGCACATCGGTAATACGAAAAAGCGTACAGTTCCGGCCTGGATGGCTGGGAGATTCATACGCCTGAAAAGATCCATTGATAGCAATAGATGCGGAGGTAGGATGTTATTAAAAGCAAGTTTGCAGAGAACCGCCGCTGCACTTCTCGGGGCGGGTTTATTGGTGACGCCGGCTTATACGCAGGACAGCATTGGTGCGCAGTCGGGTATCCGCCGCGTCTTGCTGCTGAGCATCGATGGCATGCACGCAGTCGACTACCTGAACTGCGCAAAAGGAATTTCAGGGGTGAATAACGGGTCGCCGTACTGTCCGACGCTGGCGGCGCTGGCGCAGAGCGGCACGAACTATACGCGCGCGTCCACGTCGATGCCGTCCGATTCCTTTCCCGGGCTTACGGCGATCGTCTCGGGCGGATCCCCTCGTTCATTTGGCGCGTATTACGATGTCGCGTACGACCGGGTACTTGCGCCACCTGCGCAGACGACAGGCAATGGAGTAGCTGGCGGGACGTGTACGGCGGGAGTCCCGAATGGCACCACGACAGAGTACGAAGAAGGAATCGATATCGATCAGACGAAACTAAATGGCGGCGCGCCGACTGGGGACGGCGGGATCAATTCGATTAATCCAAAATACCTGGTACGCGATCCGATGAAGAATTGCGCGCCGGTTTATCCTTGGAACTTTGTTCGCACGAATACGATTTTCGGAGTGATTCACGCGGCGGGAGGATACACGGCGTGGAGCGATAAACATCCGTCGTATTCGTCAGTTTCAGGGCCGGGGGACGGCACTAACTTAGACGATTACTATTCGCCGGAGATCAACTCGACGGTAGTGGCGCTGCCGGGGGTTACGCTGCCAGGCGGACAAAGTTGCGCGACCATTATCGACCCGACGCAGACGGGATCGTGGACGGACAGTTTCCAAAATGTTCAGTGCTACGACACTTTGAAAGTCGGGGCGATTCTCAATGAGATCGATGGGAAGACGCATGACGGAAAGTCGACGGCGAAGGTACCGGTGATCTTCGGGATGAATTTTCAATCGGTCAGCGTAGGGCAGAAGCTGATTGAGAAGAACGTGGCTACGGGCGGATACCTGGACGCGTATGGAACACCTTCCGCGTCGCTGCTGAGCGAGTTTCAATTTGTGGACGCGTCGGTCGCGAAGATGGTGGCGGAGTTGAAGAAACAGGGCTTATTTGATTCCACCCTGATCGTGATTACGGCGAAGCATGGGCAGTCGCCGATCGATCCGAATCGCTACTTCCCGATTCCGGGGCCGGACGGAACCAACGGAACATCGCCCGCGAATCTGCTCGCCGCGCTGCTGCCCGCCTCGGAATCTCCGCTGGGAACGGGCATTGGCCCGACGGAGGACGATGTTTCCCTGTTGTGGCTGGCGGATTCGACGCAGACGAGCAATGCGGTGACGACGCTGGAACAGAACGCGACTGCGGCGGGGATCGGCGAGATCTACGCTGGTCCGACGCTGAGCCTGATGTTCAACGGACCGGGGATCCCCCCGAACGGCGATCCACGCACCCCGGATATCATTGTCGCCCCGAACGTGGGAGTGACTTATACGGGCAGCAGTAAGAAACTGGCCGAACATGGCGGTTTCTCGCATGACGATACGAACGTGGTTCTGTTTCTCTCGAATCCGCGGTTCACGCAGACGACGGTGACGAGCGCGGTGGAGACGGCACAGGTAGCGCCTACGATACTGAACGCACTGGGACTTAGCCCGGCTAAGTTACAGGCAGTGCAGATCGAAGGTACGCCGGTGCTGCCGGGGACGAGTTTTTAAGACCCTGGACGAACGCGAGGAATGAGATACCAGCTATGCGGCCATATTCGAACATACGGGCATGGTGCATCGCTGGGGAATTGTATGTATAACCGGCCGGGCGGTAAAGGTTGAGTTTGTTCCTATGCCACCCGGCTCCTCAAAGAGTCTTTCTCAGGTCCCAGAGGGACAGTCCGTCCGCGGTCACCCATTTTATCGAACCGTTCACGCCCCCGGGATCTTTCTTTTCGGGGTGCAGGTCTCGGAAAACTCGCCAAGCAAGGCCCGAGATCGAGTATTCCGCTCCGTCCTGCGCCCAACGCACTGCGTTACTCTGGCCACGCTTGCCTGTGACTATAGCTTGAAATACGGGCGAGCCCTCCTGGTATTGAACATACGGCGGGAGGCCGGACTTCAGATAAAGCGTGTCTCCCTCGGTTATCAGATTGTTGTCTAACAAGACTCTTACCGTTTGCTCACGATTACGGGTCGACCGCTCCCTTTCATCCTCTTTGTCCCGGATAGCGATTTGATATTCCTTGGCTTCTTCCAGGGGGATCACCAGCTTAGGGACAATGACGATTCTGTCTCCGACCTTATATGGCGTGATTGCTACGCAGGAGATGTCGAGTTGAGCGGTGTTCAGCCAGAGGACGGTCGTCGTGATTTCTTTGGAAAATCCTTCAGAACAGAGAATGATACGCGGCTTTGTCGAAAACTCCGTCACACTACTTTGAGTGAAAAAGCTTGTGATCAGGGTACGCGCATCTTCGCGCGACAATTGCTCGCCGTAGTATTTCTTTCTGTACGCTACGTAATAGGGCGCGATTGTGTCTACCGTCATAGATGAAACCATTGCGGCGTATCGGAGCGCCTGTAGATCCGCATAACCCGCGGCAGAATCACGTTTCAGTTCAACAATCACCAAATTGCTATCCCGATCCACCGCAAGAAGGTCGAGCCTATCGCTGCTTTCGACAAAGCGATCGAACTCGACAGTGAGCACGAGAAGCTCTTCGCCGAGCATCTCGGGATTATTCCGAACCCAGCTCTCGATGTGCCGCCGCTCCCAGATATTCAGGCCTCCGAAAGTTCCAGGCTCGATTTTTTCCGCCTGATCCAAAGTTGCGCCCACCGAAAAGATCATGAATGAGATTGTATGAAACGGGAAAAGGACACCCCGAGGGCGGGTCATCCAACTCGCAATCCAGTCGCCTCATGTGTGCAAATTAGTGATAAGATCCGTGGTTCGTCATCTGGAGGTTATCGGATATGAATTGGCAGCGATGGGCAGGACAGATTCTGTGTCTGGCAGCCCTGGCCGGGAGTCCGGCATTTGTCTTCGGGCAGAGTCAAGTGAGTGAAGCCGACGATGCCTATCATTACAAATACTGGCAAGGTACGCCGCTCAATGCGGCTTATACGGAATGGTGGTACTTCAACCTGTACGACGCGAAGGATGACGTGCAGGCGATCTTCTCGTACTTGGTTTTGAATCCCTCGAATGCGGGCGGGTTTGGAAGCGCGCAGATGGCGGCGGTGGCATATGAGGGCAGTAAGACCGTTTCGGAGTCGGACTTTGTGCCACTTAGTTCGTTTAGCGCTTCGTATAGCGCCGCGAATGTGATGGTTGGGTCGAATACGGTCAGCGTCACGGGTCCGAACGAATACCTGATTACCGGATCCACAGCGGATGGCCGCCTGGTGTGGAATCTCTACTACGAGCGCGAGGCGGATTCGTGGTACGCGGCGAATCGGGTGGACGTCGCACCGGCGGCGTGGGAGCAGATGAGCTGGTTGTTGTATATGCCGCGGGCGCGCGTTTCGGGAACTTTGACGATCGACGGGAAGAGATATGAAGTGAGCTGCCCGGGATATCACGATCACAACTGGGGGAAGTGGAATTTCGAAGGGGTGAAGTGGAACTGGGCGCAGTACTCGCAGCCGGACCTGGCGTTCGATCTGGGTGATTTTGTGGGTAATCCGAACGGGCGCGTGTCGATCGCGGTGAATGGGCAGCGCGCGGTGTTTCCGGCAAGCCAGTATCAGTACACGCATACGAAGTGGGCGTACGATCCGGTGAACCTGATTCCCTACCCTACCGAGAGCGTGCTTACAGCGGACAATGGAACGCTGCATTTGGCCGTGACGCTGCAGGTGACGAAGTCGGATCCACTGTCGTCAGGGCCCGCACCAAGCATGGTGATCTATGAGCAGCCCACGCATTTCGAGGGCGTGCTGACCGATGTAACGGGCGGGAGCGCACCGGCGGTGTTTTCGGGAGATGGGTTTTCGGAGTATACGAACCTTTCGCGTGTGGCGGGTGGAGGAAGTTAGCAGTTCCTGATCGGTGGTTCGGATTCAAGCCGGGCGGAACAGCAGAAGGTCGAGGCTGAAGGTCACGCGCATGGCTTCGACCGGCTGCGCGCGCAAGGGGCGGTAGATGGAGAGCAGAATGTCATTGACCGCCGCGGCATCCAGTTCGGCCGTGGTGGTGGAGCGCTGCCGATCGATCAGCTTGAAATCGGCGGCAAAGGTGTCTATGGTGCGGGGAACACGATCGCGGCCCGGACCACGCAATTCGGCGAGATCTTCCTGGGCTGGAACGGCAACGAGAAGACGGCCGTTGTCGTGGAGAATGCGACGAAACTCGGGTGCGTTCATGCGGGCGGTGATGGAGAGAACGAGCGAGAACGAGCGGTCGGCGTAGGGAACGAAGCGGTCGGCATTTCCCACGATCCACTGGCAAGCGGGATAGGATTTTGCGGCGGCATCGATTGCCGGGATCGAGATGTCGATTCCATGTGCGCTGAAGCCGAGTTCGCGCTGGAGCGTTCCCAGGTAAAAGCCGTCGCCGCATCCGCCGTCCAGGACGATGTCGGATGCTGCGGGCGCAGAGAGTTCCGCGATGGCGGTCCGAAGTGGGTCGGTGACACCGACTTGGTGCAGGCGAGTGCGGGCAGCCACGATGGCAGCTGCGTCGCCGGGGTGCTTGGAACGACGGTCCTGCGGCTGAAGAAGGTTGATGTAGCCACTGCGTGCAATGTCAAAGGAGTGGCGTTGGGGACAGGTGAAGCGGCGCTCATCCCGTACCAGCGGAAGCCGGCAAGCGCGAACGGGACAGAGGAGCATCCGTCGAGTGTAGCCGAGGGGTTTAACCGGAGGCTCAGTTGAGGTGGCGCACGACTAGCATGTCGACGGGGCGGTCGGCTGCGGTGAGTTGGACGCCGAGCTGACGCGCGAGGTCGAAAGGCGCTTCTGAGGGGGAAGCCTTGGAGTAGGCGGCGAAGTTGAAGTTGCCGATGCGCCCGGTCTCATCGATTACGGGGACGTGGAGGAGGCCTTCGAGAGCGGAGGCGACTTGGTACATGGTTTGGGCGGTGCCCACGATAGAATTCCCGCCGACGCCGATCATCCCGGTGTCCGCTTCAGCGGCCGGCTGCAAGCCAGGAGCTGTGGCGCCGCTCGCGGTCATCACGAAGACGCGTTCCGTGCGGGTTTCGAAGTCGATGCTCAGGTGCAGGCGCTGTTGCAGGGCTTGTTGGACGGTCTTGAGCAGAACTTCGGGGTTGGCGACGGGGGTGTGAGCGCTGACGTCGTAGTTGCCTCGATCCTGATCCGGGGGATAGGAGATGCGCGCCAGAGAGACGTTCCAGAGCGATAAGAGGAGCAGCGGGAGCGGCTGATTGCGGGACGTGTAGCGATCGGGGCCGCCGTCGCCGAGAGCGCGTGGTTCATCGGGTGCGGCGGCGGAGATGTGGACCTCGTAAGAAGCCGGCGAATCCGGAGCAGCGGTTCTGCTGCGCGCGGTGGGGTGAGGTGGAAGGGATAAAAGATCGGCATCGGCCGGATCGCGCAGCACGGAGCGGAGGGAGGTTTCGTCGAGATCTCCAGCGGAGTAGCCGGCGATGAAGCCTGACGGAGCGATAACTACGGTCAAGGGCAGCATGGGGAGCTTGAAGCGCTCGCGATTGGATTGTTCCCGATCAACGAGGAGACAGCCGCGGTACGGGGTGAGATGCAACCCTTGCTCGAGGAGAAAATTGGAACCCGAGAATACTTTCAGGAACACGACGGGGGCGTCCGGGAAGGTTTCGGGGAGTTCGTTCCACTCGGCAATGTCTTCGGGAAGGAACATGTCGTCGAGGCCAAAGGAAAGAATCACGGTCCTGCCGCGGAGGTTGGACCAATCCAGGGATGGCGGGCAGTTCCCCTTCAAGTTCGTCCAACTAATAGCCGGCGGGATGCCGCCGGGCGGCTGCGCGAGGGCGGAACTTACTAAGATGCAGGCTAGGCTCACGGGGTGGAGGCGCTTCACGTCAAATTTCGATACACGTGAGAAGCCGCGGCTAATGCGTTGAATCGGTGAGTTTGCCGAGTGGGGGAGTATGTGAAGATTCGGCGCGGCTGTCAGAGACAAGTCACGCGCGGGCTGAACGAAAAAGGAGAATGGCTGGCTCGTTGTGATAAGTGGTGCGGGAGCGTTCCCGGTAGGAGCACTTGGCCGCGACGCGCAACGAGGGCGTGTTTTCGGGGTGGATGAGGCAGGTGGTTTCAGGAACGTAGAGGTGGCGATCTGCCCATTCGTGAATGGCGCGGACGGATTCGGTGGCGTACCCGCGGCCTTGAACTTGTGTAGCGAATACCCAACCGGCTTCGGGCGCGACTCCGGCGGGCGGCTCTAACGCGCGTTTGGCCTCGAAGAATCCGAGTTCGCCAACAAACGATCCGGTGAGCTTCTCTTCGGCGACCCAGAAACCGAAACCGAGCAGACGCCAATGGCCGACGTAGCGGAGGAGCCGCGCCCAGCACTCTTCCTCGGAGAGCGGACGGCCGCCGATGAAACGGGTGACGAGAGGATCGCCCCAAAGAGCGGCGCAGGCGGCGAAGTCTTTCAAGAGGTGACCACGAAGCCGTAGGCGCTCCGTCTCCAGAACAGGTGCTTCTCCGAAACGTGGGGAAGCAATCGGCATTCTCGAAGGGTAGAACAGATACAAGCGAGGCGGCATGGTTTTATGCTGGGAAGGCCGCCTATGAGAAAGCTTGCTGTCAGTCTCCTATTATTGTTGCTTCCGCCGCTGTGTGCAGAGACGCAGAGAGCGCCGACGTTGAAGAGCATACTGCTCGAACAGTTGCGCACGACGCATAACCAGAAAGATTGGTTCGTACCGGTGAATACGGCGTTAGAAGGACTGACGGCCGAGCAGGCAAAGTGGCGGGATGCGAGCGGCAATCATTCGATCGGGCAACTTGCGGCTCACCTGGTTTTCTGGAACACGCAGCAGTTGGCGAAATTTCAGGGGAAACCACCGCTGCCGTTTAGCGGCAACAACGACGAGACATTCAACAACTTCGATAGCGCGAATTGGAAAGCGACCGTTCAGCAACTGGACGAGGTGCTGACCGCGTGGGAGAACGCGGTCAGCGCGGCGGACGATCAGAAGCTGCAGGGATGGTATTCGACGATCGCGCATATTGGGACGCACAACGCGTACCACACGGGACAGATCATTTACATCCGGAAGCAGCAGGGTTGGTGGGACGCGGCGAAGGGAGTGAAGTAGGATGACTCCCATGCGTCTTTTTACGTTGGTGGCGTACGCCGTTCTTGGGACGACCGCTTTGGCGGAGACAGCGCTTGCGCAGACTACTATTTCTTTGTGGAAAAACGTTCCGGCGGGGGCGACTTCCGGTAAGCCGGAAGTGGATACAACCACGGAGAAGGACCAGCTGATTGCAGGAAAACGGGTGCAGCGCCTGGGGTATGTTTCGCAGCCGACGGTCGCGTTTTACCCGGCGCCGGCGGACCGTAACACAGGAGCGGCGGTGTTGGTGTTTCCGGGCGGAGGATACCGGATCCTGGCGTACGATCTGGAAGGGACGGAGGTGTGCGCGTGGTTGAACTCGGCGGGGATCAACTGCGTTTTGGTGAAGTACAGGGTGCCGGATGCGGGTCCATTCCCGAAGTACGCGGAGGATTTGGCGGACGCGCAGCGCGCAATGCGCATCACGCGCGAGAAGGCCAGTGAGTGGAAGATCGATCCGCAGCGCGTGGGGGCACTTGGATTTTCGGCGGGTGCGCATCTTGCGGCGGTACTGGGCATTCATCCGCAGGAGAAAGCGTATGCGGGAACGGATTCCGCCGATCAACTGAACGCGCGGCCTGATTTTGTGGTGCTTGTTTACCCGGGGCTGCTGCGGACGCCGGACGCAAACAAGCTGCGGGCCGAAGCGACACCGACTGCGGATACGCCGCCCACGCTGTTGATTCAAGCGGAGGACGAACCCGGTGCATGTGGAGAACACGCTTCTCTATTACGATGCGTTGAAGCAAGCCGGAGTTAAAGCGGAGATGCATGTGTTCGCCCAGGGGGGACACGGTTACGGGCTGCGGCCGACGGAGCTACCGGTTACAAAATGGCCGCAACTGGCGACCGAGTGGTTCCGGACAATTGGCATTTTGAAGCGCTAGCGCGCGTAGTATGTCGCGCGTAGAAGTGGCGCGAATTCGACAGTTCCTTGCAGATTTGTAACGCACAAGGTGGTACATTGAGACACTCATACCCATCGTGGTCAGCCAGGGCCGTACTATAGCGCCTGCGCTTCCGTAGAGGCTTTGCTGCTCTGCGGCGATACAAACAGCAGAGAGGACACTTGGATGATTTCTCGTTATTATTCCCGTCTCGCAGCCGTGCAAAGTTTGCTCGTATGCGGGTTCTTCTATCCGGCGGCGGCTCAGGTAGTTCGCGCGCCGGCGGTCGTCGAAAGCCTTCCCGCGGCTTCGACAACTTTCACCACGTTTACGGTTCAAGGCGCCGGAGTCGGTTTTCTCCAAGGTACCTTTCCCGTGATGATCAACGCCAGCAATGTCGTGGCTGGTACTTACATCGATTCGAACAACGTGCAGCATGGTTTTGTGCGGTCGTCGACGGGTACGATTACGGCGTTTGATGCACCATCCGCGAGCGTCGCGCCCTATGAAGGAACGACGGTGTCCGCCATTAATACGGGCGGTGTGATCGTGGGTTACTTTTACGACACGAACGGCGTGCTTCACGGTTTTACACGCACGGCCAAAGGGACGATCACGACGGTGGATGCCCCCGGAGCGGGCACCGGTGAGTACCAGGGGACGGAACTTACGGGAATTAGCGACAGCAACGTAGTCACTGGGTTTTTTACAACGGCGACCGGAGTACAGACCGGCTTCAAGCGAACTCCTCAGGGAACGTTCACTAACGTGACTGTTACAAAGTCGAACGGCACGATAGTCAACGCGATCAACGCGTCGGGCGTGCTTACAGGGTCATACACCGATACGAGCTTCGTTTACCATCCATTCACGCTTTCCACCTCGGGTAAATTCGTAACGTATACATTGGCGCCGGCTAAGTACGGTAGCTATTCCTACGGCATCAACGCGCAGAGCGTGATCGTGGGAGATCTGTTCGAGGACACGGAGGGAGACGCAGAGGGGTTCGTGGGCAACACGGATGGGACAACGACGATTTTCTCTTATCCGAATTCGACGGTGACGCATGCGGAAGCTATCAATTCGCAAGGCGCCATTGCCGGGTTCTCCACGGATGCCACGACTTTGGTGAATTCAGGGCTTCTTCGGAAACCTTCAGGAAGCCTGGTCTCATTCCAGGTTCCGTCGGCGACGAACACCTTCGGTACAAGCTTGAATGCGAGCTCTACCGTGACCGGGTACTACCAACCGACTGGGTCATTGGGAATACAGGGGTTTTTGCTGACGTTCCAGTAGAACGCCGAGTGGCAGTGGACTTGCGAGCCCTTCGACCGCTAGTCGGGCAGACTAGCGGTCATGTTTTTCGTCGTTCACTTCGTTCTTCAGCTTCTTGACACCCTTCTGGGTTTCTTCACGGGCTTTCAGGGCCTGTTCTTTCATGAAGGCGGCGTCGTTCTTTAGCTCTTTCTTGACGGCGTTACCGGTTTTTCGAAGGTCCTCGCGGGTTTGTTGCTTGTCTCTCGGGGTACATGCCGGAGTCCATACCGCGAGGGTGAAGAGGAGCGCGATCCATCCAATACGTTTCAACGTGAGTTCTCCACTGATTCTGCTTGCAGGGCTTGTTCCAGATCCGAGATGATGTCCTCCGCCGCTTCGATTCCGACCGATAAACGGACCAAGTTGGTGCGAATTCCCATGCGCTCGCGCTGCTTCGGGGAGAGATCGCGGTGGGAAGCCATGACCGGGTAAAGCACCATGCTGTGGACGTCGCCGACACTGGTGGCGGGGACGATCCGGCGCAGGGCATTCATGAAGCGGAAGATCTGATCCTGCGCCGCGTTGCGGATTTCGAAGCTGACGACGGCACCGGCGAGTCCACTGGGAAAGAGACGGCGAATAGTCGGCGGCATCGGGATGTAGCGGGTCTGACAGGAAGTACACTTTTTCGACTTCGGGACGGGAGGCGAGCCATTGCGCGACGCGGCATGCGTTGGCGCATTGGCGTTCCATACGAAGAGGGAAGGTCTTGATTCCGCGTAGCGTGAGGTAGCTTTCGAAGGGTCCGAGCACGGGTCCGGCGAGGCGGCCGTAGGCGCGGATAGCGTCGAGGTGGTCACGATCGGAGACGATGCAGCCGCCCAGCACATCGCCATGTCCGGAGAGGTACTTGGTGAGGCTGTGGACCACCATGTGCGCGCCCCATTCGAGCGGGCGGATCATCAGCGGCGTGGTGAAGGTGCTGTCGACGATGAGGGCGGCGCCGGCCGCGCGCGCGAGATCGCGCGATACGGTCGAGTTGCGCCACGCGCAGGATCGGGTTGGAGATGGTCTCCATCACGAGCGCGCCGGGCTGAGCTTCGGCAGCGGCGCGTTCGACGGCGTGCAGATCGCAGAAATCCACAAAGCGGACGCGGACGCCTTGAGGCTCAAAGATGTTCATGAGCATATTGACGGTGGCGCCGTAAAGGGAACTGGAGGCGAGGATGGAACGGTGGGCGATCGGCCAGGGCGACGTGAACGGCGGTCTGGAGAGCGGACATGCCGGAGCATGTGGCGAGCGCGCCGGCACCCGACTCGAGATCGGTCAGAACCTCTTCGAGGACCGCGTTGGTGGGGTTGGAGTAACGGGCGTAAGAAGGACCTTCTTTCTCGTGGCCGAAGACGCGATCAAGGTCCGAGATGTCGTCGTAGATATAAGTGGCGGCGGTGTAGATCGGCGTGGTAACCGGGACCATGCCGTTGCCGCGTTTCCGTTCAGCGGCATGCACCGCGCGTGTTTGAAGGGCTATTTTCTTTTCCATCGGATGCCGTCTTTAGTGTCTTCCAGAATGATGCCGTGTCCCGTGAGGTAATCGCGAATCTGGTCGGAAAGGGCGAAGTTACGGGCCTTGCGCGCCTCTTTGCGCTCCTGGATTTTGGCCTCCACTTCATCGTCGCTCATGCCCGTCGATGCGGCGGTGGGCTGCAGCACCTCAAATACGGAGTCGAAAAGCCGAGCAACTCGAAAGCGCCGGCTTTGTTTGCAAGCGCAGAAGAGCCCATTGTCCATGGCGATGTTGATGTCGCGGATGTACTCGAACACGGCAGCGAGAGCTTCGGCGGTGTTGAGATCATCATCCATGGCGGCCCGGAAAGGTCGGAGATGGCCTCGACCGCGCGCGTCGTTCAGAGCGGCGTCGTCTCCTTCCGGGAACTTCTCTGTTTTGAGGCGAAGTTCGAAGTTACGGAGGCGGTCGATTGCGGTGGCGGCGGACTTCAGGCCTTCGAAGGTGAAATTGAGCGCTTTGCGGTACGGAACCGAAGCGAGCAGATAGCGGACGGTCTCCGGCGCATAGCCCTGCGCAAGGATATCGCGCAGAGTGTAGAAGTTGCCCAGCGACTTCGACATCTTCTGACCGTCGACCAGCAGGAATTCGGAGTGCACCCAGAACCGGGAAAAGGGTTTGTGGGTGAGGGCTTCCGATTGCGCGATCTCGTTTTCGTGGTGAGGGAAGATGAGGTCGATTCCGCCGGCATGCAGATCGAGCGTCTCGCCGAGGTACTCGAT
The DNA here is from genome assembly GCA_963738525.1 of Bryobacterales bacterium. GTDB lineage: Bacteria > Acidobacteriota > Terriglobia > Bryobacterales > Bryobacteraceae > Bog-113. The sequence continues at coordinate 13,539 of CAVTXC010000008.1, forward strand.
CGCCATGACGGAACATTCGATGTGCCAGCCGGGGCGTCCGTGGCCGATCTCGGTGTCCCAGGAGGCGGCCTCATTTTCCTTGGGAGCCTTCCACAGCACGAAGTCGCGGGCGTCGTCCTTTTCGTACGTGTCGACATCCACGCGCGCGCCGGCACGAGTGCCGCTGAAATCGTGATGGGACAGCTTGCCGTACTCGGGGAAGCTGCGCGATGCGGAAGTAGATGGAGCCTTCGCTTTCGTACGTATAGCCGTCTTCGCCGAGTTTCTTGATGGCGTCGGCCATCTGCCGGAATGTGTTCGGTGGCGCGGACGACGCGCTCCGGCTTTTCCAGCCGCAGCAGGCGCGAGTCCTCAAAGAAGGCTTCGGTATAGATCGCCGAGTAGTCGCCGATGGACTGTTTCTTCGCGCTGGCGTTGCGGATGATCTTGTCGTCCACATCGGTGATATTCATGACGTGGTCTAGCTGATAGCCACTGGCACGAAGCCAACGCCGCAGGAGGTCGTAGAAGACGAAGCTGCGGAAGTTGCCGATGTGCGCGAAGTCGTAGACCGTGGGTCCGCAGGTGTACATGCGGACCGTGTTGTCCCGCTCGGGGCGCAAAGGGCTCACTTGCAGAGTAAGAGTGTTATAGAGGCGCAAAGGTCTGGAGGGGCTGTGGATAGCCCGGAAAGCATCTCATGGTAGCAACGGGCTTCCGCGAACTTTTCGCATGATATTCTCGTATTTTCCCTCAACAATGTCATGCACAAACAAAGGTCGCGGACGCTGAATCCGCCAATGCCGCCCGGTAAAGAGTTGGTCTTGCGCCGGTCGCTGTTGGGGTGGTTGGTGCCGGGAGGCGGTCATCTTTTGCTGCGCAAGCGCGGGCGCGGGCTCTTTCTGCTCTGGGTCCATCTCCCTGATGTTTCTGTTCGGGCTGGCGATGCGCGGGGCGATGTTCAAGCCCGAAGTCGGGCGACTTACTAACCACTCTGATCAACTACGGCGGTTTCGTGGGGGATTTGGCTACAGGCGCTCTCTATCTGCTCTCTGCGATGCTGGGTTACGATCAGCCGGATATGCGCGGGCGATGTTCACGATTACGGGACGAAGTTTCTGGTCACGGCGGGGCTTTTGAATATTCTGGCGATAGTGGACGCTGTTCGAGATCGCCACGGGGAGGAAAGCATTAAGCGATGCTGACCATGAATCTGTCGCACTTCGAAGCGGCGTTTCTTTTCGCCCTTTTCGCCTCGGTGGTGCTGGGCATCGTCACCCGCAAAACGGATCGGGAACGCTTGCAGTACGGAGCCAAATGCTTCGGCTATTTCATTCTGGCGCTTGTTTGCGATCGGCTGGGCGATGAAGCTGGGCCACGGCTAGATCGCGTTATCCCACGCCTACCGCGGCATGGCGAAGCCGTGCCCGACGATCCGCAACTTTTCCCACGTCGATAGCGAAATGCGGCGCGTCAGGACGTCGTAATTGGCGGCGCGGATTTTATCCAGCAGACGCGAATAGATCGTAATCAATACCCACAGCGACGAGCGGCTGCGGCGGTCCACCATGCCGATCAACGCGCCGGGACTCGTCGTAATAGCGCCGTGCGCGATTGGCTTCGAATTCCATCGAGCTGCAGGAACGCTTCCGTGCGCTCCGTGCTGCGCAAGTCCGCCGGCGATACGCCAAACTGATCCAGATCTTCAGTGGGAAGATAGACGCGGCCCAGGTCGGCATCTTCGCTGAACATCCCGCAGAATATTGGTGAGCTGGAAAGCGATGCCGCATTTCTCGGCAAGAGGCAAGGCCGCGGGCTCGCTGAATCCGAAGATGTGAATGGTGGTCAGGCCCACCACGGAAGCCACGCGATAACAGTAGCTGTAAAGATCGTCGAAGGTGCGGATCTCGCGCGGAGATAGATCCGATTCCACGCCGTCGATCATGTCGAAGAAATACTGATGCGGGATGTGAAAGCGCGTGACGGCGTCGTGAAACGCGGGCCACAGCGGATGCTGCGCCGAACGTCGCCCGCAAGCGCGCGTTGCGAGGGCCGCGCGCCACTGCTCCATCGGCGCCGAGGGTGGCCCCGGGCTCATCGCTCAGATCGTCGCAATAGCGCATGAACGCGTACATGGCGCACATGGCGTTCTTCTGTTCTTGCGAAAGCAAGCACGAATGAGTAATAGAAGTTCTTGGCGCGGCGGCGCGCCACGCCGCGGCAATACGCGTAGGATTGTTGCGAGCCCGGTCAAGCGGCGCGCCTGACTGCCAGCCGCAACATGGCTTGAATCAGAAGCAGTGACGCGCTCCGCCTTCGCAATACTGCGGACGCTTCGCCAGCACGTTGTAGTTCTGCCGGCGGATCTTGCCCAGGACACGCATGCCGCCGCGGCTGAACAGATCGATGTCAAAGCGAAAGCGCCGATCCACCATGCCCGCCAGACGGGAGACCCGTTTCGAACAGCGTCCTGCGCGCGATCGCACGCATTCCACCATGGCGGCGCGGAAGCGCCGGAGTGAAATCGCAAGCGCAAAGAGATCCTCCACCGAATAGCTCGTAGCGGTGAGAGCACCTCGAGCGGAATATAGACGCGATCTTTCTTCAGATCCACCGTCACATCCTGCCAGAAGTTGGCGAGCTGTAGACGCGGTGCAAGTGGCATCCGAAAGGCGCTGCCGCTCCGGCATCGGAATAGCCGCCGAGATAGAGGATGAGACGGCCGACCGGATTTGCGGAGTACACGCAATATTCGAGAACGTCATCCCATGTCTCGATAGCGGGAAACGGTCTGATCCTGCACGAAACGCGCGTAACAGATCGGCAAACGGCTGCTGTGGAATGCGATGCTTGTCGACTGTGGTTGGCGCAATGCTGACGAAGACCGGATGAGCGGCATCGCCCGCATACATGCGCTCGCAGTTCCCTGCCCCACCAATCCAGCAGGCGGAGGCTTTCCTCGCGTGTCGCCGATCTCATCGCCCAGATCATCCGCCCAGCGGCAATACGCATAGACGTTGAAGAAATCCTGATGCAGCCGTTTGGGCAGCAGGAGGCTGACGACGTGGAAATTTTCGTAGTGATGCGTGGCGAGCCAGCGCGTGTAAGCTTCGTGCCTCCGCGAGGGAGCAGCGATCGTCGCGGGCAGCGGGACTCTGGCAGAAAGTCGCGCGGGCCGAGCTGCAGGTCCGGTGAGAGGAGGCGGCGGTCGTCACGGTCAGGGCAGAATCGCGGTCTTCAAGACACCATTTTCGCGCGACAGACGGCGCAGTACATCGGGACGGCCGAAAGGGGTTCCTCGCCGCCCACAAAGTCGCGCGCGGCGACATGGCCGGCCGCAATGACGCGCAAGCGCTTCGCGATTTGTCTCCGGCGTGTGGTGGAAACTTGCCAGGCACGTGAGACCGGAGTAATGCAGCAGTTCGGTGGGCAGATTCACGTCCGCGCCGCGCGGGCAACCGCCGAAGAAATTCACCTTGCCCCCGCGCCGGAGCATGCGCGCGGCGGCGGCCCAGAGTTCCGGCTTCCCAACAGCTTCGATCGCGATATCGGTTCCCCGACCGGTGAATCGCGCGAACGCTGCTCGACGCGCGATTTCGATGTTGTCTTCGACCACGCCGTGATCGGCACCCATGAAGCAGCGCGCGATCCACTTGCGAGCGGCGGCGGCCAACGGCGATGACGCAGAGCGCCGCGTTGCTTAGCGAGTTTCACGAACATCATGCCGATGGGACCGAGCCCAATGACGGTGACGGTGTCGCCCGTTGCGAGCGCCGGTGTCGTTCAAGCCGTGGACCACGCAGGCGAGCGGCTCCATCAGCGCCGCATCGGAGTAGGAGACACGCGGCGGGATGAGGTAGGTATTGCGCTCGACGATGCGCGAAGGGATGCGAATGTACTCGGCATACGCGCCGTTGTTAAAGAGCAGATCTTCGCAGAGATTGGATTGCTCGTGCTGACAGTAGAAGCATCGCCCGCACGGCGCGGAGTTGGACGCGACGACGCGATCGCCCTCGCGAAAGTTGCGTGACTTCGCGGCCGACGGCGGCTACTTCTCCGGCGACTTCGTGGCCGAAAACGGATGGCGGAACGATCATGCGCGCGTGATATCCGCGCCGGAAGACCTTCACATCCGTTCCGCAAGTGAGGGCGGCGCCGACGCGCACCAGGATATCGCCCGGAGTCGAGATCGGGAACGCTGCACCCGCTCCACGCGAACGTCTTCTTTGCCGTAGAGACACGGCGGCGTGCATGGAATCAGGCATGCGGATTCACCACAATTTTCAGCGAGTCGGGGGTCGGGTGCGTAGCCAAATGGAAAGCGTCGTTGATACGCGCGAGCGGCATGCGGTGGGAGATCAGGAGATGCAGCGGGAGTTGCGCCGCCGAACACGAGATCGGCCGACTGCTTTTGCAGATCGACCGACGCGCTGTAAGAGCCGAAAAGCATCCGTTCGCCGACACAGATGCTCGCGCCCGAGAGTTCGATGCGTTCGGTACGGGAAGTTTGCGCGAACAGAAGGATCTTGGCGCCGGGACGAGAACAATCGATAGCCTGCTCGACAAGACCTTTGGCCGCGGTGGCGAGAATCACTGCAGTCGGCGCCGCGCTGTTCCGTGAACCGCGCGGCGAGTTCCCGCAGATTCAACGCCTCGAGGATCGATCGCTTCCGTGGCACCGCATTCCTTTGCCAAATGGAGACGCTTGCGCGATGGTATCGGTCGCGATAATTTTGCACGCCGCGCCGCGCGAGCAGCATAGTGAAGATAAGCCCGATCGGCCCCTGACCCATCACGACGACGACGTCGCCCGCGGCCGGCGCGAGTTGTTCGACGGCTTTGAGGCAGGTATTCACGGGCTCAACGAACGAGGCGACATCGAAGGAAACTCCATCGGGAATTTTCTCGACCCCGCGCTGGACGATCCAATCCATGACGCGCACATATTGCGCAAAACCACCGCCCGCTGGTTCAAAACCCGCCGTAACACCCACGCGCTTATAGACGAGCACATTGCGCATAAAGATTGCGATCGCAGTAGAAGCACGTACCGCACGGGATATGGTGGAACACGATGACCCGGTCACCGGATGCAAATTTGCTAATGCCAGCTCGCCGACCGCGGCCACAGTGCCGGCAGTCTCATGTCCATAGATGCGCGGCGGAGGGAGTAAGTTGTATTCGACTTTTTTGAGATCGGTATGACAGACGCCGCACGCTTCTACGCGCACCAGGATCTCGCCGCGTCGAATTTGCGGAGTCGCGACCTCTTCGACGGAAACAACGCTGTTTCCTCGATACACGGCGGCCCTCATAGAGGCTCCCGCGGACGGCACACGATCAGAACTTACAAGCGGCAAGAAACTCCCCCAAGCGCTCGGAGGCCAGCGCCGATCTCCGACCCATCCGGAACAATTCCGGGAGGCAAGTAAACGGTCGCGATACACCCTCGGCTGCGAGGCGCGAGAAACTAATGCTTCCATCATCTCTCAACGCCCGGTTGTAATCGCAGTGAAGATCTTCATTGGCGAGATCACTGACACATTTAACCGCGTAAAAGGGCACCTGAAGTTCTTGTGCCCTGCGAAAAGCGCCGGATGCCTCCATATCGACCGCGGCCGCTCCCCTTTCAAACAGGGATCGCTTTCTCACGGGCGGTGCAAATCACATGGTCGGCGGTGGCAAGCGATCCGGACTTAGCCGGAGAGCGCGCTTGAATGGGCGGGACGTCTTCTCCACCGACGCGAGTAGCGATGACGATGTCGCCAATGGCAAGCGAAGGATCGAGCGCACCACAAAACCCGATGTTGCAGACCAGGCGCAGATCGGGACCACCGACGGCGGCATAGGCGCGTGCGGCTCCGGCGCCGTTCGCGATCGCCATCATTGGAACGTTTTGGAATAACCCCGAGCAGGCCCAGTGCACCGGTAACGTTTCGCGCCGCACCTCGGTGCAACGTTTTAGGAATCCTCGAAACTCCAAGGCGGTTGAAGAGAGGAAGAGGTTCACGCGACGTACCCGTTCGCGCGAAACCAATTGACGGCTCGGGTGAGCGCACCTTCAACGGGAGCGGGATTCCAACCGAGATCCTGCCGCGCTTTGGCATCGGAGACGAACATCTTCTTTTTCGCCATTTTGACTGCGTCGAGAGGAGCGAGCGGCGGTTTTCCGGTGATCTGCGCCCACGCGGTAGTCACAACGCCGGCGGCATAGGCGACGGCATAGGGAAGCTGAATCTTCGGCGCGGGCCGCCCTGTGATCTTCGATAAACGCCGGAGGATTTGCTCGAGCGTGACATTTTCCGCGCCGATTATATAGCGTTCACCGGGCTTTCCCCGTTCACACGCAAGCAGGTGCCCGGCGGCGGTGTCGCGGACGTCGACCAGGTTCAATCCGGTGTCAATGTAGGCTGGCATGTTGCCCTGGATGAAGTCGAGGATGATCTTGCCGGTAGGGGTAGGTTTGACGTCGTGATCGCCAATGGGAGCTGTGGGATTCACGATGATGACCGGATACCCGGATTCGGCTGCCGCGAGAGCGACTTGTTCGGCCTGGAACTTGGAGCGCTTGTAGGGGCCAGACATATCCTCCAGAGATACGGGCTGGCGCTCATCTCCGATCCCATTTGGCGGTACACCGATGCACCCGACTGTGCTTGTATATACAAACCGTTCTACGCCGGAGCGGCGGGCAGCGTCGATGAGGTCGCGGGTGCCTTCGACGTTGGACTGGTACATCTCCTGAGGATGGCGGACCCAAAGGCGGTAATCCGCGGCGACGTGGAAGACGAGGCCGCATCCGGCGACGGCGCGATCGAGAGAAGCGCGATCGCGGAGATCTCCTTCCACGCGCTCGACATCGAGTTCGGGAACGCGGCTGGATGGGCGCACGAGAGCGCGAACGTGGTGACCCCGTTCGGCGAGCAGCCGCGCCACGTGCCAGCCGATAAATCCGGAGGCGCCGGTGACCAGCGTGGGTTTCAAACTAGCGCAGGATCCAACCGAGCGTTTTGATGCTATCGCCGAGAGTCTGATTGATACCCAGGGCGGCGGATGGCTCGAAGCCGGAGTGCATCATGCAGTTTTCGCAACGCGGATCCGCGCCGGGGCCGTAGTTCTGCCACTGCGTCTTGGTCATGAAGTCCTCGAACGTTTTGTGGTGCGCATCCGTGATGACATAGCAGGGACCTTTCCAACCTTTGGTGTTGTAGGTGGGAGTGGCCCAGGTAGTGCACGGCAGTTCTTTCTTGCCCTTCAGGAAGTCGAGATAGCTCGGCGTGTGCGCGATGGGGAAGCGCTTAGCGAGCCGATCGATATCTTCGAACTTGGCATGGATATCGTCGCGGGTCATGAAGATCTCGCGCTCGTTCACCGCGGAGTATCCATAGGCGGGAGAGAGCTGGTGCACATCCACATCGAGGGTGGCGAGGAATTCGAAGAGCTGCTCGATCTCCTTCATGTCCGTCTCCATGTAGACCGTGGTGTTGGTCGCGATCATGAAGCCCTTGGCTTTGGCGGCTTTGATGCCTTCAATGGCTTCTTTGAATACCCCGTCGCGCTCGACGCAGAGGTCGTGCGTCTTTTCGAGGCCGTCGAGATGGACGTTGAAGTAGAAGCGTTTGTCCGGCTGGAACTCGCCGAGGCGTTTCCGGATAAACATGCCGTTGGTGCAGAGATATATGAAACGATCGCGTTCGAGGATCCCGGAGACCAACTGGCCGATTTGCGGATACATCATGGGCTCGCCGCCGCAGATGGACACCATGGGCGCGCCGCACTCATCGACCGCGGCGAAGCATTCTTCGAGCGGGACGCGCTCGGAGATGGTGGACTCGTATTCGCGGATGCGGCCACAACCGGTGCAGGTGAGATTGCACGCGTGCAGGGGTTCGAGCATCAGCACGATCGGAAACCGCTTCTTGATCATGGGATGCGGTTGGCGGTCGGCGGCGACACCGAAGTTCGAGGAAAGGATCAGGAATGGGTTGGAAGCGTCGGCCTCCGGCGCAACCGTTTTCTGCCATTCGGGACGGGGCCGCAGCCGATTCTTGTAGACATACGACGCAAGGCCAGCCGTCATTGCCAGGGGAAATTTCATGCACGCTCCAATTCGGAAGTTCTTGCAAAGTCCGCCAGGGCGATCAGCGGAAACGAAATTCGATAGTTGTGGTAAGTCAAGTAGAAGACTTTCGGAAAGCCCGTTCCGGTCGAGAGATCTTCATCCCAGTTGCCGTCGGGGCGCTGCGTTCGCACGAGGTAATCGATGCCGTTGCGCACGCTGGAGCTATAGGTGTCTCCACCCGCGATCAAGCCCATCAGCGCCCAGGCGGTTTGGGAAGGAGTGGAGTGCGCTGGCGCGTAGATGCCGTTGTCATAGCTGGCGCAGCTTTCGCCCCAGCCACCGTCGGCATTCTGGATGGAACGCAGCCATTCATTGCCGCGCTGCACGTGAGGCTCATGAAGGTCGACACCGGCGGCAGCGAGTCCCCGGAGGGCGAAACAGGTTCCGTAGATATAGGCGACGCCCCAACGGCCATACCAACTGCCGTCGGACTCCTGATTGCGAACCAACCACTCGACGCCGCGCCGCATGGCCTGGTGGCCGCTCGAGACGCCTTGCGCAGCTAGAGCTTCGAGAACGCGGCCGGTGATATCGGCGCAGTTCGGGTCGAGCATGGCGTTGTGATCGGCGAAGGGTACGTTGTTCAGAAACTGCCAGTTGTTGTCGACGTCGAAAGCGGCCCAACCGCCATCGCGACCTTGCATATGCGTAAAGCCAGTTGATGGCGCGCGATATGCATTCGCGCTGGTCCGCCGGACGGCGCCCGCGGGTTTTGCTCAAGGCGAGCAGCACCATGGCCGTGTCGTCGATATCGGGATAGTGCTCGTTGTTGTATTCGAAGGCCCAGCCGGAGGGTTCCGTGTTGGGCCGCTTGATCGACCAGTCGCCGGGACGGCGGATTTCCTTAGCGAGCATCCACTCCGCGGCGCTTTCGACGGCGACGCTAGAAGGCCAATCGGATTCACCCAGAGCGTAAGCGGCGATGGCCGTGTCCCAGATCGGGGAGTAACAGGGCTGGAAGAAGAAGCGCTGGCCGTCGTCGACCATCAGGTTGTTGAACTGCCGAAGGGCTTCCACGCGCGTGGGGTGGTTGCGATCGTAGCCGAGAACATCCAGCGCCATGACGGCGTACATCATCGGCGGGTAAATCGCGCCCAGGCCATCGGAGTACTTGAAGCGCTCGAGCATCCAGTGCTCACATTTCCGCATGGCGATGCGGCGGATGCGGGAAAAGCCGTACTTCTCCCAAAGCTTCAGGATCTTGTCGGAGTGAACGAAGGCCTTGCGCCACGTGAGGAAGGAGTCATCTCCGGCGAATTCGTACGTGCTGCCCGGGAGATGGAGTTCGGCAAGGTTAAAGCCGCGCAGGCACCGGACGTTGCGGATCGTTGGAATGCACGATGGCGAGCGAGACGATGATGGCTCGAGTCCAGGAGGACATCTGGTAGAGCAACTTGCCCGGGAGAAGCATGATCTCGGGCGGAATGCTGGGGCAGTAATCCCGCGGGTACAGACCGAACAGGCTGAGGTTGACCTTGGTGTAGCTGTTAGCGGCCTGGATGCCGCCGAGGGCGAGAATGCGATCGCGAAGGGCGGCCAGGCGCGGTCGTGCATCGCGAGGCCTCCGAGCTTGAGGGCAAAGTAGGCCTTGACGGACGCGCTGATTTCCGACGGACCTTGCGAGTAGATATTGAATCCACCGTCGGGTAGTTGACGCGCGAGAATGGACTGCACTGCTTTGTCGACCTGCGGCCGCGACTCCGGGTTCCAGACGCCGTTCACAGGCGGATAAAGCCAGAGCTGGAACAGAACGAAATCGGATTCCAGGGTGGTATCCGCCGTGAGTTCCGCGCACCAATGCCCGTCCGTTCCGTTGTGTGGAAGCAGAAACGGGCCGCCCGCTCCATGGCACGAAGCCGCTGCTATGCGCAAAGTGTCCGGGATTGGAGAGCGTAGGGGTCATCGCGCGGAAATGGTGCGAGACGGAGGCAGAACCAAGGTAGAAGCGTGAATCAGATCGCCGGGAAGAGAGAAACGCACATCTTCCTCAATCAGTTCCACTTCTTCCAGTTGGCGAAGCCCTGTCTCTGCAGCGCCGCTACCAGCTCTTCAACCAGATGCTCCGGCGCGGATGCTCCCGCGGTTACTCCGACATTTTTCACGCCCAGGAGCCAGGCCGGATCGACTTCGCTCCAGTCGTTCACCAAATAACTGCGCACGTCGAAATTGTTCCCGACTTCCACCAGCCGCTTCGAATTCGAACTATTCGACCGACCCCACCACCAGCATGAGCTCGCAGATCTCGGAAACGCCTTTCACCGCCATCTGCCGATTCTCCGTGGCGTAACAAATGTCCTGCGATTTTCGGACCCGTGATGTTCGGGAAAGCGCTCCTGCAGGCGGGCGACGATATGGGTTGTCTCATCCAGGCTCAGCGTCGTCTGCGTGAGATAGGCGACCTTTTCTGGGTTATCAAGCTGCAGCGCGTCCACATCTTCCACCGATTCCACGAGGATCGTCTTTTCCGGGGCTTCGCCTAGAGTGCCGGTGACTTCGTCGTGATCTTTGTGTCCGATCAGGATAATGGTGTAGCCATCACGGGCAAACTTTACCGCCTCCAAATGAACTTTGGTGACCAGCGGGCAAGTGGCATCAATCACTTGGAGAGGCGCGATCTTTGGCGTCCTTGCGGACGACCGGGGAAACGCCATGCGCACTGAAAATAGCGCGGGCGCCGACTCGGAACCTCTTCGACTTCCTCGACAAAATCGGCGCCAGCTTCGCGCAATTCATCCACCACGTGCTTATTATGAACGATTTCTTTGCGGACGTAAACCGGCGGCCCGTAAAGATCGAGCGCAATTTTCACGACGTCGATCGCACGAACCACCCCGGCACAAAATCCTCGCGGCTTAAGAAGATAGATCTTTCTTCTCGGGACCCGCATTGGCGGAAATCGGCTTAAGCGGCATAGAACTGGCTGGAAAACTCAATTATACCTTGCACAGATGCGCCCGTAACGTTTTGGTTTCGATGGAATTAGGGTGACACGGGTACTAGCTCACGCAGGTAGGACGGCTCGCGCTGGAAGACAGGTATTTCGAGATCCACACCCCACTTCCCGGTGGGCATAATGCGAACGATACGGCCGCGCTTGAAGTCGGCTGGTTCGAGCGCCCAATTGTGCCCTTTTCGATGGAGCAGCTCATGCTTCTCGGAGGTAGACTTTCCGATCAGTTCCTCGTGACCGTAGTGCGCGGAGGCGAGCATGTTGAGGCTATTGGCGGAAGCGTCGAGCTGCCGCCAGAGGAAGTAGTTGGCGACTTCGGCGGCCTGGGCGATGACCATGACGCGCGCGTCGAAGGTGGCTGGGCGATCCGCAGGGAACGCCTGGTTGAAGGCCGCCGTGAAGACACTAGCGGACACGGATACGATCTTCTGAACATTGCCATCAAACCAGAGCGGCTCACCCTCGGCGAGATCGGTCAGGAGGAAGGAGTACTCATCGCTCTGGCCGAAAGCGAACCGGCAGCCCGTCATCTCGTGGCACAGGTGGAGCGCGGCCGCATCGAGAGCGGTCGCGAGATCGCGGGAATACGGTCGCTCCAGGTTCGCTGTGAAAGTATGGAAGGCGCGACCGTCGATGCGGATGACCAAGTAAGTACGGCGCGGCAGGTAAAGACGCAGGGCATCTTCGTAATCGCGCTTAATGCGACGTCCCAACTCGTCTTTCATGAATGAGCCTGCATGGTGGACTTGCGGCCATTGTGGCAAACTCGGGGCTTCTGCCGTGCGCGTCGTACTCGATACCAACATTCTGATCTCGGCTGTCTGGAAGCCCGGCGGACTGGAGGCGCGGGTGGTAGAACTCGCGCTTTCGGGTGCGCTGACGGCGTGTGTTTCGGGGCCGGTATCGGCGGAATACCGGGCGGTATTGGGCCGGAAGAAGTTCGAGAGTCACCGACGGGAGGCGGAAGAGATGCTCCGCCGCATAGAGCGCTGCACCACGTTGGTAGAACCAAGCGAACGATTGACGGCCGCGAGCGATGAAGACGACAACCGTCTTCTCGAATGCGCGGTGGCGGCGGGCGCGCGCTATTTAATTACTGGTAATCTGCGGCACTACCCGGCGGAATGCGAGACGACCAAAGTGGTAAATGCCCGCGGATTTCTCGAGGGGGAGTTTGGTTTGCCGCAACTTGACGCAGGAGCGGAACGAGTACAAAGGTAAGATCGAAATATGCCTTGTCCCCGCCAAACCTTCAGTGATTTTTCGCAAGATCAGTTCGATTGCCTGATCCGAAAAGGAGCTGCCGCCGGGATCGCGATCAACGGGACTACCGGGCAGGCGTCGACGAACGGAATCACGGTGGTTTGGGATTACGACGCGATCGGGCTGAAGTTGGAGTTGGAGTGCACGGAATCGCCGTTCTTTATCCCATGCGCCATCATCGAAAGCAAGATCCGCGATCTGGTGGAGAGCTGCCGATAGCGCGAAGGCGGCGGTGAACTGCTTCGAAGAGAAACTCAGAGCGGATGCCGTAGCGGTTGGGCTGTTCTCGCATGGCGATGAGACACCGCATAGAGATCCACCCGAGGAACGAGCGACAGCTTACAGCATCAATTTCGTCACGGCCGTGCGGTTCAGGCTGCGATTTGGAACGCGGGTGGAGGAACTCGCGACGAGGAGCGTGTTCGTCACTCGCCCGGGACTGGAGTACTGATCCGAGCACCTCGAAGATTTCCCGGATGATGCGTGCACCTTCTGTCGTTTCTGACCCATGCGGAGATGAATTGCATGACGCCATATTCGGGGAGCGTTGGAATCTGCCGGTTCTCGCGGCTAATTCCCGCACGGCGTTCTGGTATTACGCGGTCAGCTGCACAATAACGGCAAACGACCCGATGACCGTTGAGGAGTTTGCCTTGGCTCTTCCGCGATGCTTGCTGCGCACCGACGCTCGTGAAGCAACGGGACGCAAGCCTGGCGTCAAGGAGCGCGCCTGGCATATGGAGCGTGTTGACGAAGCGCGCCGGTTGGTCTGCCGCCATCCCGAGGCGTCGCACAGCCTGGCGAATTTGAGTCGAACGGTGGGGATCAGCCCCTTTCACTTTACGCGGATGTTCCACGAACCGGTGGGGTTACCGCCGCATCGTTTTCTCGCGCAGCAACGTTTGTATTTGGCGCAAAAGCTAATTCGGAGCGGTATTTCGGTGATGGAGGCCGGCTTGGGATGCGGGTTCCAAAACCTGAGCCACTTTAGCCGGAGCTATCGTCGATTCTTCGGAACACCGCCGGGCCGCGATAAACGTTAGGTCCGTCAAGACGCTAAATTCGCAAGAAAGTGCAAGCCCGTTCCAATGCGCCGGCGTTACGCTGCGGGGAAACGGGCGTGCGAGAAGCGGTTTGGCACAGCTGGTACAAGAACGACGAAGTTCATCATCAAGCTCTGGTTCCAGCGAACCTGATCGCCATTGATCCCGGAGAAGAAGCTTGGAAATCAAAGACGGAGTTCCTGGCGAGCTCCCGGGATTTCGCCGCGCACCATGGCCGGCTCCTTTCGCTGCGCTTCCTCAAGACCCAGATGCAGATGTTCGGCCACGTAGCTGTTTTGTACTCCTTGTACGAGGTCCGGTTTGAGTACGATGGAACGCCGCAGATGCTGAGCGGACGGACGACGGAGGTGCCCCAACGCGAGCAGGGAACAATGGCGGAATGCCGGCTGGTACGTCGACTCCGGAAAATGAGCGACGATCAAGGCGTAAAATCGCGGATCGCCGCGACCGCCGAGGCGTCGAGTCGCTGGAGTACGGCAACGAGGAGATCGACGGCTTGATCGAAGTCGCGTCGGTTCACGATGCCGTTGTGCGCGTGGGTGTAGCGAACCGGCACGACCAGGCAGATGGTGGGTACGCCGCCATTGCTCTTCTGGATTTCCGCGGAATCGTCACCGTAGCCACTGACGAGGTCGGACTGCAAAGGGATCTGCTTGTCCGCGGCAACGCCATGGATATAGGCCACGAGCTTGCGGTTAGGGAGCTGTGAGGTATTGAAGGCGAAAAAGCCGGGCCCGCCGCCGAGCCGGGATTGGGTTTCTTCGGGATGGCCGGGAAAGACATCGCCGGTGATGCCTCCTTCGATGGCGATGCCGAGATCGGGCTTAATGGCGTCGGCGGCCGCGTGAGCACCGCGCAAGCCGACCTCTTCCTGGGTCGTGATGGCGTAGAGCAGTTGGTTGGGATGCGGGGTGGATGCGAGCCGCCGCATAGCTTCGATTAAGACGGCGCATCCGATGCGATCGTCCCAAGCCTTGCCAAGGTAGTTGTTGGTTCCGTTGAGGATGTGGAAAGGTGCGTCGGGGACGACGGGATCCCCCGGTTCGAGACCCATCTGCCGCGCGGCTTCCGCGTCCTTTGCTCCCACATCGAGCAGCAGACTATCGCGCGGGAAGACGCGATTGCGGTCGTCAGTAGGGAGCACGTGGATGTCGCGGATTCCGGTGACGGCATAGACCGGCCCTTTCGAGCCGAGGATGATCCAGCGCTGGTCAACGAGCGCCTGATCCAGCCAGCCGCCGAGCATCTGCATGGTGAGGAATCCGTTTGGGGTAATGCGGCGGGTAACGCCCCCAAGCTCGTCCATGTGGGCATCGAGCATGACGCGGGGTCCCGTGGTTCCCTGCTGCGCGATGATATTGCCCATGCCGTCGTAGCCCAGCTTGGCGGCGTAGGGCTTGATTTCATTTACGATAAGCTTGCGGACGGGTTCCTCGAAGCCGGGCGGCCCGAAGGCGTTGGACAGGCGCTCCAGCAGAAGCGCGGTTTGGTCGGGCGCCTGAGCCAACATGACGTGGGCCGAGGTCAGCACCAGGAAAGCAGAGAGAGCTCGCATCATTTGTCGATTCTTGAGCGCCCAGTCTAGCAATCACGTCTGCGCGCACGAGATATTTACACAACTTTTGCATTCAGATGTCATTCGCGCTGCCATGCTCTAGGCATGCAAAAGGCAGTGCGTTTCACCCTTCATACTCTCGGTTGCTTCCTCATTGCTGTTAGCGCCTGCTGTCAGGCTGCTAATCTCACTTTCCTTGCAGGCCGGGATACGCTGGTGGGGCCGCCGGGAGGGCCCGGACCCTCGAGCATAGCCATTGCGGATTTCGACGGAGACGGCAAGAAAGACATGGCCGTGGCCGGCGCTTTCAACGGGGAGATCTTCCTGTTTTTCGGGAATGGGGACGGCACCTTTCGGAGCGGACCGGTTTATACCGCCGGATTGATGCCGGAATCGATTATCGCGGCCGATTTTAATCATGACGGCCATCCTGATTTGGCTGCAGCTAACGTAAGCGATGGAACCGTCACCGTTCTCCTAAACACAGGCAACGGAGCTTTCGGTACGCCCAAGACCTACCTGCGCGGGATTTCAACCGGATCGAACTCCCTGGCCGCGGGCGACTTCAACGGGGATGGGAATCTGGATATCGTCGTGGCCAACGAGAACTCGAACGACGTATACCTGCTCGTGGGAGATGGAACTGGGAACTTTGGGAACGGCATCCCTGTTTTTTCGAATGCATCGCCGTCTTACGTGGTGGTGGGAGACTTCAACCGCGACGGGAAGCTGGATTTTGCCACGGTGGCGCAAAGCGATTCCGTGCTTTCAATCGTTCTCGGCAATGGGGACGGGACCTTCCGGCGTCCGCGCAGCATTTTCAACGTTGGGCAGTCGCCGATGGCGCTAGTGACCGCGGATCTGAATGGAGACGGCAAACTCGACCTCGCGCTGGCGGTTAGCGGCTCAAGTGAAGTGATCGTTCTGCTCGGCAATGGTGATGGGACGTTCGGAGCGCCCGTGCCGGTGTCCGCGGGTGGATTAGGGGCTCAAGGTATTCTGGCGGCTGATTTTAATGCCGACGGCAAGATCGATCTGGCGGTGGTCAATCGAACTTCTTCATCTCTGGCGATCCTCTACGGCAAGGGTGACGGGACATTCCTCGCTCCCCGCGTTTGGGAGATGAACGATTGCTTTGCGTTGGCAATCGGCGACTTCAATGGTGATCGCCGCGCGGATGTAGCGGTCGCGAACTTAACTCCGAACACGATCTCCGTTCTGTTAGGGACGGCCGCGGGAAGTCTGCAGCAACTGCTGCCGATCCCCACGGGCAAAGCGCCGCGGGCCGTAGCGGGAGGAGACTTCAACAACGACGGAAAAGAGGATCTGGTTGTGGCCAACACCGGATCGAGTACCGTTTCGGTGCTGATCGCGACGTCCGGAACGGCGTTCGCGCCCGGCGTGACGTATCCCGTGGGCACCAGTCCGAGGGCAGTGATCGCGACCGATCTGAATGGAGACGGGCGAGTTGACATTGTCACCGCGAACACCAACCTTGACAATGTCTCGGTTCTAATAGGCAATGGCGATGGTACATTTCAGGCGGCGGTCAATTTCGGCGCGGGCACGTCCCCCGTGTTTCTTCTTGCCGCGGACTTCAACGGCGATGGCAAGACTGACGTGGCCGTAGCAAATTTAGGATCGGCGAGCGTCTCGATTCTGCTCGGAAATGGCGACGGCACTTTCCGCGCTCCAATTAATTCGCCCACTGGACTCGGTCCGGCATGGCTCGCAGCCGGGGACCTGAACGGAGACGGAATACTGGATCTCGTCAGCGCGAACCCCGGGCAAAACGACGATGCGGTAGGCGAGCTCGCGGTGTTGATCGGTAAGGGGGACGGAAGCTTTCAAGCTCCCGTTCGCTTCCCGTCGGGAGGCAATCACCCGATCGCCGTCGCGGTGGGCGACTTCACCTCTCGCGGCATGCTGGATATCTTGGCGGCGAACCAGAACGGAAATTCGGTGACCGTGTTGGCGGGCGTGGGCAACGGAACGTTCCAATCGCCCATCTCTTCCGCCGCTTTCGGGCAACCCTTGTCGCTCGCCATCGGCGACTTTGATGGTGATGGAAAGCTAGATGCAGCCTTAACAGGGCTCCACACGGCCGATGTGTTTGTGCTCCTTGGAAATGGAGACGGAACGTTTGCTCAGCCGAGCTATTTCAACGGCGGCCAGACACCGCAAGGCATCGCGGCTGGGACATGGAACGGGAGCACTCTTCCCAGCCTAGCCGTCGCGAACTTACAACCTAACTCGGCCACGCTGCTGATTAACACCACGCACTAGTGGTCAGACGAATTTACACGGAAGTTACACAATCTGCATAAATTCGTCTTGAACGGCAAGCCCTTGGGAAGCACAATGGATCAAACTTGATCCCCGGGGAATCTCCGTTCAGGTGCTTTAACGTGTCAGGGAAGTAAGACAATCTTCCCTGCCGCGCCTTTTTCCGCCGTGAGATGGGCTTCGCGAATTTCATTCAGGCGCATGCGTTCCGCAATCGGGATTTGCAAATGCCCGGCCCGATAGTCTTCGGCTAGCTGGAACAAACGCGGTGGATCAGGCTGCGCCCAAACTTCCTTCACCCGAACTCCGGCTTGGTCCGCGGCGGCCGGTTTGCCGAGAACGGATGCAAGCCGCCCGGACTTCTTCAGCTTCGGAAGCAGATTGGCGAGCGTCGGACCATCGACTGTGTCGGCGATGGCGTCGAGACCGGGGAGAGCAGCGATTTCGGCGCCATCGTCGAGTGCAACTACAGAATCAGCGCCGAGGGATTGCGCGTTGGGCTTCTGTTTAGCCCTCACGCCGGCGATGACATGGGCGCCGTGCTGTTTGGCGACAAATACGGCTGTGCGTCCGACACTGCCGAGCGCTCCCGTAACCAAGACCACTTCCCCGCCCTTTGGCTCCACACCGCGTTCAATCAGCTGCGCTCCGGTTTCGAGAATAAGGGGAAGCGCGCCGGCTTCCGCGGGATCAAGACCATTCGGGATTTTGGAAAATACATCGGCCGGGGCGGTGAGAAACTCTGCATAGGAACGGTTAACGAGACCCATCACCATGTCTCCCGTTTTGAACTCAGACACCCCGGTTCCGAGCGCGGTTATTTCGCCCGCTACGTCTCGGCCTAAGATCGCAGGAAGTTGTAAGGGCATCAAATTCTTCATCGCTCCGCTTCGGAGCTTGTAATCGATCGGATTAATGCTGGTGGAGATTACTCGCACCTGAACTTCACCGGGACCAGGTACGGGCTTCGGCGCATCCTCATAGTGGAGCTGATCCACACCTCCGTACGCATGCAACAAGACGGCTTTCATTCGTTCTCCTTTGACGAACACGAGCAGTGCACGCGAGCGCCCACTGCTGTGGAGGGTTGAAAGAGGAAGCCGGAGCCAACACGTCCCTTCCAACGTGGTGGGAGGCACGAACCTTTACTCGTTTCGTTAGGAATGGCTCCAGGGCACCACTAGAATATTTAGCTGTGTACTCTGGACAGGGTTCTTCCGCACGAGGACGCTGGGCGGTAAGACGCTCGTGCGCCGTTGCCGCATGGCTCGCGGCCGCGTCGCAGCTTCTGCCTCAGATTCAAAATCAAGCGGATGACGGCCAATGGCCGATGCCCGCTAAAAATTACGCGAGCACGCGGTTCAGCACGCTCGATCAGATCAACGGGTCGAACGTCAAAGATCTGAAGCTGGCCTGGACGTTCTCTACCGGCCTGACGCATGGGCACGAAGCGGCGCCTTTAGTCGTGAATAACACGATGTACATCGTGACGCCGTTCCCAAATTTCTGTATGCACTCGATCTGACGCAGCCCGGAGCACCGGTGAAATGGTCGTATCAGCCCCGGCCCGTATCGGCTTCGCAGGGTGTCGCGTGCTGTGACGTAGTAAATCGCGGAGCCGCTTACGACAACGGAAAGATCTTCTACAACACGCTCGACGTGCAGACGGTAGCGGTGGACGCAAACACCGGGAAAGAGGTTTGGCGCACTAAGCTGGGCGATATCAATCTTGGCGAATCGATTACGATGGCGCCCATTGTCGTCAAGGGCAAGGTGCTGGTCGGGAACAGCGGCGGAGAGTTCGGGGTGCGGGGCTGGATGGCCGGTCTAGATGAGAATTCGGGGAAGGTGGCCTGGCGGGCATATGCGACCGGGCCCGATAAGGATGTTCTGATCGGACCGAATTTCAAGCCCTTCTACGAAGATCATCGCGGCAAAGATCTCGGAGTCAAGACTTGGCAGGGGGATGGGTGGAAGATCGGCGGCGGCACGGGTTGGAGTTGGATCTCCTACGATCCGGACCTGGATCTCATCTACTACGGGACGTCTAATCCGGGGCCGTGGAACCCGGAGATGCGGCCCGGCGATAACAAATGGACGTGCACGCTGTTCGCGCGGCGACCGGAAACAGGTGAAGCCATTTGGGCGTATCAGATCGTTCCGCACGACCAGCATGACTACGATGCGGTAAACGAAAATGTGCTGCTCGATATAACGATCGGGGGACGAGCGCGGAAGGTGCTCGCGCACCGCAGCACGAAGCGTTGATGCTGCTGGCTGCTCCGCTGCTGGTGTTAGCAAGGCCACTCGTTCCGTTGCTTTGGGGATTACCGTTTGAGTGGCGACGCGGGTTGGGTCGCTGGTCCAAGGCTTACGCCGTTCAATCGGTGTGGCGGGGGTTACCGAGCCGCTCTCCGCCTGGTGGATCCACGCCATCGCTCTGTGGGCCTGGCACATTCCCTATCTGTTTGAAGCCACGCTCCGCAGTGAATGGGTGCATGCCGCACAGCATTTGAGTTTCTTCGGTTCGGCGCTGCTTTTCTGGTGGTCGCTGTTCTACGCGCGCGGTGGCGCGGGTTATGGCGCAGGGGTTCTTACGTTTTCACCACGGCCGTTCATACGAGCGTTCTGGGAGCTTTGCTCACGTTCTCGCCCGTTTTTTGGTATGCGGCTTACACGGCTACCGCGCCTCTTTGGGGCTGGACGCCTTTGGAGGATCAGCAAGCCGGTGGCTTGATTATGTGGGTGCCCGCGGGAGTGGTCTACATTGTGGCTGGCGTGTGGATGTTTGCGGCTTGGCTGCGCGAAAGCGAATCCCGCACGCGATTACGCGAGAGCGGTGAATTCATGCGAGCGCGCTGAAACTACTTAACGAGCTTAAATGTGCGATCCCAACGAGCGTGAATAAAGGTGGGCGGCAGAACGGCAGTGCCGACTGGCTGAGCCAGGTTTTGTTGGACGGAGTAATAGACCAAAACGGGCTTTCCGATGACTTCGTTCAAAGCAACGAACCCGAAGTAGCGGCTATCGAGAGACAGGTCGCGATTGTCGCCCAGAACAAACAGAACGCCCGACGGGACCACCACTTCTCCGCCTTGCACGTTTTTCTGGAGCATCATCGTTGCGGTGGGATAGATCATTCTCGCCTCCCCGGAAGGGAACTAATCGCGGTAGCTATCCATAGACGCGGTCTTGTGCCGGACGTAAGGCTCCGGGACTGCGATGCCGTTGACGAATAGTTGCTTGTCCAGAATTCACAAGCGATCTCCGCCGATGGCGACAACCCGCTTCAGGTTGATCTGGCGCGGATCCGGTGGAAATCGGAACACCACGAGTTCGCCGCGATGGATAGGACCGAATAACGACGTCCGGCTGAGGATACGATCCCCGACGAGGATCGTATCCTCCATGGAAGCGGTGGGCATCACCTGGACGCGGAAAAACAGCGCGAAAAGCACATAGACGGTTGCGACTGCCAGCCACGGCCATGCCTTTCCAGGTCTGCCTCCGGTGCGGCTAAGCTCGCGACCGGCGCCAAACAGAAGCACCGCGAAGCCGGCGGAAAGCAGGCTGAGAACCGCCAGCGCGATCCACAGCTTTCCACCGCTGCGGCCTACGTCATCTCGGGCGAAGATTCCGATGGAGGCGATGGCATTCAGGCCAAACCACAAGGCCAACCCGTAGGCGCTCCAAATGGAACGCTTTCGGATTCCGATCGCGCCCACAATGAGGATTACCAGACCAGGGAGAGCTAACGGCATCCAGATCATTTCGAGCGCGGATAGAAAGGCTAAAGCAATCAGAATCCAAAAGGCCCAGGTTGCAAGCGGGCGAGAGGTCGGCTCGGCGGGCGAATCGGGTTCGAGATCGGGTGAGGTTGGCAACACGGCGGCAGCAAGCGCTTTGAGACGAGATGAAAGCGCTCTGAGCAGGATACTCTATATTCGGCTGAGTGACGCAGACTTCCGTCACGGAACCGCCTCGCGGTAGGGCTGTTAATCTCTGATGGGGCACACGCGCAGAGGATTCATGGCGTTCAAAATTATGAACGCTCCACCTGCGATTCGGCCCGATCTGCTCGCGTGGTCTGCGCTGGTAATTGCAAGCGTGTCGGTCATGTCGTGCACCAACCAGCGCACGCGCGTGGCAGTAGCATTGACCGGTGGCGACCCGGTACGCGGCGCGGCGGCTATCTATCGCTATGGATGCGGCTCTTGTCACGAAGTCGGAGGGCTCAACAACGCGAAGGGATTGGTGCGGCCGAGTCTAACCGGTCTCCGACGCCGCAGCTATGTGGCCGGAGTATTACAGAACACCCCCTCCAATCTGGTGCACTGGATTCGAAAGCCCAAAGAAGTTAATGATAGAACTGCTATGCCCGATCTGGGCGTCACCGAACGCGACGCCACCGATATCGCGGCCTATATATACTCGACCGAGTAAGGAGCAAACATGATCACGTTAGCGGACGCCAGAAGAATCATTGCAGCTGCCGAGAAGAAGGCAGAAGAGATCGGCCAACCAATGAATATCGCGGTTGCGGATGCAGGCGGCAATTTAGTCGCGCACGTCCGGATGGACAAAGCCTGGATGGGCAGCATTGACATCTCCATCAAGAAAGCTTGGACCGCTCGAGCGTTTGACATTGAAACCAAGGCTTTGGCCGAGTTAAGTCAGTCAGGAGATCAATTCTTCGGAATCCACGCTTCTAATCAGGGGAAGGTGATGATCTTCGCTGGTGGCGTGCCGTTGAAACGCGGGGAGCAGGTGGTAGGAGCGATTGGGGTGAGCGGCGGCCTGGGTAAGCAGGATCAAGCGGTAGCGGAAGCCGGCGCGGAAGCTTTTTAGATCACGTGAAAAATCCGGAGTCGAGGCGAAAACACGCGTCGATTCCGGACTCATTAATTTCGTCGAATTAGTTCGTTTTTGTATAAGTGCGATCCCGCGTTACCACCACGGAAATAAGTTGCCCAGAATCACAAGAATAATCGGTCCCTGTCCCATAAGAAGCCTCCTGAAAGCAATCACTTAGAGTTAGGCCGAAGCTCCGAACTTACCATTCATGTTCACGCTTGCGGCCTTCATATGAATAGTATTAAATCGTACACATTATCTCCTGAAATGGAAAGGAATATTACTGTAATTCAATTGATTAACTTGTCATGCATTTCTTATTCAGGGACATGGTGTGAATCGTGATACCGAAGGCATACGGTGACAGGAGTTTTGGAAACAAATTCCCAATGAATGCAATAGGTTGCAAGGGCGAAAGGTTTTACAGCCGGTTTGCGCGTGATAGTTCTGTCGGTAGATGAAGCGCACCGAACAGATCACCGAAATACAGACGAAATTCAACAACCATTTAAAGAATGCACCCCCGGCATTTTCGGCAGTTTGCCGGAAGGCGCCGCCTGTGGACCTCACCGCCGTTGAGCGGATTAGTCAAATTAACGTGCGGCGCCCTCTAGTGCAACTTACGGAAGCATTGCTCGAACCCTATCTCGAGTCGGTGGCCACCTGCTTTGCCGAACTCCGGCCAGTAGGGTACCGCGAACAGTACGCCGTGCAGCAGATCGCGAACGCTCAATGGGAGATTGGGCGCGCGGAGGAGATCGAATTCAGTATTTACGAATCCGCCTACCTTGCCCTGGAGGCAGAACTTGGTCGTCCGTTGAACTACGCCGAGATGGCGCAGGCGGAGACTCTAGCCTGGGTCCGTGACTGCCATGGCCCGAGACTCTTCCACAAACTCGACCGCCAGCGTGCACGGTTGGACAAGGAATTCACCCGGCAGATGGATATTCTTGATCGCCTGCAGATAACCCGCCTGAAGAAGGTAGGTGACGCCTTTGACCTTGCCTCCTGCGACATGTGGCTGTGGTGCGAGGAGATGCTGTTCATCCTGGCGCAACTCACCGAGGCTTACGGCACGCATAAGAAGCTTGCCGCTTAATGCCGGTTTATAGACCGAGTTGCCGCAAGGCAGCTGCCGCGACTTCGCGAACGGGATGATGCAGTCCGTCGACTTCGTAGTTCCACTTCCGCATCATCTCGGTTGTGAAGCGCCCCTCCAGCTTTCGTAACGCGGGTTCGAGACCCGGGTACCCGCTTAACGCGGCGGATCGCACCACGATCGCCGCTTCGTACGGCGGGAAGAAGCGCCTGTCGTCTCTCAATACGGTGACGGGCAGGATGCTCAATGCGCCATCTGTCGAGTTGCCTGCAACCAAGTCAACTTGCTTCTGCGCTAACCCTTTGTAGAGGAGCCCGAGGTCCATGGTACGGACGGACCCCGCTTTTCTGAGCCCGTACGTCGTCAACAGTGCCGGAAGACCGTCGGGCCTTGACTCAAATTCATAACCGACCCCTATTCGCCAACCCGGCTGGTAATCGGCTGCCTCGGAAAGAGAGTGAACATGTCGCGCGTCGGCATCTTCGTTGCGAATCGCCATGGCGAAGGTGTTCTCAAACCCGAGTGAGTTCATCCATTGAAGATTCCAACGCCGGTACCCTGCCCTCACCCGTTCCATCGCGGCGGCTGGATCTTTCACCAGGGGCTGCTTCAAAACGGAGGCCAGGGCGGTTCCGGTGTATTCCGGGTAGAGATCGATAGAACCTGTTTCCAAGGCCTTCTGCGCGAGGAAGGTCCCTCCTAGATATAGCTTGCGTCGAACATCCTGATGCAGTTCACGTTCGAGGTGTTGCGCGATCATCTCCCCGAGAACCAGTTGTTCGGTGAAGTTCTTCGAACCGACTGTCAGACGACGCTGCGGAGAACAAGCCCCGTTGAGCAAAAGCAATGCACAATGTTGCACAAATCAGTCTCAAGCAAGCCGCCGTTCTACCCAGCCGAGCAGTTCGTCGGCAAGCACAGCCATGAGCGCGGCCGGAATGGCCCCTGCCAGGATCTGCTGGGTATCGATGGAGGCGATGCCCCGGAAGATGAAAACCCCCAAACCGCCGGCCCCAATCGCGGCAGCGATGGTCGCGGTGCCGATCGTGGTCACGGTGGCGATGCGCACGCCGGTGAGGATGGACCGCGCGCCCAATGGGAGTTCCACCTGCCAGAGGATCTGGCGGGCAGTCATCCCCATCGCGACAGCCGATTCGCGCACCGCCGGATCGACCCCCGTGATGCCGGCCAGGGTATTCCGCAATACAGGCAATAACGCGTAAAGAATGAGAGCGACAATCGCAGTGGCTTTACCTACGCCCAGGAACGGAATCGGGATCAGGAAGCCGAATAAAGCCAGGCTGGGAATCGTCTGGAAGATGTTGGTGACACCCAGAACCCACCGGCTAGTGCGAGGCCTCCGCGAAATTGCAATCGCGAGGGGAATCGAGATGGCGCAGGCCGCGGCAAGCGAGATCGCGACCAGCACGAGATGTTCTACTGTGAGTTCACCGAGATCTTCCAGCAGTCCTCTCGGGATCAATCGAGTACCTCGCGAAAGCGGCGCGCTTCTTCCCCTGCCGAGTGTTGAAAGTCTTCCGGAGTGCCGAGAAACTCGAGATTGCCCTGGTGCAGGAGCGCTACTTTGGAACCGAGCTTCAGCGCTTCCCGCACGTCGTGGGTAACGAAGACCGCGGTGAACGGCTCCCTATCCCGAAGCTCGAGAAACTGGCGCTGCAGCTCCAATCGGGTAACAGGATCGAGAGCGCCGAAGGGTTCATCAAGCAACATGAGACCCGGATTGGCGGCAAGGGCGCGGGCGACTCCGACGCGTTGGCGCTGACCTCCGGAGAGCTCGCGCGGGTAGCGGTGGCCGAACTCAGCGGGTGGCAACCCCACCGCATTCAGAAGTTCGCCGGTTCGTGCGGAGATCTGCGCCTTGGGCCAGGAGAGCAGAGCAGGAATCAACCCGGCGTTCCGCTCCACGGTGAAGTGGGGAAAAAGGCCGGATTCCTGGATCACATAGCCGGATTGGCGGCGGAGTTCGATCAGGTTCCACTCACGCACCGGACGGCCACCGACCAGGACATCGCCGGAAGTGGGAGCGAGAAGACCATTGATGAGACGAAGCGCCGTCGTTTTGCCGGAGCCGCTTCTGCCCAAAAGAACTAGCGTCTCACCGGGCGATACGGTGAAGGAAAGTTCCTGCAGAATGCGTTTGCCGGACGCCTCGAAGGAGACGCCGCGGAACTCGATAGGTAATGCCGGCCGCCTCTCCATCAACCAGCCGTGAGGAGGCTTTCGGCGAATGGCCACTCTTCATCGATCCACTGCGAAGTGCAGAGGAATCCAGCGGAGCGCGCCATTTCACGAACCCCTTCCGGAGTGAACTTATAACTGGATTCCGTCCAGATCGTCTCGCCTGCGCGGAACGAGAAGGACCGGGCGAGAGCTTCGATGCGGACGGATTGCGTGCGCCGGGAGCGGAGATGCATCTCGACACGGGATTCGCCGCTGTTGAACACCGCCTGGTGTTCGAATGTGGCGAGGTCGAAGTTGCCGCCCAGTTCCCGGTTGATGCGCGCCAGAAGATTGCGATTGAACGCCGCCGTTACACCCACCGGGTCGTCGTACGCGACCTCCAGCTGTCGCGCCGGTTTGATGAGATCCGCACCTAACAGAAGCGAATCCCCGGGTTGCAGAAGATTGCGAATATCGATCAGGAACTGGTTCGCGTCGATTGGCGGGAAATTTCCAATAGTGCTGCCGAGGAAGAGAACGAGTACGCGTTCGCCAGGCATGCGAGCGGAAAGCGCAGCGCGCAAGCCCGGAAGATAGCTGGCGTTCTCTATCTGAATCTCGACTCCGCCGATGGTTTCGAGTGTCTTCGAGCAAAGTTCCAGTGCGAAGGCCGAAACGTCGATCGGAGTGTAACGCACGGAGCCCAACTTCCGTGCGGCAGCTTCCAAGATCCAGCGCGTCTTTAGACCGGAGCCGCTTCCGAGCTCGATGACCCGCAATGGAGATGTCGCGGCGCCGAGGATGTCCGCAGCGTGGCGCTCCAGTAAGCGACTGTCGGCGCGCGTCAGCCCGTACTCCGGAAGGAGCGTGATGGCTTCGAACAGCGCCGATCCCAATTCGTCGTAAAGATATTCGGCTGACAGCCACTTCTGGCCGGGGTAGCTGAGCCCTTCCATGACATGTGAGGCGAACTGCTGGACGGGCGCGGAAGTGAGGGCGAGACGGGTCGGCGGCACTAGTTCTCCACAAGGCGAAATGTCGCGTATACGTAGGGGTAATCCGGGCGGAACCAGTTGCGAAGCGAACGGCGCGTCAGAAGCGCAGCCGTGCGCGGCGAGGCGCCTTTCATCACGAAATGCTTGTCGTCAAAGAAGTCCGCCGAGTAGCCCGGATAGTTAGGGCGTGGCTCAAAGCCGGGAAACGGCCCAAAAACAGTGTTGGTCCATTCCCAGCCGTTTCCGATTGTCTGAGCGACTCCAAAGGCGCTCCGGCCGCCCGGGTAGCTGGTCACGGATACTGGGTCCCAATGGCGGAAGTCAAAGTTTCCATGCGCATCGGGGTGCGCGGAATCGAGCCCCCAGGGGAATTCCCGCTCTCCACCTTCGGGCGTTGCATAAGCCGCCCGGTGAAACTGCGCTTCTGTGGGGAGCGCCATTCCGCGCCATTTCGCGTAATCGGAAGCCTGCTGCTGAGTGACGTAGACGGGTGCATCGACGGGCAGCGGAACAGATTCAAACATTCCCCGGTAAAACCATTCCCCATTCTGCTGCTCCCAAAAGTGCGGGGCTGGATGACCCTCGTTGACATACGCGAGGAACTCGCCGTTGGTCACTTTGTACTTGGCGATCGCGAAAGAAGGGACATCCACTACCATTTCGTGAAACTCGTTGTCCCAGCCAAACCCCTGACCGGGGTTGCGGCCCATGGTTGCACGACCAGCGGGGATGGTGATGAAGCGTTGATCGACGATCGAGGGTTTCGATTCGATCTCCGAGATACTCGACAGCGGTCTTCGTTTACGATCGTGCGGAAGATTATGGAGCAGGTAGGCCAGAGTTTCCGCATGCATCCAGCGGTGTTCGAGAGCGGTTTGGCGAATTTCAGGTGGCGCCTCGTTCCAGACCGCGTCGAGCCGATCACGAACAGATGTTACGTACGAACGCGTCTCCTCGAGAGACGGCCAATCCGCAATGGTATCGGACGGCAGTTGACCCGGCTCTGGGTCGATACCGCGCTCAAAAAGCCGGTCGAAGGTGGGGTGGATTTGTGGAGCGCTTAGACCTTGCCGGCCGACCTGATTCCAATCAAAAGCTTCCAGGTGTCCTACATAGAAGATCATGCGATGTCTTTGCGGCAACGGTCGGGAGTATTGATCTTCGTCACTGATCAAACGAAACAACTGATCGGTTTCCGCGCGTGCCGCAGACAGTTCAGCCTTGAGTTGCGGTTCGGTCATCTCTAAATGTGATGTTGTTTGCAAGCTTATACCCATTGAATTCTTCCCTACGCTCCCGCTCACTGCGTTTTGGCAAGGCGAAATCGTGGCTGTTGGAACTTTCCCCACGTTTCCAGGCTTGCATCCGCTGCTTCCGTCAGCTAACTTGATTGCACGTTCGTGTTTTCTCGACCGCGTTAGGTAAAACGGGGGATCCATGGAGTGGATCGGTCGGCCAATAGCGTTACTGGTTTTATCAGCAGTTCTTCCCCTTCGCGTTCCCGCGCAGGTTCTTCTGCGAGGAGACGGCCCAGGTTCTCGCGTCATCGTCTTCGACGGAGACGAGACAATCCTCGACAGTCGTGAAGAGCGAAAAGACATTCCTTGCACCGTCACGCCGCGCAAACCTGAGCTGGGCTTCGACTTGAAGTTCCATGCTGGATATGACGTTTCAATCCCGATGAAGGATTTAAACGGTGGCGACGATTTGTTGACGATGGTATTTCGGATCACGCCGGCTAACAAGCCTGACGACCCTGCCTACTTCACGCAAAAGATCTCCGTTCCAAAGCTCGATGAAAACGCGGGAGGGCATGCTTTTGTTGGGGGGACGTACACCTTCGGAGAAGGCGACTATAAAGTCGACTGGATGATGCGCGACCGCAGTCAGCGCATTTGCAGCTCATTCTGGACCAGTAATACCGAGCTTTCGCAGCGGGATCGTGCGATTCGCCTGGCCATCGAACCGGGCGTCGTGGAAGCCATGGATTGGGAGCCTTTCCGGGAAGAACCAGATGTCCCGCGCACAAGCGTCGACCCATTGAAGGTTAAGATTCTGTTGAACTTCGCGCCGCAGCACTACCTTGCGTCGACCATGCAGCCGTACGATACGGCGGCTCTGGTCGCGATCCTCCGGAATATTTGTCGCGAACCGCGTATTGCTAAGTTTTCTCTGGTCGCGTTCAATATGCAGGAGCAGCGGGTAGTGTATCGCCAGGTGGAAGCTCCCCACATTGACTTCCCTGCTCTGGGAGAAAGTTTGAATTCCGTGAAACTGGGCACGGTTCGGGTATCTCAGCTCGAGGAAAAGCATTCCGACACGGAATTCTTGACCCAATTGATCACCACCGAGATGGAAAACGATCATCCCGACGCCGTTATCTTCGCCGGTCCGAAGGTCATGATGGAGACTGCTGTCCCGACGGAACAGGTGAAGGCCCTTAGCAGCGACATCAACTTCCCGGTTTTTTATCTTAATTACAACCTGAATCCGATTGGAAATCCCTGGCGAGACGCGATCGGAAACGTAGTGAAGCGGCTGCGCGGGTTCGAGTACACGATCTCCAAGCCCTACGATATGTGGAACTCCTGGTCCGATGTCGTGTCGCATATTGTAAAATTCAAGGGAACGAAAGTAGCTTCGATCGCATCTTCTACAAAATGAGGGTCCTCTCCGCTTCTGCTTTTCTACTGCTCGCTTCGCTGGGATGTGCGCAGCAGTTTAAGAACCCGGACAATCTTGGACCCGATGTTCCGACACCTCAATCCGTGGTGGATGACATGTTGCGCTTGGCGAAAATCAAGGCAGGCGAAACGGTGTACGATCTCGGATGCGGCGACGGGCGCGTCATGATCACAGCCGCCCAAAAATACAACGCACGCGGCGTCGGCGTAGAGATGTCGCGCGATATCTATCAGAGGACAACTGCTCACATCAAGGCGATGGGCCTTCAGGATCGCATCTCCGTGATCCACGAAAATGCCCTCCACGTCGATCTAAGCCCGGCGGACGTAGTCACTATGTATTTTCTGACCAGTTCCAACAGTCGGTTGAAGCCTGTCTTGGCGAAACTTCGTCCCGGCGCGCGGGTCGTTTCCCACGATTACGAAGTTCCGGGGTGGAAGCCTATCGAAGTGGATCGGGTGAAGGTAGCCGGCACTACCCACGTGATCTACCTTTACGAGATCAAGCCCGAGTCCTAGGTTTGCGCGGGAGCCCGCCGCTCTTCAGGCGCGCCTCACCTTGGTATCATCCAACATTGGATTGGCATACCCAGACCCTCTTTCCGGAACTCGAGAGCGTCTTCGAGGCCCGCTTTACCACCGGAATCCTTCCCTCGCAACGTCTCCGGCAACTTGTGGAGAGCGGAAACATCCGATCGGCAAATCCCGTCTCGCCGGACCAGATCCAACCCTCCAGTATTGATCTTCGGCTGGGCCCCCTCGCTTACCGCGTAGAGGCGAGCTTTCTTCCCAACGAACGTTCCACGGTGCGTCGGAAGCTCGATGCACATACAATTGAGGAGATTTCTCTAGTCGAGCCGGCCACTCTGCAGGTCGGGCAGGTTTATGTGGTCCCGCTCGAAGAGGAGCTTCATCTTCCGGCGAACATCTCGGGCAAAGCCAACCCGAAAAGCACCACAGGGCGACTCGACGTCTTCACCCGGCTCCTCACCGATTACGGCCGCGAGTTTGAAATGGTCCCGGAAGGATACAAAGGTAGGCTCTACGCCGAGATTGTCCCGGGCACCTTTCGCGTGGTGGTGCGACAAGGAGCGCGACTCAATCAACTGCGCTTGTCACGCGGCGTCCCGGCAGCTTCGGATGCGCGATTGAGCGAACTCGATCAACAGGTGAATCTGGTTTACCGGGATGACGATCTGCCCGCGGAAGCCGTGATTGGCGGTGGGCTGCGCTTTTCCGTGGACTTGGCTGGGACGGCTGACAGTCCTGTCATCGGCTATCGCGCCCGGAGAGAGGCGCCGGAAATCGACTTAACCCGCATCGCATATTACGATCCACGCGACTTTTGGGAGCCGATTCGCCGGTCCGAGCGCGCTGACCTGATCCTAAGTCCCGAAGCATTTTACATCCTGGCGTCGCGCGAGAAGGTGCGGATCCCTCCCCAGTTCGCGGCCGAAATGGTTCCCTATGATCCCTCAGTCGGCGAGTTTCGCATTCATTATGCAGGCTTCTTCGACCCGGGGTTCGGGTACGGAACCGACGATATCAAGGGAACGCGCGCCGTGCTTGAGGTGCGTTCGCACGAAGTGCCTTTCTTATTGGAGGACGGTCAGTATGTGGGACGGCTGTTGTTCGAAAGATTAATGGAAGTTCCGGACAAGTTGTATGGACAGGGGATCGGGTCGTCGTACCAGAAACAGGGTTTGGCGCTGAGTAAACATTTTCGCCCAATTGTCCTATGACGGCGGAGTTTGATGTCGTTGGCGTTGGCTTAAATGCCACGGACACGATGCTGTTGGTGCCGCGGTTCCCCGCGTACGGCGGGAAGGTGCCATTTCATCATGAGATTGTGAGCCCGGGAGGACAGGTCGCGAGCGCCATGGTGACGTGTGCGCGACTGGGGCTGCGCGCGAAGTACATCGGTACCGTCGGAGATGATGAGCGCGGCGAGATCCAGATGCGCTCCCTCTTAGGTTCGGGAGTGGACCTTCAGCACGTTCAACGGCGTCAGAACTGCCCCAATCAGTCCGCTTATATCGTGATCGATCAATCAACCGGGGAGAGGACCGTTTTCTGGAGCCGTCCGGATTGCCTGTCCATTCGTCCGGAGCAGATTCTCGCCGAGCAGATCACATGCGCGCGGCTGCTGCACATCGACGGGCATGATACCGCGGCGGTGGAGCATGCAGCCCGCATCGCGCGGAATCACGGAATCCCGGTTACAGTGGACGTCGATACGATCTATCCGGGATTTGAGAAGGTTCTCCCTCTGGTCGATTACCTGATCGCCAGCAGTGAATTCCCAGGGCGATGGACCAGGATCGAGGATCCGCGCGAAGCGCTGCAAGCCATTCAGCGAGAACACGGGATGCGCGTTGCCGCCATGACGTTGGGCTCCCACGGAGCGCTCGCGCTGGCCGACGGGCGCTTCCATTACTCCCCAGGTTATGTCGTGCACTGCCTTGATACAACGGGCGCTGGAGACGTGTTTCACGGAGCGTTTTGTTACTCTGTTCTCAAAGGCATGTCCCTACCGGACGCACTCGATTTTTCGAACGCGATGGCCGCCTTGAACTGCACGGCTATTGGTGCACGAGGGGGCATCCGAGACGCGCACGCCGCTCGCGAGTTGATGCGTACCGCCGGCCGTCACGTGCATCCTGAGTTCGTTCCGTAGGCCGCACGCATGTTTCCCATCCAAGACGATCAGCCGAAGTATTCGCCCTCGACTGTCACCACGATGCTGATTCTGGCGAATGCATTGGTGTTTCTCTACGAGATTTCACTCGACCCTTACACGCTGAATTTCCTGATCAATCACTACGGACTCGTTCCCGCGCATTTCCATCCAACCGCCATCCTGACGAGCATGTTCATCCATGCCGGCTGGGCGCATATCATCGGCAACATGCTGTTCCTCTGGGCGTTTGGAAGAAGCCTGGAGAATATCATGGGACACGGCAAGTACCTATTGTTCTATTTGCTGTGTGGAGTGGCTGCGGCCATCACCCACGACTTCTTCAACGCGGATTCCTCGCTGCCCACGGTAGGCGCAAGCGGCGCGATCGCGGGTGTCATGGGCGCTTACCTGGTGAAGTTCCCGCGGGCCCGGATCGATACGCTGGTGTTTTTCATCTTCATCACGCGCATTCAGATTCCTGCCGTTTTCATGCTTGTCTACTGGTTCCTCACCCAACTGGTAAGCGGATTTGGAACCATCGCCGACTCGCATGAATCTCAAGCCGGAACCGCATGGTTCGCGCATATCGGCGGATTTCTCGCAGGCATGTTGCTTGTGAACCTGCTGGGCACTGCCACGCCCCAGTGGCAACGCCGGCGCATCAGCTGGTAAATCAGGGGCCGCTAGCCGGTACAGTAGCATCACAGAGTGACCCTCGATATTCTCGCGATTGCCGCGCATCCGGATGACGTGGAGCAGACCTGCGGCGGCACGATGCTGCGTATGGCAGAGGCCGGGTATCGGACTGGAATTATCGATTTAACCGCGGGAGATATGGGGACTCGCGGCTCGCCCGGAATCCGAGTGGCGGAATCCGAAGCTGCCGCGCGGATCCTCCAATGCGAGTGGCGCGACAATCTCCACTTCCCCGACGCTCGTCTGGAAAATTCGCTCGCGGGGCGAATGACGCTCGCTCAGAAGATTCGCATCGTGCGCCCGCGCGTCGTGATCATCCCGTATTGGGAGGCCCGCCATCCGGATCACTATCGAGCTGGGGAACTGGCCTACGAAGCGTGCTTTCTTGCAGGGCTTAGAAAAATCGATCCGTATACTGAACCGCACCGGCCCTACAAAGTGGTCTACTCGTCGCAATATGCGAATGTGCCGCCTTCGTTCGTCGTGGATATCACGGGACAATTCGACCGCCGCATGGATTCTCTATTCGCTTACGAATCGCAGTACGGCGCCACCGAAAGCGGCAGCGACTTGTTTCCGCCCGCCACCGAGGTGCGCGAACGCCTGGCCGCCATCGCCCGATTTTATGGGAACCTGATTGGCGTGAAATATGGGGAGGCGTTTGTCGTGAAAGAAACGATGCGAGTGGACGATCTCGCGGCTCTTTCCGTGAAGTCGTTCTAAAGAACCGCGACGCTGAAGTAGTTGCCCGGAGTTGTGCCGAGCGTCTTCCGGAACATAGAGATGAAGGCACTCGGGCTGCTGTACCCGGCGTCCATCGCGGCCGCGGTCACTTTGCTGCCTCCTGCGAGCAGTCGCACGGCATGCAGAAGACTGAGCTGTTGCCGCCACTTGCCGACGGTCATGCCCGTTTCCGCTTGGAATAGCCGTTCGATCGTTCGTCTGCTCGCGCCAGCCTCGGCGCAAATTTCGGATACTGTCCTCCCGTCCCCTGGATTCTCCAACAATCGGGCCGCGACACGAGCCGCGCGCGCGTCGGCCAAGTTAGGCAGTTGAAAGGGAATTGTCTCGATACGCTGGATCTGATCGAGCAGCACGCCGATAAACCGGCTCTGTTCCGGAACATCCGTGCTTAGCATCTCCCATTCACACGCGTGCAGCACCAACTCGCGCATCAGACTCGACACATTCAAAACGCAACAGTCCCGAAGAACGTGGGAAGCCAGGCCTGTGACCAGGTAGAGCGTCTTCATCGTCACTGCGCCCGACATGGTGATCGCGTGCGGCACTCCGGCGGGAACCCAAACAGCGCGCTGCGGCGGTACCACCCAGATGCTTCTCGCGGTCCGCACGGTCATGACGCCGTGGCATCCGTAAACAAACTGATCCCAACTGTGCGAGTGTTCCGGGATAAAGTGACCGTTCGCAAACTCACAGGAAAACGTGACGATTTGAGCTCCTTCATATTTCCCGCCGCTCTGGCGCAATTTCGACATCGCACGTCAGAATAGCGAAAGCGCGCGAACCACGGCAACTGTTACGATGCCTCAGCTTGATCGAAAGCAAGGGAGAAAGAATGCTATCCGGATCAAAGATCATCGGCTTTGTGCCGACTACAGATGCCGCGCGGGCTCGCGAGTTCTTTGAAGGAAAGTTGGGGCTACGTTTCATCAGCGACGATCCTTTCGCGACCGTCTTCGATGCCAACGGGAATATGCTGCGGGTTGTAAAAGCGAAGGAAATTGAAGCTAAACCATTTACGATACTCGGCTGGGAAGTGACCGGGATTCGAGACTTGGTTACGGCTCTTACCGCCAAGGGCGTCGTCTTTGAGCGCTACGGTTTCGTGCCGCAGGACAACCTGGGAATCTGGGCAACACCCGACGGCAGTTCGGTCGCTTGGTTCAAGGACCCGGACGGCAACGTTCTATCCGTGTCGGAGCATCCCGCGCACTAGGAGCGTGAGCCCGCGTGGTTCCAGGAAGTCGACTCATACAATAGGCGTGTGAGCGAATTGCGTTGGCATCCTTTCTTGCAGGAGTGGGTTGGCGTGGCGGCGGTCCGGCAGAACCGTCCGCAGATGCCCAAGGACTGGTGCCCTTTCTGCCCGGGTTCGGGACACGTGCCCGATCATTACGAAACGCTGCTGTATCCTAACGACTTCGCGGCCTTCAACCAGGACTCAGGCCCATTCTCGCCCGAGGTGGGCCCCTACCGGCACACCGGGGCCAAAGGCTACTGCGACGTGGTGATCTATTCGCCGGATCACAATCTGCTTCCCTCCCAGATTCACGCGGAGCATTGGCGTAAGATTGTGGACCAATGGACCGCGAGGACCGAAGCGCTCCATCGCGACCTGGATGTTGCCCAGGTATTCATCTTTGAAAATACGGGCGAAGCAATCGGCGTAACGATGCCGCACCCGCACGGGCAGATCTACGCGCTGCCGTTTCTGCCGCCGCTGATCGACCGGGAACTGGCCGGGGCGCGGACCCACTTTGCACGGACGAAGGAATGCCTGTACTGCCACGTGCTGCACGTCGAGCGGGAAGCCAAGGTCCGGTTCGTTGCGGAGAACGAGGATTTCTACGCATTCGTTCCTTACTGGCAGCGTTTCCCGGGAGAGGTGCAAATCTACTCCAAGCGCCACGTCGACGGTCTTCCCGCAATGAGCGGCCACGAGAAGACCTCGCTTGCTCAGATTATCCGGACGGTGCGGCTGAAGTACGACAACCTGTACGGGTTCCAACTGCCGCTCATGATGGTAGTGCGCCAAAAACCAGCTCACGGCGATTACCCGGAGTTCCACTTCCACGTGGAGTTTTTGCCGCTACAAAGAAGCGCGACCAAGTTGAAGTACCTGGCCGGTGTGGAAAGCGGTTCCGGTACGTTCTTGAACGACACGCTGGCAGAGTCGCGCGCCGAGTTGCTCCGCGACACTGAGCCGCTAACCACGATTTAGAAAATTTCCGAGCCGCCTAACTTTCGCGCTTCTTCCCGTCTCTAATTGGATGTGGACGAAGCTTCACCGGCCTCTGCGCCGGACGCCGCGGATGGTGTTTTGGCGATTGCGGCGGTTCTGGGCGATCTGGATGCGTTTGGCGAGTTGGCGCGCAGGTATCGGCGTGCGGCGGTTCGCACAGCGGCTGGCATCGCAGGGCCGGAGGCGGCCGAGGACATTGCGCAGGATGCTTTACTCCTGGCCTTCAAGGCGCTTCCCGATCTCGATGAACCGGATCGTTTCGCGGCGTGGCTGGGCGCTATCACGCGCAATCGTGCGCTGCGCTGGATTCGTCGCGAGGGCCGGGCGGTTCATGTGGAGTTCAACGATGAACTGCTTACGTACATGGAGAAGATTGCGTCGGAGGACGCGCGCGAACGAGCCGCGGCTTCCGAACTCATCGAGGGCATCGACCAGCTTCCCGAGAACTGCCGGCTGGTGATGCGGCTGCGGTGGCTGGATGAAATGCCCATGCAACAAATCGCATTGTTTACGGGGCTGCCCGTATCGACAGTGAAGTGGAGGCTCCACGAAGGGAAGAAGCGGCTTCGTGAGTGGACGAAGCGGGAGCCGGATCAGTCTAAGTAGCATCACGAGAGGTAAATCATGGAACGAGAACGTCAAACGGAACGGCAACGAGAAAGCCGCAGGCTGCTCAACGTACTGCGGCGCATGGCGCGGACGGCGCGCATGAATCAGTGGACGGGCGTACGCGAGGCAGCCGATGCCTACAGCATCGACCAATACAATCGCATCCTGGAACGCTTTCAGCTGATCGACGGAGCGGAGGGCCCACCGCTGTTTTCCGCACTGCCCCCTGAAGCTACGTGGAGCATGCTCTCGAATGCGTGCCGCGATCTGGCCGCTTACTACGATGAGGAAGAGTCCGGAAAGCCGGGCACGGGCGGTTGGAATGGAATCTGGACCGATGCCAAGAGCGGAATCTGGATCGACAAGACCGCGCTTAAGCATGGTGTTCCCCAGGAAGTTAGCGAACTCGGCCACTTCATTCGCGAGAAGATCACCGAGTGGCAAGACCGCAAGCGAGAAAGAGCGTAGGGTGTTATGTCGCGCTGGCTGCTGCAGCCTGGATTAAACTTTCTACGCGTCTTGATTGTGGTGGGCGCCTTAGTGAGCATAATGCAACCCTCAACGCCCTACCGCATTCGCCAACTGACGTTCATAACAGACAATGAATGGGCGCCTCAGGCTTTTGCTCTGGATGGGCGATCCATTGCGCGGCTCGCGCTCACAGCGATCAGTCTGTCACTGCTCTAGAGGCGGAAGCGCAACCGGCGATATCGGCGCCGCCGGTTGCGCTTCCGCTGGACGATATCCCTTCTCTTCTAAGAACCGCCGAGCCGCGGCTTCCGCTGCGGGCAGCACGTAAAAGAACGCCCCAATCCGCTCGGTTTGAAAGATGAAACCTCCGCGATAGTGGTCGGCTTCCACGCCATAATCAAAGCCCTCGTCCGAAAGAAGAGTTTCGAGCTTCAACGCATCTTCCAGCTTGCGTGCGATGTAGATGAGCTTCGGATCAATCCCTTCAAAAAACGTCGCGTCCTGCTTCATGATCGTCAGCGCGCGTGTTCCTCTTTGAGGTTCAACAAGCGCGCGTGAGACTCCTGAATCTGTTTCCACTGCTTCTCGACCACCACGCGGGGTTCTCCCGAGAGATCGAGGTTTACTACTCGCTCATACGCCGCCTGCGCTGAGTCGTCCCCGGTTTCGCAAGCCGCCACGATCGCCGCGGCATTCCCTCCGGAGAGCGCCGACTTCAAATCGAGCCATCCGCGATGAACGGCCGCCGTCAAAGTGCCCGAATCGCGCGGCTCCCCGTGCAAGCGCCGGACCTCCGCCTGCAGTTCCCGGACGAAACCGGCCCGCTGCTTGGCGTAATCGGCGAACACGGTTTGGAAATGATCGTCCGAAACGTGCTCGGCTGCGGTCCGGTATCCGGCCTCGCCATCGAAAGCCACTTCGATCAGATCGTTCAAATGGTGGATTGTCTCTTCAACAGTCACGATTCATCCATTGCAACACAACGCCCGATTCTAGAGATTTCCTGCCGATTCTGGAGATCTCCTGTATGACGGCGGCACTCAGTTTCCTCCACCATGCCCACCACACTGACCGCGGAAGACGAACTGTACTGGCTGGCCTTGAAATTGGTACCGGGTTTAGGCACGCGCCGCTCAGGCCAACTGGTCGAAACGTTCCGTTCTCCGGAAGCCATCTTTCGCGCTTCGCGTTCGGAACTGGAAGCTGCGGGTTTGCCAGGTTCGGTGGCGCAATCGATCGCGAGCGGTTGCACCTTCGACGAAGCGGTGGAGCAGCAGGGGAAGATGCGGGCCAGCGGCGCCTGCCTGGTCTCGATCGGCGACGCCGAGTATCCGCCGCTTCTCCGGGAGATTTACGACCCTCCGGTGGTGCTCTACGTTCGGGGAGACATCTCGCTTCTCTCGCGCACGCTCCTGTCCGTTGTAGGGACCCGGCGTCCGACCCCCTATGGGCTCGCTGCCACCGAGCGTCTCTCGTCCGACTTAGCCGTGGCAGGGCTGGTGATCACCAGTGGAATGGCGCGCGGTATCGACACGGCTGCACATCGCGGTGCTCTCTCCGTGAACGCACCGACGATTGCGGTACTTGGCTGCGGTGTGGACGTGGTGTATCCCGCGGAGAATCGAAAGCTTGCCGAACAGATCGTCAAGCAAGGGTTGATCGTCTCGGAGTTCCCAATGGGTTCGGTCGCATTCCCGCAGAACTTCCCGATTCGGAACCGGATAGTCAGTGGCGCCGCCGTGGGACTACTGGTGGTTGAAGGGGCGCAGTACTCGGGTTCGGCAATCACCGCCAAACTCGCGCTCGACCAGGGGCGCGAAGTCTTCGCTGTCCCGGGAAATATTACCTCCAAAATGAGCTGGGGCCCCAACCTGCTCATTAAGCAAGGCGCGAAGCTGGTGCAAGATTGGAACGATGTCGTTGTCGACCTGCCGCCGGCGATCCGCAGGAAGCTGATTGACGAGGGCCAGCAGCGCTTGCTCGACCTTGGCGCCGGTCAAGAACAAGCCCCCCTTAAACCGGGCCAGGGGCTTGGCGTCGGACCAGAAAACGAAAATAGTCGACGAGTGCTCGGGAAGCTGAAGGTAGATACCCCGATTAACCTCGACGACTTGATTGAGGCTATGGATCGCGTCAGCACCACCGAAGTCATCGCTGCTCTCTTTGAGCTCGAGATGCTGGGCCTTGCCAAGCAACTACCCGGCAAGAACTACGTCAAAATCTGGTAGGCGTTCCCTAAGCCGGTTGCAGAAAGGCGATGTGCCTGCCGCGATTTAAGGGATCCAGAACAGTTCCATTTACGTGATCGCCGGTGACATCGAATTGCCCATACACGAGTTGATGCCGCTTGAACGGATGTTCCACGAGAAATTTAACGACCTTCGCGTTGAAGGTGCCCGTCGCCCATAGGCGGTTCTCATTCGGTGCATCGCCGAATACGCCAAAGCCGCCTAAAAGACATTGTTCATACGCGTCACTGGTGGATTGCAGGGCTAAACCATAATAGTGGTTCGGCTCGTAATCCGGGATACGCAAACTCCAGCGGAATGGGATTGACGGGTTGTGAGGCAAGTGGAAAATACTCCGCAGCCAGTCCCACCCGTTCGATCCCGTCAGATCGCTGAGAAATTTTCCAGCCAAGTCGTGTCGGCCGTTGAGAAACGGAACATCGTTTATTTCGAAGTTAAGCGATTTTCGGGATCGAAAGAAGCTGGCATGCGGCGGATTGTCGTACGTGTACCCGAGCGAGGGCACATTCATTAAGTTCGCGACGGCAACAGAGACCAGTTTGTCACCGTCATAGAAGCAGAGGCGCGCATCGCCGTAATCGTGGGGATGAGTCTGCGACCAGAAGAGCCAATACCGATCGACGTTGGCGTGGTGGCAAAAGAAGATGGGATCGAATGCTGCGGAGGGAGGGTCCGCCATCGGCCGCCCGAGATGTGTGTGGACGAAGGTGTGAACGCCTCCATTGGAGGTGCCGCCATCCCCGGCGAAGGTTGCCCAGTCTTCGCTGGCGATCCAGCTCTGAAGCACGGGCGTGGGAATCGGAGGGATCACCTTTACCGCGCGTGCAGGAGCCTGCGGAAGCGGCCATCCGGTTGGGAATCCCGCTGGGATGGTTTCATCAACATCCCAATCGAACACGGGTATTCGAAAGTCGTCGTCCTCTAACACCTTGCGGAGAAACTTTTCATGGAAGTAGACCAGCCCTCGATGCCAGGGAAGGAAGTAGCAACTGGAGTGAATGTTTGGAATGTCGGCCTTGGGATCGCCCCCGCAATACAGCTGATGGAGATCGATCTGCTTCCGCAGTTGCCGCTGCAGCACTTCGGAAGCGGCGATTCTGCTGTTGACTGCGCGATAGGTTTCGGCCAGTTCCGCCATGTCGAGGTTGGACATCGCGGGTCGCTTGCGTTGAACGGCCTCTTGAATCGTAGCGAATTCAGCCGTTTTCAACTGTTCGCGAATCAGGGCATGCGAAGCGAGCGGTGCGCAGTGATCCGCGGGTGGCGAGACCTCATCCACTTGCGCGCGCAGCACCTGCCTGGCGAAAGGCAGCAGCAGCGATGCAGTGATGACGTCTCGCCGCCGGGTCACGCGAGCGCTCTGTTCCACACCTTGAGGTCGAGTGGATAGGGCGGGCAGGGTCCACCGCCAGGGTAGATGCCGAGCGTTGAGGCGATCGTCTCGGGATCGCGATTGACCGTCCCGTTGTCCCACAGCTCGTTGAGCCGTGTCAAATCGTAATGCTGAGCGTTTTGCCCGAATCCTATCTCGGACGGCTGTGGGTCGGCCTGCCCGTTATACTGGGCTCGGGTTAGTACCGTCTTCACCGCGTCGGTGAAGGTGCCACCATCCGTAGGATTCAAATCTGTCACCGCAACATTCAGTGCTGAGCGGGGATTTCCTAACTGGTAAAACAGCGCCATCTGATGAACGTCGGCCATAGCTGGTTGCTTTCCTTCCTTCCTTTCGTATAAGTCGACTAGGTTTTTGCTGCGATGATGTTCAACCGTACCCACTCGAGATTCGTGTGATAGTCGGTAAACCCGGGGTCTTTGCTTGCATGCTCGACGGCCCAGCGGATGAAACCGGGACCGACGAAATTCGCTTGAAAGAAGAAGCGCGCTGGATTGAGGAGTAGCGAGTTGATGTGTGTGCGGGCGACGGCCTTGTCGCCGGCCGCAACCGCGGCTCGCACCAGATATTCCGGCCAGACATTCGGGACCAGGGAAGCGGGTGCTTTCTGCATCCACTCGAGAGCCGTCTTCGCTCGGCCCTCGGCTAACTCAAGTTCACCGTGAAGTCGCATCGCCCAGTGCTGATAAACCGGCCACGCCGAAGACTTCGCCGCACATTTGCGAGCTGCCGCGACGTTTCCCGCTCGCGCCAGAAGACAGCTTATACGCATCGCCGCGATAGCCTCGACGCCCTCTGCGATCAGGGATTCGCACTCATGGATTGCCTCAGCCGAATCATCCTGACGCAGCAGAATCTCGGCTAAACAGATTCGCAGATCCCGCACATCCGGTTGGGGAGCGCCTTGTGCGCGCAGCGCAGTCAGCCCGTCGCGCGCTTCTTTTTCAGCAGCGGCCCATTGGCCTAATTCAGCGAGAAAACAAGCGCTGAGTTGAGACCCGGAGCTTCGGCTCTCCGGCCATGCGCGCATATGTTCAATGCACGTTCGTACTGTGGACAGAGAACCATTACCGAAAGCGAGCGCCGCGCGTAACTGATCCGTCCAATAGCTGGACCTGAGGCGCGCAGCCAACTCACACTGCTTGCCGGCTTGCTTTAGCTCGCCGTTCTCCAACTCATAAATGGCGAGCCAGAAGGCGTACGTGTATGAGCCGGGATCGAGCCGGATGGCATCGTGCAGCAGACTCTCGGAATATTCGCGCTGCCCTAGCCGCCGGACCGCACCCGACTCCTGGAAGTAAGCAATCGCGTCTCGCGGATAGACGCGGCGGTATTCACGGAACGTCGCCGCCGCTTTGTCAAACTGTCCTGTATCGAGCTCAAAGATCCCGCGGACACGAAAGGATTCGCGGTCGTCCAGCCGTTTACGCTGCAGCGACGACACCGCTACGCGGTAGGTGTCGAGCGCGCCATCGCGATCGCCCGTCGCCATTAGAAGATCGGCCAGCCGGGAACGCGCGGCCGTGAACTCAGGATCAATCGACAGAGCCTCTCGCAGTTGATCGAACGCTTCCGGCTGCCGGTCCTCGCGCCATTCTTCGTTGGCGCGAACATACTTCTGCAGAGCCGTCCAGGAGGTAGTGGTTAGCTGCTCGGGAGTGCTGCTGTGCA
Organism: Bryobacterales bacterium; assembly: GCA_963738525.1. Lineage (GTDB taxonomy): Bacteria > Acidobacteriota > Terriglobia > Bryobacterales > Bryobacteraceae > Bog-113. Next base: position 55,323 of record CAVTXC010000008.1, read on the forward strand.
GTTCCCAATCGCGTTGCGACTCTCCCATTTGCTTTCGCAGCAGAAAGCACATCCGGGACAGAGCCGGGCTCACGGACGAGAAATCGTCATCCCGGAAAACTCTTTCAAACGTCCAATGCTCCCGCTCGGTCTCCGGGCGGTCGGCAAGAAGCTCGAGGCGTGTGCGGATGGTGTATTCATCGCCTTCGCGGCCAAGATTGCCAAAAAGAATGAACGAAGCGCCTTGCCGTAACGCAACTTCCCTAGCCACGCGCGGTACATGGAGATCGGCGTCGTGGCGCCCCGCGTCCTTGAGTCTTCGCACCGTCTCTTCCACGCGGTCTCGGGTGATCAACCGGAGATGGGCCGATTGTTGGAGTTGCGTCTCGAGCAGCGTATCCACGGTCCGGGCAATCTCCCCGTCCCTCGCGTCCGCTGAGTGCGTAAGGTTAGTCAGCATCAGAGTCGGAGCGTCCGGCAATGTGACGCCCCACTCTCTATAGCGCCGAATACCTTCGAAAACGGACACGGTGGCGATGAAAATTCCAGTGCCGATCGCAATTCTGCGCGACGGTCTGGGAAGAGCGGGAATTCGCAACGACGAGCTCCACTTGGGCGTCTTCTCCAAGCTGCGCACAAGCTCGCCTGCCGAATGTGGTCGCTTCGCCGGCTTCCGCGAGAGCGCCTGGGCGAGCGCGTCGCCCCACGGTTTGGGCAAATGTGGCGCGAACTCCTCCAGTCGTGGCGCATCTTTCACCGCGCGCCGAACCGCGAGCGCGGTAATCGATTCTTCTGGAAAAGGACGCTTCCCGGTCGCCATCTCAAAGATGATCAGACCGAGCGCATAGATGTCCACGGCCGGAGTCAAAGCATCATTACTGAATTGCTCCGGGGCCATGTAATAAGGAGAGCCGCAGATCTGATTCAGCGAGGTTTGCTCCGATGCGCTCGCATCCAGACTGGCGAGTCCGAAATCGGTGATCACCGGCCATTCCGGACGGTCACGGCTCTGCACCAGAATGATGTTTCCGGGCTTCAGATCGCGATGGCTAACCCCTTCCGCGTGAGCGGCGTCGAGTCCGGCTGCGATTCCCCGGGCGAGGCGAAGGAGCTCCGGCGCCGGCAAAGCGCCCTTCGCCATTCTGTCCGCCAGTGTCTCGCCATCGAGATACTTCATCGTGAAGAAATCGATGGAAGCTCCGTTGGGCAGCACTGCTGTATGCGGCTCGTACACCGGACAGACGTTCGGGTGCGCGACGCGACGCGTGAGCCGGATCTCCTTACGAAACCGGGCGAGTACCTCGTCTCTGCCCCGCCACTCGGCGCGGATGATCTTGAGCGCCACGATGTCCTGCATCTCGAAATCCTCGGCGCGGTAAACTTCGCCCATTCCGCCGCGGCCGAGTGGGCCCATAATGCGGAATCGCTCCATGAGCACATCGCCGGTTCGAATCTCGTAGGGCGTTCCGCCAAGCGCTCCCAGCGGAGGATCGTTCAGAAACCCGCCCATGCTGTCGAATCGGCTGAGCATGCGGACCACACTGTCGCGCAGGCGCAAATCCGAACCGGCATGCCTGGCAACGTACGCGGGACGCTCTCCCGATGGTAGATTTAACGCGTCAGAGAAAAGATCGTTGACGCGATCAATATGGTCGGGAGAATCAAGGGGTTCCATTGATGTTGCCCCGTAGCCTGACCCGGGCGGAATCCCACAGGCGACGGACATGACGAGGAGACAAACTAAGCGCCAGCGCAGACTCCTCGTCCGTGAAACCAGCGAAGTACCTCAATTCGACCAGCCGGGCTTGCCGGGGGCTTTGCGCGCGCAAGCGTTCCATGGCTTCGGCGACCATCAGGATCTCGTCCGCGTCGCTGTCGGAACGGATGATCTCGTCATCCCACTCCACTTGCACGAAAGACCCCCCACGGCGAGCTGCGTGACGCGCGCGAGCCCTGTCCACGATGAGGTTCGTCATGATGCGCGCGGCCAAGGCTAGAAAGTGGCCATGGTTGATGATGCGCACATCGTGGGTCTTCCGAAACTTGACGTATGCTTCGTGGACTAATGCTGTGGCATTCAGGCTCTGCACATTCTGTTCGCTGCGCAAGCAATGCACCGCGATGGCATGCAACCGGCTGTAAAGCCTCTCAAAGAGCTTGGCCTCAGCCACCCGATCACCCTTTTGCCAATCGGAAATGAGTTTCGTCAGTGAGTTGTCGAGAGGAGCCATAGTTGACGGTTTGACGAAAGGGAGTGGCAAAATTATACACTGCGAAAACAGAGCACATACGGAAATCCCGTAACCGTTTGTAATCAGCTACTTCCGGGGAGCGTTGCGACCATTTCCCATCGAGCGGCATCTGATCAGGCAAAACCCCTCACTCCTCAATAGGTCTTCGCCTCAGACCGGTCGGACACCTATTGCGTCTTGAAGTGTGGTAGCCCTATTAAGGTCAGAGCGGATCCGGACGAGTCAGTGTGACGCGCTCCGGATTCAGTCGATTTCGGTTAACGGGATTTAAGAAAGCAGTCATGGCAAAATCGCTGGTCATCGTCGAGTCGCCCGCCAAGGCGAAGACGATCAATAAGTATCTCGGCAATCAGTACATCGTGAAGGCCTCCCTCGGCCACATCAAGGATCTTCCGAAGAAGGATCTGGCGGTGGATGTGGAGAATGGGTTTCAGCCGCGGTATGAAGTGATCGAAGGCAAGAAGAAGCTGATCGCGGAGTTAAAGTCCGCCGCGAAGAAGGTGGATTTCGTCTACCTGGCGGCTGACCCTGATCGCGAAGGCGAGGCGATCTGTTATCACCTGCAGGAAGAACTGGATGGGCACAAAGACGGCCCGCGCATCTTCCGCGTGATGTTCAACGAGATCACGAAGAACTCCATCCAGAAGGCGTTCGAGAAGCCGCTGATGGTGGACGTGCACAAGGTGGAAGCGCAGCAGGCGCGCCGCGTGCTGGACCGCCTGGTGGGCTATAAGATTTCTCCGCTGCTCTGGGACAAGGTGCGGCGCGGACTTTCCGCCGGCCGTGTGCAGACCGTCGCGGTGCGCGTGATTGTGGAACGCGAGCGCGAAATCCGGGCGTTCATCAAGCAGGAATACTGGTCGCTCGACGCGGACCTGGCGGCCAAGAAACCGCCCGCCTTCGCGGCGCGGCTGCTGAAGCGCGATAACGAAAACGCCGAGATCGGCAAATCAGGCAGCGTCGGATGCGATCGTCGCCGATCTGGACGGCGTCGATTACGTCGTCAGGTCCGTCAACACGCGAGGAGAAGCGCCGCAATCCGGTGGCGCCGTTCATCACGTCCACGCTGCAGCAGGATTCTTCGCGCAAGCTGCGCTTCAGCGTGAAGCGCACCATGATGCTGGCGCAGCGCTTGTATGAAGGCGTGGAGCTGGGCAAAGAAGGCTCCGTCGGCCTGATCACTTACATGCGTACGGATTCGACGCGCGTTTCCAACGATGCGCTCACCGAAGCCCGCGACTTCATGCAGCGAGAAGTTCGGGGCGAATTACGTCCCCGAATCGCCGAACGTTTATAAGACGAAGAAAGACGCGCAGGACGCCCACGAAGCCATTCGTCCGACTTCTGTGCTGCGCACTCCGGAGTCGCTGGAGAAGCATCTCGCCGAAGACGAGATGAAGCTGTACCGGCTGATCTGGATGCGCTTCGTGGCGTCGCAGATGATGCCGGCCGTCTTCGATCAGACCACGATCGACATCAACGTGGCCAAAGGCAAAAGCGGGACCGATTATCTGTTCCGCGCCACCGGTTCCGTACCGAAATTCGACGGCTTCCTCAAGGTTTACGAAGAAGGCAAAGATCAGAAGGACGAGGAAGACGAGGAGCTGAAGCACAAGCTGCCCGCGGTGACCGAAGGCGAGAAGCTGCGGCTGCGCGGACTGCGGCCGGAACAGCATTTCACCGAGCCGCCTCCGCGCTACAACGAAGCCACGCTGGTGAAGAAGCTGGAAGCCGACGGCGTGGGCCGGCCTTCCACTTACGCATCGATTCTTTCGACCATCCAGGAGCGCGAGTACGTGACCAAGGAAGGCGGCAAGTTCAAGCCTACCGAACTGGGCATGGTGGTGACGGATCTGCTGCTGGAGAGCTTCAACGACATCTTCGACGTGCGGTACACGGCGCGCATGGAAGAGGAGCTGGACGAGATCGAAGACGGCAAGATCGACTGGCGCGAAGCCATGAGCGGGTTCTACGACCGCTTCACCAAAGATCTCGAGCACGCCGAAGAGCACATGACGGACATCAAGCGGATGGAGCGGCCCACCGACCTCATCTGCGAGAAGTGCGGCAAGCCGCTGGTGATCAAGTGGGGCAAGCACGGCAGCTTCATCGCGTGCACCGGTTATCCCGAATGCACTTATACGCGTGAGTTGACGGTGGATTTGCCCGACGTGGACAGCGCCGATCTGACCGAGCAGGACGCCGAGGAGTACTGCGAAAACTGCGGCCGCACGATGGTGCTGAAGAAGGGCCGCTTCGGAACGTTCTACGCCTGCACCGGATACCCGGATTGCAAGACGACCAAGCCGATCGGCGGCAAGCAGAAGAAGGCCGACCAGCCGCTGGATGAGAAGTGCCCGCAGTGCGACAACAACTTGGTGACCAAGTATCGGCCGCTTCGGCGAGTTCACGGCCTGCAGCAATTACCCGGCTTGCAAGTACGTCAAGCAGAAGACGATCGGCGTGAAGTGCCCGGAGTGCAACGAGGGCGAGATTTCGGAGCGGCGCTCCAAGCGGGGCAAGACGTTCTACGGATGCACCCGTTATCCGGATTGCAGCTTCGTCGCGTGGGCCAAGCCGGTCGATGAGAAGTGCCCCGAATGCGGCGGCGCTTACATGGTGGAGAAGTATCTGAAGGCCGGCCCGGTGCTCCAGTGCCCGAACGGCGAGTGTAAGTTCAAGCGCGAGTTGGAACCGATTCCTCAAAGCGCATAACCCGCAACCGGTCAATCGCCGCTATGCGACAGCGCGTACGGCTTTTGACCGTTGATCGATTGCGTTCTCGGGCCAGGTACGGCCGCGTCCCCGGAAGGCCAGCCCTCACGTTGTCGGCGACGATCGCCATCCGTCTCCTCGGTTTGATCATGAAAGAGAATCTGCTGGGTGGGATAGGGCATATCGATGCCCGCCGCGGTGAGCTTTTCCTTGATCTTCGGAAGCACCTGATCCATAGCCAGAACCATCTGCCGCTGCGTGGCAGGTTCAATCCAAAAACGAACCCGGATAGTGACCGCGTAGGACGATAGGTCGGATACGAGGACCTCCGGCGCGGGGTCTTTGAGAACCAAATCGGACTCGGTGAGGGCTTCGAGCAGCAATCGACGAGCGGCGGCGATGTCGTCCCCATAACCAATTCCTACTTCATACTTGATGCGACGTTTCGGAAAAGCGGTGTTCACCATAACCTTCTGGGTGAAAAGGTCGCTGTTCGGAATTACGACTCTGCGGCCGTCGTAAGTCTTGATCAGCGTTGCACGCGCTTGAATGTCTTCGACCGTGCCTTCATAGCCGCTCACTACGATCTGATCTTCGATCCGAAATGGCTGCGTGATCAGGAGGAGGATCCCGGCGAGGAAGTTCTGGAAGATGTCCCGAAACGCGAAGCCGATGGCGACACTGCCAATCCCGAGCAGTTGGATCACATCGGTCGGCTTGAACGTGGGAAGGGCGACGGACAGACTGAGCTAGCAAGCCCAATCAGCAACACCAACCCTGGGTGAGCCGGCCGATGGCCATGCCTGCGTTGTTGGCGTGCAGCTTCTTGTGCGTCATCCGAATGCCGACGTTGCGCACCAGCCTGGCGAGGAAGATGAAACACGATCATAACTAATATGGCTAAGAGCAGTTGGGCAAGTTCGCGATCATGTCGTGCAACATTTTTGATGCGCTGGATAGCGGGGGAAAGATCAAGATTCATGGTTTGGATTCTGTTACAAATCGCGAACCACCCTCCAAACGAGGGCCTATAGGATGTGAGGGGATGTGCTGTTTTGCCCGGATCTACCAGGTGAGTAGTACGCTCCGAACGCGTCCGGAGTACAGTTCGATGACAGGCGGGTTGCCGTCAAGATGGCGACGATGTCGAAGCGGGCTATAGCCCCCACTCCACTTTGTGCGGCGTGAGTAGTCGGCCATTGCGCGCACTGATTAGCCGTCGCTGCTTCTCGGGGGTGACGGCGCGTTCGGGTGCGGAGCTATCGTCCGCAGTGCGCGATCTTCACCTCCACGAAGACGAGGTCGATCGCCGTGCCAGGCGATCAGGTCGACTTCGTTTCCGCCCGATGGCGTGCGGTAATTGCGCGCCACAACGCTGGTAGCCGTGCGCTGCAGAAACCGATGCGCGTAATCTTCGCCGCGCCGGCCAAGGGCGCGCTCCGGCGTCATCACGCGGCGTTGGACCCGGTGCCGAAGCCAATCGGAGAAGCGGCAGCAGGAGCAGGACGTTTCACAGCGGCTCGAATTCGAAGTTCATCACTTTCCCGCGAACCACGAAGCAGAGATAGTGTTCCCAGAATTTGCGGAATCGCGGAACGTGGTTCACTAGCCATTCAAATCCCATGAATCGCCACAGTTGCAGCAGTTTCACTTCGACTTTGCGCTCCCGGAATCGCACGGAAGAGTAGTAGCCGAAGCCGCCGGCATTTTCTCCGAAATATCGGAAGGAGTAGCTGTTGAGGTGGCTCTTGTGGGTGGGGTCGCAGAAGGAACTGAAGTCGGTATAATGCGGCGTCTCGATGCGGATGCAGCCCGCCTTTGCGCACCAGCCGGTGAAACTCCTCCATCGTGCGGATCACATCCGAGACATGTTCGATGACGTGGATCGCGTAGAGTTCGATCGAAGGAGGCGTCGGCGAAGGGATACGGGAAGTGGTCGAGATCGACAGATCACATCGGCCGCGCTGGCCGGGTTGCGATCGATGCCGATGGCACCGGCGCGCTTTTTGATTCCGCAGCCTACGTCCAGCAGCCGCTTACCGGATTGTGCAGGATTGTGCAAGGTTTGCAATCATTGTAGTTTGCACAATGGCTGACAACCGCAGAGAGCATCTGAAGACGATCGCGGCGGTGGGTGTGGCGTTGGCTGTCCCAGTCCGCGCACAAGAGATGAGTGCCGCCCACTCACATCCCGGGCCGCACTACCATGCACCTACGGTTGGCCCATTCGAGCCCAAGTTCTTCACGGCCGAAGAGGGGTTGGTTGTAGCCCGCCTCGCCGACCTCATCATTCCGCCAACGGACACGCCGGGCGCGGTAGCGGCTGGGGTGCCTCACTACATTGACGCGCGGGCTCAACAGAACCCCGAGCAGCAGAAGGTCCTCCGCGACGGGATCGCCTGGCTCGAAGCCCATGCGCAAAGCGCACACTCCAAGCGATTCATCGAGTTAGCGGAGGAGGAACAGGTGGCGTTGCTCCTGCCGTTGAGCCAAGCCGTCGACGCGAGCAGATTGACGGAACAAAGCCACGACACCGGGGTGGCTTTGTTCCGCACAATAAAGGGAATGACCACGGACGGCTACTACACCTCGTATGCGGGACTGGTCCAGGAACTGGGCTACCAGGGCAACCAGATGCTCCCGACCTTCGAAGGGTGCGAGCACGAGCACTAAGCTCCGGCGCCCTCGATCTGCCGCCGCACTTGCGGCCAGATCTCGGAGAGCGGGTCGATCAGGTCGAGGTGGTCCGTTCCCGCAAGTTCGACGAGCGTGACCGGGGGTTCGTCCCCCTGGCGGCGTTCTACAAAGGCTTGGCTGATCCACACCGGCACGGTCTCATCCGCGGTCCCATGGACGCAAATCCGCGTAACTTGCGCCGGGTGGCGCGAGGGGTCGGCCGCCAGGTAGCGCTCGGGATACTCCTTCGGTGATCCGCCCAGGAAGTCCGCGACGGCGCCGTTTCCGAGGTGGGCGGAGTAGGCAAGGTCGAGACAGGCGACAGGCGCCAACGCCACTACCCGCCCCATCTCCCTCGTCTCCGATGCCAGGCGGAGCGCCAGGTGTCCGCCTGCCGAATGCCCGACCACCACCGGCTTGGAGACACCCGGAAACTCCTTGCACACGGCGGCGAATCCCGTCAGGACATCGCCTAAAGTCTGTGGCCATCCTCCGCCCGTCTCTCCCACCCGGCGGTATTCCAGGCTGGCTACCGTTACGTCCCCTTCGGCTAAAGCGGAGCACAGATGGCTGGCGTGGAGCAGATCGAACTGAGATCTCCAGAACCCGCCGTGAATCATCACGATCAACTTCCGCCGAGAAGTCTGCGGATTCCAGACGTCAAAGAACTGGCTCGGGTCAGATCCATAGGGGATGCGCAATCTTGCTGGAACGGGTGGGCGGGAAAGGACTTCACGGCTCATG
>CAVTXC010000009.1:0-164095 GCA_963738525.1 Bryobacterales bacterium
GCTCGTATCGCCCTCTTCCAACTTGCTGGGCATCGTGTTCAGGAGATGGTTCGGCCCGGGCCAGCGCGAAAGCCGGACCCGGATGTAGTTCGCGGTCAATGCGAACCCCTGCTCCTCGAGAGTGACGGCGGAAAGGTGCGGCCCACCATTCGTTCGCGGAATTCCCGATTCTTCCGATCGCTCAGTTCCCGCAGAATGCGATTACGTTCCCGGCGAACATCCATAGGAATCGCTCCGGCAGCGAAGCGGCAGCCGTTCCGGGGCGCTCCGAATAGGTAAACACATGCAGATACGTGAATGGCAGGCTTTCGATGAACTCCCGCGATTCTTCGAACAGCGCGTCCGTCTCGCCCGGAAATCCGGTCATCACATCGGCGCCGATGGCCGCATCCGGCATCCGGAGGCCGGGCTTTCAGCACGCGATCCGCGATAGTGGCGGGGGCGGTACTTGCGGTGCATGCGCCGCAGAAACGCGTCGGAGCCGGATTGCAGAGGAATGTGCACGTGCGGGGCGATTCGGGGTTCGACGGCCATCAGTTCCAGCAGATCGTCCGACCAATCCATCGGCTCGACGCTGCTCAGCCGAATGCGCTCGATCGGCGTTCGATCCAGCAATAGCGCAGCAGATCGGCAAGCCGCAAGCGGCTGCCGCGGCTCGCGTCCCCATCGCCCGAAGTTGATTCCGGTCAGCACCACTTCGCGGTATCGCCGGCTCAGTTCCGCGACCTGTTCCGACCATGCGTTCCGCTGACACGAAACGGCTTTTGCCCCGAACTGAGGGAATTACACAGAACGAACAGCGATTGTTGCAGCCATCCTGAATCTTGAGATTAGGGCCGCGCACGATCGGTGAGGGAGTCGACCGTGGGCGCGGCCAAAAAACTTGCGAGGCGAAACACATCGCCGCGGTAAATGCCGCCGTGATACGGCGACCGCCGGCCACCATGTCCGGGAATCTCCGCTTTGTGCGTATTGCCGACCACCCACTCCACGCCGGGAAGCGCCGCGAGTTCTTCCGGTGCGCGCTGCGCATAGCAGCCGGTCACCAGAATCGTGAATGCGGGTTTTCGCGATGGACTCGCCGCGATGGCCGCGCGCACGTCCGCATCCGCGTCGCCGTAACGGTGCAGGTGTTGAGAATGAGTAGTTCAGCCGGATTCGCGGCTGGAGTGCGTTTCAGCATACCGCGATGTTCAAGGAGGGTCTCCAGGGCCGCGCCGTCGGCCTGAGAGGCGCGGCACCCAAAGTTTTCGATGAGGAAGGTGCGCATGGATGCGCGCCTGCCACGTTACTCAGCGACGACGCCGTGCCGCAGAAGCTCAGCTTCCTCCGACCGACATGATCTCCGGTCCTTCACCTTCATTGCCCTTTTCTTCTTTGCGCTGCACGCGTCTTGGCAGCCTTGTCCCGCTGCTTTTCTTGGCGCGCGAGCTCTTTCTGCCTCTTCTGAAACGATGTACTAGATCGTCCGGCCATAGTTTTCCCTCTTCTCTATACTCTCAAAACCTTGGATGCTCGGCAAATCGCGTACGTTCCACGACCCGCACGAGCGCTGACGTAAGCCCTTCATTCATTGACGGGATTGTGACGAAAGGTGATACTTTCGAGTCGCCGGAGGTTAGGATGCGAACGCTTACAGAAGCTCGCCACAAGTTGCCACAGGCTACAGTTCAGCTATCGAGAATCTTGAGTGCAGGAATGAATCATTTCGTATGTAGGTTACAGGAAGGAGTATATGGCATGGCAACGTTTCGGACGGGGTCTGGATGCGGAAGATCGCATCTGCACCAAACTTGAGGGCTTCGGTTGTAGAATTCAGCGCGATCCGCGGCTCGACCATAAACATAAACTCGATTTCGTAATCACGAACTACATAGACAATCCAAATTTCTACTCGTTCGGCGTGCAAATCACGACCAAAGTTGGATGTGTTGGAAAAGCAGGAGGAATTTCTCCGGGCCAATCAAGTCCAGCCGGGTCACCACAAAGGCCCTTTATTTAGAATTACCGACAAACTCGATCTGGATGACGGCGGCGCGCTGGCCGTCCTCTCCGTCAATCCTTGAGTTCCAGTTTAATCGCAGCTATCGCAAGTGTAAGACTTAACAGCCGCAAGGATTTACGAAGATCTTACCTATCAGTTTTACGATCTTCCAGCACGAGTGAAGCAATTACGGGAGCGAGCCGAAGAACAACAATGGAAAAGCGAACTTGCCGGAAATTCTATTTCGCCCCGAGACAAATTTCTACCGGGCGGGTTAGCAGCTTCTGAATCGGGTGGTACTACACCGTCGAACAGTCCAGGCCCTCCGCGGAGTGCAGCGGATTGCACAGGGTTAATCGATTCGTATGTACGGCAGGGCGGCCACGGGATCATTCAAGGCGAAGGGGAGAATCGCTTTTTCTTTCATATCAGTCATGTTCAGGATGACGACCTGCGAGACCAACTCAATGCTCTTCCTTACTCAACTGCACCGGCGAGACTGGCGGTTGGAGTCGCGTTTATAAACGCCGGGTTTACTAAACCTGGCGCACGATACCCCGAAGCTCGGGAAGTACGTGTCCGAAAATAGCACCAAGGAGGAATAGGTTCAGAATGGATATCCGCCAAGACGGATCGCAGCTCAGTACCGAAGACGAGTGGTGTTCCACATCCTTGGGACGCTCAACTGCGTTCCTCTTTCCGAAAGGGAGTCGATCCTGGCAACTGTAGCAGCATTCGTCTCTTCGGAGCAGGATGCCCGCGAGGAGGAGATAAAGCGGAAGCTGATCGGCAAACTGACGGGGATGGGATGCCGGGTAGAGGCTCACTCAGCATAGGCGCGGGCTCATCCTTCGCAGGTGAGCCGTTGTTACAATCTGCGAGTGCCTACACCTTTTCGCCTCGACGGACTCTATGCGCTGGTTACGGGGGGCGCCAGCGGAATCGGCGAGGCGACGGCGCGCGCGCTCACCGCGGCGGGGGCTCGGGTCATCATCGCGGATGTCGATACGCGGCGGGCTGAGAGCCTTTCCGCGGAACTCTACGGCAGTTCCTTTCGCTGCTTCGATATAACGGACGAGCCGGCTGTCGCCCGCGAAATTAGCGGCGCTCGAGCGACTCGATATTCTGATTAACAACGCCGGGATCGGTCTGGTGGGGAACATTGAGGAAACCGCACTTCCGGATTTCCAGAGGGTGTTCCGCGTCAATGTGGAGGGTCTGTTCCTTGTCACCAAGCATGCGCTTCCCCATCTGCTCGCGTCGCGGGGATCGATCGTCAATATCGGATCGGTCGCCGGACTAATCGGGGTGAAGCGCCGCTTCGGGTATTCAGCAACCAAAGGCGCCGTGATCGCCATGACCCGCCAACTGGCCGTGGATTACCCCACCGAGATTCGAGTGAACTGTATCTGTCCGGGAACGGTGGACACGCCCTTCGTGGCGGGGTACCTGCAGAAATATCACTCTCATGAGATGGAAAAGACGCGTTCCGAACTGAATGCGCGCCAGCCGATCGGAAGGCTGGGTCGGCCGGAAGAGATTGCGAATTTAGCGCTCTATCTGTGCTCGCGCGAAGCGGAATTCATGAATGGCTCCGTGGTGCCGATCGATGGAGGATGGACCGCCGCCTGAGCGGGGGCGCTATCCAGTAGAAATCGGGAACGGAAAATAGAGAGAAATTCGTCCATTTCTTTAACTGAGCTATTGACTGGGAATGTGTGTCTTCCGACACACTAATACATCCCCGGTGCTCCCCGGGTCTCCAGTGCTCTGGCGCTCGCGATGTCTCGCAGATCTTTATTACCCTACGCGCTATATACATGGAACTTCCATCCCGAGCACGGCTAGTATTCCCAAAACATTTCCCATTGCTTTGCGTGTTGATTCTTGTTTGCGGGGCGGCCCAGGCAGCTACTCATAAACCAGCACGGTACATCCCAAGCACCATTCGGCGAAAAAGGCGGCCCACGCGCGAGCCTCGCATGGAAAGGCTTCCCGCAACCGGGTGGAGCGTGCGCGGGCGACCACTCGCCGGGGCCACGGACCGAAAGGACGGATGGTAGCGGTTTCCAGACGCCGTGGCCGGACTCTCACCGCGCGAGGTCGACGCGGACGGCACGTCTGGGTTCAAACGTGGGATGAACCGACCTATGCGAATTCGACGATCGGGGATCTGATTGATGGTGACGATCTGCGGATCCGGCAGGCGGCGGTGGATGCGCTCGGCCCGTACAACGGCTCGATCATTGTGGTCGATCCGAATACCGGCCGCATTCTGACGATGGTGAATCAGAAACTCGCGCTCGGCGCCGGGTTTCAGCCCTGCTCGACGATCAAGCTGACGGTCGCGCTGGCCGGGTTGAAAGAGAATCTGGTTCCGCAACCCGCCATCTTGAACGTCGCTCACCGCAGCGGCGATGGACTTGACGTACGCGCATTGCGCGGTCCAACAACTTCTATTTCGCGACGCTGGGTCAGAAACTGGGCTACGACAAAGTCGCCTACTACGCGCACGAATTCGGATACGGCGAAAAGGCCGGATTGAATATCGCCGGCGAACAGCCCGGGCTCGATTCCCGCCGCGCCTCCCAAGAACGGCGGCGTCGGGATGCTGACCAGCTTTGGTGAAGAGATCCACCAGACGCCGCTGGAACTGACGGCTCTGGTGAGCGCGATCGCCAACGGCGGCAAGCTGTGGTACCTGCAATATCCGCGGAGCGACAGAAGAAGTGAAGGAATTCAAACCGCAATTGAAGCGGACGCTCGATATCGCGCTTTGATTCCGTCGATTAAGCCCGGCATGCAGGGCGCCGTGGAGTACGGCACGGCGCGCCGCGCCAAGCAAGATACGCCGATCCTCGGGAAAACCGGAACATGCAGCGAAGGTCGAACCCGTCTGGGCTGGTTCGGGTCCTACAACGATGTCGGTCAGAACAAGCTGGTGGTAGTGGTGATGCTGACCGGCGGTCGTCCCTCGATTGGGCCGATGGCAGCTGGCGTTGCTGGAGACGTCTATCGCCACTTGGCGGAACAGAAAGTGTCTGAGCATCGACAAGCCGTTTACTCCTGAATCGCTGTCGCTGCGCAGATCTGCTGCGGGGCCGCGCGGTGATCCGACGTTCTTTGCTGGTTGCGTTGGCTCTGCTCTGCACATCGGTGGTAGGCTTTGCGGCCGACATCAGCGGGAAGTGGACTCTCCATGTGAAGTTTCATTTCCATAGCGGAGATCCCTGGTTCCAGATTCAAACAAGAGGGCGAGAAGCTGTCCGGCATGTATCACGGATACTTCGGCGATATTCCGCTGGAAGGCACGGTAAGGGGTACGGCGATCGACTTTACCGTTAAGTCCGACCGCGGCACCGGCGTTTATCACGGCGACCTCTCCGGTGATGAAATCAAGGGTAAAGCTAAGTATCCATTCCCTCTCGGAACGGGCAAATTAGAGGGAAAAAGAAGCCAGTAGCCGACCTTACACAACTATTACAATCGTAGATCGCAGGGATTGCTAGCTTGGATAGAACCCTTCTAACCCCATGTCAGAACCCCTCGAGCCCCTCTCCCATAAAGGCGACTCCCCCAACTGGGCGATGATAGCCTTCCTCGTGGTATTCCACATGGGCGCCATCGCCGCATTATTCTTCTTCACCTGGAAAGCAATCGCGGTCGCCTTCATGATGCAACTGGGTGGCGCTTTGCCTGGGCATCGGCATGTCGTACCACCGCCTGCTCACCCATCGTTCCTATAAAGTTCCCAAGTGGATCGAGTACTTTCATGCACTTGTGCGCCACGCTGTCGCTCGAAGGCGGTCCGATCTTCTGGGTGGCGACGCATCGCATGCATCACCAGTTCTCCGATAAGCCGGGCGACCCGCATACCCCGCACGAGGGCGGATTCTGGGCGCACATGGGTTGGATTCTGGTAGGCGAGTCGAAGCATTCCAATACCGCGCTCATGGCCAAATACGCTCCCGATCTGGCCCGCGACCCGGTGCACCGCTTCATCAACCCTGGCACTGCGTGCCGTTAACGGTGATCGGCCTCGTCGCTGTTTGCGCTCGGCGGCTGGCCGATGCTGCTCTGGCCGATGTTCTTCCGCGTCACGCCGGGCTGCACTTCACCTGGATGGTCAACTCGCATCCCACATGTGGGGCGCCCGCCGCTTCGAAACCCGTGACGATTCGCGGAATAGCTGGCGGGTCGCGCTGGTCACATTTCGGCGAAGGCTGGCACAACAATCACCATGCGCATCCGGTTTCCGCGCGTCACGGGCTGGCCTGGTATGAACTGGACATCACTTGGCTGCATATCAACTTCCTGAAGAAATTGGGACTCGCGCAAGAACGTCAAAGTGGCTAAGATTCCCGAGCAGCAGAGCGAAAGCCTCGCGGCGTAGTTGTTTCCCTTCCTGTTATTAAGGCTTGCCCCGATAAGCACGCATCAGCTCATGGCACACTGAGCATATGGTGATGTCGGGGCATCGCCGGTCGAAGATCGTTTTCATCTGCCCTCGGCGTTTGCCTGGTGGCCCTGGCGGTCGCGCTGAATGTCGGCTGGATCGTGCTGAATTGGAGGACCGGGCTACTGATGATCTTCGGCGTCCTGTTTTTCGCTTTGATTATCACGGGCGTCGTGCTGAACACCATATTCCTGGTGAGGGAGATTCGCCGGAACGAGCAGCACGACGCCTTCATCAACTCCGTTACCCATGAACTGAAGACTCCGATCGCTTCCATTCGGCTTTATCTGGAGACCTTACAGAAGCGTCCTCTGGACGAAGCACGCCGGCAGGAGTTCTACGGAATCATGCTGGAGGACAATGACCGGCTTCTCGAGACGGTGGAGCAGGTTCTGCGTGCCGGGCAGACCTCGCCGCGACGCAAGCTCGACCGGGAGCGCATCAATTTCCTGCAACTTGTTGCTGAGTGCGTAGATCTGGCTCGCGTTCGCCATCACCTCGAACCGGCGGCGGTGGAGGTGTTGGGCGGCTGGACCGCGCGGAGATTCTGGGTGAGCCAAATGAACTGCGCGCCGCCGTGACCAACCTGATCGACAATGCCATCAAGTATTCCGGAAAAGATCTGCATGTCGAGGTCTCCTGTGAGAAGCCGAATGAGCAACTTGTGTTGTTGCGGGTTCGGGACCAAGGCATCGGGATCTCGCGAGAGGAACTCAAGCGCATCTTCGGACGTTTCTACCGAATTCCGGGGGGTATCGCCCGGCGCGTTAAGGGCACGGGCTTGGGACTGTTCATCGTGCGTTCCGTGGCCCGTCATCACGGTGGCAAAGCGTTCGCGGAGAGCCCCGGCCTTGGGTTGGGCAGTACGTTCACGATCCAGTTTCCCGCGGCGCCGCCACAATGACGGGCTCGGATCCGCCGCGCTTGACCGACTCGCTTCCCCCGCGCATTCTGATCGTGGAAGACGAAGCGCATATCGCCGAAGGACTTCGTTTCAACCTGGAACTTGAGGGGTACCGGCCGGAGGTGGTGGAAACGGGCGAGGCAGCGATCGAGAGGGCTTCCGAGTTTGATTTAGTTTTGCTGGACGTGATGCTACCCGGGAGTAGCGGCTTTCACGTGGCTGCCGAGCTTCGGCGCCGCAATTGTTTTGTGCCAATTCTGATGCTCACCGCGCGCGGGAGAACCGAAGACGTCCTCAGCGGATTTGAAGCCGGAGCCGACGATTATCTACCCAAACCCTTCGACCTCTCGATATTGCTCGCACGTGTAGCGGGACTGCTGCGACGAATGACATGGGTGCGGCAGCCGGCGGCTCCCATGGAAGATTCGCTCGTTCACATGAATGGCCGCGAAATCGACTTTCGGTCGATGGAGGTTCGTCAAGGGGCGAACGCGTTTCCGTTGACGCTGATGGAAACGAATCTCCTGCGGTATTTCGTCCGTCATGCCGGCGAAGCGATTTCCCGCCAGAGACTTCTCGAAGAGGTTTGGGGCGTTCGGGAAGACACAGATACACGAGCCATCGATAACTTCATCGTGCGTCTGCGGAAGTATCTGGAAGACGATCCCGCAGAACCCAAGCACTTGTTAACAGTGCGCGGGGTGGGTTACCGCTTTGTTCTTCATTAGCTAGCCATTGCCGAGGAAGTTTCGGGCGCTCTCTAAGCCGAGCCCTTCCAGATCCATCAGGAGATCGAGAGGCCGATGGGAATCGGCAACTCCGAAACGGGGAATGGCGAACAGATCGACATCCTTGCGGACAAATCCTCCGTAAGCGGAGAAGATCGCCTCGTATCCGGTTTCCTTGGCGACATTCGAACAGAACTCAGAGAAGTTCTCCGGTCTTCCGTAAGGAAACGAGAAGATAGACGGAGGCTTCCGGAGGATCTGCTCCAAATCGGCACGAGACTGCACCATTTCGTACTTCGCTTCGCGGGGCGAAGCTTCTCCGAGATCGGCGTGAGTGACGGTGTGCGAACCAACTTCGATGCCCTGCCGCTCAAAAGCACACACCTGTTCCGCAGTAAGGTTCTCGTAATCAAGCGGAAACTTCGACTCGTCGTGGGGGAACTTGCGGTCATTCCCGATAAATCCGGAAGAGATGAAGCTGGCCGCCGGCAGACCAGCCGCCACCAACATTGGCGCGGCTCCTGTTGCCACAGACGCGTAGCAATCATCAAAATGGATCAGCACAGTCCGCGGATCGATCGGCTGCCGGCTCTTCAGGCGGTCCAATAGCCAAGAGGTCGACCGGACCTGATAGTGCTTCCGGAGCAGGCAGAGATGCTCGGCGAAGCGACGACGGGATGTGGTCAGCGGATCACACGAGAAATCGTCCACGCGATGGTAGAGCAATATCGCGGCTCTGCTTTCACGGCGAAGGTTCCGCCGTAGGGCGGGCAATCCAAGTCCCTGAAACATCAAATAAACAGCCGTTTTGACCAGCTGCTGCACGGTGCGGGGCCGCACAGGCATCAAGTGTGGCGCCTGTTCCGAGAGCTCCAGAATCTGCTTGCGGGTGGGACGAGTGCGCGTTTTGTGCTGCGTAGGCGGTTGCTTGCGGGGCCGGGCCGTACCGGAGGCAAGATCGCGGACGGCATCCTGCAGTAAAGCAATGCTGACCTCGTTCAGACGGTGACGAAGCGTGTCTGGCCGATCCAACTGGTGTACCGGAATCTCCGTTTCACGGATGATGTCGCCGGTATCGAGCCCATCATTCACGAAGTGAATCGTGACGCCACAGGTGTCGGCGCGTTCGTACAACTCCCAGAATGCGGGGGGCATACCCCGGAACTCCGGCACTTTGCCTTTGTGGACGTTGATGCTCCCCAGGCGCGGAACGTTGAACGTGGAACGCTTCAGAATGCGGGTCCCCATCACCACGCCTAGGTCGGCGTTAACGCTCTGGAGAGCTGTAACGGCTTCGGGGCTGTTCAGATTCCAGACGGGAAGGAGTGCCAAGCCTTTACGGGAGGCAAGCTCGGCGAGAGAAAAAGACTCCTCCGGAAAGGCCTGGTGCATCAATTGATCCACTTCGACGGCGTCCACCGTGCGCGCGGCGGCGCGTTCCAGTTTCGCGAGCATCATCTCCGCAAGGCGAGCCAGGAAGTACCCGGAACCTTCCCGCTTTGAGTTCCGCCACAGATTTTTAAATCGCTGTTTGGTGGAAGGGTGAGCGATGTCCAGGAAAATGCCGGCGATCTCGACACCCGGTATTTCCAGCAGCGCTTCGATGTTCCGGATGACGGACGGTGAGTCCGATCCGGAAAGGACGGCAACTCGCATCAGGGTTGATCTTTCCTGAAGATTAGAATGTGCTGCCGGGGCAGCTTTTCACTCCGGCGTTCGAGGCGAAAGCCTTCGGGACGCAGTTCGGCGATGACCTGCTCAACGGTCATCTTGTGTTCGGGGCGAATGGGGACGTTTGGATCTTCGGCACGGAACTCGAGCAGCACAAGACGGCCATGTGGCTTGAGGCTGTCCCGCAATTTTCGTAGCATCTCCTGCGGATGCGAAAACTCGTGGTAGACGTCCACGAGCAATTCCGTGTCGATCGAAGCTGGTGGAAGCTTAGGATCGGTTCCGGTCCCAAGAATTGCGATGACGTTGTGAAGCCCTTGCTCGGCCACATTCTGTTTCAAAAGTTCAATCATGCCGGGCTGAATATCGTTGGCGTAGACCTTGCCTGAAGAACCGACTCGACGGGAAAGGAGATCCGTATAGAATCCCGAGCCGGCGCCAATATCCGCGACGGTGGAGCCTGTTGCGATACCGATTTCATCGAGAGCGACATCGGGATGTTCTTCACGGTTTCGTTCCGGCCGGGTTAACCAGTCCGCCCCGCCGACACCCATTACCGGAGCGATTTCCCGATGAGTGACGGGGTGTTGCTCCTGCCCGTAGCCGGCAGCCGCAGTGGCGAGGAGCACGTAAAGACTGATGGAAACGCGGTTCATCACAAAGCGCAAAATTGAGGAGTACCGTGAGCTGTGCATCCTTCTCCATCTTTAGATTAAGCTCAACAGAGTAGGCGTAATACAGCGCGTACAAATGCTCGTATTTCATCTGTAACTTCCTCTCTCATGCAAATCGCGAACAAGGTCACGCTGGTAACCGGCGCATCGGAGGGAATCGGCGCAAGCTGCGCACGATTACTCGAAGAACGTGGCGCCAAGGTATCCGGTCTGGCCCTTCCTGGTCATTCCTTTCAGGATCGGGAAACGGATAGGCTGCTGCTGACCGCCGGCGACATCACGTCTGCCGACACACGCCGCGCCTTTGTGGAACGAACTTTAGAAAAGTTCGGCCGCGTCGACATTCTGATCAACAACGCGGGAGTGGGGCAGTATGGATTTCCGTTGGAGGTCGACACAGAAGTCTCGAAGCAGATGTTCGACGTGAACGTGTTTTCCGCACTTGCGCTCACGCAACTAGCGGTCCCGCATATGCGCGCGCAGGGTTCGGGCACGGTCGTCAACATCGGGTCCGTGGGCGGCAAGGTGTCGCTCCCTTGGGCGGTGATGTATTGCGCCACTAAGTGGGCGCTGCACTGTGTGGATGATTCGTTACGGCGTGAACTCGCGGGCACGGGCGTTCAAGTGTTGAAGGTGTGCCCTGGAATCGTGGACACGCGCTTTCGCGATCACGTGCTCGGAGGAAAAGCGCCGGGTGCCGTTGAAGAAATTCGCCGTCTGGTTTCGCCGGACCAAGTAGCCGCAGCAGTAGCGCGCGGAATTGAACGCAATCGGCGCATTGTGTACGTGCCTAGGATCGGACGAATTTTCACCTCGATGGACTTCTTTGCCCCGTGGCTGATGGATCGCTACCTTCGAGGAAAATTCTGACGGCATCGCTTCGCGAATCCCTGGGACTGGCAGTCGCGGTCACTGCGTTATGGCTGATGTGCCGCCTCTTTCTGGCACATCACGCGCCGACACCGGAGCCCGCGGTTCACGACGAGTTCAGCTATCTGCTCGGTGCGGATACTTTCAGTCAAGGCCGTTTGACTAACCCGGCGCATCCTTTGGGACGGTTTTTTGAATCGCCTCACATCCTGGTGCGGCCCACTTACGCGTCAAAGTATCAACCTGGTCAGGCTTTGGTCCTGGCAGCAGGCCAAGTTCTATTCGGTTCACCGTTTGCCGGCGTGGTCTTAAGCGGAGCACTGATGGTTTTTCAGTTTACGCTTTTGCTCTGCGCGTGGACATCACTGCGATGGGCAGCGGCGGTGGCGGCGGCGATTGGGGTCTATCTGCTCCCTCCTATGTATTGGGCGGACTCTTATTGGGGCGGATGCGTTGCTGCGACCGGAGCGGCGGCGGTGTTGTTTGGGATAGGGCGGTATCGCTCGGATCGCTGGCGCTGCGCGGGAGTGTTTGTTGGAAGTGGACTCCTGATTTTATTCTTGACGCGTCCTTGGGAAGGGTCGGTGTGCGGCGCTGCGGCCTTGGCGACTTACGGATGGGAACTATGGCGAGAGAGGCGCGAGAAAAAAGGACGGGAGCGCCTACGTTCTCCCATGGTGTTAGTTGCGGTCACAGGTCTATTGGTGTGTGCGGGCGGGGCCGTAGCGGATGGCTTCTACAATCGCGCGGTAACCGGAAATGCATGGGAGCCCCCGTACCTACTGCACGATCGGCAATACAACGTCACACCACCTTTCTGGTTTCTGCCACTGCGCCGCGAGCCGCCGTATTCGCACCCTCGTCTAGCGGCCCATCACGGGCTGCATGGATGGGAGTCGGTCACGTATCATCGTCCGCCGCAGCCACTGCGCCGGGCCGTACACGCGTGGACTCTGTTAGGGCCAGTCGCGGCTCTGATGGTGCTGTTGCCGTTCGGGTGGCGCGATCGCCGGGTACGTATGATGCTGCTCATCCTTGGGGCCTGCATGCTGGCCCTCGCGATTGAAGTGTGGGGATATATCCACTATGCGGCTCCGGCCGCAGCTCCTCTAGCAGTGCTCCTCGCGGTGCTGGCGGAGCGCGCTTCCGGATGGCGCTGGCGAGGATGGCCGGCGGGTGGCCTTCTTGCACTCGCACTCGTTGGAACGGCGGTAGCTGTTTCCGCATCGCAGGTTATGCGCACGGTCCGAGCAACGCGTGCGCCGGCAGAGAATTTTGGGCAGCGCCGTGCCGCCTTTATGAACCGCATGTCGAGCTTGGAAGGACTCCAATTGGTGATTGTTCATTACCCGTCACCGGCGTGGGACGTGGGGGAAGAGTGGGTATATAACGGAGCCGATATAGACGGACAGAAAGTCGTCATGGCTCACGATTTGGGTTCCAGCGATAATGCGGAGTTATTGCACTACTATCCCGGTCGTCACGTCTGGCTCCTCACGCCTGGAGACCGCGTATACCAACTACGGCCCTACCTATCTCCGGAACGTTAGGCCGCGGCCGGTAAGGCGTGATAGTTTCTGGAATCCTCTACTCCGACGTAAGCGCAAGCCGTCAATGTAAGGAACATGGTGAGCACCTCGCTGTCGCCTAGGTTCAACTCGAAGAAGCCTTCCACCAGGATGGCGAGCACACAAGCGATAGCGGCGTGGAGCAGGAAGCGGGTGTCGTTCCGTCCCGCCGGGATGCGACGCAATGCCTTTGCGGAGTGGAAAATGATCATGCCGAGCATCCAGAGCAGCATCAGCATGGTCGGGATTCCGCGTTCCGCCGCATAGTGTACGTAGATGCTATGAAGATGACCGTAATACCCGGGAGGAAGAGGCCTCGGAATGTCCGTGGGCAGCCAATGGTAGAACTGCGCATGTACTTCCTCGGGACCGAGTCCGAGTAACGGATGAGCTTCAATCATGCGGAGCCCGGTACGCCAGACGATGACGCGGAAATCGTTGGAATCAACCTGCGCGCGTGGATGAACGATAGAGATGGCGCGCTCCCGAATGCTCTCAGGAGCGACGATTAAAGCTAATCCAGCCAAGGCAGGGATCGCCAGCGCGAGCACCTTTTTGCGGGACCAAGTAAGGTAGAGCAGCGCCACGAAAACGGCAATCCACACGGACCGTGTGTCGCTCAGAAGCAGCGCGGCGGCCATCAAAAGGGCCGCGAGCCACCACGCGGCGAGCGCTAACCTGCGCGGGCGGCGACCGAAGAGCAGGAATGCGATCAGAACAATCAGAACAATCATCTGCTCGCCTGAAAACGTCATCCAATGGCTCATGAATCCGGTGATTCGCGCGTTCAGATAGTATTCATAGAAATCGCGATTGAGAGCGCGAGCCTCCTGCCACTTCTGCACGAACTGGATGATGCCTAACAGGCTGCCAATCCCGGCCAGTGCGCACCAGGCCAGGAGCAAATTGCGCGCCTCTACGACGTGGCGGACGACGGAAAATAGAACACCAAAATTAGATAAACGTAGAGTTTCCGAACTTGCGGCATTCCGATGCGCGGATCGTCGGATGCGAGCAACGAGATGATCGTCCCCAGGAGAAATAGCGCCAGGGGCAACCAAGGCCGCGGAAGCCGAATTGTGGTGCGGGCGACAAGGAAGCAGAGGATGGCAATCCCGAGAAGAATTTGGCTCGCTGCGATCGAAAATAGGATGCTGACCGCGGAACCGCAAGCCGTCCAGAACGCGACTTGTGCCGTGACCTGCTGGAAGCGTTCGGTGCGGAATCGCAAGCTGACAGTATCGCAAGCGGGCGCAGTGCGTTGTACCATAAAGTGGTTCATCCATGAAAGTCCAGACGGACTGGCTGGCTGCCGAACCAGAAGCCCGAGATCTTTTTTCTTCACTCGACCCCCAACGCATTCCTGCCCACATCGCCATCATCATGGACGGGAATGGGCGCTGGGCGAACCGCCGCGGACTCCCGCGGATTGCGGGACATCGCGCCGGCGTAGGTCCCGTGCGTGAATCGGTGGAAGCCTGCGCTCGTTTGGGCGTGGAGGCTTTGACACTATACGCGTTTTCTGTGGAGAACTGGAAACGGCCGCGCGCAGAAGTGGATACCCTGTGGCGCCTGCTGCGTTTCTATCTTCGCCGCGAACTACCCGAACTGGATCGTAATGGAGTGGTGCTGCGTGCGATCGGGCGGTTGGACGAGTTGCCGGCGAAAGTCCGCCAGGAGATCGACTACGCCGAAGAGCGTACTCGCGATAATGGCGGAATGCGTCTGAATTTAGCCATCAATTACGGGGGCCGTGCGGAAATCTCAGATGCAGTGAATGCTGCCCTTGGTGAAGCACGGCGCGCCGGTACGCTTTCCACGCTCCGGATCGATGAGGAGACAATTGCGGCCAACTTGTACACGGCCGATCTCCCGGACCCTGACTTATTAATTCGTACATCCGGAGAGATGCGGATCAGCAATTTTCTTCTGTGGCAGATCGCGTACGCCGAATTGTACGTCACCGGTGTGCTTTGGCCGGACTTCAACCGCGTCGAACTGCTCCGGGCCGTTTTGGATTTCCAGAAACGAGAGCGCCGCTTCGGCGGGCTGAGTCAGCGCGCCCTGCGACCCGGCTCCGAAGTTCCGCCTGCGGAAGCATGGGTTGAGGAGACTGCCGTCTCCTCGAAATGAAGCGGCTTCTCACGGCCGCGGTGATGATCCCCGTGGTCCTCATTGCGGTCTTCGGCGGCTCTAAGTGGCTGCTGCTCGGAGTGATCGCACTCATTGCGGTCCTCAGCTACATTGAGTATTCCCAGATCCTCCGCATCGACATGCATTCGCGGCTGGTTGGCATTTTGGCAGGAATCGGCATCCTGGTAATCCCGCCCGACCGGCTTCTCATTCCAATGTTGTTGTTCGCGCTGATCGCCGTGGCCCTCACGTTGCGCGCGGACGATCTTACGGCGGCTTCGTTCCGTTCCGCAGCCATGTTCTTGGGCATTTTCTACATTTTTGGATCGATGAAGACTGCATTTCTGATGGGATCGTATGCCCCTTGGCTGCTTTGTTTCGCCCTCATGCTCAATTGGATTGGCGATTCGGGGGCGTATTACATTGGCCGGCGCTTCGGGAGACACAAATTGGCCCCGCGAATCAGTCCTGGTAAGTCCTGGGAGGGTGCGTTAGCTTCGGTCGCTCTTTCCGTCGTGTTCTTCGCTGTGGCCATGCCACGCTTGTTTCCAGTCTCCTGGTACTTGGCAGCGCTGCTCGCAGTGGCCGGCAATATCGCCGGGCAGATTGGGGATCTTTCTGAATCGGCCTTGAAACGGGGCGCAGGGGTGAAAGATAGCGGCAATCTGCTCCCTGGGCATGGCGGGATGCTCGACCGCGTTGACAGCACGTTTTTCACACTGCCGGTGATCTATTCACTAGTGCAATGGCTTCATCTCTAGTACGGCAAGCGGCCGACCTTTTGCCCAACGGCTGAACGATTCTCAACGGCCATCTTTAACGCAAAGGAGACGTCCCGTGCATCTACACAATGTGCGGAATCTAGTAGTCGTCTTCGGTGATCAGTTGGATCGGCATGCCGCTCCTTTCGACCAATTTGATCCCAAACAGGACGCAGTCTGGATGGCCGAAGTGCGTGAGGAAGCCACACACGTATGGAGTCATAAGGTGCGTATCGCGATGTTCTTCAGCGGGATGCGCCATTTCGCCGAGAGATTACGCAGTGAGCACATCCGAGTGGAGTACCGGTTCATCGAAGACCCGGCTAACTTGGGGAGTCTTCGGTCGGAATTGAATGACGCTATTACGCGTTTAGAGCCGCAACGGCTGGTCGCGACGGAGCCAGGCGAGTGGCGCGTCCGCGAGTTGCTGAAGGCTGCGGGCGCAAGCAGCGGCATTCCGCTAGACATCTTGCCCGATCGTCATTTCCTCTGCGGATCCGCGGAATTTGCATCTTGGGCAGCGGGCAAAAAGCAGCTGCGACTCGAGTTCTTCTACCGATACATGCGCGCTCATCACCGCGTTCTAATGGAGCGCGATCAGCCGCTGGATGGGAAGTGGAACTACGATGCGGCAAATCGGGGAACTTTTGGAAAAGGTGGGCCCGCTACCTTGTTTTCTCGCAAGACCTTTCCGCCCGACGAAATAACCCGACAAGTTACCCAATCGGTGGGTCGCCTTTTTCACGAACATCCCGGCGATCTGAGCTCATTTGATTTCGCGGTGACGCCGGGCGAAGCGTTAGCGGCGCTCGAAGACTTCATCCAGTACGCGCTGCCGGAGTTCGGACGCTACCAGGACGCCATGTGGACCGATGAGCCGCTGCTTTACCATTCGCGCCTCTCGTCCGCAATGAACTTGAAGTTGCTCGACCCCCGCGTCGTGATCCGGTCCGCTGAACAGGCCTATCACGACGGGCTTGCGCCTATCGAGGCAGTGGAAGGTTTTATACGCCAAATTCTTGGCTGGAGGGAGTACGTGCACGGCGTCTATTGGCTTCTCATGCCTGGGTACCTGGAGAACAATCAACTGGACGCGCATCAAAAACTTCCATCGTTTTATTGGGACGGCAACACGGACATGGAGTGCATGCGTCAGTCTCTGGGACAGACGCTGCGTTTCGGGTATGCGCACCACATTCAGCGGCTGATGGTGACCGGCTTGTTCTCGCTTCTTCTCGGCGTCGAGCCAAAGGCGATTCATCAGTGGTACCTTGCCATTTACGTGGACGCGGTGGAATGGGTCGAGTTGCCCAACGTTCTCGGAATGTCACAGTATGCGGACGGCGGGGTCATGGGGTCGAAGCCCTACGTTGCCAGTGGACGTTACATCGACCGCATGAGCAACTACTGTGGTCATTGCCGCTACAATCCAGGGCAAGCCTCTGGGGAGAACGCATGTCCGTTTACCACTCTCTACTGGGATTTCCTGATGCGCCACCAGGCAATGTTGAGCGGTAATCCGAGGATGTTGATGCAGTTACGAAATCTCGACAGGATCAGCGAACCCGAGCGGCAGCGGATTCGAGCGAGAGCGGAAGAGATGCGCCGGAGTTTTGGCGCCTGAAGGACGGCCTTGGTTATCCATACTTTCACGCAAAGCCTCCGACTCCCCCGCTCCGCGCATGAGGTGTTCGCGTGGCACGAGCAGCCGGGAACATTGGCCAAGTTGATTTCACCGGGCGATCCGGTGCGGGTAGTTGAGCATCAAGCCGGCAGACAGGGTCCCCTAGGAGATGGAGCGCGGGTGATCCTGCGCATCGGCTATTGGCCGCTCGTGATCCACTGGGTGGCCATTCACGAGGGCTATGAACCCGGCCGACAGTTTATCGATGTACAAGTGCGCGGCCCGTTCGCCTTTTGGCGGCACACGCACACGATTACGGGCGAGGGCTCCGATGCGGCGTTGCTGACGGATCATGTCGAATACGCATTGCCCCTAGGCAAGGTCGGGAATGCCGTAGCACACCGCGCTGTGCGCGTTCGAATAGAGAAGATGTTCGAGTGGAGGCATAAGGTCACCGCGGACGAGTTGGCGGGCCTGCCGCCCAGCTCCGCGTAGCCGGCGTTTGCTGACGCTATACTCGATCAAAATGCAGGCACGATCCTTGCTGCTCCTGATTGTTTGCTCATGCTGCTGGTCGCAGGCGCCATCAGATACTTCCATGCGCGGCTTTTCCCCCGCAGCCGCGGCCGAGGAGAAGAAATGGGAAGACAGTGCGCGTGCTGTTCCCGACCCTTCTAACATCGGGCGCTATATGAAGCAAATGTCGCTCAAACCGCATCTGGCAGGCACGCCGGCTTCAAAGGCAGTAGCGGAGTACGCGTTGGGATTGATGAAGAGCTGGGGTCTTGACGCGCATATCGAGCGGTACGAAGCTCTGCTGCCGACGCCGAAAGCTCGCGTGCTCGAGATGGTTTCACCACGGCCTTTCCAGGCGAAGCTTAACGAGCCAGCTGTACCCGAAGACCCCACGTCGTCAGACAAAGATGAAGTGCCCACTTACAACGCCTACTCCGCATCTGCCGATGTGACGGCTCCGCTGGTGTACGCCAATCACGGCATGCCCGAGGATTACGAGTATCTTGCCAAGAACGGTGTGGACGTGAAGGGGAAGATCGTGATTACTCGCTACGGCGCCGGGTGGCGCGGACTTAAGCCTCGATTGGCTGCAGAGCACGGAGCTATCGGGTGTCTGATCTACTCCGATCCCAAGGATGACGGCTATTACCGGGGCGATGTGTTTCCCAAAGGGATGTGGCGGCCCGCGGATGGCGTGCAACGAGGCAGCGTAGTCGATATGACGCTCTATCCGGGCGATCCTCAATCGCCTGGTTGGGCGTCGGAGGTGGGTTCGCGCCGCCTACCGCTGAATGAAGTTCACACTCTGATGACCATACCCGTGCTCCCGATCTCCTACGGCGACGCCATGCCGCTGCTCCAGGAGATCGGCGGCGCCGTGGCGCCCGAAAACTGGCGAGGCGCCTTCGGGTTCACCTATCGAGTTGGCAATGGGAGCGAGCGGGTGCACCTGAAAGTGGAGATGGATAACTCTGTGCATCCCTTGTTTGACGTGGTGGCCCGCATACCGGGTGAACGCTTCCCGGACGAATGGGTCCTGGCCGGAAACCACCATGATGCATGGGTTCACGGGGCGCTCGATCCGCTCAGCGGCGCTTCCTGTCTGCTCGAGACCGCGCGGACCTTGGCAACGTTGTACCGCGGCGGATGGCGGCCAGCGCGAACGGTTATGATCGCCCTCTGGGATGGCGAGGAATTTGGCCTGGTCGGTTCCACTGAGTTCGCGGAAAAGCATGCGGACGATTTGAGCCGGCACTTGGTGGCGTACGTGAACTCGGATACGACGGGCAAGGGCAACTTAGGCGCGGGTGGTTCCCATAGCTTGGAGGCGTTCGTCGCGGAGCTGACCCGGAGTGTTGCGGACCCAATTAGCGGGCGTCCGTTGGCCGAGAACATGCGGACGCACTCGAGTGTTCAGACGAAGCAGGCGACAGGAAAAGATAAGGAGCCGGTACAAGCGCCTGCGTGGCACATGGAAGCGCTCGGGTCGGGTTCGGACTACACGTCCTTTCTCCAACACCTCGGCATTGCTTCGCTCAACTTCGGTTTCGGCGACGAAAGCGGCGCGGGGGGAATCTATCATTCGGCATACGATTCCTATTACTGGTACACCCACTTCGGCGACCCGGATTTTGTCTACGGAAAGACTTTTTCTTTGTTCACGACGACGGCCTTGCTGCGGTTGGGAGACGCGCCTCTTGTTCCATTTGAGTTCACGCATTTCGCCGAATCAATCACTCGCTATGCCGACGAGATACAGGCCTTGGAGAAGCCGGGCCAAACTGTCAATTTTCAGGACCTCCGCGCCGAAGTCTTTCAACTCCAGAAATCCGCGTCGAATCTCGAGCAGCGCTATGCACAGGCTTCCGCGAGCTTAGATCGGGCGAAAACGGCTCAGCTCTCTGCTGTTAACGACCTGCTGTACCAGACCGAGCGAACCATGTTGCTGGGAGAAGGACTACCTCGCCGTCCTTGGTTTAAACACGCCATCTATGCGCCAGGCAGCTTAACCGGTTATGGAGTGAAGACTCTGCCTGGAATTCGGGAGGCGGTAGAGGCGAACCACCTGGATGAGGCCCAGGAACAAGCCGGACAAGTTGTCCAGACGCTTCGGAATTTGGACCAACAGATGGAAAAGGCGACGCGGCTTCTCGAGGCCTTGTGATTGCCTGCGATACTAACGCGCGTGCTCGTAGTAGATCGCGCCTTCGTGCAACTTGCGGGTGAAGCGTTCTGTAAGACCTATCGTAGACTCCGTGCTGCCGAGGAACAGTATGCCATCTGGCGCGAGGGATCGAGACAGCTCCTCCAAAATTTTGCGTCTCGTATTTTCGTCGAAGTAAATCAGCACATTGCGGCAGAAGATCACGTCGAAGTTGCTCAGACCGCTCATGCCGGTTCTTAGGTCGAATTTCTTGAACTCCACCATGTTGCGGATCGAGTCGCAAATCCTGTATTCCTGCCCGGACTGTTCGAAGTATTTTCGAAGTTGAGGCGGAAAGGTTCCGCGGCTGGTTTCGTGGGCGGAATAGAGACCCTCCTTGGCGCGAGTGAGAATCCTGTCGGACAAGTCGGTGGCTAGGATCTCAAGCTTCCAGTTCGCGAGATGCATCTCGCGTAACGTCATCGCCAAGGTATAGGCTTCTTGTCCGCTCGAGGCGGCAGCCGACCAGAAGGTGAGACGGCGCTTTTGGGCACGGCGGGTCATTAGATCCGGAATGAGTCGCGTTCGCAAGACTTCGAATTGAGCATGATCCCTAAAAAAGTAGGATTCGTGCGTGGTCATCGATTCGATTACTTCCCGTAAGAGCATTGCATCGGTCGCGGCCCGAATCGCGTTCGAAAGGGCGTTCAGAGAACCTAACTGCCTCCGCTGCACAACCGGAGTGAGACGAGCCTCCACGAGGTATTGCTTCGAGCGGTCGATCACGATCCCGGAATGCTCGTAGATTTTGGCCTGAAGGAACTGGAAATGCTCGGCGGAGAGGCCTTCGGAACTTTGTACGGTTTGGGGTGAAGTCACTGTTTGTATCCGGTCCTTTTAAGAATGGCGGGAACGATCTTCTGGAGGTTGAGCACTTCATCGGCGAGTCCGGCGTTCGCGATTGCACCGGGCATTCCCCAAACAACACTCGAATGCTCGTCCTGAGCGATCAGCGTAGCGCCGCAGTCTTTCAAAACCTTGGCTCCGCGCAAGCCGTCCTGTCCCATTCCGGTCAGAACAGCCGCGAGCACGCGCCCGTTCCAAACCTCGGCGGCAGAGCGGAAGAGGACATCTACGGCGGGGCGGCAGGAGTTTTCCGGAGGAGTTTGATCGAGCAGAACAGAAACATCCGAGCCATTTCTCACGACTTTTAAATGCGAGCCGCCCGGCGCCAGGAGAGCTAATCCGGGACGAAGCTTCTGGCCAGCCTTGGCTTCTTCGACGGTGATGTGGCACTCTGCGTTGAGGCGTTGTGCAAGCAGGCCCGTGAAGGTCAACGGCATGTGCTGAACGATCAGGATTGGTAGGTGGAAGCCTGCCGGAATCGTAGGGAGAATGGATGCCAAAGCCTGCGGTCCTCCAGTCGAGATTCCTATCACTACGGCCGCGATGCCGCACCTTCTCTGGCCCGGGTCCGCAACACCAGCCGGCTTCTCGGGTGACGCGTGGAGAGGCAGGCCATTCGTTTTTCGGAATTGGCGCAGCTTCGGGACGAGTTCGCGCCGCACATACTCGCGAGACTTCTCGAATGAACGGCAGTCCGTCGGCTTGGCGCAACAATCGCTTGCGCCGTTCATCCATGCTTTTAACGTCGCGGGGGAGGATTCTTCGGTTGCGCTGCTAAACATGACGACACGAACTGCGGGGAACCGTTCTCGTATTTGTTTCAGAGTCTCTATTCCATCCATTCCCGGCATGTCGACCTCGATAGTCACAACATCCGGTTTCAGGCGCGTGAGCTGCTGAAGTCCCGTGCTGCCACTGCTCGCCTGTCCGACCACGCAAAGATCGGGCTCGCAGGACAGCGAGTCAGTCAGCAGTTGCCGGGCGGTTGCCGAGTCGTCGATAATGAGCACCCTCACGGTGTGATTACCGCCGACAGGGCGTTCGTTGCTATGGAGAGGCGAAAGTAGCATTCTTGGCTCAGCTACGGAACTATCGGTGGATGCGGGGAAGAGCTTTAGGAGCTAACAGAAGCAGGCGAAACCTGAGAAGTATGGCATTTGTATCGCACTCAGAATTTAAAGCAGACTCCAATGCTAATTCCCCGGTTCTGGCGGAGGCGTGCGAAACGCGCCCCCGCCATGGACAGGCTGGCCCGCCTCCGCAGCGTGCTCGCCGCCGCGCAAACCATGGATGGCTATAGCAGCCGTCTCGCCTCGGCCCACCTGGACAGCCCTAGCGGGCTAGACGGGATGGATGAACTTGAGCGCTCTCTTGCAGCTTTCCCTCCCACACCCTTTACTGAATACAAAGCCCTTTTCTCCAATCGCGCGCCGGTTCGAAAGCGCGCGCCGGAACGGGGCGAAACACGAAGCGCTCTGCTCGTCCCGTTCGCTACGGCATGTTCCGGTCTAGATACGTTTGAGTTCGATGCCGGCGATGAAGCGGACCCATACTCACAACAGAACCTATCCGTGGCAAGCGCGGATCTGTTTCGCCTCGCCAATGCGCTCTCTCCTGACGCCGGGGCGGCCCAGAGCGGTTCGCTCGCAGTGGTCGTTTTCGGTGGAGCCGATGCGGGCTCGGTCACCGGCAAGCAGATAGAATGGCTGTGGAACACATTCGAAGTCCCCATTTTTCAGCAATTTGTCGGAACTGACGGTCGGGTGATCGCTGCGGAGTGCGAAGTCCACGATGGTCTTCATATTCGCGAGGACTCAGCGCTCCTTGAAAGCATAGACGGCGAAGTGGTATTCACGTCGCTAACCGATGTTCACCATCCAGCTTTACGATTGATGTCGGGAATTCCCGGCGAGATCAAACGGGACGTTTGCGATTGTGGACGCGAAGAACCCCGACTGCTGTTCGGAAACGCCTAGCCCCCGGTGGGCGAGTCGGGTTCTCTCGATACGATACCCTGATCTTTGGCTCACGCGATCAAGCTTTGTGAACTCGCGGAAACATTGGGCTGCGAGCTGAAAGGGCCGGGTGAACGCGAGATCTCCGGTGTTTCCGGAATGGAGCAGGCGGGGCCCGAGCACCTCACTTTTCTTTCTAATCCGAAATACGTTCATAAGGTGAGAAACACGCGAGCCGGAGCGATTCTCGTGAACGAGGAGCTTACGGGCGTTTCCGCGGCGTCGCTCATCTCCCGCAACCCCTACCTCGATTTCGCCCGCGCGCTTCACCTGTTCTACCAACCTCCGCGGCCAGCCCCGGGGATTCATGCGACCGCCGTGATTGCCCCCTCGGCCCACATCGGCGAAAACGCTTCGATCGGACCCTATTGCGCCATCGGAGAGGGTGTGAAAATCGGCGCTAACGCGGTGCTGCATCCCCATGTCGTGATCTATGAAGGGGCGGAGATTGGGGATGATTTCCTGGCGCACTCGCATGTGACGGTCCGTGAGTTTTGCCGACTCGGGGACCGGGTGACGCTGCAGAACGGCGTGGTGATCGGAGGCGACGGATTTGGGTTCGCCAAGCAGTCGGACGGACGGCATTTCAAGATAGCCCAGTCCGGAATCACCGCACTCGAGGACGACGTCGAAGTACAGACACTGACTTCGGTCGACCGCGCGACGATGGGGGAAACACGCGTGAAGCGCGGCGCGAAGATCGATAGTCTTGTGCAAATTGGGCATGCCTGCGTGGTTGGCGAAGACAACATCATCTGCTCGCAAACGGGACTTGCCGGCAGCACGGTTCTGGAGAAAGACGTACTTCTTGCGGGACAGGTCGGCGTCTCCGGCCACCTTACGATTCATGAGGGCGCCATCGTTTACGCCCAGAGCGGCATCGGAGGCGATGTGGATGCGGGCGCGGTCGTCAGCGGTAGTCCGGCTTTCGATAGGTCTTTGTGGCTGCGCGCAATTACCGCGTTCCCGAAACTTCCGGAATTGGTCCGCACTGTCCGGGAACTCAGGAAGAGAATGGAAAGCCTCGAAGGCAAATGACCGACGACAGAAAAGGACCCGCGCGCGCCCCGCTCGCGTACAAGAACGAGGAGTTTTTGAAAACCGCGGATTCACGGCCGCTCCGTATCATCTCGGAGTATCTCGAACCGTTGTCCCATTTCCGGCAACAGCGGATCCAGGACACCGTCGTTTTCTTCGGCTCCGCGCGTTTGGAGGAGAACGGGCCACTTGGCCAGTACTACAAGGATGCTCGCGAGTTGGCGCGGCTGGCGACGGAATGGTCCAAACAGTTCGCCGGTGAGAATTGGCGTTTTGTCGTAACTTCGGGCGGCGGACCGGGGATTATGGAGGCGGCCAACCGGGGAGCCGTGGACGCGGGCGGCAAGACCGTCGGGCTGAACATCGGACTTCCTTTTGAACAGTTTCCTAATCCCTACATCACCGAAGACCTCAACTTCGAGTTCCATTACTTCTTCATGCGGAAGTTCTGGTTTGCGTATCTGGCAAAAGCAATGGTGGTATTTCCCGGCGGCTTCGGCACGATGGATGAATTGTTCGAACTGCTCACCCTCGTCCAGACGCATAAGCTCGCGAAGAAAATTGCCATCATCCTCTACGGATCCTCTTACTGGAAAGAAGTAATCAACTTCGAAGCGCTGGCCAAATATGGGATGATCTCGCCGGATGACCTCAACCTCTTCCAGTTTTCGGACGATCCGCAAACTGCGATGCAGCTATTGATCTCGGCGCTTGAGCCGCACATCGAGTTGCCTTCCCGAGAAACCCCAGCCATCGCGAAGACGGTCAAATACGAGTAATGAATATCAGGGCCAAGTTCATTCAGGGAAAGCGTCTCACGCTGCTGGGCTTGTTTGTTCTATTCCTGGCAGCTACGATCTTATTCGCCTTCCTGCCGCATTCGACCGGTCTGGAGGTGCTTTCGAGCATCGGATTATCGGTGACTGGAGTGATTCTCGGTTTCCGTGGCCTCCGAGCGCTCATCCGAACGAGCATCTGGCGGTTGAGAAATCGACTCATCGTCACGTATATCTTTATTGGCTTTGTTCCGCTAGCTCTGATTCTCGTCTTGGTCGGAACCGGAGGTTACATTCTGGCCGGGCAGACCGCGATGTACCTGGTGTCATCGGAGTTGGATCGAACCATCGGGGATCTCAGCGTGCCGGCGCGTGTGCTGGCCATGAATCCAAACGCTCCGCCGTCGCTGGTTCTGGACCAAACGGTTCCTTTCATCCGGCAGCACTTCTCGCATTTCGATGTGGTCGTCCAACGAAACGGGCAAGTGACGCACTATCCCGCCGGCTCAACGCTCGAACCGGCCAGTGCCGACATGCGCGATTACAGCGGGCTCACGATCAAGGACGGAACGTATTGCGCCTGGTCGCATTCCAAAAACCGGGATCTCACCGTCGACGTATTGGCGCCGATCGAGAATGAAATGCTTGCGGGGTTGGTTCCCCATCTCGGACAAGTCTCGCTGTCCGGCGACCGCGCACGCGTAGCGCGGCGAAACGGAATCACTCCCGAGGAATTGCGTACCGGGGACGTCAACACTCTTCCGCCGCCCAGCAACCAGTTCGACTACGAGGTCAATTGGCTAAGCGCCATGGGGATCGCGCAATGGCAGACCGGAAAGACCTTGGAATCGTCGCTGCTGCTCATCGCCACGCGGCCCTCTGCGCTGCTGGGAGCAATATTCGGTGAACGCTTCAAAATCGCTCAAGGCTTTCTGTATGTGTTTATCGGATTGATGGTCCTGTTCTTGCTGGTCGAGCTAGTCTCGCTGGTCATTGGGGTTTCGCTGACAAGAAGCATCACGGGAGCAATGCAAAATCTTTACGTAGGTACCCGGAGTGTGGCCGAGGGCGACTTCTCCACCCGTATTGCGGTGAAAGGGAAAGACCAGTTAGCCGCCGTAACAGAGTCCTTCAACAGCATGACGGAAAGGCTGGAGCGCCTGGTCATTGTAGAAAAGGAGAAGGAGCGGCTCCAATCGGAGCTCGAGATCGCGCGGGAGGTGCAGAACCAACTATTTCCGCGCTCGTCGCCCTCTATGAAGACACTCGAAGTAGTGGGTTTGTGCCGGCCGGCGCGGATGGTTTCAGGCGACTATTACGACTTCCTTTGTCTCCAAGACTCGAACATGGCTATCGCGATCGGGGACGTCGCGGGTAAGGGAATCTCAGCGGCGTTGCTGATGGCGTCCATTCAATCGATCATGCGTACGCAACTGAGCGCCGTTACACCAATGCTTACCGCCAAAGACGGCGTCTCGCGGCCTGTCTACTCCACGTCAACAATGGTGTCGAGATTGAACGAGCAGCTCTATCAAAACACCTCTCCGGAAAAATACGCAACTTTCCTGTTCGGCGTTTATGACGAGAAGGACCGGCTTTTCACCTATACCAACGCGGGACACCTTCCGCCGCTGCTGATCCGCAAGGGCGAAGCAACGTTTCTGGAAGTGACCGGCACCGTCGTGGGCGCTTTCCCGCGTTCAGTTTACGAGGAGCAGAAAGTGCTCCTGGAACCGGGCGACATTCTGGTCAGTTATACGGATGGGATCACTGAACCGGAGAACGAGTACGGGGAGGAGTTCGGAGCGGATCGTCTAGTTGAGACGGTGCTCAAACACCAGAAGCTCGAATCCTCAGAGTTGGTGATCCGGGTGATGGACGCGGTGCGGGCCTGGACCACTGCGCCCGAACTTCCCGATGACATGACACTGGTGCTGGCGCGGAGAACGGGATGAGAAAGATCCTCACCGCAGGCGAGATGCGGGAGATTGATCGTCGCACTAGCGAGCTTGGAATTCCGGGCATCATCCTGATGGAAAATGCCGCGATGCGGGTTGTGGAGTTCCTCGAACTCCGCTTCGCTCCTGTTAATCGGCACCGGGTCGTAGTCTTTTGCGGGAAAGGCAACAACGGGGGCGATGGTCTCGCGATAGCGCGTCAGATCTTCACGCGCTTCTTGCCGCAGTCCCTCGACGTTCTGCTCGCTTGCGAACCCGAGGAGTTGCGGGGCGATGCCGCGGCGAACTATCGGATGCTGATAGCCGCGGGCGGCCAGGTGCGGTTCGCAGTTGAGCCAAAGATGCAGGCCGCCACGTTGGTGATCGACGCCCTTCTAGGCACCGGGCTGGAAGGGTCTGCCCGCGGTAAGTCACTTGAATGGATCCGCGCAATCAATGGCGGTTTTCCGGTCGCAAAGGTAGTAGCAGTCGACGTCCCTTCCGGTATGCCGAGCGATAGTGGAGAACCGTCGGGGGAGTTCGCCCGCGCAGACGCCACGTTGACGTTCACGGCTCCGCGCTGGTGCCATGTGCTCGCGCCCAACCGCTATCACTTGGGTGAGTTACATGTCGCGCCAATCGGCACGCCGCCCGCCCTGTTCGAGGAAGACGACGCGATCCGGCTCGCGCTGGTCGAGCCGCGGGGCTTCCGGGAGTTATTGGAGCCGCGTAAGCCCAGCGGGAACAAGGGCGACTACGGTCACGTGCTGGTCGTGGCCGGCTCACCGGGAAAGACTGGAGCGGCAGCCATGTCTGGAATGGCCGCGTTGCGGGCAGGCGCAGGCCTGGTCACGGTCGCATCTGCCCCAGCTGCGATTCCGGTAATTTCGGCGTACTCACCGGAGCTTATGACAGAGGCCCTTCCGGAAGACGAGCTAAACGCCGTCCGCAAGCTGATGGAAAAGCTCACGCTACTCGCGATCGGCCCGGGAATCGGAACAGCCGACCCAACCGCGCACTTGGTGCGCGATTTGTTCGCTACGTGTGAGAAGCCGATGGTGGTCGATGCGGACGCCCTAAATATCCTGGCGTCCGGCCCATGGCCCGACCCCGGAGGCAAGCTCCGGATCCTGACTCCCCACCCAGGCGAAATGGCCCGGCTAACAGGAACGACGGTGAAGGACGTCCAAGCGGACCGGATCGGCTACGCGCGACGGTTTGCCACGGAGCGTCAGGTGATTCTGGTGCTCAAAGGCGAAGGTACGCTGCTGGCCTTTCCGGATGGGCATGTTTGGGTAAACCCAACGGGCTCGCCGTCCATGGCGACGGGGGGGACAGGCGACGTATTAACTGGGATGGTCGCTGGGTTTGTCGCGCAGCATCCTCGGAAGCCCAGAGAAGCGGTTGCGGCCGCAGTGTATCTTCACGGGCGCGCAGGTGAGCTCGGCGCCAGGGAGATCAGTGAACAGGCTTTCGTGGCGACCGACATCTTCCGAATGCTTCCGAAAGCGATACGAGAGGCTCGCCGTGCGGATCATTCGGACCTCGTCTGAAGACGAGACAATCCGGGCAGGATCGGAACTCGCAGCCGAACTTACTGGGGTCGTTCTTCTGAGCGGAGAATTAGGGGCTGGGAAAACTGCCCTAACCCGCGGGATCGTTGCCGGTATTCCGGGAGCAAATGCCGATGAGGTATCTAGCCCGACATTCACGCTGATCCACGACTATGGGGCGGGCGTTTTCCACCTTGATCTTTACCGGCTGGACGAGGAGCGCGAGACTGCGACTCTCGGACTGGAAGACATCTTCGATAACGCGCGGCTCGTCCTTATCGAATGGGGCGAGAAGCTAGGACGCCACGCGCCGACTGAATACACGCGCATCGTTATCGAGCACGCGGGCGATAATGACCGGGTAATTCAAATCTCAAAGCACCAAGAAAACGACGAAGGAAACAATGCTGCCGGGACTATCCCAACTTGAAGCATCTCCCGAAATCTTCCGCACGCTTTTCTCAGGATTGAGCCCGGAGGAAGCGACCTGGAAGCCAACTCCCCAACGATGGTCGATTGCGGAAGTGATGGAGCACCTTTCCCATGTGGAAGGCCATGGATTCCGTGAGCGGATTGACCAAATGTTGGAAGAGAATCGTCCCGTTCTGAAGGAATACAATCAAGAAGCGTTCGCCGCGAGAGGACAGTACTCCGGGCGCGATATAGAAGACTCTTTCGACCATTGGGAAGACCAGCGAGAGAACAACGTCGAATTCTTGCAGACACTACCCCTAGACTTGCTCCGTCGCGAGGGTCAACACGAAAAGCTTGGGCTAATTACCGTGTCGGAGCTATTAAACGAGTGGGCCTTTCACGATCTAGGGCACATTCGGCAAGTGATCGAGTTGCTGCGATCCGCTCGTTACTTCCCGCAGATGGGACCCTTTCAGTCGATCTATCAGATCCGTCCTTAGAGAGCGGCGGCGAGCAGGTGAGTTTGCAGTTTGCGGATGGAACCTTCGAAATCTTCCACCTTCTCCGCGCCGAGCGCTTGCTTAGCGGCTGCGTCGAGTTCTGCGAACGGCAATTGCACGAAAAGCTCCGTAAGTTGCGGATCCCGCCAGCCGGCATGGGCCTCAGTAAGAAGCGTGTCGAGCGCCACGGCGCTCGAATAAGCCTGCTTATACGGCCGTTCGGTGGTGAGAGCGTCATAAGCGTCGGCAAGCTGCAGAACGCGAGCGAGGAGCGGGATCTTCTGACCTTTGAGCCCATCGGGGTAACCGGCTCCATCCCACCGTTCGTGGTGATTGCGGATGATGGGGATGACCGCTTCAAGCGAGCGCAGCGGCCGGCAAATCTCTTCACCGCGGATACTGTGTGTTTTCATGAGCACCCATTCCTCGGGAGAAAGCTTGCCCGGTTTGAACAAGATCGAATCGGGAATGGCGATCTTTCCAATGTCGTGAAGATAGCCGCCACGGTGCAGAGCGAGAAGTTGGCCCTGCGATAGACCCAGGCGTATGCCGAAGGCGACGCTGAAGAGAGCAAGCCGTTGACAATGGCCCGCGGTCGAGTGGTCCCGTTTTTCGACGGCTTGCGCCAACGCGAAAAGGATTGTCTCCGATTCTTCAAGCCGATCCACTGCAATTTTGTGACGGATTAGAGCGCGAGTGCGAGCGCGGAAAACTTCCGGGTGAAGGGGTTTGACCAGATATTCATCCGCCCCAGCCCGCATACCTGCGGCTTCGTCGCTGACGCTACTCACCGCAGTTACCAACAGAACGGGTATGAGCTCGGTTCGACGGTTCTCCTTGATCCGCCGGCAGCACTTTAAGCCATCCATGCTTTCGATGTCACGATCAAGAATTACGAGATCAAAGGGAGCGCTCGGGAGAAGCTCAAGACCAACCGAGGCTGATGCAGCTTCGACGGTTTGGCAACCCTCCCGGCGCAGAAGTGACGAAATCATTCGCCGTTCGCTTTCGCGTTCGGAGATGAGAAGCGCGACGGGCGGCTTGCCGGTG
Organism: Bryobacterales bacterium; assembly: GCA_963738525.1. Classification (GTDB taxonomy): domain Bacteria; phylum Acidobacteriota; class Terriglobia; order Bryobacterales; family Bryobacteraceae; genus Bog-113. The sequence goes on from CAVTXC010000009.1 coordinate 30,222, forward strand.
TTCTCGAGCAGGGTCTGCCGAACCTCGGCCAGAAGCGGCCAAGCGCTTACCGGGGGAGGAGTCGAGACGCCCGGGAATTCCACCGTCTCGCATGTTCCGTCGTAGTCTGTTGTCATTCGAGGTTCGTCAAAAGGCCCGTAGCAACCAGCACATTAAGGTGTGGCATCCAAGACGAAAACGTCTCAATTTCCTTGCACAGTAATCGAAGTCCATCGCGTCATTCCGGAGTTGTTGAATAATCGAATGACGATTACGTTATCCCCGGGATAGATGGGGATACCCAACGCGGTCCAGGAGGATGTACCCACTGCGGTTCCGGAAGCCCCGCTATTGGTTTGCCAAGTGACTTGGGAGACTCCGTCGGGATCACTCGCCGTCCCCGATAGGCTGAGAGAGCCATTGACCTCTGTAGAGGTAATCGTGAGCGCGGCAGGAATATCAGTCGAAGGCGTCGCCACGCTTCCCGCCCGGAGGATACTGAGCAGGCGGCTCACCGGCTGCTGACCCGTATCAGTAGCAGTGACTGTGATCAGATTCAACCCTGGCGAGAGCGGTACGTCGTTGGCACTCCAGTTTCCCGCGCCTGTGGCTTGGCCCGATTGACCATTACTTGACTGCCAGACCACACTGGCCGACCCGGACGCGTTCAGCAGCGTTCCTGCGATCGTTGCCGTACCGCCCGTAGCTCGGAGGCCACTAGACGGCGAGGAGATCAGTAATTGCAACGGCGGGACCGTGATGGAAGGAGGAGTCACAACAGCGCCAGCCGGCGCGCCGTAGAGCGACTGAACGCCTGCTATGTCGTTCGTACTCAGGCCCACCCCAAAACGGTAGTAGGGGTACATGACGTCCGCCGGATTATCTGTGTGGCCCAGTCCGAGGGCATGTCCGAGTTCATGCAGAGCGACCGTGTAAACGTCGGTGGTTGCGCCTACGTGCCAGTTCTCATCGGGGTTGAAGTGCAGATCACCCGCGATCGGTTCCGGATTTGGTGGCGCAGGGTAGTAAGTGTGGGCCAGGATGGTTCCGGTTGAATCAAATGGAGTCGGATCGTTGTTGACGGTTGTGCCGAATTCGATTGCTACCGTCCACGGGGCAGCGGGATCCGTGCCGAGAGTAAACTGCACATTGGCGTAGTTACTCCACTGCCGCATGGCGCGGATAATCTCACTTTGAACCTGAGCCGCGGGCACTTTATCCGTCAGAGCAGTGAATACGTAGTTTAAGGTCACCCCATGTGGGCCATTTGACATCCACCCGGTACTTTGGACCACAAATTGAGCGACCGTCCCTCCGGTGGTTAACGCGCCCGCGCACGGACGAACACCCGGTTTGCCGGTCAGGCTCGGAGAAGCCGGGAAAATATACGCAACCTCGTCCCACGAAGCGAGTTGTGGCAGCCGAGAAGGGTCACCGTGCACCAGCAGTTGTGACGAAAGCAGCGCGCTCGAATGGGATGCGGAAAGACCGGTGTTCCGCAGAATCGCCATTGCGGCGGTCTTTGGCACGTCTTTATGAAATTCGACCACCCAACCATTAGAAGAAGCGTAAGGACCATTCAGTTCAGCGCTAATCTTGTCCCCGGGCTCTAATTGTCCTACCCAACTCACCGAGAGACCGTCCAGATGAGCCGTATCCGGGAGGGAAACCATCAGAGATCGATCACCGATTGCGCTGGTGACAACGACTCCCCGAGTCGCAAGGTTGGCTAGAACATCGGCGTTAACCGGCGACGGGAACTCGAGAATACGATGATGCCAGTTGGCATTCATCCGACGCTCCGGCGCTGGGAACACACTCGAAGGCGCCGTTGCCGTGTCAATCACTCGCGACTTTAAGTGAATGAGTCCGGCTGTCGCTGCTGCGGCGTTCCCCAACCACAAAGCCGCAATGATTCGCCCCAACATGAGTGCCTATTCGGCAGTCCGTGAGATTTGCTGTAGGGCAATCGCACTTCAAACTTAAGTGAATACCCTAGCTCTTGCTCTCCGATATTTCCTGGGAGGTATGGTGCTCCCGCTGTTGGCGGGTGTTCCGGGATACACGATTCACACCATCGCGGGAAGCGATAACGTTGGGGATGGTGGACCGGCAACCGCGGCCTTTATTAGCATCCTTGAAGGCGTGTGTATGGACGGATCCGGGAACGTCTATGTGGCGGACGCGGACGACAACCGGATCCGAAAAATCGACACGGAGGGAACGATCACAACCTATGCGGGAACCGGGTCAGCGGGTTTCAGCGGCGATGGAGGCCCGGCGGACAAGGCCACTCTGCGCAACCCTTATGGGATCCGAATGGACGGAAATGGAAACCTGTTCATCGCCGATCTCGGCAATAACCGCGTCCGCCGCGTCGGAAGCGACGGCACGATCTCGACCCTGCTTAGTGGGCTGAATCAGCCGCGCAACCTGGGTTTCGACGCGGTCGGCAGGCTCTATTTCGGTGAATTCGGTGGCAACCGGGTCAGTCGTCTGGAAAGCGACGGCACATCCCACGTGATTGCGGGCAGCGGCGTTGGGGGGCTTGCGGGAGATGGCGGTCCCGCAACATCCGCGCAGTTGAATGGTCCTGCGGCAATAGCCTTTGATGTCATTGGCAACCTCTACATCGCCGACAGCGGAAACCGGCTGATTCGGAAGGTCACCGCGGATGGCACGATCTCGACCTTTTGGGGCAGCGGTCCCACCGCTCCACTGAGCGAGCCCACTGGAGTAGCCACGGACGCCCAAGGAAACGTGTACGTGGCGCAAACCGGGTTCCCCACGGTGTTCCGCGTGGATAGCTCTAGCGTCGAACATCGCATGGCGGGGATCGGTCGCGATCTGTTCGTGTCCCCTAACGGTGACCTGCTTGTCGTGGGCGATCAGCACCTCGAATTCGTACATACGGATGGAAGCCTGAGCTCTTTGTTCGCTCAGTCGCCCTTCACCTTCGGGGATGGTGGACCTGCAACCGCTGGACGTCTCGAGAGCGTCTCCGGGGTGGCCGTGGACGCAAGCGGAGACGTAATCATCGCGGATGCGGCGTTTCACAGGCTGCGCATCGTAAGCCCCGGCGGTCTTTTAGAGAGTCTTCCCGCGAGTGACTCCGTGACTTCGCCTCACGCGCTTGCCTTCGACAACAGCGGGCGTCTTTTTATCGCGGATGGAACGGCGATCCGCATGGAGAACGGCGGGGATCCCGTAGTGGACGTCGTAACAGGCCTTAACTCTGTCAATTCGCTCGCTTTAACGACCGATGGGACGGTGTACTTCACGGACGGCAGCGGCGTTTTTAGTGTGAGTAGCAAGGGCATTGTTACAACCCTTCCCTTCTCCGCCCCGCTTCCGACGCTCTCCGGAATCGCAGTAGACGCAAATGGCTCCGTATATGTGGCCGATTCGGCAGCAGCCACGGTGCGTCGCATCAACGCCGATGGATCCACGTCATTGGTGGCGGGCAACGGCATGGCGGGTTTCGGGGGTGACGAGGGTCCGGCTGCGCAAGCGCAGTTAAGCGCGCCGCTCGGGATTACGTTTGATGCGGCGGGAAACCTGTGGATTGCCGATAGCGGGAACAACCGAGTGCGGTGGGTCGATCCGTCGGGCGCCATCCACACGGCGGCCGGTACAGGCATTGCAGGGACTGCCGGCGACGGAGGGGACGCCGCAACGGCACAGCTTTCCGTCCCGGTCGCCGTGACCGTCGACATCCACGGCAATATCTTCATCGCAGATGCGGGAAGCCGCCGCGTCCGGGAGCTTGTGGCAGGTGCCGCATCAGTCCCTAACACCAGCGGCACCGTGACACCGGCGCAAGCGGCCACCTTCCAAGCCGGACCGGTAGTAGGCGGCGAGATCGTATCGCTGTTCGGCACGAACCTCGGACCGCTGCAGGGTCTTACGGGAACCCTTGATAGCACCGGACGAGTGCCCACGCTACTGGGTGGCACGGAGGTTCTGGTGAACGATGTTCCCGCGCCTCTCTTCTACGTGGGTGCCGGACAGATTAACGCGCAGATCCCCGTCGAAGTCTCCGGCCAACTCTCAGCCGCCATCGAAGTTCGGCGCTATGGAACCACAGTGGCCAGCGCGGTAGCGGATGTCGCGGCATACGCGCCCGGCCTATTCGGGATCAACGGCTTTGCTGCCGCGCTCAATCAGGACGGCTCATTCAATACCGCGGGAATGCCGATCGGCGCCGGAGAGGTAATCGTCCTGTTCGGCACCGGTTTCGGAGATACGTCTCCGCAGGAGCCGACCGGTACGCCCGCTTCCGTGCCTTTGCCAACTCCCATCGCAAGCGTGACCGTCACAATCGGTGCCGTCTCCGCCAAGGTGCTGTACGCCGGCGATGCACCTGGATTCTCAGGTCTGACACAGGTGAACGCCGTGGTTCCCGCTAGCGTTCCATCGGGACGGGCAGAGGTGAGGGTCGCAACGGGCGCCGTCTGGAGCCCGACGGGCTTGTTCATCCACACGCGATAGTAAAGAGTGCCTCCTGTAGCGCTTACGATTGCCGGATCCGACCCGAGCGGCGGAGCCGGCATTCAGGCCGATCTAAAAACCTTCCATCGTTTCGAGGTGTACGGCGAAGCGGTAATCACTCTCCTGACAGTGCAGAATACGCAGCGGGTCTCGCGCGTGGAACTGATCGAGGTCGAATTCGTGCTGCAGCAACTGGAGGCGGTAATGGATGACATTCCACCAGGCTCGGTGAAGACCGGAGCTTTAGGGGGTGCGGCGCTCATCTCGGCCTTAGCGGCATGGAGTTTCCCCTGTCCGCTAGTAGTCGATCCCGTAATGGTCAGCAAACACGGGGCGGCGCTGATGAGGGAAGACGCAATGAAAACCATGCAGCGGGAATTGATGCCTCGAGCGGCGCTCATCACGCCCAACCTCCCGGAAGCCGCGGCGCTGACGGGGCGACCCGTTACAACGTTGGGCGAAATGCGCGAAGCGGCAACCGCGATGTGTGACTGCGGCGCGAAAGCGGTATTGGTCAAGGGCGGCCATCTTCCCGGATCTCCCGTTGATGTCCTGCTCACGAAGGGCGTGTTTTACGAGTTCCCCGCCGATCGCATCGGGACGCGGAATACGCATGGAACGGGCTGCACCTACTCGGCGGCCATCACAGCAGGGCTGGCGCGAGGCCAAGATCTCTGCAGGCTGTATCGGCAGCGAAAGAATTCGTGACAAACGCGATTCGCACGAACCCCGGACTAGGAAGCGGGCGAGGCCCTCTCAACCACTGGGCCTGAGCCGTGGCTTATACTTTTCCTTTGACCAAGGTACAAATTCGGTTCAAGCTCGAAAACGCCATGGACGAGCAACTGCTCGAGCGAATCGGTGACGCGCAGGCAATCTACGGCATCGAGTGGATCAAGCTGAATTCCGCGATGACTGGGCTTGAGGTCGAGTACGACGCGACCCGGCTGCGGCCGGCTGAAGTGGAAGCCGCGTTAAGGAAACGCGGCTTGGCAGTCGAACGCGTCTAGCGCCTTTCACATTCCGGATATAATCCGGAATCATGACTGAGCCGCCGCCATTTTCTGCAGGCCAGCGCCGGAGCCGCCTTGCTCGCGCAAGCCGGCCAGGCACAGAAAACCATCTCCGCAAACGATAACGTTCAAATTGCCATCATCGGCTTAGGCGGGATGGGAACCGGAGACGTGGAATCCTCACTCGCCGTGGGCGGAACGAAGCTGGTCGCAGCGGCCGATTGCTACGACGGCCGCCTGACCCACGCCAAGGAGCGATTCGGAAAAGACGTCTTTACGACGCGGCACTACGAAGAGGTGCTCGCGCGGCCGGACGTCGACGCCGTGATTATAGCTACCCCCGATCACTGGCACTCCAAAATTTCGATGGACGCGATGCGCGCCGGCAAAGACGTGTACTGCGAGAAGCCGATGGTGCAACACCTGGATGACGGAGCCGGCGTCATAGCAGCGCAGAAGGAGACTGGCCGCATCATGCAGGTGGGCAGCCAGCGCGTGAGTTCGGTCGTCTACAAGAAGGCTCAGGATCTGTTGCGACAAGGCGTCATCGGCGAGTTCAACATGGTCGAGGCGTGGTGGGACCGCAACTCCGCGATCGGGGCCTGGCAGTATTCGATCCCGTTGGACGCTTCTCCAAGCACCGTGGATTGGGAACGGTTCCAGGGGCGCGCCCCGAAACACATTTCGACGCCAAGCGCGTCTTCCGGTGGCGTAACTACACCGACTATGGCACGGGGGTCGCTGGTGATCTGTTTGTGCACCTCTTCAGCGGCATGCACTTCGTCATCGGGTCGCTCGGACCGACACGCGTGTACGCGACCGGAGGCACGCGATTCTGGCACGATGGGCGCGACGTACCGGACCTTCTATTGGGTCTCTACGATTACGAGAAGACAGATTCGCATCCGGCGTTTAATCTGGCGTTGCGGGTTAACTTCGAGGACGGAGCGCAGGAAAATTCAGGGTTCCGGTTTATCGGCTCGGAAGGAATTCTAACAGTCGGTAACGGTGTGACCGTCAGCCGGACGCCGCGCGAAAGCGAACCGGGCATGTCGATCGAAACATTCTCCGACGACATGCAGAAAGAGTTCCTGCGCGAGTACCGGGAGAAATACCCGGAGATGCGCGCGAATGCGGATTCGATGAGGCCTGTAACGGAGGAGAAGTTCATGCCGCCACCGCACTACAGCGACCATCTGGATCACCACAAGAACTTCATTGCATCGGTGCGCTCGCGTAAACCGGTCATCGAAGACCCCACGTTCGGGTTCCGCGCCGCGGGTCCCGCACTCCTCTCGAACGTCAGCTACTTCGAGAAGCGCCAGTGCAAATGGGACCCGAAGCGGATGCAAGAGATCGCGTAAACGCGCTCTTCTTACATGCGTGAACAGCGAACCCGATCCTCGCCGGGTTCGCTGTTCGTTCCCACTAAAAAGAGTTCTGCAGAGTCACTTTTGTACCGTCGAAGCGCGTGATAGTGCAGCTCACGTTTTCGTTGTAACACCGCAGAGTGTCCTGTAAGAAGTACAAAGCAACCTCTTCACCCAGCCGCAGAGACGCGGTGTAGTCGGATCGCCAGTGAACGCCCGCGAAGTTTCGAGCGAGCCCCACATTGGACGCAATCTTGTTGAGTTCCCCGCCCACCGTCATTTGCGCGACGTCTGCACCTGTGTACGCTACCAGCGCCGTGCCGTCGCTATTAGGCGCCATTGGCGTAATTCCCAAATCGCCGACCAGCGTCGCCTCCTCTTTGAAGAGGGCTTTCAACACGGTGACGCAAGCACCGGCGACGGTCGCATGTCCCGCGCCGTAGGACGGGTGGACCGGGCAGCCTTCCGGGAACGCCATCGGCAGCAAGTAAGTCGAATTGACCGCGTAAACGCGATCGAGCGGGCCGTTTTTCAACTTCGTCAATTCACCGGCGTTGAAGTCGTAGTGACGACCGTGCTCGAAATGAAACTGAAGCCGCCCACCAAAGGCCTCGGGGCGGAGACGTCGATGGACAAACCACTTCTGGAACCAAACGGCTTTCAGAGCGCGCGTTGCCACCTCTGCAACCAGGGTCTTGAAGTTCGGCTCGCCCAGCGTGCCGAAACCTGTTTGCGTCTGGCTGCTGACATAGGGATTTCCCGGGTCGAGGGGCGCCGCAAATCCGCCGCGTGCCACCGGGGTGATCAACAGAAGGCAGGCGTTCAAGTAAGCCTGGAATAACTCGTCGATATGGACATACTGCCCCAAGTCGCGCCCGTTGCGCATGATGTGGGGCGTCGCCAACGGCCCTACCGGAGGACCCGCCGGAGCGATTCCACGCTGGACGTCCAGCCAGGCGCTCTCCGTAATCATGAAATCGTTCTCAGGCAACCCGAACGCAAGCTGCTGCGGAATCTTTTGCGAGCCGTAGGGAATCGGCAGAACCAGAAATTGTGATAAATAGGGACCCACCAGATCGCCCCTAAAGCCGCGAAAGATCGAAGCGGGAGTCACTTGGTCCATCCCACCTACGGTCTGTTTAGGCCCGTCGAATTGCAAGTAGGTGGAGAGATCGGTGGCCGCATCCTGAATCGTCCCGTTCGTCGCGTACTCCGAGAAAGGAACATCCCGGCAAAGAGCCATCCAGTAGTTCTCGGCAATTTCGCCGATTTCTCCGGCGCTGTTGAACGTGTACGGCGGTTCGAGCGCAGGCTGATGCGGATCCTCGCCCTCCAGATCGAACGCCAAACCTGCTTGCGGATCGACCAGTAACAGCCGGGAAGGCTTCGCGAGAGCAGCGGAGCCCAGAGGCACTGCTTCAAATTCAGAAGGTTCCCCGCTTTCGAGCGCGGCGAGAAGCTTTTGGTAAGCGGAGGGATCCACCTCACCGTTCGCATCGTGCGGCAGCCCTTTGGTGAAATTGGCGTAGTAGTTCTTAAACTTATACTTTGTTTCATCCCCGTTATCGATCTGCAACGGCGAATTTTTAGATTTGTAGTAGTCGGCGGTCTGCTCGCGAATTTCGTAAGCGCGCTGGCTCCGCTCATACGGGGTCAAGGGGCCGAGTTCATTTCCCTTTTTTTTCATGACGGGTGTCATTGTATTCCTTTCCCATGCCGCCTTTCAGCAGGGCACTCCTCGTCGTGACTTCCGCGGGGAAAACGTGTCACCCGGCAGGCGTAGGCGCGTCTAGGATTTGGAACGTCTGTACTGTTCGTTGATATAACGCCGGGATTCTTTTGCCGCGTCGGAATCGGGTGCGCAGGCGATCGCTTCCTCGTACGCCTTACGCGCCAGGTCGCGATGATTCTGGAGGTCGTGAATCTGTCCTTGGCGCATATAGGCCAGAACGGCGCTATTCAGGTCCAGGTTGCGGGTTCCAGCCGTAGCCTTTTTTAAATTCGTGAGCGCCTGATCGAGATCGTTGTACCAAAACTGAATGTTTCCCTGTTGGTAGTAGATCTTCTCCCAAGGCAAGCTCGCAAAGCCGGGAACACCCTGTTCTTTCTGCTTAGCCACTTGATCGATGGCCGCCAGAGCCTCTTTCTTGTTGCCCAGCGCCGCATACATCTGCGCTTTTTCAAAAAGCAGCAGATAGTTTCGCGGATAGGATTGGATCAGCTGATTCAGCAAGGGGATCGCATCGCGTTGGCGTTCTTCCCGTCGATAGATCGCACAAAGGATAATCTCGGCGTCCAAGCGGTTGCGCTGGCCGCTCCGCGCTACTTGCTGCAACTTGCGGATTCCACCGTCTTTATCTCCATGAAATCCGTTCAGGAAGCCGAAAGCTCTCCATGTCCACGAGAGACTTCCCACAATGTACTCATGCACTCCGGCGACCAGCAAGGCATCGACATTGCTAGGATCGATCTCCAGCACGCGGTCGTGCATTCGCCGGGCCTGAGTAGCGTCGCTGAGAGCATCCCGCCAAGCTTTCCGGACTAGGAAGTTGTAGTTGGAGCGCAACCCATAGCTGACGCCCAGCGCGTAGAGCGCCTCGGTATCCCGGGAGTTCTTTGTTAGTTGTGCATTGGAAAGTGAGATAGCCTGATTGATCTGATCGTCAAACTGCTTGGCGACTTCGGGAGTTGTATTGAGCTTCTTGCTGCGGAGGAACGCATTGTTGCCGGAAACAAGCTCCGTTTCGAGAGCCCCATCGCGGAACATCTCGCGGTAAAGCAGCGTCTGCGCGATGTTGTTGTGAACCTCGGCATCGTTCGGGTGAGCTTTGGATGCCTGGTAGAAATCGGCCAGCGCCCGATCGTACTCGAGGTTGTAGAAGTGTTCAAACCCCGAAGTGACCTGGGGATCTTCCGTTCGCGCGAACGCCGCCTCCGGAATCGTCGCGAATGCGGAGAGAATCAACACCCAGAACAGCGCGGGAGGTTTCAGCATGTAGGGCCAGGCTCGGGTTGTTCCGTCAAATTTCGGCTTAGATTCCCCAGAGCCCAACGCGCGTGCTCGGCGATCAGCGGATCGTCGGAATTCGCCAGTTTGCCCAACGGCTCGAGCATCTTGAGAGAGCGGGAGTTGCCCATGGCCACCGCCACATTTCGTAGAAAACCGCGGTACCGGGCGCGTTCGACCGGAGTTGTTCGAAATATCGCCCGGAACTCCGGTTCGGTAAGAGCTGCCATGCGCTCCAGAGGCGGCGCGACGAAATCCACGGACGGTTTCCACTCTGCGCCAACCGCGGCGCGTCGGTTCCAGGGGCATACATCCTGACAGATGTCACAACCGAAGATTTGGTTGTGCATTGCCGTACGCAGATTTGGATCAATCACCCCGCGTAATTCAATCGTGAGATAAGAAATGCAAAGTCGCGAATCGATTTCGAACCGCCCTTCCGGCGCCGGAATGATAGCGCGCGTAGGACAAGATTCGATGCACCGCATGCACGTTCCGCAGCGATCTTCCGGAACCTGGGAATTCGGTTCGAGCGCAAGACTGGTGATCAGTTCCCCCAAGAAAAACCAGGAACCGCGCTCCTGATTGATCAGGCAAGTATTCTTTCCAATCCAACCCAACCCGGCGTCGCGCGCCAGGGAGCGCTCCAGAAGCGGCGCGGAATCGACACAGATCTTCCACTCAAATTCACCTGCAAGTAATTGAAGACGGGTCACTAAGCTCAAGAGCCCGGACCGCATCGTGTGGTGATAGTCTTCGCCCCAGGCATAGCGCGCAATCCAGCCTCTCTCGGTATCTGAAAACGCCGTGGAGTAAGGTTCTGGTCCGTTGTAGAGCTTCGCAACGCAGATCACGGATTGGGCGCTGGGGAGAAGATTGCGGACGTCCTCGCGGATCGTGGCGCGATGGTCGGTGAGGTAAGACATCGCTCCTGCATTCCCCCGGCCCCGCCAGTTCAAAAACCGTCCCGCATCCTCGATGGGCCCCACTCCTGTAACTCCGGCAAGGTCGAATCCGCTTTCCAGCGCAAGCCGGGGAATTTCCGCCGAGGTCACACTTCAGTCTAGCGGCTGTTCATGCGATTCGACAGGCTTGCCGGCTCAGCCTCGGGCACCGCCAAGCGAACCTGGAAAATCTGCAAACCCTGCTGGATCTTACACTTCCAGCGTCTGACTCCGAATAGAACTAAAGTCCCGTTCGGGCGAGAATTTGACCGTATAATGCGCGATCTTCGCCATTCGGTAAAGACGGTTAGGGTGTCCGGGACCCCTCGAATATGCTTGTACAGTTAACCAAGATTCGTATTCCAAAAAGGAGACCGTACACGCAGATGCCCAAAGCGATCAAGTATGCGGAAAAGGCAGCGGCTGTAGCGGCCAATGCGGCCTGGCAGGTGTTTGACCGCCTGAACCAGATTAACCAAGCCCCCTCGTTCACCCCCAAGTGGTCCGATAAACCGATTCTGAAGTCCTGGCAGAAGACGAAGCCGCCCTTGGGCTGGCCTCGCACGACTGATTCGCTATGTCCGAAGTGCGTTCCCGAGATCCGTAACCAGATCGTCGATGGCAAGCTGCCGGTCGAGATTCTGAAGAACGAGAAAGTCGGCGAAATCAAGGCGCAGGTTATTGAGCGCGACGGCAAGATCCTGATGGTGAAGGATTGCCCGACGCATGGCCACTTTGAAGACGTCATGTCGATCGATCCGGCCTTCTTTAAGCACTTGGAAGATGTATTCCCCGGCCGCGACATTCTGGCGCACAACGATGAGAAGCTGCACGATCATGGCACCAGCACCATCAAGCACGGGCGCGGTTCGGTTCTGACTGTCGACCTCACCAATCGCTGCAACATGATGTGCGACCCCTGCTTCATGGATGCCAATCAGGTTGGTTTCGTCCATGAGCTGACGTGGGAAGACATTCAGACCCTGCTCGACAACGCGATCTCGATTAAACCGCGGCGGCAGATGTCGGTCCAGTTCTCCGGCGGCGAGCCCACGCTTTCCCCGTACTTCCTCGATGCCGTGCGCTACTCCCGCAAGGTCGGGTACAACAGCGTTCAGGCGGCCACCAACGGGATCGAGTTCGCCAAGAGCGTCGATTTTTGTAAGGCCGCGGCGGAAGCTGGTCTCCGGTATGCCTATCTGCAGTTCGACGGAATTGGCAACGAAGCCAACTCGCACCGCGCGGTCGGCAATCTGTTTGACGTCAAGCTCCGGGCCATTGAAAATCTCTGGTCGAATGGCGTCGATATCGTCCCGGTGATTACGATCATCAACGGCGTGAACAACGAGCAGGTCGGGGCGGTCGTTCGTTTCGCGCTCGACAATCCGAAGAAGATTCCGTTCCTGTCCTTCCAACCGGTATCGTTCACGGGCCGCGATGAGGCAGTCACTGATGAACGTCGTTCGGCGCAGCGGTACACGCTCTCTCATCTCGCGCATGACGTAAAGGGCCAGGTCGGAATTGGTGAGCCGGTTCGCGACTGGTTCCCGATTTCGTTCATGAGCACCTTCTCAGATTTTGCCGACCTGATGCATGGTCCGGCGGCGGATTGGGGCCAGTTGTCCTGCGGCTGCCACCCGAACTGCGGGATCGGCATGGCAGTAATGTGCGACAAAGAAACCAAGGAAGCGGTTCCGGTTACGGCATTTCTTCGCGCCGACCGTTTGGCGAAGGATGTAGCACGCATCAACGATGCGGGTCGCGGCAAAGTGCTTTCAGGTGTGGGCATTGCGTTGTCCCTCATGCGCAACTACGATCCGTTTAAGGCGCCTACTCACTTCAAAGTGAAGGACATGCTCGAGAAATTCGACAAGTGCTTCCGGGTGACCAATCGCGATTACGGCAAGGTCACAAGCGATCGAACGGCGGCCGACATCGAGAAGCGCCGCAAGGATCGTTGGAACTTCCTCTTCATCGCGGGCATGTGGTTCCAGGATCTGTTCAACTACGATTTCCGTCGTACCGAACAGTGCATCATCCCCTACGCGACGCAGGAAGGCGAGATCAGCTTCTGCGCATACAACACGGGCGTGGGCTGGCGGAACATCATCGAGAAGATGCACATGACGGCCACGCTCACCAAATGGTATGGCGAAAAGGGCAAGCATGAGATCTTCGCCGGTGGCAAGAAGGTCGGGCTGCAGTCCGCCGATCACAGTCTTGTGCTGCGGGATGACGACGTGTACCGGCATCGCCAGACCGATCTGGATGACAAGGGCATCGCCAAAACCGCCCGTGAGGAAAAGACCAGAAAGCGCGATGAGATCCTGAAGCAGAAGGCGGAAGACGATCGCATGATGAAGCTGTATCGGGAGCACGTCCTTGGTGAGAAGCCGCCTGCCGAGGGCTTTGTACCGCTCGGTAGCTTGATCGCTAGCGCGCCGGCCGCGGCCGAGCCGGTGGAGAAGCGAGAGGAAGTCGGAAGCTTCGGAGACTAAGCACTGAGGTTTCTGTTCGGCAAGTCAAACGCCCGCTGGTCACTCCTCGTGACCGCGGGCGTTTTGTTTTGGGGACATACCGTTCGCGCCGCGGTACGGGAGATGCCGCAGGCAGGCGCTCTTCTCCACGAGGCGGAGAAGCAAGCCGACGCTATTCCCGACGCATCTCAAAAAACCGAAGCGCTATTTGACGCAGCCGATGCTTGGGTAGACGCTCACTCCCTGGAGGACGCAAGACGCGTGTGGCGCGCCATGCGAGCCAAAGAAACTGTACACACAATTGCCAATCGCTTGAGCGCTAGCGCGGTCGCTCTCCGAACACCCCATGCGCAAATCTTCTCCTTTAGGCGTATCGGCTCGTTCTTATGGGAGACCTCCGAAAAAGCCGATCTTCAGATCGAGCTCCGTCTTCAGCGCGAAGCTATCCTGCAAATCCGCGATGCGTCGGTTCGTTCCATTCAGAATCGACTTCTCGCGCAGGACGAGTTGAGCTACGGCAGGGCGTCTCAGCTAAGGAGCCACGGCGTAAAACGTCAGCCCGTCCCTGCCAGCGCCGGGATACCGTTTCCCATCTCTGTAGACGGATTCCGGACTCTCTCGAAAGCAGAACGCGAAACGCGCCAGAAGAACGATGCCGTGTATCTCGAGCAGCTCTACGGATTCGTCGGCCGGCGTGATTTCGAGGGCGCTTGGGACTTTGCGGGACGCGGTTCACCGGATTCCGAGAAAGCGCTTGGATACGCCAGCGTCGAGCATCTCGCGCTACAGGGGGGCAACTTCGAAATCGCCGAACGAAGTGCCAACGCGATTCCCGAAGACCGCGAAGAGTGTTCCCTATGGAAGGCCGAAGCGTTGGTCGCCGTTGCAACCCAGCATGCGAAGGATGGGCAATGCGATCGGTGCGTCGCGTTGTTCGACAGCGCCAAGAGCGTTGTGATGAAGGTTCACGCCGACCTGCAGTCCGGTCGCGCGTTGGTGATGAATGAGATCGCCGATGCAGAGGCATTTGTCGGCTTCGCAGCAACCTCCCAGGAAGATGCGGCTCAGGCGCTGAAATTGGCCAAGGAGCCCCCCGCGGTGGTAACCAACATCACGCATGTGGGGACGGTTGGGCCTATGTCCATCTCCAAATTGGACGACCGCGCATCCACCTTCCAGGCGCTGATGACGAGCCGCATCAAAGTCAAAGATTTAAGTGGTGCACGCGCGGCCGCGGACCAGTGGGAACGCACCATCGGCGAAGACAGCTACCGCGCCATCGCTGACACATGGAGCGCCGGGAACTTAGAACAGCACGGAGAGGTCTGGGCGAAGTCGCGCGATTCTGCTTTCTACCGGGCGGAGGCGATTATCGCCTTGGCAAATGTTCTTTCCTATTTTCAATACTCTCGGAACAGCGGTTCGTAATCCGATAGAGCACATGCGGGCTGAGCGGGTGATCGCAAGGCAGCGAGGGATGCGGGAAATTTCCCGCAAGATCTCTTTCCATGCCAAGCTTCTCCATCACTCGACGTGAACGGAGATTTCGTTCCGTTGTAAACGAAACTACTTCCTTCAGCCCTAGCGATCCGAGGGCATAATCGAGCACAGCGCGGGCGCCCTCAGTGGCAAACCCCCTGCCCCACGCATCGATGCTCAAACGCCAGCCGACTTCAACGCAAGGCGTAAAGTGCGCGTGAAAGCGCGGCTCCGACAGTCCGATGAATCCCGCAAAACGGGTCTCGTCCTTTCGTTCCACCGCCCACAAGCCCCACCCTCGACGGCGCATGTTCGCCATAATGCGGTCGATCATTCCGTCGCTCTCCGCGCGCGAGAGCGGATGCGAGAAGAACTCCATCACCACGGGGTCGGCATTTCGCCGGGCAAACGGTTCGCGGTCCGCCTCCCGCCATTCGCGCAAGCTAAGGCGCGCCGTCTCAATCGTCTGAATCTTCAGCGGTTCCATATTACCGCTTAACGCGACACTCGGAATCCGATATAACGAGACCCGACCATTCGCGAAGATTACAGCCCTTTCCTGCCGCTTTCCCCAGCGATTCTCCACATCCTTCTGGCGTTGGCCGGTGAGGACCGCCACGGCTACGGCATCCTGCAGGAGGTCGCACGCGAGTCCGCCGGACAGTACAAGCTCGGGCCTGGAACGCTTTACGACAATCTCCAAAAGTTGATGTCACAAGGCATCGTCGATGAGGTGGAGCGCAAGGCGGACGATGATCCACGCCGGCGCACCTACCGGCTCAGCGGACTCGGACGTCGCGTGCTCTCCGCCAAGATAGAACGGCTCGAGAAAGCGTTAGGCGCGGCCAAGGCCAGCCTGCGGCAAGCGTCGGCGCGGAGAACTTCATGATGCGGCTCTTGTACCGCTTTCTGCTTGCGCTTCACCCCCGCGAGTTTTCCCGGCGCTTCGGTTCGGAGATGCTTTGGATCTTCGACCAGCAGCCGTCCCCCAAACTGCTGATCGATGCCTGCTCTCGCCCGTTCGTCAGTGGCTCCGGCGAAAACAGATCTGGATCTTTGCAGGCGGCCTCACCGGGGCCGCGCTCACCCTCCGGCTCGGCGTCCAAATTCTGCTTCGTTGACCGGCGCGCATCCCGATCGCGCCTCACGATTCGCAACAGAGCGCGTTTCTTTTTTCTCTCCATCGGAAGCATTCTGCTGGTCACGCTCACTGCGGTGGGCTGCGTGGCGTGGTTCCAGTTCGCGCGGCGGCTGCGCCATGCTTGAAGTCCGCGGGTTGACCAAAAACCTATCGCGGTGTAACAGCGGTACGCAATGTGAGCTTTACGCTCAAGCCCGGCGAAATCCTGGGCTACGTGGGGCCCACGTGTCTTCCGGATGCCCATGGACCTGAGCGCAAACTGGATATTCCGTCTGCTCGAGAACGCGCTTCTGCGTCCTGCCCAACTGGACGCTGTCTTTGGCACCTTCGTCGTGCTTGGCGGATTCGTGCCCTTGCTATTATGCGCGCCGCTCGGGTTGCTGGTATTTCACGGGCGCGCAGCCGGAGCCATCGCCGCGCAAGCCTTGTTGATGATCGCCTGTGCCGAGTACCTTCTGCTGAACTGGCGCGCCATCCCTTTCACCTGCACGCCGGAGAATACTCAAAGGCATTTGATTCACTCGGCGTGCGTCCACCTCATCGAGTTATCGGTGTACTCGTTCAGCGGCGCCGGGTGGATTCGCGCCGCTATCCACCAGCCGCGCAACTACCTCCCGCTGCTCCTCTTCGTCGTGGGGATACTAACGTGGCTTCATCGCTGGCGCATCCGGGAATGGGGAAAAGAACCGCTCGCCTTTCTGAAATCCGCACCTCAGCCCGCGGAAGCGCTGCATCTTTCGCCGGAGTAAGCCTAACTTCCCGCTCATGTCTCAAGGGAAGGGTCACACCTCACCCGGCTGCGTATTTAGCACGCTAGCAATAGCCTCCGACAATCGCGACCACTGCTCGGTCTCGGCCCGCAATTGCTTCCGGCCTTCCGGAGTCAGTCGATAAAATTTGGCTTTGCGATTGTTGTCGCTCTCGCCCCATTCGGAGGCAATCCAGCCGCGATGCTCAAGCCGGTAAAGTGCGGGGTAGAGGGAGCCTTGCGGAACCTGCAGAGCTTCACCGGATATCTGCTGGATGCGAAGCAGAATGCCGTAGCCGTGTAGCTGACCGAGGGAAATTGCCTTGAGGATGAGCATGTCGAGCGTGCCCTGCAGCAGCTCAACGGGAGGGGTGGGCATGGACACTCCTTGTGTCGTTCTAGGAGAAGCATACAGCACCCCTCCTAGAATGACAAGGAGTGACTCACTACTGCTGCGTCGGTGCTGCCGGAGGAGCAGCCTGATCCGTCGTTGCGCCAGGATTGACCGGAGTCCCGATGATGTCGCCCGATAACACCATCTCAACGCGCCGGTTTTGCTGGCGGCCTTCAGCGGTGTCGTTCGAAGCGATCGGGCGCGTCTTTCCGTAACCCACCGCCGTCAGGTTATTTCCGTTTACGCCTTGCCCAACCAGGTAATCGCGTACGCCGAACGCACGCTTTTCCGACAGATTCTGGTTGAACTCCTCACTGCCCACGTTATCCGTGTTGCCTTCGATCTGCACCCGCAGCGAAGGATACGCAATCAGAATGCCCGAAACCTTGGCCAGCTTTTCGCGCGCTTCCGACCGCAGCGTCGACTTTCCGAAATCAAATAGCACGTCCGACAGGTTCATGATCAAGCCACGCGCAGTATCCCGCGTCTGCATAATCGCGTTCAACTGAGCGAGCAACTGTGCGCGCAGCTTCTGCTTGTCCGCTTCCGCCTGACCGGCGGCGGCACGGGCGGCATCGGCTTCCTGTTGCGCTTGGTTGCGCTCCTGCATAGCCGCCGCGCGCGCTGCTTCCGCCTCCTGCCGCATCCGATCCGCTTCTAACTTGGCTTGCTCGGCCGAGGCCTGCGCTTGCTGCGCCTGTAAACGGGCTTGTTCTGCTGCGGCGCGGTCCGCATTCGCCTGCTGGGCACGCATCTGCTCTTCCTGTGCACGCGCCTGGGCTGCCGCGGTCGCATCGGCTGCAGCCTTTCGCTCCGCTGCCAGCGCTTCCTCGCGCTCCTTGCGAATCGAGATCAAACGCGCGTCTTCCGCCATTTGCGTTGCTTGGCGTGCAACCGTCTCGAGTTCCTTCTCGTGATGTCCGCCCTGGTAATATCCTTCGGCGTTCTGAATATCGGTCATGGCTTTCTGCAAAGTGTCCGCCGCATAACGGTCGGCGCCCTGTGCACGCGAAATAGCGATCGCCTGCCGGGCTTCGCGCAACTGCAAAGGCGTGCGCATATCGGTCGTCAACGGAGTGAGCTGGCTTGAGCCGATGTTCAACGTGTATTGCCCACGCTGCAGCAACTCGTACTTTGCATCCACTGTCTCGATCGTCCCCGTCGTATCCTGCCGGATCACGTTTTCCATAACCACGACATCGCTTGGCTGAGAAACGGCCCAGTAGGGTTCGGCAGTCACAATCACGCCAAAAGCCTGCAGGCTCGTGGTCGAATCGATTTGAGTATTATCCCCGTTGCCCTTCATGACCAGCTCACCCAGGTTCTTGGCATTACCCTCGGGAGAAATTGCCCATACTACATACGTCAGGTACTCCGGCCCGAACGTCGATGCCGGCTCCATCTTGTCAGTGTCGATGTGCAGTTTTGTCGCTCCGGTATTGCTATCCACCCGCACTCTGCCCTTAGCTCGCGGCATCAAAGCGGTGCCGCGCAGATCAACGTAAGTGGTTCCCTGGCGATGATGGAAGTTCACCGCTGCAATCGTTCGCGATACGACATTGACACGGAAAATCGGTTCCGTTCCACTGGCCGAGGAACGGGGCGGCGGCGTGGTTTGCATCGGATTCGGTTCCTGCGCAAGCGCAGCAGAAACCAGGCCGAGCATTAGAAATGAGTAGACAACACGAGACATGTACGGTTTAGCTCCAGGAGGCTTCAATGCACGAGCCTTGCCGCGAACAGACGCAATACAATTACTTCAGTATGAATTCTTA
The DNA here is from genome assembly GCA_963738525.1 of Bryobacterales bacterium. Lineage (GTDB taxonomy): Bacteria > Acidobacteriota > Terriglobia > Bryobacterales > Bryobacteraceae > Bog-113. Next base: position 49,040 of record CAVTXC010000009.1, read on the forward strand.
CAAAATCAAGAAAGTGGGCTACTTTGAATTAGGCTGCCTTGCGCTCTATTCCTTTTGAAATCACGGCGGAGTGCCCCTCCACTCGGGCCCGGACCGGGACGATTTACACCTCCCACGGAACCATCGAAACGCCGGTTTTCATGCCCGTCGGCACCCAGGCGAGCGTGAAAGGAGTCTCGCAGGATCAACTCTTCTCCGATCTCGGCGCGCAGCATCATCCTGGCAAATACTTATCACCTTTTCCTTCGCCCGGGCGCTCCCCTGATCCAGCAACTTGGGTGGACTCCACCAATTCATGTCCTGGCCCGGGGCAATTCTGACCGATTCCGGCGGATTTCAGGTCTTCAGTCTGAGCGAACTCCGCAAAATTACTGACGAAGGTGTCGTATTTCGTTCCCACCTCGATGGCGAAATGCATCGCTTTACCCCGGAGTCCACCGTCGATATACAACTCGCGCTTGGCAGCGACATTCAAATGGCGCTCGATGAATGCCCGTCCTATCCCGTCTCTCGCGAATATGCGGAACGCTCCACCGCGCGAACGATCGATTGGGCGCGCGCCGCCATGCGCCACTTTCGCGCCCGCATCCGGGACGTCCCCACTCGCCACGCGCTCTTCCCTATCGTGCAAGGCTCTATGTTCCCGGACCTGCGCCGCCAGTGTGCCACCGCGCTGGTCGATCTCGACGCCGACGGATACGCAGTCGGCGGACTATCGGTCGGTGAGCCGCGGCCACTGAGCCTGGAAATGGTGGAGGCCACCGAACCCGTGCTCCCGCGGGATCGTCCCCGTTACGCCATGGGTGTCGGCATGCCGGAAGAGTTGCCGGAGTACGTGGCCCGCGGAATCGACATGATGGATTGCGTGCTCCCCACCCGCAACGCGCGCAACGGTTGTCTGTTTACCCGTGCCGGCAAGCTCATCATCAAAAACGCCATCTACAAAGCGGACGACCGACCCGTGGACGAAGCGTGCACGTGCCTCTCCTGCCGGAAATATTCCCGGGCTTACCTCCGGCATCTCTTCCAAGCCGGGGAGATGCTCTACTCCACCCTCGCCACCATCCACAACCTCCAGCGCTACCTCGACATCATGCGCGAAATCCGGCAAGCGATCCGGGCCGGCGAATTCCCCTCCTATTTGCGCTCAGTACGCGAAAGCAGCTCCCGCCAGGACCTCTGAGTGTGTGTTTCCGCTCTGGACTCGCGTAGAATAGGGGAAAAGTGAACATATTGTTTCTCGCGCTGTTTCTCCAGTTTGGCGGCGGCAGCTCCTTTAGCTTTGCGCTGCCTTTGGTTCTGATCGGGGTGATGTACGTTCTGCTGTTCCTCCCCATGCAGCGCCAGAAGAAGCAGACCCAGAAGATGTTATCCGAGCTGAAAAGCGGCGACACCGTTGTTACCTCGGGCGGCATCGTCGGAACGCTCACCTCCCTCGAGAAAGACACCGTGGTCATCCGCGTGAAGCCGGACAATCTCAAACTGCAGATTTCCCGCAGTGCGATTACCGGTGTGGTACCTCCCACCGACGTCTCTGCGCCTAAATAGCGCATCCTCCTCGCAGTTCAGATACACTGTTCAGTTCGGAATTCGCACGATAAAAATTCGATTACAAACCTAGAAGCGACTTCATGCAACGACATCTGACCATGAAGACGATCGTAATTGTAGCGACAATCCTTCTCTGCATTTATGGAATCATCGGGCTCCCCACATCCAAAGCCCAGCTGGAATCCAACCTCGAGCACAACATCCGCCTGGGTCTCGATCTGAAAGGTGGCAGCCACCTGGTGCTGCAGGTCCAGGTGCAGGACGCGGTCCGCACCATCGCCGACCACGCCATAGAGTCAGCATGCAAGGCGGAGACGGCGCAAAGCAGGGGATCGCTGCTCGGCGGCGTGGATCGCAACGATCCGCAAACCATCGAGCAGACCGATACCATTCAGATCAACGTTCACGGCGTGCCGGCCGACAAGAACAACCGCCTTCCGCGCGCTGGTCACTGAGTGGCTTCCCCAGTGGAAGCTCACCCCGTCAACGCCACCGACTACGACTGAACATGAAGCCGAGCGAGCTGCGTGGATGTCAAGCGGCGCGCCATTGATCAGTCCATCCAGACCATCAGCAATCGCGTGAACGCGCTCGGACTTACCGAGCCCGTCGTGCAGCAGCGCGGCCGCGCCGAGAGCGGACTACGAAATTCTCGTGCAACTCCCCGGCGTGGACGATCCTGCCCGCGTGAAAGAAATCATCGGCGAGGCGGCGCAGTTGGAAATCGTTGAAGTGAAAGAAGGACCATTTCCCACGTCAAGAAGCGGCCCTGCAGCAGAAAGGCGGCATTCTGCCGCTTGAACACGCGCCTGGTCCCGATGGCTCCGAGCGCCCAGGCTCGGCGCAGCGTGGTATCCTGGTTTCGCGTTCGCCCGTCGTCGTCGGCGAGGATCTGCGCAACGCCCGCGCCAATCAGGATGAGTTCCGCAAGTGGGAAGCCGACTTCACGCTCTCGCAGGACGGCGCCGCGCCGCTTTCGAACACTTCACCGGCAGACAACATCGGCAACCGGCTGGCCGTGATCCTGGACAATCAGATCCGCAGCGTCGCCACCATCCAGATCAAGATCTCCGATAGCGGCCGCATCTCCAACCTGGGCAGCCAGCAGGAAGCCTCGGACTTTGCGCTCGTCATGCGCTCCGGCTCGCTGCCCGCCGGAATCAAGTACGAGGAAGAGCGCGTGGTCGGGCCGTCACTCGGCGCGGACTCGATAAGCAGGGCTTGATCGCCGGCGTCGCGGGCTTGTTCGCCGTGGTCGTCGTGATGCTGGTCTATTACAAGAAGAGCCGGCATGAACGCCGTGCTGGCGCTGATTCTAAACACCGTCATCCTGATCGCGGCGCTTTCTTACTTCTCCGCCGCGCTCACGCTGCCCGGCATCGCTGGCGTCATCCTCACCATCGGTATGGCCGTCGATAGCAACGTGCTGATTTTTGAACGAATTCGCGAAGAACTGCGCACCGGCAAGGGCGTTGTGGCGGCCGTTGATGCGGGCTTCGGCAAGGCCTGGTGGACCATCGTCGATACGCACGTCACCACGATCGTCTCTTGCCTGTTTCTTTTTCTGTTCGGGACCGGGCCGGTGCGCGGATTCGCCGTCACCCTGGTGATCGGCTTGAGTGGCCAATGTGTTTACTGCGGTGTTCGTCTCCAAGACGATTTTCGATTATGAATTATCCGGCAAGCAGCCCGTGCGGGCTTTGAGCATATAGTTGTAGCAGCAAATTGAGCCGCTTGCGGTTTCGCCTTGCTGTCGTAAATGTGTTAGCGTTTCTACCTATAAAGATGGGAACAAGTGATTGCGAGCCGGTGTCTAACAGGTTGTCAGGCGACCGGTCAGGCTGTGAACAGATGGAATTATTTCGAGCAACGAATTTCGACTTTCTGGGCAAGAAGTGGCCCTTTATCATCGCCTCGCTGGTGCTGACCGCCGCGGGATTGGTGAGTCTTGCCGTGAATGGCGGGCCACGATACGGCATTGATTTCAAGGGCGGCACGATGACCACCGTGAAGTTCCAAGGACACGCCGCCGGTGAATCAGATTCGCGCCGCGATCGATCGGAGGCTTGGGCGCGGGCGCGACCGTGCAGAACTTCGTCGGTGGCTCGAACGAAGTCGCCATCGGCACGGAAGGCGCCGGCAGCAATACGCGGCCAGCGCGTCCTGCAAACCCTCGAGATCGACCTTTGGCAAAGCTTCCGGCGGCAAGCTGGACTTGAACAACGCGAGCGCCACCGATATCGCCAACCGGCTGCGGACGCCGCTTCAGAATGCGAGCGGCGCCGCTTGTCCGACGATCAGTTGAATAAGCTGGCCTTGCGCCATCCGGCAGTTTCGCGATTCCCCGCCGCGCTCGGGTCTGCTCTCCAACTTCGACCAGCTTTCCGGGGTACCCGGCGTGACGCCGCAGGTGTTGAACGTGCTGAAGCAGGAAATTCGTATCTCTCGCCGTTCGCTCTGCGCAGCTCCGACGTGGTCGGTCCCAAGATCGGCGCGGATCTGCGCCGGCAGGCCATCGTCGCCACCCTTTGCGCGCTTGGCGGAATGCTGATTTACATCGCGTTCCGCTTTGAGTGGATTTACGGCTGGGCGCGGTGATCGCCGTCTTTCACGACACGATCATCACGATCGGGATGTTCTCGCTTTTCAATAAAGAGATCGATCTCACAGTCATCGCTGCCCTTTTGACCCTGGTTGGGTATTCAATGAATGACACGATCGTGATCTTCGACCGCATCCGGGAAAATCTTCGTTCGCCGTCGGGGCGCCGCGAGCGGCTGGAAGAAGTCATCAACCGCAGCGTGAACCAGACGCTGAGCCGGACGGTGATGACGTCCGGGTTGACGTTCCTGACGGTGCTGGCGCTGTTCCTGTTCGGCGGCCCGGTGCTGCACGGCTTTTCGTTTGCTCTGGTGGTGGGCATCATCGTGGGCACATATTCCTCGGTGTTTATTGCCAGCCCGATCGTGCTGTTCTGGCATAACTGGATGGATCGGCGCGCGAAGTTGGCGCCGGTCTGGTGTGGAGGTCGCGGCCGTCCGTGCGGGCAGTTGCGTGGGAAGAGTTCGGCAAGGCTGATGAAGTAGTTAGCGAATATCGAAGCAGGTATAGCCTAGAAGGGGGGTTGAAGCACAATGTTCGAACAAAGTTTTGTGCAGACCGGGGATACCGGTCGCCGGGCGTCGACGATTTTCATTTCGTTCGGCGTCCAGATCCTGGTATCTGTCCGTCCTGGTAGTGATTCCGCTGATTTACTTCGATAAGCTGCCGGGGGCGCAGTTGGCAGTATGTTGATGGCGCCGCCGCCGCCCCCGCCGCCACCCCCTCCGCCGCCCGCCCAGGCGGTGAAGCAGGTGAAGATCATCCCGCGGCAGATGGATTTGAATGTCTTGCGCGCGCCTAAGACCATCCCCAAAGAAATCAAGATGATCAAGGAAGAAGAGCTGCCGCCGCCGAGCACGGGTGTCGTCGGTGGTGTTGCCGGCGGCGTTCCGGGCGGAACGGCCGGTGGCATGCTCGGCGGTGTCATCGGCGGATTGGGCACCGCTGCTCCGCCGCCGCCGCCGCCGTCGCCAAGGAGGAAGCCGCCCAACGGGCCGATCCGCGTCGGCGGAAACGTCGCCGCGGCCAAGCTGATCCGTCAGGTCACGCCCGGCCTATCCGCCGCTCGCCCGTCAGGCGCGCATCTCCGGCACGGTCAAGTTCAACGCCAAGATTTCCAAGGACGGCCGCATCGAGGATCTTGACGCTCATCAGCGGACATCCTCTGTTGGTTCAGGCCGCGCAGGACGCCGTACGGCAGTGGGTCTACAAGCCCACGCTGCTGAACGGCGAACCGGTGGAAGTGCTCACCACGATCGACGTGAACTTCACGTTGAGTCGGTAAGGTAGAACAGTTCGCGTTCGTGTTAACAAGTTAGAACTCAACTAACTCAACTCGCAGGAGACATAAAGACGATGCTTTTACAGTTGCAGGTTTGGGGCTTCTGGCTGTTGCAGGAAGCGGGCAGCCCGGTTGGGATCCCCGCTCACTCTGGAATCAGATGGGCGTGACTGGCCAAGGCCGTCGTGGTGATTCTGTTCATCATGTCGGCCTGGTCCATCGGTGTCATGATCGATCGTTTGATGGCGTATCAGGCCGCCAAGAAGCAGTCCCGGCAGTTCGCTCCGGCGGTGGCCGGCGCACTGCGCGAAGGCAAGCTGGATGAAGCGGTCAAGATTGCCGACCGCTACAAGAAGAGCCATCTGGCCAAGGTTGTGGTGGCGGGATTGCAGGAGTTCCAGGCGCATCAGGCGAGCCCGGAGATTTCGGGTGAAGAGATCGATGCTTCGCAGCGCGCGCTGGTCCGCGCCGAAGCCATCGTGCACGCCGAACTGAAGCGCGGCGTCAGCAGCCTGGCCACCATCGGTTCTACGGCGCCGTTCGTCGGCCTGTTCGGAACCGTCGTCGGCATCATCAACGCGTTCAAGACTATGGCCGCGGAGAAGTCGCCCGGTATCGGCGCGATCGCCGGCGGTATTTCGGAAGCGCTGGTGACCACCGCGATCGGACTTCTGGTCGCCGTCCCCGCCGTCTGGATGTTCAACTACTTCACCGGACGCATCGATTCGTTCGACGTCGAGATGGGTAACTCCAGCTCGGAGCTGATCGATTACTTCCTGAAGCGTTCGCAGACGCGGGCCGCGAGCTCGGAAGTAGTATCTGGTAGGCAACGGCGGGTTGAGTTACGCGAAGACGGGGCGCTCCCCAGCGTCCCGTCTTCGCAGATCATCCGCTGAAAGCCCCAGGGTCGTCGGCTTAAAACCGCATCGTCCGTAAGATTGTCGAGGAGAAACTATGGAACTGAAAAAAGCTCCGCCGCCCGTATCCGAAATCAACGTCACTCCCATGGTGGACGTGATGCTGGTGGTGCTGATCATCTTCATGGTCATCACGCCGCTGCTATCGAAGACCGTTCCCCTGGATATGGCGAAGGCCGGAACCCCACCACCATGGGCGATGCGGATAAGGAAGATGCCGTCATCGTCGCCATCACCCGCGATGGGCAAACTTATCTAAGCCCGGGCTCAAGAAGACCATCCCGATCAGCTGACGCCGAAGGTGAAAGACCTGTTGACAAGATCGGGCCGATAAGACTGTTTTCATCAAGGCCGATGCGCGCGCCAAATACGAGCGCGTGGAAGAAGTGGTGGACGATCTGCGCGCCGGCGGTGTCGACCAACTGGGCCTGCTGACCGAGCAGGCGCAGAAAAGAAGAAGACTGCGGCTGGCACGCACCGCCGCGCTCGAGTGTAAGCAGTTCGAAAGCGATACGTTAAGGAGAATCTCTATGGCAATGGCAGTTGGCGGCGGATCCGGCGGGGTCCAGGCCAACATCAATATGACGCCGATGATCGACATTCTTGCTGGTTCTTCTGATCATCTTCATGGCGATTTCGCCTACTAAGCCGAAAGGGGCTGGAGGCTCTGGCGCCTCAGCCGCCGCCCCCCAATCAACCACCCAACCAATGACGATCGCACCGTTGTGATCCAGATCGACAAGAACCACAACTGGAAGATCAACTCAGGAAGACATCACCGAAGACCGGGTGGAGGACCGTCTGATCGATATCTTCAAGACTCGCGCGGAGCGCGTAGTGTTCGTCAAAGGCGATCCCGATCTCGAGTTCTCATGGGTGGCCCGAGCGATCGATCATGCGCACGGAGCGAACATCGACAAAGTCGGTCTCATGACTCCGAAAGTGGAGGAAGGACAATAAATGCGAGGACGATACGCCGTACTCGCGGTTTCTCTGGCGGTTTTGGTGGCGTTCAGTTCCGGTTGCAGACAGTTGAAAGCGCGCGACAACCTGAACAAGGGCGTTCAGGCCTTCAAAGCGGTGCCCAGTACTCCGACGCGGTTGAATACTTCAAGACGGCGGTGGATCTCGATCCGAAGTTCTCCTACCGCTCGCCTTTATCTCGCGACCGCTTACGAGATGCAGTATGTTCCGGGCTCGATGCGCCGGACAATATGCAGTTCGCCACCTCGGCCATGGATCAGTTCCACAAGGTGCTGGAGGACGAACCGAACAACGTCCTGCGCTACTTCGTCCATCGCCTCTCTTTACTACAACGAGAAGAAGTTCGACGAAGCCGAGCAGTGGAATCGCAAGGTCATCGCGATCGACCCGAAGAACAAGGAAGCCTATTACACTTTGGGCGTGCTGGCCTGGACGAACTGGCTGCCGGTCGATCGGCAAGCCCGGATCGATTCCAAGCAGAAGGGCGGAAGATCCGGGCCCGATCAAAGACGCTAAGATCCGGGATAGCCTGAAGGCCAAGTGGATGCCGGTTCTCGACGAGGGTGTAAAGGACGAACAGATGGCGCTCAACATCGATCCTGAATACGACGATGCAATGGCGTACATGAACCTTCTAATCCGCTATCGCGCCGATCTGCTTGACTCGCCGGAAGAGTATAAAAAAGCCACTGACGAGGCCAATAACTGGGTTACGAAGTCGCTCGAAACCAAGAAGATCAAGTCCGAACGGAAGAGCAACGCGGCGAACGGCACCAAAGCAGCGGAGTAGTCCAGGTCCCTCCAAAATGTCCCTCAGGCGGCCTCCCAAAGGCCGCCTTTTTTCTTTCTCGTTCACATTCTTTAGAATGGAAGTGTGCCCTCAGACACTCCGGCCGTAGTGGCTTCCGCGGTCGACGAGTCTTTTCAGCATCTTCAATCGCGCATTCTCGAGTATCGTCCCAACGAGGATTTCGCGCCGATCGAGAAGGCCTTCCACTTCGCTGAGTCGCTTCATAAAGGCCAGTTTCGCGACTCGGGCGAAGCGTATATGAGCGCACCCCGTGGCCGTTGCGGAGATTCTCGCCGAGATGCGGATGGACGCGGTCTCGATCGAAACCGGACTGCTGCACGACGTAGTGGAGGACACGTCCGCCACGCTCGGACGAAGTGCGCAAGCAGTTCGGTGAAGAGGTCGCGCGCTGCGTCGACGGCGTTACCAAGCTCGGCAAGCTCGACTTCACCTCCGCCGAAGACCGGCAGGCGGAGAGCTATCGCAAGATGCTGCTCGCCATGGTGAACGACATCCGCGTGATGATCGTCAAACTGGCCGACCGGCTGCACAACATGCGCACGCTGGGTGCTCTCTCGCTCGAGCGGCGCGAGCGCATCGCGCGCGAGACGGTCGAGATCTACGCGCCCATCGCGCACCGGCTCGGGATGGGCAAGATCCGCGGCGAACTGGAGGAACTTGCCTTCCGGTATCTGGATCCGGTGAGCGTTTGTCGACATCTCCCAACGCATCGAGTCCCACAACGCGGATAACGAGAGGTTCCTGACGGAGATCAAGCGCATCGTCGAGGGCGAATTGCGCCGCGAAGGAATTCCGGCGCGCGTCGAAGGCCGCGTGAAGCGGGCTTATTCCGTCTATCAGAAACTGAAGCGCCAGAAGATCTCGTTCGATCAGGTTTACGATCTCCTCGCGCTACGCATCATCACCGATTCCGTGAAGAACTGCTACGCGGCGCTAGGCGTAATCCATAACGAGTGGCGTCCCATCCCCGGCCGCATCAAAGACTTCATCGCGATTCCCCGGCCCAATCTCTACCAGTCTCTGCACACCTCGGTGGTCGGTCCCGAAGGCCGGCACTTCGAAGTGCAGATTCGGACCGAGGAGATGCACCGCGTCGCCGAAGAAGGCATCGCGGCGCACTGGAAGTACAAGGAAGGCCGCCGGGGCGCGGCCGAGGACGATCAGCGCATCGCTGGCTGCGGCACCTGGTCGAGTGGCAGCGCGACATGAGCGACTCGAGCGACTTCATGTCCACCCTGAAGGTCGACCTTTACCCCGACGAGGTCTACATCTTCACGCCGAAAGGCCGCATCATCGTGCTGCCGCGCGAAGCTACGCCCGTCGATTTCGCCTACGCGATTCACTCCGACATCGGCAACACCTGCTACAGCGCCAAGGTGAATGGCAAGGCCGTTCCGCTGCGCCATACGCTGCAGAACGGCGACACGGTCGAGATCGTCACCAAGTCCGACCAGAAGCCCAGCAAGGATTGGCTGTCGTTCGTCAAGACCGCCAAGGCGCGCAACAAGATCCGCCATCTGATCAATGCCGAAGAGCGCGATAAGGCGATCGAGATCGGGCAGAAGTACCTGGATCGCGAGGCGCGGCGGGTGGGATTCCACCTCAATCGAGCGCCCAAGGAGCAGTTACAGAACGTGGCCGCCGAGTACGGCTACGGGCAAGATGGAAGACCTGTATGCGGCGCTCGGCTTCGGGAGGTTCAGCGCGCGCCAGGTTTTGCGGAAAGCTCGCGCCGCAGAGTTGCCCGATCCAGGCAACCGAAGCCCCGCCGAGCTGGAGTATCGAGCCCGCCGTGCGACGCGATGGTGCGGGACGGCGGCGTCATCAAGGTGAGCGGCGTCGGACGAATTGCTGGTCTATCGGGCCAAGTGCTGCAACCCGATCCGCGGCGAGGCCATCGTAGGTTATGTGAGCCGCGGCAAAGGCATCGCCGTACATTCCAAGATCTGTCCGAACGTGCAGAACCTGCTCTATGAGGCCGGAGCGGAAGATCGAAGTGGAGTGGGAAGGAACCGCGTCGGCGGCGCTGCCGGTGCACCTGGTGGTGCGTACGGATGACCGGCCGGGGCTGCTGAATCAGATTACGGCGATTCTTTCGAACGAAGGCGCGAACATCCGGAGTCTTGAGGCTAAGACCGAGATCGACGCGACGCGGCGACGCGCTGATCGAGATGACCATCGACGTGAGGGACAAGAAGCAGTTGGAGAAGCTCGCATTAAGTTCAATGCGACGCATCTCCGGACATCCGTGATGTAGAGAGGCAGTTTCAGTGAGCCCGGTATTCCACCGACCCCGAACATATCGCCATATCAAAATCGAAAGGCATCTCGATCGATTGGAAAGATGGCCATAAGAGCGCGTTCGACAACGAGTACCTGCGCGACCACTGCCCATGCGCCAGTTGCACGGGAGCTCATGGCACCCCGCCTCGCCCCAAGGCATCGGAGAACCCGTTGAAGATGTTCACACCCCGGATCCTGATGGAGAGCGTGGAACCGGTCGGGAATTACGCCATCCGGATTATCTGGAACGACGGTCACTCGACGGGCATATACTCGTTCGCCCACTTGCGCAAGATCTCCGAGTAAACCTCCTGGGGTTAACAACCGCTTGCTGGTGAGCACGTCCCCAAGCGCAGAGCCGAGGCGACCTTGCTCGATCTCGTTCTGTATCATCCGGAACTACGCGATCCGGATTACCTGGAACGACGGGCACGCGACGGGCATATACTGATACGCCCAGTTGCGCAAGATCTCCGAGTAAACCTCCTGGCGGCTAACAACCGCTTGATGGTGAGCACGTCCCCAAGCCGCAGAGCCGAGGCGACCTCGCTCGATCTCGTTCTGTATCATCTGGTCGGGGAGGATGCTGATCCGGGCCGAGGGGAGCGCGCGGAAGGAAGCCCCCACGGGTCGGGAACTACGCGTTCCGGATTACCTGGAACGACGGGCACGCGACGGGCATATACTCGTACGCCCACTTGCGCAAGATCTCCGAGTAAACCTCCTGGCGGCTAACAACCGCTTGATGGTGAGCACGTCCCCAAGCCGCAGAGCCGAGGCGACCTCGCTCGATCTCGTTCTGTATCATCTGGTCGGGGAGGATGCTGATCTCGGGCCGAGGGGAGCGCGCGGAAGGAAGCCGCCCACCGGTCGGGAACTGGTGAAGCAAGCCGCGGGCTTGCTCCAACCCGTGCTGCATGAGTTGATCCGGCAGGCCGCGCAGGGCAGCGTGATGCACAACGACGATACCGGCATGCGGATTCTGCGGCTGGCGCGCAATACGGATGATGGCCGCACGGGAACGTTTACCAGTGGCATTGTAGCGGTCATTCGGGAGTGGAAGATTGCGCTGTATTTTACCGGATGGAAGCATGCAGGCGAGAATCTTGCGGATGTTCTGAAGCAGAGTACATCGGACTCTGAATCTCCGATCCAGATGTGCGACGCGTTATCGAGGAATGCACCGAGGCTGAGCGGAGTGCAGATCCTGCTGGCCTACTGTCTCTCGCATGGAAAAAGGCAGTCCGTGGACATCGCTCCGAACTTCCCCTGAAGAGTGCCGTTATGTGCTGGAAGCGATGGGCAAGGTCTACTACAACGATGCGCGATCACGGGAACTGAAGCCGTCTCCGGAAGAGCGGCTGCTGTTCCCTCAGGAGCGCAGTGGTCCGGTGATGAAACGTTTGAATGAGTGGCTAACGGCGCAACTAAAGGAGCACAGGACCGAACCAAACTCGGGATTGGGCAAGGCGATCACTTATCTCCTGCGGCATGGGACCAAGCTGACGTTGTTTCTGCGGCAACCGGGCGCTCCACTTGATAACAACATTGCCAAACGCGCCCTGAAGAAAGCGATTCTTCATCGCAAGAACGCACTCTTCTATAAGACGATGAACGCGCCTCAGGTGGGCGATCTCTTCATGAGCTTTATCCACACCTGCGAACTGAACAAGGTGAATTCGTTCGACTACCTGACGGAGATGCTTCGGCATCCAGCGGAGCTGGCTGTGCGTCCGGCGGAGTGGATGCCATGGAACTACAGGGGCACCGAAGCCCCCGTGGCCGCGTAATGCCGCTTAGATTATTGTGTTTGTGGTCGCAGAGTCACTCAGTATTCCAAACCTTAGAAGGTCAGCCAGACTACTGTCCGGAGCGCACTGAAGAAGAAAATGGGGCCCATCGATCTTTACGGTTTCGACGTCAGGTCTTACGGCGAGGAATCCGCGAAGCCCGCGAGTTCCAAGGAGACGGTCGGAGCCCGAAAGCAGATACACGATTCGAACAGTGCAGTGCTTGAGTGTTACTGCAAAATCCGCGTTCAGCGCATCTCGCAATCGTCGAGTCAACACCTCGGGATGAACACTGGCAATGGCGTCCTGCACAGCAGAAATCATTTCACCCGGCGTGGCAGAATCCATCACCAACCATCGTAGAATCCAAGCCGGTGCTCGGCCACGAAAAAGGACAGGCGGTATCACCTTTTGCAATCCATGGGCCTATACGACCGCAGGGGAAGGCCACGAAGCTCGATACAAATACTACACCCTGGAGATTCCCAACCGGGTGTGCGGCCAAGATGCTTGCAACAGGCCCCGAGTACGATTCCGCGATGATCACGTAGGGTGTGCTGCGAGGAAGGATGCCAATGACGAGTTCCGCCAACTGCACGTAAGACATGTGCCTATCCTTCGGGTAAGGCACGATCTTAGCGTCGATTCCATGAGGCAAAAGCGCGACGAATGTTTTGAACAGTGTTCCTGTCCCGTCCATCCCCGGAAGTAGTACAATCAGCACCTCCTCATTGTCAGGCACAGCCTGCAAATCGTCCCGTTATTCGTTTGCGCGCCCCAGAGACGGCAATTACCTGACAGTCGGCCCGCCTTCTCACCGCTACGCAGGTTTGCCGAAAAATCGGAACTACGCGATCCGGATTACCTGGAACGACGGGCACGCGACGGGCATAGACTCGTACGCCCACTGCGCAAGATCTCCGAGTAAATCTCCTGGCGGCTAACAATCGCTTGCTGGTGATCATGTCCGCAAGCGCAGTGCCGCGGCACCCTTGCTCGATCTCGTTCTGTATCATCCGATCGGGGGGATGCTGATCCCGGGCCGAGGGCAGCGCGCGGAAGGAAGCCCCCACGGGTCGGGAACTACGCGTTCCGGATTACCTGGAACGACGGGCACGCGACGAGCATAGACTCGTACGCCCACTTGCGCAAGATCTCGGAACAGAGCGCTTAGGATCGCGCCGCGGCAGGCAGCGCACGAAGGAACGCCTTAGCCGCCGCCCCGAACTTCTTCCGCTTGCGGTGGACCACGCCCACCGGCCGCACCAGGCCGGGCGCTTCGAGACGCGCTGCCCGCAGACGCCCCTGCTCGATTTCGTTCTGCATCGTCCGGTCCGGGAGGATGCTGATCCCGTGGCCGAGTGAGACCGCCTCCTTGATCATCTGGATGTTGTCGAAGTGCATGGTCACCTGCACTTCCACGCCTTCCTCCCGGAGGAAGCGGTCGACCTCACGCCGGATCATCAGGTCCTCATCGAAGGCCACGAACTGTTCTCCGGCCAATTCGGAGGCACGCAGGCGTGAGCGGGTTGCGAAGCGGTGCTGCGGAGGAAGCGCCACGGCCATCCGTTCCTCGCGCCAGGGGATCACGGCAATCTCGCGAGCCGGCTCCGGGTAGCTCACCAGACCCAGGTCGGCGGAGTCCTGCAGCACCGCCTGGTAGACCTTATCGGGGCGCAGGTACTCGATTTTCAGAGTCACCTCCGGGCAGAGCGCTTCGAACTCACCGCGGACACGCGTCATCTCGGTAAGCGCGACCGAGTAGATGGAGGCCACGCGCAGTTCGCCCGCGGCTGTATCGCGGACGTGTTCGATCGCGGCTTCGAACTCCTCGGAGCGCCGCACCACATCGCGGCAGAACTCCAAGTAGAGCTTGCCGGCTTCGGTCAGGCCCAGGGGACGGGTGCTGCGATCGAGCAGTTCCGTGCCGAGACGCCGTTCCAACTCCTGAATCTGCTGCGTCGCGGCGGATTGACTGATGCCATTGGCCGCCGCGGCACGGCTCACATTCCGCCGGAGAGCCACGTCGCGGAAGAGCTTGCATTCCGGGAACATCCAGCCCGATCCTACCATAAGAAAATCTGATACGGCCACATCGCTAAATCTAATTGCGTGATACTACTGCCGTTGCTAATCTTTGGGATACCATGGCCGATTCCTCTGTTAGCAGCGGCCTGCCCCCCAAGCAGGGTTTGTACGATCCACAGCACGAGCACGATGCCTGCGGCATCGGCTTCATCGCGGACATTCAGGGCCGTAAGTCGCACGATATCATCACGCGCGGCATCGAGATCCTCATCAACCTCACCCACCGAGGCGCGTGCGGATGCGACTCCGAGACGGGCGATGGCGCCGGCCTTCTGGTACAAATCCCGCACGACTTCTTTGCGCGCGAATGCGCCAAGCTCGGTATTACGCTTCCCTCCTCCGGCGCCTACGGAGTCGGAATGGTATTCCTCCCGGTGGAACTGCAGCAGCGGATCCTCTGCGAGGGGATCCTCGAACGCGTGGCCCGCGAGGAAGGGCTGACCGTGCTCGGGCTGGCGCGACATCGAGGTCGACGGGGACGCCATCGGCCGGGTGGCGCGCAACTCGCAGCCCTACATCCAACAGGTCTTCCTGGGAAGCGGCGCGTCCGGCTTGCGCGAGGACGATCTGGAACGCAAGCTATACGTCGTTCGCAAACGAACCGAGATCGAGATCGCGCAGTTCGACGATGGCGAACCGGGGGGAGTTCTACATCCCTTCGCTCTCCAGCCGCACGATCATCTACAAGGGGCTGCTGCTCGCGCCGCAGATCGCTCGCTTCTACCCCGACATCAACGATCCCGACTTCATGAGCGCGCTGTGCCTGGTGCACCAGCGCTTCTCGACCAACACGTTCCCGACCTGGCAACTGGCGCATCCGTTCCGCTACATCGCGCATAACGGCGAGATCAACACGTTGCGCGGCAACAAGTGAACTGGATGCATGCGCGCCAGTCTCATGCTAGAGTCGCCGCGCTTTGGCGAAGATCTCAAGGATCTGTTCCCGATCATCCCGCCGGGATCGGCAGCGACTCCTCGTCGCTCGACAACGTGCTGGAGCTGCTCACGCAGAGCGGCCGGTCGCTGCCGCATGCCATCTCGATGCTGATTCCCGGAGGCATGGGCATCGCAACCCGCACATGAGCGCGGAGAAGCAGGCGCTTCTACGAGTACCACTGCTCGCTGATGGAGCCCTGGGACGGACCGGCTGCGATCACGTTCACCGATGGCCGCGTGATCGGGGCGACGCTCGACCGCAACGGCCTGCGGCCCGCGCGGTACGTGGTCACCAACGACGATCTGATCGTGATGGCGTCCGAAGCCGGCGTGCTGCCGATCAAGCCGGAGGACGTACGTTGCAAGGGCCGTCTGCAGCCGGGCAAGATGCTGCTGGTCGATCTGGTGGAAGGCCGCATCGTCGACGACAAGGAGCTGAAGCAGGACCTCGCCACCCGCCGCCCCTATGGCGACTGGCTGCGCGCAGTACCAGGTCAGCCTCGACGAACTGCCGGAGCCGCCGCGCGTCCACGGATCCGACCACGCGACGATCATCCGGCGGCAGCGCGCCTTCGGCTACACCGACGAGGATCTGCGCATGCTGATGACGCCCATGGCGACAGGCGGCGAAGAACCCATCGGGTCCATGGGGACGGACACGCCGCTGGCGTGCCTCTCCGACAAGCCGCAGCCGCTGTTCAACTACTTCAAGCAGCTCTTCGCGCAGGTGACCAACCCGCCGATCGACCCGATCCGCGAAGAGATGGTGATGTCGCTGGTCAGCTACATCGGGACGGAACGCAACATCCTCGACGAGACGCCGCGAGCACTGCCACACGCTCAAGCTGCCGCATCCGATCCTGACCAATCGCGATCTGGAGAAGCTGCGGCGGCTGTCGCACGGCGATTTCCTGGCGATGACGCTGCCGACGCTGTTCCGGGCGGAGGACGGCGCCAAGGGTCTCGAGCGCGCGCTCGACGACCTGTGCCGCAGCGCGTCACGCGCCATGCGGTCGGGCTACACGATGCTGATCCTGTCGGATCGCGGGGTGGACTCCGAGTACGCGCCGATCCCGTCGCTGCTCGCGCTGGCGGCGGTGCACAACCATCTGGTGCGCGAGGAGACGCGGACGCAGGTCGCGCTGATCATCGAGTCCGGCGAGCCGCGCGAGGTGATGCATTTCGCGCTGCTGATCGGGTACGGCGCGAGCGCGATCAACCCGTACCTCGCGTTCGAGACGCTCGAAGATCTGGTGCTCGATGGGCATCTCCCCGACAAGATCACGGTGGAGAAGGCGGCGGCGAACTACATCAAGGCGGTGAACAAGGGCCTGCTGAAGATCTTCTCGAAGATGGGCATCTCGACGCTGCAGAGCTACCGGGGCGCGCAGGTGTTTGAAGCCATCGGCCTGAACAAGCAGCTGATCGAGCAGTACTTCACGGGGACGGCTTCGCGGATCGAGGGCGTGGGCCTGGACGTGATCGCGCGGGAGGCGATCGCCGAAGCACCGGTTCGCCTGGATGCCGATCGAGGATCACGATCCCGAACTCGCGATCGGCGGCAACTATCAGTTCCGGGTGAAGGGCGAGTACCATCTCTACAACCCGGAGACCGTCTCCAAGCTGCAGCACGCGGTACGCGGCAAACAGCTTCGAAACGTTCGAGGAGTACGCCGAGCTGATCGACTCACAGGCGCAGCACCTGTGCACACTACGCGGGTTGATGCAGTTCAAGTACACGGCCAGCGTGCCGATCGAAGAGGTGGAGCCGGCGGCGGAAATCGTGAAGCGCTTCGCCACGGGCGCGATGTCGTTCGGCTCGATCAGCCGGGAGGCGCACGAGACGCTGGCGATCTCAATGAACCGGATCGGCGGCCGATCGAACACCGGCGAGGGCGGCGAAGACGAAGCGCGCTTCGCCGACAACCGGCGCAGCGCCATCAAACAGGTGGCGAGCGCGCGCTTCGGCGTGACCGCCAACTACCTGGTCAACGCGGATGAGCTGCAGATCAAGATGGCGCAGGGCGCCAAGCCCGGCGAAGGCGGCCAACTGCCGGGGCACAAGGTGGACGAGACCATCGCGCGCGTGCGGCACTCCATCCCGGGCGTGGGGCTGATCTCGCCGCCGCCGCATCATGACATCTACTCGATCGAGGATCTGTCGCAGCTGATCTTCGACCTGAAGAACGTGAACCCGCAGGCGCGCATCGCGGTGAAGCTGGTGGCCGAAGTGGGCGTTGGGACGGTGGCGGCCGGCGTATCGAAGGCACATGCGGACGTGATCCTGATCAGCGGCTACGACGGCGGCACCGGGGCTTCCCCGCTGACGTCGCTGAAGCACGCCGGCATCCCGTGGGAGCTGGGGTTAGCGGAGGCGCAGCAGGTGCTGGTGATGAACGACCTGCGCGGCCGCGTCCGGCTGCAGGTGGACGGCAAGCTTCAGACCGGACGCGACGTGGTGATCGCGGCGCTGCTGGGCGCCGAGGAGTTCGGCTTCTCGACCGCGCCGCTGGTGGCGATGGGCTGCATCATGATGCGCAAGTGCCATCTGAACACGTGCCCGGTGGGGATCGCGACGCAGGATCCGGTGCTGCGCGCCAAGTTCCACAGGCGAGCCGGAGCACGTCATCAACTTCTTCTTCTTCGTTGCTGAGCAGATGCGCCGGTACATGGCGAAGCTCGGGTTCCGGACCGTGGACGAGATGGTCGGGCCGCGTGGACCGGCTGGACTTCCGGGCGGCGCACCGAGCACTGGAAAGCCAAAGGTCTCGACTTCTCGGCAATCCTCTACAACCCTCCGACGCCGGGGCGTATTGCGCGGCGGTGCGTCAGCCATGCAGGATCACGGGCTGGCGGGCAGGTCCTGGATTACGAGCTGATCGAGCAAGCGCGCGGGAGCGCTCGAGCAGCGGCGCGCCGGTCGAAATCGAGCTGCCGATCCGGAACGTGCACCGGACCGTGGGAGCGATGCTCTCGGGCGAGATCGCGCGGCGTCACGGGTCGGCCGGGACTGCCGGACGATACGATCCGGATCCGCTTCGAGGGATCGGCGGGCCAGAGCTTCGGGGCGTTTCTGGCCAAGGGCGTCACGCTGGAGCTTGAAGGCGAGTCGAACGACTACGTGGGCAAGGGCCTGTCGGGCGGCCGCATCGTCGTATATCCGCCGCGCTCTTCGACGTTCCTGCCCGAGCAGAACATCCTGGTGGGCAACGTGGTGCTGTACGGCGCAACCAGCGGCGAGGCGTACTTCAACGGCAAGGCCGGGGAGCGCTTCGCGGTTCGCAACTCCGGCGCGACGGCGGTGGTCGAGGGCCTGGGCGACCACGGCTGCGAGTACATGACGCGGGGCTTGGTGGTGGTGCTGGGCAAGACAGGGCGCAACTTCGCGGCGGGGATGTCCGGCGGCATGGCATTCGTGCTGGATGAGATGGGCGACTTCGCCGAGCAGCCGATGCAACCCGGCTTCGGTGGATCTGGAGCGGGTGTTCGATCCGAAGGATCAGCAAGTGCTGCGCGGGGACGATCACGAAGCACTATGCGAGCGACGGGGAGCCCGAGCGCGAAGCGCGTGCTGGACAACTGGACGGAGATGCTGCCGCGTTTCTACAAGGTGTTCCCGACGCGAGTATAAGCGGGTGCTGCAGATGACCCCCAGCAGGGACACGCGTCAGGAGGCCGCGATTGCCTGAGATGAGCACGAATGCGTCGCCAAGGGCGGCCCGAAGCACACCGGGTTTCTGGAGTATGCGCGCGAGGTGCCGGCCCGGCGACCGGTGCCGGAGCGCATCAACGACTGGTTCGAGATCTACCAGCCGTTTCCCGAAGAAAAGGTGCGCATCCAGGGGGCGCGCTGCATGGACTGCGGGGTGCCGTTCTGCCACACCGGATGCCCGGTGCAACAACCTGATTCCCGATTGGAACGATCTGGTGCATGCGGGGCGCTGGAAGGAAGCGCTGCGGACGCTGCACGCGACCAACAACTTCCCGGAGTTCACGGGCCGGATCTGCCCGGCGCCGTGCGAAGCGGCGTGCGTGTTGGGGATCAGCGACCCGCCGGTTTCGATCAAGCTGATCGAGAAGTCGATCGTGGACCGCGGATTTGAGGAAGGTTGGATTGTGCCGGAAGCCGCCGCGCGTGCGGACCGGGCAAGCGCGTGGCGATGTGGGATCTGGTCCGGCGGGACTGGCCGCGGCGCAGCAGCTGTGCCGCGCGGGCCACTGGGTGACGGTGTTTGAGAAGGCCGACCGGCTGGGCGGATTGCTGCGGTACGGCATTCCCAACTTCAAGATGGAGAAACACCTGATCGACCGGCGCGCTGGCGCAGCTTTCGGCCGAAGGCGTGGAGTTTCTGACCGGGGCAGCACGTCGGGCGGGAGCGTCGGCGCTGGCCGATCTGCGGCGCGACTTCGACGCGGTGCTGATCGCGACGGGCGCGAATCGCCGCGGCGCATCGCACGTGCCGGGATCGCGATCTGCAAGGGCATCCACTACGCGATGGAGTATCTGACGCAGCAGAATCGCGTGTGCGAAGAAGACGACGGTGCCGGAGCAGATCATGGCGACGGGCAAGCGGGTGGCGATCATCGGCGGCGGCGACACCGGGCGCGGATTGCCTGGGCACCGCGCACCGGCAGCACGCCGTTTCGATTCATCAGCTGGAGTACAAAGACGCGCCGCCTGACGAGCGCGACCCTCCACGCCGTGGCCGATGTGGCCGATACAGTTGCGGACGGAAAGCTCGCATGAAGAGGGCGGGTATCGCGAATGGGCAGCGATGACGCTGGGGTTCTGCGGGCGATGAGCACGGGCACGTGAAGCAGTTGCATGGAATCCGCGTGGGCCCCAAGCCGGAGCAGCGGCACATTCCGGGGACGGAATTCACGCTGGATGTGGAACTGGTGCTGATCGCGGCGGGCTTCACCGGGCCGGTGCGGGCGGGAGTGTTGGATGAACTGGGCGTGCGGCTGGATCGCCGCGGAAACGTCGCCGCGGACGAGCATCAGATGACCAGTGTTCCGGGTGTATTCAGCGCGGGTGACGCGCGGCGCGGGCAATCGTTGGTGGTGTGGGCGATCGCGGAGGGACGCGGGGCAGCGCAGGGTATCCAGAGCTTCCTGAAGTAGGCTTCGCAGAGAAGCGGGGTGTCGAGGCAGCAGCCGCGCAGTCCCTACAATGGGTGCATGTTGCGATGGTTGTGGTGGCTGCCGCTGGGCGCGGCGGCGTTGCAGGGCGAGACCTATACGCTCACGTTGAAGCAGGCGGTGGACCGGGCGCTGGCGCAGAATCCGGACGTGATGATGGCGCGTTTCGATGAGCGGAAGGCCGTTCAGGGAGTGCGGCTCGCGAAGGATCCGTTCGTGCCAAGGCTGGATCTGGGCAGCGGGCTGGCCTATACAGACGGGTATCCGCAGAGCATTGAAGGGTCGGCGCCGTCGGTATTGACGGTGAAGGCGAGTGCGTTCATCTTCAACCGGCAACAGACCTATATGCTGGCGCAGTCGCGAGAGAATGCGCGGGGCGCGGCGATGGCGACGGGCTCGAAGCGGGACGAGGTGGCATTCCGCACGACATCGCTGTATCTGGACCTGGACCGCTCGGTGCGGCTGGGTGACGTTGCGCGGAAGCAGGTAGACAGCCTGGCCAAGGTGTCGCAGACGGCAAAGAGCCGCGTGGACGAGGGGTTCGAGCTTCCGCTGGAAGAGAAGCGCGCGACGGTGGAGTGGAAGCGGGCGCAGCAGCGGCTGCAATCGATTGAGGCGGATCGGGACTTTGCGGAGCGGTCGCTGGCGGTGGTGCTGGGCTACTCGGCGGACGACCATGTGCAGACCACAGGGCAAGAGATCACGGCGGGTCCGCTGCCGGAATCGGAACAGGCTGCGGTGGAAGCGGCATTGCAGGCCAATAAGGATCTGCGGCGGATGGAGTCGGCGCTGATCGCGAAGGGGTTGGAAGTGAAGGCGGACAAGGCGCAGAGGCTGCCGCGGGCAGACCTGGTGGCGCAGTATGCGCGCTTCTCGAAGTTTAACCACCTGGACGAATACTTCGTCAAATTTCAGACCAACAACGAAGAGCTGGGCGTGGCGTTCACGATGCCGTTGCTGCCGGGGCCGGGGATCAACGCCCAGGTGATGCAGGCGGAGGCGGATGCGGCGAAGATCCGGGTGGAGTATAACTCGACGCGGAACCGGATTGCGCTGGACATTCACCAGGCATACCAGGATCTGGATAAAGCGCAGATGGCGAAAGAAGTGACGCAGGCCGATCTGGATCTGGCGCGGGAATCGCTGAGCGTGCTGCTGGCGCAGATGAACGAAGGGCGCGCTTCGCTGCGGCAAGTGGAAGAGGCGCGGATCGTGGAGAACGAGAAGTGGCTGGCGTTCTATGACGCGCAGTTCGCGGCGGAACGGGCGCGCTTCACCGTGTTGCGTGAAACGGGTGATCTGGTCGCCTCGCTGCGGTAATCAGAGACGTTTAGGCGGCCGCATTCTTGCGGAGCCACTGCCGGCGATGCTCTTTGGCGAGCGGGCCGGTGAATTTGGGCATGTTTTTGGGCGCGACGGCGGGTGCGGGAGCCGGTGAAACGGTAGTTACGGGCGCCGGCGGGATGGCCGGGAGCGGTTTTGACGAAACAAAGCCAGCCGTCTTTGCGGGCGGCGCAGGTGGCAACTGCTTGACGGGGGCCTCGGGGGTGCGCTGGGCGCGGAGCGACTCGAGCTGCTTCAGGGTGCGCTCGGAGATGCGTTCAGTGCGGGCGCGAGCGCGGCTGAGCTGATCGAAGGTCCGCGCATTGGCTTGGAAGGCGGAGGCTTGGGCCAGGGCCTGGCGGGCGTCTTCGTCGAGATCACTGAACTGCTCGTCGATGGATGCGAGCTGCTGATGAGTGGCGAGGGCGAGGAGATTGATTTCGAGGGCGGAGGCGCGGGCGCGGTACCAGCGGGCGTCCTGGAGAGTTTGGACGAGGTCGAGTTCTTCGGGATTTTGGGGTTGGAAGTAATGCCGGAGCGCGGCGCCGAGCGTTTCGTAGGCGGCGCGATCCTCGGTGGGGAGGACGACGGTTTGGGAGTAGAGACCGTGCTTGTCCGCGTTTAAGCGGACGGCGTCTTTGCCTTCGGATGTGCGGGAACCGGTGGAGTGCTGGGCGTTGGCGCGATTGGTGAGAGTGCGGTCGGGGGTGGTGGGGGCGGCGACGGGGCCACCGCGGTGAGAGATTTGAGTGGGATTCAGTTCGGTGGTGGTGGTGGGGTGCATTTGGTAGATCCTTTCTGGCACTACGGTAGCGGGCGGGGTGGGAGAAACGGGTGCGTTACCGGGAAGGAAATGCGTCGGAGTGCCGTGGTTATTGGGGAAGAAATATTTTGATTTTTGGTGACCGGGAAAAACGGGCGGCGTTCCCACTTGGCTGAAAAGGGAGGAAAACGGCGTCGATCACCTGATGAGGCTGGGGCAATGGATTATTCGATCTCGGTGGAGAGGTGGCTGGATGATTGCGTTTTCGACGGACTGAATCGCGAGGTCGTGAGGCCAACTATCACCCGGAGCGGAGGAACTCCGCGTGAGCTATTGGTGGATGCCGTTTTGACGGGCAATTTGGAGTAGCCAACGATCCGCTAAGAGGGCTGTCATCGCCTTGAACACTTAACGTTAGTTTCAGACCGGCAACTATTCACTCGTAACAGCGACGCCAGGGATGTCCGGAGTGGGACCCGGAATTGGGGACCTTAAGGTCGCCTAGCGGTGCTGAGTAAACTGCTATGAAGTGAATTTTCTAATTGCGGTTATAGACCTGACTGAATCAAATGCACTCCTGCGCGCTGTGTGGGCGCAGTTCCGGGCCAACTATGGGCGCGCTCAGCTGGCAGTACTCGCCATGGCGCGTAGGGCACGTCCGGACCATCACTTCGGATTCGAATCTTTTGGCCGGAAGTACGGAATCCAAGTAGCAATGCGCTACAGCGGCAGGGATACTATTCGCTGCAGTAATGATTGATCTTGGCTGGATCGTCGGCGCGCATCATTGTCAATGTCCAGTTTTTGCCGACCATCCACCCGCGGTCAACTTGCCGATATAGCGACTGTCCGGACGCCGGCGACGCACCCACATTTAAGGCAACGATTATTACAAGAAATGGCTAACGAGATCATCTCATATATAGAAATGTGCCAGCGCGAAGCTGCCAGTCTTCAGCGTGGCATGAACTTTGGTATCGGCGGGACGCATTCAGTGATCCTAATGTCGGTGCGACCGAATGCTCCTTACAATGACCGAATCGAGGGACACGGCACTGTTCTTATTTATGAAGGCCACGACGAACCACGCACTAGCGTTGTGATAGACCCAAAAACGGTAGATCAGCCGCGAACGAACAAGAATGGACGTTTGACACAGAACGGGCAGTTTGAAGCCGCTGCGCTTGAGTATCAGGCTGGAACGCGTCCACCTGAACGTGTTCGAGTCTACGAGAAGATCCACTCAGGCATATGGTCGTGCAACGGGATGTTCCATCTTGTCAACGCGTGGACTGAACAGATCGGAACTAGATCGGTTTTCAAATTCCGCCTCGAAGCTGTAGAGGGCGAAGAAGAAGTGCAGTACCCGGCTCCTTTAAAGTCAGAAAGAAGAAGACTAATTCCCGCAGCCGTGAAGCTTGAGGTCTGGCGGCGTGACAATGGCAAATGCGTCCTATGTGGTGCGACCGCCGAACTGCACTTCGATCATGACCTGCCTTTCTCATTGGGCGGCACATCGGTCAAGGCAGAGAACGTCCAATTGCTGTGCGCCCGTCACAATCTCTCCAAGGGCGGTAGGATTGCCTGACAGTCGCATCGGCTGCTTTCGCGTAAACTGCGATTGAACTCAAAGGCGGGAGAGAATAGGCGTGGAAGAGCGTCGGGCATGCGAGATAACAAAGTGATCGTCACGCGGTTCGTCGAGGAACTTTGGAACGAGCGGAAGCTTGAAGTTGCCGACATTATCTTTGATGAAGACCGCCAGACATACCAACTCCAATCAGGTTCCGCTGCAATCGCAGCGCCGCGAGGTCCTGCCGCAGTCAAGACGCATGTCATGAATGGATAGCTGGGTTCCCTGACCTTAAGTTCACAGTGGAGCAGATGTTCGCGGACGAAGATCGAGTGCTCGGCCCGTTGGCCATGGAGGAAACGCAAACGGGTCAGTGGACAGGAATTCCTCCACCAAGGAAGCGCATCCACATCAAGATGATGACCATCGAGCGTATTCGGTCGGGGAAGATAATTCCCAAGCCGCCCAGAAACTTGCGGGGGTCGCTTCTCGCCGGGTGCATCGATATTATGTTCAGGCGCCCATCGCGCAGATGGATTTCCGCAGGCATCGCATGGCAGGTTTGGTGCTCGCGGCGGTGTTCGTTCTGGCGTCCATGCTTTCCCTACGTTCTACCTGGGACCGCGTCGACGAGATGTTCCATGGCGACCGGTATGTGAGTTCGCCTTTCGGTGTCGACTCGCAGACGCTGAAAGTGAACGGCCTGGAACCCGAAGCGGAACGAGCAGGCCTGCGCAAGGGCGACCTCCTTCTCCGAGTCAACGGGCAGCCCGTGCGGGGAAGGGCGGATGTTGAGGTTCCGGTGCGGCGAGCGCGGAGTGGCGATTCGCTGTTGCTTCACGTCCGGCGCACGGGCACAGCGGTCGCGTCGGAGCAGGACATTCCGGTTCCGCTGCGGCGGTTCACCTATGTCGGGTATGCGCCGGGCTCGGCAGCTTACGTACTCACCATTCTGTTCCGCAATCTGACGCCGCTGTTTTGTCTTGTGCTCGGATTCTGGGTAGCGGCGGTCCGGTTAGGCGATCGCGCGGCATGGACCCTGCTTCTGCTCATGTTGAGCGTGGCCAACCTCATCATGGACAGCCGCACCAGTTACGGCCATGAGGGTGTTCTGCAGCCGATTCTTGCTGCTCTCAATGTGGTGTTGATCCGTCTGGGTCCTCTCGCGCTCTTGTACTTCGCGATCATATTCCCGGAACGACTGGGACTCGATCGAAGATTTCCATGGATCAAATGGATCGTTCTGTTCCCCATGATCGTGCGCGCCGGAATGGCGGGCATCGCGTCCGGTTTTGTGGCGCATCACTATGACCTGGCGGCCCCGCTCATGCGATTCTGATCGGGACGGGAGCGGTCGGCGACGATGTGGAACTGACTTCGAGTGGATGGCGATTCACGGCGGACACCTGCACGGATGGCCGGCCTTGCTTTCGATCGCGGCGCTGCTGGTCTTCCCGCTGACGATGGCCTATGTGATTGTCGTGTATCGAGCGATGGACGTGCGGGTCGTTTTGCGCCAAGGGCTGCAGTATCTTTTGGCGACGGGCGGAGTCCGGATTGTACAGATTGTGATCAGCACGGCAATCGTCGTGTTGGCTGCCACGATCAGCGCGAGGGTGAACATCGCCATGCGGGTGGCATTGATGGCGATTGGCTTTGCGCTGCTGCTCGGACTGGGCGCGTTCGCGGAACGGCTGCGCCGCTGGGTCGATTGTTTGTTCTTTCGGGAGGCTTACGAGACGGATAAGATTCTGGCAGATCTCGCGACCAGGGTCCGAACGATGGTGGAGATGCGCCCGCTGCTCGAAACGGTGGCGAGTTGTATTGCAGAGGCTCTCCACGTGCGGCGGATCGCCATACTTCTGAACGGCGATGGCGCGTTTCGCCCCGCGCATGCGATGGGGTTTGAGACGCTTCCGAAGGTCGTCTTTCCTGAAGAGAGCCTGATGCTGCGGCATGTACGGCATGTGCCCCGAACGCTTGTCGAATTCACCAACCCGGACTCCTGGGTGCAGCAGGCCGGTGATGAGCAACGGACCGCGCTGGAGTCTCTGAACCCGGAGTTACTGCTCCCGCTTTCGCTCAACGAGAAGGTGCTGGGAATGATCAGTCTTGGCTCCAAACAGTCGGAGGAGCCGTTTTCGCCAACGGATCTCCGGCTCTTGGACTCGGTGGCTGCGCAGACGGGCCTGGCGCTCGAGAATGGGCGGCTGACGGAAACTATCAAGGCGGAGATGTGTGCGCGAGAGAAGCACAATCGCGAACTGGAACTGGGGCGCGAAGTGCAGGAGCGGTTATTTCCGCAAGAGTATCCGTTCGTTCCGGGGCTGGAGTATGTGGGCTCCTGCAGGCCGGCGCTGGGGGTTGGCGGAGATTACTACGACTTCCTTCCGCTCTCGAATGGGGGGCTCGGCATCGCGATCGGCGATATCTCGGGCAAGGGGCATTCCGGCAGCGCTGCTGATGGCTTCTCTTCGCGCCTTTCTGCGAGGTCAAGCGATCGATCATGCGACCGATCTGAGTGCGGTGATCGCCCGCCTGAACCGGCTGGTTTTTGAGAGCTCCGCCCCGAATCGATACGCAAGGTTCTTTCCGGGGACTTACGATGCCGCATCAAGAGTGCTGCGGTATGTGAATGCAGGGCACAATCCGCCGATCGTGATTCGGGCGAACGACAAGGTGTTGCGGCTCGAAGCAAGCGGATCGGTGGTGGGGCTACTGGACGACGGCGCCTGGGTGATGGGCGAGGTGCGGCTGGAGCGCGGCGACTTTCTGGTCGCGTTTACGGATGGCGTGAGTG
Organism: Bryobacterales bacterium; assembly: GCA_963738525.1. Lineage (GTDB taxonomy): Bacteria > Acidobacteriota > Terriglobia > Bryobacterales > Bryobacteraceae > Bog-113. Next base: position 75,884 of record CAVTXC010000009.1, read on the forward strand.
AAGCGATGAATGAGTTGGACGAAGAGTGGGGCGAGGAGCGACTGCTGTGCGCAATCTGCGAGAGTCCGGGCGCGCGGCCAGCGCTGCTTGTGCACCAAATTATCCGGATGGCGGACGAGTTCGTGGCGGGAGCGCCGCAGTTTGAGGATATGACGCTGATCGTGGCGCGCGTCGACTGAGCGGCGAGTCATTGTGTTCGAGCGTTCGCGCGCCGACGAACTATCCGGTCTTCAAAGGCCCGGCGACCTTGTAACGTACTGAGGATGACGCCGGACGGCATGGCTTTCGTGCTGACGAGCTCGAATGAGCGTGGCGGGGTTCCCTCCGCAAAGAAGCGCTTCCCCGTGCCCAACAGGACCGGATAGACGATCAGCAGCGACTTCATCCGCAAGCCCATGTTCGAGCAGCGTCGATGTCAGCGTGGAGCTACCCCAGAGGATAAGGTCCGGGCCGTCCTGCGACTTGATGCGGCGAACGCCCTCGACGATGTCCGGTCCAAGGCCCTCGAACGGGCCCCATTCAAGACTTTCCGGACGGTGGGTCGCGACATATTTGGTTGCCGCATTGAGGCCGTCCGCCATCGGACTGCTCGGCGCCTTTGGCCAGAAGCCCGACCAGATATCGTAGGTGCGACGGCCAAGCAGCAGATCGAAGCTCCCGCCATGCGCGGCGAGGATTGCATCCCGGCCAGCGGGGGTCCGATAGGGCGCGGTCCAGTCGCCGTAGGGGAAATCGCCGTCTTCGCCGGAGGCCTGGATCACGCCGTCCAGCGAGATGTGTTCCATGATTTTGAGCTTTCTCATTTGAGTTTCCGTGTTCTGGGGTTGGCGTTGCGCCGGTCTCCTGGAATCACGTTTAAGGAGCTCTCTGCCCGCCCTTCATTACAACGTCGAACGACCAGACCGGATTTCGACAAAGACGTCGGAGGGAAGGTTTTCGTGTTGGCCGCGGCTTCGCGCACTTCGCAGGATGTAGCGGGACCTATCATGGTTATTCGGATCAAGGATCAAGAACACGGAGGACTGCATGGAAAACACACGGACGCTCATCGATGAAGTCTACTCTGCTTTCAACCGGCGGAACATCGACGGTGTATTGGCGTTTATGAGCGAGAGCGTCAGTTGGCCCAAGGCATCTGAAGGGGGGCGAGCCATCGGGAAAGAAGAGATTCGCTCCTACTGGAGCCGCCAGTGGAAAGAGTTCGATCCTCAGGTTGAACCGATCGAGGTAATCGACCGCGGAGCGGGCAAGGTCGATGTCCGCGTTCATCAATTGGTGAAGAGCCTGGGTGGGGAAGTGCTTTCCGATTCCGAGGTTTGGCATTCGTACACCATCGCAGACGGTCTGATCGCACGGATGGATATTGGAGCAGGGTCTGAGCAGAACGCTTCTTCAGCGTTCTCGCATCACCGAGCGTAGCGGAGATCGCCGGGCACCAAGTTCCAGCTAGGGCTTCATTGCTTGGATCCTGGCAACCGAAACGGGTGGAACGCTTTGAGGTGCATTCGCCACCAACACATCGACCAGCGCGCGGGATTCGTTTATGCCGGTGGCGAGTAATTCACGGAACGATCTAATTCGCGACATGAACCACAACATGCTTGCGACCACCCAGGCGGGGCTGGCATGGAGACGAGCCTTTCCCGAGGGATAGAGCCGGTACCCGAGCCGTTGAATCAGTGTAAAGCTCTCCTGCATTCCACGCGCGATTACCAGGGACTCACCTCAGGATGCGCCCCCTCCGCGCCGCACGCCCGCGACACACACGCTTTCGAACGCCGCGCCCAGCGGAACGTGGCAGCGCAGCCAAAGGAGCATGTCGGGCTCGAAGACAGCCGGCAGGCCAGAGGCAATGAAAACGTTCACCCACTCCTGATGGTTCATCTTGGTCTTCTGACCGGCGGCGCCGATTTTCGCGTTCAGCTTGCCTTCCGGGTCAAGGCTCGCCTGGACAAACGGCATGCCGAACGAGGAACGTTCAGCGCCGACAGCGTCCCGCAGTCTCTCGGGATCGAAATTGTTAAACATGAATTGGATCCACTTTGCGGAGCTACGCTGCAGTGCGGGAAGCACGGCCTGGACCTGATGAGCGAGAAGGGTGACGAGGACGAGGTCGTAGGGGATCTCCTCGTCCAGCTTGTCCTTGACACACACTTCCGCGCGCTCACCCCTGGTGTTGACGACCCCGGCGTCGCGGTTCAGTTGGTGGAGCCGCACGGATGCTGGACGCGCGATCGTTGTGACTTCGTGACGACCGGTCCGCGCTAGCTGAAATGCGAAGGTACTGCCGATTGCTCCGACACCGATGACGGCGATTCGCAAAGGTGGAGAGGTAAGGGGTTCGGTTTCCTTGCTCATGCTGAATCTATGATCGGATGGCGGAAGTTGATTTTAAATGAAGAGGCTAAGTCCAGTAGAGCAACTTCGCCGCCGGTAACTCATCCGAGAGCGCCTGGTCGAACCAGCGTCGCATTTCGCTCATCGCCGTTTTGGGGTAGACGAACTTGGCGGAGCCGAACTTCGTGGTCTTGCGGGTGCGTGCGCTCTCGTCGAGGGCAGGGTTGTCTTCGGATACCACTCCAACTGTACGAGCTTCGACTTCGGGGTAAACCGGTGAGTGATGGCCTCGACCGTCAGGTCCAAGTGCGGAATGCCATCGAGCGCCGCTCGCGCGGACCGCAGCAGGTTCCGGTATTCTTCGCGCCAGTTCTCGATTTGCATGATCGGCGCAATCGTCAACCCGACCGGATAGCCTGCTAGGCCATTTTCCGCAGGGCCGCAAAGCGAGCCGTAAGTGTCGCCGTGCCGCCTTCGAAATCACGAGCTTACTTTGGGGGCGGTCACGGAGAATCGCACCCGCGTTTTGCGCCTGTGCTCCAGAGATAGCAGTTCGTCAACGGCATCGAACTTAGTGGTCCACCGCAATTGCACCTGCGCTTCCCAGGATCCGAAGAAGCGGATGCACTCGGCGAGCGAACCTGTCAGATGCTCGATCCCGAGCGGGTCCGTGTAGCACGACGCCTCGAATGTCGTGCCTTCGGCGCTGCGTGTTGCGGACGTTGAGGTGATTCGGCCTTTGCCGACGTACGGCCGAAGATCGTGCAAGAATCTCGTCGAGGTTCGCATAGGCTCGCGTTACGGGCGGCGCCGGTTAACGATCCAGCCAGATAGCAGTACTGGCAGTGTGCCGGGCAGCCTTGGGCAATGTGGAATTGCCAGTCGGCACTGGGGGGAATGGGTTGCAGTTTGCGCGCGCTTTCGCTCGCCGTTACGATTGCTAGCGTTGTTTTGGCTTGTACGTAATCGTCCGACCGGATCCCGAGGCGATTGTTCTTCAACTCGACTACACGGATGCCCAGTCCAGCGGCCCGTTCCGCCATGGCTCGGCCATGTGCATATGTCAGCGCATCCGAGGTGACCAGAACCTGTCGCGGGATCCAGATTTTGGGTTTCGGAAGCGATAGCGGCGTCGCAGCCATGTCTTCTTTGTGATGCTTTCCGCCATCGAGCTGGTGCAGTTTCGCGTCGTGCGAGAAAGGCTGCGGGCTAGTGAGCGGCGACGGGCAGCATCACTCCACTTTGCACGGTACCGCCGAGAGAGAAGATGGACACGGTTTGATCGCCCGCCGCAATCTCCGGGACAACCACGTTGAACTGGTCGAGTCCTGCGCCTGTAATGCCGGCGTACAGCACGGCCGCGGGTACCCCGCCGATGGCAGCCGTTATCGCGTACGAGCTACTTAACGGTTGCGGAGTTTCGACCAGCACACCCGATGCGAGCGGCGGATCCGATGGTCCAAACCCAGTGCCGTAGAGCACCACGATGTCCCCGGGCTTCGCCGGTTTCGTTGAGGACACGAGCGTCCCATCGGCGAAGGTGGCCGCGGCATAGTTCGTTGCGCCCTGCCGATTTGTGAAAAGGGCTGGATCCAACGTGGGCATCGTGACAGAAACCGGGAGACCGGCCCCGGCTTGCGTGATCACTTGGATTCCAAGTGGAAACTGATACGTGTCTATGTCGGGGAGCAGCACGTTCAGTTGGCCAGGACTGACGAAACTGATTGTGGCAGCCCGGCCGTTCACCAACACCGAGACTCCATCGAGTGACTTGGGTAGCGAGCCGTCGCCCGGGAAATCGGACGCCTGCCAGGCTCGCGATGTTTGCGCTAGGTTCGAACCGAAGATGGATACCCACAACCCGGGAGACAGTGCCGTTGTTGCTTCGTAGCTGGCGGCGTTCGCGATCCCACCGTCGGCGATCACCGGGAGCGGCATTGGAGAAGCGCTCCCGCCGTAAACGGCCATCCCCGGCCGGGCGCCTTGCGGGAATGTCGCCCCGCTCCATCCGGAGAGGCTGGTCACTTCGACTTGAACCTGGGCCGTGTAGGTCGTGCTGGCCACTCCGTTCGGGCCAAGATTCCAAGTGAAAGCGGTGTTCAGCAAGTCCGGCGTGGAAGCTACCATCCAATACTGTTGCCCTTGTCGAAGCATCGGATGCGCGACCGAGAACACGGAGAAGATCCCTGGAGCCGCCACGCCACCGAGGACGTTTGTCAGGTGAAACTCTTCTAAAACGGCGCCCGGCAACCCGTCATTGTCGGTCGTGAGCGCGATGTTCAGGTCCGGGGGCCAAAGAAGTTGGTGACGCCTCCGTTACTCAGCGACCCCGGCGGTTCGCCATACCTCATCGAAAGGTCTACGCGCCAAAACGGGCTGGTGGTGGCGGGAGTAAAAGCCATAGCATCAACAGCTCCGTTGTTGCCCGAGAGCAACCAAGCTTGTCCCGCCCCGACCTCTAATCCGGGACCACCATAAGACTCTCCCGGTCCAAACGAGGTGTACACAACCTGCTGCGCTTCGGCCCGGTAGGAGGCGAGAGTCACAAACATCGTGAGGAGCAGAAGGGCGCGCATCGGAAGGGGTGGTAGCTCGATTCTAGCTCGGATCAGCGGGCTTGGCGTTGAGACTGTAACTCTGGAAGGTTGTGATGTGGGTGCGCCTGGCGCTACTCGGGCATCCGGAGGTCGTGATGGCCTTCTTTTATCAGGCCGACGTTGTCGATGAGTCGAAACGGCCATTCAGTATTTTGAAGATCTCATTCACCATCGTTCCGCGGTTACTCTCGCCATAGAAAAAGACGGGGTAGCCGACGACGATGCCCCGGTCCGAGTCGATTGCGGCGATGCGGATTTCTTTGGCAGGTCCCCGAATCGGGCATTGTGGGTGATCCGGGTTCCGCTCTGGTAGCGGTCACAGCGAGGGTCGAAGGACGCTTCAAGGGGGTTGTGGTCGGTTAACCAGCCAAAGTACGCGCGGACCATGGTTTCCCAGCTGCTGCGTGGTGGAGCGTTCGTCGGGAGGCACGATGGTGTTGAAGACGGGATCGAAGGGGACGAGGTTCTTGGGCGCGACGATGGACGTTCCGTCGTAGGCGATCTCGACCTCGGAGCGCCCAAGTTGTACCAGTTGACATTCTAGGTGTCGCTCGGTTACTCGAGAATGGCGGTACGGGGATCGGAGAACGACTCGACGTCTTTGGGTTCGAGCTTGAAGTAGCGCGTGATCCATTCCTCGTTGAGAGCGCGAAAGGCGGATTCATCGCCGGTTTGGAACTCGCGGATGGTGAGTGCAGGAGTGGCAGGAATGGATGCGGTGCGGGATGCATCAATTTAGCGGGACGGCGATGAACCCATGCACGACGGAGTTCGCGTCGAAGTAGCTTCCGGCGACAACTCCACTCGCGTTAATGCCGCCCGTTCTTGTCTGCGCGCTGCCCGGAAATGCGAGCATTTCAAAGGAACCGTTGCGCAGGATAAAACCGTTGGAGTTTTCGGGAGCCGAACTCGCATAACCGGCGATGGTGCCCTGATCGCTAATCCCGGTGAGCCAAGTGCTGGAACTTCCTGGATATAAGACGAGTTGCGCCGTGCCTCCGGGAGGGAGGATGAAGCCTTTTTCTTGCGTAGCTGTTTGCGTGTAATAGGAACCGACGATTACACCCCGGCGATTGACGGCCGCGGGTTGTATGTTCTCCCCGCCAATAGTGGGAAGCTTGTTAATCGCGCCGCTTGCGCTCCGGTAGAACCCAATTGATTCGGGCGTTACCGTTCCGACGATCTGGTTATCTGTGCTGATGCCGGTAACAAGCGTCTCATCGTCGCCGATCCCGAAGGTCTGGAACTGACCTTTGGAAAAGATGAAGGATTTGAAGCCGTCGTTGGAGTATGTTCCGACGACTACTCCGGAATCACTAAGCCCGTTGGCCGATCCTTGAACGTGATTTGCCGGATCGTCCAAGGTTCGATACGTGCCGTCGCTCAGACGTACGAATCCCCGGTACACAACTGCTACGGGACCGCCCGGCGGGGACACAGAATGCTGTCCGACGACGTTTCCGCGCGCATCGATCCCAAATACCTGAGTCGAGAGGGCGCCCGGAAAGTCGACGGGAATGTACTGGTAACCGGTTTGGCCATGCGCGGCCTCGGCGAGCACGAGGCATAAGACAACTTGAGCAAGAAAACGAGAAGTGCAGAAATACATTCTCGGATTATCTCTTTGACACCGCGCAGAATCTAAGGCTTCATCGTGGCGATGCGGGCGCGTACGAGTTTCCGAATGAGCGTTGCGGGAAGAGGCGCGTCGAACGCGAGATGAAGGCTGCTTTTCGTGCGGGAGTAGGGCTTGAGTTCCTCGGTGAAGCTGTCGAAAACTGAACCGCTGAACGGGAGAACGCTGAGGTGGTTTTTAAAGGCAGCGTATCCGAAGAACGGCTTCGGCATGGCGAACGCGGGGATGCCGTAGGAGATGACTTCCTGCGCATTCTTGGGGACAGCGGCGCGGATAATCGCGCGAAGCTCGCGCAGAGCTGTTTGAGCGGGCTCGGGACGAGCGGAGATGTATGCCTCGACGGGATTACTCGAGCCGGTGGAAGACGCTTTGGGGGCAGCTAAGGCGAAATTCTTCATAGCGCGTACCGCGTAACCGGATTATGATAACAGGGCTGTTTCTAACTGAGTTATCAGCCGGTTGAGGAGATTTGTCTATGAGTATGGCTTTTCTAGCATCTACGCGCCGCCATTTTTTGGCCGGCTCGGCTTTGTCGGCGTTGGCCGCGGGGGCACCACTTCTGGGGCAAGACAAAGGGCAAAGTGCAGCGGCGGAGACGAAGCCAGCGACACCGGCCCCGCCCAAGCGACCGCCGATGCCCCAGATGGCGCCGCCCTACGACAAGGACACCATCAATATGATTGGGCCGAAGAAAGGCTACAGCCCACATATCGGGACGATGGTAACGATGCTCACCTGGATGGAGCTTGCGGTGCTTGGACCCACGCGCAGCCTGACACAGAAGGATCTCGACTTTCTGCTCGATAAGGATGCGAACACGATCGGCGCACTGATGCTGCATCTAGCGGCCACGGAGGTTCTCTATCAACGGATGACGTTCAACAACGAGATCTTCGACAAACTGCCCGCCGATTATGAAGCGAAGTGGGGGCCGGCGATGAATCTGGGTGACGCGGGGCGGTCGGCAATTAAAGGTCACGATCTCGGCTTCTATCAAGACGCTCTTCGGCAGGCGCGGGAAAAGACGCTTTCCGAGTTCGCGAAGCGGGACGATGCGTGGCTACTCAATCCGCTGCCAGAACCCGGTTGGGGCGGCGGACCTATCAACAATTTTTGTTACTGGTTCCATGTTTGCGAGCATATCTCGCACCATGCCGGACAGATCGATTTGCTGATGAAGCGGTTACCCGGCGCTAAGTCCGACGGGGTTGCTGGTTAGAAGAGTTTGTTTTGGGAAGGCGCGTTTCGCGTTGGTTGAAGCAACTTGAGATTTCTGCTTTGGGCTTGGGTGGCTTTCGCCGCAATCGGTTGCCAGAGACCAAGCTCAGATGGACCGCTGATTCAGAGATATAAGGCGGCGAGCTGCGTACCGTTCTCCGCCCACCCTAAGATAAGTCCGCACACGCGCGAGTGGGACACACCGCTAACGCTCGGGGACGGTTCCAAAGTGATTGTTGGTGGCGGGGAGATCGCGGGTGGAAGAATTAGCGTGAAGTTCCTCGCAACGGGCCGAAACGTAATAGCCGCGAATGCAGGGGATTACATTTATCCCAGCGATGTTCGCATGGATGTTTTGCACGATCATCTGTATGTCAAAGCAACAGGGGCTGCGGGCGGAATGCGACACCAGACCTGGCTGTTCGAGTATGATTTGCGAGCACAGTTAGCGGTTGCTCATCAGCAGGTTATGGATAGTGCGTTGCCGTCCGAATGCCCCGAGTGAGTGAGGCGGGGAGGATGTTAGGAGTGCGGCGCCAGAATTAACGACTCTGCGCGCCGCTTGTTCCGGGCAGTTCTTATCGGGTACCTTGTCCGTGCATGGGATGAAATAGCTGGATTGCCGCCGGGCGGGCCGGGATTGAACTGTTTGCGATGACCGGCCGGGACGCCGCGGATTCGAAGGACTCCCCCGCGGTAGAGATGGGCTGCAGAATGAATGCGTGCACATCCCCCGCGCTGGTCGTGCCCGATCCGGCGATGACGCCTTCGTCGTTGATGGCGTAGGCGACATTCAGAACCAGGGTGGAGTCCGACGGGATCAACGCATTGAGGTCCGTCAACACTCCGTTCTGCCAGACGAACGCGTGAGCGTAAAGGCCGAGGCTGGTGGGAGACGCAATGCCCGAGCCTCCGACGATTACGTTGTGGCGATTGATTCCGAACGCGACACTGCCGGTGTCGGATCCAACGGTCCCGAGGTTGGTGAACCGGCCGAAGGAGCCCCATGCCGCGGCGATGAGGGTTGTATCGGATGAATCGCTCGCGGCGCCGGTACTTACACCAAGGTCGTTCAAGGTTAGAGCTTCGTTGAAGTTACCACCCGCTGCGGATAACACGCGTTTTTTTCCGCCGCTCCATATGTACGACTGAAAGTATTGATTGGTCGAGTCATAAGAGACGACGGCCACATCGCCCTGGAGATTGATATCGGTCGGGGTGGAAAAGGCTCCGCCCAGAGTGCCGAGGTCCGTCATGGTTCCGTTCTGCCAAAGGAAGGCGTTGTCCTGGGGTTGATTAAACGGCGGGATGGGATTGCTATCGAGATACGAGATGCCGATGACGCTACCGCGGTCATTGGCCTTCCAGGCTTCAGAATCCGTGCCGCCGAGCGTGCCGAGATCGTGGATCTGTCCGTTGAGCCAGGCGGTCGCATGATACTGCGTACCGTAGAACGAGAAAGGGTCGGGAGTCTGGTTGTACGCATACCCGATTACCAAGCCCGCGTTGTTGATGAAGTTGGCCCAACTATCGGGTCCGCCGAGAGTTCCGAGGTTGTGGATGGTCGAACCCTTCCAGGAGACGGCGAGGTAGTAGGAGTTTCCGTTATTGGGGTCAGTCACTCCGTAACTGGACGCGCCTACGACAAGACCGCTGTTGTTAATGCCGAACGCATTGCTTCCTTCGGCATCGCCGTTGGGCAGGTTCGGAAGAATCGTACTGCCTCCGCGCGACCACCGGAACGAACCTCCCGAGGTCGGGGTGGGCGCGAAGAATCCGGCCAGATCTCCCGTCGAATTGAGGGCGCGCGGCGTGAAGTCGTCGTAGGTGTAATCGGCGTTGTAGAAGCCGCTGAACGTTCCGCCGAAACTTCCCAGGTCGAATAACTTGTACTTGGTAACAGGCGCGGTATCGCTGGTTTGCGCCGGCGCCGCGAGCGGGATTAAGAAGAGGGAAAGGGACAGAAGGCGTTGGTGAAAGTGGTGGGACAGCATGGAATCTCCTCCGACACCGAGGATGAAACGCGCGGCCCGAGAAGTAAGTGAATTTGTGGCGAGGCGAATGTGGGAGGGGCGAGCCGTTATAGGGAGTGGCCGAAGAGATCTTGTACGCGATCGCGATAGGTCCGACTCATGCGGAGCTTCCGTCCGTCTTTCAAGACCACGACATAGTCGCCGTTGAACCAGGGGTGGAATTCGAGGATGCGGTCGGTGTTGACGATGAGGGAGCGGTGGATGCGGGTGAATTTGTCTTTGGCGAGTTTCGTTTCAAAGGCGGCCAGCGTTTCGCGAACCAGGTGGCTTTCCGGTCCGCTATGCAGGCGGACATAGTTGTCGGCGGACTCGATCCAATCGATATCGGCGGTCTTCAGCAGTTTGGCTCTTCCGGCGGAGCGGATGAGAACGGCGTCCTTATGGAAGGGGCGCTCTTCGGGTGGTTGGAGTGCGGTGAGTGGGACGGCGTTGCGGACGTGTGTGAGGGCGGAGCGGAAGCGCGCTTCTTCGAAAGGCTTGAGGAGATAGTCGCAAGCGCGAACGTCGAACGCCTGAACGGCGTAGTGGTCGTAGGCGGTGACGAAGACGACGAGCGGCGTGTTTTCCATTTCCAGGTGTTTCAACATTTCAAAGCCATTCATCCGCGGCATTTGGACGTCGAGGAAGATGAGATCCGGTTGGAGTGCCGGCCAAAGTTTTGCAGCTTCGCCGGGGCTCGCGTACTCTCCGATCACTTCAAAATCGGATTCGCTCTTGAGCAGGCTGCGGATGCGCTGGCGAGCCAACCGCTCGTCGTCGACGATTACGGTACGGATGAGTTTCACGCGCGGTCTCCAAGCGGGAGCCGGTAGGGGATGGAGATGAAAGCGAGGACGCCGCCTTGGAGTTGGCGTTCCATGCGGAATTGGTAGTCGCGTCCGTAGATGGTTTCCAGGCGGCGGCGTGTATTGCGCAAGCCGGTACCTTCGGAGGCAAAGGCGACGCCCGATGGGGCGCGACCATCACCGTTGTCCGCGACGGAAAGGATGACGCGGCCCTCTTCCAGTTTTGAGTGGATTTCGATGGTGCCTTCGTTCTCCCGTTCGGCGATGCCATGCCGGATGGCGTTCTCGACCAGAGGCTGCAGGATGAGGCTGGGTACGGAGGCGTTGCGGGTTCGCGGGTCGAGATGGATGTCGATCAGGAGGCGCTCTTCGAAGCGGATTTTCTGGATGTCGAGGTATTGCTGCAGGAAGTGGATCTCCTGTTCGAGCCGGACCTCATCGGCCTCGGAGCTCTTGAGGAAGATGCGCAGCAGGTCACTTAACTTTGCCACGAGGCGGTCGGCTCCGTTTGGATTTTCGTGGATCAACGCGGAGACGGAGTTGAGCGCGTTAAACAGGAAATGCGGATGCATTTGCATGCGAAGCGCTCGCAGTTGGGCTTCGGCCAGTTGAGTCCGAAGATGCGCTGCGTTGATTTGATCGGCGTGATGCTGGCGCAACGATTCAAAGGTTTGGGCGATCAGCAAGACGATGGCGTAGAGAACGGCTCCGTAGTCGAGGGTGCCCAAGATCGAGCGGAGAAGGTTGTCGGTCGAAGGGAACTTGAGCCAGCTAACGCGCAGCGCGGCGATAAGGAGGAGGCTGAGGGTCTTGGCCGCAGCCGCCATTACGAGGCTGCAGAGGAGATGAATCGGGACGGTGCGCTTCCAGCGAATGCCGTTGACGGGGAAGTACGAGCGGAGGCGAAGAACGACTGGGGTGAGGAGCGCCCAGGCGTCGCAGTATGCGATCTCAAGCGTGATGGCCTGGCCCCAGGTGAGGGTATCGCCGGCGCGTAACGCGTAGACTTGCTGCCCAAGCAGAAAACCGAAAAGGGTCCACGCAGCGAAGACACCGCCGATGACCTTCCAACGTGGCGACGTCTGTTCTACCCGCACGAAAGGGATTGTAGCAGCGCGGCGGTGGTTTAGGGGGCGGAGGGTTCGTCGATATCGATTTGCCGATCGATTTTGGGATTAGGAATGGTTTGGGTCAGGCCGCTGGGCCATCGGATTTCGATGGATTTGACGATGTGTCAGAGCCCAACCCAAAGTGGGCGCGCTTATCGTTGGAGGAGAGATAGCTCCCGGCGGTGGAGACGGTGGTCCATTGGGGTCCGGCGGCGGTGGTGAGTTTGACCTCGGCGCCGATCCCATCGCGATTGCTTTTGTGTCCGATCAGGTTGAGGGTGAGCCAGTGGTTGGTGGTGGCGGTCTCGTTGTGGAGGATGTAGGCGGGACCGCCGTTGGTGGTGACGACGGCGTCGATGCGGCCGTCGTTGTCGAGGTCACCGACGGCCATGACCGCGGCCGACCCAGGGCTGCTGGAAGATGGCGCCGGAATCGGCGGAGACGTCGACGAATTTCTGTGCCATTGCGGTTGCGGGCGAGCAGCATGGGCTCCCGGTAGTGCAGCTGCGGCGAAGTTAGTTCGACGGTGTCGAGGTCGTGGCCCTGGGCGACGAGGAGGTCCTTCCAGCCGTCGTTGTCGTAGTCGAGGAAGCGGATGCCCCAGCCGGAGTGGAGGAGGGAGATGCGGCCGAGGCCGGTGGATGTAGGTGTCGTAGGTGAAGGAGCCGTCGCCGTTGTTGCGGTAGAGGGCGTACTTCTGGTTGGCGAGGTCGGTGATCACGAGGTCGGGAAGGCCGTCGTTGTTGTAGTCGTCGAAAGTCGATGCCCATGCCGGCATAGGTGCGGCCGTCGCGATCGACGGCGATTTCGGCGGTGAGGCCGGTCTCTTCGAAGGTGCCGTCGCCCTTGTTGCGGTAGAGGAACTCGGGCATGGAGTCGTTGGCGACGGCGAGGTCGATGTGGCCGTCGCGGTCGAAGTCGGCGATGGCGATGCCGAGGCCTTTGCCGGGGACGTCGAGGCCGATTTTGGCGGCGACTTCGGTGAAGTGGCCGTTGCCGTCGTTGTGGAAGACGAGCGGCGGCGATGGCGTGGAAGATATCGGGGTGGCAGTAGGCGCGGTAGCCTTCGCGGTGCTCGCCGCACCAGACGTCGTCGAAGTCCCACTGGAGGTAGCGGAGGACGACGAGGTCGAGCAGGCCATCGTTATCGAGATCGACCCAGGCGGCGCAGGTGGACCAGCCGCTTGCCGGGCGGAGGGCCACCGGTCCGGACGGTCGGTGACATCGGTGAAGGTGCCGTCGCCGTTGTTGTGGTAGAGGCGGTTGCCGCCGTAGGCGGTGACGTAGAGGTCTTCGAAGCCGTCGTTGTCGTAGTCGCCGACGGCGACGCCCATGCCGTAGCCGACGCCTTGGAGGCCGGCGTGTTCGGTGACGTCTTCGAAGGTGCCGTCCTTCTTCTGGTGGTAGAGGCGGTTCCAGTATTTGGGACCGGATTTTGCGGGGATGGTTCCATTGGGCGTGGGGTCGGCGAGGGGAGCGCCGTTGACGAAGAAGATGTCGAGGCGGCCGTCGTTATCGAAGTCGAAGAAGGCGACGCCGGAGCCCATGGTTTCGATGAGGTATTTGCGTGAGGTGTGGGGCGAGATGTGTTGGAAGCGGAGCTTGGCGGAGGCGGAGATCTCGGTGAAAGCTTCGGCGGGCGCAGCGGAGACGCGGATTTGCGGTTGGAGGAGGAAACAGCCGAGCGCCAGCGCTACGCGAGCCCACATGATTGCATGGTAAGCAACGCGCAGCGCCGGATAGGTTTCGGGCGGTTAGTTCAAGTAGGTGGCGGCGGCCGAAGTTCCACCGACTGCGACGGTTCCGCGAATAACGTTGTTCAAGAGATCGACGACGGTGATGGAAAAGGAGTTTTGGTCCGTGATGATGGCTTCGGTTCCATCCGCGCTGATTCCGATGCCGACGGGCTTGACGCCGACCGGGAGGGAAGTAGTGAGTTCGAGCGTCGCGGTGTCGAGGAGATCGAGGAATCCGTTCTTGTCGAGGACGTAGAGGGTTTTGCCGTCGCGGCTCAGATGAAGGGCCGTGAAGCTCGCGGAGGTGAACGTCTTTGAGACGAAGTGGGAGCCTCCACTGTAGGATTGCACGGTGTTGGTGGGGGTGAGTTCGAGATCGCTGCCGATGGTATAGACGGTGTGTCCGTCAGCGGAGATGACGAGGGGACCGCCGACGAACGTACTGGTATCGAAGTACTGAGCGGCATGGGTTTGCAGGTTGAAGAGCACGAGGCCACCACCGATGATGCCGCTGTCCAGAGCGCCTTGCACATAAGTGCCGTAGAGCAATCCGGTGGCAGGAGACGACGCGATCTGGTTCACGGTGTAGAAGCTGCCGGGCAACGGGATGGCAAACGCTCCGTTTAGCTGAAGGGAGGTGGCGTTAACGGACAGGACCGCGGCTCCGGAGTTCGTATAGACGTTGCCGTTGAGGTATGTGAAGGAGGCAGGAATGATCAGGTTGGGCAGTGACACCGGGGTGATCGCAGAGGGATGGACTCCACCGACGATGGCGGCCAGATTACCCGAGTCTGCGTCCATGATGAACGCGGTTCCGGACGGAGTGGTTAGGGCTTGAGTGGGACGGGATCCGACGGGGGCGACGGAGAGCGCCCGCAACGCCGTGGTATCGACGGCGACGGCGCGGGAGCCATTTTCGTTAAGGACGAATGTGTTGCCGGACGCGTCGAAGGCCACGGCGTACGGGGGCGCGAGGCTGGAAATGATGGCAGTAACCGTGAGAGCCGAGGCGTCGACCACGGTGACGGTGGATGCGGTGAGGTCGGCCGCGTAGAGCGTTGCGCCGTCACGGGAGACGCCGAGACGATAAGGATTTTGGAGATGGGTGGCGGCTGAACCGAGAACGGAGAGGGTAGGCAGGCTGACGGCAACGAGGGAGGCGCCGTTCACGTAGACGGTCTGGCCATCAGGGGAGAGCGCATCACCGAAGACGGCAGCACCGCCACTGGAGATCGCGATGATAGCGGAAAAGGATTGGCTCGCGAGGTTCAGGACATAGACATGCGTGGAAGTGCTGAAGATGATGCTTTTGCCATCGGGCGTAGCCAGTGGGGGCGCAACGACGGTTTCGGGGATCGGGACGGAACCAGCCGCGTGGAGAGTGGACGCCGTGTATTCGAAGACTTTGCTGGAAACGGGAACGAAGAGGGTGGCACCATCGGCGGAGACGCCGATCGCGTAGAGATCGAAAGGAACGCCGGGGAAGGAACCGGTGACGACTTGGGAGGTGCTGAGATTCACGGAGAGCAGTTTTTGGGCTCCGGTGGAAGGATCAGTCGCAGTGGCGTAGAGATGGTCGCCGGCCGGATTGATGACGATGTTCGACGGGCTAGCTGGGAGCGGGATCTTTTTGATGACCGCCCCGGTGGACGGCGAGAGGACAAAGACCGCATTCACGGCTCCAGCGGGAACGTCATTCTGCGAACCAGCGGTGGTGGCTACGAACAGGAGAGAACCAGTGGAGTTGGACACCATTCCAATGGCACCTGGGGGCGTGGGGAAGGATTGAGAAATCGTCTGGGCTGCGGGCGGAACGACGGACACAGAGCCGGCTGGGCCACAACAAAGAGTGACGTAAGCCTGGGATGGCATGGCTGGCGCGGCAGACAGGGTGGTCAGACATACCGCCAGAATGAGGCGGCGAGGAGCGGGATTTGACATACGCGACTTAGTGAATCACATGGGGAGCAAGGAAGAGCCGGCTCAGTTTGTAAAAAATTTGTAATTGGCGCGAATGCAACCGCGCGGCTACGAGCGCAAGCGAGCGCGGACGCGGGAGCGAGTGAACTCGGTGGCAACACCGTAGAGGAGATGGGTGAGCGCTTCACTTTTCTGTTCGCGGCGAGTTTGCCGAACAGGCGCGTCGGACAGTCCCATTAGCGGCAGCGCGGATTCGTGGGTGAGCAGGTTGAGAGCGAGCCCGAAGCCAGCGCCCCAGCCAATGGTAACTGCAGGTTGACGCTCGGCGAGCACGGCGTAAGCGGCGCCGGTGAGCGCGCCAAACCCGTAATGGATGACTTGCATGGCAAGGGCTTCGCGGGATGGGGCGAGCGGGCGCCCGGCAATGTTACGAACGAGGACAATTGGCGGCGGGATTTGACCAGCGGTCCGGGGCGGGTAAACAGCTTCAGCGGCAGCTTTGATGCCTGAACCGACCAAGCCGCCGAGGGCTCCTGCCAACAATGGTTTCCACATAAAATCGATTATCTCCACGGGTGCGCCGGGATGGTTGGTATTCTACCGGTAGACACGTGACCAATCGAACGGATTTGTTGCAAGGGACGTTGAACATGATGGTGCTCCGGATGTTGCTGGGCGGGAGCGCGAACGGGTATGAGATCGCGAAGGCGATTGAACGCTGCTCCGATGAGGTGTTGCAGGTAGATCATGGGTCGCTCTATCCAGCGCTGCGGCGTTTGGAGAAGAACGGGTGGATTGCGGCGGAGTGGCGGATCTCGCCGACGAACCGGCGGGCGCGCTACTACAAGTTAACGGCGGCTGGGCGGAAGCAAGTGGCGGTGGAGCGCTCGCATTGGGAGCGGCTGGCGCGGGCGGTGACGCGGGTGATGCGAAGCGCATGAAGCGAATTCTGTTTTGGGGACGCCGATCGCGAGATGTGGCGGCGTTGCAAGAGGAGCTGGACTTTCATCTCGATCAACTGCGGGAGGAGGTTCAGGCGGGAGTGCGGCTCGGAGAAAAAGAAGCGGGCGAGAGCGCGGCGCGCCGGAGATTGGGGAACACGACGGCGATTCGGGAGGCGGTGTATGAGATACATTCCTGGGCGGCGGTCGAAAGCTTTGCGCGAAACTCGCGCATTGCGCTGCGGACATTTCGACGGCATCGGAGCACGTACGCGTTTGCGATCGGGGTGCTGGCCGCAGGGATAGCCATCAGCACGGCAGTGTTTTCCTTGGTTGAGGCGGTGTTGCTCGATCCACTTCCCTTCCCCGATCAGGACCAGATCGAAGTGATTCAGAAAGCGGATCCGCGGGCGGGAACGGGCGTGGTGGAACTGGCTTATCCCGAGTTGGGCGATCTGCAGCAGGGTGTTCCGGCATTCTCGTCAGTCGCCTTGATGCCGACGACGCTTTATGGATACGGCAAGGTGATCCAGTTTGGAGGGCGCGCTCCGGTGCAGGTGGAGAGCACGCCGGTTTCGCACGATTTCTTTCGGACGTTGGGAGTGAAGCCGGCGATGGGGCGCGATTTTCGTTCCGGAGACGAGCATGTGGGCGCGGCGCCGGTGACGATTCTGAGCGACGCGACGTGGCGACAGGAGTTTGGCGCAGACCCCGCAATCACGGGGCGAATGATTCGCCTGAACGGCAAGGGATGCGAGGTGATCGGGGTGATGGCGCGGGACGTGGAGTTTCCGCGCGGGGTCGGGCTGTGGGTGCCGCTGGGAGTTTACCCGGAGACCGGCAAGCGCGGGGCGACGTATCTGCAAGCGATTGCGCGGAGGAGGCCGGGATTTAGCCATGAGCAGGCGTTCACACAGGTGAAGGCGACGGTGGCGAGGCTGCAGCGGGAGTATCCGCAGTTCTATCCGCCTTCGCAGGAAGCGGTGATGACGACGCTGCCGCGGTACTGGACGGGATCGGCGCGTTTGCAATTACTGACGTCTTTAGGAGCGGCGTTTCTGCTGCTTTTGACGGCGGCGATCACGGCGAGCAACTTGTTTTTGTCGCGAGCGCTGGCACGGGCGCGGGAGGTGGCGACGCGATTCTCATTGGGCGCAAGCGCTGGGCAGTTGTGGGGGCAGTTTGCGGCGGAAGGAGCCACGGCGGCGGTGATCGCGGGCGCGTTGGGCGCGGGACTCGCGTGGGCGCTGATTCGCGTGTTGGCGCGGCTGGCGCCGGCGGATATTCCGCGACTGGGAAACGCGGGGCTGAACGGGAAGGTGCTGCTGTTTGCGCTGTTGGTGTCGGGAATGACGGCGGTGGCCTGCACGGTGGCTCCGGCGGTGATGGCGTCCCGACGGAACATCGAGGCGGTGTTGCGATCGGGGGGCACGCGGCTGACCGCGGGACGATCGGGGCGGCGACTGCAGAACGCTTTCACGGTAGGACAGACGACGGTGACGCTGGTGCTGTTGTGCGCGTCGATTTTGATTGTGATGAGCGTGCGGGCGATGCTGCGGGCGGACGTGGGCTTCGGCCATCGGGACGCGGTGACGATGAACGTGGCGCTGCACGCGCGGGAGTACAGCCGGGAGCAGCGAGACCGATTCTATACGACGCTGCTGGAGCGATTGCGCGAGACGCCGGGGATGGAGGCCGCGGGAGGAGTGCTGCTGCGGCCGCTTGAGGGAACGATTGGATGGGACATGAAGTACCGGACAGTGTTCAATCGCGAGAGGCGGCCGGAGGAGCTTCTGCTTTCGAACTTCGAGGTGATTACGCCGGGATATTTCGCCGCAGTGGGAGTGCCAGTGATCGAAGGGCGGGACTTCGGGGACAAGGACAAGCGGGACGGTGAACAGACGGTGATCATCAGCCAGAGCCTCGCGAAGCGCTTTCGCGATTTCGGCGTGACGCCCTTGGGGGAGCGGTTGTGGCTGGGGCCGTACGCGGGAGACGGCGGGATGAAGGTGGTGGGCGTCGTGGGAGACACGCGGGACCGCGGGGTGGTGACCACGGGGGACAACATCTACGTGCCCTATTTGCAATCGGAGATCCCGGTGAACTACGTTGTGGCGCGGGGGAGGATGCCGGCGCAGGCGGTCACGGAGGCGGTGCGGCGAGAGGTAAAGGCGCTCGATCCGGCGCAGGCCGTAGCAGGCGTGGCGACGCTTGCCGAACTGGTAGATCGCGATACGGCGCGGCAGCGGTTCAATATGGCGCTGCTGGTGACGTTTGGAGCGGGGGCTTTACTGCTGGCGGCCGCGGGAGTGTATAGCGTGGTGGCGGAGAGCGTGTCGGTGAAGACGCAGGAGATTGGGATCCGCATGGCGCTGGGAGCAGATCGAGCTCGGCTGCTTCGGCAGTTGATAGCAGGTCCGGTTGCTTGGGTGGCCGCGGGGGAAGTGATTGGGTTGCTGGGCTTTGTCGGCGTGGCGCGTGTAATGGCCGCGCTGCTTTATGCAGTGCACCCAAACGATCCGGTGGTGTTGAGCGGGGCGACAGGCTTCCTGCTGGGGGTTTCGGTGGTGGCGGCGTGTGTGCCGGCGTGGCAGGCGACGCGGCGGGGTGCTTACGAGGCGCTGCGCGAATCATGACATTCTGAATGCATGGCAAAGGCGACATGGAACAAGGCTGTATTGGCGGAGAGCGCGAAGACCGAGCAAGTGGAGGGAAACCAGTATTTCCCGGAAGAGAGTATTCACCGGGAGTTTTTTCAGCCGAGCAATCACACGACGGAGTGTCCGTGGAAGGGGACGGCACACTACTACCACGTGGTGGTGAAGGATCAGCGAAACGAGAATGCGGCCTGGTATTATCCGCAGCCGAAACCGGCGGCCTCGAACATCAAGGATCATGTGGCTTTCTGGAAGGGTGTGAAGGTCGAGGGCTAGGCAGGGATCGGGACGCTGAGGAGTCCGCGAAGCATGGCGCCGAGAGCAAGAGTGAGCTCGTCGCCTAGAGAGGTTTCAAAGACGTCGTCGGCGGTTGCACCGGGCATGGGACGGGCGCGGGGGCAGGTTTTGCGCTTGAGTTGTTGGAGGCCAGTAGCGAGCGCGACGGCACAGGTGAGGAAGCGTGAGCCGGTACCGGGGGCGGCATGCAGGAAGCAGCTCTCGACCCTGGTTCCAGCGATTTTGGCGCGATCGATCAGGCGAGCGCGGTAGTCGATGGCCCACGTTTCGCCTTCATGCTGATCGAGCACGGAACAGGCAAGGGGCAGAAGTTGCAGGAGCGCGCTTTGCCGAAGGAGGCAGACGCTCGTGGCCAGGGCGACTTGTTCGGCGGCACCGGTACTGTCGAGGGGCTGAAGATGGCGCTGCTGCTCGGTAAGCCAGCGCGCAGTGAGCTGTTCGGCGAGAGCCAGGAGCAGTTGCTCTTTGGTCTGAAAGTAGAGATAGAGGGTGCCCTTGGCTAAGCCGGCGCGTTCGGCGAGTATGGCCATGGTGAGGTCAGAGTAAGGAAGGCTTTCGAGCACAGCGAGGGCAGTGTCGATGATGAGCTGGCGGCGGTCCTCTTTTTGCGCGGGCTGGCGGGCGCGCTGAAACTGGTCCGACGAGATCATGACAACGGCAATCATATCCCGTGCGGCGAGCAGACGCACGTAAGCCATAGGCGCGTCAATGGACGGCGGCGGGACCGGCGCCGGCGCGGACGCGCTTCATCAAAAAGACAAGTAAGAGGGACGCGATGCTGGCGAAGGCGAAGTAGCGCATGACGTCCACGACGGCGAAGAGATTGGCTTGCTGGAGCAAGACCTGATAGGCGAATGCGACCCCCTGTCCGGAGGCGGAGGCGCCGAGGTGAGGAGATAGCGCGGATTCCGTGGCGCGGATGAAGGCTTCATAGGCAGGCTGCCCGGGGCTGAGGTGGGAGACCATGTTGGCCTGATGTTTCTGGGCCAAGCGTGCGAGCAGGGTGGTTTGAGTCGAGATGCCGATGCTGCCGCCCACATTACGCATCAGGTTGAAGATGCCGCTGGCGTTCCCCAAGTTTTCAGGACGCAGCGTTCCTAAGGCAAGGGAACTGAGCGGGATGAAGAGAAAGCCGATGGAAAAGCCGTTGAGCACAAGCGGCCAAAATAGGGTGCTGCGGGCGATCTCGAGATCAATATTGCCTAGCTGAAGCGCGGAGAAGGCGAAGAGGATGAAGCCGAAGCCGGTGAGAATACGGCTATCGATTTTGGCGACGAGCGCACCGGCGATCGGCATGGCAAAGAAGGCGCCGAGCCCGCGCGGCGAAGTCGCGAGGCCGCTCTGGTAAGAGGGGTAATTGAGCTGGGTTTGGAGAAAGATGGGCGTCAAGGCGTTGGTGCCGTAGAGGAGCGCGCCGATGACGGTGATGAGGAACGTGCCGGTGCCGAAGTTTCGGTTCGCGAGCAGGCGCAAGTTGACGATGGGCTGCTTGGTGGTGAGTTCGCGGACCACAAAGGAGATGAAGGCGCCGATTAGAAGCATGGTCATCACGCGGATGAAAACGGAGCCGAACCAATCGTCATCCTGGCCCTTGGCGAGGACGGTTTCCTGGGAGGCGAGCCAGAGCGCCATGAAGATGAAACCGAGGCTGTCGATGCGGCCGACCTTGGCGTTTTTGATCCAGGGCGGATCCTGCACAAATTTCTTAATCAGGAAGCTAGCGAGGATGCCGACGGGAAGGTTGATAAAGAAGATCCACCGCCAACTGTAGTTGTCGGTGAGCCAGCCGCCAACAATTGGGCCGAGCACGGGGGCGACGACGACGCCGAGACCATACATTCCGAGTGCTTGACCCTGCTTTTCCTTAGGGAAGCTTTCGAGCAGGACCGCCTGCGCAATGGGCTGCATCGCTCCGCCGCCGGCACCCTGGAACACGCGGGCGAGGATCAGCAAGGGAAGGCTGGTGGCAAGGCCGCATAAGAGAGATGCGGCGGTAAAGAGGATCACGCAGGTTATCAGGAAGCGCTGGCGTCCAAATTTCTCACCGAGCCAGCCAGTGATGGGGAGCACGACGGCGTTCGAAGCGAGATATGAGGTGAGGACCCAGGTGGATTCGTCGGTAGTTGCAGAGAGGCTTCCGGCGATATGGGGGAGAGCGACGTTGGCTACGGAGGTATCCAGCACCTCCATGAAGGTGGCCGACATGACCGCCGCGGCGATCAGCCAAGGGTTAACTGCAGGTTTCCAGTCCTGCCGGGAGTTGCCGCTCATCGGATAGTTAAATGACCCTCGGTCATTTAACTATTGTAGCCGACGGGAGAATGGCAGGGCTAGTGAGTCTAGGCCCCGGGGGCTTTAGCAGCGAGGATTGTGGGCATTTCAATACTGGGCTCGCGGGTGAATAGCTCTTCGGCTTTGCTGAACAGCGCTTTGGCGATTTCGCCGTGCAGATGGGCATCGCGAGCGTTCTCATCGGCAAACGTGTCAAAGATGCCGAATTGGGATCGTCCGATCTTTAGGGCATACCAGCTGGTGGTTCCCGTTTCTTTTTCGGCGAGAGGTTGTGCGGATTTGAGGAAGGCTTCGACTTCCGCTTCTTTGCCGGGCTTTGCTTCGAGCATGGCCCAGATGGCGAGTTTATCCATAGTGCCCTTCGTAGAGCAGGTCACCATCCACTACGGCCGGCTGCGCTTAGTTCAAACGAGTGACGGTGAGCTGAATCGATCCGGAGTTATTCCCATAAAGAAAGCCAATGTCGTTGGCGAAGCCGGTGAGTTGGCCGCTCCGCGTGGCCGTTAGCACTCTGCCGGCTCCGATGCGGAAGGCGGAATCGATGTTGGCGTCGAAGGCCCCGATTAATTCGAACCAGCGAGCGCGCGGGAAGGGTGCGACGAGATCGAAAAGGATATTGGGACTGCGGTAGCCGCCAGGCCCGCAGGCGATATCGGCATCCATCCAGGTTCCCGAGGCGGCGAAGCGGTATTGGCCGCCGGACTCGATGCGAATGCCGGTGGAATTCCAGAGCTTCGGGGCGGAGATGGTGACGATGTTGGACGTGGTCATAAGGGGGGTGGAAAGAGATTGTAACGCGTCTGTGTTCATTAACTATTTTTTCTTGACAGAAATAACTTTCGGACGGAGACTTTGGATATGCCTGCTGCGCTGCGCGTAATCGAGGATGCCCACGAAGCCTCGGTGCTTTTGGACGACGACCGGCGGGGCTTGTTGGCGCAGTTGCGGGAGCCGGATTCCGCAGCGGGTTTGGCGCGAAAAGCGGGGATGTCGCGGCAGGTCGTGAATTATCACTTGAAAGAACTCGAGAAGGCGGGACTGATCACGCTGTTCGAGGAGCGCCGCAAGGGCAATTGTTACGAGCGGGTGATGAAGCGGTCGGCGGATACGTACATGATCGATCCGGGCGTGTTGGGGACTCTCGGGGCGAATCCGACGGAGATGGCGGACAAGCTTTCGGCGGCGTACCTGATGGCGGTGGCGGGGCGCAGCATTCGGGAAGTTTCGGCGCTGAGCCGGGGCGCGGAAGCGGCGGGTAAGAAACTTCCGACGGCAACTATGGAGACGGAGATTCGATTCCGGAACGCGCGGGAGCGGAGCCAGTTTGTGGAAGAGATGGTGACCTGCGTGGCCAATCTCGCGGCGAAATACCACGCGGCGGAAGCGATCGGGGGCCGTAATTTTCGGTTCGTGACTGCGACGTATCCGGTTCCGAAGAGCGCGGCGGGTTCATCGACAGCAAGTTCAACACATAAGGAGAAGGCCGATGCAGGAGAGCAAGAAGACGCGACAGCATGAGACGGTTATCGAGATACCGACGACGGTAGAGAACGTTTGGAGGGCGATTACGAGCGCTGGGGAGGTTCAGGCGTGGTTCGCGGAGCGAGTGCGGATCCGGCCGGAAAAGGGAGGAGAGTACGCGGTTTCCTGGGGCGAGGGGATGGAGGGATCGGGGCGGATCGATGTATTCGACGCGCCCCATCATTTGCGTGTGATTACCCAACGGGAGTTGACCAAGAAGGGTGAGCAGCCCGGCGAAACGGTGAAACTAGAGCCGGTGCAGGTCGCGATGGACTACTACGTCGAGGCGAAGGGTGGAACGACGACGCTGCGGCTAGTACACTCGGGCTTTTTGGAATCGGCCGAGTGGGACCAGGAGTTCGACGGAACGCGCAAGGGCTGGCCGATGATGTTCCGGATTTTGCGATACGGGGTTACTCACTTTCCCGGCGTGGCGGGACAACAGGTATGGTTCTACGCCGGTAAAGAGATGCCGATCGAGGAGGCGTTTCAGGCGTTAACAGCATTGCTCGGGGCGGCTACTCCGGAATACAATGCGCCGCCGGAAGAGTATTGCGCCGCCTGGAACGAGATGGGCGACGGGCTAGTTTATTTCGGGCTGGGGAGTCGCGGGGCGAAGACGGGAATCAGCATCTGCGTGGTGCTGTACGGAGACGCGGCGACGCGGATCGGCGAAGCAAAGGCTTACTGGCAGGAGGGAGTCGACCGCGCGCTGGAGAAGAGCGCTTCGCCCACGCCTGCGTAAGTTGGGTTGAGACTAATGCGCCATCATGGCGTCGCGCTTGGCTTTGAATTCAGTGCCGGGCTTCCACTCCGGGAACGACGTCTCCGTTGGCGACCTTTAGCCCGACTTCGAAGAGCAGTTGGGTGTCCTGGACTTGCCCGGAGAGGTCCCAATCGGGCTTCACCTCGTCGGAGGGCTTGTGATAGTCGTTGGCGGTGTATTCGTCCATATCTGATGGCCGTAAGTCGGCGGGCTTCCCGATGTAGTCGATGCCGCCGTGGATGTCGAGAGCGGGGACGCCTTGTTTGGCGAATTCGAAGTGGTCCGAGCGGTAGAAGCTGCCCCGCTCGGGCCGCGGATCGGGTTTCAGGTTGCGTCCGCCCTGCGCATCGGCGACTTGTTCGGAGATGTCGTCCAGCGTGGAGTTCCCGAGACCGACGATGACCATGTCGCGTGGTTTTGCCCCAGACATTAAGGGCGTCCATGTTGAGGTCGGCGAGGGTTTTGTTTAGCGGGTAGAGAGGATTTACCGCGTAGTACTTGGATGCCGAGCAGCCCTTTCTCTTCCGCGGTGACGGCGAGGAACAAGAGATGAACGCTTGGGCGCGGGAGTGAGCTTCGCGTAGGCGCGGGCAAGTTCCAGCAAGGCCGGCGCAGCCGGACGCATTATCGACGGCGCCGTTGTAGATCTGGTCGCCTTTCAGGGTGGGGTCTTTGCCGAGATGGTCCCAGTGGGCGGTGTAGATCACGTATTCTTCGCGCAGCTTGGGATCGCTGCCCGTCGATTTTGGCGACGACGTTCTTGGACTGGACTTCGCGGACGGCGGTTTGGATATCGAACGTCCACTTGGCATTGAGGCTAACGGGATGGAAGTCCTTGGAAGCGGCTTTGGTCTTGAGGTCGGCCAGATTCTGTCCGGCGGCGGAGAAGATTTTATCAGCGGTGGCGTAGGGAATCCAGGAGCGGACAGGGACTTGGGAGGCGTTGCGATCGGGGGATTGGATATCGAAGTTCTCGTGCGTGTTGCTGCCCACGACGACTTCATAGGGATAACCCGCGGGGCCGGTCTCATGGATGATCACGGCAGCGGCGGCGCCGAGCTTGGACGCGATCTCGTACTTGTATGTCCAGCGACCGTAGTAGGTCATGGCCTTCCCTTTGAACATATTGGGATCAAGCGCGGTGGGGTCGTGGGGATCGGGCACAGCGGGATCGTTGACCAGCATGACGATCGTCTTCCCTTTCACGTCGACGCCCTTGTAATCGTCCCAACCGTACTCGGGGGCGACGACGCCGTAACCCACGAAAACAACGTCGGAGTCGATCACTTTGATCTCCGGTTCGGGCCGAACGGTCCAAGCGACGTAGTCGGTTTTGTTAGTGAGGGGGATGGTGGTACCGCCGGCGGTAACGTGAGAGATCGGCGTGGACGTGATGCCGTATAGCGGCACGTTTTGAATGTACGTGCCGTCGGGGTTGCCGGGCTTGAGGCCGAAGCTTTTGAACTGATCGGTGAGGTATTTGACGCTCAGTTCCTCACCTCTAGTCGAGGGAGCGCGGCCTTCGAACTCATCCGAAGAGAGCACTTTGATGTGAGCGAGAAGGCTTGCGGGAGTGATCAGATTTTCAGCGGCTTGGGGCGGCAAGGCGAACAGGAGAGCGCTACCCGCGCAGATAAGGGGAACAACCCGCTTCGTCATCTTTCGACTATAGCGGGTTAAGTGGATTGAACTTTGGCGATGATGGCCTCGGTGAATTGGGCGGTTCCGGCGGGGCCTCCGACGTCGCCAGTGAGGCTTTTGCCTTCCGCGTAGACGCCGAGAATGGCGCGATCCAAGCGGCGGGAGGCTTCCTTTTCGCCGAGGTGCGCGAGCATGAGCACGGCCGATTGCATAAGCGCGGTGGGGTTCGCGAGACCTTTGCCCGCAATGTCGGGCGCGGTGCCGTGAACGGCTTCGAAGATGGCGCAAGTTTCACCGAGGTTCGCACCGGGGACGATGCCTAAGCCGCCGACGAGCCCGGCGGTGAGGTCGGAGACGATGTCGCCATAGAGATTCGGGAGGACCAGGGTGTCAAACGTTTCGGGGCGCATGACGAGCTGCATGCAAGCGTTATCGACGATGAGCTCAGCGTATTCAATTTCGGGAAATTGAGCGGCGACTTCACGGCAGCAACGGAGGAACAGACCGTCGCTCATCTTCATGATGTTGGCTTTATGGATGGCGGTGACTTTATGGCGGTCTTCGCGTCGGGCGTACTCGAAGGCAGCTTTGGCGATGCGCATGGAAGCCGTTTTGGTGATGACTTTGAGGCTCTCGACCACATCGGGGACGACCTCGTGTTCGATACCTGAATAGAGATCTTCAGTGTTTTCGCGAAAGATGATGAGGTCGATGGGGAGGTCCTGGAAGCGGGTTTTGAGTCCGGGGAGCATCTTCACCGGGCGGAAGTTGACGAACAGGTCGAGGCGTTTGCGGAGAGCGACGTTGACGCTGGAGTGACCTTTGGCAATGGGGGTGGCGACCGGTCCTTTGAGGCCGACGTGGGTGCGGGCGAGGGATTCGAATACCGCTTCGGGGAGAACTTTTCCGGTTTGCTGTTCGGCTTTGGCGCCGGCCTCGACGCGATCCCATTCGATCGCAACGCCGGTAGCTTCAATGGCGCGGACGGTCGCATCGGCGACCTCGGGTCCAATCCCGTCGCCGGGAATGAGGGTGATAGCGTGTGGCACTGCATTGATTATTGCGTGCCCAGATTATGGCGCGCCCGGAAAAAACGACTACACTGAGCCCATGCCGTTCCGGCTGCGCACCGCCCAGGGGAAGTTGAAGATCGAGCACAGCATCATCGACGGGCTGCGGCCAGTGCTCGAGACGCTGCTGGCGCAGAATGCGGAGATCCGCTCGATTATTCCCGGGGTGATTCGCCCAGTGCGGGATGCCAAAGGGAAGGTACGAGTGCGGGTGACGGTGCCGACGACAAACGGATGGAAGGCGATTGCGCTAAGCGCGGGCGCGCGGCAGGAGCTGTTCATCAGCACCGATATGCCCCGGGAGACGTTGGAAGGCGCGCTGAAAACCTGTCTGGAGGAGAAATGACATGCGGAAGTGGATGCTGGCTGCGGCTGTTTGCGGATGCGCATGGGCAGCGGATGTGCGCTCACCGGATGAGCGTCCGATCACGGATCCGAAGTCGGTCACGTCGGCAGTCAATGAGAAGGCGGGGCCGATCGGGATAGACGACCTTTTCTACACGCGTTCGGTAGGGGCGCCGGTGTGGTCGCCGGATGGGCGGGAGATCGTCTTCAGTTCGAACTTCACGGGGCGGGCGAATCTATGGAAGGTTGCGGCGACTGGGGGATGGCCGATTCAGTTGACGCAGTCCGACGAGCGGCAGTATGCAGCGGGGTGGTCGCCCGACGGTAAGTGGATTATCTACACGCAGGATTATGCCGGGGCAGAGATTGACGACCTGTTTGCGATTCCGGCATCGGGAGGCGAGGCGATCAACCTGACCAATACGCCCGAGATTTCGGAGGGTGGTGGAATCTGGTCGCCGGATGGGAATGCACTACTGATCACGATCAAACCCAAAACGGCTTCCGCGGTCGATGTGGGGATTCTGGACTGGAAGACGCGCAAGATCCGCAACTTGACCCAGGAGAAGACCGCCGATCATTTGTGGTCTCCGGTGATTTGGAGCGCGGATTCGCGATATGTGTTTGCGATTCGGGGGCACGCGGCGTTCTCGGACTCGGACATTTACCGGATCGATACGGCGACCGCAACCGCGGAGAACCTGACCGCGCATAGCGGCACGGTTCGCTACTCGATGTCGTCGCTTTCGCCCGACGGAGTGACGGCGCTGATCGGTTCGAACGAAAAGGGTGGGTTCGATAATACCGGGCTACTAAACGTAGCGACGAAGAAGCGGATGTGGGTGACGGACATTCAGTGGGAAGCGGATCCCGGAGATTTTTCGCCGGACGGAAAGAGCTTCACGTACGTGGTGAACGCCGACGGGCGGACGTCGCTTTACCTGGTGGATCGAGGTTCGCTCAACGGGTCACGTCTCGACTTCCCGGAAGGGGTGGCGACGTTTACGGGCGCGCCGAAGGCATTTTCGCCGCAAGGGGACCGGCTACTGGTTTCCTATTCGAGTTCGCAGCATCCGTCGGATTTGTGGGTCTACGATTTGGCGAGTAAGAAGGCGACGCAACTAACGTTTTCGGCAATCGCGGGACTGAACCCAGAGCGGATCCCGCCGTCGCAGCTGGTTCATTACCGCAGCTTCGATGGGAAGATTATCAGCGGGTTTTTTGGGTGCCGTTCAATTTGAAGCAGGACCGGTCGAATCCGGCGGTGGTGCTGCCGCACGGGGGACCGACGGGACAGACGGTGGACTACTTCAATCGGACCGCAGCGGTGTTGGCGTCACGCGGGTATGTGTGCCTGGCCCCGAATCCGCGCGGCTCGACCGGATATGGGATGCAGTTTCAGATGGCGAACGTGAAGGATCTGGGGGGCGGCGACTTGCAGGACGAGGTATTTGGGGTTCACTTTCTCGAGCAGACGGGGTTTGTGGATTCGAAGCGAATCGGCATCACAGGCGGGTCATATGGCGGCTATATGACGCTGATGGCGATCGGGAAGACTCCGGACGTCTGGGCCGCGGCAGTCGAGGAATACGGGATTATTGACTGGATGACGATGCTCCAGCATGAAGATCCGTTCCTGCAGCAGTATGAGAAGTCGCTGCTGGGCGATCCGGAGAAAGAGAAGGCCGTGTATGAGAACGCTTCGCCGATCAAGTTTATTCGCAACGCGAAGGCGCCGCTGCTGGTGCTGCAAGGCGACAACGATATCCGAGTGCCGAAGGAAGAAGCCGAGCAGGTGGCGAACATTCTAGAGAAGTCGGGCAAGGTGGTCGCGGCGCATTACTACGCGAACGAAGGGCACGGATTTGCGAAGCGCGAGAACCAGATCGACGCCATTAAGCGAACGGTGGAGTGGTTTGACCGCTATCTGAAGCCGAAGTAAGGGACTAGCCGATGTCACCGAGGTGCAGTGCCACGATGCCGCCGGTGAAGCGTTCGAAGCGGGGATTGTGGAATCCCGCGTCGAGCATGCGGGAGCTGAGTTCGTCGGGTCCAGGAAACTTGCGAACGGAATCGGGCAGATAGGTGTAGGCATCGGGAGCACCGGAGATGAAGCCACCGAGCCGGGGCAGAAGGTGGCGCGAATACCAGTCGTAGAGCTGTGCGAATTGGCGATTTGGCGGCTGCGAGAACTCGAGAATGGCGAGGCGGCCTCCGGAGCGAAGCACGCGGCGGAACTCGAGAAGACCGGCGTCGTAATTAGCGAGGTTGCGGAACCCGAAGGCGCAGGTAATGAGATCGAGCGAGGCGTCCGGGAGAGGCAGCGAGAGGGCGTCGGCTTCGAACAGAGGGGACTTGATTTTGGAAGCGGCGGCGAGGAGCATGGGATGGCAGAAGTCGCTCGCGAGGATAGGAATCCCGCGCCGGCGGGAGAGCGCTTGGGCGAGATCGCCGGTGCCACAGCAGAGGTCCAAGATTCGTGACTTCGGACGACGGAGAATGTCGGAGACGCGGTCGACGGTGCGGGCTCGCCAGTAGCGATCGATGTTGAAGGAGAGCAAGTGGTTGGCGAGATCGTAGCGTGGCGCGACGCGGCCGAACATGTCGCGCACCCAGCGGGAAGCCTCCCCTTCGGTGTGCGCGCCGCGGGGGCTGG
The DNA here is from genome assembly GCA_963738525.1 of Bryobacterales bacterium. Lineage (GTDB taxonomy): Bacteria > Acidobacteriota > Terriglobia > Bryobacterales > Bryobacteraceae > Bog-113. The sequence continues at coordinate 105,441 of CAVTXC010000009.1, forward strand.
CGCCAATCACGAAAGGCCCTGGCGGATGGCTTCAACGACGGCGTGTTCGGGGATGTCGCTATGTACTTTGACGACGCCAATGGTAGAGGGAAGAATGAAGTGAATGTGGCCCTGCCTTGTTTTCTTATCCTGCGTTAAGCGCGCGTAGAGCGTTTGGGGGGACAGATCGGCAGCGGGGGGAACGGGACCGTAGTCATCGACAAGTTTGAGGATGGAGTGGAGATCGGCGAGGGTGAGCCCGGCATGCAGGTGAGCGAGATGGGAAGCGACCTTCATGCCGAGCGCGACGGCTTCACCATGGAGGTAGCGCGTGTATCCGGTTTCGGCTTCGATGGCGTGGCCTACGGTATGCCCGAAGTTGAGGATGGCGCGGATGCCGGCCTCACGTTCATCGGCGCCCACGACAAAGGCTTTGATGCGAACGCATGCGGCGATGATGTGATCGACGGCTTCCGGTTCCCGACGAAGGATAGCGGCGCGTTGCTGCTGCAGGCATTGATAGAGCTCCGGGCTGGAGATCACGCCGTACTTGATGACTTCGTACAGCCCGGCGCGGTACTCGCGTTCGGGAAGAGTGGTCAGGACGGCGGGATCGACGAGCACAGCGTGCGGTTGGTGGAAGCTGCCGATCAGATTTTTGCCGCGGACGAGATTGACGCCGGTCTTGCCGCCGATAGCGGCATCGACTTGCGCGAGCAGAGTGGTGGGGACTTGAACGACCGGAATGCCGCGCATGAAGATGGCGGCGAGGAATCCGGCCATATCGGTGACAATGCCGCCGCCCACGGCGATGACGATGCTGGTGCGGTCCGCGCCGGCCTGAACCATCTCCTCGGCGAGCGATTCGAGCGGGGCAAGGCGCTTGTTGGATTCGCCGCCGGGGAGTTGAAGGAGGTGGCAATCGGAGTCGTCGATTGAAGCGCCGACCGCATCCCACACGCGTTTTTCGGTGACGATAAAGAGCTTCCCGTGACTGGCCGGAAAGTAGCTCCGCAAGTGGGAAAGCACGCCGCGTTCAACAACGACGGGGTAGTTTCCACCTGGAGTGTTGACATCGGTAACCGGCACAATCTAGTTTTAGCAGACGAATTTCGACCAGGATCCATCCGTCAGGCGGTTGTTAGAATCCAATTGACTCATGGACGCGGACTTTCTGGTAATCGGGGCGGGCATCGCGGGACTGCGCGCGGCGATCGAACTGGCGCAGGCGGGCAAGGTGCTGATGATTGCGAAAGATACGCTGCGGGAGTCGTCATCGGAGTATGCGCAGGGCGGCGTGGCTGTGGTGCTGAGCGACGACGACGATATCGAACTGCACGAGCAGGACACGTTGTACGCGGGCGATGGATTGTGCGACCGCGAAGCGGTGCGGACGCTGGTCGAAGAGGGTCCGGATGCGATCAGCGAGTTGATTGCGTGGGGAGCGGAGTTTGACAAAGAGGGCTCGCAGCTGGCGTTTACGCGCGAAGGGGCGCACAGCCGGAACCGCATTCTGCATTCACACGGCGATTCGACCGGGCGGGAAATTGCGCGGACATTGCAGAAGAAGGCGGCGGCTTCGGGCAACATTTCCTTTCGCAGTTTTTCGGCGATTGTGGATCTGCTGACGCACGATGGCGAGGTGTTGGGTGCGCTGTTGTTCGACGAGCGATCGCGGGAATTGGTCGAGGTGCGAGCGCGAGCGGTTCTGCTGGCGACTGGCGGGTTGGGTAGAGTGTATCGGGAGACGACCAATCCGGATGTCGCGACGGGTGACGGCGTAGCGATGGCGTGGCGCGCGGGAGCGGAGATCGCAAACATTGAATTCGTTCAGTTTCATCCGACGGCGCTGCATGTGGAGGGGGCTCCGCGTTTTTTATTGTCGGAGGCATTGCGGGGCGAAGGCGCGTACCTGCTGAACAGTGAAGGCGAGCGATTTATGCAGCGCTATCACGAGCTAGGCGAGTTGGCGCCCCGGGATGTAGTGTCGCGTTCGATCGTAGCGGAGTTGAAGCGGACGGGCGCGCCGCATGTGTATTTGGATCTAACGCACCGGCCTCCGGAGTTTATCCGGAACCGGTTTCCGCGGATCTGGCAAACCTGCAAACGCTATGGCGTGGATATTTCCGAGCAGCCGGCGCCGGTGCATCCCGCGGCACATTATGCGATGGGGGGCGTGTGGACCGATCTTTCCGGAGCAACTACGACGCGGCGGCTGTATGCGGCGGGCGAAGCGGCATGCACAGGGGTTCATGGCGCTAACCGGCTGGCCAGCAACTCGTTGCTCGAAGCGTTGGTATTTGGAGCACGAGCCGGGCGCGCGATGCGGAAGTGGCATGGATGGGACGGACTAGCGCACTGGGAGTGCGATACCCTGCTCTTCCCGGACGTAACGGAGAAGGTGGTGCGGGATTTGGCCTGGGAGAAGTGCGGGATCATTCGCAACGGGAACGATTTATCAGCGGTGATCGATGAGTTGAAGTTCAACATGATCGCGCGACCGGGAGCCACACTGGCGGATTACGACCTGCGAAACATGCACGTGGTTGCGGGGCTAATCGCGCGGTGCGCATTGGCGCGCGAAGAGAGCCGCGGCGGACATTTCCGAAGCGATTTTCCTATGAAAAGCGAAGAGTGGCAGCGCGCATCGATGATTTCGCGTTCCGTGGCTCCGTTTGCTCATGTTTAGTTATTTTCCGGCGTTCGCGCGGGCGCTAGGTGGAACGGCGTTGCTGGTGGTGGCGGCGGGCGCACTTCAATCGGAGAGCCCCTGGTCGATTTTTTGGACAGCGCCGCTGCTGCTGCTCGCGTCGTTGTTTATCGCGTGGGGCGCGGAATCGGCTCAGTATTTTATCGCGCAAGGTTTCGCGCTGGCTATTTTGGCGTGGTTACAAACGCTGCCCGAGTTTGCAGTGGAAGCGGTGCTGGCGTGGAAGCAGCAGAAACCTTTGTTGCTTTCGAATCTAACGGGGGCCCTGCGGTTGTTGACGGGGGTGGGATGGCCGTTGATCTATGCGACCGCAGCTTTTTACCACCGGCGTCGGGAGCAGAGGCCGCTACATCGGATTCAACTGGAGAAGCACGATAGCGTTCAGATCGTGACGCTGTTGTTGTCGCTCGTCTGGATTGTGGTGGTGTTCTTCAAAGGATCGCTGGGAGTGATGGACGCGGTCATATTGATCGGAGTTTACGGGCTCTACCTATGGCTGCTCAATCGAATACCGCCGGAAAAGGCCGAGGATGTGGAGGAGATGGAGCGGATTCCACGGACGATTGTGAAGGCGCGGCCGGTAATCCGGAACATCTCAATTGTGTCGCTTTTTGTGGTGGGCGGTGGGTTGATGTTTGTGGTGGCCGAGCCGTTCTTGGGCGGATTGCTGGCATTGGCGACGGCGGTGGGGATTTCGCAGTTTGTGGCGGTTCAATGGATTGCGCCGTTCGTTTCGGAGTTTCCGGAGAAGGTATCGGCGTTCTATTGGGCGCGAACGGTGGACCGCGCCCCGATGGCGTTAATGAACATGGTTTCGAGCAACATCAACCAGTGGACGCTGCTGGCAGCGATGCTGCCGATTGTGCTCTCGTTTGGCGCGGGGCAGGTGTCTTCGATCCCGTTCGATCACCAGCAGAGCGTGGAGTTGTTGATGACGGTAGCGCAGTCCCTACTGGGGGCATTGCTGCTGCTGGACATGAAACTGGCGTGGTGGGAAGCGGGTTTGTTGTTTGTGCTGTGGGCGGTGCAGTTTGGATTTTCGATCGGGCCGGAAGGTTTGGTGAGTCATATTCACGAGGCAATCACGCTGGCCTATTTGGCATGGTGCGCGGTGCAGGTGATCCGGCTGATTGCGGACGGGAAGATGCCCGCGGCATTTACCGCATTTCGGGAGATGCAACGGGCGGCGGTGTAACGCTGCTAGAGACGAGCGGTCAGCGCTCGCCTTTGTCTTTCTGATGCTGCTGAACGAAGGCGAGGATATCGAACTTTTTCACGGCGCGATCCGGAAAGAAGCTGTTGACGGCTTCCTGCTCATCGACAAAGTTTTCAAAGATGGTTTCGAGCTTGGTGGTGACCAACAGCTCCAAATTGCGCGGACTCACGGCCAAGAGACGGATAACGGCAGAGTTGCGCCGCGCAGCACTGGCGCAGAAGACTAGCGCTCCGAGGCCAGTGCTGTCAACATAGGCTACATCAGCCATGTTCAATATAAGGCGGCCTCCTTCGGTGTTGACGATCGGAGTAACGGTTTCGCGGAAGGATGAGGCTTCCGGCCCAAGCACGATGCGCCCTCGAAGGTCGAGGATCGTAATTCCCTCACGATCGCGCTGGCTGATGTCGAGGCTCACGAGTTCAGTCTAACAATCGTTCGAAATCGCTCAATCCATGCCGAAATTTTCCGCCGTGCTTAAACAGTGAACATCGACTAAGAGTATGGCAACCGTCTGGAGTGAACAGGATTGGCGGGTCTTCGAGCAGAAGACGAGCGCCTCCGTCCGGGCGGGCTCCGGCGTGAATCAACAACAAGCTAGGGTGGCGAGATCAGCCCGAAAAATACTCCAGACTTATAGCACCAGTTTCTTCATTGTGACGCGGTTTTTGCCTCCGGCAAAGCGCGACCAGGTGGAGATAATCTATGCGGCCGTGCGATATCCGGACGAGGTGGTGGACACGTTCCCCCTTTCGCCGGAACAGCGTATGAAGCGGCTCGACGCCTGGCGCGGGGACTACGAGCGCGGCTTGGAGTGTGACTTCAAGGATGCCGTTGCGGGCGGGGCAAACTGCTTTGCGGCGGCCTTCGCCGATGTGGTGAAGCGCAATGCGATCCCGCGTGAGTTCTATGGGTCATTTCTGGATGCGATGCGACTCGACGTAACGCCGCGTCCTTTCGCGACGCTTGATGATTTGATCGAGAGCTACGTGTATGGGAGCGCGATCGTGGTGGGTTTTTTTTTGGCCTACGTGTACGGCCCGAGCGCACCGCGCGAGTTTCCCCGGGCGCTGGAGGCGTCGCGGAGTTTGGGCATCGCTCTACAGCTAACGAATTTTCTGCGGGATGTGCGCGAAGACCAACGGCGAGGGCGGGTGTATCTGCCGGTGGATCTTCAGCGCGCCGAGGGACTGGTGTCGTTGGACGCCGGTGACGATGCGGATGAGCGGATCCATCGCGTGCTGCGGAGGCTTTCGGCGGCTGCAGAGGAATACTATCGGGCGGCGGAGCGCGATCTCGATTCGTTTGCGCCGGACTGCCGGGTGGCGATTCAGGCATGCATCGATGTTTATCGTGAGTTGAATTTGCGGATCGGCCGCAGCCGAGCGGGAATGGGGCACAGGGAGAGCGTTCCGATGGCCGACAAGTTTCGGGTGCTACCGCCGAGTAAGTACTGGCGGCTGCCGCTTGCTTACCTGGGGGCGATCTGAGCGCACAATCCGCGGTTGTGATTGGTGGCGGATTGGGCGGGCTTAGCGCGGCCATTCACTTGAGGCTGCAGGGGCGTCCCGTGACAGTGTTCGAGGCGAACGCCACGGTAGGTGGCCGCGCGAACTTGATTGAACGGGCAGGCTTTCAGTTCGATACAGGTCCGTCGCTGCTGAACTACCCTTGGGTATTCGAAGAGCTTTTCGCGGCAGCAGGGCGGAGATTAGCGGATTACGTCGAGCTGATTCCGGTGGATCCGTCGGTGCAGTTTCGATGGCCCGATGGCCAGAGGTTTTCGCTATCGAGCAATGTGCGGAGTCTTCTGGCGGAGTGTGAGCGAATCGAGCCGGGGTGCGGGCCCCAGGTGGCGGCATTCCTGCGCGACGCGGCGAGTAAGTATCGCGTGGCTTTCGAGAAACTAGTGACGCAGAATGTGGACAACCCGTTTCGATGGCTTTCGCGTTTGAGCCTGCGAGAGTTGTGGGGAACCAGCGCGTGGCGATCGCTCGATTCCGAACTGGGTCGTTTCTTTCGGAGCCGATACATTCGGGAAGCGTTCGGGTCGTACGGCATGTATCTGGGAGGGTCGCCGTACGAATTGCCGGGTTTATTTACGATTCTGGCGTATGGAGAGCTGGCGTACGGACTCTGGCTACCGCGGGGAGGCATCTACGCGCTGGTGAGAGCCATCGAGCGACTTGCACGAGAGCTGGGGGTCACAGTGCGGACCGGTTGCCCCGTGGCGGAGATTCAGCGCGAAAGCGGCGAAGTGACCGGGGTAGAGCTAGCGAGCGGTGAACTGATTCCATGCCGGCTGGTGGTGTCGAACGTGGATGTTCCAACGACCGAGAGCAAGCTTTTGAATCTGCCGCCAGGCGAGCGGTTCCAGCAGAAGATGACTCCCGGAGTGATGACGTTTTACTGGGGCATCACCGGGACCGTAGAGGAGGGCGGGCATCATACAATTTTTCTGCCGAGGAACTATCGCCGGGCATTTGAAGAATTGGACGGAGGCAGAATTCCGGGAGAGTTGCCCTTTTATGTGAGTGTCCCCTCGGCGACCGATCCGGGATTAGCGCCGGCCGGAGATACAACGATGTTCGTGCTCGTACCGACGCCGGTAATTAGCCGAATGGGTTGCGCCAATTGGGCTCCGGTGGTGGAAAAAGTGAGGAGCCAGGTTCTCGAGCGGATCGGGTTAGAGCAAGACCGCATCCAGATGGAAGAGGTTTGGACGCCCGAGGACTGGCGGGAACGATTCGGACTTTTTGACGGTTCGGCGTTCGGCGCGGGGCACGGACTATTTCAAATGGGTCCGTGGCGTTCGCGCAACTACGCACGTGGCTTGCGCGGGCTTTACTACGCGGGGGCAAGTACGACACCTGGGACGGGCATGCCGATGGTCGTACTGGGGGGCCGCATGGTGGCGGAGAGGATTGCGTCGCATGCATGTTGAGCGGTATGGAGAAGGCGCACAGCACTTTCTAGCTGTGCATGGCTGGAGCGGAGACCATCGCACGTTTGAGCCGCTGGTGCGGGATTTGCCTGCCGGCGTAAGCTTTCACGCGGTCGACTTGCCCGGTTGTGGACGGTCGCCGGCTCCCTTGGCGTGGACGCTTGACGCTGTAACCGACGAGCTCGCGGAAGAGATCCGGGCGGTCGGGGACAAGGTGACGTTAGTGGGCAATTGCAGCGGCGCGAATCTGTTGCTATTCGCGGCGCTGCGGACACCCGGGCGCGTACAGCGGATCGTCACCATCGATGCGTTCGCATATTGGCCGTGGTACTTCCGCGTTTTTCTCAACCCGCATTTTGGGCGGTACGCGTATATCACGACGTTTGCGAATCCGTTCGGGCGCTGGATGACGAATTTGACTTTGCGCGGGAAACGTGCCGGAGATACGTCGCTGGTGGAAGGTTTCGAAAAGGTAGATCATCAAACAACATACCGTTATCTCGAACTTTTAGGAGCGGCGGGAAATATCGAGCAGTTTCGTGATTTAGCGATGCCGATTGATCTTTGTTACGGGGAAAAGAGTTTCGCAGACGTTCATCGATCGGCGGAACGATTCGGCGAATTGTGGCCTCAGGCAAAGATTACGCGTTTGACCGGAGCGGGACATTTACCAATTCGGGAAGCTGCGCCGCAGCTTTGCCAACTGTTGTTTTCGTACTTGGAAAAGGATTGTGCGTGCTCAATAAACTCAACGCGCTTCGTGAGCTGATCGAGAAGGGGCTGGAGGACCATTTGCCCGAGAGCCGGCTGGAGCGGGCGGAGAGTTTGAACGAGGTTGTGCGCGCGGCGGTGTTTCCAGGTGGAAAGCGGATGCGTCCGCTGCTGACGTTGGGGTGCGCGCGGCTGGTGAACGCAAGTCTTAGCGAGGCGCTCCCCGCAGCATGCGCGGTGGAGTTCCTGCATACGAGTTCACTGATCCTCGACGATTTGCCAGGGATGGACGACGCGCACATGCGACGGGGCCGCCCGGCGCTGCATTGCCGGTTTGGAGAAGGCAGCGCTCTGCTAGCAGCGCTGGCGCTACTGAATAAAGCGTACGGCTTGTTTGGGAAGACTCCGGAGTTGCTGCGAGAAGCGACGTTTTGCATCGGCGTGGACGGGATGATTGGAGGGCAGGCAATCGATCTGGCGGCCGCAGAAGATCGAGGAAGTCCGTTTCCGTTCGAAGCGCGCAACCGCAAGACATCCGCGCTGATGCGACTGACGTTTACGTCGGGGGCAATCGCAGCGGGAGGATCGCGCGAGGAGGTTGACGTTCTAGCGCATGTGGGGGAGTGCCTGGGCGAGGCTTATCAGATTTGCGATGATCTTCTGGATCAACGGCTCGAGTGCGAGGTGACGGGTAAGACGTCGCGGCAGGACGAGCGATTGCTACGGCCGAGCCATGCAACAGAATTCGGGTTAGCGCAATCGATGGCACATGTAAACGATCTTGTCGGCGGAGCGAAGAAGGCGCTGGCCCAACAGTTCCCACGCAGCACGGATACACAGATGATGTTGCTGTTCATCGATCGCATTGTGGGGGAGTTCAAGTTCGAGGCAGCGGCCACGGCGTGATTCTCTTTCGCGCATGAGCCGGCATGCGGTCGTAATTGGAGGCGGGCTAGGTGGGCTCGCGGCGGGGCTACGGTTAGCGGCCCGGGGCTGGCGAGTGACGATCCTCGAAGCGGGAGCATCGTTCGGCGGAAAGATGAACCGTTGGCAGAAAGACGGATTCACTTTCGATACGGGCCCCTCGCTCATCACGATGCCTTGGGTGTTCGCCGATCTGTTTGCCGCTGGCGGGAGCGATCTGGCGCACTACGTGGACTTGGTTGCGTTGGATCCACTTTCCGAGTACGTGTATGCGGACGGCACGCGATTCCGTTATTCCGCGTCCTTGCCCCACTGGCTGGAGACCTTGAAAAGGGTTGCACCGGAGGATGAAGACGGATTCTTCCGCTTCTTTCATTTGGGCGCGCGACTTTGGGAAGTTTCGAAGCAGACTTTTCTGAAGCGGACGCCCTTCGATCGACCGCAAGCGGCGGATCGGAGAGTGCTGCGCCATTTTCCAGTGCGGTACGGGTGGGGCAATTACGGCCGCACGGTTGACGCGCACTTCAAGAGCCCGTATCTTCGGCAGCTTTATAACCGTTATCCGACGTACGTTGGTTCATCGCCCTACCAATCGCCGGCCACATTGGCGATCATTCCCTATCTGGAACTTGCTTTTGGGGGGTGGTATGTACGCGGCGGTTTGTACAGGATTATTGAAGGACTGGTTGAGCTCTGCCTGAAGTCCGGCGTTTCTCTCCAAACCGATGCGCGAGTAGAGCACATTCAGCGGAAGAATGGGCGAGCGACGGGTGTGCGGCTTCAATCGGGAGAGACAATCGCGGCGGACATCGTGATCATGAATGGAGATGCGGAGACGACGCGCGGTCTGCTGGGTTTGACGCCGAAGCGGCCACGGTCCAGATCGATGTCGGGATTGGTGATGCTGCTAGGTATCGATCGCGAACTGCCCGAGCATGAAGCCCACACGATCTACTTTTCCGCCGATTACAAAAGGGAGTTCGCGGAGATTTGGAAGGAGAAGCGTTTCCCGGAAGATCCGACGGTATATGTGAATATCCCCAGCCGGATGGATCGGCCGCTTGCTCCGGATGGAGGGGAAGCGCTTTTTGTCATGGCGAATGCGCCGGCGGTTGCCGATGAATGGAGCGTTGAGGAGACGGAGCGCGCCAAGATGCGCGTGTTTGAGCGATTGCGTAAGAGCGGGTTTCCGGATCTCTCGGGCAGCATTCGTGTAGAGGACGTGTGGACGCCCAAGCGAATCGAGGAGCGCTACCTGATGCCGGGAGGTGCGATTTACGGAGCCGACTCTCACGGATGGCGGAACGCATTTCTACGTCCGCGGAACAAGAGTAGCTTGTGCGGGGGGCTTTACCACGTGGGAGGGAGCACACATCCGGGCGGGGGCACGCCGACAGTTTTGCTCTCGGCCGAGATTACGTGCAATTTGATCGCTAAACATGAACGGGGATAAGGTGCGCGTCAGGCGATGGGCTCTGATCGCACTTTGGCTTGTCTATGGGGCAGACTGGTGCGGAGGCGTCGGCACGCACTTTCTGCTGGGCAGTACGCCCGCCAATATGACGTGGGCTGCGCCGGTATTTCTCTTTCTCGCTACGGCGATTGTATTTCTATCCGCACCGGAAGAGTGGCGGGTATTCGGGATCAGCTTCGGTTTGGGTTTTGTGCTGGAAGCGATCGGAGTGGCAAGCGGATTTCCTTTTGGCTCGTACACGTATTCGGACGTTCTAGCGCCATCCGTTCTCGGGGTGCCGCTTGTGATGGCAGGAGCGTGGATGATTCTGATCGCGTGGGTGAGGCAGATGGAGCTGCCTCCGGTGATCGGAGCGCTTGTAATGGCGGCGATTGATCTGACGATTGATCCGCTTGCTGCGAACCCGCTGCACTTTTGGACGTGGCGTGTTCCGGGCCCGTACTACGGGGTTCCGCTATTAAATTTCGGAGGATGGTTCGGCACAAGCTTGCTGATTCTATGGTTGTCTCGTCAAAAGCCACTACGAAATGTGAGCGTCTTTGCAGTCGGGTTGAGCATACCGCTGTTCTTCGCGTTTGTGGGGTTGGCTCATGGCTTCTTGGTACCTTCCTCGGCAGGTTTCGCGGTTTCGGCTTTCGGGTATTGGAGATGGAGATCCTCGAGGGTGTCGACCAGGATTTGAGAGACCGCGAAGTTGCGGAACCATTTATTATTGGCGGGAATGACGTACCAGGGTGCGTATCGGCGACTGCACTTGCGCAGCGCGTCTTCGTAGGCGACCTGATACTCATCCCAAAACTTGCTCTCCGCAAGGTCGGAGGGGGATGATTTCCAGTTCTTATCGGGATCCGTTTGCCTGGCCTGGAAGCGCTTAAACTGTTCCGCTTGGGTGATGTGCAAGAAAAATTTGACGATGCATACGCCGCTTTCCTCGAGCATTTTCTCGAAGTCGCGAATTTGTTCGTAGCGTTTCGACCAAACCTTTTCGGGAACCAGCTCGTGAACGCGGACGACCAGCACGTCCTCATAGTGGGAGCGGTTAAAAATGCCGATGTTGCCGCGGGCCGGCACTGCCTGGTGGATGCGCCATAGAAAATCGTGATCTTTTTCGATTTGGGAAGGCTGTTTGAATGACGTAACCGAACAACCCTGCGGATTCACTCCGGACATGACGTGACGGATGGTGCCGTCTTTGCCGCCCGCGTCGGTCGCCTGCAGCACGATCAGCAAAGAGCGCTTGTGTTCAGCGTAAAGCTTGTTTTGCAGCTTGGCCAATTTTGCGGTGTTTTCGCGGGCAAGTTTATCGGCAACCTTTTCGTCGGTAACGCCTGCGGTGTCGTCTGGGTCCAGATCCGCCAGTCGAAAATCCTTTCCTCTAACCAAAAACCGCTTCCGCAAATCCATAGGTACAGGGTAACCGCATCAGTGGCATATGATGATCCGATGAACCGGCGAGAAGTATTGGGAGCGACTTTGGGGGCTGCCGTGACGGCGGCGGTGCTCAGAGGGCAGACCGCCGAGGAGACAGGGATTCGACTCGGAGTGGCGACGTATTCGCTACGGAGTTTCCGGCGGGACTACGCAGTTCGCGCGATTCGATCCATGGGCATCCAGTACGCGGATGTAAAGGAGTTTCACCTTCCGTATAGCGATCCCCCAGCGGAGTTGACGAAGGGACGACGGGAGTTCGAAGCGGCGGGAATCCAGGTTATCGGCGGGGGAAACATCACGCTAAGGGAGAACGATGAAGCCGCCTTGCGCCGGTATTTCGATTACGCGCGCACATGCGGGTTTGGGATCATGATTTGCGCGCCCACACACGAAAATCTGCCCCTTGTCGAAAAGCTGGCGAAGGAGTACGACGTGCGGATGGCTATTCATAATCACGGACCGGAGGACAAGAACTTTCCTACACCGAGCAGCGTGCTGCAGGCAGTTCGGAACATGGATGCGCGCATGGGGCTCTGCCTCGATATCGGGCACACGGCGCGAACCGGCGAAGATGTCGTGGATGCCATAAAGGCGGCCGGACCGCGGCTGTTTGAAATGCATTTCAAAGACCTGCGCGACAAGAGTGCGAAAGAAAGCCAGTGCGTGGTGGGCGAAGGAGTGTTGCCGATTCCCGCCATTTTCCAGGAGCTTCGCAAAACGGGTTACCGCGGCGTCTGCTCGCTCGAGTATGAGATCGAGGAGGATAACCCCGTGCCCGGCATGCAGCGATCGTTCGCGTATATGCGCGGCGTGCTCGCCGGGCAGAAAAGCTAGGTTATGGAGAGAATCGAGATTGGAGCAGTACGGGAAGACAAGCTGAAGGTATCGGACGAGAACGCCATCAAGTTTCTGGGCTTACCGGGAGCAAGAGTTCTGTCGACGCCGCATATGATCGAGTATATGGAGAGGACGTCCCGGGATCTGCTTTTGCCGATGCTGGAACCCGGAGACGATTCGGTGGGCACGGTGGTTCACGTGACGCATGTGGCGGGCGCTCCGCTTGGTTCCGAGGTCACCTTTCGAAGCCGGATCGAGTCGGTGGAGGGAAGGCGAGTGAACTTCCGGGTAGAAGCTTTTGGCGCGGGAACAACGATTGGCGAAGGGACGCATCAGCGATTCGTAGTCAACGTTGCTAAGTTTGCGGAGAAGATGCAGGCGAAGCTCGGCGCGACGCGCTGATCAAATTTTGCGACGACGTTCGCCTACTGCATTTTGACGAGCACAAGCCGGACATTCGCCGGCAGCGCGGATTTGCGCAGAGTGAAGCGAGACCCACTCGCTGCGATCCAGTTCTCCGAGAGTTTCGTTTTGTTGGTCATATCGAAAGTATCTGGTCGATTGTGTAAGAGCTGCGTGGAGTAACGAAGGACTTTGCAAAACAGACGAGGAGCGAGCTACTACGGGCACGGTGGAGCGCAATCGAGTCCGCGCAGCAGTTTCAAAATAGAACGACATAATTGGGGCGCCGTGAGCATAATCAGGGACACCGTCCAGCACCATGTTGGATTGGCGCTCATTGTAGATCGCGGCCATGGTATCCAATATGTTCCTTCCGATATTACTTGCGATCGTTACGCTGGAGGACCGACGGTAGCTAGCGCGACAAAAGAACAGTGACACGACCACTGCGACCGCGATGAAAGCTATTCTTTTTTTACCGAAGACAAGGCTAGCCGGCAAAGCGATCAGGAAGCAGAGTGGAGCTTGGGCCATGAAAAGGAAGCGAGGCGCTACGCCCACAACCATGACATAGGGCAAATAAAAGACGCTGGCCATAATCACGAGAGCTATAGCGGTGTATCTGGTCTGTCGAGTGCGCAAGCAAAGAAGTGTGGAGAGTAACAAGATGATCAGCCCGACGGTTCCCCATGCCGCACGCATACACTGAACCGCAGCGACGCCATTTCGCGAGAGTGCCGTCCAAAGATCTCCATAGAGGGGATCGACATCGGTCGTGAGGTTACCCAGCAGATAGGTGCGCAAAAACCAGAAGGCGCTTCCCACCGCGAATAGAATCAATATGGACAGGAACTTGCCTCGAGTTAGGACCTCTGACCGTTGCGTTAGTGGGATCAGGCAGAGCAAAAGGAGTGGTAGGACGACGGCGGGTTCATAAGTCATCATTCCCAACACATACAAGATTCCCGTTATCAGCCACCATCGCCGAATCCTGAGACCGGCAATCCAGCTAAGCATTGCTAAGAGAAGAAAAAGGAGGCATAACAGACCGGTTCTTCCGGATATCCAATCCACATTCTCCGACCCGAGCGGGGAGACAGCAAAGAGAATGGCGGCGAGAGCGCACGTTGTCTGCTTTAGGCGTAAGCTACGTCCCCAGGCATACAAACAGCCGCAGACTACGGAATGGATGACCAGATTCTCCGCGTGCCACGCTCCTGCCCTCCAGCCGAACAGGAGCGAATCCAAATAAAAACTGGTCCGCGAGAAAGGTCGATAGGCAACCCCGTGCCCCCAAGGCCCATGAAAGGAAGCCCGGACGCTTTGCCATTGTGCGAGCCGCAACCAGTTGAAGTCGTCCACCTGAAAGTATGCGAAGAATAGTCGACAATAAACTACCGCAATCAGGGCGAGTAACAGCAAGGTAACGAGGGCAATCTCAGCCCCGGGAGATCGGTTTTTCGCCCAAAAATCTCGAAGCTGAGTTAGCCCAATCAATGCTAATTTGTTATACCCAACTCGCCCGGAGGCGCACCGCCGATCAGAGTTTGCGGGCGATGATCGCGTAGTCTAAGCCGCCGAAGAAGCGTTCTGCGAAATCCGGGGGCAAAGAGCGGATCTCCGGGAAGCTATCTACCGCAGGCGACAAGCGATGGACATCAATTCTCCCGAGGCCCGCTTCTTCGAGGTAGAAGGCCAGCAACGAAGAGGGTACGGGCCGCTGGTGCGTAGGATCGAGGAAGAAATGGGTAGCGAAGATGGCGAGGCACTCCGGGTTAGGCGTTTCGATGGCGAGTACCCCGCCCTTTCGCAGGCGCGAGGCGCAGAGCCGAATCATCTCGGGAAGCCTAGCAGGATCGATGTGCTCAATTACTTGCGAGCTGAAGATTGCATCTTCGGAGGCTTCGGGGAGATTGGCGAGATAGGTAAACAGATCCGCCTTCTCGGCATCGAGACCTTTGGCGAGGCAATATCCGACGCACTCATCGCTCAACTCGATACCACGTCCGAGGATGCCGTTGTCGCGAAGAGTTTCCAGGAATTCCCCGCGCCCGCATCCGATGTCGAGCACGCGACCGACGCCCCGGAAGTACGGCAGGTAGAAATGCTGGTTGCTGCGGACGTATTCTTCCGATCCGCGGAAGCGGTCGGCAAAACGGGAGTAGTCGAAACCGGTAAATGCGGGCTCAGGCGCGGAGACGGGCGGAGCGGGCGCGGCAGACGACGGCGTTGACGGATATATGGAGAGCATCCGCTGGCGAACCACGCGGAGCTCGTTGTGAATGACGCGCTCGTATTCCGCGCGAACTTTCTCGAGATCCGCCCAGAGTGCTCTCTGAATTTCGATGCCGCGCTGGTCGAGGACCACCCGGTAATCCTCATGTTGGGTGCGGACCATTTCCCGAAAATTGGATTCCATGAGCGAGGCACGGTGGGAGAAGCCGGTTTGCAGGTCGGAGAGGTTTCGGAGGAACTGCATTTCGTTGGTGGCCAGATTCCGTTCCCATTGCGTGCGCCACTCCTGCCAGTGGCGATTGAGATCGCGGAGCGGGTCAGTCATGTCGGAGATTCCGGAGACTTGTCCGGCGAGGACCGAGAGAGCGCGATTTTCCTCCGTGAAAATTTCAAGGATGGCTTCGATGCAGGCCAGCGTCTGGCGGTTGTAAGTGACCTGGTCGCGCACAAACCAGGAGAGCGAGCGGGCGATGGCTCTCTTCACCGATTGAATGACGGAGTTGAGGAAGCCGCCGGAGCGGGGATTCACCGAACCGATGGCCGCAACTTTGGCTTGGGCGGCATCTCGCGCGTGGATTAACGGCATCAGATCGGGAAGGGGAACCCGGACCGGCTCTGCACCATTGGAGTTGATGGGAATACTGGCAGACGGATATCGCGCTCTTACACGCTGTTTGATCTCGTTGAGAAGCTCTGCGATCTCTTCTCCGCGCACATCTTCAGCGGCCACGGCTTCGTTTCCCGTTCTTGCCGGACTTAGCCGTGTATTGAGCGGTGACTCGCGAGTGCAGTCCACCGCGGGGAGTAAATTCGCCAACCAGGGAGGCGGACACGGGACGGGTAGCTTTGATCACATCGTTCAAGAACCGATTGACGACGTTTTCGTAGAAGATGCCGAGATCGCGATAGGCGAGAGTGTACATCTTCAGGGATTTGAGCTCCATGCACAGCTTGTCGGGCACATAGCGGAGGGTTAGTTTTCCGAAATCCGGCAAGCCGGTTTTAGGACACACGGACGTAAATTCCGGGATTACGATCTCAATTTCGTAACCAGGAAACTGGTTGGGCCATGTTTCAATCTCGGGCAGCGGCGCATCAATGCCCGCAGCCGCGTGTTCGTCGGTATACGCTTTCTTCATTTTCGGTTCGACGTTGCTCATGGAGGACAGCTATCTACTTCAACTCGGCAGGGAGGAGATTGAGAAACAGGCCGACATCGGTGACTACGCCGACGGCTTGTCCGGTGCCGCGATCGCTGACCTTGGTGGCGACGGCAGGGTTTATATCCACGCAGACGATTTTGACCCAGCTGGGAAGCATATTGCCGGTCGCAATCGAGTGGAGCATGGACCCCAGGCAGAGCACCACTCCCGCTCCTTTGAGGTGCTCGGCGTAGGCATCCTGGGCCTCATTCATGTCCGTGATGGTATCGGGAAGGGGTCCATCGTCGCGCAGACTACCGGCCAAGACAAAGGGCACGTCATGGCGGACACATTCGTAGAGGATACCGCTGCGCAGGCTACCGCTTTCAACGGCGCCGCGTATTCCACCACCGCAGTAGATCATGTTGATGGCGCGCATGTGATTGCGGTGGCCGTGCTCTTCCTGCCGTCCATCGGAGAGGCGCACGCCGAGGGAGGTGCCGAGCATCGCGGATTCGACATCATGGACGCCGAGAGCGTTTCCACTCAGAAGCGCCGATACCCAACCGCGCCGGATGAGGTCGATGAGGCCACGTGCGCCACCAGTATGGACCACGACTGGTCCGGCGACAAAGACGATCTTTTTGCCTTCTTCGCGCGCGGACTTCATGAGCGCCGCAGTCTGTTTCACGGCGGTTTCGACCTGACGCTCGGAAGAGATGCCGTTGGACATGAAAGCGAACGCTAACCGGTCGCGCTCTTTCGACTCGGGAACCACGCGGATACCGCGCATGCCGGACACGACATAGTCGCCGGCTTTGACATCCCGAAGACGCCGGCAAAATGCCTGGCCGTTGTCGACGACGAGAAGAGCATCCATTCGCTGGTTTTGCACTTCGAGCCATTTTTGTCCGTGACGGACAAGAGTTCGGTGGTTGGTGGTGGAGTAGAAATCTTCGGGCGCGCAACAATCGCGTTCAATCGGTTTGAGGTGAGCGTCGGAGTTGTCGACCGGCGCACAGCCGAGGGTGAGCAGGGCTTGCAGCAAGTGCTCCATCGCAGCGGATTCCGGCGTTTCGACCTTGAGACGAAGATAAGAGGCATCGCTGTTCGTGCGCCCGATCTGAAACTGCTCGACTTCGAAGCGACCCTGATATTCGACGACTTTGTCGAAGATCTGTTCCATCAGATGCGAGTCGATCAGGTGACCTTCCGCCTCAACGACCTCGTGAAATTGCATAAAAAACAAGTTTAACTGAGGGACGGTATTGGGCAGGTCCCGGTCGGATACACTCAGGTCAAGGGGTGATTTTGCGGGCTACACTTGCATTGTTGCTGGTCTTCGGACTCAATTTCGGCAACGTAGACACTGTCACCTTCGATTCGGGTAAGGTCGGGTTTGTTCCGCCCGGATGGAGCATCACGTCAACGAACAGCCAGCGGCCGGGTCGGTGGCAAGTGCAAGCGGACAAAACCGCGCCGAGCAAGCCATTGGTGTTCGCGCAGCTATCGATGCGGAGCGGCCGGGCCGATTCAAGTATCGCGCTGTTTGACAAGAACGCTTGTCAGGACGGAGACGTGAGCGTGGTCTTGAAGCTGGTGAGCGGGCGCATGGAGCAGTCTGCTGGAGTGATCTGGCGTTTTCAGGATACGGCGAATTACTACTTTGCCGTCGCCAGCGCGAATAAAGGCAGTGTCGAGATTTACAAGAAGGCGAACAACGCTGTTTCACTGTTGGCCCATGCTTCGGTGCGTCATCCGATCGATCCCAAGGAGTGGAATTTACTGAAGGTGGCGTTCCGCGGACCGCGCGTAGTGCTTTACTTTGGGCATCGCAAACTGATCGACGCGCAGGATACGACATTGGCCAATGCGGGGAAGACGGGCCTTTGGACCAAGGCCGACACGGTAGCTTACTTCGACAATTTCCGGTTGAACAAGAAGAACTAGTGGTTCACGAATAGATATTTATTGCCGGTTTCCGTGACTTGATTCAACGGGGAACCGCCTGCCAGTTTGCGGATGCGGTCGATTTGATGGCCGTCGACAACGAGGTAGCAGCGGTCCGGGCTGTTCCAGTAATGGGGGAAATCCGCATCCCGAATGAAGACGTCGGGCGCGCCGGGCGCGTAGCTTCCATATTCCAGGTTGTTATTCCGGCCATTGAGCAAGAGAGCTGTCCGGTTTGCATAGAAGAAGACAGAGCTGAACGTATAGTATTGGTCGTCAACGATCAGTTTTCCTTCGGGCGCCCGCACGAGGGCATCGGCAATGCCTTTAGTGCCGAGGTATGGATCGAATACATGAAGGGCCATGCGGGCCGATTGGAAGAAGAGGACCATCATGACGGCAAGCCCAATGACCACATTGCGCCCCTTCAGGACGAAAGCGCTGAGAATGCCCACGATGAAGGCGATGAACGCCGAAACAAGGGGCGCCCGCAGATAAGCAAAAGCGCCGAGTGTGAGATCCGCCATGTGTCCCATGGAGAGGGTGTAGACATCCGGGTGGTGAGACAGAGCTTCCGCGATGTCGCCAGGGGCCGGAGTGTTGCGCACCTCCCAAAGGATCACGGCAATGGCGATAGCCGCTAAAGCGGAGATCGCACCGGCAACGCGCGCCGGTCCGGAGAGACTGGTTCCGGGATGGGCCATGGCGGCTCCGATCAGGATGGCGATAGCCGGGTAGCAGGGAAGTGAGTAATACTCCTGCGTGGTGGAGAAGGTAAAGAAAACCAGGACGAAGCCGATCCAGCAGAGCGCCAGGAGATAGATCTCAGTGGCGCGTTCCGTACCAAGGAAGCGGAGCTTTCGAACTCTCAGCACATACACGGACCAGGGGAAGAACCAGATCAAGTGAAACAACCAGAAGAGCGGTCGTGGAACGGTGTTGTAGTCCCGGGGGTAGCGGAGATTCAAGAACCGAAGAACCTGCTCATTGATGAAGTAGAACCAGAAGAACCCGTGATAGGAACCGCTCTCACTATGCATCGTGAAGTCGAAATACGGAGGGTTGGCGAGAATGGCCAGCACGTGCCAGGGAGCGGCGATGAGGAGGAAGACCAAAGAGCCTTGAATAGGCAGGAGACGAGTCCAAGTTGTCTTTCGGAATAACTGCTTGGAAATCGCGAGGAACAGGAGAGCGGTGGCGACGGGGAAGACTGCAGCGATCAGCCCTTTGGTGAGAACGCCGAGCGCCATGCTGGCCCACATGCCGCGCGCCCACCATCGCCAGTTGGTTTCGTCCGCATCGAGCGCCCGCATCATTGACCATAGGGCGAGCAACACGAAAAAGGTAAGGAGGGCATCGGGAATCAGGAAGCGGGTGAAAAGAAACAGCCCGATGCAGGTACCAAGGGTGACGCCAGCGTAGAGACCTGCAAGAGCACTGACTCCCCAAGCTGCGAATCGAGCCGTCAGCCACACTGTTCCGATAGCAGCGAGGGCAATCACCAACCGGGCTGCCCAATCGTGCACACCGAACAGGCGAAAGAACAGTGCGATGAGCCAGTATTTGAGAGGGGCCTTTTCCATGTAGGCGATGCCATCGAGGCGGGCGGTGATGAAATCGCCGCTCTGCAACATGTTACGCGCGATCTGGGCTTGAACGGCATCGACGTCGTCCATCAGGAAGGGCGGGCTGATGCAACCTGTCAGGAATATAACTGCCGCAAACGCCAGGACAATCCATTGATAGTGGCGGACGAGAAAGGCGGATTCGGGCTGATTCGTCACTCTGACCAAGATTTCAAGCAGAACGCTGAAGGAACAGATCCACCTCAGCACGGGACGGCGCTGACGCTTGTGCGCCGGAACGGGTCACGGAGATCCCGGCAGCGGCATTGGCAAAGCGAATCGCGTCGGGGAGCGACTTCGATTCGGCCAGGCCAATGGCGATGCCGGCGTTGAACGTATCGCCCGCGGCCGTCGCGTCCACCGCCTCCACACGGAACGCGGGATGATGTTCCGCACGCTGCCCGTCATCGGCAAGGCAGCCTTGATCCCCTAATTTAATGAGCACCGTGTGGGGGCCGCGCGCACGAAGTGCGGAAGCAATCTGAGCCGCTGCATCAATGTCGAGACGCCGCACCGGCTGTCCCAAGATGCCGAGAGCTTCCCCTTCGTTGGGGGTCAAAACGTCCACGAGTTCGAGAAGTTCATTGGAGAGGGGCTGGGCGGGAGCGGGGTCGAGTATAGTCAGCAAACCCTCTTCGCGAGCAATGCGGAGCGCAGCGGCTACCGTATCAAGCGGAGTTTCTAATTGGAAGAGGGCGATCCGGGCACCACGAAAAACCTGACGCATGGCTTCCACATCGGCAACCGGAAGGTTCATATTGGCCCCCGAGGCCACGATTATAGAGTTCTGACCGTGAGGATCGACCGCTATAAGAGCTACGCCGGTCGGTTCCGAACGCGAGGCGTGCACGAAGGATACATCCACTCCGGCCGCAGATAGGCTGGCTTTCAGGTTGTCGCCAAAGACGTCGTGCCCCACGCGCCCAATCATTCGGACGCGCGTATTCGGACCAGCCAGTCTTCCTGCCGCACAAGCTTGATTGGCACCTTTGCCCCCGGGCAACATCTTGAAGTGGTTTCCGAGGATCGTCTCACCCGATGCCGGCAGATGCCGGACGGAGACGACAAAATCCATGTTCAGGCTGCCGACGACAACGATGGTCGGTTGAGAAGGAGTGCGCAGCTCGCCGGGCATTTACCGGCCCAGTTCGATTCCGAATTTCTTCAGCTCTTCACCGTAATAGCGTTGATGCAGCAGTTCCCATTCTTCGCTTCCCTCGGGGATATCGCGCTTCAGGGTGCGGACTTTATCGCGGGCCGCGCGATCCACTTTTTCTTCAGTGGCTAGAATTTCAGTGATGCCCTTGACGATTTCCAAGCGGATTTCGTTGGGTTCCTTCTTGAACCTCAATTCACGGGACTTTTTCAACTGGGTGACCAGCTTGTGGGAGACGTCGGTGATCTTGTCACGAGAGAGTTTCATGGCGTCCCCAGTGTCGCGGCCGGTGGCGCGAACAATTTTCCGTTGGGCGATCAAGGTGTTCTTGGCGCGCCGAAACATCTCCTGATAGCTGACGCCTTCGCGGCGCATGTACTCGCTGTAGTCGTCAAGCAGCGCGCGGACTTCTTCGTTGAGGCGGTCCTCAGCCGTAAGCTCGTCGAGAATGAGTTGCGAAGCGATTTCAGAAACGCGCTGCGGAACGGATGTTTCGATCATTCCCGGAGTGAGACGCTGGGCCACACGCCTACCGATAAAACTGACAAATTCGCGTGGAAGCAGCATGAAACCTAGGTCAGTTTAGCACTGGCAGAAAACGGCTGGGCTGATTCACCGAGCACGTTGGGCGGCAACTCGAGCCAGCTATGCCTTAGCGGAACTACGAAGACTCAAAATGACGCCGATGAACAGGAATAGACCCGCGACACACGCCCACGCGTTCAACATTCCCAGACCGATTAGTCCAGTTGCTAAGGGCGGGGCGATAATTTGAGCGACAGACTGAAGCGACTGGGTGATACCAAGAACCACGCCTTGTTCCTGACGCGAGGCCTTTTGGGTGATCATGCTCGTAACCGCTGGGCGCACCATTCCACTGCCCACGGATAAGGTGCCTGCACTAGCGAGGAGCGTGGGTGTGTTGGCTGCGAGCGCGACGGCCGCACCACCTGCTCCGCCGATCAGAAATCCGCTGGCTGCGATGCGCCGCTCGCCGAAGCGCTTGATCAACATGCCAAGAACTTTCCCTTGCATGAGAATTCCAAGGATGCCGATGACCAATAAAACGTGACCGACTTCCGTGGGGCCGTAGTGGAGACGAGCCTGAGCGAAAAGAGCGAAGCCGGAGAAGAATATCGAGAAAGAGAACGCGAAACAAAGGAATTGAGAGAAGAGATTCCCGAGGCCCGGTCGCCGCATGTAGGCAAGGTACATAGCGGGATGGAAGATGCTGAGGCGTTCCCGGCCCTTTTGCACTTCTTCGGGAGCGACACCTTCTGGCAGCGGCGGTTTCGCGGGTAGAAGAAAGCCAGTACAAAGAATACTGGTCAGGGAAAGGGCACACGCGGCTAGGATCGGGGCAACGTAGCTGATACGCGCTAATTCGCCTGAGATGCCGGGCCCTATAGTGAACCCAAGGCCGAAGGCGATGCCGATGATGCCGAAAGACTGCGCACGCTTCTCGGGCACAGTCACATCGGCTATGTAAGCCTGGGCGAGAGACAGGTTGCCGGCAGTGATGCCATCGAGGATGCGGGCAACGAACACCCAGACAAGCGTCTTCGAAGCAGCGAGCAGGATGAATCCCGCGAGCGTTCCGGCCTGGCTAATCATCAGCAAAGGCTTCCGTCCGTACTGGTCGGATAATTTACCGAGAATCGGGCCTGCTACCAGTTGGCAAAGCGCGTAACTCGAGAGCAAGAGCCCCACCGTGAAATCCGAAGCTCCCAAGGATTGCGCATAGAACGGGAGCAACGGAATGATGATCGTGAAGCCGAGGATGTCGACAAACACGATCAGGAAAATGGGCAGCAGCGGGGAACGAAGCACCGGTCAATAGTCCACGATGGCCGAGAACGAGGCAGGATCGAGACTCGCTCCGCCGACCAGGACACCATCAATCTCTTCCTTGGCCATAAGGGCCTTCACGTTATCGGGCTTCACGCTGCCGCCGTAAAGAATACGCACATTCTGGGCGCCCTCTTCACCAAAGCGTGAGCGGACCTGATCGCGAATGATGCGATGCGCGGCTTCGGCAAGTTCCGGGGTGGCGGATTTGCCGGTGCCAATGGCCCAGACCGGCTCGTAAGCAATTACAATTTTGGCGAACTCTTGAGGACCGAGAGGCCCGATGCCATCGCGAAACTGCTCGACGAGAACTGCTTCGGTGCGATCGGCCTCGCGCTCTGCTAGCCGCTCGCCCACGCAGACGATGGGCGTGAGTTGGGCTTCAAGAGCGGCTTTGGTCTTTCGCACGACGTCCGCTTCGGATTCATTGAAGTATTCGCGCCGCTCGCTATGGGCAATGATGACGTGGGTGCAACCAATCGATCGGATCATGGGACCGGAGACTTCGCCGGTGACGGCGCCCTCTTTGCCCCAATAGAGGTTTTGCGCGCCGATTTTCACGAGAGTGTTCCGGCATTCGGCCACCGCGGCTTCGAGGTTCGGGAACGGAGGACAAATGACGACTTCCCGCCCTTGAATGTCCTTGAGCTTCGGTAAGAATTTTTCAAAGTACGCACGGGTTTCGGAAGCGGTCTTATACATCTTCCAATTGCCTGCCATGACAGGTGTTCTCATATTTGGGGTAAGAAACTGGTTCCTTTCGCGATGGTAGTGGCGAAGTTGTAGGCTACGGTTTGACCGATATCGGCCAGCGTGGAGCGGGTTCCTAGATCGCTTCCCCCGGACCGGGATGGACTCCAGGCGAGCAGAGGAACGTACTCGCGGCTGTGATCGGTGGAGGGAGTAGTGGGATCGCATCCATGATCGGCAGTGATGATCAGCAGGTCGTCGGGCTTCAGCCGGGACGTGAACTCCGGTAGCCAACGATCGAACTCTTCGAGCGCCGCGCCGTAGCCGTTAACGTCGTTGCGATGTCCGTAATTTTGGTCGAAATCGACCAGGTTGGTAAAGATTAGGCCGGCGGGAAGTTCTGAAAGAGCGCTGGCGGTTTTCAGCATTCCGTCCGCATTGTTTTTCGTTTTGACGTGATCGCGGATGCCTCGGCCTAAGAAGATGTCGAAGATTTTCCCAACGCTGTAGACAAAGACGCCGGCCGCCTCCAGCTGATCGAGCAGCATGCCGCGCGGTGGGGGGACCGCGAAGTCGCGTCGATTCTCGGTGCGTCGAAAATCTCCCTCCGTGCCAGTAAACGGTCTGGCGATAACGCGCCCCACCTCGTAAGGACCGCGCAGGATCTCGCGTGCGATCTCACAGGTCTTGTAGAGCTCCCAAAGGGGAATGACATCTTCGTGGGCGGCCACCTGAAAGACGCTGTCGGCCGAGGTGTAGACGATCGGAGAGCCGGTACGCATGTGCTCCGCGCCTAGTTCTTTGATGATCTCGGTGCCGGAGGCTGCTTTGTTGCCAAGGGACGATCGACCGATGCGGCGCTCCCAAGGCTCAAGCACATCGCGGGAAAAGCCCTGAGGGAACAAGGGAAAAGGCCGATCGAGGAGGATACCGGCCATTTCCCAATGTCCGGTGGTGGTGTCTTTGCCGGGCGAGGCGAGCGCACAGCGCCCGTAGGCTGCGGTGGGTTGTTGAGCGGGAGGAAGTTCGTCGCACTTCTTCAGGTTGCCGAGACCCATTGCGCACAAGTTGGGAACGTTCACACGGCGGGCGCGGACGAGGTTTCCGAGCGTGTCACTTCCGCTATCGCCATAAGCCGCGGCATCCGGCATGGCTCCGATACCCAGGCTGTCCAGAACGATCCAGATTACGCGAGGAAACACAACTCACGAGTTTCGCACGCTGCCCGGAGACACCGATCCGTTTACAGCTTGATGCCGACGAGCAGGGTGCGAGGGAATTCAATGTTGAAGCGCTCGTAGTTGTCCGCGGAATAGTCATGCTGTTCCAAAACCAGTTGGAACCCGGCGTCTCTTACGGCACGGAATAGCGATTCTTTGGTGAGCCAGAAAGAACGCCAGTTGGAGTAGGAGGCCCACAGTTGATCCTCTGGGGAGGTGTTTGGCTCGTACTCTTTGAACCAACGCCCCCGATAGCTTGCGCCTTGCACCGTGACCGTTTCGATCTCACTCAGATTGGAGATGCGGGGATCGATCTGGCGCATGGAAGCATCATCGCCTGGCGCAAAATGGGTATCGATCACGATTACTTTGGACGTGGCATTGGAGGCTTGGCGGAGCCACTGAGCGGGTGAATCCAAGTGGTACAGGATTCCAAGCGCTAGAACTGCGTCGAAGACTCCGAAGCGCTCCGCAGTGAAGTCTTTCACATCGCCGAGTTCGAACTGCAGACCGGGCAGGTCGAAGTGATCGCAGAGTAAGGCAAGTTTCTCGAAGTTCGCCTTGCGAGCCTCCAACCCCAGAACTCGGGCGCCCCTTTGGGCAAAGGCGAGGGCGAATCCACCTTCGAGCGATCCCAAGTCTGCGATGCGCAACTCGGGCACGCGATCGCCGAAGGCGAACCGAAAAATCCGCTCGATCGCGCGGAGCCGAAGATCAGTGGCAAGGAAATCGCTGTGGCCTGACCAGGTGGTCAGTTCGTCATTGAGCCGGATGTTGTGAGCGGTCCACTGCTGCCCGCTCAGTCGACGCCGGAGCTCTTCGGTGGAAAGGGCCAATGCATCTCTCTTTCAGAAAGGTTTCGAACCGTTTTATCATTGTGCGGTAAACTGCGCGCAGGTCACTTCATCCAACGGAGAACGTACGTGAAACTTTTCATTGTTTTTGCGCTTGGGGTATTCGCGATTTTATCGACTGGAACAACAGCGTTCGCGCAGACGGCGACGCAGGCGGGATTGCCGGGATCGTGGCACTTTGTTCTGGACACGCCGGGCGGTGATCGGGAGTCTGATGCCGATTTTCATCTGGATGGCAGTAAGGTGACCGGGAAATACGGTAAGGCGGATGTCGCCGGAACATTCGAGAACGGCAAGATGGATCTCGCTTTCCCCGTCGACACCGAAGAGGCCGGCTCGGGGACGTTGAAGCTCACCGGGACTTTGGACGCAGACGCGATCACCGGCAACTGGACTTTCGCCGAGTATAACGGCACCTTCAAGGCGACGCGCAAAGCGGCGGCCCCGGCCCCAGCGCAGTAGAGGAGATTTACCGGGCAGCCACTCCGAGAGTTGGGCTACCTGTTCGGAGAGTCGTGAAAACCTGGTTGGTCTGCGCATCAAAGACCGTAACGGCTGAACCTGTGGTGTAGACCCGGGATCCATCGCCGTTCACCGCGATGCCCAGCGTGTCGGCTACCGGCGTGTTGGACACGACCGCGCCTTGCGCTCGATCAAACACGAGGATCATGGGATGGTCGGTTGTTCCGGTATAGATATAGCGACTGTCCGGGGAGATCGCGAGTCCGTAGGGTTTATAGGCGGGAATTGACTTGGTCTGCCGCCCGGCGACAAGGTCGACCGCGATCAGATATCCCTGATTGCTATTTCCCGTGACGTACGCGTTCAACCCGTCGGGGGTGACAGCGATGTCCGCGATATCCCCTCTTAAGGGAATACTCGACGTCACAGCATTGGTGGCGGTATCTATTACGAGAGCCCCGGTAAACAGGGCGAAGCTGGTGAGTGCATACAGGCTTCTGCCGTCGGCGCTAATGGCCAAGCCGTAAGCTAACGTAGATCCGTTGGGCGCGGTTGGGATGCTGGCGATGACCTGTCTCAAGAAAGTGTCGATGACGGTGATCGTAGCGTCGTAGTTGCTGACGTAGAGCCGGCGTCCGTCCGGAGAGAGGACGGCCGCCATCGGGATGTATCCCGTGGGAATATTGGCGACGCGCTCGAAGCTAAAAGTTTCGATCACGCTTACATTGCTGGAATAGAAATTTACGGCGTAGACGTAAGCGCCATCGGGGGACACCAAGACGGAGTAAGGTTCCGATCCGGCCTCCGCCTGGGCCGTCACCGTATCCTGGTCAATCCTCGAGATCGTAGAAGAGCCTGACGCGGCAACGAAGCTAGTTGCGCCGTCAGGGGTAATGCTGACAGCGACTGGGCGGAAGCCGGTCGGGACGCGCGCCACCACGCTACGCAGTTTGAAATCGTAAGTGACGAGCGTGCTCTGGTAATTGTCGGCGATATAGCATTGGCCTCCGGGCGAAGCGGTGATCCCGCCCGTGGTGAGATCGATATAGGGCCGGTCCAACACAGACTTGGTGAGCGTTGAAATGACGAAGAGATTTCTGGCGGCGACGAACAAGATTGAGCCGTCGGAATTGAGCGCCAGGCCAGTTGGGGCATTCCCGATAGAAATCATGCCGGTCTGTTCGCCGCTGACCAGATCGAATTCACGCACCGAGTTGAAGTTGGTATCCGCGAGGTACGCTTCTGTTCCCGAAGGGGTGACTACAACACTGGTGAGGTGCGCGAACGGCATGGGGATAAACCGCGAAACGCGGAATTGAGGGATATCGATGTAGACGAGTCCGGAGAGCGCACGGGAATCGTTATGCGACGCGGGGTTCACGGTCACGAATATCCTTTGGCCGAACTGTCCCAGAGCGATTCCCCCAGGTGTTCCTTGGCCAATCGGGATGGAATCGATTTCGGTGAGGGTGAAGGCGTTTCGGACGGAAACCAGGCCGGCATCGCACCGACTGGCAGGGGATTCCACGCACTCCACCACATATACGAGCAATCCGTCTAGAGAGACAGCCAGTGCGACTGGTTTGCCGGATAACGAGACGCTCGTGCGAACCTTGCGGGTTCGAACATCCACGTTGGCCAAGATGTCGGGGTTTTCGGTGAGTGCGAAGACGGTCGATCCGTCGGGACCTACCGCGACTGCAACACTCGAACCGGTCATAGGCGTGCCGGGTTTTTGCAAACGGTTCAAATTGTCGATGGCGGAGATGCTGGAACCCGAGGTACAGCAATTGGTAACGTACACGGGGTTCCCAGCTTCGAGGCGGACCGCTAGAACAGCGAACAGGGAGAATGCGAAAAACTGCCTCGATTGGAACAATGTGCCTCCCCTGGATGTTAAGGAACAATGAACCTTAGCATTTGGAGGAGATCAGGTCAATCATGAGCTAGCGTTCAGCCGGTACCAGGTTGCTAATCCGGCGCTGTGGGTGAGAAGAAAGACTGATACTATCAAGCTGATTATGCACTCCCGCCGGAATTTTATCGGCAAGGTCGCGACAGGCTTGGCCGGGTCGCTTGCGGGAACCGGCGTGCTTGCCGCGAGCGACCGCATTCGGGTGGGGCTGATCGGGTGCGGGGACCGGGGAATGCAGATTTTGCGGGAGGCTTCGCAGTGCCCCGGCACGGAAGTGACCGCGCTCTGTGATATATACTCCCGCCGTCTCGAAAGCGCCGGAACCGAGTTTCCAAAAGCGACGAAGTTCTACGATCACCACCGCATGCTGGAGAGCAAATCGCTCGATGCGGTGCTAATTGCGACGCCACAGCACTTGCATGCCGAGCATTTCGTCGCCGCGCTCGATTCCGGAAGGCACGTTTACCAGGAAAAGACGATGGCGTTCACCGTGGAGAACGCCAAGACGATGCGGGCCGCGTTTGGCAGGGCGGATGGGAAGCGGGTGGTGCAGATTGGGCACCAAGCATGTTCCTCCGGACATGTGGCGGATGCGACGCGCTTTTTGGCTTCCGGAAATGTCGGCAAGGTGACGGCGATTCACGCACACATGTTCCGCAATACGCCGCATGGAAAACCGCAATGGTCGCGGCCGTTATCGGCGGATATGACGCCGGAGTCAATACTGTGGAGTTCGTTTCTCGGGCCGGCTCCGACGCGTCCGTTTGATGCGAACCGTTACCAGAATTGGCGATTTTACTGGGACTACTCCGGCGGCAACGTGTACGAGAACATGTGCCACCAAGTGGCTTTCTGGTACAAGGTGATGAACCTGCAGATACCGAAGTCTGCGCACATGGCCGGAGGGACCTACCTTTGGAAGGACGGGCGGGAAGTGCCCGATACGATGTCCGTATCGCTGGAGCAGACCGAGGAGATTCTTTTCAGCTGGGACTCAGGTTTTGGGAATAACGAGTTGGGCGTAACCGAAGACATTCTTGGCACCGATGGCACGATCGCGCGGGGACAACAGATCCGCTACGTGCCGCAGAAAGTAAACCGGAAGGACCTTGCCGATGTTGTGGGGGTCACGGCGACGGATCCGCGCGCCCACATGCAAAATTTTCTGGACTGTGTCCGCTCCGGCAGCACCCCGAACTGCCCCTTCGAGCTTGGATATCGCGTCTCCATCACTTGCCGGATGGCAGTGGAAAGTTATCTTCAGAGCCGTACAGTGCGCTGGGATCCCGTGCGCGAAGAAATCATCTAGCGCGCTCATATCAGACTGACGAAAGAGAATTGCCCGATGGATTTTGAATATACGCCGGATCAGGTACAACTGCGCCGGGAAGTCCGCGATTTCGCACAATCCGAAATCGCGCCGCACGTGCTGGAGTGGGACGAAGCTCAGACGTTCCCGCTGGAGACGATCAAGAAACTAGGGCAGCTCGGCTACCTGGGTTCGATCTTCCCCGAAGAGTATGGCGGCGCCGATCTGGGGTACGTCGAGTACTCCATCATCATCGAAGAGTTGTCGCGCGTGGACGGATCCGTAGGCATCATCGTGGCTGCCCACACGTCGCTGTGCAGCAATCACATCTACAAGGCGGGCAGCGAAGAACAGAAGCAGCGGTATCTTCCGAAGCTGACCTCGGGAGAGTGGATCGGGTGCTGGTCGCTAACTGAGCCGGAAGCAGGATCGGATGCCGCGGGCACACGGACGACAGCGGTGCGAGATGGCGATAGCTGGGTGATTAATGGATCCAAGACGTTCACCACGAACGCTCATTACGCGGACGTCTGCGTAGGCATGGCGGTGACGGATCGCGCCGCCTCTCAACATGGAATTTCGGCGTTTGTGTTCGAGAAGGATACGCCCGGTTACCGCGTCGGCAAGAAAGAAAACAAGTTGGGTTTACGCGCCAGCGCCACCGGCGAGGTGTTGTTCAACAACTGCCGGCTTCCGGCCAGCCAGATGTGCGGAAAGTTGAACGAGGGCTTTATCGACAGCTTACGGATTCTGGACGGGGGCCGCGTTTCGATCGCCGCGCTTTCGATCGGAATGGCGCAAGGGGCTTACGACGCGGCGCTGCGGTACTCCAAACAGCGCAAGCAGTTCAACCGGCCGATCTCCGAATTTCAGGCGATACAGCACAAGCTGGTCGACATGGCGATGGAGATCGATGCCTCGCGTCTTCTCACCTACCGGGCCGCCACGATGCTGGATGCGGGGAAGCGAGTCACACGTGAGTCAGCCATGGCGAAGTTGTTTTCATCTGAAGCCGCAGTGCGAATTGCGAATGAAGCGGTTCAGATTCATGGTGGGTACGGCTTCATCAAAGACTATCCGGTGGAGAAGTTCTACCGGGACGTCAAGCTCTGTACGATCGGCGAAGGCACTAGCGAGATCCAACGACTGGTGATCGCGCGGCAGTTGCTAAAGGAGTAGCCCGCTGCTCTCTGCTCGCGCATTGGCGCGCTCCATTACAGCGATCGAAGACGGAGACCCTGAGGCGCTAGCTGCGCTTCGAGCCGCGAAACCCGGAGGCGGTCTGGTGGCCGGAATCACCGGTCCTCCCGGCGCCGGCAAGAGTTCTCTGGTGGATGCGCTCGCGACCGAACTCCGCGCCCGCAACCAGACCGTAGCGATTCTGGCCGTGGATCCGTCTAGCCGCTCTACGGGTGGGGCAATCTTGGGCGACCGGATACGCATGGGAAAGCACCATGCGGATCCAGGCATTTTCATTCGTTCGATGGCGACTCGCGGCCACACTGGGGGTTTAGCGGCTGCCACGCGAAACGTAGCTCGGTGGTTGCAGGCGAATGGCTTTGACTACGTTTTGATTGAGACGGTGGGAGTGGGCCAGGATGAGATTGCGGTCGCCAGCGTAGCGGACGTGGTCGCCGTCGTTTTGGTTCCGGGGATGGGGGACGACATCCAGGCGATCAAAGCCGGAGTGATGGAGATTGCGGACGTTTTTGTCATCAATAAAGCGGATTACGAGGGCGCAGACAGGACAGCGCGGGAGATCGAGGGCATGCTCAATCTGGGGCACGGCCCGAAGCCACCCATCTTGAAGACGATCGCGACTGCGGCGGCGGGAATTGCGGAACTGATTCGAACGCTTGACGCATTGCCGCGCCGAAACCCTGTACCGGTCAAGCCGCGGTTCACGATTGACCATCTCGGTATCGCGGTTAGATCCCTGGATCAGGCCGCAGCTTTTTACCGTCTCTTGGGGATTGAGGGAGAACACCGCGAGACCGTTCCGCAAGAGATGGTTTCCGTGGCCATGCTGCCGGTGGGCGAATCACGAATCGAACTGCTCGAAGCGACATCTTCCGCATCCACTATTTCGCGGTTCATCGAGAAACGAGGCGAGGGCCTCCATCATGTCGCTTTGCGGGTTCCGGATTTGGGGCACGCCGTCCGTGAGTTGCAGGCAGCGGGGCTGCGCATCCTCAATGAGCCGCGCCGCGGGGCCGGTGGACACCTTTATGTGTTCGTCCATCCCTCCGGAACGGGTGGCGTACTATGGGAACTTATTCAAGACCAAGGAGCAGCTACGGATTGGCAGACACCGTAAAGGCGACCATAGGCGTCATTGGAGGCAGTGGCCTCTATGCGATGCCAGGCTTTACCGCGGAGCAGGAAGTTACTTTAGAGACGCCCTTTGGCGCTCCTTCCGACGCTTACATAATCGGAACGTTGGCTGACAAGCCGATTGCGTTTTTGGCGCGGCACGGACGCGGGCATCGCATTTCGCCCTCGGAGTTGAATTTTCGCGCCAACATTCACGGAATGAAGCAGCTCGGTGTGGAGCGGATTATCTCGTTGAGCGCTGTTGGGTCCCTGAAAGAAGAACACCGGCCTCTCGACTTCGTCATTCCCGACCAATTTTTCGATCGCACGCGCGGGCGCATCTCCACGTTTTTCGGAGAGGGGCTTGTCGCTCACGTGAGTTTCGCGGATCCGGTGTGTCCCCAATTGGCGAAGGTGGTCCTAACCGCGGGGCAAGCGGCCGGTGTGAATACCAAGAGCGGCGGCACATACCTGTGCATGGAGGGTCCGGCTTTCTCGACTCGCGCCGAGTCAAACGTTTACCGAAGCTGGGGCATGGACGTCATCGGAATGACCAACCTGCAGGAGGCCAAGCTGGCGAGGGAAGCCGAGCTCTGTTATGTCACAGTCGCCATGGTAACGGACTACGACTGCTGGCATGCCGAGCACGACGCGGTTACGGTGACGGACATTATCGCGAATCTGAATCAAAACGCGGGGAATGCTTGCCGATTGGTGCTGGAGGCGGTGCAGAACATGCCCGTGGAGCGCAATTGCAAATGTGGGTCGGCGCTGCAGCACGCCATGCTGACGGCTCCGGACCGTGTTCCCGCTGAAACTCGAGAGAAGTTGGACCTGATTGTCGGGAAGTATTTCGTGTAACGACACGGCCCGGAGGTTACTTGGGCAAGCGATCGCCGGGGAGCCGCTGGACCGCGAACTCATTGCATATCTGGCTACCCACGAGTGTTCGGAGTCACTCTTCCGGATTTTGGCGGAGGGACTGGCGGACCGTTTCGATCCGAAGCTAACCGACGACTACGCTGCAATATTTGCGGAAGCGATCGCGCCTCTTCTGCCTCCGTATTCTGCCGGCGATCTTCAGACCCGCTTTGAGCGGGTACGGAGAATGCGCGTATGTCGCAGCCAACCCAAGCGCGTCGTTGTCCTTTCGCGAGTAACACTAGGTGCCGACATCGCGATCACTAGTGTTCTGCTGGAGACCGCGAAAGAGCGCTTTCCCCACGCGGAAATTTATCTGGCCGGCGATGCAAAAGCGGCTGAGCTTTTTGCGCAGGATTCGCGGATCCGGCATCTGGAAGCGCGATACCCCCGGAACGGCAGTCTCGCGCAATGTCTGGAATCGGCTCAGGAGTTGAGGAAGCACCTGGATGGCAGCGACACGATCGTGATCGATCCGGATTCGCGCCTGACGCAACTGGGTTTGGTGCCGATTTGTGACGAGGAGCGTTACTTCTTCTTCGAGAGCCGTTCGTATCGTTCCGAAACGAGCGCCAGCCTGGCCCAGTTGGCACGGCAATGGGCGGGTGAAACGTTCGAGGTGGATGCACCGCTCCCTCGGATATCGCCTCCGGACGAACCGATTGTTCTGCAGCATCCGGCAATCACCGTGAGCCTAGGCGTGGGTGGAAACAATGTGAAACGCCTGTCCGAATCGTTCGAGAGCGGATTATTGCGACTGCTCAGCGAAACATTTTCCGACGTCGTTGTAGACCGCGGGTTCGGGAATGAGGAGAATTCGCGGGTGGACCGATTGCTCGACGGCTTACCCGCGCGACCATGGACGGGGAGCTTCGCGCGCTTCGCGTCCGTGATTAGCAAAAGCAACTGTTACCTGGGATACGACAGCGCCGGCCAGCATGCGGCCGCTGCATTCGGCTGCCCGTTGGTAACGCTGTTTAAGGGTTTCGCCTCAGACCGCATGTTTGACCGATGGCAACCCACCGGGCCGGGTCCCAAGGCGGTTCTCAAGG
Source organism: Bryobacterales bacterium (assembly GCA_963738525.1). Taxonomy (GTDB): domain Bacteria; phylum Acidobacteriota; class Terriglobia; order Bryobacterales; family Bryobacteraceae; genus Bog-113. The sequence continues at coordinate 138,758 of CAVTXC010000009.1, forward strand.
TGTGTGAGACGGCGCAGCTGCAGGCTGTAACAAAGGCGCTGGCTTCTTTTTCTTTCCGAAAAGCTTGATACGCATGAATTTCTGAGGATCTTCCCGGAACTCCCGCAGGAAGGTCCCCTTGCTTCCGGTTTCCTTCGCGAGAGAATCATAGAGTTTCTCGGAGGCAAGTAATTGAGCGAACTTCCCATTGCCTTGGGTTAACTGGTCGATGGCATGGTCGAGCGACTGGAGCTTGGCCCGAATCTGCTCGTATTTTGCATCACTCTGCAGCCACTGACCCGCGCTTCCCTTCCCGGCGGCGGCATTGTTAATGGATTCGTGGACACTATGAATTTGCGCGACTGCCCGGTCGTACATCCCGGGATCGTTGAGAAGTTTTCCAGCGGGAGTTTTACCTTCCTGAAGAGCTTCCAGCGAGCGGTCGATACTCAAGAAACGCTGCCGAATCTGATCGTATGCGGCGGGCGTGAACAAGAGCTTACCCGTATCGGACTTAGGGTTCCCGTATGTTTCTACAGTGTGCTGCAACGCGGTCATCTGAGAGTTCAGGCCCTGGTAAAACTCATCGCCGCGCACAAAATGGGATGTCGGAGTATCGCCGACTTCAATCTCGTTCAAGATGGCATCCACGCGCTGCAGTGTGATTTGCAGCGAGGAGACCAGATCCGCGGGATTAAAGCCGCCATTCTGAATTAGGCTGGCGATCTCGGCGCCGTCGCCGACGTGATCTGCGGCCTTCCCCTCATTAATGGCCAGGTACCTGTCGCCGACTAGATTATCGGCGGTTAACGCCGCCACCGAGTCCACGGGAATCATGTCCATGTAGCGGCGTTCCAGCTCCATTTCCACGCGAACGGCGCGGTTGGGATCCAGAGAATCGGCAAGGCTTACCTGTTGCACGCGACCGATCCGAACGCCATTGAGTATGACGTCCGCGTCTTTCCCGATGGAGCCGCTGTCACTCAGGTACGTGTGGAGATGGAATTTCTTGTGGAAGAACTCCGCGCCGCCTCCGGAAAGGAGCCACACGATGGTGAGCACCAGGCCGACGGCCACGCTGACCAGAGCTAGAATCCGCGGAATTGCCCCGGAGGGTCTTCCTTCCAACTCATCATCGCGGTCTTCCGGCATTTCGATGTTGTTCAAAGTCAGTCTATCAACCGCCTAATGAGCGGACTCATTCATTTGGGATGACCGCCAGCCGGGATTCTGCTACACTTCGCGGTCGAGCCGAAAAGGAGAGTAAAGAACATGAAAGGTCTGATTCAGGTCTTTTACGAGCCGGGGAAGGTCTTCGATTACGTACGCGAACATCGAGCATGGGTAGCCGCCTTCCTGGCAGGACTGATCCTGTTTGCCGCAATGTTCGCCTATACGGTGGAGCAGATTGGCGCAGAGAATATCACGCGGCACGCCTTAGAGAACAACAAATTTGCCGCGCAGATGACGCAGGATCAGAAGGATCAAGCGATCGCAAACTCGGGGACTCCGGCGGGGAAGGGGAAAACGCTGGCAATCTCCATCGTCGGTTATGCCATATTCATGCTGGTTTTTGCGTTGCTGTTCATGGCTATCGCGGGAATGGGCGGGAACCGCATCAAGTTCTCGCAGGCTTTAGGAACAGTATCCTACTCTTCTTGGCCGATAGCCGTGATCAAGTCATTGCTATCGATCGTCGTCATTGCCATGGCGGCGGACAAAGCCGATCTAGACCCGCAACATCTACTTGCTTTCAACGTGGGAGCCTTCCTGGATAAGGCCACGGCGGCAAAGCCGCTGTACGCTTTGGCTTCGGCCTTTGACGTCTTCATCTTCGCGCAAATCGCTTTGGCCGCTTACGGACTCGGCCGCGTCGCGCAGATGAGTTTTACGAAGGCACTGGTGGGTATCGCTGCCATCTGGGTAATCTTCACTGTGATCGCAATGGGCCTGTCGGCTGTGTTTTAAACTGGGCCGCCTCACGGTATGAACGAGGCGCGTCGTTACCATCAGATAGTGCCGCAAACCCCGGACCAAGCTTCATTTCTGATCGATCGCCGCGATTTGCTCCGTCTCGCAGCGGCCTCGCTCTTGAGCCCGGCGGCGTTCAGTCAGGGCGTGTCTACCCGAAACGTGAAGCCGCAGCCGCGAGGAAAGCCGTCTGGTCTGCCCTTTAACGCGAGGTTCACGGACATTGCCAGAGAGGCGGGCCTCACGCAACCCGTGATTTACGGTGGTGTAGAGAGTAAGAAGCACATCATCGAAACCACGGGGTGCGGATGCGCGTTCGTCGACTACGACAACGACGGATGGGTCGACATCTTCGTCCTGAACGGCATGCGTCTCGACGGGAAGGTGGAGAATGCGACCAACCGCCTCTATAAGAACAATCGGAACGGAACGTTCACCGATGTGACAGAAAAGTCCGGGCTGGCGCGCGCGGGTTGGGCCTCCGCAGTGTGTATCGGCGACTACAACAACGACGGGTACGACGACCTGTTCATCACCTACTTCGGGCAGAACGTCCTGTACCGGAATAACGGCAACGGCACGTTCACCGAAGTCACAGAGAGCGCCGGGCTGCTCACCAAGCGCGAAGTGGGGATCCGGCTGCACGTTCGTCGATTACAACCGCGACGGACTTCTCGATCTGTTCGTGGCGAGCTACCTCGAGTTCGATCTGCGACCGCTCCCGCCGCCGGGTCGAATCGCAACTGCGCGTGGAAGGGGATCCCCGTCATGTGCGGTCCGCGAGGATTCCCGACGCGCCCGCCTTCGCTTTACCGAAACAACGGAAACGGCACGTTTACGGATGTTTCGGCTGAAGTCCGGCATATCGAAGACGCGGAAGCTACGGGATGACCGCCGTCGCGGCCGATTTTGACAATGACGGCTGGCCCGACATTTACGTCGCCTGCGACACTTCGCCCAGCTTTCTGTTCCGGAACAATCACGACGGCACGTTTCGCGAAATCGGCCTCGAAACCGGCGTGGCCTTGAACGAGGACGGGATGGAGCAGGCCGGCATGGGATCGGGATCGGCGACTACAATCTGGACGGCAATCTCGACATCTTCAAGACCCATTTCGCCGACGACACCAGCATTCTTTACAAGAACAACGGCAAAGGCATGTTCGACGATGTCACCACCCAGTCCGGCCTGGCGGTGGAGACGCGGTTACATCAGCTGGGGCGCAGGCATGGTGGATCTCGACAACGACGGGCTAGCCCGACTTGTTCATCGTCACCGGCGGCGTCTATCCCGAAGTAGCGGCAAAGCTGCCGCAGTATCCGGTGAAGGGTCCGCGCATCATGTTCCGGAATCTCGGCAACGGCAAGTTTGAGGAGATTCTGGGCGGGAGCCGGTCCGGCAATCGCCGCCGACACATGTGGGCCGCGGCTGCGCATTCGGCGATTTCGATAACGATGGCGACATCGATGTTCTGATCGTCAATTTGAATGAGCCGCCGTCCCTGCTCCGCAACGACATTTCCGGCTCAAATCACTGGCTGAAGCTCAAGCTGGTAGGGACCGAATCGAATCGCAGCGCGATGGGCGCCCGTGTTTTCGCCCGATATGGAGGCCGGCAGCAGGTACAGGAGGTGTTCAGCCAGTCCAGTTTCTATTCAGCGAACGACCTCCGCCTGCACTTCGGCCTAGGGACGGCGACTACCGCCGATCTGGAGATTCGCTGGCCCAACGGGAACCCGCAGTCCATGAGCGGAGTCAAAGCAAATCAGATTCTGACGATCACAGAACCCGAAGCCAAAGAGTACGCCCGGACCCCGATACGAGCTGCTCAACAAATCCATACTCCCGCGCGGGACCCACGTGCGAATTCTAGCCGTTATGCTCAAGAGAGGGTTCTCGTTTCGCTATTCGGATTGGGTTGGTTTTGTGCAGTTGGGGCGTGCTTTTCCCGCCCAAGACATCCGGGTCACTTCTCCTTGCCGGCGCTCATTTTTCATCCGGCGGGCGTGTCACGTGGGGGACACAGAATAATCTGCTCGCGTTCGACAGCCTAAACGCGAACGGCTATTACGACGTGTAACCAGTAGGCCCGACGGCACCAACGTCGTTTGTTTAACCTGCGGGGCCTCGTTTCCGCCTTACAACAAGGGAAATCCGGAGTGGCACCGCGAACCAGTTTCTCGCGGTCAGATCCAGACGGTTGCAGCGATACCCACGATAGCGACTTCAGCTTTTATACCCTGGTGTTGGGGTCGGGAATGACCTTTATATCATGGACGCGGCAGGCACAGAACTACTGGCCCGTCACGCAGGGCGCGAAGGGCGTCTTCATCCGCGCTTTTCTCCCGATGGCACGAAACTTCTCTGGGTGCAAAGACCGGCCAGACCTTCGGCAATTTTGGAATCTGATGCTGGGAGATTTCGCCGTGGTCAATGGTGCGCCATTGGTGACCAACATTCAGGCCCTGCCGCCGTGTGAAAATAACGACTTCTGCGAGACGGGCGGATTCACAACCGACGACTCGACGGTTTTGTTTACAGGCAATCTGGACGGCCAGCCGACGGATGGAATCGACATCTACTCTTATAACCTCACGACCGGGGTCTTGACGAATCTGACAAACAGCCCAACAATTGGGACGAGTTCCCGACGGCGATGCCGAACTCGAACAAGATCGTTTGGATGACGGGGGCGTATTCCCTGATCAGCGGTCTGAAAACGGACTACTGGATGATGGACTACGGACGGGACAAACAAAGTGCAGTCACGTTCTTCAACGATTCGAGAAGCGCCGTCATGGTATCGGTGCGGGGGTTTCCTGCGCCAAATTTAACTGGAGCCCCGACGGTACGCAGATGGCGAGCTACTTCATTCCGACCGGGAAGACCATCGGACAGAGCGGAAGCATATATGTCATCACATACGAGCCGGCGGCGCCTACACTTTCCGCAGCGAGCTTTGCCCGTCCGCCTTTGAGTGCGGAATCGGTTGCAACTACTTTCTATCCGAACCTGGCGACCGGATCCGGCTCCGCTTTTTCCACAGTTCTTCCGCTTTCGCTGGCCGGAACAACCATTTCCGTTACCGATTCCCTCGGAGCAGTTCGCGCCGCTCCTTTGTTCTTTGTCTCCCCGTCACAGGTGAATTGGGAGATGCCGGCCGGGACTGCGGAAGGGCCGGCGACGGTGCAATTTCTGAGTGCCGCGAACGTCTCCGTGCGGGATACGATCAACGTGCAAAATGCGGCCCCAGGACTTTTCACCGCGAACGCACAGGGATCCGGCGCACCGGCTGGGTACGTCCTGCGTTACCCCGCAGGTTCGATCACCGCGTCGGTCACTCAGAATGCATATGATTGTTCGAGCGGGACCTGCGTTGCAGCCGCGATCAGCCTGGGGTCCGCAACAGATTCGGCGTACCTTATCCTTTATGGCACGGGCGTGCGGTATGCCACCTCGGTCGCAGTGAACATCAATGGGCAGAGTTATCCAGTAGCGTTCAGCGGGGCGCAAGGGACGTACCCCGGGCTCGATCAAGTGAACGTCTTGCTCCCGCAATCGCTCGCGGGAACAGGTCAATCTACGCTCTACCTGGTGGCCGACGGGGTGACATCAAATACGATCAATCTGCTGATTCAGTAAGCTGATCGGATGCGTCTGGCGATTGCCCTCTTTGGCGTTACCACAATCCTCGTAGCGGCCAACACGGCCGACATCAAGGTCGATCAAGTTGGCTATTTACCAGAGCGGCCGAAGATCGCTCTCGTTGCAACCGGGGCGAAGGGAGACGATTTCACCATCCGACGTTCCGCGGATGGTGCCGTCGTTTACAAGGGAAAGCTTTCCGCCAAAATCGAAGATCCGGACACGGGCGACCGCGTGCAGAGCGCCGACTTCACAACGCTAAAGACGACCGGTTCCTACTACCTGGATGCGCCTTCCGTGGGACGGAGTTGGCCGTTCCGCATCTCGCCCGATGTCTATCGCTGGGCGTTTTACCTGACGGCGCGTGCTTTTTATGGCCAGCGCTGCGGCATAGTCGTGGATCTTGGCCCCGAGTTCCCGACTTACAAGCATCCACCCTGTCACGTCGGCGGAGCCTTTCACGCCTCCTCCGGGAAAACCGGTGCTTCCGATGCCACCGGCGGCTGGCACGACGCCGGCGACTATGGTCGGTACGTGGTCAACTCGGGGATCTCAACAGCCACGCTGCTTTGGACCTGGGAGCTATTCGGAAAACAGCTCGGCGCCGTAAACCTTCAAATACCCGAGTCGGGTAATGGCACGCCCGACATTCTTAACGAAGCTCGCTGGAACCTCAAGTGGGTGCTCGGGATGCAGGATGTTGATGGAGGCGTCTGGCACAAACAAACGAGCGAGCGCTTTTGCGGCTTCGTCATGCCGGAGAAGGATCCTCTCGTGAGCTACGTGATCGGTACAGGTGCGAGCCCGTTCAAGAGTTCCTGTGCAACGGCTGACTTTGCCGCGGTGATGGCCATTTCCGCGCGTATTTTCCGCGCCTACGATCCGGCGTTCTCGCGGCGGTGCCTGGATGCCGCTTTGAGGGCCTGGAGTTGGCTGAACACGTACCCGCAGGTGCTGTTTCGCAACCCGGTTGCGGTTTTAACCGGTGAGTACGGAGATCGTGCGTGCTCGGACGAGCGTTTGTGGGCGGCGGCTGAACTTTCCCGCACCACACGAGATGCGCATTACACCAGCTACTTCCTCGATCATTACCGAGAATTTCTCAATTCCACGGGAGCGCCCAGCTGGGGAAATGTAGCCAAACTCGCATTGTGGACCTATGTCTTGGGGGGCGGCCCTGACGCCAGCGCTGTCGCCGCTATTCGAGACCAGACAGTTCGTGAAGCCGACGAATTAGTGGTTCGAGCGAACGGCAATCCGTACCGCACAACCATGCAGACTAAGGATTACGGATGGGGCTCGAACGGCACGGCCGCGAACGCCGGGTTCGAACTGCTCGTCGCGAACGAACTGCATCCGAACCCGTCATATGTGAATACCGCAATTGAGAATCTGCATTATCTGCTCGGGCGAAACACATTTTCGCTCTCATGGGTGACTCAGGTGGGAGCGAATCCATTCCGCCACCCACATCATCGGCCGAGCGGCGCCGATACCAATGCCGAACCATGGCCGGGGTTGCTTTCCGGTGGTCCAAACCGCAGTAAACAAGATCCCGCGATGCGGAAGCTTCCCGATCTGCCCCCGGCAAGAATGTATCTCGATGAGCAGGAATCGTATGCGACTAATGAGGTGGCGATCAACTGGAATGCGCCATTGGTTTTGCTTCTGGCCGGGACCATGTCGAAGTAAAAATCAGCTGTAGTATGCTGCGAACTCGATGGACTTGACGCGACGAACCTTCCAGAAGGCGATGGCCGGAGCGGCCGCTTCGGCTTTGACCTTGAATGCCCAGACCGGGAGCGACCGCAAAATCGGATACTGCATTATCGGTTTGGGGCGGATCTCCATGGGTGAGTTTATGCCCGGGGTGAAGCTGAGTGACAATTGCCGGATCACCGGAATCGTAAGCGGTCATCGGGACAAGGCCGAACGCGTCGCCCAGCAATATGGCGTGCCGGCATCTTCCATCTACTCCTACCAAGACATGGAGCGCATGCGCGACAACGCGAGCATCGACGCAGTCTATGTCGCGCTTCCGAACAGCATGCACGCCGAGTACTCGATCCGCGCCGCGAATGCCGGAAAACATGTGCTCTGCGAAAAGCCGATGGCAGTGAGCGTAGCGGAGTGTCAGAAGATGATCGATGCCTGTAAGAAGGCAGATCGTAAACTGATGATCGCGTATCGCCTGCAGTACGAGCCGAACACGCTCAAAGCCCAGCAAGCGCTGCGCAACGGAGCTATCGGCAGACTCGAGATGATCGATTCGTCGTTTGGTTTCAATATCGGACGAAACGAGTGGCGCGCCACTAAAAAGTATGCCGGCGGCGGACCTCTGATGGACGTGGGAATCTACTGCCTCAACGCATGTCGTTTTCTCACCGGCGAGGAACCCTCAGAGGTAGACGCTCGCTGGGCGGTAATTGACAAGGACGGACGCTTTGACGAGGTTGAAGAGAACCTCGTATGGACGATGCGCTTCCCGTCCGGTCTGCTGACCACTTGCAACACCAGTTTCGGTACGAATACGGTCGGGTACTACCGCATCTTCGGATCCAAGGGGTCACTGAAGATGGAACCGGCTTTCTCGTATGAAGGATTGAAGCTGAACATCGATACGGGCGGGAGATCGGACGGCGATGATACTGTGCCGGATTCCAATCCTCAGCAGTTCCGGAGAGAAGCAGACCACCTGGCCGAATGTATCCAGCAAAACAAAACACCGCGAAGTTCGGGTGAAGAAGGCCTGCGAGATCTCCGAATTCTGGAAGCGATTTACCGTTCGTGCAAAGAGAGCCGTCCGGTAAAGCTGAGCTAGATTGCTGCGGCCACCCGCGCCACTGCCGCGGGCTGGGATTCCATGCGGAGAGACGCGCAGAAAAAGGGCTTTAACTCTCCTCTGCCCCAACGGTTCAACACCCACTTAGCACGGAGGAACCGTACGTCCGACCGGGCCTGCAGGTCGAATATGACCTGATATCGGCCGGTATAGAATTTTTGCGAAAATGCGACGAGTGGTTTACCCGGCCACGATAGTCCGTCGACCGAGCCTTCAATAGCGACATTGAGACTTTCCTGCTCTACAATGTGCGTGATTCCGAGTGTGAAAACAAGCAGTTGAGGGCGGGCGGAATCGCTAGCCCCGAGGTCGAAAACTGGACCGGTTCCGGATTCCCGCAACTCGGAATCCGGCAGGAGAAACGCGGAGAACATTGGACACCTCTGGAGAACAGCGGCTTACCTGCCTTCCAACAACCGCTGGCCTGCTAGTGACAGAGTCTCATACGATTTACAGAAACAGAAGCGGATTTGCCGGGTATTTCTTGTCGTTTCGTAAAAACTCGACCCGGGGACAGCAGCGACGTGATTCTTTTCAATCAGGTGAAGCGCGAATTCGTAGTCGTTCTTACCCGTATTTGCCGGAATTTGCGCCATCACGTAGTATGCTCCGCCCGGGCGGAAACAACGAAATCCGGCACGCCCCAGTAACTCCATAAGCAAGTCTCTTCGCGCTGTGTAGTCAGCGCTCAAACGCACGTAGTAGTCGAGGCCCGAGGCAAGTGCGATGGCGCTCGCCTGCTGAAGGGGAGCAGCCGCTCCCACCGTGAGAAAATCGTGCACCTTCCGTATGGAGGTCGTCAATTCAGGCGCGGCAATCACCCAGCCGACGCGCCAGCCGGTCACCGAGAACGTCTTGCTCATACTGTTCACCAGGACCGAACGTTCGCGCATTCCCGGGAGCGTGATAATGGGAACGTGTTTGACGCTGTCATAGATGATGTGCTCATAAATTTCATCGGTGACGGCGAGCACGTCGAACTCCTGGCAAAGGAGAGCGATCTCCGTGAGTTCTTCCCGGCTAAATACCTTCCCCGTTGGGTTGTGCGGAGTATTGATGATAATGGCCCGGGTACGAGCGTTAAACGCCGCCCGCAACTCTGCCGGGTCGTATGTCCAATCTGGCGGGTGTAACCGAATCAGACGCCGGATGGCGCCGCAAAGCTTCGTATCGGGGCCGTAATTCTCGTAAAAAGGCTCGAAAACAATGACTTCGTCGCCGGGATTTACGAGCGCCAAAAGAGCGGCAATCATTCCCTCGGTTGCGCCGCAACACACGGTGACTTCGCGTTCCGGATCCGGCTCAAGAGCGTAGGTCCGGGCGTACTTCGAGCAGATTGCGTCACGAAGAGCCTTCGATCCCCAGGTGATGGAGTACTGATTGACGTCGGCGCGAATCGCGTCGCATGCCGCTTCCTTCAGCCACTCCGGGGCTGGAAAATCCGGGAAACCTTGGGCCAGATTGACGGCGCCGCTACGAACCGCGTGGCGTGTCATCTCACGGATGACGGACTCGGTAAAACCCTGCGTTCTCTCGCTGCGAAAGCGGTCACCCTCCATAGAGCCGGGACTAGTGGTGCTTGCGCTTGGAGGCGCTATGGTTCTTGGATGCGGAACGAGGCTTGGAAACGACATGGGCTCCGCCCCGCGTTTTTCCATGCGTGGCAGTCACCTTGCGTATGAGAGGACTTCGCTTGGGAGCCGCCTTGCGGTTCCGACTGACCGCCGGTCGGATCGGTTGGGCGACGGGGATTACGGGCGCCATGGCCTCGTCCGCCTCAATTACCGGCGTTGGACCATAGATCTGCCGGTACACCGCCGCGTTGCGAATCACGGCCTGCACATACTCCCGGGTTTCCGTAAACGGAATGGACTCCACGAACTCGGAAGGTTCACGGTAGTTACTCCAAGCCAACCACTCCTTCACGCGGCCCGGTCCGGCATTATACGCAGCGAGGGTCAGTTCCCAACGCCCATTCCACTGATCCAGAAGAGAGCGTATGTAGCGGGTTCCAAGTTGAAGGTTTGTTTCGGGCTGGTAAAGGAGCGAGGGAGAAAAACCCCGGATGCCCTGTTGCCTGGCCAACATCCGACCGGTCGCCGGAACGATTTGGGTCAATCCGTAGGCGTTGGCGTGCGAATGTGCCCCTGGATTAAATTCGGATTCCTGCCGAATCAAAGCAGCCACCAGATAGGGATCGAGGCTTTGCTGATTGGCGCTGCTGACGAGCGCACTGGAATACGGCAAGGGAAACAACATGCGCCAGAATTGCTTCGGCGCATCCTCGACCGCCGTGGAAAGGTAATCCGGCGCCAAGCTTTTCATGTGTTTTAGGCTGAGGTAAGGCGCCGCATCCGTGCGGGCGATTTCGACCGCAAGCAGGTGAGGCTGCCCGTCCACTTTCGCACCGAAACGCACTTCCGCATCCGCAAAATCGGTCAAACCGGACGAAGCCAGAAGACGGGCTCGCTCGATTCGGATCTTGGTCGCCTCGCTCGGGGTCTGGCTGGAATAATCGGCGTGAGAGGGGAAGTCGACTGTGTCGAGCCAGGCTGACACCTTGGACGACGCCGTTGCGGCCGCTACCCGTGGTTGAGTCAGCCGTTCCCGGCCCAGCACGGCATAGTAGAAGTTTGGGAATTCGTTATCCAGTCGCTCGTAATACGCGCGCGCGGCTTCGTTATCGTTCTCCGTCTCGGAGAGACGGCCGAGATAGTAGAGCGCCGTAGCGGCTTTGTTATCGCCTGGGTAATGCTCCACCTGTTCGCGGAGCAGATCACGCGACTCTCGCTTGTTGGCCAGATATGCGTCCCACGTGATCTTCCAGTGGCAGTAAGCGGTAGTCGAATCGGTAGGGAAGGTTACCCAAGCAGCCCGGTATAACGGCTCATATTTGTCCGCTTGATGATTGAGGAGATAGCGATTCCCGGCGGAAACCAAGGCCTTCAAACGCCAGACTGATCGCTCATGATGACGTGCGAGGTCCTTGATTGCGTCCATCATCTCGTCGTCGTTGTTCATGCGACGGGCGCACTCTTCTATGTAGTACCAGCGCTCCGCATCCGATTCGTCTTTCGGCAGATCCAAGCCTTTCAAATATTGGTAGGCCCCGCGGTAATCCCCGCTGACGTACTGCGCGGCGCCGACGCGAACGCGAGCTTGATCGTGTTCCAAGCCTGTGAGCAAGGGCTGGATGGCTTCAAACTCCGCCCGGGCTTTCGAATACTCCTTGGCATCGATCCACTTCTGCCCGCGTTCCAAAAGTAGCGGCGCAGGTGGTGCCGGATAGGAAGCACCAAGCGCCTTGTGGAGACGGTCGATAGCGGTCCAACTTTGCGCGGCCATTTGCGTGGCTGGTTGCATGAAGTAAACGCGCTGATAGTACATCGCCGCTTCGACGGGATTCCCTAAAGCATCGTTGGCCAAAGCTAAGGCAAAATCCGCCTCAGGCTGAACGACATTGGAAGATCGCGCGCGCAAGGCGTCCACGGCAGGCTTGAGCACGGCAGCGTCACTAGAGTTGAGTCGGAGTGTGGCATCGAGAATTACAGCTTTAGGGAGTAGCGGCGATTTATTTCCTAAAAAATCCCCCAGCGTTCCAAGGGTAGCGAGTGCAGACACATTGTCGCCCTGGGCAGATTGGGCCGCGGCAAGATAGTACGAAACATAGTCCGCGATCTCAGGCACTTGCCCTTTCAGGCGAGCAAAAGACTGCGCCGCGCCGGAGAAGTCTTTGTTCTCGAACGAGGCGACTCCCAGTGCAAATTGCGCAAGCGCCCCAGCGGTCTCGCGGCTGTGGGCTCGCGCAAAGCTCTCAATGGCATCGCGTCCAGCGGGTGTCGACGAATCCCGGTACGAGCGAACGAGCGGCGCAAGAGTAGAAGCGCCCGGTGTTGCGGAAACACCAGCTTGGGAGGCGGCGAACAGTAAGACGAGAATGCGATGCTTCATTCCCTATCCCATTTATACCAATGGACCGGGGAAATTGATACCGAGTAAGTGCTCATTATCCTGTGCTAACCCTCTTATTATCTCAAGATAGAGGTAGTCGACCATCGTTGGGGATGCAGAAATAAAGTCACGCCTGAATTCCTCGCGTGCCTGGTCGATCGGTTTACGCAGAGCTTCATACAAGTTCCCGTCAGCTAAGCCGCGCCGCAAAGCCTCCCCGTGCTCCAATCGCATCTCAGCCACACGAAGACGGGCGCTTCGCTGCGCACGCAAGTGCAATGCTTGGGCCGTGGGGTCTAAATCAGCCCAGCCTTTACGCTCCCCAGGTTGGGGGACGCGGGCCGACTGGGCTCCGCCGATTGAGACCAAATCGTCGCGCTGTGCCACCGCGGGAGCGGTCAGCGTTTCCCATTGGAGGGAGACTAACCCGGCGATGAGTTCTAGGATTGCAGAGGACACGACTCCCACTGCCAGCAGAACAGCATGCACCTGTCCCCGAACAACCAGCGGAAACAAGAAAACACGTTCCGTCGTTTCCGTTCCAATCCGTTCCATCAGGGCCGGTGAAATCTCAGACGGAATCGCTACGGCGATTACGGGATCTTGCGATTCGATCGCGGCGCGAAATGCTGCGGCTTCGTTGGGAGCGAATCGAATGGGCAGCGGACCTAATCCGCGCCCTTCGGTTGCTTCCGCGTGACTCTCGTGAAAAAGGAACAGTGCACATTTGGGCGCATTAGGTTCCGTCAGTTCCACGGCTAATTTGTGGAGCGATTCCGGTGAGCCTGCTTGGCGAATTCGCCTCAACCCCTGATTCAGGGACTCGGAAAATTCGTTACGTGCTTTAGAGGCGCCCAGCCGGACCTCTTCGTCCCGTCGCGTATTCCACTCCGCTTCAAGTACTCCCAGGAAAGTGTCGAATTCCATACGAGCGCGCGACCGCCAATCCCGGCCTGTGTTGTCCATTCCCTCTCATGTTAGGGCAGGAACCCATTCGCCCGGGTGAACGCGCTATGTTCGAGGTTATGGATCGTTTTCTTGCCGGTAAGTCAGCTGTTGTCACAGGAGGGACACGTGGCATCGGGTACGCGATCGCGCTCGGCCTCGCTCGAGCAGGCGCCGCGGTACTCATCTGCGGTCGAAAGTCTGAACAAGTCAATCAGGCAGTCGGACGATTACGCGAAGAAGCGGGTGAAGAGAGCCTCCTGGAAGGCCGTCCGGCGGATGTGTCGAAATGGAACGATGTGGAAGCCTTGTTCCAATTCGTAGATCAGAAATGGAACAAGCTCGATATTCTGATTAACAATGCCGGCCTCGGAATCTTCGGATCAGTGGCAGATTTAAGCCCGGCCGACTGGCATCGTGTGATCGACCTCAACTTGAGCGGGCTTTATTACTGTTGTCACGCGGCAATGCCTCTGCTGCGGAAAAGCGGCGAGTCGTACGTCTTCAATATCTCGAGTCTTGCCGGGCGGAATCCTTTTGCGGGCGGCGCTGCGTATAACGCTTCGAAGTTCGGCGTAAATGGTTTTTCGGAAGCCATGATGCTCGACCATCGCCACGATAATGTGCGAGTTACGTCGATTATGCCGGGCAGCGTGGACACCGACTTTGGTCATGTTCCAGGGCAAACTAAACCTGAAAACGACTGGAAAATTCAGCCTTCCGATATCGCCGATGTCGTTGTGGGGCTGCTTCGCTTACCCGCGCGAACGCTCGTCAGTCGCGTTGAGATTCGGCCTTCCAAGCCGCCCAAATGAGCGGTTTCAGGAAGTCTACTTACCCCAATAGAACTAAACCACCCAGACAAGAATGAAATCTCGTCCATGTTCTAAATAATATGGCAACCGGCGTGCTTTCCTTGTAGTCACATCAAGTGAAAGAAGAGCGATTGAAGCGCTCGGGGCGGTGGGGAGAAGAAGATGCTTCGCAATAAAGTTTTGGATCCAACTCTCGCAGGGCACGACGCGGAGAAGCTGAATGCTGATCTCCGAAAGCGCATCGTCGGTCAAGACGATGCGGTCCAACAGATTGTGAGTATCTATCAGACGTTTCTGGCTGGAATGACGAGCCCGGGTCGACCAATTGGCAACCTGCTCTTCCTCGGACCGACCGGATCCGGCAAGACACGTATGGTCGAATCGGTTGCCGAATCGCTGGTTGGAGATATGCGCGCGGTGATCAAGATCGACTGCGCGGAATTTCAGCACAGCCATGAGATTGCTAAGTTGATCGGCTCGCCTCCTGGATATCTGGGCCATCGCGAAACTCATCCGCTACTGAGCCAGGAAGTATTAAACCAGTACCACACGGAAAAGGTGAAGATCAGCTTCGTACTATTCGACGAGATCGAGAAGGCTAGTGATTCTTTGTGGAATCTGCTCTTAGGGATTCTGGATAAGGCGACCTTGACCCTGGGAGATAACCGTCGCGTGGACTTCTCGCGGGCAATGATCTTCATGACCAGTAATCTTGGCGCCTCGGAGATGAGTTCCATCCTGATGCCTAAGTTAGGTTTCAACTGCGTTTCCTTGGAACCTCTTGGCGAGTGCAAGATCGATGCTGCGATAAACAGCCAAGATCACCCGATCCGCGATCGACGCGGCACGCCGGAAGTTTACGCCGGAATTCATCAACCGTATCGACAAAGTAGTCGTGTTCAAGCCGCTCGGCTCGACCGAGCTCGACCAAATTCTTAGTATCGAGTTAAACGCTCTGCAGCAACGGGTATTTACTTCGCACACAGCAGCTCCTTTCGTGTTTACATTGACCGATGCAGCACGCGGTCACCTTCTGGCGGAAGGTACCGACATGAAGTATGGAGCACGCCACCTGAAACGCTCTATAGAACGGGGTTTGGTCCATCCTTTGTCGAATCTGGTGGCGAGCGGTCAGTTAGTCGGCGGAGATCTGGTGAAAGTTGATCTGGACCCTGCAAGCAACGTCCTGCGGTTTGTAAAGGAAGCAGAAGACCTTCCCGCTTACAAAATGGCCCAAATGGTAGACACCTCAGTGTTGATGCCGGCCAGCACTCTCGCGGCAGCTCAGGAGATTCAGGCGCCTAAAGTAGCAAGCGCGCGTTCCCGCCGCGCTTAACATGTTGCAATACAGGTATGCGATTGTTCGCGTACCTGTTCCTGCCTCTTCTCCCATTACCCGCGCAGGTGGTTGATACAAATCACTCGCCTCGCGCGGTTTTTCATCCGGTACCGATCCAAGCCGTTAAACTTTCCGACGAAAGCTTCTGGGGCAGTCGCAGGATTATCACCCTCGAGCGCAGCATGCCGACCATGTTCGACGAACTTGAGAAACATGGAACACTCGATAATTTCCGTCGCTTGGAAGGCAATAGCACTGCTGCGCGAGTTGGCCCGGTGTACACGGACTCTGACATCTACAAGTGGCTCGAGGCGGCTGCATTCTTCCTAACCGGCGCGAATCACCCTGATCTCACCGCGAAGGTCGATACTGCCATTAAGATCATCGGCGATGCCCAGCAGCCTGACGGTTATCTGAACACCTACTACGTCGACGCCAAGGCGCCGCTCCGTTTTACGGAGATGTATCGCTCACACGAACTCTACTGCCTGGGACATCTCCTCCAAGCCGCTATCGCCCTCGACCGAGCAAACGGAGACCGTCGCCTCCTGAATATTGGAATCAAATACGCCAACTACGTTCTGGATACCTTCGGGCCGGACAAGAAGCCCGCGCTAACCGGACACCCGGAACTTGAAATGGCGTTGATCGAACTGAGCCGCCAAACCGGCGATCCGCGCTACCTCAAATTTGCCGGTTATCTGCTGAGCGGCGTCGAACGGGAACGCCTCCATCTCAGGGAGTCTCAGACCACCTATATGTTTAGTGGCATCCCCTTCACCTCGCGTACCGAGTTTGTGGGCCATGCCGTTCGGGCAATGTATGCGGCGTGTGGAGCTACCGACTATTACGCCGAGACCGGCGATCCGAAATATCGCGACACATTGGACCGGCTTTGGAACGACGCAGTCACGCACAAGCTCTATATCACGGGCGGCGTCGGCTCGCGGTCCGACGGCGAAGCTTTCGGCGAGCCATATGAGCTTCCTAACGCACAGGCGTATACAGAGAGCTGCGCGGCAATCGGCAACTACATGTGGAACTGGCGCATGCTGGCCGTCGAGGGCGAATCCCGGTTCGGGGATGTCATGGAACGCGCCCTTTTCAATGGCATCAATTCCGGCATGTCGCTCGACGGCACTCTGTACTGCTACCGCAATCCCCTGGAGTCGCGCGGAGAAAAAATCCGTAATGCATTCTACGAGACGGATTGCTGTCCGCCTAATATCGAGAGGACGATGGGCGCGTTACCCGGCTACTTCTACGCAACCAATTCGCGCGGACTAGTGGTGAACCTCTACGGGTCTTCAACCCTCGATTGGCATCTCGAAAATGGTTCACCGATTCGCGTTAGTCAGACGACCGATTACCCGTGGAAAGGCGCTATCGACCTCACCGTGAATCCTTCGGCGCCGCTAAAATTCGTTCTCCAACTTAGGATTCCCGCGTGGTCGCGAGAAACCCGTTTGCTCGTAAATGGAGTGGCGCAATCCGTTCATGCGGGGCAGTTTGCCGAAATCGAACGCACCTGGAAGCCCGGTGACCGGGTCCGCATCGAACTAGACTTGCGTCCGCGCCTCACTGCGGCCAATCCGCTCGTCCGCGAGAACATGGGGCGCGTCGCCGTAGAACGCGGTCCCTTAGTGTATTGCCTCGAGAAACCCGACCAGCCTCTCACCACGAGCCTGTTTGATGAATCGCTCTCAACCGGGGCTGGAGCGCAATTCACCGAGCAGTACCGCCGCGACCTGCTCGGCGGCGTTGTCGTCCTCGAGCACCCCGGCATGAACGCGGCGCGGCCGCTCGAGGACGATCCGCTTTACCGCGATCTCTCTTCCGCCGCGCCAAGTGCGTTCCGCCCGGTCACTCTCACGTTTATCCCTTATTATTCGTGGGCAAACCGCGGCGAGCAGGCGATGGAGGTTTGGATACCGCTGGCTAACGACACTAGCCGTGCAGCCCGTTAATGTACGCGAAGCTTTGTTTCAAGCTCGCGAGCGGATCTCCCGGCGTCTGATCTTGCTCGACAAAGAAGTATTGCGTGCCCGCGCTTTGCGCAGCCTTGATGATTGCCGGCATGTCCAGGCTGCCGTTTCCGACTTCTTTGAACGTCTCTTTGGGGACGTTCTCGTTGTACTGAACCTGCTGCTCCTGCGCCTTATCTTTCAGGTGCACTAGCGGCACACGGCCTTTGTGCTCCTCCAGAAACTTCACCGGATTCACGCCGCCCACACTTAGCCAAAATACGTCCGCCTCAAATTGCACCAGCTTGGGATCCGTGTTCGAAAACATGACGTCGAACACGCGCTTCCCGTTCATCTGGCCCCATTCAAAAGCATGATTGTGATACGCAAACTGCAGTTGGTGCTTTTTCGCGAGCTCACCCGCTTTATTCATCTTGTCGCCGAATGCGGATAGGATCTCGGGTTTGCGCTCCGGCACCGGAATGTACGGAACCACGGCGTACTTAGTCCCGATATGCTGCAGGTCGGCAAACACCTTTTCAAGCGGCGTGCCCTTTCCATTAACTGAATCTAAGGGAATGTGACAGGAAATAGGATCGAGTCCAATGACCTTCGCGCCTGACGAGATCCTCATCAACGTCGGGTAGTCTCCCTCGAGTTCCCGGTAGCCGATCTCCGAGATCTGGTGCAGCACTACGTCATCTTTCGCCGGCATCAGAGTTCGCACGGTATAAAGCTCAACGCCCAGATGCTGAGGCGCGATCGCGGCGCCTCGGGCTTGTGTGGCAAGCATTCCGGCCGCTGTGGTTCCCAGGAACAATCGACGTGAAATCGGACGATTCATGCGGAACAGCCTATCAGATTGGCTTCCAGCCAATCCAACACGTAAACGATTCCTCATAACCGATCGTGTCGTGCGTGCATCTCATAACTAGGCGGCGTTTACGCTCCTATCCGATGACGTTCTCACCCCTGGGAATTCTCCTTCTCATTTTCATGACAACATTCGCAACACCCGGAAAAGCTGAATTTATCGAGGATGTTGAGTACGGCCGGGCCGATAACATCAGTCTTCGGCTTGACGCTCATATCCCCGCCGGCTCAGGGCCTTTCGCAGCCGCAATTATTGTTCACGGTGGTGGCTGGGTAATGGGAGACCGCAAGCATACTGTAGAACCTCTGTTCAAACCCATTGCGGATGCCGGACTCGCATGGTTCTCCATTAGCTATCGGCTCGCCGGAAGCCGCGGCGTGACCACTGCGGAACAGGGTATTTCGTCTATCCTAACCATGGGAACTGCGGTCGATGACGTCCGCCAGGCGGTCGCGTTCGTCAAGGCTCACGCCGCCGAGTATCGCGTCGACCCGGCTCGAATCGCACTCGTCGGGGAGTCCGCCGGAGCGCAACTCGCCTCGATGGCCGCTCTAAAACCGGGGGAAACGGCGCCGTCAAAGCCGTCGTTGCGCTCTACGCGCCGAACGATCTTCTCTCGCTCGCGGATACGTCGCGACAGATTCCCGATTCCATTCGCCGCTCGATCAAAGGCGCTCCCTGGGAGGCAATGATTCGCGGAACTCTGCAACAGATCTCTCCGGTCACATGGGTCCGGAAGGATGCTCCGCCATTTCTCCTGATCCATGGAACGGCAGACAACCTGGTACCGTTCGAACAATCCACCACGTTCTGTAGTAAGCTCCGCGCTACCGGCGGAAGCTGCGAAGTGTATCCGGTCAAAGGCGGAGGTCACGGAATCCGCTGGTGGGAGTATGAACATCTGACCGCATACAAGGCCTACATGACCAAATGGCTCGCCGACCAGCTGTCCGTCTCCAGTGTCCCGCGCACGTAGCGCCTAGTTGCGGGTCACATGCATCAGAGCGCGCCCTTTAGGCCGCAGGGTAAGCAGCGGATTTCCGGTTAACCGGGTCGAGCGCGGGAGCGACACCGTGGCGTGTTGCATCACCGTTGCCAGAATAATCTGCCCTTCCATCAACGCAAACTGATTGCCGATGCAGATTCGCCGTCCTGCCCCGAAGGGAAAGTAAGCGTATCGCTTGATCTTAGCTTCGTTCTCCGGCGTAAAGCGCCCCGGGTCAAACCGCAAGGGATCCGGGAAGTACCGCTCATTGCGCTGCACGATGTACTCGCAGAGCGCCACCAGTTCGCCTTGCCGGACGCGAACGCCCCCTTGCAGTTCCACGTCGTGAAGCGCTTCGCGGACGATGATGTAGGCCGGTGGATATAGCCGCATCGCTTCCTTGAAAGTCTGTAGTGCGAGCGGCAACCGCGGAAGATCGGACATCGTGATGGCTCGCTCGCCGACTGCAGAGAGAACTTCCGCCTGCAACGCTTTCTGGATTTCAGGATATTGCGCCAACAAGTAAAGTGCCCAAGTCGTGCCGTTGGCGGTCGTCTCATGGCCGGCGACAAACAAAGTCATTGCCTCGTCACGAACTTGCTGGTCGGTGAGACCGTTGCCATCTTCGTCGCAGGATAAAAGGAGCATGGAAAGGAGATCGCCCTTGTCTTCCCCGGTTGCCCTTCTCCCTTCAATCAAGCGGAAGATGGTTTCATCCAAGCGGTCCACCGAGCGCCGGGCGCGCAGACTCCGCCTCGTATCCTTTTCGAAGGGCACCGGCCGTAAAGACCGCGTTTGCTCAGTGGCGTACTCAATCAATTCCGTGATGTGCTTGCCGATTTCGTCCGCATCCTCGAGCAGATTGACGTCAAACAACGTTCTTCCTACAATCGCGAGCGTGAGCCGCGTCATCTCGCGGTGCATGTCGACGATGCCAGCGGCAGGCCACGCTTCGAAGGTCTGCCGGGCGAGTCCGCACATCACATCCGCGTAGCGGGGAATCCTCTGGTGAGCGAACGCCGGAGCCACGAGTTTCCGGTGCTTGCGATGTTCATCGCCTTCACTCGTCAGAATTCCATTACCGAGAAGAGGCCGCGAAAAAATCCGAAGAGCGGGGCTCTTCTGAAAGTCGTCGACTCGATGAACCAGCACCTCTTCGATGAGTTCGGGAGTGCCCAGAAGCAGCCCGCGTTTCCTGCCGATCCGGATTGGGCCGACCTCCGGATAATGCGCTCCGATCCATGCCAAAGCCCCTAAACGGCCATGGAGAATCAGACGGAACAGGAACTGGAGGACACCCATTCCGCATTGTATACTTCGGGCGATGAAACCTGAGGAGATACTACGGTCGATACGCGAGATCGGCATCGTCCCGGTAGTGCGTACCAACAGCGCGGATAGTGCCATTCGCGCCATTGACGCCATCTACCGCGGCGGCATTCGCGCCGCTGAAATCACCATGACCGTGCCCGGCGCCATCCGCGCCCTGGAGAAGGTTGCGGATCAATACGGCGACAAAATTGTACTGGGCGCGGGAACGGTTCTTGATCCCGAAACCGCGCGGGCTTGTATGCTGGCCGGCGCCGAGTTTTTCGTCACGCCTTCGCTAAATGTGAAAACGATCGAGATGGCCAAGCGCTATTCGAAGGTGATCTGTCCGGGCGCGTTGACGCCGACCGAGGTGGTCACCGCTTGGCAAGCGGGTGCGGACGTCATTAAAATTTTTCCCGCCGATAGCGTCGGTGGTCCCAAATACATTAAGGCCCTGAAAGGGCCGCTTCCCCATATCGAAATGATTCCCACAGGCGGAGTCAGCCTGACGACCTGCGGAGATTTCCTGGCGGCAGGCGCTTGCGCGGTTGCCGTCGGCGGCGAACTCGTCAGCGCCAAGCTCATCGAGACCGGCGACTACGATGAAATCGAAAAGCGCGCGCGCCAGTTCTGCGAAGCAGTTCGGGCCGCGCGCTAACCTTCATTCCCCGACGCGGCGCTTCAGACCGAGTACGTTCGGCCGCGGTGCGCGCCTACCAGGATCTGAAATAGCCGGTGCGCGATCAACTCGTGCAAAGTCAGCAGTTCCTTATGCGCTTCGAAGATGGCGCTCGCATTGATCGTGCTGGGAATCGGAGCTCCCGCTTTCAGCGCGTCCGTTGCCTCTTTGATTACCGCGTCTTCCATCACCTCGCCCGCCATCTCCCACAACGTGATGAAACGGTCGATGGCGGTCGGGAAGCTCATCGAGAAGACGCCGTGGTTGCTTGTGGTGCGCGGCGGCTTGTAGTCGAGATTGAACGGCCCGTTATAGCCGTGGCTGCGCAGCATTACCAACACATTCAGCCAGTCGAGCGGATTCACGAGTCCCACAGCGATATCCACGTCGTGTTTCAAACGGTAGCCGTCGTTGATGTCGAAATGCCACAACTTGCCGGCGACAATGGCGCGCGCCAGCGCAGCCCGGGGTGCGGCGCCCCACATCAGTTCGTGGAGATATTCCGGATTCAGGCCGACCATCTCCGGGTGAGTCAGCAGCCCTGACGCGATAAAAGCGAGCATGGCATCGCTGGTCGGAAGCAGAATCTCGGCAGCGGGCTCAAAAGGCTTCGCCTCCATGCAGTGCTTCAAGGTAGGGCGGCCCTTCTGCGCGGCCACTTCAATATCGTGCTCGCAAGCGGCGTTCAGCGCTTCGGCATACCACTTGAGCGTTTCGGTTTCTTCCACCGCGCCCTGTACTTGATAGCCCAGGGAACCCGGCCAGTAGACAGCGAATTGGGCTTCCAACTCGTGCCCGATGTCTACCGTGTTCTTCACGCGAAACTTGGCATATTCCCGTACTGCGGGAGACTCCGCCGCGGGACTAGCCGCCCAGACCGCGTGATGGAAAGTCTCGGTGGTCACCATCGAACACTTCAACCCGTTGTCGCGAAGAGCTTGCTTGATCTGGTCCACCGTCGCATGCTGACGATCTTTTCCCAAATCCTCCGTGGGGATCACGTCAGTGTCGTGGGTGCACCACCAGTTGAGGCCAATCTTGCCGTATTCCCGGATTACTTCCACAAACGGTACTTCGGTGCGGGTAGGCGCATGGAACAGCGCGTGCCCGGGATAAGCAGCCGCCCACTGTGGGCCGGTGATGAAGTACTTCCGGCGCTGCTCCGGTGTGTATGCGCCGCCACAGGCGCTGGTGAGACGGTCAACAAGACTCTGCTGCTGGTTAACGGGAATCGGTTGCATGATTGGTTTGTTCTGTTCGACTTGGATTGTGAACTAGAATATACCCCGTCGATCCTGCAAGTTGACGTGCAAGGGGCTCCTTCCTACAATCGAAGGTGAAGAGGAGGACCTTTGATGTCCTTGGATCTACAAACTGCAGGTTTGGGCGGCTTAGGCACACCGGAGATCATCCTGATCCTGGTGGTAGCCGTGATCCTGTTTGGCGGCAAGAAAATTCCGGAGATGGCCAAAGGACTGGGAGAAGGTATTCGAAACTTCAAACAGTCGGTAAAAGAAGAGCCGAAGACTCCGGAAGAAAAAAAGACCTACTAAAGGCTCGCCCGTACACCAGAGGGCAATCTGATCTCTCTTGGCAAAGACCCCGTGCAGCGCGTAGCAGCGCTGCACGGGGTCTTTTGCAAAAGCGATGTAGTTAAACCAGAACTCTAGGCTTTCGCCTTCTTCGGCGGAACGATCGCGTCCTTCACGGCTTTGGCGACGCGAAATTTGACGACTTTCTTGGCCGGGATCTTGATCGCTTCGCCGGTTGCCG
This sequence comes from Bryobacterales bacterium, assembly GCA_963738525.1. Lineage (GTDB taxonomy): Bacteria > Acidobacteriota > Terriglobia > Bryobacterales > Bryobacteraceae > Bog-113. The sequence goes on from CAVTXC010000009.1 coordinate 161,831, forward strand.
GATTGCGGCCCATGCGCGCCTTGCGGTCCACGCGAACCAGCCGGCCGATGCCCGGGCAGAACGAAGACACCATTCTTCTTTACTTCACTCACCGCCAGCTGGGAAAGGTGGTCCAGCATCGTCCGTGCGGTCTTGTTGGGGACGTCACAGTTTTCAGCCAGCGCCCTCATAAGTTGTGTCTGCGTCATTCTCGATGTTGCCAAATTATGCCTCCAATGCGCCGCAAGTGCTTGCGATTTGCGGAATCGGCGCTGTGCGCCAGTGTTCATTTACGCGCCCCGCGGGATCGCGCTCCATGCGTTTCAAAACGTAATAATCATACGAACAGCGTAAAGTGAAGTAAAGAGAGAAATGCCAGAAACCGCTGTTTTCCTTAGGAAATTGACGAAATTTCACGTCCCGGTGCGCGCGCGAGCACGTTTCCGCTCGTCTCTCAAGGATTCTGCAAAACTAAAGTGACCTGCTTCGGCCCGGTGGAGCGAAACCTCCGCGAGTGTTTCCGCGCATTGACGGGAGCTCGCGAACTGTCTGAGGCCGCAGTGTACGGCGGCCTCCATATCCTTTCGCTCGATGTCCGTTTTCAAATGTTCAATGCGGCTTTTCTCCACTCGGCCGTTACGAGCGAAGCCGACTTCGAGCGGCGCATTTCCATGGCACTTGTGCATTTCGGGGCGCGAGGAATTCCCTGGTCATTCTGGTTGTGTGACGGACTGCTACCTGCATCCCTTCGCCGTCGCGCCCAGTCCCTTTTTGCGAGGTACGGCCTTTCGCTCGCCACGCACATGCCAGGGATGCTCGCCGCCAGTCTTGAACCTCCCGCCCGACGCCTCCCGGTTTGCCAGGTGCGCGAAGTGCAGGATTCGAGGGCGTTAGAGGATTTTCGCTCCATCGGATCACGTTGTTTCCGCGTCCCCGCAGATTGGTTCGCGGAAGTCTTCGACAATCGAACTCCCGAACGGCTGCCCTTTCGCGCGTGGGTCGGATACTCCGGCCGTGAGCCGCTCGCCACGGCGGCGACGGTTGCGACCCCGGATTCACTCGGAATCTACAACGTGGCCACTCTCCCAGCCTTTCGCCAGCTCGGCTACGCGGAGACGATCATACGGGCCGCGATCACAGCGGAAGACTGTGGCCCCAATTTACCGATCGTGCTTCAATCCACCAGCGCCGGTCTCGAACTGTATCGGAGAATGGGATTTGAAACGGTGACACAGTTTCGCGTCTGGGTCTCCGAATAGCGTTGCCACTGCGATTGACAATCCTGAACTGCACCGTTTAGTATCGTGCTCCGGAGGCCCACGTGATCCGGGTTCAAAATCTCACCAAGAGGTTCGGTGAAAACGCCGCCGTGAAGGATATTTCTTTCGAAGTGGCCAGAGGCGAAATCTTCGCGTTTCTCGGACCAAATGGGGCGGGCAAAACCACCACTATCAAGATGCTCACGACGCTGCTCAAGCCCACCAGCGGAAAAGTGGAAATCGATGGTCTGGACCCATCGCTTCGACCCAATCAGGCGCGCCAGCGATTTGGCATTGTGTTTCAGGATCCGAGCCTCGACATCGATCTCAGCGCGTGGGAAAACATGGAGTTGCACGGCATGCTCTATGGAGTCCCGCGCACGCTGCGGATCGAACGATCTGAGGAATTATTGCGGCGCTTCGAGCTGTGGGATCGCAAAAACGACCGCGTAAAACTCTTTTCGGGCGGCATGAAGCGCAGGCTGGAAATCGCGCGCAGTTTATTGCATACGCCGAAGATCATCTTCCTCGACGAACCCACTCTCGGGCTCGACCCACAGACGCCGCAACCAACTCTGGGCGCATGTGAAGAAGCTGAACGAAGAGGAACGCGTCACCGTCTTTCTGACCACGCATTACATGGAAGAGGCCGACCGCGTGGCGCACCGCATCGCCATTATCGACCACGGCAGGATCGTGGCGCAGGGAACGTCGGCTGAGCTCAAGCAGCAGACCGGCGCCGACACGCTGGAACAGGCGTTCCTCGCCCTCACCGGCGAGTCGATTCGCGAAGAAGGCGCCGACGCCGCGGCCAGCATGCGCACCATGGCGAAAACTTGGACTCCGGCCAAAAGGTAATTCAATGACCGCGATCTACATCTTGTGGCTCCGTGAAGTCAAGCGATATATCCGGTCCAGCCACGGATCGTTGCGTCGCTCGCACAGCCGCTGCTCTTCCTCTTGGCCTGGGCTTCGGGTTCGGGCCGGTTTTCCCGAAGTCCGGACAGGGCAATTACATCCAGTTCAT